>JANQMJ010000012.1 GCA_028280115.1 Parvularculaceae bacterium
GTTTTCAGTGAGTTGCGACAGCTTCCGAGAGTTGGAAGTGGCGCGAGTGACGGGACTTGAACCCGCGACCTCCGGCGTGACAGGCCGGCGCTCTAACCAAACTGAGCTACACCCGCGTAACGGCCGGCTGACGCCGCCCGAGAGGGGCGCGGTGTATGATAGCCGGCCCGCCCGGTCAAGCCGATTCCGTCCGGTCGAAGGCCCGTTTTATGGCCGGAATCGAGGGGCGTTCGCCGGGCCTGAGAATACCGCATTGCAGCGCCGAAAACCACCGGAAAAGCAGCCCTGGGATTGCGCCGCGCGCGACAAAGGAGTTTGATATGGCTCATATTTCTATAACGAGCAGCGAGGCGAACCGGCATTGCGCCACTTACGGCGATGCGATCCTAACGCCGCACAGGGCAGCGCGCCTCGCCCCAAGCGAGGAGGACGCCCATGAACGGCAAGAAAGGCTATATCCGGTGCGCGGTGCTGGTCGGCCCGCAGGGCAGCGGCAAAACCGCCCTTTTGTACGCCTTGACCGAACGCGCCGGAGGCAAGGCGCCGGCGCTTGACGCCTCCCAGGAAGCGCAGGATTTCGGCATGACGACGGAGCCGAATTTCGCGCGCTGCGACTATCTCGGCGATACCTGGAATTTCATCGACTGTCCCGGCTCGGTCGAACTGATGGGCGCCAGTCTCGACTTGATGCGCGCGGCGGACATTGTCGTCGTGGTCGCCGAGCCCAATCCGGATCGCGCCGCAAGCCTGGGCCCCTATTTCAAGTTTCTCGACGATCACAAGATCCCCCATGTCCTGTTCGTCAACCGCATCGACGAAACCCAGACCCGCGTGCGCGATCTGCTCCAAGCGCTGCAGTCCTATTCCGAGCGGCCGCTGGTCCTGCGCCAGGCGCCGATCCACGAAGGCGGCCAGATTGTCGGCGCCATCGATCTCGTCAGCGAACGGGCCTGGAAATATCGCGAAGGCCAGCAGTCCGAACTGATCGAAATTCCCGACTCGGCGAAAGAGCGCGAAGCCGAAGCGCGCGAGTCCCTGCTCGATTCCCTGGCCGATTTTGACGACAATCTGATGGAGCAGATTCTCGAGGACAAAACCCCGCCGAGCGATGAAATATTCAACGTCATGACCAAGGAGTTGCGCCAGGATCTTGTGGTCCCGGTGCTATTGGGCTCGGCCGCCCATCGCCACGGCGTTACGCGCCTGTTCAAGCTGTTGCGGCACGAAACCCCGGACGTTTCCGCCGCCGGCGAGCGCCTCGGCGTCAAGGGCGCGGGTAATTTCGTCGCCTCGGTCGTGCGCACGGCGCATGTGCCCCATACCGGCAAGATTTCCGTCCTGCGCGTCTGGGAAGGCGCGATTAAGGACGGCGACAACGTCGAGGGCAGTCGCGTGTCCGGACTTCTCGCGCTTAACGGCGATGCGCGCGACAAACAGGGCGAAGCGGGCGCCGGCGACATTATCGGCCTGCCCCGCCATGACGAACTGGCGACCGGCGATCTCATCATCGACGGCAAGATCAACAAGGGCGATCTGGTCTCGACGCCGATGCCGCCGGTCTTCGAACTTGCGATCCGCGCCAGGCAGGACAAGGACGACGTCAAGCTGTCGACCTCGCTCGCCAAGATCGTCGAGGAGGATTCCTCGCTCTCGACCGAACGGCGCGCGGACACCAGCGAACTCGTCCTGCGCGGCCAGGGCGACGTGCATATGCGTCTTGCCGCCGCGCAACTTAAAAACCGCTTCAATGTGGAGATCACCACGGCGACGCCCAAACCGTCCTACAAGGAGACCATTCGGGGCAATGCGGATCATCATGCGCGCCATAAAAAGCAAAGCGGCGGGCATGGCCAGTTCGCCGACATCAAGGTGAAGATCAAGCCGCTGGCGCGCGGCGAAGGCTTTAAGTTCGACGAAGTCATTCACGGCGGCTCGGTGCCCAAGCAGTTCATTCCCGCGGTCGAGGCCGGCGTTACGGACGGACTTGTGTCCGGACCGCTCGGGTTTCCGGTCGTTGATCTCGCGGTGACGCTTTATGACGGCCTGCATCACGCGGTCGATTCAAACGAGATGTCGTTCAAGATGGCCGGCCGCCAGGCGATGCGCGAAGCCCTGCCCGATTGCGACCCGGTGCTGTTGGAGCCGATCTATCACACCGCGATTCACGCCCCGAGCGAGCACACCAACAAGGTGCACGGCGTCGTATCGGGACGGCGCGGCCAGATCCTCGGGTTCGACGCCCGCGAGGGCTGGCCGGGCTGGGACACGGTCACGGCCATGATGCCGGAATCGGGCCTGCAGGACCTGATCATCGAACTGCGCTCCTTAAGCCAGGGCTCGGCGACGTTCGAAACCAAATTCGATCATTATCAGGAACTCTTCGGCAAGGACGCCGACAAGATCGTCGAAGCGCGCAAGGCCGAACAGGCGGGGTAGACCGCAGCAACGACTTTTGTCCACTCATTCCCGCGCAAGCGGGAATCCAGCGACGGGGCGTTTTCCGCATAAGCCACCCTCATGCTGAGGTGCTTTCATCCGATTGGCTGTAGCCAATCAGATGAAAGCCTCGAAGCATCGGCGACAAGTGCAGCGCTTGCCGCCATCCTTCGAGGCTTTTCACATCGCTTGAGAGCGATGTGAAAAGCGCCTCAGGATGAGGGCAGTGTTTAACTGACAAACCGTCAAACTTGATTCCCACTTTCGCGGGAATGAGCGGGGCTAGACGTTTGGCTTTGAAGTAAAGTCGGAGACCTAAATCCGATCCGGCCCGACCCGCACCACCGCCTTGCCGAAGTTCTCGCCCTTGAAGAGGCCGATAAAGGCTTCGGGCGCCTTGTCGAGGCCTTCATAGACGGACTCCTGGAACTTGATCTTGCCCTGGGCCAGCAGCGGGGCGACCTCGGCGGCGAACTCCATGGCCTTGGCCATATATTCCGACACGATGAACCCGCGCATCAGCGCGCCGCGCGCGACAAGGTTGATGAGATTGGACGGGCCCGGTTCCGGTTCGGTCAGGTTATACATGGAGATCATGCCGCACAGTGCGATGCGTCCGCCCAAGGCGATGCAGTGGAGCGCAGCTTCCAGATGCATGCCGCCGACATTTTCGAAATAACAGTCAACGTCCTTGGGCGCGGCTTCGGCCAGCGCCTTGGTCAGCTCGGCCGCGTTCTTATAGTCCTTGTAGTTGAGCGCGACGTCGACGCCGGCTTCGTTTACGAGCCAGTCGCATTTCGCCTTCGATCCCGCCGACGCGATCACACGGCAGCCCTTGATCTTGCCGAGCTGACAGACCACGGAGCCGACCGCGCCCGCCGCGCCGGAAACGAAGAGGGTTTCGCCTTCCTTAGGCTTTAAGATCTGCGTGATCCCCGCCCAGGCGGTCATGCCGGGCATGCCGAGCACGCCGAGATAGGCCGACAGCGGCGCGAGGTTGGGATCGACCTTGTGGGTCTGCTCGCCCCTGGAAAGATAATATTCCTTCCAGCCGCCGGTATAATCGACCACATAATCGCCGGGCTGGTAGCCCTCGATATTCGATTCCATGACCTGCGAGACCGCCCCGCCCTCGAGCGGCCGGTCGAGGGAAAAGGGCGGGATATAGCTTTTGACGTCCGGGCGCATGCGTCCGCGCATGTAAGGATCGACCGACATCCAGACCGTTCGGCACAGCATTTCGCCCGGCCCCGGCGCGGGGGTTTCAGCCGCGCGCAGCTCGAACAGCGCCTCGGTCGGCATCCCCGCGGGATAGTTCTTGAGATAGATCGCCTTGCCGCTGTGTTGCGCCATTGTTCGCTCCTTTTATGATCGGGCCCAGCCTAGTCGGCCCGGCGCGCCTCGCAAGCGCGTGATGCAGCGGACCCATTTCCGACAAGTCCCTGCCTCATTCTCGCCTTGGATCGCGCCGATGGTTGGCGTTGACGCGGCGTTGGAGCCGCAGGCGGGTTGTAGCGTTTCCCCGCTCTGATGGCGAAATCCTGTTGCAAGGAGAAGGGCAATGAAAAATCTGATACTCGCCTCTGGGGCCATGTTGCTGGCCGCTACGGGCTGTCAATCGACCGGCGAGGGCGCGCTGACCGGCGCGGCCATCGGCGCTGCAGGCGGCGCGATCGCCGGGGAAATCTTCGCCGGCCGGCCAGGCCGGGGCGCGGCCTATGGCGCGCTAATCGGCGCCGCGCTCGGCGCTTATGAAGGCTGCTCGCGCGCCGGCACCTGCTGGGGCCGGGCCCGCGATCACGGCGATCGTTATTACGACCGCCGCGCCGGCCGCTATTATTACATCGATCCGGAATATGGCGACAGCTATTGGGAAGACGGCAGCTTCCGCAGCTATGGCGACGATTACTAGGCCGCCGCGCCGCGACTGCTAGACAGCCGCTTTCACAGTTTCCCCCAGCGTTAGCCCGTCCGGTCTTTGTCCGGGCGGGTTAATTGTTTGCGGCCCGGGGCGATCTGGCTCAAGGCGATCAGCGTCAGGGTCGGGACGAACCCATCGAACTGCCCCGTGGGATCGGCGAGCTCCCAGAACGCAAACAGACCGGGCCAGCCCCACAGAGCGACCGCCGCGACTCCCATTAGCGCGTCGAACGCCAGTTCGAATCCGGGAATGCGGCCGACGGTGAAATCAAGAACGTCAAGCACCACGGCGAGCGCCAGCTTGACGGCGTGGCTTCTCATCCGCCTCTTTTCGGCGTCGCGGCGGCCGACCGCCCGGCCCGGCTCAAGGGTGTCCAAAACGAATGCGGCGGCCTCGTTGATCGCGCGCTTGGCTTCGGGAAAATGACCCGAAAAAATCGGCCAGACATGGGGCACGCCCTTTTCGACGATCAGCCTGGACGAAACGCCGGCGCCCTGCATTTTCTCGTGCACGCGCACGGCGTCGTCCAGCAGCATCTCGTCCGCGCTGGCGAAGATCAGCGTCGGCGGCAGGTCGGAAAGATCGGCATAAAGCGGCGAGGCAAGCGGCGTGCGCGGATCGGCGCCGCGAAGATAGGGCTCAACGCCCTCTTCGATGCCGCCGGGCATGAACATCGCCTCGCTTTGCGCGTTCTTCTTAATCGACTCGCCCGTGACGGCGAGATCCGTCCACGGGGAAAACAAGACGATCCCGGCGGGCGGCGGCAGGCCCTCTTGCTTGCAAAGCACCGTAAACGCCAGCGCCAGACCGCCGCCGGCGGAATCGCCGGCGATCATCGTCTGCGCCGGATCGCGGCCCTGATCGATCAGCCAGCGCCAGGCGGCGCGGGCGTCATCGACCGCCGCGGGAAAGGGATGTTCCGGCGCCAGACGGTAATCGAGGGAAAAAACCTCCGCTTCGCACGCCTGCGCCAGCGCGAATGTCAGATTGCGATGGGACTTCGCCGATCCGAAGGCATAGCCGCCGCCGTGAAGATAGAAAATCGTCCGCCCCGGCGCGGCGTTTTGCGGGCTGTGCCACTCGCCCCTGACACCCCCCTCATCGACGGTTTCAAGCGTAATCGATTTCGGAATGCGCTTCGGCGCCATTTTGTCGAGCTCGGCGCGCAAAAACGCCGTGTCGATCTCATGAAGGGGCTGAGACTTCATCTGTCGCTTCAATTGAGAAACGACCAACCGCGCGCGCAGGCTCGCCACAGGTTTCCTCCTCTCGCCGTGCGGGCACGATAGAAGATCGCCGGGGCGGTTGAAAGCGCCGACCGCAGCTATCTGCGATACCGCACGCCAACGCCCAGCGTGCGGGTTTCGCCGGGAAAGAACCGCGTCTGCCCGAAAGCGAAATCGGCGCGCTCCGCATAAAGCGCGTTGGTTGCGTTGCGCAGCGTCATGAACACGGCGAGGTTTTCAGACAGCGCCGCTTGCGCGCGCAGATGGAGGAGATTGTGGCCGCCATAGGCGTGATCGTTGGCCGCATCGGTAAAATAAGAACCCACAGAAACCCATTCCGCTTCCAGGGTGACGCCTTCGCTAGGCCGCCAGCCAAGCCGCGTATTGGCGATGACCCGCGGCGCGGTGTCGACATCGTCGCCGAATGAAATCGATTCCGTTTGGTTGCCGGTCGGGCGGTCGAAACGATATGTGTGTGCGGCGTAGGTCAGCGCGCTTGAAAGCGTCAACGTCTCATGGAGCGCAATGCGGATATCCGCTTCGACACCCACATGACGCGTCCTGCCGTTAGTGACGTTGAATCCGTCAGCGTCGCGGAAAAAGAAGTTGCGTTTGTCCATCCAGAAACCGGCGACATCGAACCATACGCGCTCGCCAAGATTTCCCCTAAGGCCAAGTTCGACGGAATCGACGATTTCCGGGCGGGCGCCGTCGCCGGTCTGGTTGATGCGCAAGCGGTAAAGATCCGTCGTCTGCGGCGGGCGCGCGCCTCTAGCGTAGCTGACATAGGCCGATGCGTTTTGCGAAAACTCATGGCGCAAGCTGAATTTCGGACTCGCCGTCACAAAACGATCCGTTCGGCTTTCCGGCCTTAAGAAACCGCCAAAGACGCTGCTGTCGGTCAAGTTCTCATAATCATAAATTGTCCCGTCAACGCGCATAGCCGCCGCTGCAACGGTGTCCGGCGCGAGGGAAAGTTCGCCCTGCACGAACCCGGAAGCGTTGATCGCTTGAACGTCATAATCGTAATGGAGCCCCTGAACGAAGGAGAACACGGTCGGGTCTTCCTGAAATTCGCGCAGGAACCCTTTGGTATATTCCGCGTCGATCCCGGCGATCAGGGAAATCTCTTGCCCGTCGTAATAGACCGCGCTTTGCGCGCCGACGCTCCAATGCCCGTTTTCTTCGAGCGCATTTCCCGGCAGGAAATGCTGCGGGAATTCCATCTCGTTCCAGCGCGCATAGGGGGTCAGCCGCAGCACGGTCTTTGCGCCGAGCGGCGTTTCGACGGTCGATTGCAACCGCGCCGATTTGGCGTCGCGATAGGCTTGGGGAAAGGCGTTTTGCCGACGCAATTGGCGATCGTTGAGCGCCGCCTCGCCGAAGATGAAACCGGCGGTTTCCTGTTCGAGATTGTCGAAGGCAAAGATCGTATCGATGCGCGTTTCGCCGCTGTCGTAGCGATGGCGCAGCGTTAGCTTCTGCTGGTCGAGGCCGGCGTCTTCGCGATAGCCGGCCTCCGATACGACAGAGGCGCCGATGAGAAAGCCATGCCCGCCGGCGTTGTTCGAAAGCGTTGCTTTTCCTTTGAAACGCTCCTGCGTGTCGCCGAACCCTTCCGCAAAGAGCGAAAAATCATCGCCTGGCGCAGGCGTCAGAACGTTTACGACGCCGTGGATCGCATTGGCCCCGTAAAGCGCGCCGGACGGCCCGCGGACGATTTCAATTGCGCCGGCGATTTCATAATGAGCGTCGAAGAGGCCGTTGATATTCGCAAAACCAGGCGAGCGCAGGGGCACGCCGTTTTCCAGAAACAAAAACGACCCCGCGCCCGCCCCGCCCGTCAAAACCGGCGAGCGGATCGCCGTCAGATGTTCGACCCCCGAGCCGCGATGAAGATTGACGCCCGGCGCACGCGCCAAGGCTTCGGCGATATGATCGGCGCCGATCAGCGCAAGCGCATCTTGCTCAAGTCGTGAAATGCTTTGCGGCGCATCATCCGCCGCCTGCGCGCGCCGTTCGGCGGTGACGACAATCCGATCCTGCGCCACCGCCGCGCCGCTGGCGGCCATCGCAATGCTCACGAACGCAATACTCTTGCTCAACATGGCGAAACTCTAGCGAGGTTTTCAAAAAAAGCCTCGACCATAATCCAGGATCGCTGCCGGAAAAGATCAAGAATTCGGGAGCGGCGGCATTTACCGCGCGTATTGCGCAACACGCTGGCTGATCGCCCCGAAAATCGATTTGCCGTTTTCGTCTTCCATCCGCACTTCGACCGTATCGCCGAATTTCATGAAGGCCGTCTTCGGTGCGCCGTCATAAATGGTCTCGATCATGCGGATCTCGGCGATGCAGGAATAGCCCGCCCCACCCTCGCTCACCGGCTTGCCGGGCCCGCCGTCGAGCTTGTTCGACACCGTGCCGGAGCCGATGATCGTGCCGGCGCAAAGCGGCCGGGTTTTGGCGGCGTGGGCGATCAGGCGGGGAAAGTTGAAGGTGAGGTCCCGGCCGGCGTCGGCGCGGCCGAACGGCGCGCCGTTGTAATCGACCATCAACGGCAAATGAACGCAGCCGTCCTTCCACGCTCCGCCCAATGCGTCAGGCGTTACGGCGCACGGACTGAACGCCGACGACGGCTTCGATTGAAAAAAGCCGAACCCTTTGGCGAGTTCCGCCGGAATGAGGCCGCGCAGGGAAACGTCGTTCACCAGCATGACGAGGCGGATATAATCGCCAGCCTCTTCGGCCGTGACGCCCATGGGCACGTCGCCGGTGATAATGGCGATCTCGCCTTCCATGTCGATGCCCCAGCCCTCGTCGGTCGGCATCAAAATGTCGTCCCGGGGTCCGAGAAAACTGTCCGAGCCGCCCTGATACATCAGCGGATCGTCGTAAAAGCTTTCGGGGACCTCCGCGCCGCGCGCCTTTCGGACCAGCTCCACATGATTGATATAGGCCGATCCGTCCGCCCACTGATAGGCCCGCGGCAGGGGCGAGGCGCAGTCGCGTTCGTGAAAGCGTTCGGCGGGCATGGCCCCGGTTTCAAGGCCCTGGGCGAGTTCGCGCAGGCCCGGCTCGGCGCTTTCCCAGCCGTCAAGCGCGGCCTGCAAGGTCGGCGCGACGCGGGCGGCGTCCGTATAGCGGGTGAGATCCCTGGAGACGACGACCAGTCGGCCGTCGCGACCATGTTTGAGGGAGGCGAGTTTCATTCAATTTCCTTTAATTCGACTCATGGATCGAGCGCTGCGCGCGCTTCGGCGATTTCGCATTGCGCAAATGTTTCAGCTTCTTGCGCGTAACGCCGGGAGTCTTCCGCATATTCCTGCAGTTTTTCAATATAACGGTCGGTTTCCCGCTCAAAGCGGTCAAGTTCGTAACGGTCGCAGTCGGGATCCTCGCCATAGCGGACGTTTCGAAGACAGGACGGAATACGGGGCTTGTCATAAGACGGCGGCGCCTCAGGCGCGCGGCCCGGATCGCGGCAATAAGCGTTCGCCGATGTCACAAACAATAATGAAATAAATACTCCCAGAACCACTTGGCGCATGTTCTATCCCCCTTCAGTTTTGCTTCGGCGCCGAGCCTAGCCCCGCCCCGCACCAGGGACAATGACGGATCACGACCACGTCGCGGCCGCCGTCATGAACGATCACCCCGAACTGGCCCAGCCCTTCATGATAGGCAATCAGGCTGTCCGGGCACTCGAACGGATCGTCATGAGTCGTGCAGGTCATTTCCAGCGCCGCCCGCATGGTCTCGCAGCACAGCGATGCGGGATCGGGGTGTTGCGTGCGGATCATCTATCCGCCGCATCCCTTGTCATCCATGAATTGACGTAATCATGATTTTCCACCGCCGACGCGCCCTCGCCGATATCGAGCGGATCGCGCGTGTCGATCATCACGGCGTATTCGTCGGTTCCCTGTTTTGACTGCTCGAGCATGTTCTTGAGCGCTTTGGGGTGCGGGCCATGGGTGAAGCCCGATGGATGAAACGTCATCATGCCGGCGTCGATATTGTCCCGGCTGAAGAAATCGCCCGCATGATAGAACAGCACTTCGTCGTAATCGTCGTTATTGTGAAAGAACGGCACTTTAAGCGCGCCGGGATCGGTTTCGAACGGGCGCGGCGCGAAGGTGCATACGACAAACCGGTCGGACAGAAACGTCGTATGGGCCGAGGGCGGCACATGATAACGATGCGACATGAGCGGTCTGATGTGGCGGACATTAAGCCGCACCGGGCTGAGTTCGCCGTGCCAGCCGACGACGTCAAGGGGATTGTAAGGGTAGGTCGCAACCGACACCTCGCCGCGCTTTTTGATGTCCACCCTTGTTTCGCCGTCGTCCGCCTGATGGGCCTTGAACGCGTCGTTGATCTCCGGCGCATCGAGCATCGCCGGATCGAAAATCGCATGGGGTCCCAAAAGTCCCTTGTCGGGCAGCGTATAATGCGTGTTGGTCGCCTCGATCATCAGCGCCGATATCGGCGGCGCGGACGGCGCCAGCCGCCACATGGTCCCCCGCGGCAGCATGATGTAATCGCCCGCCTCGAACGCAAGATGGCCGAAATCGCAATAAAGATCCCCCTCGCCTTCGTGAATGAACAACAGCTGGTCGCCGTCGCCATTACGCGCCAGCGCCGGCATGGGCGCATCGAGCTTCCAGAAGCGGATGTCGCAGGCGTTGTTGTGCAACACGCGCGGGGCGCTCCAGGGGCTGGCGCTCGGTTCGCCCAGGGCGGCGAGATTGAACGCCCGCGGCCGCAGCGGCCCTTCGAAACGCGACCATCCCGTGGGCGGGCGCTTGTGATGGAGGAAGGCGGCGGGGCCGAAAAAGCCTTCCTTGGACATTTCGCGCTCATAGGTCCCGGCGGGCATGTCCGCATGGGCCTGGCGCGAAGCCTTACCCTCCACGCGCGACGGGGTGATCCATTTGCGGGCCATGGCGGCGCCTCCCGGAAAGCTGAAAATTAGTAACATTTGTTACCATTTTGCCCTTCCCGTCGCAAGGGCCGGCCTTCCCCCGCCGGCGCGGCTTTGGTAACGCCTGCGCGACAAAAGCTTGCGCCGGCGCGCGGTCGCGCCCATCTCATGGCGCTCCCGCAAACGAAGTGAGGCGAAGGTGAAAAAGACCCGTCTGTTGATTTTAGGTTCGGGGCCGGCGGGCCTGACCGCGGCGATCTATGCGGCGCGGGCGGGGCTGAGCCCGGTTGTCGTGCACGGCCTCCAGCCCGGCGGACAGATGACCATCACCACCGATGTCGAGAATTATCCCGGCTTCGCCGACGTGGTGCAGGGCCCCTGGCTGATGGAGCAGATGCAAAAGCAGGCCGAGCATGTGGGAACCGAATTCATCGGCGACATTATCGTCGATGTCGATCTTTCCAGACGGCCCTTCACCCTTAAAGGCGACAGCGGCGAGATCTATCAAACCGACGCGCTGGTCATCGCCACCGGCGCCCAGGCGAAATGGCTGGGGCTGCCTTCGGAAGAAAAGTTCCAGGGCTTCGGGGTTTCCGCCTGCGCCACCTGCGACGGCTTTTTCTATCGCGGCAAAAACGTTCTGGTGGTCGGCGGCGGCAACACCGCCGTCGAGGAAGCGCTTTATCTTTCAGCCCTCGCCAAGCATGTAACGCTGGTTCACCGCCGCGATGAATTGCGCTCGGAGAAAATTTTGCAGACCCGTTTGTTCGCCAAGGACAATGTCGAGATCGTCTGGGATCACACGCTTGAGGAAATCCTCGGCGACGATGATCCCCTCGGCGTCACCGGGGCGCGGCTCAAAAACGTCAAGACCGGCAAGACGAGCGACCTTCCGGTCGACGGGGTTTTCATCGCCATCGGCCACAAGCCGTCGACGGAACTGTTCGAAAGCAAGCTGCCGATGAACGGTCACGGCTATATCGAAACCGCGCCGGATTCGACAGCGACGGACATTCCGGGCGTCTACGCCGCCGGCGACGTCACCGACGACATCTATCGCCAGGCCGTCACCGCCGCCGGCATGGGCTGCATGGCCGCGCTTGAAGCGGAAAAATTCCTCGCCGCCGAGGAAGCGGGCCGACAGGCCGCGGAATAGTGAACGGCGCGGCGCTTGCGCACGCGGCTGGATTTGCGATGCTGCGCGCCGAGCAATCAAGGAGAGTTTCATGCTTCGTGCAATCGCCGCCGCGTTATTATTGACCGCCATCGTCCCCGCCGCCTGGGCGGGCGAGAAAAGCCTCATCGAAAAGAAAAGCGCCGTCTCCTTCGATGAAACGATCGCCCAGCTTGAAGCGGCGTTGGCGGCGCGCGATATCGGCGTGTTTTCGAAAATCGATCACGCCGCCGGCGCAGCCGGGGTCGGCACGACGCTGCGCCCGACCACGCTTGTGATTTTCGGCAATCCGGCGATCGGCTCGAAGCTGATGATCGAAAGCCAGACCATCGGCATTGATCTGCCGTTAAAGGCGCTGATCTATGAAAATGAGGCCGGCGAGGTCATCTTTGCGCACAATGATATGAGCAAAATCGCCCGCCGCCATGGCCTCAGCGCCGATCATGGCGTGATCGCGCGGGTTTCCGGCGCGCTTGACGCCATCGGCAATGCGGCGACGGCGGCGGACGGCGAATAAACCCCGATTTGCGCGCCATGGGGCGTAGCGCCTGCACCAGACGGCGGAGTATACTGTTTCCATGAAGCGCATCATTGTCGGCATCGGCGGCGCCAGCGGCGCGATCTACGGCGTGCGGCTGTTAGAAAAGCTGCGCGAAGCGGAAGGCGTCGAAACCCATCTCGTCCTGGGCCAGGCCGCGGGGATGACGCTGAAATTCGAGACCGACAAGACGCCTGCGGATCTGCGCGCGCTTGCCGACGTCAATTACAAGTCGACCGATCTTGCCGCCGCCATTTCCAGCGGCTCTTTTAAGACCGACGGCATGATCGTGCCCGCCTGCTCCATGAAGACCCTGTCGGGCATCGTTCATTCCTATGCGGACAACCTCTTGGTCCGGGCTGCCGACGTATGCCTGAAAGAGCGCCGACCGCTGATCCTGATGCCGCGGGAAACGCCGCTCCATGCGGGCCATTGCAAGCTTTTATACGAGGCGAGCCTGATCGGCGCGATCATCGCCCCGCCCCTGCCGGCGATGTACGCAAGGCCCGAAACCATCGACGATATTGTCGATCACTCGGTCGGACGCGTGCTCGATCTCCTCGGGATTGAATGCGATTTCGTCCGGCGCTGGCGCGGCGGCGCAGCGCCGAACGATGACGCGTGATCACCGCCGGTCCTACTCGGCAAGGCCCAGCGCTGTCTTGAAAAACCTTCCTATCCTTTCAAAACGCATTCATCCGCCTATTTTCGCTTTAAGCGCAGCGTAAAATTCTTGAAAGTGTTCCGGAGAATCAAAACATCTCGATGGGAAAATATGTATGGCGGCCCAGTGTTTTTTGAGAAGAATATAGCGGCCGGAATGCCATATCTTTTGAAAAGCCTCCCATTTTGACAGCTCTTGATTGATTCTTGTTGTTTCAATCAGGCCCTCATCTGAAATTTCGTAGGCGTGCCGACCCAAGCCTGACCGCTCCGATGCGCCGGCAACGCCGATTATCAGGAAAAGCAAAAACGTCAGCGCCGAGACTGTAACGGCGAGGACAAACGCAACAGCCAGCGAAAACCCCACCGACATCGATAGCGGGATTTCAGCGTCCCAAGCCGTCATTGACACGGCGAAACCGACTAGAAAAAGAAATGCCAGATAGAACCAATTAAACTTTACATGCGGCCATAAAAACAAATTGATCCTGATCAAGTCCGACCTTGTCACATTGATGTCGACTGTCATCAGCAGGCTCCGCTCCCGTGTTCGGGAGCAATATCGCGAATAGCGGCTTTGGACAATTATCCGGCGTTTCCGGAACGCTAAAACCGGACGGAACAAGAACGCAATCGGATATTGGGGCGGCGCGCCCGGCTATTTCCAGCCCTTCGCGATGACAGCCTTTTCCTGGTCGAGGTCCAGGGCCTCGCCGCTCATCGAGCGCGCGACATAATCGCTGATTACCGTGTCGAGATCCGTCGACGCGGTTTCATAGCCGACGGACGGGTCGATTTCCGCAGGCGTTTTGACGGCGATCCTGACCGTCCAGCTTTCATCCGCCTTGCAGGCGACGCCGTGAAACGCGTCGGCAGATCGATAGGCAAGGAATTCGCGGCAAAAATCGCCGCCCACGGACTTGAAGGAAAGCACCAGTTCCACTTTCAATGCGTCCTGCCCGGCAACGTCATAAATCTGCGCGCTTTGACCGGTCTCAAAGGACTCAAACATCGCGTGGCCGTCGGAAATGACGCCGAGCACCCGAAAGTCGTTTTTCGCGACCGCGAATGCTTGCGGTCCGGCCTGGAACTGGCTTGCGCCATAATAGCCGATCACCAGCGCGACCGACGCGGCGAGCGCCGCCGGCCAATAGGACGTTGCGCGTGCAAGAAAGCTCGGCGGCCGGCGCGGCGCGCCGAGACCTTTAAACGACTGCAGCAATCGCTCCGGCGGCGCTTCATCGATAACGTCCGCATAGGCGGCCCTGACCGTCTGATCGGCGCCTTTCAATCGCGCAATGCGCGCGCGAAGCAGCGGATCGGCCTTTACGTCCGCCCCAATCGCGGCCAGTTCCCGCTTCGGCAGCTCGCCGTCAATATACGCTGAAAGTGTCTTGTCGTCGTACTTCATACTATCGTCGCCTAACTCAATGTCGCGTTTGCCCGTCGTCGAACTCCTCTGCGAGCGCCGCCCGCGCCCGTGACAGACGGCTCATAATGGTCCCGATCGGCAAGCCCAGTATCTCGGCGGTCTCCTTGTAGGTGTATCCTTCGACCGCCACCAAGGACATGATCACCCGTTGCACGTCAGGAAGTTTCGCCATCGCCGCGTTGACTTCCTGAAGGGTCACCGCGACGAGCGCGCCCTGCTCGCCGCCGCCCGGCGCTTCGATGACCGTATCGTCGATATCGCTCGCCAGCCGGACTTTCCGAGCCCGCATCTCATCAATCCAGATATTTTTGCATACGCGAAACATCCACTTCGTCAGGTCCGCATCCGCGGGCGGGCGCTTGGTCAAGAGCCGCTCTATCGTCGCCTGCGCCAGGTCGTCGGCGTCGTGCACCGCGCCCGCCAACGAGCGGCAAAAACGACGCAAACGGGGCAACCGCGCGAGCAATTCAGCCTCGAAAACGCCCTTATCCTGATGCATCTAGTGTCCTGACGGTTGGACCAGCGATTTTATTCCCATTATGTTAAGAACATATGGGGAATAAATAACGGGCCAGACCCGTTATAGTCAGGGGTGGTGTGGTCGGTTTCCGCCATGCCTGCGTATCATTAAGGGCGCTAGTCATTAAGGCCTTAGCCAGGGGCGATACACGCAGACAAATGAAAAAACCGGATTTCACCACATTGACGGCCGCGATCGCGCTGGGCAGCGCGGCGCTCTCGATGGGCGTCTTTCCCCACGGTCATGTCGCGCACGCCTTTCAAGCTTCGGACGACGATATCGACGACGATGTAGACGATGACGTTGAGGACGATGTCGAAGACGACATCGAAGACGACGTTGAGGATGACGTTGAGGACGACGTGGAAGACGACATCGAAGGCGACGTCGAGGGCGATATCGAGGCGGACATCGAAGATCAGGTCGAAGACGACGTGGAAGCGAGCATCGAGGACGATGTTGAAAGCGCGATCGAAGACGACGTGGAAGACGCGATCGAGGACGATGTTGAAGCGGCTGTCGAGGGCGATATCGAAGACGCCGTGGAACAGAGCGTTGAAGACGACATCGAGGAGGGCGTGGAGGACGATATCGAGGAAGGCGTCGAAGATGACATTGAGGAAGGCGTCGAAAACGATGTCGAAGATGACATTGAGGACGACGTTGAAGACGATATCGAAGAAGAGTTAGACGAAGAAATCGAAGACGGCGAAGAAATCGAGGATGGCGAAGAAATGGGCGCCTTCTTCGGCGCGCAACTCGAAGAAGAACTCGATGACGAGGACCGGGAGTATCGCAGCGGCGAACATATCGTGGTGTTGGACGCCAGCGATGTCTCAATATTGACAGCGCGCGGCTATCGTATCCTCGAAACCGAAACGCTTAGCGGTCTTGATATGGTCCTCGTCCGGGTTGAAACGCCGGCCGGGTTTGACCTAGCGCTCGAAAGCGAACTTTTGCAGGCGCGCGATCCGGCCGCTGAAATCGACCGCAATCACTACTACGAAACGGACGAGAGCGCTGACGGCGTTGCGCCGGCGTTTTACGCGACGTCTTCACCGGAGGCGGCGACGCCTCAGCGCAATCGCCGC
The DNA here is from genome assembly GCA_028280115.1 of Parvularculaceae bacterium. GTDB lineage: Bacteria > Pseudomonadota > Alphaproteobacteria > Caulobacterales > Parvularculaceae > Hyphococcus. Next base: position 15,929 of record JANQMJ010000012.1, read on the forward strand.
ATACGCATCGGGCTGATCGATACGGCGGTAAACAGCGATCACGCCGCCCTCAAGGGCCAGCGCATTGTCGCAAACGATTTCACCGACAGCGCAAAGTCGCTGCGGCCAACCGCGCACGGAACCGCCGTTGCATCGATCCTCATCGGCAATGACGGCGACTATGCCGGCGTGATGCCCGGCGCGCAGCTTTACGCCGCGTCGGTGTTTTTCGAACAGCCCTCGGGCAAGTTGGTTGCGACGGCGGCGAGCCTGGTGCGCGCGCTGAATTGGATGGTCGTCAATCGCGTGCCGGTCGTGAATATGAGCCTATCCGGCCCGCCCAACGAGGTGCTTGAGGCGGCGATCCAGGCGGCGGACGAGCGCGGCGTCATTGTCGTCGCGGCGGTCGGCAACAAAGGGCCCGCCGCCGCACCGCTCTATCCGGCCGGCTATAGCAGCGTCATCGCCGTCACGGCGGTCGATCACGACAATAAGGTCTACCGTTTGGCGGGGCGCGGCGACCATATCGATTTCGCCGCCCCTGGCGCGCGCATTATGGCCGCTGCGGCGGACGGAGGATATGTGTCGCGGACCGGCACGTCGTTTGCGGCGCCGTTCGCCGCCGCTGCGATCTCCGCGCGATGTGAACCGCGCAATGTTTGCAACGATCGCGCCCTTCTCATGCAAACGCTGATCGACTCAGCCGTGGATCTTGGCTCGCCCGGCTACGATGCGATCTACGGATACGGGCTGATCACGCCGTAACGCCTCTCGGCGATCTGCGCATCCTTGCACCTTGAACGCTGAATGAATGAATGAGGACGCCGGCGAACCGAGGGGGAGTTCGGGCGCCGACGTCCCTTGACCGGTTTTAGCACAAAGAAGACGCGACCGACCGGTCAAAACCGTTATCGAGTGTAATTACAACCGACCGCCAATCCTGAAGGTCGCCACGCTCTGGTTGAAGTCTGCAGACGGCAAATTGGAGTTAAACGCGTCGTAATTATATTCGACTTCCGCATACATGATGTCGTTCAACGGCACCTCAAGCGAAACGTCGAATTTGTGCCGGTCGTCGTCCCGAACGACGCCGATAGACGGCGTCACTGCAGAGTAGTCGCGGTTTTCATAGCGCCAGCCTGCGCGCAATTTGGCTTTTCTGTCGCCCATTTCGATTCTTTGAACGAGGCGCGCCTTCACATTATGGCTTTCAAAGTCAAATTCAGGCGAGACCGCGTCTTCCGACTCATAACGGTAACCGCCGATCAAATATGTATCGAGCCCATTGACGAAATAATAGATTTCGGCGCTGCCCGCATGCACCGAAGAGTCTCGATCCGTGCGGCCGATAAACTCTTTGTCCGTGTAGATATAGGACGCGCGAACATAGGCTTGCCGATCGCCGAGATAGGTCGCCGCGTATGGCGACAAGCGGTGCAGTCTTAAAAAGCCGTCCCCGCCGAGGCGAGAATAGACGAACTGATAGGAAACGCCGCCGTCCACCGCCCCGAAGTCATGTGAAAGCTCAACCGACCCCCGGTGAATTTGCGTGTTAAAGTCGGTAAAATCGAATTGTATGTCCTGGCCAAAATCATAACCGATTTCGAACGTCGTATTTTCGCTGAGATCGGTTTCATATTCGAGGCCAAGATCGATGACGGCCGCAAAATCGTCTTCAGCGATCTGCGTATCGATCTCGATCACCGAGACATTGCTGTCATATTCAACGCCGGCGCTGATCTCCGCCGAAAACGTCCCGTCCCGCAACGACGAGGCGGTCCGCTCCGATATCCCGGCGTCCTTTGTTTCGACGACTTCTTGCGCCGTCACCGGCAGCGCGACGGCGCTCGCCGCCAGAATGGAAGCAACCGCCTTTTTGCTCATTTTGCGCAGCATTATGATCCCTCTATTTACTCGCCTTTTTCACCAGAAGAGCGGGAGCCGTATGCTCCCGCTGTTGTTTGATCTCGGTATCGGAACGAAGCGTTTCGTTAGTCGTCGTCGGCTTCGTCTTCGACCTCGTCGTCGATTTCCTCGTCGATTTCCTCGTCGATTTCTTCGTCAACTTCCTCATCGACTTCATCGTCTAACTCGTCTTCAATCTCTTCGTCGACGTCCTCATCGATTTCGTTATCGATTTCTTCTTTAACTTCCTCGTCAACTTCATCCTCGACCTCGTCGTCGACCTCGTCATCGATTTCTTCTTTAACCTCGTCGTCGACCTCGTCATCGAGTTCGTCTTCAAGCTCGTCTTCAAGCTCGTCTTCAATGTCGTCGTCGATTTCATCATCGACCTCGTCATCGAGCTCATCCTTGACTTCGTCGTCGATTTCATCGTCGACCTCGTCATCGAGTTCGTCTTCAAGCTCGTCTTCAATGTCGTCGTCTATTTCATCATCGACCTCGTCGTCGAGCTCGTCCTCGACTTCGTCGTCGATTTCATCGTCGACCTCATCATCGAGTTCGTCTTCAATGTCGTCGTCGATTTCATCATCGACATCGTCATCGAGTTCATCGTCAAGATCATCGTCCAGGTCGTCGTCCATATCCTCGCGCAACGCATCGAGCGGGGCTTGCATCGCCGCCACAAGCAGCGTGCTGGTTGATGCGGACGGCGCGCCAATGCGCGCAAGCGCGGCGGACGCAGCGGGCGCCGCATCTTGCGCGGCAAGGGCGCCCGACCAGCCGAGCGCGGTGGAAAGGGCAAGAGCCGAACAGGCGTTCAATTTCTTCATCTCACGGATCTCCAATTGGGTTTCGCGTGGACATGACGGGCGGGCGTCCCGATTTATTCCCGATAGAGTGTGAAAATCTGTTAAACGAATGGTTACTAAGCAGACAATTGAATCAGCTAGGCTTTTGCCGCTCGCCGGGGCCCGCGTTAACGTTTCGGAGGGTAAACCGCCGCGATTCGTCCTGCGATCGGACTGGGAATGCGGTTTATCTAGGCGGGGTCATTGTCGGGTTTATCCCAGCAATCCAGTAGGCAGGCCTTGGCCCGCCGGTCTTCATCGAGCACAACTTGTTTGAACGGCGGGCCAAGGCCCGCCTTGTCTATTGGAACTCTGTCATAGTGAGATTGGCAGGCGAAGCCTGGTGGGCGGTGACGGGTTCGAACCGCCGACCTACTGGGTGTAAACCAGCCGCTCTTCCAGCTGAGCTAACCGCCCGAAAACATAAGATTGCGCAAAGGGCCGTTCCCTAAAGCGTGTCGCGCAAAAGTGGATACCGGTTTTGCGCAAAAGACACGCGAAAAACAAAGACCTAAAGCATGTCGAGTGAATCCGATTAAACGAGACATGCTTTAGCGCGCGGGGCGCCCCGCCGCAAGGCGGGGACGGACGCTGACGGCCGCCGCCGCACCCATGAAAAAACGCCGGCGACGCCCATGGCGTCCCGGCGTTATTACAAGCGATGAAACCCTTTAGTTGAGCGCGTCCTTAAGACCCTTGCCGGCGGAAAATTTCGGCTGGATCGACGCCGGGATCTGGATGGTTTCGCCGGTGCGCGGATTGCGCCCTTCGCGCGCCTTGCGTTGCGCGGCGGAGAAGGTGCCAAAACCGACCAGCCGCACGTCGTCTCCAGCTTTTAGCGCCTTGGTGATCGAGTCGAAGACGGCGTTCACGGCGCGTTCCGCCTCGGCCTTGCTCATATCGGCCATGTCAGCGACTTTATCGATGAATTCGTTCTTGTTCATTCCTCCGCCCTTTCTGTCCTGGTGTTCTGGGATTGGGAGAATTACTGGCGTAGCCCAAACTTATCGCGCGCATTTTGCGCCTTCGCCAAGAGAAAACCGCTTAAAATAAGGGTTTCCTTTCCACATGAGATTTAATTGATTGTTTTTATTATGCTTTTTTGGCCGCCTGGGGATGCTCCAGAGCCCAGATTTCATGCTCGTGGGCGATGCATCGGTCGATCAATTCGCGCCAAACCGGTTCGGCGATTCGTTTTGAAAGCCCCTGTTTTTCGGCTTCTGCGAGCACTTTGGCCACCACATCCTCGATCCGCCAAGGCAGCCGGACCTCGTCCGCCCGGTGCTTAATGCGGCCCGCCGCCTCGATATAGGTCTGTCGCTCGGCGATCAGTTTGACGAGAATTCGGTCGAGCCGGTCGATTTCCTCGCGCACCTCGTCCATGGCGGCGCACTGATCGGCCGGCGTTCGCGCATCGGGAAAGTTCATGCTGCCAACCTAGGCCATCCCCGGCCTGCGAAAAAGCCCCGCCCCGCCCCGGCCGCAGCGTCGCGGCCGAGGCGGGGCGTTTGCGTTAATGGGTGACGACCGCCTCGCCGCTGTCCGTATCGGTCGCGGGCGGGGCCTCGACCGGCGGCTCGGTCCACTCAATCGGGGTCAGCTTCTGGGTCAGAGCGTGGGCCAGCACTTCATCGATCGTCGACACCGAAATGATCTTGATGCCTTCCTTGACGTTGTCGGGAATGTCCGCGAGGTCCTTTTTGTTTTCCTCGGGGATCAGGACGGTCTTCGCGCCCGAACGCATCGCCGCGAGCAGCTTTTCCTTCAGCCCGCCGATCGCCAAAACGCGCCCGCGCAGGGAAATCTCGCCGGTCATGGCGATGTCCTTGTGCACCGGCACCCCGGTAAGCACGGAAACGATCGCGGTCGCCATGGCGACGCCCGCGGAGGGCCCGTCTTTGGGCGTTGCGCCTTCGGGCACATGAATGTGAATGTCGGTCTTTTCAAAAACCGGCGGTTCGATGCCGAACTGCGTCGCGCGGCTTCTCACATAGGACGACGCGGCGGAAACCGATTCCTTCATGACGTCTTTTAAGTTGCCGGTCGGCGTCATCTTGCCCTTGCCCGGCATTTTGACCGCTTCAATGGTCAAAATGTCGCCGCCCACCGACGTCCAGGCGAGCCCGGTGACAATGCCGATCTGATCTTCGCCCTCGATTTCGCCGAAGCGGAATTTCGGCACGCCGGCGTAATCGCCGATGTTCTCCGCGGTGATTTCGAGCCGATCCTTATCGTCGGTTTCAAGTTCGCGCACGGTCTTGCGGGCAAGCTGGGCAAGTTCGCGCTCAAGATTGCGCACGCCCGCTTCGCGCGTGTAGCGCCGGATCAGCGTCAACAGGCCATCCGGCGCGATCGCCCATTCTTCTTCCTTGAGCCCGTGGTTCTCCATAAGCTTGGGAATGAGGTGACGCCGCGCGATCTCGACCTTTTCATCTTCGGTGTATCCCGGGATGCGGATGATCTCCATCCGGTCGAGCAGCGGCTGGGGCATGTTGAGCGTGTTCGCCGTGGTGATGAACATCACGTCGGAAAGGTCGTAATCGACTTCCAGGTAATGATCCTGGAACGTGCCGTTCTGTTCCGGGTCAAGCACTTCGAGCAGCGCCGAGGCCGGATCGCCGCGGAAATCGTGGCCCATCTTGTCGACTTCGTCGAGCAGGAAGAGCGGGTTCGATTTCTTGGCCTTCTTCATCGACTGGACGATCTTGCCCGGCATCGAACCGATATAGGTGCGCCGGTGGCCGCGGATTTCCGCTTCGTCGCGCACGCCGCCAAGGGATACGCGCACGAATTCGCGTCCTGTCGCATTGGCGATCGACCGGCCGAGCGAGGTCTTGCCCACGCCCGGCGGACCGACAAGGCACAAGATCGGCCCTTTTAGCTTGTTCATGCGCTTTTGGACCGCGAGATATTCGATGATGCGCTCCTTAACCTTCTCAAGGCCGTAATGGTCCGCATCAAGAACGTCCTGCGCCTTGACGAGGTCGGTTTTAAGCTTGGAGCGGTTGTTCCAGGGAATCGCCGTCAGCCAGTCGAGATAGTTGCGCACGACCGTTGATTCCGCCGACATCGGGCTCATCTGGCGCAGCTTCTTAAGCTCCGAATCGGCCTTGGACCGGGCTTCCTTGGACAGCTTCGTCTTGGTGATCTTTTCTTCCAGTTCGGAAAGCTCGTCGCGGCCTTCATCGCCTTCGCCAAGCTCCTTCTGGATCGCCTTCATCTGTTCGTTGAGGTAATATTCGCGCTGCGTCTTCTCCATCTGGCGCTTGACGCGGTTGCGGATCTTCTTTTCGACCTGGAGGACGCTCATTTCGCCTTCCATCAGCGCGTAAACGCGCTCCAGACGCTCGCCGACGGCGGCGATTTCGAGCAGTTCCTGTTTTTCGCCCAGCTTGATGTTGAGATGGGAAGCGACCGTATCGGCGAGCTTGGCGTAGTCGTCGATCTGGGTGATCGACACGATGACTTCCGGCGGCACGCGCTTGTTGAGCTTCACATAGGCTTCAAACTGCCCGATCACCGACCGGGCGAGCGCTTCGATTTCCGCGTCGTCGGCTTCTTCTTCCTCGACAAAGGCCGCTTCCGCTTCGAAATAGTCTTCGATGCGGGTGTAGCGTTCGATCTTGGAGCGCGCTTCGCCTTCCACAAGCACCTTCACCGTACCGTCAGGAAGCTTGAGAAGCTGCAGCACCGAGGCGACCACGCCGACATCGTAAATCTCATCGACGCCGGGATCGTCGTCGCCAGCGTCCTTCTGAGCGACAAGCAGGATTTTCTTGTCGTTCTGCATCACGTTTTCGAGCGCATTGACGGATTTGTCGCGCCCCACAAACAGCGGCACGATCATGCCTGGAAACACGACGATGTCGCGCAGCGGCAAAACGGGATAAATCATATTGTCACTCATCGACGGCTCCTTATCGGGCAAGACCTCGACATGGCGAGCGCCTGACCCGGGTCCATTTTTACGCCCGTCCCATTGGCAACGGTTCGCGCGCCGGCGCAACGATTCCTTTATCATCGCCGCGCCAGGCAAATAGTCCTTTAAGACGCACGAGCCGCCGCGTTTTTTGCGGCGGCGGACGCTCGCATTATGTGGCCAGGAAGCGCGCAAATTCAAGGCGCGCCGGCGAGCGGCTTTGTTTCCAAGGGGTTAAGAACGAATGCGCGGGACTTTAGGCGCTGGCGTCCGCCTCGATAGGCCCGTCCTTGCGCTCGGCGTAAATATAAAGCGGCTTGGCGTTGCCTTCGACGACTTCGCCGTTAACGACCACTTCGACGACGCCTTCAAGCGTGGGCAGTTCGAACATCGAATCGAGCAGGATGCCTTCCATGATGGAGCGCAGTCCCCTTGCGCCGGTCTTGCGGCCGATCGCCTTGCGCGCGATCGCAACCTTGGCGTCCTCGGTGAAGGTGAGCTTGACGTCTTCCATTTCGAACAGCCGCTGATACTGCTTGACCAGAGCGTTTTTCGGCGATGTCAGGATTTCCACCAGGGCGTTTTCATCAAGGTCTTCCAGCGTGGCGATGACCGGCAGCCGGCCGACAAATTCTGGGATCAGACCGAATTTCAACAGGTCCTCGGGCTCGACTTCCTGCAGGATGTCGCCGATGCGCCGATCGTCCGGGCTTTTGACTTCGGCGCCGAAGCCGATGGACGAGCCCGACCCGCGCTGGGAGATCACTTTTTCAAGACCGGCGAAGGCGCCGCCGACGATGAAAAGGATGTTCGTCGTATCGACCTGCAAAAACTCCTGCTGGGGATGTTTGCGTCCGCCCTGAGGCGGAACCGACGCGACGGTGCCTTCCATGATTTTCAAAAGCGCCTGCTGGACGCCCTCACCCGAGACGTCGCGCGTAATCGACGGGTTGTCGGACTTGCGGCTGATCTTGTCGACTTCGTCGATGTAAACGATGCCGCGCTGGGCGCGCTCGACATTATAATCAGCAGACTGAAGCAGCTTTAGGATGATGTTCTCAACGTCCTCGCCGACATAGCCGGCTTCGGTAAGCGTCGTCGCATCGGCCATGGTGAACGGCACGTCGAGAATGCGCGCCAGGGTCTGGGCGAGCAGCGTCTTGCCCGAGCCCGTAGGACCGATCAGCAAGATGTTCGACTTGGCGAGTTCGACGTCGTTGTTCTTGGTGGCGTGATTGAGGCGCTTGTAGTGATTGTGCACCGCCACGGAAAGGACGCGCTTGGCCTGCGCCTGGCCGATGACGTAATCGTCGAGCACCTTGTGAATCTGCTGCGGGCTGGGCACGCCGTCGCCGGCCTTGACCAGTGAAGATTTCGATTCTTCGCGAATGATGTCCATGCACAGTTCGACGCATTCATCGCAGATGAACACGGTCGGGCCGGCGATCAGTTTCCGGACTTCATGCTGGCTTTTGCCGCAGAACGAGCAATAGAGCGTGTTTTTGCCGTCGCCGCTGCTTTTTCCGCCGATCTTGCTCACTCAAACGAACTCCCTAAGTCAGCGCCGCCATAGAAGACGGCCCCTCGCGTCCCGCCGGGTTGGCTGCACGATGGGCGCCAGACGCTCCCATATCCGAGCCATTCGACCATATTCGCACCCGATCAATCAAGAAACCATTTCCGCTCGTCGTTAACGATTGGGGTAAATTTCAGGGCCTTAACCGCCTTTTCGCAACCTAGCCTTCCACATCCTCGATCGGCGGCCGATCCGCCAGCACCCGGTCGATGAGGCCGAAATCAACCGCTTCCTCGGGGTCCATGAAATGATCCCGATCGAGGGTTTTCTCAATCGTTTCATAGGATTGGCCCGTATGTTCCACATAGATCTCATTGAGCCGGCGCTTCAGCTTGATGATGTCCTGGGCGTGACGCTCGATATCGGAGGCCTGGCCCTGAAAGCCGCCGGACGGCTGGTGGACCATGATGCGCGAATTGGGCAGCGAGAACCGCATTTCTCGCTGGCCTGCGGCCAGGAGGAGCGAGCCCATGGAGGCCGCCATGCCCACGCACATGGTGGAAACCGGCGGGCGGATATAGCGCATGGTGTCGTAGACCGCGAGCCCGGCGGTGACGATGCCCCCCGGGGAATTGATGTAAAACGCGATCTCCTTTTTGGGGTTTTCCGCTTCGAGGAACAGGAGCTGCGCGACGATCAGAGTCGAGACCGCGTCATTGACCGGACCGGACAGGAAAATGATCCGCTCCTTGAGCAGGCGGGAGTAAATGTCATAGGCGCGCTCGCCGCGGCTCGACTGTTCGACCACCATCGGCACCAGCGTGTTCATGTATATCTCGTTCGGGTCCTGCATCGCCGTCCTCAACTCCTGACGCCCGCGGGGGACGGGCGTGATCGTTAATCCAAGTCCTTAACATGGGGGCTCGCGCAACGATCGCCAGCCCTTTAACCTCAAGCTTATCCGGTCTCGCTTAAGCGAGGGTTATTCTCTTGAAAATGCAAGGCTTTGTTCCGCTTCGGGCGGTTCCGGCCGGCGCTTGTTCCATTCAGAGCCGTCTCGCGGGCGGAACGGCCCGGCTTTCACCTTGCGGCGGGCGCGACAACGGCGGTTGGGCCGATCAGGCGGACTCGTCTTCGCCCTCCGGATCCGCCATGAGCGCTTCCTTGGAGACCTTTTTATCTTTCACCTCGGCCCGCTCGAGGATGTAATCGACGACTTTTTCTTCAAACAGCGGCGCGCGCAATTGCTGCAGCGCGACGGGGTTTTTCTGATAGAAGTCGAGCACTTCCTTTTCCTTGCCGGGATAGGCCCGCGCGGTTGCAATAATCTCCCGCTGCAAGTCTTCCTTGGGCACCTCGATTTCGGCGCGCTTGCCGATCTCGGCGAGGACCAGGCCCAGCCGAACGCGGCGCTCGGCGATCTTGCGGTATTCGCCTTTGAGTTCGTCTTCGGACTTGTCCTCGTCTTCCTCATCAAGCTCGGCCGCTTGCACCTGGCGCCAGACTTCCTCGAATTCCGCATCGACCATGCTCTTTGGCAGATCGAAATCATGGGCGGCGTCGAGCTTGTCGAGCAGGGCGCGCTTCACATGCCCGCGCGACATTTGCCGGTAGTCCGCCTCAATGCGCTCCTTGAGCCGGGTTTTGAGCGCCTCAAGACTGTCGACGCCGATCTTTTTGGCCAGTTCATCGTCGATGGCGACTTTCTCCGGCGCTTTGACCTCGATCACTTTGACGGCGAACGCGGCATCCTTGCCCGCAAGCTCCTTGGCGCCGTAATCATCGGGAAACGTCACCTTGACGTCGACGTCGTCATCGACTGCCGCGCCGACGAGCTGGTCCTCGAAGCCGGGAATGAAACTGCCCGAGCCGAGCACGATGTCGATCTTTTCGCCCTTGCCGCCGGCGAACTCCTCGCCGTCGACGGTGCCGACAAAATCGGCGGTGACCATATCGCCCTTTTTGGCTTTCTGACCGGCCTTGCGCGGCGCATAGGAGGTTTGCTGCTGGGCGATGCGTTCAAGAGCCTCGTCGACTTCCTTGTCCGCAACCTCGGCGACGGGCCGCGTCAGCTCCATGCCGGCGACATCGGCCGGTTCAAAACTCGGCAGGATTTCCGCGTGGATATCGTATTCGAGGTCGGCCTTGCCGGCGAGCACGTCATCCATATTGGAATGGATGTGCGGATGGGGCTGGCCCGCCGGTTGGAGGTCGCGTTCGGCGAACGCCTGCTGCGCGGTTTCGGCGACCATCTCCTGGACGATTTCGCTTAGAACGCCCTTGCCGTAGAGCTTTTTCAAATGCGAGACTGGGGCCTTGCCCTTGCGAAAGCCCCTGAGATGGACCCGGCCCTTGATCTCCATGAGCCGCGCCTGAAGTTTTTCATCAAGCTCGGCGGCCGGCACTTTCACCTGAAACCGTCGGTCGAGTCCCTCGGCGCTTTTTTCCGTGACTTCCATATTATTCCTGCGCGATCCTCAACAAAACATCGAACGTGCTCTACTTAAGGCGTTTATTGGCGAACGCCCGGCCTGAGTGAGATTTAAGATAACGTTCGAATTCCAACGCCCTGAACTTTCGCGAAAAGGCGCAATACCATATCAATTCCCATGGCGTAAACTTGGCCGTGTGCTTTGATTTGCCGGCGTTATGGTCTTCTATCCGCTGTCTAAGATTCTCTGTAGCGCCGATATATTCTTTATCCGGAAAGCTGACGCTTTTAAGGATATAAACATACCACATCGCTCATTTTGTCCGTCTTCGCTTTCCCTTCGTTCAAGCTACGCCGGACAGGCTTCCCTCTCCTCCCTCCGCCTGGCCGCGCCAGGCGTAGCTCGCAGAGCGAAGCCTGGTGCGGATGAGAGGACTCGAACCTCCACGGGTTGCCCCACTGGAACCTAAATCCAGCGCGTCTACCAGTTCCGCCACATCCGCAAACATAAACGGGCCGCGGCGGACGCAGCGACCCCTCAAATCGGCCCGCTTCTATAGCAAAGAACCCGGTTCTGTCGAGCTTTAGAGAGCCTTTTCAAACCACGCAACGTCGTGAAATCGCCCGAATTTCCGGCCCACTTCGCTCAATGTCGCCAGATGGCGGAAACCGAACGACTCGTGGAGCGCGATAGAGGTCGGATTCGGCGTGACAATCAGGGCGTAGGCGCGATGGAGATCGACGCCCGCAAGCGCATCAAAAAGCGCCCGATAAAGCCGCCCGCCGAGCCCCCTGCCCTTGAACGCCGGGTCGATAAAGACGGAGGTCTTCACCGACGTCTCATAAGCCGCCCGGACGTCGAATGCCGAGGCGCTGGCGAAACCGCGCACGGTCCCGCCGCCGTCAACGGCGACAAAGACCGGATAGCGGTCCTCGCCGGCATGATCCTCCAGCCAGGCGCGTCGATCGCCCGTCGAATATTCGGCTGTTTCAAAGGTAATCGCCGTCTTGCGGATAAACGGATTGTAGACCCCATTGACGCCCTCGGCGTCATCGGGCCGCGCCAATCGGGTTCGACAGTCATCCATCGCGTGCGGACCCGGACGAGGGTGGTTTTTCAGGCGGCGATAACAGCGAACGCAACACCGGCCGGACGCCGAACAGAAGGTCTTCGGCGATCAGGCCCGGCCCCGACGCCTGGGCGCAGGCGCCGTGAAACCACACCCCGGCGCAGGCCGCCTCAAAGCCCGCCACGCCCTGCGCCTTGAGCCCGGCGATAAACCCCGCAAGCACGTCGCCGGCGCCGGCGGTGGCGAGATCGGGCGGCCCGTTGACGTTAACGGCGGCGCGTCCGTCCGGCGCGGCGATGACCGTATCGGCGCCTTTGAGCACAACGACCACGCCCGCCTTTTTGCTCGCCGCACGCGCCGCCGTAAGCTTGCCGCCGCCGGACTCGCCGAAAAGGCGCGCGAATTCGCCCGTATGGGGCGTCAGGACGTCGTCGGCGCGCAGCGCCTTAAAGAGCGCGCCCGGCTTGTCGGCGAAGCTCGTCAGGGCGTCGGCGTCCAGCACCGCGCCCGCCTTGGTCGCGAGAATGGCGAGCGTCTTGTCGCGGGTCGCCTCGCCCACGCCCGCCGCCGGACCGATGACGGCGATGCGCGGATATTTATCCGCACCCTGCAGATGTTCGGCGATGTCGCCGGGCGTATCGGCCCGGCGCAGCATGATCGAGGTCAGATGCGCCGCATTGGCGCCAAGCGCGTCCGCCGGCGACAGCACCGTCGTCAGCCCGGCGCCGATGCGCTGCGCGCCCATGGCCGCAAGCCGGCCCGCGCCCGTATTGATAGGGCCGCCGGACACCACGAACACATGGCCGCGATGATATTTATGCGCCGCCCAGCTCGGACGCGGAAACGCCGGGGCCCAAAGGCCCGCCTGGTTTTCGAACGTATCCGGATGAAAACCGGCGGCGATATCGTCGGGGATGCCGATATCAACGACGTCCACGGCGCCGCAAAGCGCCCTTCCCGGAAACAAGACATGGCCCGGTTTTTTTGCGTGAAACGTCACCGTTCGGACCGCGCTGACCGCAACGCCGTGCACCGCGCCGGTGTCGGCGTTGACCCCGGACGGCAGATCGACCGCCAGCGCCGGGGCTGGATGCGCGTTCATGGCCTCGATGGCGGCGCGCGGCGCGCCTTCGACGTCTCGCGCAAGGCCGGTGCCGAAAATCGCATCGACAATGAGCCCGGCGCCGTCGAGCGCCGCCTGGGAAAACGAAACGATGTCGCCCTCATAAAGGTCGGCCATCATCCTGGCGTCGCCCTTGAGGCCGGAACGGTCCCCGACCAGCGCCACGGTCACCGGCCAGCCCGCCTCGCTGAGCCGGCGCGCGGCGACGAAGCCGTCCCCGCCATTATTGCCCGGTCCGCAGACCACCGTGGCGGGACGTTTGCTCCAGGCGCGCATAAGAATGTCCGCGACATGCCCGCCCGCCGTCTCCATGAGCGCCGCCGAGGCGACGCCGCCCTTGATGGCAGCGCCTTCAACGGCGCGCATCTGGTCCGCCGAGAGCACAATGGGGCCCGCCACGCTTGACACCTTTCCTTGACCGCGCTCTGTCTTAGCAGACGATTCTCGCTCAGAAAAAGCGCCCGCGAGGCCGCGCCATGAAGAAAATCGAAGCCATCATCAAGCCGTTCAAGCTCGACGACGTGAAGGAGGCGCTGCAGGAAGTGGGTCTCCAGGGCATGACCGTGACCGACGTGCGCGGTTTCGGCCGGCAAAAGGGGCATACGGAGCTTTACCGCGGCGCGGAATATGTCGTCGATTTCCTGCCCAAGGTGAAGATCGAACTCGTGGTGGAAGACAATCTGGTCGATCGCGCCGTGGAAACCATCATGACGGCCGCCCATTCAGGCCGCATCGGCGACGGCAAGATATTCATCATCCCGATCGAAGACGCAGTGCGCATCCGCACCGGCGAAACCGGCAAGAACGCGATTTAGCAAGCCGGCGCCTGCATATCTCAATGGCTACGAGCCAAGCAGCCGCGTCAGCATCCGGCGATAATGATCCTGCCCGCCGAAGAAGATCGCAAGGATGCGCACTTGCTCGGACGCCTCAGCCACATCGAACCAGAAAATCGCGCGGTCGATCGTAACCTGTCTGAGGCCCGGCAGGATGTCGTCATGGAGCGTTCCGCGAAACGGCGCGCCGGCGATGCTCATGGCGTTTTTGCGTATTGCTTGAACCCGTTCGAGAGCGCGCTCGATCGCGACCTCTTCGGATTCTCCGAACTTCATATGGCTTTCAACGAGAAAATCGAAAATGAGTTCAAAGTCGCGCTCGGCGTCAGCCGCAAACGAAACCTTAAACGCCACGGGCGCGCCGTTTGCGGTCCGCCATGGCGTCGATCCGGCGCTTCATCTCGGGGCCCGAAACAAATTCGCCCCGGCGACGTTTTTTGAGCAGCTTTCTCAGCGCTTCGAGTTCAAGATTTTCGCCCTCGGTTTTAAGGCGCAAGAGTTCAAGACCCTGCTGCAGAACGGCGCTGACGCTCGCATAGCGGCCCTCTTCGACAAGCGCGCGCACAAAAGCGTCCTGTTCATCGGTCAGTGAAATCGACGACTTCACGGTCATTTTGAAACCTCCGGGCCGGAAAGGATGGTACGACTGGGTAGCACCTTCCGTCAAGGCCGATTCCCTCGGCCCCGGTCTCTTCATTCAAGGGATGGAAGGGGAAGCGCTGAAAGGAGTTTTTCGACGCGTTTGGGGTATGCATCCGCGTTCGCCAGAAACGTCTTGCGCGCCGCTTCGCCCCTTGCCTGTTTTTCTTCTGCGGTCATCGCCAGCGCCGACTGAACGGCCTTTTCCAGCGCCGACGGCTTGACGAAATAGTTGACCCCTAAATGCCGCGGCGCCTCCCGGTCCCATGCGACCAGGAGGCCGGTGTTGCGATCAACATGCTCGTTCATCGGCGGGGCGTCGGTCGTGATCGTCAACGCGCCGCAGGACATGGCCTCCCAGATATAATGTCCCCAGCCTTCCGAACGGGACGGACACAGATGAACGCCGCATCCGTTCTGCAACAGGCGCAACTCACTTTCGTCGATATAGCCGGAAAAGAGCCGCACATTGTCCGGAACGCTTTTCGGGGCATTGGCGGCCTTTTGCACAAGGACGAGTTCCGGCCATTCGGGATGGCGTTCCCACAGGGCGAGAATGTCTTCGGCGCCTTTCAGCGTGCTCGCCCCGGCAAGATGAAAAAAGCGCGTCCAGTCCTTTGGCGCGTCCGGCAACAAACGATCGGGCGAAGCAAAGCCGCCATAGTCCGTCCGGGCGCCGAGTTCGGAAAATTTCCGCTCCGCCTGCCGGGTCTTGGCCCAGACCCGGTCGATGCGCTCAAGTCGGCCCAGATGGCGGTGCGGAAAACGCTCCGGATTGGGAACAAGCACATTGACCGGCGCCGCGCCGAACCAGGCAGGAAAGGCGCGCTCCATATGAAAGGCGATGTCGGCTCGGCGCTTACTCAAGAAACGGTCCGCCAGGCCGCGCGACCGCGGCATCGCGGTCTTCACCGTAAGCCCCGCCGCCTCCAGCGCGCCTTTGAGGATCGCTACGTCCTGGGTCAGGCCGTAAGCATTGTCGCGCGCGATGACGAGCGCGGCGGTCACGCTCTGCTCCATAAGTCTTCATAGACCGCCGCAAGACCCGCCGCCTCGTTTTCAAGGGCGAACTGGCCGCGCGTATGGGCAAGTCCCGCCACGCCATGGCGTTCGGCTGTTGCCGGATCGGCGAGATAGGTTTCGATGGCGCGCGTCAGGGCCGCGCCGTCGCCAGCCGGCGTCACGGCGCCGGTTTCGCCGGAAAGGACCATGTCCCCATAGGCGCCCGCATCGCTGGCGACCGCCGCCGTCTGCGAGGCCATGGCTTCGAGCGGCGTCAGGCCGAACCCTTCATTGCGCGACGGGGCGACGCACAGGCTGATGCGGCGGAACCAGACTTTAACGTCCGGCACTTCGCCGAGAAAGACGATGCGGTCTTCAAGGCCGGCCTTTTTGATTTTCGCTTTCAGCGCGTCCGCAAAGCCGCGATGGCTGGCCGTCACGCGGCCGGTCATCACCGCCGTCCATTCAGGATAGCGCGGCAATAGCGCGACCATCGCATCGACGAAAAGATCGGTTCCCTTTTGCGGACGGATGCGCCCGAAACAGCCGATCCCGTATTTTCCCGGCAGGCCGGACGCCGGCCATTCGTCTTCGGGTCCTTGCGGCGGGTGAAAAAGCGTCGTGTCGATCCCGTGCATGACGACCCGATGGGGCGCCTCAAGAAACGAACCCGAACGGGCGCTGGTGGCGATCACACGGTCCATGCGGCTGATCAGCCAGCGCGTGAACGGTTTGTGGCGGCGTTGCGCGGCGGAGGTGAAGACGAGCTTGATCGGTGTACGGAAGATATCACGCAGCGCGACGCCGACGATCATCTCGTTATTGCGCCGGGCGTGCCAGATTCGAAACGGCCGACCGGCCGGCCGCCGCCACAGTCCGAGCGCCTGGCGCCAGAAAATGCGCGGCAAATGTTCCGGCAATCCGGGGCCCAATGTCGCCACGCCCAAGGTTCGCGCCTGAAGCGGCGCCAGTTGAACGATGGTGCTGGTGACGCCTGAAAGACGGCGTTTGAAATTGGGCGCGATGACTTCGACCTCGCGCATGCGCGGGCGCGCAGCCTTGGTCTCGCCGTCCGGCGGCGAGGCGGCGTGCCTATCGCGCCTTGGTGCGTCGGCGATGGGGGCGTTGTCGGGCAAAGCGTCGTTCTCTTCCGGACCGCGCCCGCCCTAGCCAGCAGCGCCGCCATGCGCAAGCCGCCGCCTTTTTCGCGCAGCATTCAGTTCCTGCGGCGGTCCGGCTTTTTCCTATGCAGGCTCCATTTTTTTAGCATTTTCCGCTTTTTATTGAGAATATCATTCCAAATTGCCGCAAGTGCTTTGTTGCAGCGCAATAATTTTCTTGTCACCCCGGCGAATCTCATCGCAATGTATACGCATTGCAGCCTTCCTCGCGCGCCCGAGGGTCGCGGCGCCTGCGGGCGGGCCGACGAAGAACCAAGGAGCATCATCCATGAGCGCAGACGCCATCCTCAAGCGGATCAAAAACGAAGACATCAAATTCGTCGATCTCCGGTTCACCGACCCAAGAGGCAAATGGCAGCATGTCACCTTCGATCGGTCTTTGGTCGATGAGGATTTTTTCTCCGAAGGCGTGATGTTCGACGGATCGTCTATCGCCGGATGGAAGGCGATCAACGAGTCCGACATGATCTTAAAGCCCGATGCGCCGACAGCGGTGATCGATCCGTTTTTCTCTCTGCCGACGCTGGCGATTTTTTGCGACGTCCTCGAACCGTCGACCGGACAGCCCTACGGGCGCGATCCCCGCACCACAGCGAAGGCTGCGGAAGCGTATCTCGCCGGGGCCGGCATCGGCGATTCGGCCTATTTCGGACCCGAAGCGGAATTTTTCGTCTTCGACGACGTGCGCTGGTCGACGGACCAGAACAATGTCGGCTTCGCGCTCGATTCCATTGAAGGGCCGTATAATTCGTCTGCGGATTATGAGATCGGCAATCTCGGCCACCGGCCGGGTCCGAAAGGCGGCTATTTCCCCGTGCCCCCCGTGGACAGCTGTCAGGACATGCGCTCGGAAATGCTGTCGATCATGGCCGACATGGGTATCGAACCTGAAAAGCACCATCACGAGGTCGCGCCGTCCCAGCACGAACTGGGCATGAAATTCGCCGCTCTCACGACCATGGCCGACCGGATGCAGATCTACAAATACATTGTGCATCAGGTGGCGGCCGGCTACGGCAAGAGCGCGACCTTCATGCCCAAGCCGATCTACAACGACAACGGTTCGGGCATGCATGTGCACCAGTCGATCTGGAAGGACGGCCAGCCGCTGTTCGCCGGCGACCGCTACGCCGATCTGTCCGAAACCTGTCTTTATTACATCGGCGGCGTCATCCGGCACGCCAAGGCGATCAATGCGTTCGCCAACTCGACGACCAACAGCTACAAGCGGCTGGTGCCGGGATTTGAGGCGCCGGTGCTGCTCGCCTATTCGGCGCGCAACCGCTCGGCCTCGGTGCGCATCCCCTGGGTCGCATCGCCGAACGGAAAGCGCATCGAAACGCGCTTTCCCGACGCGGCCGGCAATCCCTATCTGACCTTCGCCGCGCTTTTGATGGCGGGGCTCGACGGCATTGAGGAAAAAATTCACCCCGGCGATCCCATGGACAAGGATCTTTACGACCTGCCGCCCGAGGAACTCAAAGACATCCCCACGGTGTGCGCGTCCCTGCGCGACGCCCTAGACGCGCTCGACCGCGACCGGGATTTCCTCAAGAAGGGCAACGTCTTCAACGACGACCAGATCGACGCCTATATCGACCTGAAAATGGAAGAAACGACGCGGTTCGAAACCACGCCGCATCCGGTCGAATTCGCGATGTATTATTCCGCCTAGGCCCTGACGCCGGAAAGGGCCCCGGCCGACCCATATCGGGCGGCGCCGGGCGTTTGCGCGGTCCCGCGAGCGTGCTAAGAAGCGCAGCGACGCTGCGAGCACGTTTTCATGATCGAAAACATCAAGCATTACGGCCTTTTTCGCGTTGACGTGTTCAGGATCGTCTTCGACCTGCCGCATCAGGAAATCGCGCAATACTGCATGGACGTCATCGACAAGGCGGGCTGTTACACGAGCTATTTCGACCAGAACTACAACCGGAACTTCAAGGAAAACATACCGCATAAAGAACAGTTTGAAGGCGATCTGTTCAGGGCCGCCGACGAATTTGTAAAAAAGACCGGAAGAAAGCCTTTCGCCCAGGGCGGCGGTCACCGATTGAATTACTGGTGCAGCGCTTATAAGGAAAACGACCAGCACGGCTCGCACATCCATCCGCGATCTTTGATATCGGGCACCTACTATCCGCAAACCCCGGACAACGCTGCGGCCATCACCCTTGAATCGCCGTGGATCGAACGCATGATGCACGAGACCATCGATCTCAAGCATGTGCTGTTCGATTACAAACCCGGAACGGGCGATTGCTTAATGTGGCCGTCCTGGCTCAATCACCGCGTGAACGTTCAGGGCAAAACGGACATTCCCAGAATCGCAATTTCATTCAACATCGACTACAATCAGGTCATCGCCTGATTTGACAACGCTTAATAAAAGGAGACGCCCGTGGCTCAGTCTCCCGAGGAAATGGCCGCCGCCATGATCGCCAATATGAAGGCGAAGACCGGCAAGACATTGCCGCAATAGGTCGCGATCGACATTATAAAAAATCAGGGAGAGAAAAATGTCCACCCCACAACAAACGACACTGCCGGTTTGGTTTTGGGTGATCGCCGGCACGGCGCTTGTCTGGAACGCCTTCGGCGTCATGTCTTATCTCGCTCACGTCACCATCAGCGATGAAGCCCTGGCCGCAGCGCCGGCGGCGGAACGCGCACTGATGGAAAACACGCCTGCATGGGCGACAAGCCTTTTCGCGGTCGCCGTCTTCACCGGCGTCGCGGGGTGCATTTTGTTGCTGTTGCGCAAACCGCTCGCGACGACGGTGTTCGGCGTTTCTCTGGCGAGCGCTTCCATTCAGATGTTCTGGTGGCTGTTCCTGACGAGCTCGCTTGCGGTCTACGGTCTTGGCGGCGCCGTGATACCGGTCCTGGTGATCGCGATCGCTGTGTTCCTGGTTTGGTTTTCGATGAGCGCTAAAAGCAAGGGCTGGCTGCGCTAACCGTCAAGCATGGCCTGCCGACCGTTTGAATGATCGCTATTCATTAAGAGCGGTCATTGTATTAGCTTAAAAGCCCCAACCTCGACAAAATAGCGGATCGATGGTACGGGAAATTTTCTCGGGGGCTATGCGATGAAAAATTTTACGTTCATCTCCTTCCTGCTTGTTTGCCTGGCGGCGCAATCAGCGCACGCTGCGCCGCAAGTGCCTTCAAGCGCCGTGCTTGTGACGCCCGGATTTGTGATCGAATCCAAAGACGGCCAACATTTTATGAAACCGGGGCATCCGATCGCGCCTTTCGCCGTGGAGAAACGGGTGTGCTGGACGGACGTTCACGCCATGGCGATGTTCGGGAATATTTACCGCGAACGATTAACCGAACAACTGGACAAAGGCCTTCGAAACGGGGCCGTCGCCGTGCGCGTAACGAATACGAAGACGGGAGAGTCCGTTAACGGACGATTGCTGTTTTGCGGCATCCATGCCTGGATGGAAGCGCGCGGCATTTCCGAATACAAAGTCCAAGTGCCCGAGGCTTATTTCAACAGCGCATTGGCCGGCGATTTTGTCGCTATATACGCCAAGACCTTCGGGCGGCCCGGCGCGAACGCCAATGGATACGTTTGGATCCTCTGGTTATCGATTGACGAAATCTAAAAAGGATCGCGGGCAGTGAGACCATTCAAGCCCCTCTTTGCTCTTGTTTCCGGCATAGCGGTCTTCCCTTTTGCCGCTGCGCCGGCGAGCGCTGAAGAAGCATGCGCGATTGTAGCGGATTTTCTACTTGGCCCGGCAGGCGCCGCATCCGACGACGCATCCGTAGCGGGTCAGGAGACCATGCCCATACCGGATGATGATCGTGCGCGTGAAAGCCAGCCCGGCGTTTCGCAACAAGAAATTTCGATCGGCTGCGAGCAAATTGATCCGAGTTGGACGACCACATCGCCGCCGCGGGGCGCTCGCATCAATGAGCGGCGCTATACGATGTTTTTCTGCGATGACCCGTCGTCCTCGCAAACCGGCGGGGGTGAGCGGCAAAAGCGCGAACGCGTTCCGGTTGAGCCGATTGTATCGGCCGATATTGCGAAAAGAGATGATGGTTCTGAAAGCAGCGAGGGCGACGACGACGCCCGTCAGCCCGCTGACAAAGCAAGAAGAGACCGCGATCGAAGGCGGTCTTCTTCAAGAAAAAAGCGCATGCCCATCGAGCCTACAGTCAGCGCTGACGTCAAGCCGCTGCAATGCGTTTATGATCGCAGTTGCGGCGGCTATCGATTGGCGCGCGGAGACGATCCGCTGCTTGGCGTGAGCATCAAGATCGACGGCGCCGGCATGTCTTACGAAGAAGGCTGCATTCGCTGAACGTCCGAGTGCGTCCCTTCAACTAAAGACATCAACGCCTTCGCCGCTTTCATTTCATGCATTTGCCAGCGCATAAAAGCGGGCAACAGCGCGATTTGAGCTTTGATCGCCGGTGCCTTAAAAAAACCCAGAAAATTCCTGATTCCCGGTATAATCTCGGCGGCCGGCCGCCCGAATTGATGCTACAATCCGCGCTATCGGTGATCTCAACTTCACGACGCCGACGCTCACGAGCGCTTTCAACTGGGGAGAGTTGATGATGGCTTCCAAATTCCTTTTTAGTTCTGTGATTGCTTTGGCTGCAATGACATTTTCAGCGCCCGCCCAAGCCGAAATGCGCTGCGGCATGGCGTTCCAAGCGAAGTCCGACGTCACAAAAACGCCGGAGGGATTCGACACAGCGGTGTTTATCTATTTCACCACCGAGACATTCAGTCGGAAGTTTAAAGGCTTCGCGCTCATCCTAACCGATGAAAACGGCAACCGGCTTGGTTTCCATCGTCAAGGATGGGCGGTCGACCCTTGTGAATCTGGCCAAACAGGGGCGATCTTCGACCTCAACACGGAAACAGCGATCGGGAGCGTGACCAAGTTGTTTTCAGGCGTCGCCATGGCGAATGCGGCGCCGACGAAAGAAAATCTCGATATGTCCATTCTGCGCTATTTTCCGGAGCGTTGGACATACGCGGCGCACCCCTTCTACGACACGATTTCCGTGTCCGATCTTTTGCGCTATCAAGGCGGGTTCAATAAATCCGGCGGCGGAAAAGACATCTGGGTCCGCTTGAATCGCGGCATGGAACGGTCAAGCACCGCCAGGCATTATTCCAACAGTATCGGGATTGTTCACTATATCTATGCAAAATTCGCAAAGCCCGGCGCGCTTGCGAGCAAAGAAAACGAATTCCGATCCGCAAGTTTGAGTGTCTACAACGAGGCGCTGCATGCCGAAGCGGCCCGGCAGTTCAATGAAGGCATGTATAAAACCATCCTCAAGCCGCTTCGCATATCCGCGACATGCGCGCCGGACGTCGCCCAATTCCCGGCGGGCCAGAGCGACTATCAACAGTTCTATACGCTCGCCCGTTCTTATAAATCTGTCGCCGACCCCCAAGGAAGATTGTTTCCAGACGAGACAGACAGCTGTGCGTCGGGCGGACTTTATATGTCGGCAAAAGATCTCGCGAAATTCATGTCTGTTTTTAGCGGTCCGGCAGATTCGTCGGTTTTGCCTGCGTGGAGGCGAGACCTGTTCATTAACGCCGGGCCGGCGGAGGACTTGATGATATTCAACGCCGCAAAGGACAAGAACAACCGCAGACACTTTCATAAGAATGGAGAACGCGGCAGGGTTTCAACCGGCGGCGTTTCCGTCGCCGACGTCATCCGATTTTCAAACGGATATCACGTCGTATTTGTCGCGAATTCGCCGAAAGACGGCGTGAAGGTGAAGTCGGCGCTGATCGACGCCTTCGAATTGGCGTATAAGCCTGTCTTCAGGCGCAATCCTGAAATCGGCCCCTCTCGGGCCGACGATACGCTGCAAAGCACACCGCGGCGTCGAGACTGACATCAGGAATGCTGAGAAACGATGTGGAGCTTGACATGATGGAAACTACTGCACGCAGATTTCGAATGAGCCCGACAATGACGACGGCCATGGTGGGCCTATGCGCGTTTGCCGCGGCTGTTGGGGTTGGCCCCGCCCGTGGCGAAACCGTCTCCGTCAACTGTCCGGACTCCCTCAGGGAAACAACAAAGCCCGTCAACGTGCCTGAGGATTGGACCGGACGCGTACGTGTTAGGGCCCTTAAACTTGAGGACGCAGAGGCGTCGGACAATGGCGGGAAAACCCAGATCACATGCAAATATAGCAACGGCGCTACGTTGCGGAGAACGCTGCCGGACGATTGGAAAGATTGCCGTATGCGGCGCAGACATCAGCAAAACCGAGTTCAGATCTCTTTTTATTGTCAAAAGCGGTTGTTTGTCACGCCCGTGCCGTCGCCTGGGATATTTTCATCCGGTTCGTTAGACCTGCCGCGAACGTTTGTGATGGATTTGGACGCCGGGACTGTGGGGGGACTATCGCGGGCCGGCGATATTTTTTATCAGGCAGATAGCAGCACGTTGCTGTACTTGAACCCTCAAAGCGGCGCTCGCATGTGGCTAGGCGACGGCAAAAAACGCAGTTACCAACAATGCAACGCCGGTCGATATTCGAGCAATCGAATCTCCTTGCGCGATGTACTTGCAAGTTCTCACACGGACGGACGGGTCTATGTTTGCGTGAAAACGAGCGCGGGGCGAGTTGGATGGTTCTCTATTCCAAAAAGGGCGTCATCAACACAAGTGTTAAAAGTACAGTACGCGACGTGGAAATTGTCGAGCGACTGACCGCCGCTCATTTATAGCCAGTCGCAGCACTTGAAATCAGCGACCGAAAAGGGCTTTCGACATCCCATCCGACTAAACATAGGCGTCAATTAGCGCCGCAGCGCCTTCGCCGCTTTCATTTCCTGCATTTGCCAGCGCATAAAAGCGGGCAACAGCGCCATTTGGGTTTTGGCCGCGCGGCCGTCGGCGAGGCGATAAATATTTTCATAAAAGAACGCCATGACGCCGAAACCGTTCAGCGCCTTCATCAGATCGAGCTTGGAATGGGGGCCGAAAACGCCCGGCCCGATGCGCAACTCCTTTTCATAGGACGGCATGCGCTCGACTTCGCCGGAGATGATCTTGCGCGGGAAATCCGGGTCGACGCAAAGCGGGCGCGCAAGACCGCAAAGATCGCAAGCGCCCGATGCAATCGCTTCCTCCATGCCCGCGCGGGTGCGAAATCCGCCGGTCACCATCAACGGCATGGCCGCGACTTTGCGGATTTCCTCCGCATAGGTCAGGAAATAGGCTTCGCGGGCGCGGGTCGTCTCGCGCTTGGTTTCTTCATAGCGCGCTTCAAGGCCTTCGATATCCATCATCGCCGGCTGTTCGTAAGACCCGCCGGAGATCTCCAGAAGATCGACGCCCTCGTCATTGAGCCATTTAGCGACCTGAACGCATTCTTCCGGCGCAAAGCCGCCCTTTTGAAAGTCCGACGAATTGAGCTTGACCGAAACCGGATAGCCCGAACCGACCCGCGCGCGCACTTCACGAATGGTCTGGAGGAGAAGGCGCGCGCGGTTTTCAAGATTGCCGCCCCACATGTCGTCGCGACGGTTAACCCGAGGGTTTAAAAACTCGGAAATCAGATAGCCATGGGCGGCGTGGATTTGCACGCCGGTAAAGCCGGTCTGTTTGGCGATGGACGCGGCGTAAACGAACCGGGCGATGACATCCTCGACTTCGCCGGCGGAAAGCGCCCGGGGGGTCCCGTACATGCCGCCGGGCAGATCGAGGGCGACGGCCGAAGGCGCAACCGGCTCCCTGGCGACCGTTTTCGGCGTCTGCCGGCCGGCATGGGAAAGCTGCATCCAGATCTCCGCGCCCTGATCGCGCGCGGCGGCGGCCCAGCGACGCAAGGCGCCGAGCTGTTCGTCCGTCTGCGGACCGTCAATCGCGACATTGCCGGGCCGCTCCAGATAGCGCCGGTCGACGATGACATTACCGGTCAAGAGGAGCCCCGCCCCGCCTTGCGCCCAGCGCCGGTAAATCGTCACATGACGCTCGGTCGCGCAATTATGCGCGTCGGCGAGCCCCTCGGTCATCGCCGCCTTGACGATGCGGTTGCCGATGGACGCGCCATTGGGCAGGACGAGGGGTCGTTCAAGAATGCCGGGCATGACGTTTTCCACAGGGAAGACGGCGGACGCGGCCACAGACTTCCATGTTCGCGGCGAAACGGCAATCGCTTGCGCCAGCCTGCGTCTTCGGCGACAAGGCGGTCATGTCCACAGAAGGCGCGCCTATCCTCACCGCCATTGACGGTCCGGTCTATGTCGTCACCATCAACCGGCCCGAGCGGCGCAACGCCGTCGACCGCGAGGCCGCCGACGCGCTCGCCGCCGCGTTTTGCGCCTTCGACGGGGACGGCGATCTCTCGGTCGCGGTGCTGACCGGCGCGGGGGATGTCTTTTGCGCCGGCGCCGATCTGAAGGCCGTCGCGGAAGGCAAAGCCAATCGCCTCGAACCGCCCGGCGGCGACGATTCTGAAGTAAGCGCCCCGATGGGACCGACCCGCTTGACCTTGTCAAAGCCGGTGATCGCCGCGGTCGAAGGACATGCCGTCGCGGGCGGGCTGGAGCTTGCCTTATGGTGCGATCTGCGCGTGGCGGCGCGCGATGCGACATTCGGCGTTTACTGCCGGCGCTTCGGCGTGCCGTTGATCGACGGCGGCACGGTGCGCCTGCCGCGCCTCATCGGTCAGTCGCGCGCCCTCGACATGATTTTGACCGGGCGCGGCGTCGGCGCGGAAGAGGCGCTCGACTGGGGCCTTGCCAACCGGATCGCCGCGCCCGGAAAGGCGCTCACCGAAGCGATCGCGCTTGCCAGGGAACTTACCGCCCTGCCCCAGATCTGCCTGCGCAACGACCGCGCGTCGGCGCTGGCGCAATGGGCGCTGAGCGAACAGGACGCCCTCGCCGCG
Organism: Parvularculaceae bacterium; assembly: GCA_028280115.1. Taxonomy (GTDB): domain Bacteria; phylum Pseudomonadota; class Alphaproteobacteria; order Caulobacterales; family Parvularculaceae; genus Hyphococcus. The sequence goes on from JANQMJ010000012.1 coordinate 41,279, forward strand.
GAGTTCGCCCTCGGCCTTAAGACCCTCGAATCAGGCGAAACACTCGCCGGCGCCGCGCGCTTCGCCAAGGGCGAGGGACGCGGCGGCGCAACGGTCAAGAACGATAAAGACAAACAGTAATCAGTATGGCGAGAAAAAGCGGCAAGGGCGGAAAGCGTAACTCGGGCGGCGACGATCTCTTCGGCGATTATTCCGCCAAGGACATCGAGGTGCTCGAAGGCCTCGAACCGGTGCGCAAGCGGCCGGGCATGTATATCGGCGGGACCGACGACAAGGGTCTGCACCATCTTTTCGCCGAAGTCCTCGACAACGCCATGGACGAGGCGGTCGCCGGCCACGCCACTCGCATCGAGGTCGAACTGTTCGACGACGGCTATCTGTCCGTGACCGACAACGGCCGCGGCATCCCCGTCGACCCGCATCCGAAATTCAAGTCGAAATCCGCGCTCGAAGTCATCATGACGACGCTGCATGCGGGCGCGAAATTCGCCGCCAAGGCCTATCAGACCGCCGGCGGCCTGCACGGCGTCGGCGTATCGGTGGTGAACGCGCTTTCCGACGATCTGATCGTCGAGGTCTGCCGCGGGCGCACCATGTGGCGCCAGTCTTTCGCCGAAGGAAAGCCGCGCACGAAACTTGAAAAGGCGGGCCCTGCCCCCAACAAGCGCGGCACCATGGTGATGTTTCATCCGGACCCGAAAATCTTCGGGCCCAAGGCCGCGTTCAGGCCGGCGCGGCTTTTCAGGATGGCGCGCTCGAAAGCCTATCTTTTCGGCGGGGTCGAGATCCGCTGGAAATGCGCGCCCGGCCTCATCGCGGATCAAACGCCCGCCGAGGCGACATTCCATTTCGAACGGGGGCTGACGGATTATCTTAAAACCCTGGTCGGCGCGAAGCCCACGGTGACCGCCGAGATTTTCGCCGGCAAGGTGGAAAAGAAAGAAACCCAAGGCCACGGCAATCTTGAATGGGCCGTGGTCTGGGGCGCGGCGGGTTTCGGCCCCAAAGGCGAGGACGCGGACGGATTCGTCAACAGCTATTGCAACACCGTGCCGACGCCGGAAGGGGGAACCCATGAAGCGGGCCTGCGCTCGGCGCTGACCAAAGGCCTTAAGGCCTACGCCGATATCGCCGGGGTCAAGCGCGCGGCGACCGTCACCGCCGAGGACGTCCTCGGCACGGCAGGCGCATTATTGTCCGTATTCGTCAGAAATCCCGAGTTCCAGGGCCAGACCAAGGACAAGCTCGCCACCGCCGAAGCCCAGCGCATTGTTGAAAACGCGGTGCGCCCCGCCTTCGATCACTGGCTTGCGTCGGACCCGAAACGCGCCGGGGCCCTTGTCGACTGGGTCGCCGACCGCGCCGAAGAGCGCCAGCGCCGGCGCCGGGAAAAGCAGGTCTCGCGCCAGCAGGCCACGCGCAAGCTGCGGCTGCCCGGCAAGCTCGCCGACTGCACCAATGTCGACCGCAAGGGCACGGAAATCTTTCTCGTCGAGGGCGACTCGGCGGGCGGGTCGGCGAAACAGGCGCGCAACCGCGCGACCCAGGCGATCCTTCCCCTGCGCGGCAAGATCCTCAACGTCGCCTCGGCGGCGCGGGACAAGATTCTCGCCAATCAAGAAATCGCCGACATCGTTCAGGCGCTCGGCGCGGGGATCGGCGCGAAATTCGACCTCGACGCCCTGCGCTATGAAAAGATCATCATCATGACCGACGCCGATGTCGACGGCGCCCATATCGCGGCCTTGCTGATTACGTTCTTCCATCAGGAAATGCCCGAACTCATCCGCGAGGGCCGGCTTTATCTCGCCCAGCCGCCGCTGTTTCGCCTCACCGCCGGGGGAAAGTCCGTCTACGCCATGAACGAGGACGAGCGCGATGCGCTGTTGAAGGCCGAATTCAGGAACGGCCAGAAGGTCGATGTGGGCCGCTTCAAGGGGCTGGGCGAAATGATGCCGGCGCAGCTTAAAGAAACCACCATGAACCCGGAAACCCGCCAGCTTCACCGCGTCTTCATCGCCGAGGACAAGGAAGCCGACGCGGGCAAGCTGGTCTCCCGCCTGATGGGCAAAAAGCCCGAGGAGCGTTTCGCCTTCATTCAGGAAAACGCCGAATTTGTCAGGGACGAGCTCGACATATAATATCGGCCGTCGCTGTCTGGGGTAAGGGGGCTGTCTTTCATGCGTGCGCCGCGAAAATCGACTCTCTTACTGCTCGCTTTTCTCATATCCGGCGCCGCGTGGTCATTCGCCATCGGCGCCCATGAACTGCTGGGACATGGCGGGCATTGCGCCCTCGATCCGGACTGCTCCTGGAAATATGTGGATGCGATGTATTTCGACGGCGAGTATGCGAGCGGCGTCGTCGATGACTGGCAACGCGCGTCAGGCTCACTGGTGCAGATGGGACTGGCGCTCGTCGCGGCGCTGATTTTACGCGTCGCGCCGCCGCGCGGTTTCGGCGCGTATTGCTTCCTTTGGGCGCTGGCGGCCGCCGGGCTTATTCAATCAGGCGCCTATATCGCCTTTGGCTGGCTCATCCATCCGGGCATGGACTGGGCCCAGCTTGTTGAAAAGGCGGGCGGCGGCCCCATGCAAAAGGGCGTCGCGACCGCCGGCGGCGCCCTCATCATCTTGATCGGCATACTGATCGCACGGCGGCTGATGCCGCGCGCGGAGGCGCGCGGCGGCGACTTTACCGGCCCGCCGCTGGTCATCGCCGCCTATCTGGGCTTTTCCGCAACCGCGCTTGGCGCTTCGTGGTTCGTGCCGGCGGACGACCGCCTGTTCATGCTCTATGGCGGGATCGGCGGGGGCGCCGGTTTTATGTTCTGGTTTTTGTTTTCCGCGCTGCCGAAGGGCGGCCCGTCGCCGACGTTGAAACTCAAAGGCGCATGGACGCCGGCGATTGTCTCCATGATTGCCATTTTCACCTATGTTTTCGTGCTCGGCCGCGGCGTTCATTTCTGAGCGGCGTCGGCGGACGGAATTGACCTTGGCCCCGGCGTTCCCATATTCGCCGCAGGCCATATGAACGTTCTTATTCTCATCATCCTAGCCGGCGCAGTCCTGTTTTTTCTCGCGCGATGGTTTTGGCGCCGGCGCCGGCGGCGAAAGCTGCTGGCGGCCCCCCTTTCCTCGGCGAACAAAGCAGTCGTCTTGAAAACCGTGCCGCTTTATGAAAAGCTGCCCGACGATTTGCGTCCGCGTTTTGAAGGGCTCGTCAATCGTTTTCTCGATGAAGTGACGTTTCATGGCTATGAGGGCCTTGAGGTGACCGACGAGATGCGCGTCGTCATCGCCGCCCAGGCGTGTTTGCTCATCGTCAATAAAGACAACCGCTGGTTCGACACCCTCGAAACCATTCATCTTTATCCCGCCGCGTTCAAAAGCCGGCTTCGGGAAATGCGCGGTTATGTGGTGTCGGAACGCGAAACCACGCGCCTGGGCGAAAGCTGGCGGCGCGGCCCGGTGATCCTCGCCTGGGATCACGCCGCCTATGGCGCGTTTGCGCCCCATGACGGGCGCAATGTTGTGTTTCACGAATTCGCCCATCAGCTGGACGAACAGACCGGCGTCGTCGACGGCGCGCCGGCGCTCGACCCCGATCAAAGCGCGTCGAACTGGGCCCGGGTCTTTCGCGCCGCCTATGAACGATTGCGCGCCGACGCCGCGGCGGGACGCCCGACGCTGCTCGATCCCTACGGCGCAACGGCGCCGGCGGAGTTTTTCGCCGTCGCCACGGAAGTCTTTTTCGAACGCCCCCGCGATCTGCGCGCCGCCGAGCCCGCGCTCTACGCCGAGCTATCGCAATACTACCGGCTTGATCCGGCGACTTGGGGGTGAGCGGGCGTCATTATTCGGCGGCGATGACTAGTGTTTCCCATCATACCGCCAACGGTTAAACGCATACCACGCGTTAAAACCTTCCCAATAGTCATCCCAGACTTTGATATCTTCCTCATACTGTCTGACCGCCGATCGGTAGTCGGCGTAGCATTTTTCCATGCGGGCATATTCGGAATGAAGCGGCGAGCGTTTGTCTTTGAAGATTTCGTCAAGACGCAGATTGATGTTTCCGTTGCGTCGCGGCGGGACCGGCGATTGCGCAAATGGCGGCGGCGGATAATCATATATCCAATTGTCTTGAACGTTGATGTCTGTTGCCGGCGCCTCTGCGAGGGCCGTGCGATTCGGCGTGAAGACACTGACGACGCGCTCGACCTGTTCGCGGCTGGGCGTTGCGTAGGGAAACAAATAGGCTTTCTGTGCGGCAAACGCGCCGGCCAGTCCAAAAATCAACACAAGCTGCGCGATAGTTTCTATCGAGTTGAGGCCTCTTATTAAGATCACGCGCGCGGCCCAGATCACGGCGCACGCGCCGACGGCGACAGCAAGCCACTGGAAGGCGGAACGAAAACCGAACCATCCGGCAATCCAGATGACGGCGTATTCGCATTCGATGGCCGTAACGATCGTGAACATGTGAAAGATCCAGTAGCAAAGACCAAATCCCACAAGAAAAATCGTGAACGACGAGATTGCGAATGACCGCCGCAGGCGAGCAGCGCGCCGCAACACTCTTTTATTGCTGAGCTGCATCCCCATCGCCCCTTCCTGGCGTTAATATAGAAACCCGCCTGGCGCGCTTCAATATTGTTGAAACTTTCCGGAGGAAATCCAGTTCCAAAAATAAAGTCGGGCTTTGCCCGGCATGTTTCATTAGCTGGATCCCCGCCTGCGCGGGGATAGACGGAGGAAAGAACTGTTCTTCGATGCAGCATTATCGCCCGTCGCCGCCGACCGGCAAATGCGGGGCGCCATTTACCCCCTTCGCGTTTGGAGAGTTTCCTTTGTTCAAGCCAAAAAACCCGAAATGTGGGGCGCCATTCCCGCACTGTCTCGCGTCATCCCGTGCGCGGCGCAGCATGGAATGGTGCTTTGCTGATCCGGGATGACGGCTGGGATATGCGGCAGGCGCAGCGTTCCCGTTCAGCGCAGCTGGATACGCCGCGCCGGTCGGAAGCAAAATTCACAATGTCAAAGAGCCCGCGCAAGGCCCGGCTTTCGCCGCCCTGCGCATGAACGCCGCAAAGGACCGTTGCGGTGTTTGCGGCCTCCCATGTCATGGGAACCTGTCGCCCTGACCTTGGCCTTCATCGACGCTGGGACGGAGTATAAGGCCGTTCCGAAAGTGTTCGATATCTATCGACCGAATGCGGGTTTGCGGACCGAATACCCTCCTGGGGTTGAATTTCGAGACTATCGATCAACTTATTAATGCGCTGAGTTTTGCGCTTTTCCTCCCCCGCGAGCGGGGGAGGTGTCATCCTGGATGACGGAGAGGGTTGAAGTTTGCGCCGACAAAACCCCCTTCGTCGCCCCGGACGGGTCCGGGGCGACACTTCCCCCGTAAACGGGGGAAGAACAATCGCAGCCAAAAAAGTTTGCGCCGAAACTTACGGCCAGCCGGGAAAGCTGTCGACGAACTGGACTTTGACGTCGGGAAAGCTCGTCACATACTGAACCTTCACGTCGGGAAAGCTGTCGACGATCTTCCACTGGCCGCAATCATCGGGAAAGCTGTCCACCAGCTCCACCTTGAGATCGGGAAAGCTGTTAACGATTTCGACCTTGATGTCCGGAAAGCTGTCGACGATCTCAACGTCGCCGTAGAGCGGATAGCCGTTCCATGTGCAGGCGTCGCGGCCGAAGCCGTCATCGTCGGCTTTGCCCAAAACCGGCGGCGCGGTCAGGCTTGACGCCGCAATGATTGCGCAGAATGCGGATAAACGCCTCGTCATTTGATGATTTTACGCCACACTGCGCCCTTGCGTCACCCTTTGCGGCGCGCAGGCGTTGACTTCGCGGCCAAAGCTTCCTAGGTGCGGCGCGACATTGTTGCGGTGCAGCGCGCGCAACCGGCGGTCCCGACAACCCGAAGGCCGCCCCACCATAAGACGCAAGCGCACCCAACGCACCGCGAACGGCAATGTCACGCGATGGCGCATCGCTTGCCAAACGGCGGACAGGCGGGGCGTTGGAAAGAACCAGACCCGCCGCCGAACTGCGCCGCCGGCCAAAGCCTGCACCTCTTTAAGGCCAGAAAAGGCCCGCCGGCAAAAACCTGAACGGAGACCTATGTCGTTCGACGATCTCGGCCTTGAGCCGAAACTTTTAAAAGCCGTCCTGGCGGCGGGTTATGAAAACCCCACGCCGATCCAGGAACAGGCGATCCCGCCCGCGCTCGAAGGGCGCGACGTTCTCGGCATCGCCCAGACCGGCACGGGCAAGACCGCGTCTTTCACCCTGCCGATGATCCAGCGGCTCGCCAAAGGCCGGGCCAAGGCGCGCATGCCGCGCTCGCTGGTGCTCGCACCCACAAGAGAACTCGCCGCCCAGGTTTCGGAGAATTTCGAAAAATACGGAACCAACCACAAGCTATCCATGGCGCTGTTGATCGGCGGGGTTTCCTTCGCCGATCAGGACGCCAAGCTGACCCGCGGCGTCGACGTCCTGATCGCGACGCCGGGCCGCCTGCTCGATCATTTCGAACGCGGGCGTCTGCTTCTGACCGGCATTGAAGTGATGGTCGTCGACGAGGCCGACCGCATGCTCGACATGGGCTTCATCCCCGACATCGAGCGCATCTTCAAGCTGACGCCGATGACGCGCCAGACGCTGTTTTTCTCCGCCACCATGCCGCCGGTGATCACCGCGCTGACCGATCAATTCCTGCATAAGCCGGTGCGGGTCGAAGTCTCCAAGCCCGCCTCGGTCGTCGATACGATCTCGCAGAAGATCGTTCGCATGCCCGGCAAGGACGAAAAGCTCAAACGCGCGGCCCTGCGCGAAATCCTCCGGCACAAGGATGTCAAAAACGGCATTATCTTTTGCAACCGCAAGTCGACCGTCGATATCATCGCCAAGTCGCTGCAAAAGCACGGGTTCAACGCGCGGCCGATCCATGGCGACCTCGCCCAGGCCTTCCGCATGGAAACCCTCGACAAATTCCGCAATGACGAAATCCAGTTTCTGGTCGCCTCGGACGTGGCCGCGCGCGGGCTCGACATTCCCGCGGTGAGCCATGTGTTCAATTTCGACGTGCCGATCCATTCCGACGATTACGTCCATCGCATCGGCCGCACGGGCCGGGCCGGCCGCAAGGGCGCGGCGTTGATGCTGGTCGCGCCCGCCGACGGCAAGGCCTATGACGCCATCCTGAAAACCATCGGCGCTGAAGCAATCGACGAACTCGATTTCTCCGCGTTTTTTGCATCCCAGGAATCGAGCGGACGCCGGGGCAGACGCGCGCCGGCGAAAAAATCCGCCCGCCCTGATGACGCCGCCGGGGACGCCGCCCGGGACGAACGGCCCAGGGCCGAAAAGAGCGCCGACAAGGCCCCGCCCGAGCGGCGCAGGCGAAAGAGCGCGAAACCGGGCGGCCGCGAAAAGCCGGCCGAACCGGTCATCGGCCTCGGCGATCATGTGCCGGCGTTTTTGACCCGCGCCGTGGCGGGTTAATCGGCGATTAACGCCTCACGCCGCGCCGCATAGTCGGCGTTGCAACAAACCATTTAGCAGTTCCTTTACGCTGGCGGCCTATGGTCGCGTCCCACCGGAGTCGGCCGCAGAGCGGACGCTGCAATTGGGGCGCAGAAAAATGACGGTTGGCGTCGAACCCAGTCACCGTATCGCCGAGCGTGCGCTCGAGGCGCTGAAAGAAGCCGACCTCGCCGCGACGCCGCGCAATTTCGAAGTCTGGTACGCCTTCGCCGAAGGCAAGAACCCGGCGCTGGCGCGCGATATTCAGATTGCGACCGACGAGTTCGGCAAGGTGAGCCAGAAGGCGGCGGATCAGTTCTACAGACATCACATTCAGCACGCCGACCTGTCGCGCGACGTCATCGATCTGGTGACGCGGTTCCGCGCCGAGGTCAGCGATCTTCACGACATGATCGAGCAAACCGGCGAGCACACCGCCGGTTATAATGCAACGCTGGGCGACCTTTCCACTCAACTGCGTCAAACCACGGCGGAGTTCCCCGCTGTCGGCAAACTGCTCGAAGGCGTCATCGTCGTCGCCAAGGACATGCACTCTCAGAACGAACACCTCGAATCGCGCCTTGCGGATTCCGTCACCGAGATCAACACGCTTCAGCGCAATGTCGAGAACATTCAGGCCGAAGCGATGAAGGATCCCCTGACGGGCGTCGCCAACCGGTTGTTGTTCGACACCGAACTTGAGCGGCAGATGGACGAGGCGAAGGAAACCGGCGCGCCCCTGTCGCTGGTGCTTGCCGATATCGATCATTTCAAACGGTTCAACGACACATGGGGTCACCAGACCGGCGATCAGGTCCTGCGCCTCGTCGCCGAAGTGATGAACGCCAATGTCAAGGGACAGGACCTGCTGGCCCGCTATGGCGGAGAAGAGTTCGCCATCATTCTACCCGATACGACGCTGCAAAACGCGGTTACGCTCGCCAACCACATTCGCGAAGCGGTCGAATCCCGGCGTTTGAAAAAGCGGCGCACCGAAGAAGATCTCGGCACGGTCACCATGTCCATGGGCGTTGCGCTTTGCCGAAAGGGCGACACCGCGGAGACGCTGATCGAGCGCGCCGATCAGAGCCTTTACGCCGGCAAGGAAACCGGCCGCAACCGGGTCGTCAGCGAGACCGAGGTCAAAGGCGACTGGGCGCAAAAACGAAAAGGCGCTGCGTAAGGGCCTGAATCGAAATTCCGGCTGAAATCCGCAACGTTCCGCTCATTCCCGCGAAAGCGGGAATCCAGTCTTATGAATAAAGTCGGGCTTCGCCCGTCATATTTCGTTCGCTGGGTCCCGGCTTTCGCCGGGAAGGCGGAAGAGCGCGATTATCGAATATTCTGACTATTCGACCGGATAAGGCCCCTCGGCGAAGCTTTCCGCATGATAGCCTTTAGCGCCGATGACGTGCGCCAGCGCGCTGCCGATGGGCTGCATCGCCGCCGCTTGCCGCACGATGTACGCAAAATCATATTGCGGCCGCCAGCCGAGTTCTTCCTGCGCGCAGGCGCTGACGTAAACCCGGTCGATGGAAGGAAACATTTTCCACCCGCGGCGTTCATAGGCCGCCGCAAAGCCCTCGACGCGGCGGCGCGCAACGCCCGGCGCATCGGCGCGCAGATCGCCGAGATCTTCCTGCGTAAACGGCGTGGCGGCGCTGATGATGTATCGGCCAAAGCCGATATCCGGCGCACGCGCGACCGCCAACAGATGCGCGTTCGCCGCGTCCTCGATGTCGACCCGGCGGTAAAGGAACTCGTTCGCCTTGGCGTTTTCCATCTCGAAGCCGTCGCGGATCGCCGCGTTATCGTCTTCTTCGGGAAAAAACCGCGAGGTGCGCAGAACAAGACAGTCAAGGCCGAACTTGCGGTGAAACAGGCGGCACAGTTCCTCCGCCGCCAGCTTGGTGACGCCGTAGATGTTTTTCGGCGCGGGCGTCATTTCTTCCGTCACCCAGAGCGCAGCCTGATCGCCGGCGGCGGCGATCGCGTCGCTGAACACGCTGGTCGTCGAGGTGAACACGAATGTCTTAACGCCCGCCCCATGGGCTTCCTCAAGCAGGTTGAGCGTGCCGGTGACGTTGACGTCGACAAAGTCCTGGCGCGCATGGGTGGCGACGTGCGGCTTGTGCAGCGTGGCGGCGTGAATGACGGCGCCGACGCCCTTCATCTGCCCTTTGACGAAGCCGCGGTCGATAATCGACCCGACGCCGTCGACGAACGGCGTCTTTATAATGTCAATGCCGACCGCCTCGCGCCCTGATTTGCGCAGCAGGCGCATCAGCGCTTCGCCGAGATGACCCGCGGCGCCGGTGACAAGAATTTTCATCGTGCGCCCGCGCCGCTGAACGGGCGGTGAATGGGAACGGCGCCGAACGGCGCGAAGAGGTCCTTAATGCAATCAATATAGGAGGTGAAGGGAAACACTCATTCCTCAGCGGAAAGCTGATCGTGATTCTGGCTATGCTTGCCCATAAACAAATTCCATTTGGTCGGCGACCAACGGCCAGACTTCATTTTATTGGCTCGAAAAATCAACATCGCCCCGATAATTGCAAGTGGAATGCCTGGCGCAACTAACAAGGTTGTAAAAGCCATCTCTGCAACATTCAGAGCTGCACTGATAATCAAAAAACATACGCCGATTGATAATAACACTAATCCGACGAACGCTACGCGCGTGCGGTAGATTGATATTTTTTCAGTGTCCGGCTCATAGTTTATTTTGTCTCGCATTATTAGTTCGTTCAAAAAAAGAACTAATATCGGAGATAGCACCGCCATCAGAAGGCCGGCAAATACCTCCCCGGGAATTTTATCAATTAAGTTTGGGAAATCGGGTCCGCGAGATGGCCTTATCCATCTCAGGAAATAAAGTCCGAATACAATTAGAAAAAATACCCTATACGATAGATATACAACAATCTTTGGTAATTCTCTTCGGACAATTGTCCGCAATGTTGTCAACCAGTGTGTTGAAGCACCGCTCACGCGTCCAGCTTCGCCGGCGCGATGGTCACGCTTTCCCCGCAGCCGCAGGCGTCGGTCTGGTTCGGGTTGTTGAAAACGAAACGCTGGGAGAGTTTTTCGACCACATAGTCGATCTCTGTGCCGAGGAGGAACAAGATCGCCTTGGGATCGATCATGATCTTGATGCCGTTTTCCTCGACCACCTCGTCGAGGGGCGCGGTCTCGACAGCGTAGTCCATGACATATTCCATGCCGGCGCAGCCGCCGTTTTTTACGCCGATGCGCACGCCGACATAGTTTTCGTCCGCCGCGTCCATGATCTCGCGCATGCGCGCGGCGGCAACGTCGGTTAATGTCACAGCTTTCGGTCTTAGTCTCGTCATGAATTTACAACCACCCAAGCTCTAGTTTCGCCTCGTCGGACATTTTCTCCGGCGTCCATGGCGGATCGAAGGTCATGTTCACCTTGACGTCCTCAACGCCCTCGATGCCGCGCACCGCGCCCTCGACCCAGCCCGGCATCTCGCCGGCCACCGGACAGCCCGGCGCCGTCAGGGTCATGTCGATGGTCAAGAGCCGGTCGTCGTCGAGATCGACCCTATAGATGAGGCCGAGTTCGTAAATATCAACCGGAATCTCCGGATCGTAAACCGTCTTGAGCCCGCGCACGACGTCCGCGGTGATGCGCTCGAGTTCGTCCGCGGGGATCGCCGAGACGGCCGAAGGGGGCGCGCCGTCCGCCGGCTCGCTCGATTTTATGTCGATGATGTCGTGTTGATCGTCCATGGGATTTCTCAGCTCAACATTTGATGGGTTTTGTGAAGGCCGGCGATAAGGGCGTCGACGTCGTCATGGGTGTTGTAGGCGGCGAAACTCGCCCGCGCCGTCGCCGTCACGCCAAGGCGCTTCATCAACGGCTGGGCGCAATGATGGCCGGCGCGCACGGCGACGCCGGTGCGGTCGAGGATGGCGGCGACGTCATGAGGATGGGCGCCGTCGACGGTAAAGGCGATGATCGGCGCCTTGTCCGGGGCGCGGCCGTAAACCCGCACGAAATTGAGTTTGGCGAGTTCTTCCAGGGCATGATCGCGCAATCGCGCTTCATGGGCGGCGATGGCGTCGACGCCCTTTTCTTCCATCCAGGCGAGCGCCGCGCCCAGGCCGATCGTTTCAAGGATCGGCGGCGTGCCCGCCTCGAAGCGGTGCGGCGGATCGTTATAGGTCACATCATCCGTCGTCACCGTGTCGATCATCTCGCCGCCGCCGCGGAAGGGCGGCAATGACTCGAGCGCCGAGCGTTTGCCGTAAAGCACGCCGATCCCGGTGGGACCGTAAAGCTTGTGGCCGGTCGCGGCGTAGAAGTCGCAGTCGATGTCCTGCACATTAACGGCGCCATGCACCGCGCCCTGGCAGCCGTCAAACAGGATTTTGGCACCATGCTCATGGGCGATGCGCGCCAGGTCCTTGGCCGGGGTCGGCGCGCCGAGCACGTTCGACATATGGGTGATGGCGACGAGTTTCGTTTTCGGCGTGAACAGCGCTTCATAAGCGTCGAGATCGATCTCGCCGTCATCGGAGATGTCGAGCCATTTCAACACCGCGCCCTTGCGCTCGCGCAAAAGATGCCACGGCACGATGTTGGAGTGATGCTCCATCAGCGAGAGGATGATTTCATCGCCCTCGCCGATGTCCGACGCGCCCATGGCATAGGCGACAAGGTTGATGGCGTCGGTGCCGCCGGCGGTGAAGACGATTTCGTCGGGCGACGCAGCGCCGAGAAATCTCGCCGCGATTTTGCGCGCGTCTTCATAGGCGACGGTCGCTTCGTTCGACAAAAGATGCAGGCCGCGATGAACATTGGCGTAAGAATGCTCCATCGCCCGGGTCATGGCGTCGATCACCGCGCGCGGTTTCTGCGCCGATGCGGCGTTGTCGAGATAGACCAGCCGCTTGCCATAGGCGGCGCGCGCAAGGATCGGGAACTCCGCATGCAGCGCGGCAGCGTCGAGCATTGCGGCGGGCGCGCTTTGTTCTTTCAAAGGGGCGCTCATACGTTCTCCAGCCATGCGTTGACCCGGGCGTGAAAGACCTCACGCACGATCTCATTTTCAACGCCATCGACGACTTCGCCGACAAATGCGTCGACCAGCAGCGCGCGGGCCTCATGTTCATCGAGCCCGCGCTGGCGCAGATAGAACAGCGCGTCTTCGTCAAGCGCGCCGACAGCGGAGCCGTGCGCGCATTCGACATCGTCGGCGTAAATCTCAAGCTCGGGCTTGTGGTTCGCTTCCGCCGTCTCGGAGAGCAGGAGCGCGTTCGCCGCCATCTGCGCGTCGGTTTTCTGCGCCCCGCGCTTTACGTGAAACTTGCCCTGAAAGACGTTGCGGCCGCGATCCGCGGCGACGCCCTTGTGCAATTGCCGCGTCGCGCAGTCTTCGCCCAGATGCAGCACTTCAGTGGTGAAATCGTTGTGCCGCTCGCCGCACAGCAGCGCCGCGCTGTTGATCCGGCCCGCGGACTTTGGATCCCAGTAATGAACATGGGTTTCGTGGCGCGCGAGCCGCCCGCCGGTCGACAGGCTTGTCTGGTCGAACCGCGCCGCGCCGTCGACCTTGGCCGCGCAAATAGCGTGAACGATGCTGTCCGGGCCGGTGTCGTGCAGCACGTAGCGTTCAAGCACGGCGCCGTCGCGCGCGACCGTGTGAAAGAGGTGGGAGTAAAACCCGGCGCCGTCGCCTTCATAAGTTTCAATCAGCGCGGCGCGCACCCCGGCGCCGACGCGCAAGACGGTCTGCGCGAAGGAAAACCCGACGCCCGTATTGATGTGGCGGATCAAAATCGGCCGGCCGAACGAAACCCCCTCGGCGATTTCCATCTCCAGCGCCTTGCCGGTCAGGGCGACATTGAGCGCGGCGACGGGATGGGTTTCCAGTTCGGGTATGGTCGCCACGGGATCGCTGAGGCCGCAGCGAAATCCTTCCGCCGCCGGTTCGGCCGGCAGTTCGATGCGGCCGTTGACGATGCGACATTCGATGGGGTCAAGCGCGGCGAACGGCGTCGGCGCGATTATCTGCGCGCTTTCGGGCGCATTTTCCGGCGCCAGCTTGCGCGTGGCGGCGCTGATGTCGGACCATTTCCAGCCCTCGACCTTGCGGTTCGGCAGGCGCAGTTTCACAAAGCGCGCAAACGCCGCCGCCTGCGCCTCATTCGTCGTCGAGCGCGCTGCAAAGATCGCTTCAAGGCCGGCTTCGAACGCGCTCGGGTTTATCAGCAGGGACTGGCTCATCGGCGCAGCGCTCCCGCAAGCGCGACGAACTCCCTCTCCCCGTTGGGGAGAGGGCCGGGGTGAGGGGAAAGTTCGTCAGCGTATCGTAACACGTCTTCCCCCTCACCCGGACTTTGCAAGCAAAGTCCGACCTCTCCCCGAAGGGGAGAGGTAAGAGCGCGCACCGTGTTCGTCTCAAATCCCATCACGCCGCCTCGATGAACTGTTCGTAGCCGGACTTTTCAAGCTCATGCGCCAGCCTGGCGCCGCCGGATTTGACGATGCGCCCGCCGGCGAGCACATGCACCCGGTCCGGCTTTATGTATTCAAGCAGCCGCTGATAATGCGTAATGACGAGAAAGCCGCGATCGGGCCCGCGCAAGGCGTTGACGACCTCGCCGACCATTTTCAGCGCGTCAATGTCGAGCCCGGAATCGGTCTCGTCCATGATGGCGAAACGCGGCTCGAACATGGCCAGTTGAAGCATTTCCATGCGTTTTTTCTCGCCGCCGGAAAAGCCCACATTGAACGGCCGTTTCAGCTTGGCGTCGTCGAGCCCGACGAGCCGGGCTTTTTCGCGGATCGTTCGGATAAAATCGGCGGCGGAGACCTCCTCTTCCCCGCGCGCCTTTTTCTGCGCGTTGAGCGCGGTGCGGATGAGGTTCATGGTCTGCACGCCGGGAATTTCCATCGGGTGCTGGAAGGACAAAAACAGCCCCTTGGCCGCGCGCTCATTGGGATCGAGTGCGAGCAGGTCTTCGCCGTCGAGCGTGACGCTGCCGGACGCAATTTCGTAATCGTCCCTTCCCGCCACGGCATGGGACAGCGTCGACTTGCCCGAACCGTTGGGGCCCATGAGCGCATGCACTTCGCCCGTGGGGACTTCGAGCGTCAGCCCTTTGAGAATTTCTGCGTCGCCGACGGCGACATGAAGGTCGTCTATCTTCAACATAATGCGTTACTGCTTCTCTTTTTTCTTTGGTTTTCCACTTCCCCTGACCGCCAGGCATTCAATTTCCAGCGCCGCGCCCAGCGCCAGACCGTCGACGCCGAAGGTCGAGCGCGCCGGCTTCGGATCGGGCAGAGACGCCGCATAAACGGCGTTCATCGCCGCATAGTGCGCCATGTCGTCGAGAAACACGGAGCATTTGACGATGTCCGCAAGGTTTGAGCCGAGCGCTTCAAGGGTCGCCTTGTAATTTTTGAAAATCTGGCGCGTTTCAGCCTCAACGCCGCCTTCGACGAGCGTCATGGTATCGTAGTTCAATCCGATTTCGCCGGAAAGATAGATCGTGTCGCCGACAACCACGGCGGATGAAAACGGAAACTGTTCGGGCAAGGCGGGATTGCGATAGGTTTCACGCGGTTTTGCCTGCGCAGCGGCTGTCACGGCGCAGAGTGCGATCGCAGCGATGGGGAGGGCTTTGTTCATTTTTTCTTTTTCCCCTTCCTGCCCTTCGCCTTCGTTTTCGGCTCGACGATGACATAGACCGCCGTCGTATCGCCGACATTGACCACTTCGTGCCATTCAACGCCGTCGGACCACCAGGAGCCGCCGGCAGGCGTTTCCTGCTCGCGGGTTCCATCGGCGTCGGTGATTTGCATGACGCCGCCCTCGACGATGTAGCCCCAATGGGGCGGGTGCCAGTGACGCTCATGACCGACGCCCGGCGGGAACGTGCAGCGCATCGCGCGCATCCGATCGTTTTCGAACAATTGCTCGCAGACCTTCTCGCCCTGCCAGCCGGCGTCGAGCGCGTGGGGCAGCGCGTCCTCTTCACCCGGTTCGGCGAATCGGATCGCGCCGCCGGACGGCGGGATCGGGTTCTCCGGCGTCTGCGCCTGCAACGCCATGGCCATTAATGCCGCAATCACCCAACGCTCCCCTCAAGGCTCACGCTAACGAGCTTTTGCGCCTCGAAGGCGCAACGCTTGTGATTGTCATTGCCGGACTTGTTCCGGCAATCCAGCATTCTGGATGCCCGGAATAAATCCGGGCATGACATTGAAGAGAAGGAAAGCCGCATCACCCTACACTGCCCTCTAAACTCACACTCACAAGTTTCTGCGCCTCGACGGCGAATTCCATGGGCAGTTCCTGCAGCACGTCGCGGCAAAAGCCGTTGACCAGCAGGGCCACGGCTTCTTCTTCGGACAGGCCCCGTTGCTGGCAGTAAAAGAGCTGGTCCTCGGAAAGGCGCGAGGTCGTCGCCTCGTGCTCGAGGATCGCCCCGGGATTTTTGGTTTCGATATAGGGCACCGTATGGGCGCCGCAGTCCCCGCCGATGAGGAGGGAGTCGCATTGGGTGAAGTTTCGCGCGCCCGCCGCCTTGCGGTGAATGCTCACCAGGCCGCGATAGGTGGAATTGGATTTCCCCGCGGAAATGCCCTTGGAAATGATCCGCGACTTTGTGTTCCTGCCCAGATGGATCATCTTGGTGCCGGTGTCGGCCTGCTGGTGATTGTTGGTGATGGCGATGGAATAAAATTCCCCCTGGCTGTTGTCGCCCTTCAAAACGCAGGAGGGATATTTCCAGGTGATCGCCGAACCGGTCTCGACCTGGGTCCATGACACTTTCGAATTGACCCCGCGGCAGTCGGCCCGCTTGGTCACGAAATTGTAAATGCCGCCCTTGCCGTCCTTGTCGCCGGGATACCAGTTCTGCACGGTTGAATATTTGATTTCCGCATCGTCCTCGGCGACGAGTTCGACCACCGCGGCGTGGAGCTGGTTTTCATCGCGCATGGGCGCGGTGCAGCCTTCAAGATAGGACACATAGGACCCCGGCGCGGCGACGATAAGCGTGCGCTCGAACTGGCCGGTATTGGCCTCGTTGATACGGAAATAGGTCGACAGCTCCATGGGACATTTCACGCCCTCGGGCACGTAAACGAAGGTGCCGTCGGAAAACACCGCCGAGTTGAGCGTCGCAAAGAAATTGTCCGAGGCCGGCACCACCGTGCCGAGATATTTTCTGACCAGTTCGGGATGTTCGCGCACCGCTTCGGAAATCGACATGAAAATGACGCCGGCCTTTTCCAGTTCCTTGCGGAAGGTCGTGGCGACGGAAACCGAGTCGAAGACAGCGTCGACGGCGACTTTCGGCGCGCCCTCGACGCCGAGCAAGACTTCGGCCTCTTTGAGGGGAATGCCCAGCTTTTCGAAATCTTCAAGGATTTCCTGGGGCACGTCGTCGATGGACTTGTATTTCGCGCCGGTCTTGGGCGCGGCGTAGTAATAATGGTCCTGATAGTCGATGGCGGGATAATCGACCATCGCCCAGGTCGGCTCTTCCATGGTCAGCCAGCGCTGAAACGCCTCAAGGCGCCAGTCGAGCAGCCATTGGGGCTCTTCTTTCTTGGCGGAAATGAAGCGCACGGTTTCCTCATTGAGGCCCTTGGGCGCCTTTTCCGTCTCGATGTCGGTGGTGAAACCGTATTTATAGGTCTCGAGCGCCTTGGCGGTCTCAACGGTTTCCCTGCTGATCGATTCTTTGACTTCGGACATTAGAGATCGCTCGCGTTTTGGTGCGCTTTCCTTCTCCCCTCCGGGGAGAAGGTGGCCCGAAGGGCCGGATGAGGGGGAAGAAACGTCTGCAAATCATATTGGCGCATTTTCCCCCTCACCCGGACTTTGCAAGCAAAGTCCGACCTCTCCCCCTCGGGGAGAGGTAAGTTGCGCGTATCTGTAAAAACATGCGCCATCACGCAGCCCTCGCTTTGACGCGCCCATAGGCTTTCGGCCATTCGCGGATGAACGCGTCGGCGTCGTCTTCGGTGGAATTCCAGCCCAGCGAGACGCGGATGGCGGAACTCGCCTCTTCCTCGCCGGCGCCCATGGCCTGCAACACATGGCTCGGTTTGGTCTTGCCGGAGGAGCACGCGCTGCCCGCCGAGACCGCGATGCCCGCAAGATCGAGCGCCATCAACTGCGTCGCGCCGGGAAACCCTTGCGCGGAGATGCACAAGGTTCCGGGCAGGCGTTCCGCCTGCCCGCCCCAGACCCTGGCGCCGGCGGCGACCGCGGCTTGCTCCATGCGGTCACGCAAAGCGGCGATCTGATCGGCGCGCGCGAGGCTTTTCCGCGCCAGTTCGCTGGCGAGCCCGAGCCCGGCGATGGCGGGCACGTTATGGGTGCCCGCGCGGCGGTTCATTTCTTGGCCGCCGCCGCGCATTACCGGTTCGAGCGGCAGGTTGGGCCCGACGATCAGCGCGCCGGCGCCCACGGGCCCGCCGAATTTGTGGCCGGTGAACGACATGACGTCGGCGCCGGACATGACAAAATTCACCGGGATTTTGCCCACGGCCTGGGCGGCGTCCACAAACAAGTAGCCACCTGCATCATGAACGACATCTGCGATTTCACGCACTGGCTGAATGACACCAGTCTCGTTATTTGCGAGCATCACGCAAACAAGGAAGTCGCCTGCAACTTCCTTTTTATAATTGCTCATTCTCAACTTTAGTTCATCGATATCGAAAACACCCGAAGGAAGTACCGGCAAAGTTATTATCGGTACTTTTCCTTCTTTCGTTCTCAGAGTTTCTGCATTTGCAGCAACCGCTGGATGCTCGATGGCGCTTACGAAAACTCGCCGGACGTGACCGGCATTGACCATGCCATGCAACACATAGTGAATCGATTCCGTGCCGCTCGAGGTGAAGACAACGCCGTTCACTGGCGCGTTCACAAGCGCGCGCACCTGCTCGCGCGCGTCTTCGACGATTTTATGCGATATGCGGCCTTCTTCATGGGGCGACAGGGAGTTGCCGTCATGACGCATTGCGGCCGCAACCGCGTCGATCACTTCGGGGCGGACCGGGGCCGTCGCATTATGATCGAGATAATGCCGCGTCATTCCGCCGCTCCGGTGTATTTTTCCGCATTGCGATGGGGCGGGTTCACCGCGGCCATGCCGAGCACGCGCTTTTCGATAATGTCTTCAAGGGTGACGGCGTTGAGAAAGATCGAAATCTGCCGACCGAGTTCGTCCCACAGATCATGGGTGAGACAGCGCGCCGTGGTGCCCTGACAGCCGAGCGAGGATCCGCTCGCGCAGGCGGTGGTTCTGATCTGTTCGTCCACCGCCGCGACGATCTCGGCGATACGGATGTCTCCCGGCGCCGCCGAAAGGATATAGCCGCCGCCGACGCCGCGAACGCTGGCGACCAGCCCGGCGCGTTTCAGCTTGGCGAAAAGCTGTTCGAGATAGGAAAGCGAAATGGCCTGGCGCAGCGCGACATCGGAAAGCGCCACCGGCCCTTGCGAGCCCGTCGCGGCGAGATCGGCCATGGCCGAGACCGCATATCTGCCCTTGGTCGTCAGTTTCACGTTGACATCCGCCTTTGGCGGCTCCATTTGCTGGCGCCCCGGTGAAAACGTGTGCTATACGCCGCCGGCCCGCCTCTTCTGCAGCGGAGATAAGAAATCCGACTATTTTAGTCAACAATAAAACCGTGGAAATTTCTGCGGAAAAGCTGGATTTTCTCGCGTTTTGCAGATCTGAGGGGCGGCTAAGAGAACAAAATGCTGGGGATTAGGGACCCAGCGCGGAAACGTCGGAAGTAAAGTGCATGCCTGAAGTCATCTTCGCCGGTCCCGAAGGACGCCTGGAAGGCCGCTATCAGAAGGGAAAAGGCGACAATCCGCCGGTGGCGCTGGTGCTCCATCCCCACCCGCTGTTCGGCGGCACCATGAACAACCGCGCGACCTTCGAACTTTATCAGATGTTCGTTCGCCGGGGGTTTTCGACCATGCGGTTCAACTTCCGCGGCGTCGGGCGCAGCCAGGGCGAATACGATCAGGGCCAGGGCGAACTTGCCGACGCGGCGACCGCGCTCGATTACATGCAGCAATTAAATCCCAATGCGCCGTTCGCCTGGGTGGCGGGCTTTTCCTTCGGCTCGTGGATTGCGATGCAGCTTTTGATGCGCCGTCCGGAAATCGTCGGTTTCATCGCCGGCTCAACGCCGGCCAATCTTTACGACTTTTCCTTTCTCGCCCCCTGCCCGTCATCGGGACTGATCATCCACGCCGAGCTCGATAAAATTTGCGCGCCGGAAGAAACCAAGGGAATGGCCGAACGCACCCGCACGCAAAAGGGCAGAAAGATCGAGTTCCAGGTCGTTCCCGGCGCCGATCATTTCTTCGAGACCCGGACCGAAGCGTTCATCGCCGCGGCCGAAACCTATCTCGACCGTCGCCTCGCCCATGACCGCCCCGAAGGGGAGTATCACGGGGAAGCATAGTTCCGGCGCGGCCCTGCTTGCGCCGGCCGCAAATTCGATTCAACGCATGGAGACGGCGCGCCGACGCTTTCCAGCGACGCGCATGTTGAAATTCGCCAGAACCGCCATGTTATACATGAAGGTCGTCTGGGCTCGGACTGACGCGCGATCCGCACATGATAAACCCATTGTGATGCGACGCCGCGCCGAAAAATTCGTCGGCGATGGTTAAATAAGAACAGAAGCGTTTAGGAGTTGAGCTTTGGTTTTTGAAGATCCCGACAACAAACCTGAAAAAAAGCGCGGCGGGGATAGTCTGGTAGTGATTACGATATTTGCAGCAGCGATTTTATTGCTGATCGTTCTTTTGTATTTTGCTTATTGACCGGCGGCGGCTTCAGGCAAGGCCGATCCGTCCGATGGAGATGAATTTCTCGCGCCGCTTTTGGCGCAGTTCATCGGGCGACAGCGTTTCCAGCTCGCCGATCGCGGTTTCGATCGCATCGCCGAGACGCTCCACCGTCAATTCCGGATCGCGATGAGCGCCGCCAACCGGTTCGGCGATGACGCCGTCGATCACGCCGAACTGGAAGAGGTCCTGGGCGGAGATCTTCATCGCTTCGGCGGCGTCCGGGGCCTTGTTGTCGCCCTTGCCGGCGGCGTCCTTCCACAGGATCGATGCGCAGCCTTCCGGCGAAATCACCGAATAAACCGAATGCTCAAGCATCAAAACGCGGTTGGCGGACGCCAGCGCCACGGCGCCGCCCGATCCGCCTTCGCCGACGATGACCGACACGACCGGCGCGCCCAGCCCCAGGGATTTTTCCGTACACGATGCGATGGCTTCGGCCTGGCCGCGCTCCTCCGCGCCGCGCCCGGGATAGGCGCCGGGCGTATCGACCAGCGTCACCACCGGCAGATCGAACCGTTCGGCAAGTTCCATCAGTCGGATCGCCTTGCGATAGCCTTCGGGCCGGGCCATGCCGAAATTGTGTTTGACGCGGCCCGCCGTGTCGGAGCCCTTTTCATGGCCGATCAAAACGATCGAGCGGCCGCGAAAGCGCGCCGGCCCGCCGATGATCGCCAAATCCTCGCCGAAGGCGCGATCGCCGGCAAGCGGCGTGAAGTCGTCGACCAGCCGGCCCACATAATCGGAAAAATGCGGCCGCGCCGCATGGCGCGCCACCTGGGTTTTTTGCCAGCGGGTTAACTTGCCATAGGCGTCGGAGAGCAGCTGGTCGGCCTTGGCCTGCAGCTTTTCGACTTCCTCGGCCACATTGACGCCGCTGTCGGCGTCCATCTGGCGCAAGTCCTCAATGCGGCCTTCGAGTTCGGCGATGGGTTTTTCAAAATCGAGATAGGTGCGCATTCAGGGACTAGGGGTTAGGGGCTGGGGATTAGGGTGAGCCTGTTTGTTAAGTCCTAATATTTCACAAAGGGCGCGGCAACCCTGCCTAATCCCTATTCCCTAATCCCTATTCCCTTTTTTCTTCGCCAGGGGATGTTTCGAAAAGACAAGATCGCGCAGCCGGTCCTGGGCGACATGGGTGTAAATCTGCGTCGTCGTTATGTCGGCGTGGCCGAGCATCTGCTGAACGCTTCTGAGATCGGCGCCGCCTTCGAGCAAATGGGTGGCGAAGGCGTGGCGCAACACATGGGGCGAAACCCTGGCCGGCGAAACCCCCGCCGAGACGGCGAGGTCCTTGAGCATTTGCGCGAACCGCGCCGCGGTGACATGGCCGGTCTTGCCGCGCGAGGGAAAGAGCCAGGGCGACGCGCTCGCGCCGGCTTTTTTCTTCGGTAAAAACGCCTTGCGCACCTCAAGATAGGCGTCGATCGCCGCAACCGCGCGCGGGGTCAGCGGCGCAAGACGTTCCCGCCCGCCCTTGCCGCGGACAATCAATGCGCGCTCGCCCTTGCGCGCCGCCGCCAGCGGCAGGCTGACCAGTTCGGAAACCCGCAGGCCCGCTGCGTATAACAGCTCCAGCATGGCGGTCAGGCGCAAGCCCGCCGCGCCGTCGATGTTTTCGGCTGCGTCGAACAGCGCGGCGACTTCATCAGTGCTCAGAATTTTCGGCAGCGGGCGGCGGGTTTTCGGCCGATCGATCGATGCGGCGGGATTGTCGGCGCGATAGCCCTCTTCGTACAAAAACCGATAGAACTGTTTCAGCGCGGAAACCTTAAGCGCGGCCGTCGAGGCGGCGATCCCGTCAGCCTCGAGCGCCGCCAGCCAGGCGGCGATGTCGCCTGCGCCCGCGGTTTCCAGCGTCTCCCCGCGCGCGCCGGCGAAGACCGCGAAACGCATGAGATCCCGGCCGTAGTTTTTCAGCGTGTTCGCCGCGGCGGCCCGCTCGACCGCCATCATTTCCAAAAACGCATCCATCAGACGCCGGTCGGCGCCGGCGGGATCGGGCGCGGCCGCCGCCTCGGTCATTGGGTGCGCGGAGGCTTCAGCCGCGGGATGAGGCCGCCCTCTTCTTCTTGTTTTGGTTCCTCCGGCGTCTCCTCGGCGGCCGGCGGGGTTTCGTCGGGGACAAATTTCGCCGCCCAGGCGCGCTCGAACGCGTAACGCCGGCGCAGGGCCGTCATGCCCGCGGCGCGCAAGGACTGGCTGATCGCGACGGTTTCGATTTCGCCGCCGGAAGCAGTCCCCGCCGAGGCGGCGAGCGCGGCGAGCCCGGCCTGGCCCACCTTGTCTTCCAGCGCGGCGTCGAACGCGGCTTCAAGAATGCGCGCGGTCACCGCGGGGTCCTGATGCGACGCCGCCGAGGACGCCGGGCGCACATCCCCGCCGAGCAGGGAAACGTCGCCGGCCCGGGCGACTTGCGCGGCGGTCAGCGGATCGAGCACGGCGAGCAGATTGACCTGATCGATGAACGCCAGCCCCTGCGCTTCAGGCAGCGCCGCGACGCTGTCGTTGGGGCCGAGCATCGCCAGCAGCCATTGGCCGGCGCCGACGCTGTCGCCCACGGCCATGCGCGCCAGCGCGAAGCGCGCCGCCGCGTTCGGCGACAGAAGCGTTCCTTCCAGCGCCGCGATTTCATTCGCATAAAGAAGACTGAGCGCATAGGCGCGATGAAAACTGTCGGCAACGCCCAGGGCGAGCGCAATCCGCTGCGCCTTGTCGCGCAGGAATTCCGGCGCGCTCATCGCCAAAACCGACTGATAAAGCGCCGCGTCGGTGAAGGGGTCTTGCGGCCGCGCCCGCGCCGCAACCGCTGCGCCGCCAATGTCGTCCGCCGCCAATTCAACGCTTTCAAGAACGCCGGCAAGGACCGCCGGGCCGATCACGCCCATGGCGACGGCGCGTTCGGCCGCATCGATGCGCGTTGCCGGATCAAGGCTCGCATCGCGGGCGACGGCGCCGAGAACACCGCCGTCGGCGGCGTCAAGACGGTCCGGCGTGAAAGGAAGCCTTAGCTTGCGGGCGATGGCGTATTGCAACGCGTCCGCCACAGCGGGCGGGTTTTGCGGCAGCGCGCCGGTCGTCGCGGCGGACAGAAAGACGTCGTCGCTTTCGCTCAATTCGCCTTGATCGCGCAGAATGCCGAGGGTTAAATCCGCCGCGTCGCGTTCGTCCGCTTCGGCGTAACAGAACACGCGCAGGCGAACCCAGAACAATTCTTCGCGCCCCGAAGTCAGGCCCGCGCCGCGGCGGCAGGCGGCGGCGACATCGCCGTCGAGCAAGTCGGCGACCGCTTCGGCCTGCCCTGTCCAGGGATCGCCGCGCTCCGCGGTCGAAAGACTCGCCACCGTGCGCGCCTCGTCGACAAAACCGGCGCGCGCAAGGGCCAGCAGCTTTTTTCCGCCCAAGGACGGTCCGGCGCCCGCAGGCGCGTCGCCGGGCGAAAGAAGGGTTCGCTTCATGGCGTCGCCGAGGCTCGGCGCGGAAAGCCGGGCCGGCAGATTGGTCAGCAGGAACTCCACCGTCTGCGGGTCCGATCCGCGCCACAGGCTCGCCGGCAAGGCGCCGCTCGCGGGATCGAGCGTGCCGGTGGAAAACGCGTCCCGCGAAAGCGGCTGTGACTCGACCGCCTCCGGCAGCGCGACCTGGGCTGTCGCCGTCATCGACGCGCTCAAGCTGAGGCCGAACAAGACGATGGCGAAAGGAAACGACTTATGACGCGACATCGCGCGCTTCCTCCTCGATCATGCGCTGCTCGGGATCGAGCATCTGACCGTAGACATAAAGGCCGGCCATCGCCGCCAGGAAAAGCAACAAAATCACAATAATGAACCGCACGGTCCGCCGCTCCTTCGCCGATGAGAGTTCGCCCGATAGAAAGGCCCAGCCCAGCCCCAGTTTCGCAGTTCGGCGCAAGCGACCTCTTCCGGCAAGCGCTCGCCCCATCTAGCGCTCGCGCGCGCACTCGCCTACATCTAGCCGCCATGGTCCAATCCGGCAAATACCCCCATTTTCAATGCGATCGGACGATCGTTCTGGTGGGCATGATGGGGTCAGGCAAGACCACCGTCGGCCGGCGCCTGGCGCCGCGCATCGGCCTGGGATTCTTCGACGTGGACGCGGAGATCGAAAAGGCCGCCGGAATGCCGGTTTCCGAGCTTTTTCAAATACATGGCGAGGATAGCTTCCGTGACGGGGAAGCAAAGGTCATCAAGCGTTTGCTGAACGGGCCGCCTCATGTGCTGGCGACCGGCGGCGGCGCGCTGATGCGGGCGGAAACGCGCCGGCTGGTCGCGGAAAAGTCGGTCTCGATCTGGCTCAAGGCCGATCTCGACACCCTGGCCCGGCGCGCCACCCGCCGGGGCACGCGCCCGCTCCTGAAAAAGGGCGATCCGCGCGAGACCCTGAAAACCCTCCTCGCCGAGCGCCTGGCCTATTACACCGCCGCCGATATTCACATTGAAAGCCAGCCCGGTCCCCATGGCGCCACGGTCAACCTGATCGTCGATACGCTTGCGGATTATTTCGGCGTCGACCACAGCGAGCAGCGCGAGGCGTCGACATGAGCGTTGAATGCGTGCGCGTGGCGTTGGGCGCGCGCGCTTATGACATTCACATCGGAGAAGGGTTGCTCGAGCGCGCTGGCGCGTTTCTCGCGCCGCTGCTGCACCGTCCGCGCGTCGTCATCGTGACCGATGAAAACGTCGCCGCCGCGCAAGGGGCGCGTTTGAAAAGCGGCCTTGAAAAAGCCGCGATCGATCATGAATTCGTCGTCCTGACGCCGGGCGAAGAAACCAAATCGTTCAACCAGCTCGAAGCGCTGACCGGCAGACTGCTCGATCTCGGCGTGGAACGCCGCGATCTTATCGTCGCTTTCGGCGGCGGCATGATTGGCGATCTTGCCGGTTTCGCGGCGGCGATCCTGCGTCGCGGCTGCCGGTTCGCGCAGCTGCCGACCACCTTGCTGGCGCAGGTCGACAGCGCCGTCGGCGGCAAGACCGCGATCAATACCGCCCAGGGCAAGAACCTGATCGGCGCGTTTCATCAGCCGGCGCTGGTGCTTGCAGACATCGAAGCGCTTGAAACCCTCCCCGAACGGGAATTGCGCGCGGGCTATGCGGAAGTCGTCAAATACGGCCTGATCGCCGACGCCGACTTTTTCGCCTGGCTGGAAACCAACGGCGCTGCGCTGATCGCCGGCGATGCGGACGCGCGGCGCCATGGTGTCAAAACCTCCTGCGCCGCGAAGGCGGCGGTCGTCAGCGCGGACGAAACCGAGCAAAACACGCGCGCGCTTTTAAACTTCGGACATACGTTCGGTCATGCTTTCGAAGCCGCCTATGGCTACTCCGACCGGCTGCTCCACGGCGAAGCGGTCGCGTTGGGTATGAGTCTGGCGCTTGATTATTCCGTGCGGCGCGGATTGCTGCCGGGCGACAAAGCCGAGCGCGCAAAGGCCCATCTCAAAGCCGTCGGCCTGCCGGTCTCGATAGCGGATTTGAAACCCGGCGCGGATATCTCAAGCGGCAAGCTTGCCGAGCTGATGATGCAGGATAAAAAGGTCGAGAGCGGCCGGCTCACCCTGATCCTCGCGCGGAACATCGGCGAGGCGGCGATCGTCAAGGACGCGCCCGTCGGCGACATTGAAGACTTCCTAAAACAGAAAACCGCCCGCTAACGGGCGTTGAGGCGACATTCATGGAAAATTTCGATTCGACCTTGCTCGTTCCCATCGGGATCATCGCTCTGTTGCTCTTGCTGTCGGCGTTCTTTTCCGGTTCGGAAACCGCGCTGACCGCGACGTCAAAGGCGCGCATGCACAAGCTTGAAAGCGACGGCGACTTGCGCGCGCGGCGGGTCAATGTCCTGATCCGCGACCGCGAACGGCTGATCGGGGCCATTCTGCTGGGCAACAATCTCGTCAACATTCTCGCCTCGGCGCTCGCCACCAGCGTGTTCCTCAATCTGTTCGGCGGGTCGCAAATCGCCGTCGCCTGGGCCACCGTCACCATGACCGTCCTGGTGCTGGTCTTTGCTGAAGTCACGCCCAAGACCGCCGCCATCGCCCGGCCCGACGCCTTCGCCATGCTGGTCGCGCCGCTAATGCGCTGGGTGGTGTTCCTGTTCGCGCCGGTCACCCGTATCGTTCAACTGATCGTGCGCGGGGCGCTGCATCTGTTCGGCCTCGACGTCTCCAAGGACAGCGCGGTGTTTTCCGTCGCCGAGGAACTGCGCGGCGCCATCGACCTGCACCATTCCGAAGGGCGCGTCGGCAAGGAGGCGCGCGATCTCTTCCGCGGCGCCCTCGATCTTCACGAAATCCGCATCGAAGAGATCATGGTCCACCGCAAGTCGATCGAAATGCTCGACCTTGATCGGCCCAAAGAAGAAATCATCCAGCAGGCGCTCAAAAGCGTGCACACAAGGCTGCCGCTTTACCGCGGCGATCCCGACAACGTCCTGGGGGTCCTGCACGCCAAGGATCTCCTGCGGGCGCTCTGGGACAGCGAAGGCGACGTCGGCGGGATCGATATCGAGGAAATCGCGCGCACGCCCTATTTCGCGCCGGAAACGACGACGCTGGAAGAGCAACTCGACGCCTTCAAGGTCAAGCAAGAACATTTCGCGCTGGTCGTCGACGAATATGGCGCGCTGATGGGCCTGGTCACCATGGAGGACATCCTCGAGGAGATCGTCGGCGAAATCGAGGACGAATATGACAGTCCGGTCCAGGGCGTGCGGCCGCAAGGGGACGGCTCGCTCAATGTCGACGGCGACGTGACCATTCGCGATCTCAACCGCGCCATGGACTGGTCCCTGCCCGACGACGAAGCCGTCACCGTCGCCGGCCTGGTCATCCATGAAGCGCAGTCGATCCCGGAAGTCGGCCAGACATTCTCTTTTCACAGCTTCCGCTTCAAGATATTGAGACGGCGGCGCAACCAGATCACCGCCGTCAAGATCACCCCGATTGCCGACCTGGCCGACTGAGCGGCCGCTCGGCCAGATTGAAAAGCGGAAAAGGGTTTATGGCGAAATCGCCGGGCCGAAACGCCCTGTTGTTCATATTTATCACCGTCGTGCTCAACATGATCGGCCTTGGCGTCATCATGCCGGTGATGCCGCAGCTGATTATGGACGTGACCGGCGACGATCTCGCCCACGCCGCGCAATGGGGCGGCTATCTGACGCTCGTTTATGCGCTCATGCAATTCATCATGATGCCGGTGATGGGCGGGCTGTCGGACCGTTACGGACGCCGGCCGGTTCTTCTGGCCTCGATGGCGGCCTACGCGTTTGATTTTTTCATCATGGCGGTGGCGCCGGTAATCAGCATTATCTTGATCGCGCGCGTGCTCGCCGGCGCCTTTGCGGCGACCTTCGCCACCGCCAACGCCTATATCGCCGACATCACGCCGCCGGAAAAACGCGCCGCCAATTTCGGCCTGATCGGCGCGGCGTTCGGTCTGGGCTTCGTCATCGGGCCTGGCCTTGGCGGTCTCCTGGGCGATCAGTTCGGACCGCGCGCGCCGTTTTATTTCGTCGCCGTCCTGGGCGCGGCGAACTTTGTGTTCGGTTTCTTGGTCCTGCCCGAAACCCTTAAACCGGAACATCGCCGGCCGTTCGACTGGAAGCGCGCCAATGCGTTCGGCAACTTCAAGCAATTTGCGCAATATCCGATCATGCTGCCCATCGCCGGGGTGCTGCTGATCGCCCAGTTGGCGCACTGGGCCTATCCTTCGGTTTGGGCCTATTACGCGGAAGAAAAATTTAGCTGGACGCCGGCGACGATCGGCGTGTCCTTGATGTTTATCGGCTTTACGGCGGCTGTCGTGCAGGGCGGGCTGACCCGCATTATCATCCCGAAGATCGGAGAACGCGCCGCGGCCATCGGCGCCATGCTGGTGACGATGTTCGCCTATATCGGTTTTTCCCTGGCGACGACAGCCTGGATGGTCTACGTCCTGATCGCTATTTCATCGCTCGGGGGTCTCGCCCAGCCGGCGCTGCAGGGCATCATGTCGCGCACCATTCCGCCCAATGCGCAAGGCGAGCTGCAAGGCGCCATCGCCGCGGTCATGAGCATCACCATGGTGATCAGCCCGCTGGTGATGACGCAGATCTTTTCCGCCTTCATCTCGCCGGGCGAGCCGTATTCCATATTGAACGTGACAATCCTGCCGGATGGCGCGCCGTTTTATTTTCCGGGCGCGCCCTTCGTGTTTTCCGCGTTCCTGGAAATCTGCGCCATCGCCATGCTGTTCGTGGCGTTCGGCCGCATCAAGCGGCCGCGAAAGGACGCATCGGAACCGTCCAACGCCTCGGCCTAGAGTGATCTGACTTGGAATTGATTCACTTCACCATCCTTCGAGACGCAAAAATCTCCTCATCCTGAGGGTCGCCGTAAGGCGACGTCTCGAAGGACGAGGAGATTTTTGCTCCTCAGGATGAGGCTGAGTGCATCAACTTAAGTTCAGGATGCTCTAGCGGTCTTGCTTCCCGCCCAGGTGAAGCTGCCCGGCGGCGTCGAACAAAAACGCCGCGGAAAGCCCGAACAGCAAGAAACCATTCGCAGCGGTGGCCCCGGCGAGCAGCCGCCATTCGTCCGGCGCGAGAACGTCGCCGAAACCGAGCGTCGTGTAGCTTGCCGCCGAAAAATAAAGCGCCGTCTCAAAACTGTCGAACAGATCATAATGCAGATAGGTCCACGCCCACATGGCGATTTCAATCAAATGGGCGGCCATCAGCCACAAAACCAGGATCACCAGAACGGCGCTGTCGCGCACGAAGCGGAAGGCGCCCCAGACGCGCCTGTTGACCGTGCGGAAGATCGCCGCCGCCGCGGCCACGAAAACACCGTGTACGAATGTCGTCGCGGCGATCAATACGCCGGAAATCGTCAATTGCAGATAAAGCTGGCTGTGATCCATGACCCCGCTCCCCGTCGACGGTTGAAATATTGTGCCGCCGCCGGCGCGCGATCAAGTCCGGTCAGTCGTTGTTTCGGCCATTTTTTAGGGACTGCAAAATCAGCTTGAGCCGGCCGTTGGCGCGTTTGACCGCCTCGTCGATCCCGGCCAGGATTTCCGCCATTTCCGCGCGTTCTTCCGCATCGGCGTTGAGGATCGATCTTGCTTTTTTGATTTCCGCCTCAAGCGCGCTCAATTTGGCTGACGCAGCAGCATCGCTTTCCAGCGCAGCGCCGGGAACACGCTCTTCAGGCTCGCTGCCCAGATCCCCGCCAGGCGCGTCAGGCTTGGGGTCGGTCATGCGCCTTGCCGCCCAAGCGGCAAGCAACCCAAGCAGAAAGGCGATGACGGCAACCGCCCACTGGCTTCCCCCTTGCGTTAACCAATCTTGGCCCATGTCTCATACCGCCCTGCGCCGCGCCGGCACAGCGGCGACCGCGCTGCGCGCGGGCCTGCCGCTTATGCTTAAGGTCAAAGCAAAGGACGCGCCAGCGCCCGGCAGCGCCGGGATTAAATGATAAATTATTAAGCGTTCGAAACGGGTGCGGTTAACGCGGCGCCATCACCATCATGATCTGGCGGCCTTCCATTTTCGGAAACTGCTCGACTTTGGCGATTTCTTCAAAGTCGTCCTGGACGCGCCTCATCAAATCGGCGCCGCGGTCCTGGTGCGCCATCTCACGGCCGCGGAAGCGCAACGTCACCTTGACCTTGTCGCCCTCTTCAAAGAAGCGCTTCATCGCTTTGACTTTCACCTGATAGTCGTGATCGTCGATGTTGGGCCGCATCTTGATCTCTTTGATCTCAACGACCTTTTGCTTCTTTTTGGCTTCGGCCTTTTTCTTTTGCTGCTGATATTTGTATTTGCCGTAGTCCATGATCTTGCAGACCGGCGGCTGAGTGTTCGGCGAGACTTCGACAAGGTCGAGTCCGGCCTGGGCTGCGATGTCCAGCGCCTGGTCGGTTTTCACGACGCCGCGCTTTTCGCCTAAGTGATCGATCAAGAGGACTTGGGAAACACTGATTTCCTCATTTACCCTCGGGCCGGTGGGTTTCGGCGCCGAGGCGACGTAGGGTTTGCGTGCTATGGACTTCTCTCCTTGGGTTGCTGAAGATTAATTCCTGCCTGGAATATCGTGAAAAACCATTAAGGCCTTAACGAAACCAGGCGGAAGCGGCGATATATAGGCTAATCGGGTCACGGATCAACGGGCGCTGGCCGATTGCGGCGGACCGCCGGCGACGTCGATCAGCCCCATATTCGACAGCGTGCGCCAGACAAAGGCGGGATCCACCGCGCCGAGACCGCTTTGCGAGGTCAGGGTGACGACATGGCGTCCCGGCGGCGCGGCGACGATTGACTTCGGATTGGCGACCAGCACGCCCTCGCAGCCGATGCTGACAGCGAGATGGATTTCCTCCGCGCCGTCGCTGACGAAAAAGGCGGCCTCCTGCGCGAGCGCGGCCAGTTGGAGATGATCGGTCTTGCCGGTGAGATCCACAAGCTGCGGGGATTCCTCGGCGACGCGATCGCCGAAATCATGCAGCTCTTTCGGACCGGCGAGCACCGGCATGAATCCAGCCTGGGTCATGATTTTCGAAAGGCCGGCATAGCCTGACGGCGTCCAGCGCTGTTCCGCATGCCGGCCCGGCATAAGCAGGCCGAACGCGCCGGATATGCCGTACCAGGACGGCTTCATGTTCGCCGAATCCTTGCGCGCATCCAGCGCCCAGCGGAAATCGGGCAGCCGGTTCGGGCGCTCTACGCCGGCGCTGTCGAGCATGGCGTCCGTATCCGGCAGGGCGAGTGTAGCCGCGCCCTTGCGCGTCTTCTTCGGGGCCGACGGCGCCGAATGCCATTTCGGACCGAACATGCCCATCGCGCCGCGCAGCTTCTTGCCGGCGTCGTCATTGGCAAGATCGTAAACCCGCTCGAACTTGGCGGCGCGCAGCTGTTTGACGAATTCCTTGCGCGCTTGGGGATCGCGAAAATTCGGCATCGCGGCGACCTGATCGAAATAGGACGCGGCGCGCGCCAGGCGCTGCAGCGTCGGGATAGTCAAAAGACTGATCTGGGCGTCGGGATGGCGTTTGCGGATGGCGTCGAAAGCCGGCTCCGCGGCCACGAAGCCCGTCAGACCGTCCGTCTTGATGACCAGAATATTCGCATTCTTACGACCGAACATCGATCCGCCCTACGCCCACTCGACACGATAAGCGCGCAGGACCGCCGCCGACAGCGCAGACGGCGTAACGATAAGATCGGCCCGGCTGCAAACCGCCGAACCGCCGGCGTAATCGCCGACTCCATAGACCATGTGGCCCACCCCACGCTTGTCCATGCGTTCGCGCAACGTCTTTCGTAATCATGCCGACCCTGCGCGGCCCGGTGCGAGACTAGCGTCAAACCCCGCCCATGGCCAGAGCGTATGCGCCTTTGGGGCGATCTGGTTAACCATGTCGACGGCATACGCCGCCTGTGGATAATTTGCCCGGCGCATTGATTGGCGCCCAAGCGATTCCTATGCTGGCCGGCGCCGATCCCACGCCCATGAATGCCGCCCGCCATGCACCCTTCCCCCGCCTCTTTCATCGACGGACCCCACGGCCGCCTCGCCTATCGCCGGCGCACCGGGGCGGGACCGGGCGTTGTCTGGTTCGGCGGGTTCGTCTCGGACATGCTCGGGACCAAGGCGGGCTTTCTCGACGACTGGGCAGAGCGGCGCGGCCGGGCCTATTTGCGGTTCGATTATTCCGGCCATGGGGAATCCGACGGCCGGTTCGAGGACGGCTGCATCGGCGACTGGGCCGCGGACGCTCTCGCGGCTTTTGACGGGCTGACCGAGGGCCCGCAAATCCTGGTGGGCTCGTCCATGGGCGCCTGGACGGCAAGCCTTGTGGCGCTTGCCCGGCCGGAACGGGTCGCCGTGGCGGTCTTTATCGCCCCGGCGCCTGACTTTACCGAAAAACTCATGTGGCCTTCGTTTTCGGAAGAGCAGCGCAATACCCTGATGCGCGACGGCCGGCTCGAACTGCCGTCCGACTATGGCGACGAGCCCGACATTATTACCCGCAAGCTGATCGAAGACGGCCGCAACCATCTCGTCATGACCGGCGCCGTGGCGATGCGCGCGCCGGTGCGCATCCTCCAGGGCATGCAGGACGACGTCGTGCCCTACGCCCACGCGCTCGCCTTCGCCGATCAGATCGAAAGCCAGGATGTGGACATCGTCCTGAGCAAGACCGGCGATCATCGCCTGTCGAGCCCGGCCGATCTCGAACGGCTGGCGGCGACGCTGGATGCGCTATGATCCTTTGAGAGAACGGGCAGAATCGACAAACGCCAAAATCGGATCGAATTCGCCTTTATCAGCGGCCCGCAACGCGGCGATATATTCATCGCGTCGGGCATTGCTTCTCAACAGATCATGTCCCGCCGCCCAATCGATCGGCGGACGGTCAAAATACGCCCGCAAATACTCATCCGCCATCATCCGGCCATGGCGCCCGTTGCCGTTTGGGAAACAGTGAATCTGCACCAGACGATGATGAAATCGCGCCGCAGCCTCGAGCGGTGAATATGTTCCGTTCTCCGCCCAATAGCACGCATCGTCCAGCAGCATGCGAAGCCGCTCGCCGATCTGCGTCGGATCGACGCCGATGGTTTTTTCCGTTTGCCGGAATGTCCCGGCCCAGCGCCACACATCGCCGAAAAGCCTGCGATGGAGCTCACGCACAAACGCTTCGCTGAGCACATCCCTTTTGCGGCGACGTTTCAACCAGATGAGACCGCTTGCCACATTGGCCTGTTCAAGCGCATCCAGTTCGCCGCGCGTGGCGACATGCTTGAACTTAAGCCCTACCGTTTCATCGGGATCAAGCGGTGTGGCGCCGTCGGGCTCATCATCGGCGCCATTCATTCTTTTTCCCAAAAATCAGACGGCGGATCGCGCAAAAGATCGCGCGCGAGATCTTTTATTTCATCTTCCAGCGCATCTTTACTGAGCACCTGTTGCTCCAGCGCCATATGCGTGCTGGCGCGCATCACAATCGCCTGCGCTTTTTTCCAGGCCTGTTTTTTCAGCGCATCATCGATCCCGCCCTCCGCCGGGATGACGGCGTAGACAAACCGGCACCCCATCGCCTCGGCCATGGTTTTCATCGTGCGCAGCGTAGCGCGCTCATTTTGTTCGGATCGTTCAATCGACGAGATGTTGGCGCGCGTACTGCCGACCATGCGGCCAAGCTGCGCGGCGGAAATGCCGAGCGCCTTTCGCGCGCTGGCGATCCAGCCCTCGCGCGGTTGCTTAAGGTCCTGCATGGTCGCGACAGCGGCCCTGTCGATCATGGCCTGATATTGCTTTCGCGCTGTCGTTTTCGCATTCATTGTATACTTGTAGCTTTTCTTTCTGCATAAATCGTAAATTTATAACTATACAATTATAGAAATATGTCAAGTTTTGAATTTACATTTTTGCTACCAGCCATCTGAAGTATGAAGCGGCGTCGGAGCAGTACATCACGGTTCATCGCACCATGGGCTCGGTTCGCCGCATCGGGGCGACAATCCCCCAAACGATCCTTGCTACAACTGTCGCAATAGGCTAGTATCGCGACAATTGTAACGGGCGTCCCTGCGCCTGGGGCGGCGAGCAAGGCATGAGCGAAAAACCCTCCGACAATCCGACCAAGCCTGAACTGGCGATCCTAAAACTCTTGTGGCGCGGCAAGGTGATGAACGCGCGGCAAATCCATACCCAAATCGCCGACGACTTCGACTGGTCCTATTCGACCGTGCGCACCGTGCTCGAGCGCATGACCGAAAAAGGCCTAGTCTCGAAGACGCCTCGCGACGGGGTCAATATCTATGAAGCCCAGATCGGCAAGGTCGCCCTGCTTGGCCGCATGATCGCGGATTTTTCAAAACGCGTGCTGGAACTCGACGGCGCGCCCGCGGCGGCGTTTTTCGCCGACTCTAAACTTTTGTCGGAAGACGAGCTTGATGAGCTCGAAGCCATTTTGCGCAAAGAGGAGAAGGAAAGATGAGCGCGATCGTCGAACCCTTCTTTATATGCCTTCTGACCTCGATGATCTGGGCGCCGATCGTCTTTTTGATTGCCGGACAGCTTCAACAGAAAGAACCGCCCGCCTTCGCCGACAAGATCTGGCCCGCCGCGCTGTTGATCGCCGCCCTGCCCGCGCTCATGGCGCCGGTCGCGGCCGCCTTCGGCCTGTCGTTGCGCGCGCAAGGCGCGCCGGAACCGCCCATGGCGGTCCTTCCCGCCGCCGACGTTGCGCCGGTGATTGCGCAAGCGCCGGCGCCCGCAGCGGCGGTCCCGGCGATGGACATCGCCGCGCTCCTGGAAGCGAGCGCGGCGCTTTATGTTTACGGCTTTTTGCTGTTCCTGGTGCTCGGCGCCGTGCGGCTGGCGGGTTTTTCCTATCGCGTGCGCTATGCCGTCGATCTCGACGAACCGCGGCTCAGAGCCGGGCTTGACGCCTGGCGCCGCCGCATGGGGCTGCGGCAAGCGCCGCGCTATGCCTTTTCCGATGCGGTTTCGAGCGTGTGCGTGCACGGATTTTTCCGGCCGGTCATATTAATGCCCATGTATCTGCTCGACCGGGTCTCGATTGACGACGCGGTGTTGATGGGCGCGCATGAGATGGCGCATATCAAGCGCGGCGACACCTGGCTGTTCGCGTTCACGCGGATTGTCAAAGCGATCTTCTGGTTCAACCCGTTTATTCACCGCATCAGCGCCCGCGCCCATCTCGCCGCCGAACAGGCTGCGGATGCGCTGGTCATTGCCCGCGGCGTCAATCGCCGGCACTACGCCAAATGCTTCGTCGAGGGCCTGCGTTTTTCCGCCGGCCTGCGGCCGAACGAGCAAGCGCTGGTTCCTTCTTTCACGCCGTTCGACAAGCGCTCGCGACGCGAACGTTTGGACGCGATCCTGTCGGGCGCCGGCGGCGCGGCTATGATCAGCCTCAAGGGCAAGATCGGTCTTGCGCTGAGCGTTGTCGCGGCCAGCGGGCTCGCCTTCGCCCAGGCCGCCTTCGCCGTCGCGCCGAAACCGCCCGAAGAAGCGCTGCCGGCGATCCCGGTCGAGGGCAAGATCACCTTCGGCTTTGGCGCGGAAGATGTGAAGCTCGGCGCCTACCGGCGCACCCATCAAGGCGTTGACATCAAGGCGGCGCGCGGAACGCCGGTGCGCGCGGCCGGCGACGGCAAAGTGATCGATGCGACGCGACGCTATAAGGGCTCAAAGGCCTGGGGCAATGTCGTCGTCATCGATCACGGCCACGGCCTCATCACCCGTTACGCCCATCTCGACAGCTACGCCGTCAAAAAGGGCGACATCGTCAAGGCCGGCGATACGATCGGCGCGGTCGGTTCGAGCGGCGTCGTCAGCGGACCGCATCTGCATTTCGAAGTCATCCGCGACGGCGTTCATATCGACCCGACGCCGCTGGTCGCCGCCAAGCCCATGCCCGCGCCCAAGCCGCTGCCAGAGATCAAGTCGGCCCGCGCCGCCATCGTCGCGCCCAAGATCGCAATCGCGCCGACGCCAGCCGCGTCCGTCGAACCGTCGGTCGGCGAGCGCCTGGCGGAAAAACTCAAAAACCGTTTCAATCATCTCGACGACCAGTTCGCCGATCTGACCGCCGATCTCGACGGCCTGACCGTCAGGATCGACAACGAATTCAACGGGTTTGAAGGCTTCACGGTCGCGCTTGACGATATGGATGTGCAAACGTTCATTGAGGCGCAAGAACTCGCCTTGAACGCGTTGGATCAGGTGCGCGACATTGAGTATCTGTCCGAAGAAGACCAAGAAAAAATCCGCGAGGCCAAACGCGCGGCGCTGGAAAAAGCGCGCGAGGCCGAACGTCGCGCCGAACGCGTTGAACGCCGCGCCGAGGAAACCGTCGAGCGGGCCGAGCGTTATCGCGAGCTCACCGAGGAGGAAATCGAACGCATCGAAGACGAGGTCGAGCGCGCTCGGGAATGGGCGGAGGAAGAAGCCGAGCGCGCCATGGAACGCGCTGAAGAATTGGCCGAACGCGCCCGCGAGCGCGCCGAAGAGGAAGCCGAACGCCAAAGAGAACACGCCGAACGACAGCGCGAACGCGCCGAACGCGAACGCGAGCGCGCCATCGAACGCGCTGAACGAGACAGGGAGCGCGCCGAGGCCGCGCGTGAAGACTATGCGCACCGCTATAGCTATGCCTACGATGACGAAGACCACGGCGCGGCGGAAGAACATCTTGAAGCGCATGCAGAGGCCTTGCGCAAAGCCAAGGCGCAAATCGAACGGGAAATCGCCGAAATCGAGCGCCAGCGCGCCGAGCTGAAGCGCAAAGAAAAAGATAAAGACAAATCCGGAAAGTAAACCGTTCCATGCCCCGGATCGGTTCGCCGCATTTCAAACCCAACTCGTCGATATTCGGATGCGACGCCTGTTGAAAAGGGCGAAGATAATGGTGCGGGAGTGCGCCTAAACGCCGGGAGAGATCTTCCATGGGCCTTACGCGGCTTTGCCTGAAAAACCCGGCGGCGGCCGGGGTCGTACTCGCGATCATCACGCTGCTCGGCGTGTTATCGATAACCCGCCTGCCGGTGCAGCTTTTCCCATCGATCGAGCGTCCGCAAATCAGCATCTGGACGGAATGGCGGGCGGCTTCTCCGCGCGAAATCGAGAGCGAAATCACCGAGCCGATCGAGCGCGAACTGCGCGGCATTCCGGGCATGGTCCAAATGCAGTCCTGGTCGAACGCCGGCGGGGTCTGGATGAATCTCGAATTCGCCCTCGGCGCCGACATGGACCAGGCGTTTACGGAAGTGAATTCGCGCCTCCAGCGGGTGCGCGGCCTGCCCGCCGAAGCAGAACGTCCCCGGGTGAATTTGGGCGGCGGCGGCAACGCCGGCGAAACATTGATCTATTTGTTTTTGCAACGGCTGCCGAGCAACACCGAACCCGGCTCCAACCTCACCGCTTTCGCCGAACAGCGCATTCGCCCCGAAATCGAAGCCGTCCCCGGCGTCGCGGGCGTCGACGTCAATGCCGACGACGGCGAACCGATCGTTCATATCGAATTCGACCCGTTCCTCGCGGCGCAACTCGGCGTGACGCTCGATGAGATCTCGCAAAATGTAAATCGCTCTGCAGACGTGACGGGAGGATCGGTCGAAGTCGGGCGGCGCAATTATACGCTTCGGTTCGAAGGCCGTTTCGATGCGTCGCAATTAAATGAAACGATCCTCGCCTGGCGCGACGGCGCGCCGGTCAAACTCGGCGATATTGCGGAAATTTCCGTACAGCCGGACGATTCCGGCGGCGCCGTCTACCAAAACGGCAATCCCGCGATCGGCATGCGCGTTATTCGCGAACCCGGTTCGAATACGCTTGAGGCCATCGATGCGTTGACGGAAGTGCTCGACCGGCTGAATGCGGGACCGCTCGCCCAGAAAGGCTATTCAATCCAGAAGAGCTTTGACCCATCGGTCTTTATCAAGCGCGCGATTTCGCTGCTCACCAACAATCTGATGCTGGGAATCATGCTCGCCGTCGGCGCGTTATGGCTCTTCCTGCGCCGCTCCGCGGCGACGCTGATCATCGCCGCGGCGATTCCCATCTGCATGATGGCCACGATTGTCGTCCTTAACCTCTCCGGGCGTTCGATCAACGTGATTTCGCTCGCGGGCCTGGCTTTCGCCACCGGCATGGTGCTCGATGCGGCGATTGTCGTTCTGGAAAACTACGTCCGTCTGCGCGAGGACGGCCGCAAGCCCTTCGAAGCGGCGCAAACCGCTGTGGGGCAGGTTTTCGGCGCGCTCTTCGCGTCCACCGTCACCACGGTCGCGATCTTCATCCCGATCATGTTTTTTGAAGACGTCGAAGGCCAGCTGTTCGCCGATCTCGCGCTGACGATCGCCATCGCCGTTTCCTTCAGTCTGGTCGTCGCCGTCACCTTGCTGCCGACGGGCGCGCGCCTTTTCATCAAAAAGGAGGCCGGGGGGAAGAATGGCGGACGGCCGCAAATGGTAGAGACGATCGCCGATTTCATCATGACGGCGACGGCGACCAATCCGCGCCGGCTGGCGCTTGTCGGCGGATTGATCGGCGCGCCGATCGCGATTTCCTTCCTGCTGTGGCCGCAGCTCAATTACCTGCCGCCGGTCAAACGCGATGCGGTCGATGCGTTTATCGGCCTGCCGTCCGGCGCCAGCGCGGACATGGTGCGCGAAGAAATCGCCGAAGTAATCGTCGAACGCCTGCAGCCCTATATGGATGGCGAGAAAGAACCGTCGCTGCGCAACTATTACCTCTTCACCGGGTCGTGGGGCGGCAATACCGGCATCCGCATCAACGATCAGTCCCGGATCGACGAAATGGTCAAGATCGTCAACGAGGAAATCCTCGCCGGTTTTCCCGACACCCGCGTGTTCGCCAGCCAGGGCAATCTGTTCGGCAATTGGGGCGCGGCCGGCTCGATCAGCCTTGAACTTCAAGCCGCCGATTTCGACGCGCTTGGCGACGCGGTGCCGGCCGCCATCGACGTCATCCAGGAAGCCCTGCCCGGCGCGCAGGTCTGGCCCAATCCCGATCCGCAGATCGTTACGCCGGAATTGCGGCTTCTGCCCAATGACCGCCGCATCGCCGAAGTGGGTATGACGCGCGATGCTGTCGCCCGCGCCGTGCGTGCCCTTGGCGACGGCCAGTGGCTCGGCGAATTCTTCCATGAGGACGGTCGCATCGACATTTACCTGCGCGCCAAGGAATGGACCGAACCGGAATTTCTCGGCACGGCGCTGATTGCAACGCCCACGGGCGCCGTGGTGCCGCTTGGCGAACTCGTCGCCATAGAGCGCGGCGTCGGCCCGCAGCAGATCCGCCGCCTTGACGCGCGCCGAACCATCACGCTCGGCATTACGCAGCCCGAAGGCATGGCGCTGGGGCCGGCGGTGGACATCCTCAGACAGAACGCCGAGT
Organism: Parvularculaceae bacterium; assembly: GCA_028280115.1. Classification (GTDB taxonomy): domain Bacteria; phylum Pseudomonadota; class Alphaproteobacteria; order Caulobacterales; family Parvularculaceae; genus Hyphococcus. Next base: position 80,659 of record JANQMJ010000012.1, read on the forward strand.
CGCGGCTTTACGAGGTGCTCCCGCAAGGCGCCTCGCTGAAATGGGGCGGCGATGCGGACTCGCTGGCGCGCGCGGTAAAAAACCTCGGCAGTAATTTCCTGCTCGCCATCGTTATCTTGTTCCTGATCATGGCGGCGCTGTTCAAATCGGTGAAGGATTCATTCCTCGTCATCGTCACGCTGCCGATGGCGACGGTCGGCGGCATCCTCGCCATTCGCGGCGCCGATCTTGTGAGCGACCTGCCGCTCGACCTGCTCGGCATGATCGGCTTCATCATTCTTCTCGGCCTGGTGGTGAACAACGCCATTTTGTTGGTCGCCCAGACCCGCGCGTCCGAAGCGGAAGGCAAGTCGCGGCCCGAAGCGGTGCACGAAGCGCTGAAACTGCGCATCCGGCCGATCTTCATGTCGATGTCGACGTCGCTCATGGGCATGCTGCCGCTGGTGCTCTCGCCCGGCGCCGGCAGTCTCATCTATCGCGGCCTTGCTACGGTCATCGTCGGCGGCATGGCCGTCTCGACCATCTTCACCCTGCTCTTGTTGCCGGCGCTCCTGCAACTGGGCGCAAGGCCGGCGCTTGCGCGCTTGCCCATAGCCGACGCTCCGCAGCCCGCCCAATAGAAAGGATCGGCGAAGCATGAACCGAAAACTCGTCATCGCCGGGACCGCCGGCGCCATCCTCATCGCCGCGGGAATGGGCGCATTCATTTATGGCGACACGGTCGGCGCAAGCGCGGGCGCCGAGGAAGCCAGCGGCGCGCCGCAGGGCCCGCCGCCAGCGACCGTCGCGGTGGCCAAGGCCGTCCAGCGTCAACTGGCGCCGCGCTCGGAAACGCCCGGCTCGGTGGTGTCCACAAGAGACAGCCTTGTTTCCGCTGCGACCTCGGGAAAGATCGAATGGGTCGCCGAAGTGGGGGCCGAAGTCGAAGAAGGCGACGTTATCGCCCGCATAGAAACCGCCGACGCCGAATTAACGCGCGACAACAGTGCGGCGGAAGTCGCGCGCCTGCGCGCCCGGCTGGAATATCTCGACAGCCTTTACAAGCGCTATGTGGGCCTGGGCGAGGAAGCCGGCGAATCGGAAGCGACCCTCGATGAAATGCGCGCCAACCGGGACGAAGCCCGCGAGGCGATGACACAGGCCGAGGTTGCGCTTCGCCGCGCGCAAATCAATCTCGCCCGCACCGAGGTCGAAGCGCCGTTCGCGGGCCGCGTCGTCTCGCAAGAGTCCCAGATCGGCGAGTTCGCCAATCCGGGCACGGAGCTTGTCCGTCTCGTCGACACGCGCCGGCTGGAAGTCACGGCGCGCACGCCGGCTGGGCTCGCCCGCAATATCGCGGCGGGCGACATGATCAGAGTGACCAACGGCGCCGAAACGGCGCAGGCCGCGGTGCGCGCCGTGGTGCCCGTCGGCGACGCGCTGTCGCGCTTGTTGGAATTGCGCCTCGAACTGCCGGAAACCGACTGGTATATCGGCTCCGCGGTCCGCGTCAGCCTGCCGGCGGCGGCGGCGCGCACGGTCACCGCCGTGCCGCGGGACGCGCTGGTGCTGCGCGCCGACCGCATCAGCGTTTACGTCATCGATGCGGACAACAACGCCAAACGCGTCGATGTGGAGCTTGGGGCCGCCGAAGGCGACTTCATCGAAGTCATCGGCGACATCAATCCCGGCGACAGCGTGGTGATCCGCGGCGGCGAGCGCCTGCGCGACGGCCAGGCGGTGACGATTTCGACACTCTCCGGCGAGCCTTCGGTGTAAAGTCGGTTGCGGATCGCGTAATCCATTTCACCGCTCATTCCCGCGCCCGCGCGCGAAGGCGCGCTAATTATAGTTTGACCGCATTCGCGGTCGGGCCGGGAATCCAGTCCTATGAATAAAGTCGGGCTTCGCCCGTCATCTTTTTATTCACTGGATCCCGGCTCTGCGCAGCATCACCCCGGATTATGATCCGGGGCGCTGCAGCGCGTCCGGGATGACCGGGCGATCCGTCCGATCCGCAACCGGTTCAACCCTTACGCGTCTTCGCCAAACCGGTCGTTCACGAGCTTGACCAGCGAGTCGACCGCTTCGGCCGCTTGCGGGCCCGTGGCGGAGATCTCAAGCGTCGCGCCCTGGCTGGCGAGCAACATCAACAAATCAAGCTGAGAATCGGCCGAGGCGGTGCGATCCTGATTGCGCACGCTGACGACCGCGTCATACGACTTCGCCAGGGCCGAGAAATACCGCGACGGACGAATATGCAGGCCGAGCCTGTTCTGGATGACGGCGGTCGCTGTGACTGGCTCGTCGCTCACGGGATGGCTCGGCCTTTATTCCGTTGTCTCGCCGGACAGCACCCAGGAGGCGACGTTGATATATTTGCGGCCCGCCTCGTGGGCGGCTTTGACCGCGTCGTCGAGTTCGTCATTGGCGCGCACCGAGGCGAGCTTGATCAGCATCGGGAGATTGACGCCGGCGACGACTTCGGCGTTCGCTTTTTCCATCACCGAGATGGCGAGATTGGACGGCGTGCCGCCGAACATGTCCGTCAGGATGATGACGCCGTCGCCGGCGTCAACGTCCTTGGCCGCATCGAGAATGTCCTGGCGGCGCTTTTCCATATCGTCGTCGGGGCCGATGGACACGGCCTTGACCTGCTCTTGCGGTCCCACGACATGTTCGGCTGCGGACAAAAACTCCTCCGCAAGACGCCCGTGCGTGACGACAACCAGCCCAATCATGCGCGACTCCGAGTTGATTCGAGCCCCTTATGGTGCGTTGGAAATCGTATATGTCCACTAAAATCGTCGGTTAATCGGCCGGCAGTTCGACGATAAACCGGGCGCCCAAACGCGGGCCCGCCGGATCGTCTGGGTTTTCGAGCCGGTTTTCGGCGTAAATCCGTCCGCCATGGGAATTGACGATCTGCCGCGAGATGGCCAGTCCGAGCCCGGAATTGTTGCCGAAGGCCGAGCCGCGCGGCCGTTTGGTGTAGAACCGTTCGAAGACCGCTTCGAGGTTTTCCGGCGGCACGCCCGGCCCTTCATCGTCGACGATCAGCCGCGCCAGGCGCGAGCGCTGCGCCGGGGCTTCCAGATAGACCCGCACCCTGCCGCCGTCGGGACTGAACGAGCGGGCGTTGTCGATCAGATTGCGCACGACCTGGCTCAGCGCGGTAGGATTGCCGAGCACGTATACCGACCGGACGGGATCGTTGAACATCACGGTCGCATCGCCGTCTTTCGCGGTGTCTTCGTACATCGAAACGATGTCCCTGAGGAGACGGGTCAGATCGACGGCTTCGCGTGTTTCCCGCGCAAGCTCGGCGTCCAGGCGCGAGGCGTTTGAAATGTCCGTAATCAGACGATCCATCCGCGCGACGTCTTTTTGAATGACCTGCATCAGCTTTTCCTGCTGCTCGGGCGTTTTGGCGATGGCGAGGGTCTCCGATGCGCTGCGGATCGAGGTCAGCGGGTTTTTCAATTCATGGGCGACGTCCGCAGCGAAGCTTTCGATGGCGTCGATGCGCGCATAGATCGCCTTGGTCATGGATTTGAGGGACGAGGCCAGTTCGCCGATTTCATCCTTGCGGTGCGTAAAATCGGGAATCCGCGCGCGGCCGGCGGCGGCGATCCCTTCGCGCACCTTGTCGGCGGCGATCGCGAGCTGGCGGATCGGCTGAGCGATCATCGCCGTCAACAAGAGAGAGGATAGGATCGCCGCGACGACCGCGAATCCGAAAATCGGCAAGATCGCCAGGCGCGCTTCCTCCACCAATGTGTCGATGCCGCCGCTTTCCGCCGTCACCAGCCCGTAAATCGCCTGCACACGGCGGATCGGCACGGTCACCGAGACGACCAGTTCGCCTTCTTCGTTGAGACGCACCGACGCCGCGCCGCGCTCTTCGGCGAAGGGCGAGGACGCCAGCGCCTGGTTGAGTTCGCTTTCCAGCGTGATGCGCGCGGCCTGCATGCGATAATCGCGCGAGAAAAGCCGCAAGATCGTATGGCCGACGTCGCCCCAGCGCAGGCGGCGGGCGCCGTCGTCGTCGATCGACGGCAACGCCTCGGCGATGATCTTGTCCTCGCGCAGGACGACATCCTCGATCAGCAGCGCATTGGCGTCACTGACCGGCGGATTTTCAAAGGTCTGCGGCGCGTTGAAGATGCGCACCCGGCCTTCGAAACTGTCCCACACGCGATTGAAAACCTCGCGCACGTCGGTCTGGGAGAGCGCCAGGGAACACAGCGCGGTCTCTTCGCCCTGGCGGGCGATGTCGGCTTCGTCCACCGGCTGGCAGGAGCTTTCGTCGATCGCCACCTGGCCGAGCACGTCGGCGATGATCTGCGCCTGGGCGCGCACGCCCTCAAGTTTGGCCTGAATGAGCCCGTCGCGATATTGGGTGAGCGCGAAGGAGCCGACCAGCAAGATGAACAGGCCGATCAGATTGGCGACAACGATGATCAGCGTCAGGCGCGAAAGCGCCACGCGCGCGCGGCGTTTTCGCACCCTGCCGCTATCGCCGTTCATCCGCGATCAGTCTTCCTTATATTTGTACCCGACGCCGTAAAGCGTTTCGATGGCGTCGAAATCGTCGTCAACGGCGCGGAACTTCTTTCGCACCCGTTTGATATGGCTGTCGATCGTCCGGTCGTCCACATAAACCTGGTCGTCATAGGCCGCGTCCATCAACTGATCGCGGCTTTTGACGAACCCCGGACGCTGGGCGAGCGAATGCAGGATCAAAAACTCGGTCACCGTCAGCACGACCGGCTTATCCTTCCACATGCAGGCGTGACGCAGCGGATCGAGCGTCAGGCTGCCGCGGCGCAGGATTTTCTTTTCCTCGTCGGGCGTGGGCGTTTCCGACGCCTGGCCGCGCCGAAGCACGGCCTTGACCCGCTCCATCAACAGCCGCTGGGAGAACGGTTTCTTGACGTAATCGTCCGCGCCCATCGTAAGACCGAGCACTTCGTCGATCTCTTCGTCCTTGGATGTCAGGAAGATGAGCGGCAGCGATGAATCCTGGCGGATGCGGCGCAACAGTTCCATGCCGTCCATGGTCGGCATCTTGATGTCCGATACGACAAGGTCCGGCGGGGTCGCGTTGATATATTCCAGCGCCGCCGCGCCGTCCTCGAAGGTCTTCACCGTATGGCCGTCCGCCTCCATCGCCATGGATACGGAGGTCAGGATGTTCTCGTCGTCGTCAACCAGCGCGATTGTGGCCATGATCTCTATCCCCGTGTGATTTCAACTTCTTACTATGCGTTGCGCCGGGCGCATAGAAGGCGTCGCCAAGGCCGTTTTGTGGCGGGCGCCGGTTAACCGGCCTCCCTGGCGGCGTCTTCGATCACTTCCGCAAGCGCAACGTCCCGGGCGCTGAGGCCCCCGGCGTCATGCGTGGTCAGGGTGATGTCGACCCGATTATAGACATTGAACCATTCGGGATGATGATCGGCCTTTTCGGCCGCCAAGGCGATCCGCGTCATGAAACCGAACGCTGTATTGAAATCCTTGAACTTGAAGCTTTTCGCGACTGCATCGCGGCCGTCGACAAGCGTCCAACCGGGATAGGCTTTAAGGAACGAAGCCCGTTCCGCCTCTGTCAGTTTCTCCGTCATGTTCGTCCCATACCGTTGTCTTGTGCGCATGTAGGCGCGCTGGCGGGCAATGTCATGACGAAACAAAAAATTCAGCCATGCGGCACATCTGCGATTGACAGTCATTCTCATTACAGCTACCAGCGCTGATATTGCAAATCATTTGCAGGCGAAAAACACAGCCGGCCAGGCTGCGCTGGGAAATGGGGAATACATCATGGCGAGACTTCAGTCGGCGACAGCCGCAGCGATCTGCGCGCTTGTCGCGCACTCAAACGCGCTTGCACAGGATACAGACGACGAGATCATCGTCGTCGGCAAGGTGCTTTACACGGACCAGGTCAACGCGCTCAAAGCGCCGACGCCAATCATTGACGTGCCGCAAAGCCTTTCGATCGTCACCGCCGACCAAGTTGCGCAGCGGGGCTTCGCGAGTGTCGGTGAAATCATCGACTACACGCCCGGCGTCAACAATTCCCAAGGCGAAGGCCATCGCGATGCGATTGTGTTTCGCGGCGTGCGCTCGACCGCCGATTTCTTTATCGACGGCGTTCGCGACGACGTTCAATATTATCGTCCGCTCTATAATCTGGAGCAGATAGAAATCCTTCGCGGTCCGAATGCGCTTCTGTTCGGACGCGGCGGCACGGGCGGTATTTTAAATCGCGTCACCAAAAAAGGCGTGATCGGTGAAAACTTCAGCGGCTTCCAAGCAAGCGTCGACACATTCGGCGAGTTCGGTTTTCAGATCGACGCCAATTATTCCACAAGCGACAAAGCCGCCTTCCGCATCAACGCGATGTATGAAAGCCTGAACAATCACCGGGATTTCTATGACGGCGACCGGTTCGGCGTTAACCCGACTGTCGAATTTAAATTGAGTCCGTCAACGACGATCGATCTGTCCTATGAGTATATCGATCACGAGCGTTTTATCGATCGCGGCATTCCCACAGGCACGGACGGACGCCCGGTTGAAGCGTTCAAGGATATTGTCTTCGGCGATCCGGAGGAAAACTTTCACGAGCTTGAAGCCCATCTTCTTCGCGCGTCCCTGCAGCATGAATTTTCCGACAATGTGAAGGGGAATTTCAGCGCGTTTTACGGCGATTACGACAAGGTGTACTTGAACTTCTACGCTTCAGGTTACGATCAGGCGGCGACGCCGGATGTCGTCACGCTCGACGGCTATATCGACGCAACCAAACGCGAAAACCTGATCCTGTCGGGCAATCTGGTCGGGGAATTTGCGGCAGGCGGCGTCAACCACACCCTTGTCGCCGGGGGCGAGTACATCAACACCTCATCGGATCAGGACCGTTTCAATGCGTTCTGGGACACGACGATGGACGATAATGAAATTTTCACCATCATGCGTCCTCTCAATCTGAGCGGCGGCGTCGGAGTCAACGCATCCGGCGTGCCGACGACAAACAGCTACACGACCGATCTCAATGACGACACGCGTGTCAACATCGACGTCTTTTCCGCCTATATCCAGGACCAGATCGAAATTACACAATGGCTGGATGTTGTTGTGGGCGTTCGGTTCGACAGCTTCGAGATCGAAGTCTTCAACGTTCCCGCAAACGAAACGCGCACCCGAACGGATGAAGAAATCTCGCCGCGCTTCGGTCTGATCCTCAAACCGCAGGAAAACGTCTCCGTTTACGGGAGCTTTAGCGAATCCTTCCTGCCGCGCAGCGGCGAGCAGTTTGCGAACATCAATGGCAACAATAACGCGCTCGACCCGAACACATTCCAAAACCTTGAGGCCGGCGTGAAATGGGATATCAATCCAGGTCTCAGCTTTACAGGCGCCATCTTCCAGATCGAGCAAAGCTCGCCGCAGGTCGCCGACAACGATCCGGCGACGCTGGATGTCATCGACTCGAAAATCAAAGGCTTCGAGTTTCAACTCCAGGGTCAGGTGACGGACCGGTGGTTCGTATCCGCAGGCTACAGCTATCTTGACGGCGAGCAGGTCAACCGATTAGGCCCGACAGGCTTGCGCCCGCGTGAGTTGCCGGAAAACATGTTCTCGATGTGGAATAGTTTCCAGGCGACTGACAAGTTTGGCGTCGGCCTGGGCCTGACCTATCAGGACGAAAGCTTCATCAATAACGGCAATAGCGCGGTCCTGCCGAGCTATGTCCGTCTTGATGCGGCGGCGTATTACGACGTGTCGGACAATCTACGCGTTCAGGTCAATGTGGAGAACCTGACCGACACGCTCTATTTCCCGCATGCGCACTCGACGCACCAGGCGAGCGTGGGCGCGCCGCTGAACGCACGTTTTACCGTCAGCGGGCAATTCTGAAGCGCGCAAGACCCCAAATGCAAAGGGCCGCTCACGAAGAGCGGCCCTAACCTTTTTCAAGGCTCGTAATTTCTTCAGCCTGAAGGCCTCAAGATTTTTGAAAATCCGGCAAGGTCAGACAGCGCTCGAAGGCTGCTCCGATGCGCGCATTCCCCGCAAAGACCCACTCGGCCTCATGAAATCACTCGACATCGGATCACCTCCTCTCGTTTGTTGAACATGAGGTCCGACTCTGGAGTGCGCCGGCCCCGATTGCAAGGGGGTGAAGGTTAACGCGCGCGTTTAAACCGGCGCGCGACGGAGGACGCCGCCGCGGGTCGGCGCCGGGACGCGCGTCGTCATGGGATAACTCAGCGGCAATTTCTTGAGGCTTCGCACCGCAAGATAGGCGAAACATTCCGCCTCCAGATCATCGCCGCGCCAGCCGAAGTCCTCCGCCGACTTGACCGGCGCCTCAAGGCGCGCGCGCAGCGCCCGCATCATCGCCGGGTTGCGCCGGCCGCCGCCGCAGACGATCCACCGTTCCACCGGCTCAGGCAAAAACGCTTCCGATCTGCGCACGCATTCGGCGGTGAACGCGGTCAGCGTCGCCGCGCCGTCTTCGGGCGACAGTCTTGTCGCCGGATCGAGCTTGAAATCGTAACGGTCAAGCGACTTCGGCGGCTTGCGACGCAGATAAGGCGCGAGCAACATCATGCGCAGGGATTCTTCGTGCACGGCGCCGGCGCTGGCGAGCGCGCCGTCCTTGTCCATCGGCTCGCCGGTTTTCATTTCGACCCATTCGTCGATCAGGCCGTTGCCCGGCCCGCAGTCGAACGCCATCAGATCAACGCCGAGCGCATCCTTGGGCACATAGGTGAGGTTCGCCACGCCGCCGAGATTAATAACGCCCACCGCGCCCATGGCCGGCGGGTCCAACGCCGCGACCAGCGCCCGGTGATAGATCGGGGCGAACGGCGCGCCCTCCCCGCCGGCGGCCATGTCCGCGGCGCGGAAATCGCAAACCGCGTCGATGCGCGTTTCCTCGGCGAGCGCGCCGCCGTCGCCGATCTGCCAGGTGCGGCCGACTTCGCCCGGCTGACGCGCCGGCCGATGCAAAATGGTTTGGCCGTGAAAGCCGATCACGTCGACATCCTTGCGCTTAACGCCGGATTGTTCGAGCAGGGTTTCGACCGCTGCCGCATGGGCGTAGGTGATTTCGCCGGCCGCCCTGGCGATTTCGGTGGCGCCGTCGCGGCCTTCCAGCGCCGCCTTGATGGCGCGGCGGACCCAGATTTTGAGTTCGCGGCTATAGGGAACGTGCAGCGCCGGCCCGGACTCGATCACATCCTCGCCGTCAGTGGTCAAAAACGCGGCGTCGATCCCGTCGAGCGAGGTGCCGCTCATAAGGCCGATGGCTGTAAGGGTGTCGGACATCAAGGCTCCTTTTCCCGCCGGGACAGGGCAAATATGGGAAAGACTGTTTTACAATCTGTTTTGTTTCTGCGTGAAATGCAAAATCCGCCCGGTCTGGAGAAAAGCGGAGAAGAAAGGTCAAAAACATGCGTCTTGCACTGAGCACATGGCAAGAAATCGAAGCCTATCTGAGCCGCTCGAAAGCGATCGTCATTCCCATCGGTTCGTTCGAACAGCACGGGCCGAACGGCCTTATCGGCACCGATGCGCTGTGTCCGGAAATTATCGCCGGAAAAGCCGCCGCCGACAGCGACGACATTCTGATCGGCCCGACCTTCAATGTGGGCTGCGCCCAGCATCACATGGCGTTTGCGGGCTCCATGACCCTGCGCCCGTCGACGATGATCGCCGCGCTTGCGGACTGGACCGCGTCCCTGCGCCGCCATGGTTTCGAGCGCATCTATTTCTTCAACGGCCATGGCGGCAACATCGCGACGATCAACGCCGCGTTTTCGGAGATTTACGCCGAGGAAAGTCTTAAGGCGCCGCAAAACGACGGCGGGCGCTTCGCCCTTTGCCTGCGCAACTGGTGGGAGCTTGAAGGGGTGCAGGCGTTCTGCGAAGAGCTCTATCCCGCCGGGCACGGATCACATGCGACGCCGTCGGAAGTGGCGGTCACCTATTACGCCTACCCTGAGGCCGTCAAAGACGCGGCGATGAGCCCGCCCATCGCGCCCACCGGGCCGATCCGCGACGCGGCGGATTACCGGCGGCGTTTCCCGGACGGGCGCATCGGATCGAACCCGGCGCTCGCGACCCCTGAGGACGGCGCGAAGATCGTCGCGCGCGCCGCCGAGGCGTTCCGGGCCGATTTCGAACGCTTCGCCAGCGCCGACGGCTGACCCAGGGCGATCATCGCCGCGCCTTGCCTAAGAGCGCGCCTTGATTGGAAATCGGCGCGGCGCATGCTACGGCGAGCGCCCGACCGGCTGGAATGGAAATGACCGCAGACGCTTACAAATCCGACTTCTTGCGCGTCCTTAATGAGCGCGGATTCATCGCCCAGGGCACTAATCTCGAAGGCCTCGACGAGAAGGCCGCCGGCGGGATCGTTCCCGGCTATATCGGCTTCGACGCGACGGCGAAAAGCCTTCATGCGGGCAGTCTCATCCAGATCATGCTGCTCTACTGGCTGCAAGAGACCGGTCACAAGCCCATCGCCCTGATGGGCGGCGGCACCACCAAGGTCGGCGATCCTGCGGGCAAGGACGAACAGCGAAAGCTCCTGAGCGATCAGGAAATCGCCGCCAATATCGCCTCGATCAAGACCGTGTTCGAGAAATTCCTGACCTTCGGCGACGGGCCGACCGACGCGATCATGCCCGACAATGACGAATGGCTGTCCAAACTCGGCTATGTCGAGTTCCTGCGCGAATACGGCGTGCATTTCACGATCAACCGCATGCTGACGTTCGACAGCGTCAAGCTGCGGCTCGACCGCGAAAGTCCCATGACCTTTCTCGAATTCAATTACATGCTCATGCAGGCCTACGATTTCCATGAGCTCTATAATCGCCATGGCTGCATCCTGCAGCTCGGCGGCACGGATCAGTGGGGCAATATCGTCAACGGCGTCGAACTGTGCCGACGCAAGGACGGGGTCGAGGTTTTCGGCCTGACGACGCCGCTCCTGACCACGGCGTCCGGCAAGAAGATGGGCAAGACCGAAGAGGGCGCGGTCTGGCTCAACGCCGACATGTTCGCGCCTTATGATTATTGGCAATATTGGCGCAACGCCGAGGACGCCGATGTGGGCACGTTGCTGGCGCGCTTTACCACCCTGCCGATGGACGAAGTCGGCCGCCTCGCCGCGCTCGAAGGATCGGAAATCAACGAGGCGAAAAAGATTCTCGCCACCGAAGCGACGACGCTGCTGCACGGCCGCGAGGCGGCGCAAAGGGCTGCGGCCACGGCGGAGGAAACTTTCGAACAAGGCGGGCTCGGCGGCGATCTGCCCCAGGTCGATCTCACCGCCGGCGACATCGACGCCGGCGCCGCGCTGATCGATCAGTTTCTCGCCGCGGGTATCGTCGCTTCGAAAGGCGAGGCGCGCCGTCACATCAAGGCCGGCGCGCTCAAGGTGAATGACCAGGCGGTCCGCGAGGAACGCGATCTTCGCGCCGACGATATCCGCGACGGCGCGGTCAAACTTTCCATCGGCAAGAAAAAACACGCGATCATCCGCGTGGTCTGATCATTCCGTCCCCGGATCCTGGTCGTTTTCCGCTGCTTCACCGTCCCCCGTCTCTCCAGGCCGATATTGCGACGGCTGCATGATCGCGCGGAGAATGCCGGGGGTGACGGCGGAAAGCGGATTGACGGTCACTTCGGGATCCGCGCGCGCGCCGTTCACCGCATAGGAAAGCGCCACCAGACCTTCGCCTTTCTTACCGACCAGAAGATCGCCGATGATCGGCGCGCTGGCGAATGCGGAATTAAGCCGATAGGCGGGGGCGACGGCGCCGCCGACATTGATCTCGCCCCCTTCGCGCATGGCGACGGTTCCGCGGGCGGTCATGCCCACGGACGGTCCCGTCGCACGAAAATTGCGCACCGTCAGCATGCTGTCGGCCAAATTGAACTCTCCGTATGCGTATGTCAGGTCGATCCCCTCATTGTTGAGAAGATTGGAAAGACCGTCGAGCGAGCCGGCCGAAAAAATCCGCGCCATCAGCGGCGCTCGCGTCACTTTGATGTTGCGCGCCTCGACCTCGCCCGAAAGCGTCCGGCTGCCCGGTTCGCCGAGATCGATCCGCATGATCCCGTCGCCGCCGCCGATCGACGTCAGCCCCGCCACGCCGCGCAACAGCGCGCCGACGTCGCTGGTGCGCGCCTCGACGGTCTGGCCCGGCGCGGCGTCTTCGCCGGTCTCAGCCGTGGCGATGCGCAGGGGCGCGCCGTTTAGATCAAGGGCGGTAAAGTCCAGCGCCTGAAGCCGCTCTGCGTCGCGCCAGAAATCGAGCGTGACGTCGCGATATTCGGTCCCCTCGCGCAACTCCATCAGGTCTATGCGCGCGGTCGCCTCAAGGCCCGGCCCCCAGTCAAAGCCTTCTTCTTCCCCCTCCCCGCCGCCGGGACCGCTGAGCATCCTTTCGATCAGCGGGCCGGCATTGAAATAGCGGCCGGTGGCGGTCACGGCGAGCGAGCCGGCGTCTTTCCGCGCTGCCTCCAGCGCCAGATCCACCGCGTCTTCAAGATAAAATTGCGGGATGTCCGCCGCCTCAAGCGCGCCGTCGCTGCGAAAGGCGAAGTCGCCCGTCAGCGCGAGGCCGTCGCCGGCCAACTCGAGCTCTTCAACCGCAACGCCCTGGGGCGAGAACGCCAGACGCATCCGCCCCTGTGCGGCGACGCCGGCGGGCTTGCTCCAGTCGAGGGCGTCGACGGAAAGCGTCGTGTCGCGGAAGTCGGCGTTAAGGTTCAGCGTTTCAAAGGCGCCGAGATCGCCGGTCGCTTTTGCGGACAGGGCGATGGGTCCGATCGCGAAGCGACGCGAGCCGACGCCGAAACCGTAAAGCGTCGATGCGTCGATGGTTCCCGTCACCGCAAAGCTTGAAGGGCCGTCTTCCTCGAAGAAATTCTGCCGCCAGACGATGTCAAGCGGTAAGTCGTCCAGATCGGCGCGCGCGAAGACTCTGACAAAGCGCGATTCCAGCTCAAGATCGCCCGTCCCGCCGGTGAACTCCAGATCCTGCACGATATCTTGGACGAGCATGTTCTTGAACGTCGCCGTTCCTTCATAGCCGTATTCTTCCGTGTCGACGCGGCGTTTGTTCGGCCGGGTGATGACGACATCCGCGACCGCGTCGCCCTGAAACTGTTCCGGTTGCAGATTGATTTTCGACAACACGCGCAACGGCTCCTGATCGAGCACGGTGAGCATCGCCTCTGAACGGCCTGTCGCGACGAAGCGATAATAGGTCAGCTCCCATTTCGGCACGAAGACCGGAAACTCGACCTCACCCTTGGATATCGCGATGTCGCCGACGCGGGCGCGGTCGATGGTCAGGGTGAAACTGTTGCCGCGCAGAATGCCGCTGCCCTCGCCCCGGGTGAGCGGCGTCATGCGCTTGTCGTAAAACGCTTTCACGCCGCGCGCATTGAAGGTGACGGCGACGGCGTCGTCGGGGACGAGCCCGTCGGGTCCAACCAAGCCTTCTTTCAAATCGACCTTTGCGAGGATGTTATCGATGGCAGCGGCGGCAAGACGGTCCGCGACCCATTCGCGCGCGCCCGCGGCCGGCCCCAGCGGCCACAAATTGAGCAGCCGTTGCGGATCGAGCGCGCCGTCGACGCGGATGTCCGCATTGACCGCGGGCGAAGGCCTTGCGCCCTCTTCGTCCGCAACCGGAAAATTCATGGCGAACGATCCCGCCGCCTGAATATCGAGCAATTCGAGATCGATGGCGTCAAGATCGATTTTCCGTTCGTCAATGTGATAGGCGCCGGCGACCGCCGCGCGCGAAAACGCCAAAGGCTCAACGAAGACTCCGGGCAGATTGGCCGTCAGCGTCTCGCCGGAAAGATCGAAAGAGAGGGCCTTGGGATCGCGCGCATCATCGCCGAAGGCGATCCCCACCGCGCCGCTGAAAACGCCGCTGCTGCCGCCCGCATCGAAAGCGAACCGATTAATGTCGAACTCGTTCTTTTCGGGATCAAACTGCGCGTCCCATTCGATGAACTCGACCGGCGCGCCGTCGGCGCCGACATTCAGCCGGCCCTTGTCGATACGCGCCGTAAAATGCGAGGCGAGAACGTCTCCCTCGGACGTGAACGAGATCACCGCCTTGCCGGACGCCGGCGCATCGACGATGGCGGCGTTTTCCCCGTAAAACATGCTCAATATGTCGCCGATGGGGAAGTTTTCGCCATCGATGTCGGCGGTGACGATCCCGCTTTCTTCCGTATAGGCTGCATTGGCCCGGATCGACGCCGCTGCGCCGTCAAGATCGATTTGCGCGCTGACATCGGCGTCAAGACCGTCCGCGCTGCGGCGGATGAGAATGCGCGCATCGTTCGACGTCCAGGAGCGGCCCGACGCCGCATCGAGAAAGACCACATGGGCGTCGGTCATTTCCGCCCGGTCGAACGCGCTTTCAAGAATGCCGCCGTCAATCAGCGGCGCCAGGACGGGGAACGGCCGTTCTTCGCGCCGACGCGGCGCGGCCGGTATTTCCACCGACTGCGCGGCGTTTCGGACGATGCGGAAGGCGGCGCCTTCGGCCAGCACCGTTTGCGGCCCCACCTTGCCCGCCAGCATGTCGCCGAGCGCGAAGGAAAGCGTCGCCCTTTGCGCGCGCGCGGCTTCGACACCTGCGTCGTCGCTGATGGCGACCCCGGAAAGCAACACCCGGTAGACGCCGCGCTTTTCGTCGCGCGCCAGTTCGAGTTTTTCAAAGGCGCAGTTATAACCGGCCGGCAGGCGCCGTTCGGCGGCGAGTTCCACGCTGGGTTTTAAAATCCCAAGCGAGACCGGTCCCTGCTCAAGACGCCAATATAAAAACGCCGCGCCGGCGGCGAAGACGGCGATGAGGATCGCAACCGCTTCGAGAAAGATCAGGCCGGCTTTCGCGGCGGTCTTTTTCATGCCCACACCAGGCCGCTCGATGACTATACCAGGCCCCCGTCCCCCCGGAGGTTCGGAACATTACGGGTACCGGTCAAACCGCCGGGCCGCAAGTGCGTCCGCCAGCGGCGCGGCTGTCAGCGGTTGCAAATCCGCGTCGTTTGTTGCAACGCCGTATACAGACGGCTGCTTGCAGAAAGGTTAGGATGCGCCAATGGCCAATAGTCTTGCGCCGGGGGCGAAAGCGCCCGCGTTCTCCCTCCTCGCCGACGACGGATCGAAAATCGCCCTAAAGGACCTGAAGGGCAAGAAAGTCGTCCTCTATTTCTATCCCAAGGACGATACGCCCGGCTGCACCAAAGAGGCGATCGCGTTTTCCGAGGATATCGCCAAGTTCAAACGGGCCGGCGCGGTGGTCATCGGCGTTTCCAAGGACAGCGTCGCCAAGCATCAAAAATTCAAGGACAAGCATAACCTCAAGGTCAGCCTCGGGGCCGACGAAGCCGGCGAGGTCATCGAGAAATACGGCGTTTGGGTCGAAAAAAGCATGTATGGCCGCAAATTCATGGGCATCGAACGGGCGACCTATCTGATCGACGAAAAGGGCGTGATCCGAAACGTCTGGCGCAAGGTGAAAGTGGCGGGCCATTCGGAGGAAGTGCTCGCCGCGGTCAAGGCGCTTTGAGCGGCGCGCGCGGGCAAACGCTGCTTGCGGCGGGCCGCTGCGTATTGGCGTCCGCCTCGCCGCCGGCCAAATCGGCCGCGGCGGCCGAAGCCCTGCGCCTCCTCGATGCGGGCGCGCCGGTCGGCGATCTTGCCGCGCCGGCCCCGCCGATCCGCCCGGCCCGGCCGGCCCTGCCGCAACTGGTCCCGCCCGGAGAGGTTCCAAGGCGGCGGCTGGGATCGCCCGCAGGCCGGGCCGCCCTTCTCCACGCCGTCGCCCATATCGAGTTCAACGCGATCGATCTCGCCTTCGACATGGCGGTTCGGTTCGCGCCTGAGGTCGCCCGGCTCGATCTCGATCCCGGGGCGTTTGTGGCCGACTGGTTCGGCGTCGGCGGCGAGGAAGCGCGCCATTTCGGCCTCATCGAAGCCAGGCTGGCGCGCTTTAATTGCGCTTATGGCAACCTTCCGGCCCATGACGGGCTGTGGGAGGCGGCCGAAAGAACCGCTGACGATCTCGCCGCCCGGCTCGTTGTCGCGCCGCTCATTTTGGAAGCGAGAGGATTAGACGTCACCCCCGACATGATCCGCCGGCTGCGCGCGGCGGGGGATCAGGAAAGCGCCGCCATGCTGGAGATTGTCTATCGCGACGAAATCGGCCATGTCTCATGTGGAAAACGCTGGTTTCATATGGTTTGTCAGCAACTTGGCCAGGATCCTGCGAGGACCTTCCAGGACCTGCGAAAGCGCCGGTTTGCGGGAGCGCTCAAGGCGCCGTTCAACTATAGCGCGCGGGACGCCGCCGGCCTGCCGCGGGCCTATTATGAACCAAAATGAAACCGCTCGCTCGATAAGATCGCCCGATGACACCGTATCGTCAAAAAAACCCGTTACACCATCACATAAAATGTTGCGTAATGTCTGATTTTCCGCTGCAATATCATCTTAAGGGGTGGCGGCGCATAATGTGTTTGTGCGCGTCAGGGGCGTTAGTTGGATGAGCCGTCGTACCAGTAAATTTCGGCGTTTTCTGAGCCGTCTGTTCAAAGAGCGGCAGATTTACCACCGCAGCGACGGTGTCGTTCACTTTATCTCCATGTCCTCCAAGACCCAGGTGGCGCTTGCCATCGTGGTCGGCGCGGCGCTGTTGTGGGTCGCCTACGCCTCGGTCAACGTGGTCTTCAAGGAGCAGATTATTGTCGCCAAGGAGCAGGATTTCCTGGTCATGCAGACCAACCTGTCCAAGCGGCTGCACGACGCCCAGAAAGCCTATGACGACGTCAACTGGCTGAACCACACCATCGAGAACGAATTCAACGAAACTATGGATGACGTCTGGGCCCGCCACAATGTCCTCAAGAACATGGTGGAGCGAAAGGCGGCGATTGACGACAGCCTGGCGGCGCAAGCGATCGGCCTATCGGCCGCCGGCGGTCCCAGCGGACAAAAGCCGACCAACGGCAACCGCCTGATGATCGACATTTCGCCGGGCGAGCCGACGCCGCGCCAGTCGCGTCAGTCTGTGCTGCGCAAGGAGGCGGCCGAAGAAGCCGCGCGGCGACGGTCGCAATCGGGCGATGACGGCATCGCCGAAGAGGCGGTCGAGGCGATGGAAAAGGCCGCGGCCCAACTCTACACGGAGCAGATGCTGCTGCTTGCCGCCGTCGAAGAAAAGGCCAACGCCGAAATCGAAAAACTGCGCGGCGTCATCTACAGCACCGGGGTGTCGCCAGATTCCCTCATTACGCCGGCGAAAATTTCCAACGTCGCGCTCGCCCAGGGCGGGCCGTTTATCGACGCGGCCGGCGTTGGCGGCGCATCGGAAAAATTCTTCCGGGGCGCCAACCGGGCGGCGAACGCGGTGGACGAACTCGCTGCGATCCAGGCCGTCATCAGTCACTTGCCGCTGTCGTCGCCGCTGACCGTCACGCGGCGCTTCACCAGCGGCTTCGGCATCAGACGCGACCCGATCACCGGCCGTCACGCAAGCCACTATGGCATTGATTTTGCTGCGCCCTGGGCCTCGCCGGTGACGGCCACCGGCGCAGGCGTGGTCAAATTCGCCGGCACCCGCACCGGTTTCGGGCGCACGGTCGAGATCGATCACGGCAATGGTTTCTTCACGCGCTATGCGCATCTCAGCCGCATTTCGGTAAAGCGGGGCCAGAGAGTTAACTTACATGCAAAGGTGGGTGAGCTAGGATCGAGCGGCCGGGTGACCGGTCCGCACGTTCATTACGAGGTTCATTACCGCAACCGTCCGCTCAATCCCCGCCGGTTCATAGAGGCAGGTAGATATGTTTTCGAAAGCTAAGTCCAAGCCGTCAGCAGACGCAAAACAGCAGTCCGGCTCGCTTCACGACGCGACGCCGCCGCCGCAAACCAATCTTCAGCCAACGTCAAAGAGGTCCGGTTCCATGAAGCCATCCGGCGTGCCGTCGATCATTTCCGCCGATGTCGTTATGCGCGGCAATGTCAACTCTTCCGGCGAAATCCAGCTTGACGGTTCGCTCGAGGGCGACATCAAAGCCGGTTCGCTGATCATTGGCGACAAGGCCAGCGTCAAAGGCGAAGTCATCTGCGAAACAGTCACCGTGCGCGGCCGCGTCGAGGGCGGCATTCGCGCCAAGTCGGTTTCGCTCGCCGCGACCGCGCATATTCAGGGCGACATCCTGCACAGCTCGCTGTCGGTCGAAACCGGCGCGCATTTCGAAGGCAACTGCCGCCATTCGGACGATCCATTGTCTGAAGCGTCGGCCAAGGATTTCCGCCGCGCCCGTCCGTCGGCGCCGGCGCCGCGGCCCGCCCCATCGATGGCCGATGAGGATGCGAATGCGAGCCGTTCCGGCGACACGCCGGCGTTCTTGAGCCAGGGCCGCTCGCCCCTGCGCTAGGCTGACACAACAAAACATGTTCAACAAAAAGGCCGCCCGCTAGGGCGGCCTTTTTTGCAGCTGCGGTTCGGGCAGCGGTTATCGACCGCGCAAGCCCGCCAGTCCGGAGATCAGCGTCAGCAGGCCCGCGGCGGCGGCGAGATAGGCGCCCCAGCGCAACCCGGTAAGGCCGATGCCGTCGATCCCGATCAGCGTGAGCGCCAACAGGCCCATGGAAGCGAGCGCGGCAAGTCCCGCCAGGATGGTGACGATGCTGGTCAGCCGGCCGATGAAAGGGATCAGGCCGACAACCCCAAGCGCCGCCGCGGCCAGCGCCAGCATCGACGCCCAGGTGATAATCTGGCCGACCATGACCGATCCGTTGAGCTTGCCTTCCGAAGCGCATTCCTCGCCGATAGGCGCTTTCAGCTTGAGCAGGCAATCGACGGCGTTGCCGATGAAATATTCCCCGTAGCGAGGCGTCATATTGGAGCCGGTCGCCGAGCCGGTCGTCACTTCGGCGAACAACGGTCCGAAAAAAATGGCCGCCACAATGGCCAGCGGCAGAAAAATGCGAGCCATGAAGACCCCCCTCTCATACGAACAGTGACGCGGGAGTTTAGCCCCAGTCCGGAGGCAAGCCAAGCGCCGCCAATTCGCCCAAAACCGGCGTTTCGGCCCGCATTCCCGCCGGCCCCCCGCTGGATTGTGATGGACCCGGCGCTGGCGCGGCGCGTCGGGACGGCTATGTTCGCCCAGCCCCATTGCAACACGCGTCCGGAGCCCCATGACCAAGTCCAAGACCTTTACGCTCGCCGCCATTCAGGCGTCCCCCGTTCTCTTCGACAAGGACGCATCGACGGAAAAAGCCTGCGCGCTCATCGGGAAAGCGGGCGCTGAGGGCGCGGATATCGCCGCTTTCGGCGAGGGCTGGCTGCCCGGCTATCCGTTCTGGGTCGACGGCGCGGTCGTCGATCTTACCTGGGAGGCGAGCGCGGCTTATCTTGAAAACGCGATCGCCTTGCCGGGGCCTGAAACCGACGCCCTGTGCGCGGCGGCCAAAGCCGCCGGCGTCGACGTCGTCATCGGCATTGCGGAAAAAGATCCCTTTACGGAGGGAACCGTCTATTGCACCGCGCTGACCGTCGGCCGCGAAGGCGAGATCGTCAACCGCCACCGCAAGCTGAAACCGACCCATGCGGAACGCATCATCTGGGGCGACGGCGACGGGGCCGGTCTTCGAACGGTCGAAAGATCATACGGCCGCATCAGCGCGCTGAATTGTTGGGAGCATCAGATGATGTTGCCGAGCTACGCGTTGGCCGCGCAGGGAACGCAAATCCACGCCGCCCTGTGGCCGGGCTGGGAAAAGACCCCGCGCCAAGGCGAATATTGCTGGGCGCGCCAGCATCTTTTATCGCGCGCCTTCGCCAGCCAGGCCGGGGCCTATGTGATCTGCGCCGCCGGCCTGCGACTGGAACGGGATATCCCCGAACGCTGGCGCCCGCTTGGCGTTTGGGAGCATACCGGCCAGTCGGCGATCATCGATCCGCGCGGGGAAATCATCGCCGCCGCCGACAGCGAGGAGACCGTCCTGATCGCACAGGGCTCGCACGACATGATCCGCGCCGCAAAAGCCGCCTGCGATATCGCCGGTCATTATTCCCGGCCCGATATTTTCGACTTGTTCGTCAACGCCGAGCCTGCCCCGCCCCGGGCGCAGCTCTATGTGGACGATGACAATCTCGCCGAGGGCGCCGGCGAAGAAAATGGCGACGAGGACGGCGAAGAAGAATAATCGCCGATCATCGCGCCGAGCGCCGCATCGAAGCGCCCAAGCTGGCGGTCCCACGCATAGCGTTCGAGCATGGCCGCGCGCGCCGCGAGCCCCATGCGCGCGCGGGCGCGGTCGTCGTTGAGCAGCGATAGTATCAAGCGGGCGGTTGCGTCGGGTGCGTCGGCGACCAGCAACTCTTCGCCCAGGCGCGCCTCGATGCCCGTCGCCGCGGCGGTCGTGGCGACCACCGGCTTTGCCATGGCCATGGCTTCGAGCACTTTATTCTGCATGCCGCGCGCAACGCGCAGAGGCGCGACGGCGATTTTGGCGCCCTGCAGCCAGGGACGGATGTCGTCGACGCGGCCGGTGACGATGACGCCGTTTTTCCCGTCTTGCGCCCGCAAGGATTTCACCGGCCGCGCCCCCACGATAGCAAAGCGCGCATGGGGCGCGGCGGCGCGTATGCGCGGCCAGACCTTATCAAGTAAATCGTGGGCCGCCTCGACATTGGCGCGGTAATCCATGGCGCCGGTGAATGCGACGTCGACGTTTTTGGCCGGTTCCCGCAGCGGGGCCATGGGACTGAAATAATCCGTATCAACGCCATTTGCCCACCAGTCGACATGAACGCGCATTTCCGGACGCCCATTGAACAGCGCCGCCTCCTGGGGCGTGACCGCAAAACTTGCATCGAACCGATTGGCGATGGCGGTCTCTGCCGCTTTCAGCCGCGCCGCCTCGCGGGCGTAAATCCAGGCCATGGGCCCGGATGCGGTTTGCCCATAGGCGCGCCATTTTTCCGAAT
Organism: Parvularculaceae bacterium; assembly: GCA_028280115.1. Taxonomy (GTDB): domain Bacteria; phylum Pseudomonadota; class Alphaproteobacteria; order Caulobacterales; family Parvularculaceae; genus Hyphococcus. The sequence continues at coordinate 101,697 of JANQMJ010000012.1, forward strand.
CCGCGTCGCAGAAATCGACAATGCGCGGGCGGCCTTCGACGGCCGGTTCGAGATATTGCGCCATGCTTGAGGAAAACGCGATTTCGGCGGCGAGCGGCCGGGCGCGCACCGCCCTGACCGCGCGCTGCATTTTCTCGCTGTAATAATAGGCCATCGACAGCGGCTTGCCGGAAAAAACGCCTCGCGCGCTTTTTAGTCTTGCCATGCGAGACCCTAAGGGAATGAACGCCGCCGACCGGCACAGGCGACGCAGAAAATCCGTATGCGCAATGTCGGCGGGATCGTCGATAAAACAGGCAAGATGCACATCGAAGCGCGCCGTAAGATGTTTAAGCAGCCGCCAGGAGCGGATTTTATCGCCCTTATCCGGCGGATAGGGAATCCGGTGAACAAGAAACAAAATCTCGGGCCGGCTGCTCATGGAAAGTTCCTTGCCAGAACCGGCCCCAGCCGGTTCGCCGCCGCCAGGGGCAGGCGTTTCCAAAGGCTCGACAGTTGCGCGAATTTGGGATTGGTCGCACTGACATCCGGCGCGGCGCGCGCGCAGATAAGCTTGTAATGATAAACCAGCGGCTCTGGCTCGACGCCCCACAGTTTTTTAAACCGATAGGCGCCGCCGCCGACCTTGCTGCGGCCGAAATCGAAGGTCTCGAACCCGCGCGCGGCGGCCCGGCGCATCAGCTTCCAGTAGAGGAATTCATGCGCCCTCGCCCCGCGGGCGCAGGGCAGGCCGCCGATGTAATAGGGCAAAACCGTCTTCTTGAACGTAAAACTCAACAGCCCGGCCGCCGGCGCGCCTTTGCGGTCGGCGAATAAAAGCGTTGTCCTGTCGCCAAACGCCCTGAACAGTGCGTCAAGGAAGGTTTTTGGAAAGACCGGTGTGCCGAGACCGTGCACCGATTTTGCGTAGAGCGCGTAAAAACGGTCCGGATCGTTTTCCCGGCGCAAATGCAAGGCGCCGGCTTTTTCCGCCTGCAAGGCTTTTCGGATTTCGGCGCGGCGCCGTCTTGGAATGGCTTTAAGGTGAAGGTCTTCATCCGCCGGCAAGGTCATTTTAAAGCCGGCATATTTCCCAGTCTTGGCGATCCAGCCGTCAAGACCGCTTTGATCGCTGCGAAATTCCACATACTGAACGCGCCGCGCCGCACCCAGGGCTTGCGCTTCCTTCGCCAACAGCGCGACGACGGCGTCGTCATCGCCGAGCGGGCCGCCGCCGACGGTAAAACCGGTCGAGACCAGCGCACGACCGAGCAGCGGCGATCTGACATCGATCAGCGGCAGGACGCCGACAATCTCCCCGCCGCGCCATGCGGCAAGATAGATCGGCTCATACCCATAGGCGGCGCGCACCGCCGCGCCCCAGCCAAAGAGATGAAAGAACGATCCTTCAGCGTGGCGCTCCACATAAGAGTCCCACAGCGCCGCTTGTTCCGGCGCGCACCGCTCGACCAAGACCGGCGCGGGGGCGGCAGGCGTCGCGGACCTGTGTGCGACCGCCGTCATGACGTCGCCCCTGCTGCAAGGTCCAGCGTCTCATCCACGCGCCGCCAGCGAAACGCCGCGAGCACGCTTGCCAGTTTTTTCGGCATCCGCCTGATATTGACATAGTGGCGCAGTTTCGACGTCAGTCGCGCGCCGGCGATGCGCGGCTGGCCGACGTCGATCTCCCAGGGATGAAAATAAAATATCACCGGACCGTCGAGGGTTTGCGCCGCGCGGCGCAACAGCGCTTTGGACAGGGCGACCGGCGCCAGGCGAAACCGCCCGCCCCCGGCGCAACCGATCCGCCGTCCGAACACCCTCGCCGTCGCCGCCGGCGCTTCGATGAAATCGGCGCCGCTGACGGGGCGATAGGGATTTTGCGGCGCCGCCGGATCGCCATAGTGATCGTGCGCGGCGGGATGAACGCTCGACGAATAGCGATAGCCGATCTCCGCCAGGGTTTCATGCGCCCAGGGCGTCTCAGGACCGATCGAAAAGCCCGCAGCGCGATAGCCCTTCACCGCAACCCCGGCGATATCTTCAAGCAGTTTTTTTGCGCGCGATGCGTCTTTGAAAAACGCGCCGCGCGTCTGCGCGTCGACCTTCGTATGATCGTACCCATGGCTGGCGAGTTCGTGGCCGCGCGCGACGATCTCGCGGACCAGCGCGCGGTCGCGTTCGGCGACCCATCCCAGGGTGAAGAAGGTTCCCTTGACCTCATGCCGGTCGAACATGTCGAGACAGGCGCGGGTCATGTCCCCGACCCGGAAGTCGAAACCGTCCCAGCTTTCTTTCCTGATGACGTCGGAAAACGCCCAGACCTGGAAGTAATCCTCCACATCGACGGAAAGCGCGAAGGCGGCGTCCGGCCGGACGGCGGCTGGAGAGGCGTTTTTCATGGCGAAGGACGCTATGCAAATGCCGCGCTAGAGCACGTTCACTTTTGTCGGATTCATGGACGTCCTCTAGATTCTTGTTTTATCGCGTTTTCTAGGGAAAACCGGCTCCCTCTTTTCCTGAAAACGCTCTAGCCCTGGGCGTTGCGGATCTCGCTTAAGAGATTTTCGGCCTCGGCCAGACTGGCGGCGACCTGCGCGCGGTGTTCTTCGCGGCGCTTACGCATATCCTCCAGCGACTCGCGCAGACGGTTAACGCTTGAATGGGCCTCTTTGAGCTCATCGCGGGTTTCGCTGATCGTGCGCAGGACCGAGTTGCGCCATTCCGCCCGGGCGTTAAGCGCGTCTTCGGGCGTTTCCGGATCGGCGGGAAACTCCCGCGGCTCGCCCGCCGCCGCATCGGCGATGGCCGCGGCCACATCGCTCAACGTTGCGTCTTCCGGCGCATCGGCGTGCGTTTCCTCGACATGTCCGCCGCGCTTCGCCCTGAGGCGGTCGAAGACGCTGCCGCCGGCGCTCGGCGCGGCGGGTTTTGTCTTGGCGGGCTTCTTTTTGCCCGCGGATTTTCCGTTCGCCGCGCTGACCGTGCGCACCGGCGGCATATCGACCTTTTTCGCTTCCGCCGGCGCCGGCGTCTCCTCGCCGCTGAGTTTTTCGTCCTTGAGTTCCTCGATCACGGCTTTGACCACTTCCCCGGTGACGGCATGGCGTTTTTCCAGCGCGCAATACAGCATCAAACGGTTGGCGAGCGTATTGATGCGGCGCGGACGGCCGTGGGTTTCAGCATAGATCGCAACAAACGCTTCCTCAGTGAACGTCGGATCGTCTTTCCAGCCGACGACCGAAAGCCGGTGCAGGATGTATTCGCGCGCCTCTTCGGCGGTCAGGCCTTCCAAATGATAGGAAGCGATCACGCGCTGCTTTAGCTGTTCGAGCTTTTTTGAATCGAGCGTGGCGCGAAAGTCCGGCTGGCCGACCAGGAACACCTGGAACAGCGGCGTGCCGTCATAGTCGATATTGGACAGCATACGCAGCTCTTCAAGCGTCTTGTGCGGCAGGTTCTGCGCTTCGTCCATGATCAGCAAGACCCGCCGGCCGCGATCGAGCTGATCGAAAAGATAATCCTCAAAGGCTTCGAATTGGCCGGTGCGCCCTTCGCCCTCCGGCTCGATGCGGAACGCCGACAGGATGTGGCTGACGAGGTCGTCCGGTTCGATATTCGACGTTAAAAGCTGGGCGGCGACAATGTTCGAGGTCGAAAGCTGATCGAGAAGATGGCTGATCAGCATGGTCTTGCCGGCGCCGACCGGCCCGGTGATGACGATGAATCCCTCGGCCTGTTTCAGGCCGTAATGAAGGTAAGCCATCGCCTTGTTATGGCTGCGGCTGCCGAAAAAGAACTTAGGATCGGGATTGAGCTTGAAGGGCGCGCCCGACAGGCCGAAATACTCTTCATACATCTTAAAATTCCAACGTGAGACCCGCCGTCAAAACGTTTTCTCCGTATTCCAATTCATCGACCGGCGAAAAACGCTTCGCATAGGAATATTCGCCGAACACGGAGACGTTTTCGTAAAGCTGGTAGGCCGCGCCCAGCCGGCCGATGAGCGTATTGGTCAAGCCGTTTCTTGTCTCCACGTCAGCGCATGCGAGAGCCGCATCGAACATCGGCGCAAGCGGATCGAGACCGAACAGAATTGGATTGGCCTCGCACGTATCCGCATCGACGCTGGTTTCGGCTCGCCGGAATTCAACGCCGCCATAGGCGTTGAGCTTGCGCGACATGCGATGGCGCATGTTCAGTCTCGCGCCGATGGTTTCAACCCGGCGAAATCCGAACTCGTCGTCGGAATAATTCGCGCTCATCGTCATTTGGGTGCGGTCGTAGACCGTCGACAGGGCTGCGAAGGCGTTGTCGGAAACACTCACGCCCGCGGTTTGCGCCGAGCGCGTAGAAAGGGTGTTGGCGAAATGGTTAGCCGCTAGGATGACGCCGCGCGGCGAAAGCGAAGCCCCTTCGCGCAGGCGATCGGCGAAATCGAGCGTGCGCGCCTCAACGGCGCGGAAGCTGGTGTTGAGCCCCTGCGCGCGATTGCGGAACTGGCGGTTCGCGCCCGCCGTGAAAATCATCCGTGAAGAGACTTCATAAGAAAGATCGGCGTCGATGAAATCGTCGCCGTAGCGCTCGCCATATTCGACGCGAATACGCGACCGCCGCCCCGGCTCCGCGGTGAAGCCGGCGCGCCAGAACACGCCCGACAGCGTATTATCGTCGAAAAACAGCGACGCGGCCGACTGGGTCTCGACTTCGTCATAGCCGACGGCGCCGCTCAGAAAGAAGCTTTGGCTGAGCCCGAATTGCGCTTCCGTGAAGAGCGATCCCTGCTTGTATTCGAACTGCGGCAATAGACTGGAGCCGGTCTCCTCTATTTTTGCGCCGTAAGCGACGGCGCGGAAGCGAAAGCGGTCGAACATGACGCCGCTTTCAAAACTGGCGGTTGCTTCATGGGACAGGGAATCGTTCAGGAAGTCGCCGCCGAAAAGATTGGCGCTGGCCTTGTCGTCATCGATGAACACTTGCGAATAGCGGTAGCGCAGTTCAACCGAAGATTGATCCGGCATGAGGCGATAAAGGTACGGACTCACCGAGAAAGAATGCACATTGGCCTGCTGGCGCCGAGCGGTGTTGGCGTTGCCGGAAAAGCGCGCATTGTCGCCGATAAGCTGGCGCGACGTCTGGCCTGACGCATCGAAGTAAAGCCAGTTGTCCACAAGCGTGAATGTGCTCGCCCCGCCTATACTCTGGTTAACGACGAAGTCGCCATCATCGATCAGATAGGAAAAATCGAGATCGCCCAGAATAAGTCCAGTCACCCTCGGGGTGCTGACGATGGCGCCGCCGGTGAACAATGTCGAAAGAATAAGCTCGTCTTCCTTAAGACCATCGCCTTGAAGATTGATATTGTCCGTATAGGTGACGCGCGGCGAGACGCTGGCGGCGTACCCAAAATAGTCCGACTTCAATCTCAGCGGCGCGTCCGGATTGGCGATCTGCGCCACTGCAGCGCTGACGAGCACTCCGGCCCCAGCGCCGGCGAGCAGCGCTTTGACGATTCTCCGGGCAAGATTGCGTTTTTGCTTATCCCTGCACATGAGCGAGGCCCTTTGCTGGCTGCGCGGGCGCTTCCGGCGATGCGTCCTGGCCGCGGTCGTAATATTCATATGACTGATAGTGTGATCCGCCCGCGCCGATCAAACATCGGTTGAGCACCAGGCTGACATTGGGATTGACGTCCAGCAGTTCGTCAATCGCCGCCGCCGCTGCGGGCTCTGCGGTCGCATTGGCCTCGACGACAAAGACGATTTCATCGACATATTTGGCGAGCACCACTGCTTCCGTCGTCGCCAGCACCGGCGGCGCGTCAATGATGACCAGCCGGTCGCGATCGGCGGTTGAAAGCGCCGTCCACAAACGCTGTGACGTTTCGGTTGCGAAAAGTTCCTTTGCGCGTTCGGCGGGCGCGCCTTCGGGCAAAATGCTGAGCGGCGCCTGGCCTGCGCGAAAACAAAGACTTTCGGCGTCGAGCGACGGATCGGTCAGCCAGTCGGCAAGACCGAGGCCGCGCGGCAGGTCGAAACGCGCGCGCACCCGCGGCCGGGGAATGTCCGCGTCGACCAGCAGGGTTTCGATCTGATCTTCCACCGCCAGGCTGAGCGCCAGATTGACCGCCATATAGGTCTTGCCTTCGCCGGCGCGCGTCGAGGTGACGAGAATAAGATTGCGCTGGCGGCCCGGCATGCGGAACGCCTGGCGTTCGCCGGACGATCGCAAAAATCCTATCCGGCGCAACAGGCGGCGCTTGACCGCGCGCAGCTCCAGCGCGAGCTGAGTCGATTCGGCGCTGGGATGATAATGTCCGAGCGTTTCAAGTCTTGCAAAATCAAGATCGAACGGTTTTGGCGCGCCCGCCGGCGTCTGCTTAACGGGCGCGATCTCATGGGCCGTTCCGGCGACTCTTTCAACAACGCTCATCGAAACGCCTCCGTCGCGGTTTGTTCAAAGCCGGCTGTCTCGGCCGTATCCGGAGCGACCGACGGCAATCTGAGTACGGAAAAATACGCGTAAAACACGCCAAGCAGCATCAGCGCCGCAAACGCCCCGCCAAGCCGCTTCAAGTCCCGACGGCGCAAGGCGCGCAGTTCGTCCGAGGGCGCCTCGCTGACGACCCCGAGCACCGGCAGGCCGAACGCCTCCTGCAGTTCGCTGGCCTGGGCGTAGCTTTTGTCGATGGCGGTCAGCAGCATGCCCGCGCCGACGCCGACGCCGGCGGCCAGGAACACCGCGCCGAAAATCAGGAGCAGCCGCGGCGGATCGGCCGGCACGAGCGCGCGTTCAGGCCGTTCGAAGATCTGGTATTCGACGCCGCGCCCCGCCGCGCCGAGATTCTTTGTCAGATCAAGCCGGTCGCGGCGCTCCAAGAGCTCTTCATAGGTTTTCTTGGTGATGTCGTACTGGCGTTCGATCTGCTGCAGCTGGGCAAGCGCCGCAGGCGCCTGATCGGCCGCGCGTTCGAGCGCCTCAAGCTCTTTGCGAAGGCCGGCTTCCCGTTCTTCCTGCGATGCAACCGCATCCTCGGCGATGCGCAGTTCCGATTGCAAGCGGATATATTCGGAACTGTAGGAAAGCGCGCCGCCGCTGGCGCGTTCGAGTTGTTCGATACGGGCGATAACGCCGCGAATGTCCGGATGGGTTTCGCGATACTTGCTGCGCAGATCGGCAAGCTCTAATTTCAGCTTGTTGAGTTCGTCGCCCGACGTCGTGCGCGGCGTCGCGGATAAAAGGTTTTGCAGCGTGATGACGCGGCCTTTGGCGCGCTCAAGCTCTTTGCTCACGCGGGTAAGCTCATTCTCCTTCAGTTCGTCGCGGCGGCGGCTTTCGCTCTTGTTGGCCGCCAGTTCGGCGGCGTGTGCGCTGCGGAATTCCGCGACCCGGCGCTCATTGGCGGAAAGCCGTTCTTCATATTCCTCGATTTGGAGATTGAGCCGGCGGCGCGCCGCCTGATTTTCCGACAGGCTGGTGCCGAGATCCTGCTCGATCAGCGTGTTGAGCACCGCATCGACGACCGCGCGCGCGACTTCCGGATCGCTGTTCTTGTAGGAAATCACGAAATACATGTCCCGCGGACTGTCGATCATGATATCGCCGGAAACCCAGTTGATCAGCTTTTCCATCTTGGCGCGACGTTCCACTGCGGAGCCCGCATCGATCGTTTTGTCGAGCCCGGCGCGGTAAATCACTTCTTCCACATTGGGACGGGTGAGCAGTTGCAGGCGCATGACTTCAACGCGCTCGGTATAGTCCGGCCGCGCGGTGAAACCGTCGAGCACCGGCTCGAGAACGGTCTCGGTCTGGACGAAAACATGGGCGCGCGATTCATATTTATCTGGAATGAGCGAGACCGCGAACCAACCGGCCAGCGCGGCGAACCAGAAGACGGCGACGACGATCCATCGCCGCCGCCAAAGCCCGTTCAAATGCCGGATGACCGGCCGCGGCAGATCCGAAAATGCAAACACAAACTCGTCCTTCTCCAACCCTGCTGCGCGATTTCGATCAGAAAACGCTTTCGGGGATCAAAATGACGTCTCCGGGCAGCACCGGCACATTGGCCGAGATGTCGCCCTTGCGCAGCAAACCGTCGAGATGCAGGCGATAGGAATTGCGCTCTGCGCCATGACCGCGGATCAACACCGCGCGGTTGCCGGCGGCGAATTCGGTCAGCCCGCCAACCGCGACCATAACGTCCAGCACCGTCATGCCGGCCTGATAGGGAAGCGCGATCGGTTGTTGCGCTTCGCCGAGCACGCGCACCTGCTGATCAAAGGTCGATGAAAAATTGCTGACGATGACGGTGACTTCCGGCGCTTTGACATAGGCTGCAAGCGACTTTTCAAGATCGCCGGCGAGCTGCGACGGCGTCTTGCCCGACGCGACCATGTCTTCGACCAGCGGCGTGGAGATCCGCCCGTCGGGACGCACCGTCACCTCGGTCGACAACTCCGGCGCGCGCCAGACGAATATTTCCAGTTCGTCGAGCGGGCCGATCAGATAATCCGGCGCCGCCGCAACCGCATCCTCGGGGGTTGCCGGCGCTGCGGTAAGTTTTTCGCCGCCAAGCCCGACCGTGCTGCAACCGGCGATCAGGGCCGCCGCCGCCGCGATGACGACGCTCCGCATGAATTCCAGAGGGTTCTTCATAATCCGTTCCTTGATGTGTCCGATTCCGCGCCATCCCGGGCGCAATGCAGGCCGATTCCCGTTTTCCGCTTATTGTCTCCGCAAGTTCTTTGCCACGGCGAAACCTGGCGGTTAACGGCCTTAACAGCCGTGCGGAGCGCCAATGAATTCAGGCCTTGTCGCGTCTGGGAAAAGCTTTGCCGCCCGCCGCCCGGGCCAAAGTCGTTAACGGCTGCCGATGCCGAACAGCGCCACGCGCACGGTCTTCAGGATGATCAGGATATCCATCAGCGGCGTGAAGTGGCGAATGTAGTAAAGATCGTAGCGCAGCTTTTCGCGCGCGCCTTCGATCGTGGCGGCGTATTCATATTTGACCTGCGCCCAGCCGGTGATGCCGGGCTTGACCAGATGGCGCGCATGGTAATGGGGAATCTCGTTCTCCAAAATCGCGACGAATTCAGGCCGTTCAGGGCGCGGGCCGACAAAGCTCATTTCGCCGCGCAGGACGTTGATCGCCTGCGGGATTTCGTCGATCCGCGTCTTGCGGATCAGGCGGCCGACGCGGGTGACGCGATGGTCGCCGGCCACGGCGAATTGCGGACCGTTCTTTTCCGCGTCGACCTGCATCGAGCGGAACTTAAAGACTTCAAACGGCCGGCCGCGATAGCCGATGCGCTTTTGGCGGTAGAGGACGGGCCCCGGACTGTCGAGGCGGATCGCCAGCATCGTCACCATGAGCACCGGCGCCAGTCCGATCAACAGCGCGAGGCTCGCAGCGATATCGATGGCGCGTTTGACAGACGCGGTGCGCACGTCTTTTGCGCCGGCGGCGGCTCTGCCGACGGTAAACGCATTCGCGGCGTTGATGTCGAGCTTGCCCCTGACCGATCCGGAAATCGCGGCCGCATCGCCAATCGCCCGGAAGAATCGCCCCGGCCACAGCGCGCCGGCGGCCTTGGCGAGCATGCGGCCGGGTCGCATCGTGGCAATCGTTACGGCTGCAAGCGACAGCACCAGAAATTCGAAACCGGTCATCCCCACTCCCGTCAACGCGCGGCAAAGCCCCATCTCCGTCCGCGCCGACCGCCGAAGCATGTCTTATGCCTAACGCTTCGTTAACGGGTGAAAGTGGGGCCTTCCTTGCACAGCGCTTGACAGCAGTAGTCGCCGAAACGGCGAGCCGGTTATGAGAATTCTGGTTTTCACAACGCTTTTTCCCAACGTCGCCATGCCGTGGCATGGCGTGTTCGTGGAAAACCGCCTGCGCGCTTTTCGCGCCCGGCATGGTTGCGACATCAAAGTGGTCGCACCGATTCCCTGGTTTCCGTTCAAAAATGAGACATTCGGCCGTTACGCAAGATGGGCGCGCGTTCCCGAACGGGAAAGGCGCGACGGGATTGAAGTCCTCCACCCGCGCTATTTTCTGCCGCCGAAAATCGGCATGACCTACGCGCCGCATGGGCTTGCGCGCTGCCTGCGCAGGACGATCGGCGAACTCGCCCGCGACGGATGGGATTTCGATATTCTGGACGCCCATTATCTTTATCCCGACGGCGTTGCCGCCGTCGCGGTCGCAAAGGAACTGGGCAGGCCCGTCGCCGTCACGGCGCGGGGAAGCGACGTTACGCATATTCCGAATTATCCCGGCCCGCGGCGCTCTGTCCTCGCCGCCGTCAATCAGGCCGATGCGGTCATCGCGGTGGCGGCGGCGCTCAAGGATCAGCTTGTCCGTCTCGGCGCGCCGGAAAAGAAAATCGACGTCTTGCGCAACGGCGTCGACCTGGAGCGGTTCGGGCCTCAAGACCGCGCGCCCATTCGCAAACGGAAGAACCTTTCCGGCCGGGTGCTGTTAAGCGCCGGTCATCTCATCGACCGCAAGGGACACGACCTGGTCATCGACGCCCTAAGCGAGATGCCCGATGCGACGCTGCTCATCGCCGGCGAAGGCGAACGGCGCGCCAGGCTGGAAGCGCACGCAAGAAAGACCGGCGTTGCGGATCGCGTGCGATTCCTGGGCGCGGTTTCGCCTGAAGAAATGCCGGCGCTTTACAATACCGCGGATGTTCTGACGCTGGCGTCGTCGCGCGAAGGCTGGCCCAATGTTCTGCTCGAAGCCATGGCCTGCGGAACGCCCTGCGTCGCAACAAAGGCCGGAGGCGTCGGCGAGATCATCCGCGCGCCCGAAGCCGGCAAATTGGCCGAAGAAAGAACGCCGAAAGCGATCGCCGCTTCCGTAAACGACCTGCTCGCCAACCCGCCGGACCGCGGCGCGACCCGCGCCTATGCGGAAGCTTATTCCTGGAACGAGACCGCCGATCGCATGGCGTCGATCTTTTCCGAAATGACCCGGCAAAAAGAAGCGCGATGCGCGCTGAAGACGGCGCCGATCACCTTGCCGCGCGCAGCGCCCAAACTGATCGTCACCGTCGATGCGGAAGAGGCCTTCGACTGGAACGACTTCGAAAACAGCCGCCACCGCGTGTGCGATGTCGACGGCGTTAAGCGATTTCAGTCTCTGTGCGCCAAAGCGGGCGCTAAGCCGCTTTACTTTTTGACCTATCCTCTGCTCGCCGATCCGGACGCCGTTTCTTGCTTTCGGCGATTTCTACGCGGCGGCGAGGCCGATTGCGGTCTTCATCTCCACCCGTGGACGACGCCGCCCAAGAGCGAGTTCAACGGCGAATATTATTCCTTTCAAAAGAACCTGCCGCCGGATGTGCACAAGAAAAAACTCAAAGCCCTTGCGGACCAATATGAAGCGGTCTTCGGCACGCGCGCCATCGCCCACCGCGCCGGCCGTTACGGCGTTGCGCCTGACGATTACGCCCTGCTCGCCGATATCGGCGTCAAATATGATTTCAGCCCCAGCGCCGCCTTCGACTATTCGCGCACCGGCGGGCCGGATTATTCCTGTTGCTCCAACCGTCCGCTGGCCGTTGCAAACGGGGCGTGGTCGATGCGCGTCACGCCGGTATGCGGCGCGCACGCCCTGCGGCGCACGCGCCTGTTCGTCAGTCAGGAACATATCGGGCCGGCGCGCTTGAATGGTTTCCTGCAACCCGTCCGCCTGTCGCCGGAAGGCGCGTCTCTAAACGATCTCAAAGCGCTCACCAAACGGGTTCTTGCAGACCAAATCCCCGTGCTGACCTTTACGCTTCATTCAACAAGTTTAACGCCCGGCGCCAATAACTTTGCGAAAAGCGCCGCAGACGTCGACAAAATGCTTGAAACGACGCGTTCCTATTTCGACTGGTTTCGCAACCATGTGGGCGGCGGCATGATTTCTCTTAACGATCTCGCTGCGCTTTACGAACGCCGCGCTTAACGCGGCTTTAAGCATGGCGCCGGTAATTTTTGCCTAGTTCGCAACGGGCAAAGGCGCAGTCATGATCGCCGCCGAAATCATTCGCGTAATCTTCGCGCTCATGGCCGTCATCGGCCTGATCGGCCTGGGCGCGCTCGCCTTGCGCAAGGCGGGACTTTTAACTGCATCCGGCGGCTTTGTGCGCAAGCGCCGCCTCGCCCTTGTGGAAACCCTGGCGCTCGATGCGCGCCGGCGCCTCGCCATTATTAAATGCGACGGCGCCGAACATCTCGTCATTCTGGGACCGAACAGCGAAACCCTGATCGCAGAGAACCTTGAAGGCGCGCCGGAAAGCGCTGGCGCGGCGCCGACGGCGGAAAATCCTTTCCACATCTTCGAACGCTTCGCGGCGCAGCGGCGGCCCGCCCAGGACGCCGACAATAGGAACGCCGCCTGATGCGGCCCGCCAGCGTTTTCACCGCAAGTCTTATCGCCGGGCTAGCGCTGGCCGGCGATGCGACGGCGCAAACGCTGACGTTCGATATGGGCGATGGCGACGGCGCGGGATTTTCCGCGCGCATCGTTCAACTTATCCTGCTGACGACGGTGCTTTCGCTCGCCCCGTCCATTCTCATCATGATGACGAGTTTTATCCGCATCGTCGTCGTTCTGTCGCTGTTGCGCACCGCCATCGGCCTTCAGCAAAGCCCGCCCAATCCGGTGATTATTTCGCTCGCCCTGTTCCTGACCGCCTTCATCATGGCGCCGACCTTCGGCGAGGCTTATGTCGCCGGCGTCAAGCCGTTCATGGACAATGAAATCACCGTCGAGGAGGCGTTTCCCCGCGCCGCCGCGCCGATGAAGGAATTCATGCTGCGTCAGACGCGGGAAAAGGACCTGGCGCTTTTCTTCGACATGGCGGAAGTCGAGCCGGAAACGCCCGAGGCGACGCCGCTGCATGTGCTCGTGCCGGCCTTTATGATTTCCGAACTCAGGCGCGCCTTCGAGATCGGGTTCATGGTGTTCATCCCGTTTCTCATCATCGACATGGTGATCTCGTCGATCCTCATGGCCATGGGCATGCTGATGCTGCCGCCCATCGTCATCTCCCTGCCGTTCAAGCTGATTTTCTTTGTGCTGATCGACGGCTGGCGGCTGATCGCCGGCAGTCTGGTGGAGAGTTTCGCGACCGGACCGCCGATATAGTATCGGTTGTCATTCCGGGGCCGGCGCAGCCGGAACCCGGAATCCATGGCGCACAATCGCCACAAGCAAACCTGTTGAAACAACCCCCATCGGCCCTTCGTTCGGGCCGTTGGAAGGGGTTGGGGCCCCTTCCAACCCCCCGCAAGCGGGGGAAGAAGGACATGACGCTTATATATGCAACGCATGCCCCAGGGTGCGCAGCGCCGCTTCCTGGAAGGCTTCTCCTTGCGTCGGGTGCGCATGGATGGTGCCGGCGATGTCTTCAAGGCGCGCGCCCATTTCGATGGCGAGGCCGAACGCGGTCGACAGTTCGGCAATCCCGCCGCCCACGGCCTGAACGCCGAGCACCACATGATTGTCCTTGCGCGCGACGCAGCGGATGAAACCGTCTTCGGCTTCCATGGTCATGGCGCGGCCGTTGGCGGAGAAGGGGAAAAGCTGCGTGACGACATCGAAGCCTTCCTGCTTCGCTTCATCGGGCGACAGGCCGACCGCGACGACTTCGGGATCGGTGAAACAGATCGCCGGGACCGCCCGCTTGTCCCAGCGCCGGTTTTCGCCGGCGATGATTTCCGCGACCATCTCCCCCTGCGCCATGGCGCGGTGAGCCAGCATGGGCTCGCCGGTGACATCGCCGATGGCGTAGATCCCGGTCATGGAGGTGCGGCACTGATCGTCGATCCTGATATGCCTGCCGTCCATGTCGAGGACGAGATTTTCCCGCCCCCAGCCTTCAGTCAGCGGCGTGCGGCCCACAGTCACAAGAATTTTGTCCACGGGAATTTTTTTCGTTTCGCCCTTAGCAGTTTCAACTTCGAGGTGTTTGCCGCTTTGGCCCTTCGCCCTGGCGCCGAGCAAGACTTCCATGCCGAGCGCTTTCATCTTTTTGGCGACCGGCCGCGTCAACGCTTCGTCCCACACCGGCAGAATGCGGTCGAGCGCTTCGACGACGGTGACTTTCGAGCCCATTTTCGCAAAGGCGATCCCGAGTTCCAGGCCGATATAGCCGGCGCCGACCACGGCGAGGTTTTTCGGCGGGGCCGGCAGATCGAGCGCTTCGGTCGAGGAAATCACATCGCCGCCGAAGGGCAGGAACGGTAGCTCTATGGATTCCGATCCCGTGGCGATAATGACGTTTTCGGCGCGGATAGTCTGCTCGCCCTCTTTGGTTTTGACGCGAACCGTCTTGCCGTCGACGAATGCGGCCCAACCTTCAATGGCCTTGACTTTGTTCTTTTTCAAAAGCCCGCCGACGCCGGTGGTGAGGCGTTTAACGATGCCGTCCTTCCAGTCGACGGTTTTCTTAAGGTCGATCCGGGGTTTGGCGACTTCGATGCCGATGGCCGAACCGTTTGCGAAATGCGTCGCCTTTTCGAATTCGTCCGCGGCGTGGATCAACGCTTTCGAGGGAATGCAGCCGACAGTAAGGCACGTCCCGCCATGGGCCTTGGCCTCGACGATCACCGTGTCGAGGCCGAGCTGGCCGGCGCGGATCGCCGCCACATAACCGCCCGGTCCCGCGCCGATGACAAGGAGTTTGCATTCGATGTCGGTCATATGACTTCCGCTGTTTACGTTTATCATCCAGTGCGTAGTTTGTAGTGCGTAGTCCGTAGGGGATTTTAGCCGATACCCCTTCGACGCTACGCACTAAGCACTACCCACTACGAACTATTCATCAATGAAAATCATCGCCGGGTTTTCCATCAGCGTCTTGATGCGCTGGATGAACACCGCCGCGTCCCAGCCGTCGATGACCCGATGATCGAAGCTCGACGACAGGTTCATGACCTTGCGGGGCATGAATTCCGAACCGTTCCAGCGCGGCAGGGTCTGCATCTTGTTGACGCCGATGATGGCGACTTCCGGATGGTTGATGACCGGCGTCGTGACGATCCCGCCCAGCGCCCCCAGCGAAGTGATGGTGATGGTCGACCCCGAAAGCTCTTCGCGCGCCGCCTTGCCTTCCTTCGCCGCTTCTGAAAGCCGGGCGACTTCCGCGGCGCAATCCCAGATGTCGCGCGCTTCGCAATGGCGCACGACCGGCACCATCAGCCCATTCGGCGTTTGTGCGGCGACGCCGATATGAACGCCGCCATGCTGGTGAATAACGCCCGCTTCATCGTCGAAAATTGAATTCAGATGCGGCTGTTCGGCGATCGCCTTGACCATGGCGCGCATCAAAAACGGCAGAATGGTCAGCTTGGGCCGGCCTTCCTTGCGCGTATCGTTGAGCTTGGCGCGCAACTCTTCCAGCGCGGTCATGTCGACATCGTCCACATAGGTGATCGGCACGATGCGCGCGTTCGCCGCTTCCATTTGCTCAGCGATCTTGCGCCTGAGGCCGATGACCGGAACGTCCGTCACCGATGAATTGCGCACGAGCGCGCCGCGCCCGCCGCCGGCCGCACCCCCGGCCTCGAAATAAGCGTCAAGATCGCCATGGGAAATGCGTCCCGCGGGGCCGGTCCCGCGCACCCGACGCAGATCGACGCCGGCATCGAGCGCGCGCTTTCGCACCGCTGGCGAGGCCAGCGGCTTTTCGCCTTCGGCCCGCGGCGCGCCGGCAAATTGCGGCCGGGCCGCGCCGGCGCCGTTGGTCGCAGCTTTCTTCGCTTGCGTTTTTTTGGGTTCGGCTTTTGCCGATTCGAGCTCGGGTTTTTCTTCCTTTTTGGGCGGCGGGGCGGCGGCGGGTTCGGCGCCCGGCTTGACATTGCCTGGCCCGTCGACTTCGAGCCTGATGAGCGGCGAGCCCACGGCGAGGGTTTCGCCGATCTTGGCGGCGCGCCAGACCACCTTGCCTTCGACCGGCGAGGGAATTTCCACCGTCGCCTTGTCGGTCATCACCGAGGCGAGCACCTCGTCCTCGCGCACATTGGCGCCGATGTCGGCCATCCACTCGACGAGTTCAGCTTCCGCCACGCCCTCGCCCACATCGGGCAGCTTGATGACATATTCGCCCATTACGACCCCTCCATCACTTTTTTCAGGGCGGCGCTGACGCGTTTTGGTCCCGGAAAATAATGCCATTCATGGGCATGGGGATAAGGCGTGTCGTAACCGGTGACGCGAATGACCGGCGCTTCGAGCCGCCAGAAACATCCTTCCATCACCACCGCCATAAGCTCCGCGCCAAAGCCGCATGTGCGGGTCGCTTCATGCACGATGACGCAGCGGCCGGTTTTGTTCACCGACGCCTCAATCGTTTCGTAATCGAGCGGCAGGATGGTTCTAAGATCGATGATTTCCGCATCGATCCCGGTTTCCGCAGCAGCGGCTTCAGCGACATAGACCATCGTGCCGTAAGCCAGCACCGTGACCTCCTCGCCCGGGCGGCGGATCGCCGCCTTGCCGAGGGGAACGGCGTAATAATCCTCGGGCACTTCGCCAAGCTCATGCTTCGACCAGGGCGTCACCGGCCGGTCGTGATAGCCGTCGAAAGGACCGTTATAAAGACGCTTGGGCTCTAAAAACATCACCGGATCGTCGTCTTCGATCGACGCGATCAGAAGGCCCTTGGCGTCATAGGGATTGGACGGAATCACCGTCTTGAGGCCGGAGACATGCGCGAAGATCGCTTCGGGGCTCTGAGAATGGGTCTGGCCGCCGAATATGCCGCCGCCGGTGGGCATGCGCACCACAATGGGGACGGTGAAGTCGTTGGCCGAGCGATAGCGAATGCGCGCGGCTTCCTGGGAAAGCTGGTCGAACGCCGGCATGACATAGTCCGCGAACTGAACTTCGACGCAGGGACGCAGCCCATAGGCCGCCATGCCGATCGCCGCGCCGACAATGCCGCACTCGTTGATCGGGCTGTCGAAGCATCGCTGCTTGCCGTATTTTTCCTGCAGCCCTTCGGTGCAGCGGAAAACGCCGCCGAAATAACCGACATCCTCGCCGAAGACGACGACATCGTCGTCGCGGCCCATGGCGTTGTCCATGCCGTTGCGGATCGCCTGGATCATGGTCATGCGCGCCATGGGCTTTAAATCCCCGCTTCCTGGCGCTGGCGGATAAGATGCAGCGGCATTTCCTTATAGACATCCTCGAACATGGTGCTTGGCGAAACGTGCGGTCCGTCATGCAGCGTGCCGTTTTTGACCGCCTCTCGATTGGCCTCGGCGACTTCCGCCTCAAGCATCTCCTTGGTCTGTTTATGACGCTCTTCCGACCAGGCGCCTTTTTTGATGAGATAGTTTTTCAACCGCTCCACAGGATCGCCCAGGGGCCAGGCGTCGGATTCTTCCTTGGCCCGGTATGCGGACGGATCGTCCGACGTCGAATGCGCGCCGGCGCGGTAGGTCACATGTTCGATCAGCGTCGGCCCGTAGTTCCGGCGCGCGCGCTCAACCGCCCATTTCGAAACCGCATGGACGGCGAGATAGTCGTTGCCGTCGACGCGCAGGGCGGGAATGCCGAAGCCGAGCCCGCGGGCGGCGAACGTCGCGGCCTTGCCCCGGGCGATGCCCTGATAGGTCGAGATCGCCCATTGATTGTTGACGATGTTGAGCACCACCGGCGCATGATAGGTCGATGCGAACACCAACCCTGCGTGAAAATCGGACTCCGCCGTCGAGCCGTCGCCGATCCAGGCGGCGCAAATCTTGTCGTCGCCCTTGATGGCCGAGGCCATGGCCCAGCCCACGCCCTGGATGAACTGCGTGGCGAGATTGCCGGAGATCGTGAAGAAGCCGTGTTTCTTCGACGAATACATGATCGGCAGCTGGCGGCCTTTCAGCGGGTCCTCCTTGTTGGAGTAGATCTGGTTCATCATGTCGACCATCGGATAATCCGCCGACAGGAGAAGGCCCTGTTGCCGATAGGTCGGAAAATTCATGTCGCCGGGTCTGAGCACCTTCGAAAAGGCGCAGGCGATCGCCTCTTCGCCAAGCGCCTGCATGTAAAAACTGGTCTTGCCCTGACGCTGGGCCATCAGCATGCGCGCGTCGAACGCGCGCACCCGCATCATATCTTCAAGACCTTTTTGCACCTGTTCGTCGGTCAGTTCGCCCGCCCACGGACCGACCGCTTCGCCCTGTCGGGTCATGACGCGGATAATCGAATAGGCAAGATCGTGAATCTCCTCCGCCTCGACATCGATCGGCGGCTTGCGCACCGATCCGGCCTGGGGGATTTTGACATTGGAAAAGTCCGGCGTGTCGCCGGGGCGGAATTCAGGTTCGGGAACGTAAAGCGACAGCGGGCTGCCCTTGCTCATCATCCATCTCCGGATTGCCTTCGGCTTGCCGATAGTCACGCGAAGCCGTTGATTTTGCGGAATCTTCCAGCGGGATTCCGACCGGCGCGGCGATGATGTAGTCCGCCGCAGCCGCCGCTGGCAATGCCCAGAAATGAGACTCTGGAAAAAGAGCGCAGCCCGCTTCGCGAGTGTTTTGGGAGAGCCGAAATTGCTATTTTTTCATGCGAATAAGCACAAATATGACACGCACAAAATCCCGTTTCGGCGTTTCGCCTAGGGTCGGTTGCGGATTGGTTGGAACATTTCACCGCTCATTCCCGCGCCCGCGCGCGAAGGCGCGCTAATCATAGTTAGACCGCATTCTCGGTCGGGCTGGGAATCCAGTCTTACCAAGAAAGTCGGGCTTCGCCCGTCATTTTTCGTTCGCTGGATCCCGGCTCTGCGCAGCATCACCCCGGATGATGATCCGGGGCGCTGCAGCGCGTCCGGGATGAGCGGGTGATCTGTTCGATCCGCAACCGATCCTAACGGCCGGCCAGCGTCGCCCATTCTTCTTCGGTGAGGACGGCGATCCCAAGCTCGCCGGCTTTTTTAAGTTTCGACCCGGCGCCGGGACCGGCGACGACATAATCGGTCTTGGCCGACACCGAGCCTGACACCTTGGCGCCGAGCGCTTGCGCGCGCGCCTTGGCTTCGTCGCGGGTCATGGTTTCAAGCGTGCCGGTGAAGACGACTCTTTTGCCTACAAGCCCAGGCACATTACCTTTTACGATTTGCGACGCCACAATCGATGTTTTGTCAAATTTCGATTTCCGCCTTGAATATCGTCTTCCATAACTGCAAGAGCATGGCTCATAATCATACGGAAACATTCTGCCAGGGGTCATATCAATGTATTCTGGCACATCCGTAATACAATCTACCCCAACCGCCTGCGCTGCTCTTAGCGCCAACTTTCCACACACTTCAGCATCTTCGCTTGCGCGATGATGTGTAAAGTCAATATCAAAATGATCAGCTAAAACAGGAAGGGTATGGCGAGGCAAAAAGTCCCAAATTTTTTGAGCCATTTTCAGCGTGCACAAATAATCGAACTCTGGATACGGAACATTATATGCATCCAACGCAGCGCGTAATACGCTCATATCGAATGCGGCATTATGAGCAATAATTGTCGCATCAACAAATTCCTCTGCAAATTCAGCCATCACATCTGGAAACTCAAAACAATCGGCGACATCTTCCGGCTTGATTCCGTGTATAGAAATATTAAATCCAGAAAATCGTAGTTCCTTCGGCCGTATTAAGCGCTCTTCCATGCGCACAATGGCACCGTCTTGAATCCATGCCAGCCCCACAGCACATGCGCTCGACCGCTGCTCGTTGGCTGTTTCGAAATCAATTGCAATTATCTTGGCCACGCAGCGATAGTATATTCAATAACTCTATTCTTCAATTAACTTAATCCACTCATCTTCTGTAATTATTTTTACTCCGAGCTTTTCGGCTTCCTTCTTCTTAGTCCCCGCCCCAGGGCCGGCAACAACCAACGTGGTTGATCCACTTACCGAACTAGTAACTTTGGCGCCCAGGGCTTCGGCCTTCTTCTGCGCATCGCTACGAGTCATCCTCTCAAGCCTGCCCGTAAATACAATTGTTTCGCCTTCGAAGCTTGTCCCAACTTGTTTTTGTTCTAGCTCTTCGACTTGGATTTGCTGCAGTAATTTTTCTACTACGTTGAGAGTATGAGGTTCCAACAAGAACTCTATCAAGGATTCCGTGACTACTGTGCCGACGTCTTTCTGTGAGCTTAGCAATTGATAGCCTTTCCCAGGCGCTTCCAAAGAGGCCTGTTTCATCGCACTAATGAATGCAGGCCAATCCTTATAATGTTCAACCAATCCAACTATTGAACGTTTATCTAGACCGACGATCCCCAAGCTCTCAATTTTTTGCAGCAAGGGAACAGATTTCTTTGAAATCTCATTTGGAATCTCTTTCCAAGAGTAATGCAGCAATGCGTTGAGTCGCGCCTCACCAATATAGCGAACTTTTTCTAGCTCTAAAAATTTCTCACCAGGCCTCTGTGATTTCGCTTCTCTAACAGCATCTATCAGCTTCTTAGGGCTCGAATAATGCCTTGCCAAAACTTTTGCAGTTACTTCTCCAACATTAGGCACCCCTAAGGCATAAATGAATCGTTCAAATGAAATTTTTCGCCGAATTTCGATAGCATCAAGAACATTATCTACATCTTTGAAAGTGCGTTCGGTTTCTGTAATAGCTTTTTTTCTTTTCTTTCCTGTCGATTTCTCGCGGATTTTTGCATCAGCCTCGCGCTTCTCCGAAACAACTCTCTGAAATTGTTCTTTCTTTTTATGTAGTACAAATATATCAGCAGGGTTTTTGACTAACTCGGAATCAAACAAAATTTGAGCATATGTCTCGCCAAAGCCTTCGATATCAAATGCAGCCCGAGATACGAAATGTTTTAAACGTTCGACAGCTTGAGCAGCGCAGATTAGTCCGCCCGTGCAACGTCGCACTGAGCCTGGTTTTCCGGTTGTATAGTTAACTTCATTGACCGCATGGCTGTTACAGATGGGACAGTGTTCTGGAAAATTAAATTTTTGCGCATCTTCATTGCGCCTTTTCAATATGACGTCCACGACTTGAGGAATGACATCTCCGGCTCTTTCCACAATGACCGTATCACCGATGCGAATATCGATGGCGTTTCCTTTTTCATCTGTCCGTAGCATCTTCCCATTGCTGTCATATCCTTGAATATAGCTTTCGTTATGTAACGTCGCATTGGAGACCATGACTCCGCCAACGTTAATTGACCTAAGACGCGCTACTGGAGTTAGAGCGCCAGTACGCCCAACCTGGATATCAATATCCTTGAGCACCGTAATTGCTCTTTCCGGAGGAAATTTATGCGCCCTCGCCCAGCGTGGCGCTCGGCTGCTAGGGCGAATACGTTGCTGAAAGTCGAGGCGATCAACTTTATACACAATGCCATCAATATCGTAACCAAGATCCGGGCGCTGTTCTTCAATTTTGTGATAGTAAGCCAGCATGTCAGCTAACGTATTGCACCGGATCAATAAATCATTTGTGGGGAATCCTAATCCCCCAAGCTTTTCAATCGCCTCAAATTGTGTGTCTGCAAGGTCTTCGCTCACTTCCCCCCAACCCCAAGCATAAAATCGAAGCGATCTGGAAGCCGTAATAGCGGCATCAATCTGGCGTAGTGATCCTGCAGCGGCATTGCGCGGGTTAGCGAACAGATCAGGTTTCTTGCCTTCTTTATCGGCCGCTTTTTGCAGGTGCTTATTGATTTCTTCAAAATCGTCATGAGGCATATATATCTCACCGCGTACTTCGAGTATTCTCGGAGCGCATGTGAGCTGTTTTGGAATGTCGTTAATAGTCAACACATTCGCCGTAACGTTTTCGCCTTCGTTACCATCGCCGCGTGTTGCTCCGAGGACCAGCACGCCATTCTCATATCGAAGATTCAATGATGCCCCATCGATCTTGGGTTCTGCCGTAAATGTCAGGGGGAAGTCGGCTGTGAGCTTTAAGCGTTTCCTGATATACTTCTCAAAGGCCGTAACTTCTTTTTCCTGAAGAATATTGTTTAGTGACAACATTGGCACCGCATGCCGTACAGTTTCAAACTTCGCGGACGGCGCCGCGCCGATCCTGTCCGAAGGCGAGTCCTCGCGTTTGAGCTTGGGAAAGCGTTTCTCGATGAGGAGATTGCGCCGGCGCAGGGCGTCATATTCCGCATCGCTGATTTCCGGGGCGTCGTCTTGATAATAGGCATCGTCGGCGCGCTGGATCGCGGCGGCGAGCCGGGCCAGTTCCGCCTCGGCCTCTTCCTGGCTCAACCGATTGACGGGAATCGGCGCGGGTTGTTTGGACTTAAGCGCCATTTATTGCCTGCACGAAAAATGACAAACGATCGGTCCCAGCAGGGATGCTCATTTCGCTACCCGTCCGCTCATTCCCGCGAAAGCGGGAAGCCAGGAAATGTTGTCGTAGATTCCCGCTTTCGCGGGAATGAGCGGAGGAAAGGTTCATTGTAATTCCTTACCCGGCCTTCGCCAGTTTTTTCCGCTGCGGCGCGCCGAGCAGCCGGCGGGCGGCGGCGCGGGCCTCGTCGGTGATTTCCGCGCCCGAGAGCATGCGGGCGAGTTCCTCGATCCGGTCCTCGCGCGTCAGATGCGCCAGCGCCGTGGTCGTTTTGCTTTTGCGCTGGGTCTTTTCGATACGCCAGTGATGATCGGCGCGGGCGGCGACCTGCGGACTGTGGGTGACGACCAGGACCTGGGCGTCCTGGGACAGGCGCGCCAGGCGTTCGCCGACCGCGTCCGCGACGGCGCCGCCGATCCCGGCGTCGACTTCATCGAAAATAATCACCGTGCGGTTTTCCTTCGCCGCCAATGCGGCCTTCATGGCCAGCACGAAACGGGAGAGTTCGCCGCCCGAAGCGATGGTCTTGAGCGGCCCGGCCGGCGCGCCGGGATTGGTGGCGACCATGAATTCGACCCGGTCAAAACCTTCCGATGTGGGATTATCGCGATCGGTCTTGACGGCGGTCTTGAACTGCGCCTTGCCGAGTTTGAGCGGCGCCAGCTCCCGCGCGACGGCTGTGTCGAGCTTTTCCGCGGCGCGAACGCGGTCGCGCGACAGCGTCTCGGCGGCTTTATCGTAGTCCGCGTTCGCCGCGGCGACGGCGCGTTCAAGATCTTCATAGGCCTTTTCGCCCAGTTCGAGATCGTCGAGCGCGGTTTTGGATTGCGCCAGAAACACGCTGAGCTGATCGGGCTGAACGCCGTGCTTGCGCGCTTCCCCGCGCAGGGCGAACAATCGCTCTTCCGCACGATCAAGCGCCTCGGCATCGACGCCGAATTCGCGTTCCGCGCGCGCCATCATATCGCGCGCCTCGGCGGCCTCGTTCAGCGCACTTTCCAAATGTTCCGCCGCCGCCGTCAATGTCGGCGACGGCGCGGCAAGCCGGCCGGCGGCGCGCTCGGCGGCGCGCAAGGCGACGGAAAGCTTCGTCTCGACCCCGCCCTCGTCAAGCGCGTTGCGCGCGGCGCTCAAGTCTTCGGCGATCTTTTCCGCCGCCATCAGCGCCGCGCGGCGTTCGGCGAGGTCGACTTCCTCATCGGGCCGGGGATCGAGATCTTCCAGCGTCTTGACCACATAGCGCAGATAGTCCGCCTCCCGCGCGGCTGCCTCGCTGCGCCGGCGGCGCTCTTCCAAAGCGGCTTCGCGTTCCCGCCAGGCCCGCCACAGGCCGGCCAGCCTTGCTGCTTTTTTCTCCAGACCGCCAAATGCGTCGAGCATGCCGCGATGGGCCGGCGCGGCGAGAAAACCGCGGCTGTCATGCTGGCCATGGACTTCGAGGAGGAGTTCGCCAGCCGCCTTGAGCACGCCGATCGAAACCGGCTGGTCGTTGACGAAGCCCCGGCTGCGCCCGTCCGACGCGACGACGCGGCGCAGAATGATCTGGTCGTCGTCGCCGGCAAGGCCGTTTTCTTCGAGAAAGGTCCACACCGGGTGATCCGCGCGCGGTTCGAAAGACGCAGCGATCACGCATTGCGCCGCGCCCCGGCGCACGACCCCGCGCTCGGCGCGCCCGCCGATCGCCATGCCCAGCGCGTCAAGCAGGATCGACTTGCCGGCGCCGGTTTCCCCGGTCAGCGCGGTCAGGCCCGGCGCCAGCGCCAAGCGCGCCTGATCGATCAGCACGAAGTCCTGGATATGGAGCGCGGTGAGCATCGCCGGACCATCCCGTTCGGAAGGCCCGAATTTACATGAGTTCGTCCGCGCCCGAAAGCCGCTTAGTAGGCGCCGGTCTCTTCGTTCCGGGGACCGGCGGCTTCAAGATCGGCGGTGTCGTCTTCGCGCAGTTCCGGCGGCGCGAGCGCGGCCGGCGCTGCCCGGAGCGGGGCCGGCGCATCGTCGGCGGCCTCTTCAGCGCCGTCAGGGGCGCCGTCGGGGACATCTGTCGCGCGCGGCGTTTTGACGGCGGTTTTTCGCCCGCCGGTTCCGCCTTCGCTGGCCAGCAGCAATCCGTGATTTTTGAACAGCCGATAGGTATCCTCGTACCAAGGGCTGCCAGGATAGTTATAGCCGAGCACGGCGCCCGCGGCGCGCGCCTCTTCGATAACGCCGATTTCAATATACGCCTCGACCAGCCGGTGCAGTGCTTCGGGAACGTGGCTGGTGGTCTGATATTGTTCGATCACTTTTTTGAACCGGTTGATCGCCGCAATGTGCTTGTTGTTTTTCAAATAAAACCGACCGACATACATTTCCTTGCCGGCCAAATGGTCGTTGGTGAGATCAAGCTTGAGGCGCGCGTCGCGGGCGTATTCGGTATCCGGAAAACGGCGCACCACGTCCGTCAGGGCGGCGACGGCGTTGTTGGTGTAATCCTGATCGCGTCCCACATCGCGGATGCGCTCGTAATGGCAGATCGCTCTGAGATAATAGGCGTAAGGCGCGTCCTTATTGCCCGGATGCAGCCCGATGAACTGGTCGAGCGCCTCAAGGGCTTCCTCATAGTCATTGCCCTGATAATACGCGAACGCCTTCATCAGCATTGCGCGGCGCGCCCACGCCGAATAGGGATGCTGGCGCTCTACTTCTTCGAAATAACCGATCGCCTCATCGAATCGCTTGCGCTCAAGCTCGCGCTTGGCCTGGGCATAAAGCGTTTCCACCGGCCGCTCGACATAGGCGAATTTCGCCTTTTTCTTGTTGGGACTGCACGCGCCAAGGGCCGCGCAGGCGGCGACGATGCAAAGAAGATAGATGAAGAACCGAAAACTGAAGACCACGCGACGCCTGCGAATGTTAAACGCCCCACCGGCGCAAAGTTCTAGTGCGGCGCGAAGAGGGCGTCAAACCGGGGTCTTCGAATCAAGCCCCTAGGCGGTCGCCGCCACCGGCGCGGCGGCCGCATCGGGCTTGCGCACGCGTCTGGCAAGCGCCTGCGCGGCCCTGACATTGAGGTCGTGGCCGGGCTTTTCAGCGGTAATAGCGCCCCTGATGGGCGCGCCGAGCAGATAAAGATCGCCGATCAGGTCCAGC
Organism: Parvularculaceae bacterium; assembly: GCA_028280115.1. Classification (GTDB taxonomy): domain Bacteria; phylum Pseudomonadota; class Alphaproteobacteria; order Caulobacterales; family Parvularculaceae; genus Hyphococcus. Next base: position 127,139 of record JANQMJ010000012.1, read on the forward strand.
GCCTTGTGCAGGGCGAATTCATGCGGATCGCGCAGACGTTCCCCGTTCAGCAGCCGGGCGCCGTCGACGACGAGGGAGTTTTCAAGCGAACCGCCGCGGATCAGGCCCGATCGCCGCAGCGATTCGACTTCATGGCGCCGGCAGAAAGTGCGCGACTTCGCCAGCCGCTCCTGAATGTCCGGCTCGTCCATATGCACGCAAATCGACTGCCGGCCGATCAGGCAGTCCTCGAAATCAATGGAAAGATCCAGGCTGAATTCGTTGGCCGGATCAAAACGCAAGCTCCGGTCGCCGTCCGTCACCTGCAGCGCGTCATCGATCACAATTTCACGCCGCGGCTTGTTCTGCGCGTTGACGCCGATCTTGCGAAATTCACTGACAAAAGGCGCAGCGCTGCCGTCCAGGATGGGAATCTCCGGGCCATGCAGTTCAACCAGCACATTATCGATCGAACAAAGCGCGAAGGCGGCCATCAGATGCTCGACGGTCGCCGCTGTCGCGCCATGGGCGTTGGCCAGCGTCGTGCCGTGATTGGCGCTGACGACATTTTCAGGCGCCGCATCGATCAGCAGGGCTTGTTTGCCCGCGCCGTCCTGGGGCTGCAGATCGCAGCGCCGAAAGACGATGCCCGTATCCGGCGCGGCCGGTCGGACAACGATCCGGCAGGCCGCGCCGGAATGAAGCCCGACGCCGCTGAACTCAGCCGATGCGTGCAACGTATTTTGCAATTATCTCCCCATCGCGATCACGCCGTCGCCCCTATAATGCCTATGCTGCAACGGCGTTGCATTCCCTTTAAACGGACAATTGTGGTGCTTTTGTCGCTTCATGCCTTCAAGCTTTATTTCATTTTGTTGCCAAAACGCAATCGCGCGCCGCAGCGGGCTGCGGCGCGCGGGTCTCAACAAAAGCAACAAGTTGCGCCAGCTTCCTGACAGCGCGCCTAACCGGTTTTCTTTTTCCTGAGAAAAGACGGAATTTCCAGATCAGCGTCTTCCTGGTCGTCAAAGAGGTCGCCGCGCATGGCTGAGGCGGGTTTGGCCGGTTCCGGCGCGCGCGGCGCGGTCATGTCATGGCGCTCATCTTTGCCCGCGCCCAACGCTTTGAACATGTCGACCGCCGCCTCGATAGAGTGCTTGCCGAGCTGCTGGGCCCCGCGGAACGGATTGCGCGCGGGCTTGGCCTCTTCGGCGGGCTGCAGGCGCCGCGGCGCGGCGGGCGCCGCCGCGGAACGCTGGGGAACCGGCACGCTCGGCCCGGCGCGGGTGAGCGAGGCGCCCGCCGGGGAGCCTTCGGTCAGCATGCGGCGGATGCGCTCATGCACGTCGCCCACAGGATTGGCGGGCGCCGCCGCAGCGGGCGCAGCGGCTGCGCCCGGCGGCGCGGCGGCGGGCTGTTTCGACGTTTTCGTCGGCGCCGTTTCTGTTTGCGCAGGTGCGTTGACCACCAGGGGCTCGCGCCAGGGTTTGGCGACGGCGCTGGTTTTTATTCTTACCTGGGGGCTCTTTTCGTCGACCTCGATATCGATGCCGGTGGCGACTACCGAAACGCGCACGCGTCCTTCAAGGTCCTGATTGAAGGTCGAGCCGACAATGATGTTGGCCTCCGGATCGACTTCGGCGCGAATGCGGTTCGCCGCCTCGTCGACTTCGAACAGGGTCATGTCCATCGAACCGGTGATGTTGATCAGAACGCCGCGGGCGCCCTTCATCGACACTTCATCCAGCAGCGGATTGGAAATCGCGGCTTCGGCCGCCTGAATGGCGCGTTTTTCGCCTTCCGCTTCGCCGGTGCCCATCATCGCCTTGCCCATTTCGCTCATGACCGTGCGCACGTCGGCGAAATCGAGATTGATGAGGCCCGGCATGACCATCAGGTCAGTGATGCCTCTGACGCCCGAGTGCAGCACCTGATCCGCCATCGCGAACGCTTCGTGGAAGGTGGTGCGTTCGTTGGCGATCGAAAACAGGTTCTGGTTGGGAATGATGAGGAGCGTGTCGACATGCTTTTGCAGTTCCTCGATCCCGGCGGTGGCGATGCGCATGCGCCGCGCGCCTTCAAAATGGAAGGGCTTGGTCACCACGCCGACCGTCAGGACTTCGCGCTCCTTGGCCGACTTTGCGATGACCGGCGCCGCCCCCGTGCCGGTGCCGCCGCCCATGCCGGCGGTGATGAACAGCATATGCGCATTGCCGACCTGATCGAGGATTTCGTCGAGCGATTCCTCCGCCGCCGCGCGCCCGATATCCGGCACCGATCCGGCGCCGAGTCCTTGCGTCGTCTTGACGCCGAGCTGGATCTTTTTTTCCGCCTTGGAAAGGCCGATCGCCTGCGCATCGGTGTTCGCCGCCACGAAGTCGACGCCCTCAAGCTTGCTTTCGATCATGTTGTTGACGGCGTTGCCGCCCGCCCCGCCGACGCCGATGACGGTAATACGGGGTTTTAATTCGGTCAGTTCAGGCACGCTCAAATTTAACGGCATGGAATGCTCCGATAGACGACTGGTTGCCGGGGATCCGCCCTCATGGTTGCCCCATCGTTAAAGATTCGTTCAGAACCGTTTAAAAATGGTTAACACCCCCTTAACGACGACTCAGAACTTTGCGCGCAGCCACGCTTCAACGCCGGCGAAGATCGAGCCGTCGCGCGAAGGATGCGGCGATTGGCGCGCGGCGCCAAGAGCGACATTGCATCCCGCATCGTTATGCGCACGGATCTGGATCATGCCCGCGCACACGGCGAAACCTTGCGCGCTCGCCGTCTCAGGCGCCCCGGCGATCGCGACAGGCCGGCCGATGCGGCTTTTCATGCAAAGCGCCTTTTCGGCGATTTCGCGCGCGCCGACCAGCATGCTGCCGCCCCCGGTGATCACCGCGCGGCGCAGGCCGCTGCGGCGCAGACCGTCGTCGGGAAGGCGCGCGGCGACGAGTTCGAAAATCTCCTCCATGCGCGGGATGATGACTTCGCAAAGATCGGCGCGCGAGACCCGCTGGGTCTCCCCGGCGACGCCCAGTTGCTGAATGTCGACCAGACGATGTTCGTCGCCCGGACCGATCAGCGCCGCGCCGTAGAGCGTCTTGATGCGCTCGGCCTGAGCGATCGGCGTGGCGAAAATCTGCGCGATGTCCTTGGTGATGTGACCGCCCCCGACCCCGACGCCGCCGCAATCGGTCATGACGCCATTGTCGTACACCGCATAAGCCGTCGACCCGGCGCCGATATCGATCAGCACGACGCCGAGATCCTTTTCATCGTCGATCAAAACGCCTTCCGCCGCCGCATATGGCCCCGCGATGAAATTGTCCACGGCGAGCCCGCAGCGCTCGACCATGGCGGCGAGATTGTCGAGCACGCTCTGGCGCGCCGCCGCGCCGAGCATTTCCGCCGAAAGCATCGCCCCGTTCAGGCCGACCGGATCGTCGAACACTTCTTCGCCGTCGAGCCGGTAACCGTTGGCGAAACCGTGCAGCGCGATGGTTTCCGGCGAGGCGGCCGCGCGCATGCCTTCCGCCAGGCAATCCTCGACGTCTTCTTCCGTGACGATCGCGTCGGCGATTTCGATATCGACGCCGATGCGCCGCGTGCGCAAAAATTTGCCGGGAACGGCGACCGACACGCGATGAATATGCGCACCGGCCATGCGTTCGGCGGCGTCGACCGCCTTTCGGATCCCCGTCTCGACCTGTTCGGGCGAGGCGGCGGTTTTCGAGCGCGCCGGCGCGCCGTGATAACCGACGCCGACAATCTCCGCATGGGGCGCAAGGTCCGGCTCGCTTGAAAGCCGCGCAATGAAACAGGCGATTTTCGACGCGCCGATGTCGATCACGGCGACCTGGGACGTCTCCTTGCGTCGGCGGCGGTTTATCATCGGCGCCACAGATGCTGTCCTTCGTTCCGCGCGTTAATGACCGAGCGGGCTTTCGCCGCTCGCACCGATCTCTCTGTAGACAAAACGGTTAGGATCGCGAAGATCGACATATTCGATCGGCCGGTCAAGCAATCCGTATGCGTCGTGAAGCCGGGCGAGGTCTTCGACGGCGGCTTCGTATCCGGTCTCGGGAAACTTGATGTCGCCGCCGGCTTTCAGCCGAAGGTTCCAGCGCCGCTCGCCGACGCGGATCAGCGCCGCGGTCTCGCCCCACAGCGCGGATTGAGCGCGCACCGCCTGGAGGATGCGCGCGGCGGACTCCGGCGCCCCGGCGCCGACGATGAGCGGCAGGTTGGAATATTCAAAGGCGTCGATCGGGCGAATGACCGCACCGTGCTGGTCGATGAGATTCAACACGCCGGAAATCTGCCAGACGGCGGCCGGTTCGCGCTCGCGAACGGACACATGCACCGTGCCCGGCCACAACCGCGAGACCGCCGCGGCGCGCACCCAGCCGATATTTTCCACCCGCGCCCGCGCCGCGAAAGAATCGAAATGAAACATCGACGTGCCGATCACCGGGCCGATGGCGTCGAGAAGTTCCTGCTCGCTCGTCTGGCCCAGCCCCCTGGCGGTGACCCGCCGCACCTCAAGGCCTGCCGCGACCGCCCCGGCGCCGGCAAGCCGGCTTGCCCGTTCGCCCATGAGGCCGACATAACCGCCGCTCCACAAGACGACCGCGGCGATCACGGCAATGACCGTAACGCCCGCCGCGCCCGCCACGGCGTAACGGGAAATCAAATCGGTCAGGACCGAAATTGCGCCGGCGGATTTTTTCGTTTTGCGTTTTCGCGCGCGGGTGTTTTTGCGGGCGGTTTTCTTTTTCACCTTTGGCATGAGGCGTCCTCCACTAACCATGCGCAAAGCTCGGCGAAGGAAACGCCGAGATGGGCGGCCTGTTCCGGCGCCAGCGACGTCGGCGTCAGACCGGGCTGGGTGTTCACTTCAAGACAGTAGAGCTGTTCGGCCGGATCGCTTGCATCATATCGAAAGTCCGCGCGGGAAAGCCCGCGGCAACCGAGCGCTAGATGCGCCCGCAGGGCAAGGTCAAGGCAGCGCGCCGTCACATCGTCCGGCAAATCGGCGGGCAGAATATGTTCAGAGCCGCCTTCGGCGTATTTGGCTTCATAATCGTAAAAGGCGAGCGCCGTCGTGATTTCCGTTACGCACAGCGCGCGATCGCCCATGACGGCGACCGTCAGTTCGCGGCCGGGAATGAATTTTTCAACCAGCACGTCCTCGCCCAGGGACCATTCTTTGCTTGTCAGCTCTGACGGCGACCGGTTGTCGCCCTTGCGCACGATATAAACCCCGACCGAAGATCCCTGCGCATTCGGCTTGATGACATAGGGCGGCGTCATGACATGACCGCCGGCGGCTTCGATGCGCGAAACGATTTTTCCCGGCGGCGACGGAATGCCCGCCTCCTCGAACACCGCCTTGGCGCGCTGCTTGTCCATCGCCAGGGCCGAGGCGAGCACGCCGGAATGGGTATAGGGTATATTGAGAACTTCCAGGAGCCCCTGCACGCAGCCGTCTTCACCCCACTGGCCGTGCAGCGCATTGAAAACGGCGTCGGGTTTTGCATCTATGAGACGTGCCGCCACATCGCGGCCCGCGTCGATTTCAACGACGTCGTAACCGAGCTCGGCGAGCGCATGCGCCGCCGCCGCGCCGGACACGAGCGAGACCTCCCGCTCCGGCGACCAGCCGCCCTTCAAAACCGCCACACGTTTGAATTTTTTGTTCATAGAGGTTTTAGGGGTTAGGTTGGAGGTTGCAGGTTGCTGGTTGGAAGGCGCATTCATAGGGCGCCTGTCAGTTTGTTGCGCATTGAATACAACATTCGGCTGATTTCTTCCGCGCTTTCAACAAGCGGTTCAATCTTGTCTTTCGTCGCAAGTTCCACACGTTCCGCAACGAGCAGCAGTGTTTCAACCTCAGCAACAGATCCGCGGGCGATGCTCACGAAATGCGCGTAATCCTTGCGCGTGCTGCGCCGTTGTCCTTCTGCAATGTTGGCAGGGATTGATATAGCGGCGCGTATAATTTGCGACGTTAAACGATACTCCTCCTGCTTCGGAAAAGAGGCCGTGAGCGCATAGACGGCTTCAACCAAATCCATTGCACGCCGCCAGACCTTAAGGTCGCAATATGATTGAATTTCGCTCACAACCTGCAACCTTCAACCTGCAAACTACCCCCTATAACCTCTCGCCGATCCGCCTTATCTCCCAGCGCAACGCCACGCCGGTCTTGGTTAAGACATCCTTACGTAAAGACTCTATTAACTCTTCCAGGTCCGCCGCGGTCGCCTTGCCGCGATTGATCATGAAATTGCAGTGGCGCTCGGAAACCTGCGCGTCGCCGATAACGCGGCCGCGCCCGCCGATCTCCTCGATCAACTGCCAGGACTTGCGCCCGCCGGAATGAGCCGGATCGGGATTGGCGAAGGTCGACCCGCCGGTGCGCTCGCGGATCGGCTGGGTCGCCTCGCGCCTGGCGCTGATTTCGTCCATACGCGCCTCAATGGCCGCGGGCTCGTCCGGGCGGCCTTCGAAGATCGCACTCGTAAAAAAGAGCCCTTTGGCCGCTCCGCAGTAGCGATAGGAAAATTTCATGTCGACATTCGACAGCACGCGGCGCTCGCCCCTGCGGTCATAGGCGACCGCTTCGACCAGTATGTCCTTGGTCTCGCCGCCATAGGCGCCGGCGTTCATGGCGAGCGCGCCGCCGATGGTTCCCGGCACGCCGCGAAAAAATTCAAGACCGGCGACGCCGGCTTTTGCGGCGGCTTTTGCCACCTGGGCGTCGATCGCCGCCGCGCCGGCGATCACACGCATGCCGTCGACCGCGATCTTACGAAACGGAGAGCCGAGCCGAACCACGACACCGCGCACGCCGCCGTCGCGCACCAGCAGGTTGGAACCGACGCCGATGGGATAGACAGGAATATCTTGCGGCGTTTTTTTTAGAAAATGCGCAAGGTCGTCCTCGTCCGCCGGCATGAACAACACGTCCGCCGGCCCGCCGACCCGGAACCAGGTCAGCGCGGAAAGGTCTGCATTCTCAACATATTTGCCGCGGACGAATGGAAGGTCGGTTTTCGTAACAGGTCTTTCAACCATAAAAGACCCTCATCCTGAGGTGCGAGCAGCAAAGCTGCGAGCCTCGAAGGATGGCGGCCGGCGCCGCGCTTGCGGCCATCCTTCGAGGCCCGCCTCCGGCGGGCGCCTCAGGATGAGGGTGTCTATTAGAATGCAACGACACGCTACTTCCCAAACGCCGCCAGGCGCACCGCCAGGGCGTTGGCGTATTTCGTAATATCCCCGGCGCCGAGACAAATGACATAATCGCCCGGCTCTGCGATATCCGCGACAAGGCGCGGCAGATCGTCGAGCCTTTCAAGCGCCCTTGCATCGCGGTGGCCGTGACCTTCAAGACCCGCCACCAGCGCGTCGCGGTCCGCGCCCTTAATGGGCGCCTCGCCGGCGGCGTATACGTCGGCTATCAGGGCGATGTCCGCTTCGTTGAGACAGGCGCAGAACTCGTCGAACAAATTCTTGACCCGCGTATAGCGATGCGGCTGGACAACGGCGATGATCTTGCCTTTGGCGACATTGCGCGCGGCGCGCAGGACGGCTGAAATCTCCGCGGGGTGATGGCCGTAGTCGTCGATGATCTTGACGCCTTTCCATTCGCCTGCCTGGGTAAAGCGGCGCTTGACCCCGGCGAATTTTGAAAAGCCGGACCTTATCTGTTCGTCGGTCGCGCCCAGCCGCTTGGCAATGATCGCGGCGGGCAGCGAATTAAGAACATTGTGCACGCCGGGCATGGGCAGTTTGACGGCGTCGATGCGGCCGATCTCGGCCCCGCGCTCGCGGAAGACGATGTCGTAGATCTCCATGCCCTCTTCATGGCGGATGTTTTCCGCGCGGATGTCGGCCTGGGGATTGGAGCCGTAGGTAATCAGCCGCCGGTCGGTGACCCGCCCGACCAGCGCCTGGACCTCGGGATGGTCGAGACAAACCACGCCGAAACCGTAAAACGGCGTATTTTCGATAAAGGCGTCGAAGGCGTTGCGTAAGGTTTCAAATCCGCCCCAGTGATCGAGATGTTCCGGATCGATATTGGTGACCACCGCGATGGTCGTGGGCAGACGCAAAAACGCGCCGTCGGATTCATCGGCTTCGACCACCATCCAGTCGCCCTCGCCGAGCCGCGCATTGGCGCCGTAGGCGTTGATGATGCCGCCGTTGATCACCGTGGGATCAAGGCCCGCCTCGTCGAGCAGGGCCGCGACCATGCTGGTGGTGGTCGTCTTGCCATGGGTGCCGGCGATGGAGACGGTCCATTTAAGCCGCATCAATTCGGCCAGCATGTCGGCGCGGCGCACCACGGGAATGTGCCGCGCGCGGGCGGCGGCGACTTCAGGATTGTCGCCCTTGATCGCGGTTGAAATGATCACCGCTTCGGCGCCTTCGACATTTTCCGCCTTATGGCCGATGACGATGGGCACGCCCTTGTCGCGCAGGCGACGGACATTGGCGCCGTCGGCGACGTCGGAGCCGCGCACCTCATAGCCGAGATTGTGCATGACTTCGGCGATGCCGCTCATGCCGATCCCGCCAATGCCCACGAGATGAATCGGGCCGACGCCGAAGGGCAAGCGGATCTTGATTTCCGGCGGATCGATCTTGGAAAACTTTTCCAGCGTTGACATGCTTTTCACTTAAGCGGCCGCGCGCGCGTTTACCACGTCCTCGACCAGATCGGCCAGCGCCGCCGCAGCGCCCTGTTTGACCCGGCCTTTCGCCGCCGCCGCCATGGACAAAAGCCGGCCCGGATTGGCCAGCAGGGTCGACAGCGCCGCGCCGAGGGAGTCTTGATTAAACCGGCTTTCGGGCAGGACGATGGCGGCGCTCGCCTTGGAAAGGACATGGGCGTTGCCGGTCTGATGATCGTCCATGGCGATGGCGAGCGGAACCAGCACCGACGGCCGGCCGATGGCCGAAAGTTCGGTCACGGTCGATGCGCCGGCGCGGGATATGACGAGATGCGCCGCCGCCATGCGACGGGGCAGATCGCGAAAGAACGGTGCAACGTCGCATTCAACGCCGGCAAGCGCGTAATCGCCGCGCACCCGCGCAAGGTCTTCTTCGCGCGCCTGATGCGTCACCTGCAAACGCAGGCGCAGTTCTGCGGGCAATTCGGCGATGGCGCCCACGGGCGCCTGCGAAAAAATGCTCGCGCCCTGGCTGCCGCCGAAGATGAGTATGTTGATCGGGTCGTCCTCGCCGGCGGGCGGAAACGGCGTGTCCGCGACCGCGGCGACGGCGTCGCGCACGGGATTGCCGACTTCGACGGTTTTCACGCCGGCGGACAGTTTTTCCAGCATCGGAAAAGCCTGCGCCGTAAACGCCGCGCCTTTGACCAGCATGCGATTGGCGCGGCCGAGCACCGCATTTTGTTCGTGCACCCCGTAAGGAACGCCTCTGAACGCGGCCGCTTTCATGGCGGGCAGGGAAGGATAGCCGCCGAAACCGACCGCCGCCGCGGGGCGGCGTTTGCGAAATTCGCGCAGCGCCGTCAGCAGTCCTTGCGCGATCGACAGCGCCGCGACGCCCTTTGCCACCGGCCCGCCGATGGACGGCGTCGCCGCGGAGATCTGAAACCGCTCGTCGGCGGGAAAATCCTCCGCATAGCGCGCGCCGCGCTCATCGGTGACGAGCAACACGCGCCGGCCCCGGCGCTTGAGTTCCTGTGCAAAGGCTTGTGCGGGAAACATATGCCCGCCCGTGCCGCCGGCGGCGAGCGCGATCGGCCGGTCCTTATCGCCGCCGATCATGGCATGATATCCTTGCGCCGCTGGGCGCCGCGCTGGCGCCGCGTCAGCGCGAAGATCAGCCCGACCGCAAGCGCGGTGGCCAGCAGCGATGAGCCGCCATAAGAAATGAACGGCAGGGTCATGCCCTTGGCGGGCAGCGCGCGCAGGGAAACGCCGATATTGATGATCGCCTGAAAGCCGATGATCGCCGCCAGCCCCGACACCGCGCATTGCGCAAAAAGGCTGCGTAACGAAGCGGCGATGGTCAGGATGCGCGCCACGAATACGGCGAACAGAATAATGATCGCCGCGCCGAGCAGGAACCCGAACTCTTCAGCAGCGACCGCGAAGATAAAATCCGTATGCGCATCGGGCAGCGCACCTTTCACCGGCGCGCTGTCGCCGCGCCCGATCAGGCCGCCATTGGCGATGGTTTCGAGCGACTTATCGACCTGATAGGCCTCGCCTGCGCCCGGTTTGATGAACGTATCGATCCGCGCGGCGACATGGGCGGATAGAAAATAGCCTGCGGTCAGCGCCGCAATCCCGGCGCCGGCGAGCAGCGCCATCCAGATCCAGCCCCAGCCGGCGATGAAGAACATCGCCGCCCACACCCCGGTCACCAGCGCCCACTGGCCGAAATCCGGCTGCAACAGCAACAGCAGCGCAAACAGGGCGTAGATGCCCATGGCGATCGCGCCGCCGGGAAAGCGCCGATCGCGCGCGCCCTCGGCCAGCATCCACGCGGCGACGACGACAAAGCCGGGCTTGGCGAATTCCGACGGCTGCAGAAGCATCGGCCCGAGATCGATCCAACGCCTGGCGCCGTTGATGTCGTCCGCGGCAAGCAGCGCAAACAACATTAAAAGAATTGCGCCGACAAAAACGAGAACGCCGAGCCGGCGCGCCTGCAACGGCGTCAGGAACGAGATCGCGGTCATAAAGGCCAAGGCCGGAACCAAAAACAGAATCTGCCGCAGGGGAAAATGAAATTCATCGGGAATGCGAAAGCGCGCCGCCGCCGGCGGGCCCGCCGCCATGAGCACGACAATCCCGATCAGAATAATCGGCGCGAGAATAGCGAGAGAAACCCGGTCCACCGACCACCACCAGCGGGCCAAAACAGAATCGTCAGTGCGTGAAATCTGTTTCACGCCGCCGCTCCGTTGGTCTCGGTCAATTCGCCCACCAGCCGGCGGAAAGCCTCGCCGCGCTCTTCGAAATTCGCGAACTGATCGTAGGAAGCGCAAGCGGGCGAAAACAGCACCACCGGCGCGGCGGCGTCGCTCGCGGACGCATCGGCGGCGGCCCGGCCGAGCGCCGTTTCAAGATCGCCGCACAAGGCGCAAGGCGCAGCGCCGCGAAGCTGTTCCTCCAACGCTTCCGCGGACTCGCCGATGAGATAGACGCGCGCCACGCGGTCCATCGCGGAACGCAGGGAAGCGACTCCGCCCTCCTTCGCCCGGCCGCCGGCAATCCAGTAGATGTTTTCAAAAGCGCCAAGCGCGCGCGCCGCGGCGGCGGCGTTCGTCGCTTTTGAATCGTTGATGAAAAGCGTCTTGCCGATGCGCGCAATCTCTTCCATGCGGTGCGGCAGAGCGCCAAAACGCTTCGCCGACTGGACCACAAGCGCCGGCGACACGCCGAATTGGGCGCACACCGCCAGCGCAGCGGCGACGTTTTGATGATTGTGAGACCCGCGCAGGCCCCGAGCGTCGGCAATATCGCCGGCAAGCACGGTCTTTCCCTCGAAATTATAAAACAGCTTGCCGTCAAGCGCATAGGCGCCGCGGCCGAGCGCGCCGCGGGCGGAAACAGGAATGACCTGCGCTAGCTCGCGCGCGATCTGTTCGGTGCAGACCGCTTCGCCATATTCGTCGTCGACCCCGACGACGGCGAGGTCTTTTGCTGTTTGATTGAAGAAAATGCGCTTCTTCACCGCGAGATAGTTCGCCGTCGAACCGTGGCGGTCGAGATGATCGGGCGACAGATTCAAAAACACGGCGGCGTTCGCGCGCAGGGAAAAAGTCAGATCGAGCTGAAAAGAAGAAAGCTCCAGCACATAGGTCGCCCTGGCCTCCGGCGCCGGCAGCGACAATACCGCCTCGCCGATATTGCCGCCCACATGCACTTCCTCGCCGGCGTCGCGCAGGATGTGGCCGATCAGCGCCGTCGTCGTCGACTTGCCGTTCGTGCCGGTCACGGCGACGATGCGCGGACGCTCGCGTTCTGCAAGCGCGTTCACCGCACGGGCGAAAAGCTCGGCGTCGCCGATGACCGGAATCTTTTCGATTTGCGACTTGCGCACGATGGGATGGGGCTTGGGATGGGTCAGCGGCACGCCGGGGCTGACCACGGTCGCGGCCAGTTCTTTCCACGGCCATTGTTTGGGATGTTCGGCGCGATAATCGGTATTTGCGGTCTTGGCGCGCGCCTTGGGGTTTTCATCCCAGGTAAAAACATGCGCGCCCGATGCGACCAGCGCCTCGCAGGTCGCCAGCCCGCTGACGCCGAGCCCGAAAACGGCGATCGCTTTGTTCTTTACGTCGGGGATCAAGATCATTGCATCGGGCCTATCGCAGCTTCAAAGTCGCCAGCCCGATCAGCGCCAGGATCACCGCGATGATCCAGAACCGGATGACGATGGTCGATTCTTTCCATCCGAGATGCTCGAAATGATGATGGATCGGCGCCATGCGGAAGACGCGCTTGCCGAACAGCTTGAACGACGCGATCTGAATCATCACCGACAGCCCTTCGAGGACGAACAGCCCGCCGACGATGGCGAGCACGATTTCATGTTTGGCCGCAACCGCAATGGCGCCGATGGCCCCGCCGAGCGCAAGCGATCCCGTATCGCCCATGAAGATCGCCGCCGGCGGGGCGTTGAACCATAAAAAGCCCAGCCCTGCGCCGATAATCGCGCCGCAGATCACCGCCATTTCCCCGGCGCCGGGCACATAGGGCACGCCCAGATAACCCGCGAAAATGGCGTTGCCGACGAGATAGGCGATCAGCGCATAGGTCGCCGCGGCGATCATCACCGGCACGGTGGCGAGACCGTCAAGCCCGTCGGTCAGGTTCACCGTATTGGACGCGCCGACAATGACGATCCCGACGAAAAGAGGAAACATAATGCCGAGCGGAATGATGAGTTCCTTGAACACCGGCACCGGCACGCCGCTTTCAATGCCGAGCGGCGGAACCACAGGCGGCCGCTCGCCGAGGCTCTGCGCTAAAGCGGCCTTTGCGCGCAACGCCTCGGCGTCCGCGCCAAGCTGCGTCATCATGATAAAGCCCGCCGATATGGCGACCACGAACTGAAAGAGCAGCTTTAAGCTGCCGGGCACGCCGCCCGAATTCTGCCGGGTGACCTTCAAATAGTCGTCGAGAAAGCCGAGCAGGCCGAAGGCGAGCGTCACGCCCAGCACCACCTGAACATAGGTGTTGTAAAGCTGGGCCCATAACAGGATGGCGATGCTCATGGACAGCAGAATCAACACGCCGCCCATGGTCGGCGTGCCGGCTTTTTCAATGATGTGTCCCTGGGGGCCGTCCTGACGGATCGGCTGGCCGCGGCCTTGCTTGCGCCGCATCCAGCGGATCAGCGACGGCCCGAACAGGAAAGAAATCAACAGCGACGTCATGACGGCGCCGCCGGTGCGAAACGTCAGATAGCGGAAGAGATTGAAAATCTGATAGTCGTCCGCAAACCGCTCATAAAGATAATACAACATCGACTAGCCTGAGCCCGTCCTTTACTTTTCCGTCGCGCCGGCCGACGCCTCATCGCCCGCCGCGAGCGCGCGCGTTACGGCGCTGACGTTAGACGCGTTTGAACCTTTGACCATCACCACATCGCCGGGCGCAACCACATCGCAGACCGGCCCGACCAGACCAACGGCGGACCCGGCATAGAGCCCGCGCATGGCCGGCGGCAAGGCGTCCCAAAGATGGCGCATGAGCTCGCCCGCTGCGTAGACGCGATCAACCTTGGCCGCAACCAGCGTCTTGGCGAGCGCGGCGTGGAGCGCGGGCGCATCGGGGCCGAGTTCGAGCATGTCGCCGAGCACGGCGATGCGCCGCCCGCCGTCACCGGTCGGCGCGGCGGCCAGAAGGCTGATCGCCGCGGTCATGGAAGCCGGATTGGCGTTGTAGCTTTCATCGATCAGGATCGCCTCGCCGCCGCCGACCTTGATTGCGATGCGGGCGCCGCGGCCTTCTGCGGGTTGAAGCAATGCAAGCGCATTTATGCCGGCGTCGAAATCCGCGCCGACCGCATCGGCGGCGGCAAGGGCGGCGAGTATGTTAAGGGCCTGATGCTTGCCGGGCACGCCGGCCGAAAACGTCCGGCGCTCGCCATTGAAGCTTGCGGTCAGCCGCGCGCCGGCGCCGTCCGGTTGATAATCGAGCAACTGAATATCGGCGCCGTCCTTTTCGCCGAAGGTGACGAAGCCCGCCGCGCCGGCTTCCTCGGCGCGCTTTTTCAACAGCGCGTAATAAGCGTTGTCGAACGGCAAAATCGCAATCCCCCCCGGCGCAAGACCGGAAAAGATTTCCGCCTTGGCTTCGGCGATGCCTTCAATCGAATCGAAGAATTCAAGATGGGCCGCCGCCACGGTCGTGACGATCGCCGCATGGGGCCGCACCAGCGCCGTCAGCGGCGTGATCTCGCCGGCGCGGCTCATGCCGATTTCAAAAACGCCGTAATCGGCGCGCATGGGCATGCGCGCAAGGGTCAGCGGCACGCCCCATTGATTGTTCAAGCTCCGATCGGGCGCATGGACGTTCCCGCTCGCGCCGAGAATGGCGCGCAGGATTTCCTTGGTGCTGGTCTTGCCGGCGCTGCCGGTGACGCCGACGCGCTTGCCGAAATTGCGCAGCCGCGCGGCAAGCGCGAGATCGCGCAGGCCCTGCAGGGTGTCGGGAACCACCAGGAGCGGGGCGCCTTCGGGCGCATCTTCCGGCGCGCGCGCCACAAGCGCCGCCGCAGCGCCTGCATCGAAGGCGTTTTTCAGGAATTCATGCCCGTCGCGGGCGTCTCGCAGCGCAACGAATATTTCGCCGGGTTTGAGGCTGCGCGTATCGATGGAAACGCCGCTGGCGGACCAGTCTTCCGCCGCCCATTCTTTCGGATCTCCGCCGCGCGCGCACAGCGCGCCGCCGGTCGCCGCGGCCGCCTCGTAAGCGGTCCAGAGATTGTGATTGTCCTGTAAAGCATTCGCTGTCATCGCCCGAGCTCCTTTGCGCGCTTCAACGCAGCGGCTTTGGCGACTTCCGCATCGTTGAAGGGCAGCGTTTCATGCCCCACCTGCTGGCCGGTTTCATGCCCCTTGCCGGCGATCAACAGCGCATCGCCATCTTCCAGCATCGAAATCCCCGTTTCGATGGCTTTTTTGCGATCCCCGATGTCGACAGCGTTCATGCAACCGTCGATTACCTGACGGCGAATCGCCGACGGGTCTTCGCTGCGCGGATTGTCGTCCGTAACGATCACCCGGTCGCTGTGCGCATGCGCCGCCGCGCCCATGAGCGTGCGTTTTTCCCTGTCGCGGTCGCCGCCGGCGCCGATGACGGCGATCAGCTTGCCTTTGACATGGGGCCGCAGGCTTTGCAGGGCGGTTTTCACCGCGTCCGGCGTGTGGGCGTAGTCCACATAGATTGACGCGGCGCCGAGCCGGGCCGCAAGTTCCATGCGGCCGGGCACGGGGCTCAGCTGTTCCAGAAGCGGCAGCACAGTTTTGGCGTCAAAGCCCGACTCGATCACGATCGCGGCGGCGACCAACGCGTTTTCCGCCTGGAAGACGCCGATCAGCGGCAGGTCGATGTCATGAACGGCGTCGTTTTCCTTCACCTTAAGATGAAGCCCGCCGGGATGAGGATCGGCGCTTTCGATTTTCAGATCCGCGCCACCCGGCCCTACTGTCCGTAAAATGGCGCCGCGCTCGACGGCGGCTTGCGAAAACCGCCCGGCGAACTCGCCGCCGTCATTGACGATGGCGACGCCGTCCCTGGCGAGCAGCGCCGAAAACAGCCGTCGCTTCGCTTCCAGATAGCGGGAAAAATCCCCGTGATAGTCGAGATGGTCCTGGGTGATGTTGGTGAAAGCGGCGATGGGAAACGTCACGCCGTCGACGCGATGCTGCGCCAGCGCGTGGCTTGAGACCTCCATGGCGAGATGGGTGACGCCGGCCTCCGCCATCGCCTGCAGCGTCCGGTGCAACGTCACCGGTTCGGGCGTCGTGTGCATGAGCTTGCGTTCGAAACCGGCCGAAGCGGCGCCGAGCGTGCCGATGCTGCCGGCGTTTCTTCCCAGCATCGACCAGAGCTGCGCGGCAAAGCGCACGGTCGAGGTTTTGCCGTTGGTGCCGGTCACGCCCGCCACGACTTCCGGCTGGCCCGGGAAAAAACGCGCGGCCATGCGCGCGAGCCGCCGGCGCGGTATTTCGTCGAATACGATCGGCAGTTTCGACGTCGCTCCCGGCCGCGCCAGAATGGCCGCGGCGCCGCGTTCCTCCGCCTGCGGAATGAAACCGGCGCCGTCCGCGCGGGTTCCGGGAAGCGCCGCAAACAGATAGCCCGGCGCCACTTCGCGGCTGTCGGCGGTCAGGCCGGCGATGTGGGGATCGGGCGCAAAACGTTCGCCGGATAGCTCGGACAGTCTCACGGCGCGCGCTCCAGGACCGGCGTTTCAAGACGCGCTTCGCGCAGCGGCGCCGTATCGCCGGAAACGAACGCGGCGAGCGCGGCGGCCTCATTGACGGTCGACACCCCGAGAAGGGGGGCGGCGCGCTCGACAATGCGTTTGAACGCCGGCGCGGCGTTCCAGCCGGCCGTCGCGTAGCCGTAGGTTTCCTTCAAGGGCTGCGGATCGTCGAACGATACGAGAATGGCGTAACGCGGCGCAAAGCCGGGGATCGCGCCGATAAAGCTCGCAATGCGCGAATCCTCGGCATAACCGCCATAGGCGGGCTTGTCGGCGGTCGCCGTCTTGCCGATAGGAAAATATCCCGGCGCTTCAGCGGATCCGCCGGTGCCGTCGGTTACCGTCCGTCGCAGGATGCGGCGCATGACGGCGCTGGTTTCCGGCGAGAAGACGCGGCGCTCTTCAATGTCGCCCTCGACCTTTAAAAAGGTCGGCTTGTAATAGACGCCGCCGTTCACGACGACGGCGAACGCCGCCATCAGATGCAGCGGCGTTACGGAAATGCCGTGGCCGTAGGAGATGGTCGCATTCTCGACCGGCCCCCATTGGCGCGGCAGTTCGGGCGCGCGGTTTTCGGCCAATTCGACCGGCGCGGGCTCGAACAGGCCGAGTTTTTCAAGAAACGCCTTTTGCCGTTCCGCGCCGAGATCGTCTGCGGCGCGCGCCATGCCGATATTGGAGGAGAACTGCACAACTTCCGACAAGGTCAAAATCCTGTTCTCGCCGTGGAAGTCCGTGATCCGGCGGTCGGCGATGCGATAGGCGCCCCGCGCGTCGTAGGTCGACCCTTCACGGGCGACGCCGGCTTCAAGCGCCGCCGCCGCGGTAAGCGGCTTGAAAACGGAACCGAGTTCATAACGGTCATAGACGGCGCGATTGCGGCGAAAATCCGCCGGCGCGGCGCCCGGCGCGTTGGGATCGAAATCGGGCAGGCTGGCCAGCGCGATGAGTTCGCCGGTTTCAACATCCATCACCGCGCCCCAGGCGGCCTTGGCGCTGAATTTTCTCAGCGACGCGCTAAGTTCGTCTTCAAGGATCTGCTGCACGCGAATGTCGATGGACGCGCGCAAGGCGCCGCGCGCGCCCCAGTCATTGGCGACCCGTTCAAGACCCATGACGCCGCCCCGGCCGGGTTCGCCATGGCCGATGACATGGGCCGCGAGATCGGCCTGCGGATAAAATCGTTTGATCCGCGTGGCGAAACGCACGCCCGGCAGACCGAGATCGAAAATCGCCTGGCGCTCGGCAGGCGTTAAATCGGCCCGCGCCTCCACATAGCGCCCGGCGCGGAGCTTTGTTTCGAGCTCCGCGACGTCGATGTCGGGCAGAACCCGCCCAAGCTGCTCTGCCGTCTCATGAGGGTCCCAGACTTCTGCGCCGGCGATTTCCAGCGCGATCATGGGCAGGCCTGTCGCCAGCAGCGTGTCGTTGCGGTCGACGATTTCCGGCCGCGGCGCATCAACCCGCTCGACCGCGGCGAGATAGGCGGTCGGCTTGATTGCGCCAAAGGAGACATAGGCCAAGCGCATGCCGAGCGACGCGAACACGAAAACGAACGCCACCGCGCACATCAGGATCCGGGTTTTGGCCCGGACCGCCTGGCGGGAGCGTTCGCTTTGCGCGCGAATATGGACCGATGCGCCGCCGGTGTTCGCCGCACGCGATTCCGCAATCACATAGGCGGCGGGTTTTGGTCTTTTCGGCGATCGCTTGAACATGAGCGTACTTTCATGCGGTTTTATTCGCTGCGCGCCATTTCAGCCATAGCGAGCGCATTCATGATCACGCTTTCCGGCAGCGGGTCGGCGGCGTCGGGCGCCGGCGCGGCATCGCTTCCCACTGCGGCGGCGAACTGGCGCGCCGTCAAGAGCTGTTCGCGTTCCGACGGCCTGAGGTCGGTCCGCGCCTCGGCGATCCTCGCCAGTCTTTCAGGGTTTTCCAGATAAGCGGTTTCCGCGCGCAACATCTGAACCGAACGCAGCTCTTCGAGCCGTTCGGTCTCGAGCCGGTCAAGCTCCGCGCGGGCCTTGCGCACGGATTCCTCGGCGCGATACCGGCCCGCCGCCGCAGCCGCCAGCAGAATGCACAGAAAAATAGTTGTTATACGGATCATTTACGCTCTTCCCTCACTAAGAAATTTCAGATCGAGCCGCGGCGGCAGGCCCAGCGCCGCATCGACCGTTGCGACCGGCGGCGCGGCAAGACGCGCGGCCGCGCGCAGCTTCGCCGATCGCGCGCGCGGATTTTCTTCGATTTCAGCCGCGCCCGGCGCCAGCGCTTTTGCATAGACCGGTGCGAAGGAGGCGGGCGCCCGCCTGGACGGCGGCGCATGGCGCGAGCCGCCGCCGGTTGCTTCAAACCGGCTCGTCAGGAACCGCTTGACGATGCGGTCTTCGAGCGAATGAAACGCCACTACGACCAGCCGGCCCGCCGGACGCAACAAGCGCTCGGCCGCGCGCAATCCCGCCGCCAGCTGGCCCAGTTCATCATTGACGAAAATCCTCAGCGCCTGAAAGACGCGGGTCGCCGGATGGATTTTCTCCCTGCCCCGCGCGGGGGTCGCCTTTTCGATAATCGCAGCGAGCGCTGTAGTGGTCTTGATCGGCGCCTTTTTGCGCGCGGCGCCTATGGCGCGGGCGATCCGCCCGCTGCGCTTTTCCTCGCCATAGGTTTTGAAGATCGCCGCCAGTTCGGCCGGTTCGGCCCTTTCGATCACGTCGCCGGCGTCAGGTTTGCCGCCGTCCATGCGCATGGAGAGCGGGCCTTCATGCAGAAAGGAAAAGCCGCGCGCCGGTTCGTCAAGATGCATGGAGGAAACGCCGAGATCGAAGACGACGCCGTCGATGCCGTCAACGCCGTGTTCGGCGAGCGCTTCTTCCATGTCGGCGAACGGCCGGTTGATCAGGCGCAGGCGCCCGTCAAATTCGTCGACCAGCGTCTGCGCGCGCTCAATCGCGGACGGATCGCGATCAAATCCGTATACGGTGCAATGAGCGGCGCCAAGAATGGCGCGCGAATAGCCGCCCGCGCCGAACGTGGCGTCGACGTAAACGCCGTTCTCCCTCGGCGCCAGAGCGGTGACGACTTCCTTGACCATGACAGGAATATGCGCCGCCGCGTTCATTTCGCGCCTCCGATCATCGGCGCGGGGTTTTGCAGTTTCTCGCGGGCGGCCGCGGCCTCACCGTCGGCGTCGGCCATCACCCGCTTGAAGGTTTGCGGCGCCCAGATCTGGAAACATTCGCCATTGCCGGAAAATTCCGCCTCGCCGTCGAGCCCGGCGTGGTCGCGCAAATGCTGGGGCAGGATGATCCGGCCTTCCTTGTCCATGGAGACGATAAACGTCCGGGAGGTGATGGTGCGCTGCAGGACCCGGCGCTCGCGTGAGAACGGCGCGAGCCCGCCGATCGACGCCATCAGGGTTTCAATGAAATCAGGACCGCCGCAATCCAGACACGGCTCGTCCGGCGATGGGTAGCAGTAAATCTCGTTGGATTTTTCAAGTTCCAGGACGCGGCGAAACCGGGCCGGCGTGGCGAGCCGTCCCTTCGCATCGATCTTGTTGACGTAAGACCCCAGAAACAGGGTCTCGGCCCCGCGCCGCATGCCGATTTCCTCCGCCACGGCGCCCCGCGCCGGGATCGCCGCCCCTTAATGCCGCATTTTTGCGGTAAATTATGGGATAACATGGTATTTGATGGGACGCAAAGGATAAATCGCCCCATAGTGTTGTTTTGGCCGGATGGTTCCGCAACAGAAACGGAACCGCTCTCCCGAACCCGCCCCAAGGATCAAAAACCAACTGTTAACAAAGGGTTAAGATAAAGCCCCGCGCGCCTCGACCGGGCTCGGCGAGGTCACGACGCCTGCCGGCGCGCCGCAATTTCATCGATTTGCCGGCGGTGATCGCGGCGGGCGGCTTTTTTCGCCGCCTCACCGTTGAGATCGATCAAATGTTCAAGCTTTTTGATTTCGATCAGCGCGGCCTCAAGCCGGTCGCGGGCGCTTTCCTCCGCCTCGGTCAACGTCATCACCGTGGTTTGCAGATTAAGCCGGCGTTCTCGCACGCCTTCGAGATAGACGGTGAGATCCGCGCCGCTGTGTTCGGTCATCGCCGCTTCTTCCCGGCGCACCGCGTCGGCCAGGCCGGTCAGGGAGCTTTCCGCCGCGGCGCGGGCCCGTTCGATATCCACCAGGTCGATGCGCAAGACGTCCGCATCGCCGCGCGCAAGCTTTAACAATTTCTTCAGGCCCTCAGGGGCGTGAGCGGTTTGCGTCATTATACGTCATCCTTCCTCAGAACGGTTTGGAGCGCGTCGAAGGTTTCATCGGCGGGCGCGCGCACGTTCATCGGCTGCGCCAGAAAATCTTCGAGTTCGGCATGGAGCGCAATTGCGCGGTCGACCTCGTTGTCGGCACCGCTGCGATAGGCGCCGATGCGGATCAATTCGCGCATGTCTTCATAGGCCGCCGCAAGCGCCTTCGCCTCGGCGACCAGCTTCGCATGCTGATCGCTCAATGCGCCGGGCATGGCGCGGGAAACCGAGCGCAAAATGTCGACGGCGGGAAGCCGGCCGCGTTCTGCGATTTTGCGATCAAGGACAATATGGCCGTCGAGGATCGCGCGCGCCGCATCCGCGATCGGTTCGTCATGATCGTCGCCTTCAACCAGCACGGAAAAAACGCCGGTGATATAGCCGGGCGCGGCGCCGTCATGGCCGGGCCCGGCGCGTTCGATCAGCGCGGGCAATGTCGAGAACACGGACGGGGTATAGCCTTTGGTGGTCGGCGGCTCGCCGGCGGCGAGGCCGATCTCGCGCTGGGCCATGGCGATGCGCGTGAGCGAGTCCATGAGACAAAGCACATGCGCGCCCTGATCGCGGAAATATTCGGCGACCGTCAGCGCCAGAAAAGCCGCCTCGCGCCGCATCATCGCCGGCTCGTCCGAGGTGGCCACGACGATCACCGCCCGGGCGAGCCCCGCCGATCCAAGATGGTCTTCGAGAAATTCACGCACCTCGCGGCCGCGCTCGCCGATCAGCGCGATCACCGCAATGTCGCATTCGGTGTTGCGCGCGATCATGCCGAGCAGCGCCGATTTACCCACGCCCGATCCGGAAAAGACGCCGATGCGCTGGCCGGCGCGGGCGGGCGTGAAGGCGGTCAGCGCCTTGACCCCGAAATCAATGCCGCCGCCGAGCCGGGCGCGCATGGGCGCGCGGGGCGGACGGGCTTTTAAGGGGCGCAGCCGCGCGCCGGCTTCGATCGGACCGCCCCCGTCGATCGGCCGGCCGAGCCCGTCGACCACGCGGCCGAGCCAGGCCGCCGACGGCGCGATCCCGGCGGCGGTTTTCAAAAACCGCACCCTGGCGCCGCGGCGCACGCCGTCAAGCGCGCCGAACGGCAAGGCGAGCGCAGCGCCTTCCTTGACGCCGACAATCTCCGCCAACAGCGGCGCCGACGCTGTTTCGATATCGACACGGGCGTTCATTTTCAGCGCGCCGAGACGGTCGCTGATTTCAACGCCGAGACCGGAAATGCTCAGCACCGATCCTTCAAACGATACGGGATCGAAAGTGTCGGCCAGGCTCAAGGCGGCGGCTTGCATGTCGGCGCTTATCCCTTAACGCCCGTAACGCAAAACGCGCCGCGCGGCGTGCCGAGACCTTAACCCCTGGCGGCTTAATCTCCCGTAAATTGGTGAATCGCCTTAGCCAGAAAAAATTCGGTCATGCTTAATGACACGCCCTGCAAATCAAGTAATTACGGGACGCGACCGGTAACAAACCTTGGCGCGGCCTTAAAAAATTCCGCAAGTCAGTCCAATGCCGCGCGCCATATTAACCATTGTGAAAGCAAATCATCGTTAGCATCAGCCTCACAAAATAAAAATGCGCGGTTCATCATCGTTAAGGGGACGCCGCGCCGTAACAAGGAGACGGACAATGCGGGTTTTGCTCATCGAGGATGACGGCGCCACAGCCCAAAGCATTGAACTGATGCTTAAGTCTGACGGTTTTAACGTCTACACCACCGATCTCGGCGAGGAGGGCGTCGATCTCGGCAAAGTTTACGACTACGACATCATCCTCCTCGATCTGAACCTGCCGGACATGACGGGTTTTGACGTTCTCAAGTCGCTGCGCGTTTCCAAGGTCAACACGCCGATCCTGATCCTGACGGGCCAGGGCGACATCGAAACCAAGGTCCGCGGTCTCGGCTTCGGGGCCGACGACTATATGACCAAGCCGTTCCACAAGGACGAACTGGTCGCGCGCATTCACGCCGTGGTGCGCCGCTCCAAAGGCCATTCTCAGTCGGTCATCACCACCGGCAAGCTGGTCGTCAATCTCGACGCCAAGACGGTCGAAGTCGCCGGCCAGCGCGTGCATCTGACGGGCAAGGAATATCAGATGCTTGAGCTGTTATCCCTGCGCAAGGGCACGACGCTCACCAAGGAAATGTTCCTCAACCATCTTTACGGCGGCATGGACGAGCCGGAACTCAAGATCATCGACGTCTTTATCTGCAAACTCAGAAAAAAACTGGCCGCCGCCACCCAGGGCGAACACTATATCGAGACGGTCTGGGGCCGCGGCTATGTTCTGCGCGATCCGCAAGAGGAAAAAGCGGCTTCCGTTGCGTAACCTTCACCTTGCACTGATGCGAAAACGCCCCGCTTCGGCGGGGCGTTTTTTATGCGGCGGACGCGACTGCTTCTTCCATCGCCAGGATGGCCTTCTTGCGCGCGGTTCCCCAACGGTAATTGTGAACGACGCCGGAAGATAAAATAACCCGGTGACAGGGGATCAAGAGCGAAATCATGTTCGCGCCGACCGCCGCGCCGACGGCGCGCGCAGCCCGCGCCGAACAGACCTCCCGGGCGATGTCGCCATAGGTCGTGGTCGCGCCGAACGGGATTCTTAAAAGCGCGTCCCATACCTTGAGCTGGAAATTCGTACCCTGAACATGAAGACCGAGGGGCTTGTCGAGCGGTCGGTTCGCAGCGAAAGCAAAGGCGCGCGCGGCGAGCGGCGCAACGTATTTTTCATCCTCGATAAAGGTCGCCGCGGACCAGTCGCTTTTCATTTCCGCGATTTGTTCGGCTTCGCTGCAGCGGCCGGCGAAACTCAGCCAGCAAATCCCCTTGTCGGTCGCGCCGATCAGCGCCCGGCCGAACGGACCGTTTACGCTTGCGTAACGGATGGTCAGTCCCGCGCCCTTTTTTCGATAATCGCCCGGCGTCATCGCCTCGGCGACGAGAAAAAGATCGTGCAGACGCGACGGGCCGGAAAGCCCCGCCGCGAACGCCGCGTTCATGACGCTGTCGCCGTCGGCCATGGCGCGCTTGGCCTCGCCGGCGGCGAGATATTGCAAAAAGCGCTTGGGCGAAACGCCGGCGCCCGCCTTGAATACGCGCTGAAAATGCTGCGGCGACAGGCCCACATGGGCGGCGGTTTCATCAAGGCGCGGCCGATCCTCGAAACGCGCAACCAGAAAATCGATCGCCCGCGCGACCGGCGCATAATCGTCAAGACGTCCGGGCCGGGCGCGCTCCAGGGACAGGGGCTGAAGGTTTGTCGTCATGAACGCACTTTATGCTTTTAAGGCGTTCAAAACACCCGATTCTTGCGGCCCGGACAGGCATATTTTACGCGCTATTAACCATAATGGCGTCTTAATCGGATCGGTAGCAATCGATCTAGGAGATCGGGACATGGAAGATCTTCAATATATTGTCGGCATCGGTTTTTCCGGCGCGGATCTGCCGCGCGCCGTCATTCTCGCGTTTTTCTTCGCCATGTTCGCCAAGCGCGACACCAATGTGTGGGTTTACACGTTGTTCGCGCTTGTCATCGATCGCGCCGTCTGGCCGATCGCCGCCATGGGCGCAGCGGGCGCGGACGTTCAAACCATGTCCGCTTCGGTCAGCGCGATGGGCAAGTCGTTCGTCGACGACCTTGGCATCTACATCGTGCGCTATATCGGCCTGGCGTTCATGATGTCGGCCTTTATCTGGTTCCGCGCGCGCGTCTGGCGGATCGTGCCGGGCAGCGGCGCAGCGCCCGCATAAAAGCCTTAGGCTTTTTCGAAAACCACCGCGGCGTTCATGCCGCCGAAGGCGAAAGAATTCGAGAGCGCGACCGAAAAGTCGCGCTCTTTGGCTTCATTGGGCGCATAGTCGAGATCGCATTCCGGATCGGGCTCGTCGTAATTGATGGTCGGCGGCGCGACGCCGTGATTGAGCGCCAGGATCGCCGCAATCGATTCCGCCCCGCCCGCCGCGCCGAGAAGATGGCCGTGCATCGACTTGGTCGACGAAACGATCAGCTTGTCGGCGTCGGCGCCGAACACGTCGCGAATGGCCTTGGTTTCGGTCGGATCGTTGAGAAACGTGCCCGTCCCATGGGCGTTGATGTAAAGGCCGGACGGATCGGCGATCGAAACGTTTTCAAGCGCCAGGCGCATGGCGTTCGCCGCGCCCTCGACCGCCGGGTTGATCATGTCCTTGCCGTCGGCGTTCATGCCGAAGCCGACAAGGCGCGCAAAAATCTTCGCCCCGCGCTTGCGCGCGCGGTCTTCTTCTTCAAGCACCACGACGCCGGCGCCTTCGCCGATGACAAGGCCGTTGCGGTTTTTCGAAAACGGCCGGCAGGTTTCGTCGGCGAGAATGCGCATGGCGGTCCAGGCGTCGAGCGCGCCATAGACCAGCACCGCCTCGCTGGCGCCGGCGACGCCCACATCGGCCGCGCCACTGCGAATGATGTCGGCGCAAACGCCGATGGCGTGCGCGCCCGTGGCGCAGGCGCTGGCGATCGCAAAGGACGGCCCGCGCAGTCCGTGACGGATGGAGACATGGCTCGCCGGCGCATTGGGAATAAGCCGCAACACGGTGAGCGGATGGGGATGACGGTTGTGCCGCAACATGCCGTAATAGGCCTGATCGAACGTGCCCTGCCCGCCGATGCCGCTGCCGATAATGCAGGCCGTGCGCGCACTGAGCGCGTCGGTGATTTCAAGGCCGGCGTTTTCAATCGCTTCGTCGGCGGCGAGCACGGCCATCTGCGACACCCGGTCGGCGCGCTTGAGCGCCGGGCCGAGCGCGGCGATGCGTTCTTCCAGGCCGTCGACCGGCGCGCCCGGCAGCGTCATGGCGAGATCGCCGATCGAAAACTCCCGCCTGACGATGCCGCACGCGCCGGAAGAAAGTCCGTCCCAGAACGCGCCGACATCGGCGCCGATCGGGGAAACGACGCCCATGCCGGTGACGACGATATTGCGGGTCATGGATGCGCGCGGTTATTTCTTGATGAGATCGTTGAGCGCGTCGATCAGATCGCCGACATCTTTCATGTCGCCGAACGGATTCTCATTGGCGTTGAACGGCACTTCAACGCCGAGCTTTTCCTCGACTTCATAGATGATTTCGACAATGGAAAAGCTGTCGATGCCGAGATCGGCGATGGGCGTGTCGCGCGTCGGCGGCTCGGTGAGCCCCACGGCGTGTTCTTTAATAATGTCCAGAAGCTGTTGTTCCATCTCGGCCATGAACATCTCTCCGCTGCTGATGCGGTCTTATCCGATGCGGTTCGCCGTGGCTAGGCGTCTTTGCACGGGGGAAAAGGCTAGTCGCGGAAGTTCTTGTATTGCAGGGGCTGGTCGATTTTGAGGCCCTTGACGAAGCCGATGACCGCCTGGAGGTCGTCGCGCTTCTTGCCGCTGACCCGTAGGGAATCGCCCTGGATCGCGACCTGCACCTTGAACTTTTCGCCCTTGACCTTCTTGACGATATCCTTGGCGAGCTCCTTGTCGAGGCCTTCCTTGAGAACGACGCGCTGGCGCACCGACTGACCGGCGGCGGGCTCTTCCTTCTGGTAGTCGAGCGAACCCGGCTCGATGCCGCGCTTTTGCATGTGGCCCTGGAGGATTTCGCGCAGCTGGCGCAGCTTCATGTCGTCGTCGGCAAAGATTTCGATCGCGCCGTCCTTGATTGCGACCGTCGACTTCGAGTCCTTGAAATCATAGCGCGTGGAAATCTCGCGCATGACGTTCTGAACCGCGTTGTCAGCCTCGGCGCGATCGATTTCCGAAACCACATCGAATGAGGGCATCAATATGTCTCCATTAGCCTAAGGTGTCCTAATGCGTTTTGCCGAACCGCAACCGCAACTCCAAAACAAAGCGCCAGACGGTCTGTAAGCCGGGTTCTGTATCCCGCGAGCGGGACGACGGCCATTCCTCTGGGCGCGCGATCGCTCGCGCGCTCAAGCAACCAACCCGGACGGCTAGGCGCGAAGACCCGCCTGCCCCTCTTCTCGCGAATTTGGGGCGCGCCGTCCCTATTCGGTCTTGCTCCAGGCGGGGCTTGCCGTGCCCGTCCCATTACTGGTCCGGCGGTGCGCTCTTACCGCACCTTTTCACCCTTGCCCCGAATCAAGTCCGGGGCGGTCTGTTTTCTGCGGCGCTTTCCCTCAGGTCGCCCTGGCCGGGCGTTACCCGGCGCCTTGTCTCCTTGGAGCCCGGACTTTCCTCCCGTCTTCGCCCTTTCAAGCGAAGGCGCGCGGCCGTCCGACCGTCTGGCGGGGGCTGATGTGTCCTTTCGGGCGGCCAAGGTCAAGCCCGGCGCGGCCCTGTTCGACAGAGCGCCGCAACGGGGCCTGGAGCGCGTTCACTTTAATCGGAGTCGTGAACGCGCTCTGGATTCTTGTTTTGTCGCGTTTTCGACGGAAAACCGCACACACTTTTCCTGAAAACGCTCTAGACTTGGCGCGCCATGAAACGGATCTCGCTCTTGCGCCACGCCGATGCGGCGGACCGAAACCCGGACGTCAGCGATATCGACCGGCCCTTGACAGCCCGCGGCCGCAACGACGCGGTCCTGATGGGCGCTTATCTCGCCGAGCGCGGCGATCTTCCGGACCTTGCCCTTTGTTCGCCGTCGGCGCGCACGCGCGAAACGCTCGATTGCGTTTGCAGCCGTCTTTCCGAACCGCCCCGCCGGGTCTTCCGGGACGACATCTATAACGCCGCCGGGCCGCAGCAACTCCTCGCCGCCATTCAGGCGCTGCCGGACGATTGCGAACATGTTCTGCTGGTCGGTCACAATCCGAGCATGCACCAATTTGCGCTCGCCCTTGCCGCGGTTTCCGACGACAGCGCCCTGGGGGAGCTTGCAAAGAAATTTTCCAAAGGCGCGCTGGCGCAATTCAACGTCGAGATCGACGACTGGCGTCAATGCAACCTCGCAAGCGGTCGGCTGGTCGATTTTAAGCGGCCGAAAGAATTGCGCGCCTGAATTAGGGTCGGTTGCGGATCAGCCGAATCAACCGCGTCATCCCGGACGCGCTGCAGCGCCCCGGATCATCGTCCGGGGTGATGCAGCGCAGGTTCGAAGCATGCCTCGAACGGATCCAGACAAAACAATATAGCCGGGCTTCGCCCGTTCTTACCCGCTTGCTGGACCCCGACCCGACCGCGAATGCGGTCAAATTATAATTAGCGCGCCTTCGCGCGCGGGCGTCGGGGAGATCGGGTTGAGGGTTCAGGAATACACTCTCACCCCGCTCTTTCCGGCGAAAGCCGGAATCCAGCAAATGTAAAAAGTCGGGCTTTGCCCGTCTTAATTATTGTGACTGGACCCCGACTTTCGTCGGGGAAGGTCGGGGGAAATGAGCGGAGATATGAACTACGCAATCCGCAACCCACCTAGCTGAACCGGCGGAAAAAAGGCGTGCCGGACATCAACAAGCGCTGGGGCTTGCCGTCGACCACGCTGTCGAACCGCGCCCGGTCGGCGCCTTCTTGCGCTTCTCCGAGACGCCAGTCGCCGTTTTCCATCGGCGCGAGCACGGTCACGTAATTCGCATTCTTCATGACCAGCCTGTCGCCGCGGGCGAAGACCCTGATCGGCGTCGACCAGCGGCTGTCGTTGCCATAGCGTCCTTCCAGCGCTTTCAGCGCCGGCGCCGTCGCAAGATAGTCGGTTTTTGACGCCGGCAGATATTCGACGCCGCCGGCCCAGGCGCGCATGACCGTGTCGTCTTCGAGTTCGAACTGAAGGCCGGTAAGGGCGAACGCCTCATCGTCGCAGGCAAAATGCCCAGCGCCGACGGGCTGCATCTTTATGTCACGGCCCTCGCGGCGCATGGCAACGCTGTTGTCGCCGGCGACGATTTCAAAGCTGTCTCCGCTTTGCGCCGTAAAGACGCCGGCGAAGCGCTGCGGATTTTCAACGACCGGCTTTGTCGGCTTCGGTGCAGGCGCGGGCGCGCCCGACTGCCCCGCGTGCAGCGCCTGGCAGGCGAACATGGTGACGTCGCGCGGGCGGTAATTGCGCGCGTAATGCACATTGCCCGAAGCAAAGGCGGCGACGCCCGCCGCCGCGTCCACATGCAGCGAGGATGAGAACGAGACCATGCCGCCGGTGTGATGCAGATAGGCGCGCCCGTCCTGTTCGATATGCGCAACCCCGTAGCCGTAACGGGCGCCTTCCGACCATCCCGGCGCGGGCGCGGGATCGGCCATAAACCGTGCCGCGTTTTCGTCGGAAAACACCGAACCGCCCTTGCCGTCCGCAAGATCAAGCAGAAAACGCAGGAACAGCGCCATGTCGGACGCCGTTGACGCAACGCAACCCGAAGACGCATCGAAGTCGACCCAGGGCGCCGGCGCCATCGGCGCGGGCCGCATCGCCGGACGGTCGAGCAACGCCGGCTCATAGCCCTGCGCATAGCGGTCTCGGTCTTGCGCGCGCATGGCGCCGAGCGACTGCATCATGCCGAGGGGACGCAGCACCCGCGCCTCCACGCTGTCGGGATAAAGGCGCCGGTCCGTGCGCTCGATGATCTTGCCGGCGAGCCGATAGCCGAGATTGGAATAGGCCCAATGGGCGCCCGGCCTGGTTCCGACCCAAAGCCCGCCATCCACATAGGGCGACGCGCCACGCGGCAAACCGGCGGTGTGATCGAGCAGATGCCGGAGCGTAATATCTTCGCCGCCGCGCACGGCGATTTCCGGCATCACATCGCGAAGACGCGCATCCGGCGACAGTTTGCCTTCGTCGATCAGGGACCACGCCGTGAGCCCCGTCATCATCTTGGTGATGGAGCCAATCTGAAACAGATGATCCGGACCGACGCGAACGTTTTTTTCCACATGGGCGAGTCCCGACATCGCATAGCCTTCAAAGCCGCTGCGCGAAACGACGCATAAGGTCATGCCGGGGATGCCCCAGTCGGCGCGATGCTGGTCCATATAGCTCGCAATCGCCGAAAGCGCTTTTGCTTCGGCCCGGCCGCCGCCGGATTTACGCGTCGCCGCGCGCGCCGCGCCTGAGGCGGCGGCGATGGCGGTCGCGCCGCCGACAAAAGCTCTACGATTGACGTGCATGATCTTCGCCCCTTCGATGATCGGATGAAATTGCGCCGCGACTGTGCGCGAACTTGCCGCCGGTTTCAACGCCTGGCGGCTGCGACCGTAACAGCCTTCCCTGAGATGGCAGGGTCTAGCCGCCAAGCCCCGGCAACAAACGGGCCGGCGCGGCTGTTTCGCCGCGCATGTGGCGGATGAGCGCCGCGTGATCGGGCAACAGCGAGGCCGCGCGTTTGAACTGCGGCCTGACCACGCGCAAATGCTCGTCCCAGGGCGCGCGTTCCAATCCATGCATTCTCGGCGCGCGGTCCGAATAAAATCCCTTATTCATCAAGGCGCAAAGATAATTGAAATGCGTGAAATAGTGCTGATCGACATCGCGCACATGGGGCATGGTGTGGCGCCACAATTCAAGATTTTCTTCAAGGCGGCTGGGTATCGGCAACTCTTCCCGCACCGTGCGCCAGTAGTCCGAGTCCGTGCGATTGTTGAGATAAAAATGCAAGCAGATAAATTCCAGCACTTCATCGAATACGGAATTCATCATTCGATTATATCGCTTTTGCAAGGACGGATCGAAATCGCTGTCAGGAAAATATCCGTAGAGAAACTGAAGGCTGACTTCCAGGACATGAATCGCCGTCGCCTCTAACGGCTCGACAAAACCGGAGGACAAGCCGACGGCGACGCAATTATTGACCCAAGGCCGGCGGACATTGCCGGTTTTGATCTTGATGACTCGCGGTTCTGCGCCCTCGCCCCGTTTGCCCAGATAGGCCAGGAATTCTTCGATGGCTTCGTTTTCTGACAAAAACTGGCTCGAATGGACATAGCCCGTGCCCACGCGTCCATATAGCGGGAGGTGAAACACCCAGCCGGCCGATAACGCCGTGGCGAAAGACGCCGGCGGGATTTGCGCCGGCGTTTCATGGGGCGTTTGCACCACCACGGCGCGATCGTTCAGGAGATATTTGGAATAGGGCTCGAACGGCTCTTTCAGCGTCTGCTGGAGGATGAGGCTGCGAAACCCCGTGCAGTCGATGACAAACTCGATGGAGTGGGCGCCGTTTTCCGCAAGCTCAAGCGCGCTCACAAAGCCGCGCTCGTCAAGCTTAACCTCTTTGACGTCATCCACAATGTGCCGCACGCCGCGGCTCATCGCCTTTTCCTTTAGGAGCTCAGCGGCCTTGAGCGCGTCCAGGTGATAGGCATACGGAATAACCTGTTCGAATTCAGCCTGCTTGATCTCTCGCGGCCCCTTGTTGGATTTGATGACATCCGAACATGGCGAAACATATTCCGTGAAATCAAGCCATTTCCCATTGCGCTTATCTTCATATTCTTTGAAATAATAGCCAGGGCTTAGTCCGCCGATATAGTGAGCGCCGGCGAAAGGGTTGGCCCACGCAACGCCTTTGCCGCTGCGGTCGACATTCCAGTTGCGAAAGACGGTGGCGACCTTGAAGGACGCATTGCACCGCTTGAATACGTCTTTTTCGCTTACCCCGATGGTTTTGAATGTGTGCGGAAACGTCGGCGCGGTCGATTCCCCGACGCCGATGGCGCCAATCCTCGCCGACTCGATCACCGTTATGTCGATTTTGCCTTTTGTGACGGCGCTCAGGAACGCAGCGGAAAGCCAGCCGGCCGTACCGCCGCCGACAATCGTCAAATTGCGAATGGGTTCCGCCATAAACGCTCTCCGCTCCGGTTATAGACAGAGCGAATGGAAAAAGCGATGGCGCCGATCACCTTGTCATCGCTTCAATTTCCAAGAGAGCGGCTTTGGTTCTTGGGTCAAAACCCCGCCCCAGGGACTGAGGGCAAAACCGGCGCTGGAACGCAAGAAGCGCGGCGCCGTGATCGCCCAGCGGCGCGTCATAGCCGATCGCCGCAAGCGCGTTGCGCGCGTCGTCATAGGAAACACTTTCGCCGGTCTTCGGATCGCCGCTAAAGGGCGCAAGCGCGAGGCCTTGCGCCGCCAGCCGGGCCCAGGGGAATTTTTCGCCCGGATCTTCCTTGCGCCGCGGCGCGACATCGGCATGGGCAAGGACCATAGAAGGCGCAATCCCATGACGCGCGCAAACGTCCTTCAACAGCGCGACTGCCGCGTCGATTTGCGCGTCGGGAAAGTCGCGATAGCCGAATTCATGACCCGGATTGACGATCTCGACGCCAACAGAGCGGGCGTTGATGTCGATTTCGCTCTTCCACATGGAAACGCCCGCATGCCAGGCGCGCTTTGATTCCTCGACCAGGCGATAGATGTCGCCGTTTTCCTCCACCAAATAATGGGCGCTCACCTTCGCGTTCGGGTCGCGCAGGCGATCGAGCGCCTCCTTGCCGGTGGGCATGCCGGTATAGTGCAGGATAACCATGTCGACGCCGCGCGCCCGGTCGTCGAAGTTCGGCGACGGCGCGTCAATGACGTTCATGGCGCGATCTCGGATTCGACCATGGGCCGTTTTATGTCCTGTTTCGCAGCGTTGCGCAAAAGCACCAGGCCGACGCCGCCGACGGTCATCAGTCCGCCAATGATAAACCGCGGCCCAAAGGGATCGCCGAGCAGCAAAACGCCGGCAAGCACGGCGATAAACGTCGTCAGCGGGATGGTCGAGGCGACAACGCTCACCGGCAGCCGATGCAGCAGCCAGTAATAGGCCGTGTGGCCGAAGATTGACGCGGCGATCGCGGAATAAAGGACAGCGCCGACGACCATCGTCTTGTCGCTTTGCGCAAACGCCGCGCCGTGATTGCTTTCGAAAGCAAACGTCATCGACCATAGCGCCGCCGTGCCGACCACGGCGAACCAGGCCAACAGTTCGATCGGCCGGAACGCCCGGGACTGTTTGACGAGAATGGCGCCGACCGCCTCCATGAACGCCCCGCACGCAACGAGGCCCACGCCCAGCCCGATCCGCGTCTCGGGGCCCGCCGCATCCGGCTTGCCCAGGGCGATGATGGCGACGCCGAGGAAAGCCAAAGCGATCCCCAGGATGCGCGCTGGACCGAGGCGGTCGCCGAGGAACGCCACCGCCAAAATCACCGCGAAAGGCGTGTAAAGTTCGATCGCGATGGCGGCGGCGGAGGCGGTGGCGTGCTTGAGCCCTGTAAACATGAGGGCGTAATTGAACGCCCCAAGACAGGCGCCGGCGCTCAGCACGCGGATCATATGTCCCGGCCGCCAGCGCAAAAACGGCGACAACAGCGCCGCGACCAGCGTCATGCGAATGGCGGCGTAAAAAATCGGCGGCAGTTGGTCCACCGCCGTCTTGACGACGACGAAATGAAATCCCCATGCCAGACACATGGCGAGCAGGACGGCAAGTTCGCGCGCGTTCAACGACGTGGCTCCAGACAAAACCAAGAAGCCGCTCGACTACGCCATTGGGCGCCGTGCGGCAAACGGATAACGACTTAAGGAACGCTTAGAGTCTCGGACGAGAAACAGGAATCGCTTCATCCTGAGGAGAAATTTTTCTTTCGTCCTTCGTGACGCCAGCCAAGGGGCTGGCTCCTCAGGATGAAGGAAAAATTTCGTCACGAAGGACGAAGCGGTGCACATTAATCGCCCGAACGCCTAGGCGCCGGCGGAACGCCAGCTGCTTTGGCTTTTCTTGCCGGCGATCAGACCGGCGAGCGCGGACAGGACCAGAACGACCGGCGCGGCCATGGCGAGCGCCGCAAGGACGAGCGCGGAAAGGGCGAAAGCCAAAAGGAAAATGACAGCGCCCGCGATCCCGCTCGC
This sequence comes from Parvularculaceae bacterium, assembly GCA_028280115.1. GTDB lineage: Bacteria > Pseudomonadota > Alphaproteobacteria > Caulobacterales > Parvularculaceae > Hyphococcus. The sequence continues at coordinate 160,719 of JANQMJ010000012.1, forward strand.
CGTCGATTCGGGGCCTTCGATCGATTGCGGCCGACTTATTACGCGCTTTTTCACATCGTTCATTCTACGCTACTCAAGTTTCCGAATCGTTTCGCCATCAAAGCAAAGGCTGCGCCGCGCGTCCAGCGCCGCTTGCCAATTGGATCAGGTCAAATCAGCAAGAATTCGCGCATAGGCGGCATTGATCGCCGCCATTCGCCCTTCGGCGATCTTGATGAGATCTTCCGGAACCCCGCGCGCGATCAGCGCGTCAGGGTGATGATCGCGCACCAGGGTGCGATAGGTCGCCTTTATGTCTTCGATGCCGGCGTCGTGATCGATGCCGAGAATGAGATAGGGATCGTCATCGCCGAGCCCGAAATGGGTCGCCCGCAGACGGCGATAAGCCGCCGGCGCAATGCCGAACGCTTCCGCGGCCCGGTCAAGCAGCGCCACCTCCCTGGGATGGGCGACGCCGTCGGCGACGGCGACGCTGAACAGACAGTCAAGGACGTCCTCCAGCACGGCGGGGGCGTCTTCGAAAATATTCGCCACCCGCGCGATATATTCGTCGAAGCCGGCGACATCCTGTTGCGCCAGGCGATAAATCATCCGGACCTTGTCCGCCTCTTTTTCGGGAACTTCAAAAAATTCGCCAAAGGCCTTGACCTCGTCGTCGGTGACGACGCCGTCCGCCTTGGCCATCTTGGCGGAAAGCGCGATCAGCGCGATGGAAAAAGCCCCCTCGGTGCGGCGTTGCTTCTGGTCGGCCAGGCTTTCCAGCAGCGCCCCCAGGGTGCGCTTTTGCGCCGCAGCGATGATCGATTCAATGCGATCCCACACGCCCATAACCTTGGTTTAAAGCGGCTGGCGCGCGAACGCCAGTCGCTTCGTCCCGGCAAGCGTTCGGCGGAACCGGTTTTGGGGAAAAATATCAGGAATAAAAGTTTCTCAATGGCTGGGAAGCTTTAGCAGCCGGTGCGCGCACCCAATGCGCAACGGCCTTCACAGGGGCGTTTGCAAAACTGAAATTTAACAGACACAATTTTTACACAGTTTGTGTTTCTCAGGCAAAATGATCTCGGGGGCAACGAGATGGGACCTGCCTTTAAAGAGCTCGGTGTTCTCTTCAGCGGGCTTGTCTGCGGCGCCACCATCATGGCTGCGGCGCTTTTTGTGGTCGGGCTGGTGCAATAGTCACGGCCCGGCGGGCTCGTAATTGAGGATCGGCGAGAGCCAGCGCTCCGCCGCGGTCTGCATCATATTCTTTCGCCGGGCGTAATCGGCGACCTGGTCTTCCTCGATCTTTCCGACACCGAAATAAAGCGATTGAGGATGGGAAAAATAAAGCCCGCTGACTGACGAGCCGGGTGTCATGGCGAAACTCTCGGTCAGCGCCATATCGGCGTTGGTTTCCGCGTCGAGCAGCCGAAACAGCGTTTCCTTTTCCGTATGATCGGGCTGGGCGGGATAACCCGGCGCCGGGCGAATGCCCTGATATTCCTCACGGATCAGCGCCTCGCAGGAAAGATTTTCATCCGGCGCATAAGCCCAGAATTCCCGGCGCACGCGCTCATGAAGATGTTCGGCGAAAGCCTCGGCCAGACGGTCGGCCAGCGCTTTGGATAAAATCGCCGAATAATTGTCGTTGCGCCGGTCGAAGCCCGCCGCAAACGCCGCTTCGCCGACGCCGGCGGTGACGGCGAAACCGCCGATATAATCGGCAAGGCCGGTCTTTGCGGGGGCGATGAAATCCGACAGACAGTAATTGGCACCGTCGCGCTTTTTCATCTGCTGGCGCAGACCGTGCAGCGATGCAAGCGTCTGCGTGCGGGCTTCGTCCCCATAAAGGACGATATCGTCGCCGTTGCCATTGGCGGGCCAGAAGCCGACAACCCCATGCGCGGTAAGCGCCTTTTCGTCGATAATCCGCCGCAGCAATTTTTGCGCATCGTCGAACAGGGCGCGCGCCGCATCGCCGAGCTTGTCGTCGTCGAGGATCTGCGGGTAGCGGCCTTTAAGGTCCCATGCCGCGAAAAACGGCGTCCAGTCGATGTAACGCGCAAGGGTTTCAAGATCATAGTCGCGCAGCGCCTTGACGCCCGTGAAGGTCGGCCTGGGCGGAACATAGCCCGCCCAGTCGATCGCCGGACTGTTGGCTCGCGCCGCTTCGAGGGAAAGACGCGCCGGCGCGCTGTCGCGCCGTGCATAGCTTTCGCGCACCTTCGCATAATCCTCGGCGACGCCCTTAAGATAATCCGAGCGCCGTTCGTCCGAGACCAGCGCCCCGGCGACGCCGACCGCCCGGCTGGCGTCGGTCACATAGACCACCCCGCCGTCGTAATTGGGCGCGATCTTGACCGCCGTATGGGCGCGGCTGGTGGTTGCGCCGCCGATGAGGAGCGGGATCGAAAAGCCCTCGCGCTTCATGTCGCCGGCGAGAAAGCGCATCTCGTCAAGGCTCGGCGTGATCAGACCGGAAACGCCGATCATGTCGGCTTCATGCTCGCGCGCCGCGGCGAGAATTTTCGAGGACGGAACCATGACGCCGAGATCGACCACTTTGTAATTGTTGCATTGAAGCACGACGCCGACGATGTTTTTGCCGATATCGTGGACGTCGCCCTTGACCGTGGCCATGACGATCACGCCGTTGGGCCTGCCCTGGGCGAGGCCGAGTTCTTTCTTTTCCTTTTCCATAAAGGGGGTCAGATAGGCGACCGCCTGTTTCATCACGCGGGCCGATTTGACCACTTGCGGCAGAAACATTTTCCCGGATCCGAAGAGATCGCCGACCACGTTCATGCCGTCCATCAGCGGGCCCTCGATGACATGCAGCGGACGGCCGAGTTTCTGGCGCGCTTCTTCCGTGTCGTCGACAATGTATTCGGTGATCCCCTTGACCAGCGCATGGCGCAGGCGCTCTTCGACCGGCGCCTCGCGCCAGGAAAGATCCTGCGCGGTTTCCCTGCCTGCTTCGCCGCGATATTTTTCGGCGACTTCCAGAAGACGCTCCGTCGCATCCGGACGGCGATTGAGGATCACGTCCTCCACCGGCTCGCGCAGGGCGGGATCGATCTCGTCGTAAATCGCAAGCTGGCCGGCGTTGACGATGCCCATATCCATCCCCGCCTTAATGGCGTGATAGAGAAACACCGAGTGCATCGCTTCGCGCACCGGCTCGTTGCCGCGGAAGGAAAAGGAGATGTTGGAAACCCCGCCGGAGACCTTGGCGTGGGGCAAGCCTTCCTTAATGCGCCGCGTCGCCTCGATGAAATCGACGGCGTAATTATCATGCTCTTCGATGCCCGTGGCGACGGCGAAAATGTTGGGATCGAAAATGATGTCTTCGGGCGGAAAGCCCGCCCCTATCAGCACTTCATAGGAGCGCGCGCAGATTTCGTATTTGCGCTCGGCGGTGTCGGCCTGGCCCTTTTCGTCGAACGCCATCACCACCGTCGCCGCGCCGTATCGCATGATCTTGCGCGCCTGCGCCAGGAACGGTTCCTCGCCTTCCTTGAGCGAGATCGAATTGACAATCGCCTTTCCCTGAACGTTTTTCAGCCCGGCCTCGATGACTTCCCATTTCGACGAGTCGATCATCACCGGCACGCGGGAAATGTCAGGCTCCGAGGCGATCAGGCGCAGGAACGTCGTCATCGCCGCCACGCCGTCGAGCATGCCTTCGTCCATATTGACGTCGATGATCTGGGCGCCGTTTTCGACCTGCTGGCGCGCCACCGCAAGCGCCTCCTCATAGCGGTCTTGCTTGATGAGCTTGCGGAACTTCGCCGAGCCGGTGACGTTCGTCCGCTCGCCGATATTGACGAATGTGGGGAGCGTCATGCGGCGTCCGCTGCGCCTTTCCGCGCCGGCGTGTCGGCGCGCAGGCCGAGCATGCGGCAGATCGCATAAACCAGCGCGTCGCGGTTGAGCGTGTAGAAATGAAAGTGCGTCACGCCCTGCTCGGCGAGATCGAGACATTGCTGGGCGGCGACCGTGGCGGCGATGAGCTGGCGCGTGGCCGGGTCCTCGTCGAGATTGTCGAACAGCTTGACCAGCCGTCCCGGTATGGTCGCGCCGCAGACATCAGCCATTTTGCGCAGGCTGGCGAAATTGGCGACCGGCATCAGGCCGGGCACGATGGGAATGTCGATTCCGGCCTTTCGGACCATGTCGAGATACCGTAGGTATACGGAATTATCGTAGAAAAACTGGGTGATCGCCCGGGTCGCGCCGGCGTCGATCTTCTGTTTCAAAATGTCGATGTCGGCGGCGAAGGTCGGCGAATCGGGATGTTTTTCCGGATAACAGCCGACGGAAATCTCAAACGACGCGATTTTCGCCGCGCCGGCCGCAAGCTCGGCGCCGTTGGCGTAACCGCCCGGATGCGGCCGGTAGGGTTCGCCCGGCCCGCTTGGCGGATCGCCGCGCAACGCCACGATATGGCGAACCCCTTCGTCCCAATAGGCCCGCAGGACCGCGTCGACTTCTTCCCTGGATGCGGCGACGCAGGTCAGATGCGCCGCCACGGAAAGGTCGGTCTCCTTGATAATGCGCGCGACCGTTTCGTGAGTGCGCTGCCGGGTCGACCCGCCCGCGCCATAGGTGACGGAGACGAAATCCGGCCGCAGGGGCGCAAGCTTTTCAATCGCGCTCCAGAGTTTTTTCTGCATCGCCTCGGTCTTGGGCGGAAAAAACTCGAATGAAACATGCAGGCTGGACATGCGCTCTCCTCAGGCCGCGCGCGAACGCAGGCGGCGTACATCCGCCGGCGCCGTGCAGAGCCAGATCTTGACGGTGAGCTTTTTGCGCTCGCCCGAGGACGGCGACAGGGTCTCGACGCGCTCAAGGCCGAGACCGGCCGCCGCACACCAGGCGCGCACTTCATCGTCGGAAAAGCCAAGCCGGCGATGGGCGTGATCGTCGCGCAGAAATTCAAGCTCGTGAGGCGCGAAATCGGAAATCACCAGCCGCCCGCCGGGCTTTAACAGACGCGCCGCCTCGCGCACCGCCGCTTCCGGTTCCGCAAGATAGTGCAGCACCTGATGCAGGCATACGATGTCGGCGGTTTCGCTTTCCATCGGCAGGGAAAAAAGATCGCCATGGCGCACCTGCGCGTGGGCGACGCCGGCCTGTTCGAGATTGGCCCGGGCGATGGCGAGCATTTCATGGGAAAGGTCGTAGCCGACGCCGGTTTCATAGCGGTCGGCGAAGATTTCCAGCATGCGTCCCGTGCCGGTGCCGAGATCGATGAACTGCGCGACCGGGTTTTTGCCGGCAAGCGCGACCATGCGTGCTTCAATGTCGGATTCGGGCAGATGCAGCCGGCGAAGGCGGTTCCACTCCTTGGCGTTGGCTTCGAAATAGGCCGCGGCCTGGGCGGCGCGCGCCTGGCGGCTCTGGGCGAAGCGTTCCGCGTCGCGGGCGATGATGCGGTCGCCGCTGTCCTTCATCGCCGCAATGGCAAAGAGCACCGCCGTCAGGCTCTCCTCCCGGCGGGCGCGGCCGGCGACGCGATAAAACATCCAGGCGCCTTCGCGATGGCGTTCGACCAGACCGGCGTCGGCGAGAATCTTCAAGTGGCGGCTGACCCGCGGCTGGCTCTGGCCGAGAATCTGGGTGAGCTCGCTCACGGTGAGTTCGCCCTGCGCCAGCAAGGCCATGATGCGTAAGCGCGATTCCTCGCCGATGGCGCGAAAAACGCTGAGCGTGGCGTCAAGAACCATAGGGGCCGACTCACTTCGAATTCGAGCAAATATAAAGATATCTTTATATGATAGCAAGGCTGGATTGGCGCCGGCGGCAGTCTTAAGCGCACATTAACCGTGAATTGAAAACGCTGGGCCGTGCAGCCACTTTATTTTCGCCGCGAAATCGACATGCTCGCGCGCAATGTTGCTGGTCGGAGGGCAAGTCCTGTGTTGTTAAGAGTCCTATCGGTGATCGCTTTCTGGCCACTCGCCGGCGCCACCCACGCCCAGGTCAGCGATCCGGGCGATACCGAAGCCTTCGCCGAGGAGCTCAAGCGCGGCGAAGTCGAGACTGCCGCAGGCGCGGAAATCGATCCCTGGGAAGGCTTCAACCGCAAGATGTTTTCCGTGCACAATGCGCTCGACGACGTGCTGCTGGTCCCGGCGGCGAAAGTCTATCGCGCAACGACGCACAAAAAGCAGCGCAAGGGCATTCGCAATTTTCTCGACAATCTGCGCACGCCGGTCATTTTGCTCAACGATGTCCTGCAGGGCGAATTCGGCCGCGCGGGCAATACGGCGAGCCGGTTCGTCATCAACACTACGATCGGGTTCGGCGGGATGGGCGATCCGGCTGAAAGACTCGGCATTCCGCAGCACTCGGAAGATTTCGGTCAGACGCTCGCCGTGTGGGGCGTTGACCCCGGACCGTATCTCTTTCTCCCATTGCTTGGACCGACCACGGTTCGCGACGGCGTCGGCGCAGCGATGGGCGTGGCCGCCGATCCGTCGATCTGGATCCGCACCGAAGCGGCCCAGTATTACCGCTTCAGCCATGCGGGCGCGGTGGCGCTTTCCCGGCGCGAACCGCTGATCGAACCGCTTGCGGATATCAGGGAGAACTCGCTCGATTATTACGCTTCTTTCCGCAGCTTTTATTTGCAGGCCCGCAAGCGGGAGATCGACAACGGCCGCACGAATTTCGAGGATCTGCCCGACATCGGCGAGTTTGAAGAATTCGATGAGCTCGAATAGCGGGCCGATAGGAGTGTTTGGAACCTAATGTTCCTGCGCATCGACATGAAATGCTTTGCGGCGGCCGCCATGGGGTTCGCCGCCGCCATCGCCGCCCCGCCCGCCCTGGCGGACGAGGCGGCCGAGCAGTATGTCGCGGCGATCCTGTTGGAGGCCGAACCGGCCCTTATGTCGCCCGACGAAGCCGTCCGGTTCAACGGCATCGCCAGGCTGGTCGACAAATATGTCGACATGCGCCGGATCGGCATGTTCTCGCTCGGCCAATATGCGCGCCAAATGACCACGGCTCAGCGTCAGGAATACCTTGCGCTGTTTGAGCGCTATGCAACAGACATCTATCAGGACATCCTGTCGGACTATTCCGGACAGGCGCTGAAGGTCGTCGGTTCGGTCGTGCGTTCCGAGCGCGACATCATCGTCAATTCCAAGGTCGCCGATCCCAGGCCCGGCAGCGAATTCGCCAAGGTGACGGTTCACTGGCGGGTTTATCGCGACCGCCAGGGCGCCATGTCGATCGTCGATGCGGGCGCGGACCAGATCTGGCTGGCGATCGAACAGCGCGGCGAGTTCACTTCCGTCATCGCCAATAATGGCGGCGGATCCCAGGGGATCGACGTCCTGATCGCCGAATTGCGCGCGCGGCTTGGCGACTAGAGTCGCATCACCGCCCCCGCCCGCTCATTCCCCCCGACCCGATCGGGGAGAATGAACGGGGATGGGTTTTGGAAAAACCTCTTGTGCACAGTACACGGATAAATCGCGCAGAGCCTTCTTCCCCCGTTTACGGGGGAAGTGTCGCCCCGGACCTGTTTCGGGGCGACGAAGGGGGTGTTCGTGCGTTCACATCGGGTCTTACCCCCTCCGTCCGCTTCGCGGACACCTCCCCCGCAAGCGGGGGAGGAAAAGCGCAGCCTTTTCTCTCCGCTCATCCCCGCGCAGGCGAATGCGCCTTTAAAAACACAACCCCAGGAGGGTATTCGGACCTGAAACCCGCATTCGGTCGATAGATATCGAACACCTGCCGGCAGGCCGTATACTCCGTCCCGGCGTCGATGAAGGCCAAGGCCATGGCGACGGGTTCCCCCCAACGGAACGTCGCAAACACTGCAAAGGCCTTATGCGGCGTTCATGCGCGAGGGATGGGATTTCCATCCGCCCGCGCGGGCTCTTTGACATTGTGAACATCGCTTCCGAACGGCGCGGCGCATCCGGCTGCGCTCAACGGGAAGGCTGCGCCTGCCTCACACTGCCGCCGTCATCCCGTGCGCGGCGCGGCATGAAATGCCGCGCTGCTGACACGGGATCGCCTGAAACAACGCCGGCGCAGGCCGATGGCGGTCCCGGATCAGCAAAGCAGCGTTTCACGCTGCAGCGCGCACGGGATGACGCGAGACAGTCAAATGGCGCCCCACATTCGGGAATTTTCCGCTTGAAACCGGGAAAGTCTCCAAACGCGAGGGGCGCCCCGGAATGACAAGGCGGGGCGTCCAGAAAAAAGCGGGGCGTTAATCTCTACGAAGAATAATATTCGACGACGAGATTGGGCTCCATCGTGCAGGCGTAAGGCACCTCGGCGAATTCCGGCACGCGCAAAAAGGTCGCGGCCATCTTTTTCGGATCAACGTCGATATAGTCGGGAATATCGCGTTCGGCGCTTTGCAGCGCTTCGAGCACGAGGGCCATGTTTTTCGACTTTTCCTTGATCTCGACGACGGAGCCGGGTTTGAGCCGCGCCGAGGGAATGTTGGTCCGAACACCGTTGACCTTGACATGGCCGTGATTGACGAACTGGCGCGCAGCGAACACGGTCGGCACGAATTTCGCGCGATAAACGATGGCGTCGAGGCGGCTTTCCAGAAGACCGATCAAGTGCTCGGCGGTGTTGCCGCGCCGGCGCACGGCTTCATTGTAGATCCGCTCGAACTGCCGTTCGGTGATGTTGCCGTAATAGCCCTTGAGCTTTTGCTTGGCCATCAGCTGCAAGCCGTAGTCCGACAGCTTGCCCTTGCGGCGCTGGCCGTGCATGCCAGGGCCGTAATCGCGTTTGTTGACGGGAGATTTTGGCCGGCCCCAGACATTTTCGCCGACCCGGCGGTCAAGCTTGTGCTTGGCGCTTGCGCGCTTTGACATTTTGTACTCGCTTTCGGCGCGGCCCGGCGCCGGGGCCTATCCCCGGCGCGATTGCAACGGCGGTCCACGCGCCATCCGTCGTAAAGCCGGGGCGTATAGGCGCGGCGGCGCCTCGTGTCAAATCCGCCGGCGGGCGGGGCCGGTCAGGAGCGGACCGAAAACGGCGTGAATTCCGTGTCCGTATCGTAGACGTCGACGCCCTCGGCGCGTTTGAGCATGCCGACCACGCGGTAGGTCACCGGGGTCAGCATCGCCTCCCAGAGCACCTTGAGGAGATAGTTGGTCACAAGAACGGTCACGACCTGGCTTGTCGTCCACACGCCGAGAAAGGCGATCGGATAGAACAAAAGGCTGTCGATCCCCTGCCCGACGATCGTCGAGCCGATCGTGCGCTGGTAAAGATGCTTGCCGCCGGACCAGACTTTCATGCGCGCCATGACGAAGGCGTTCGAAAGCTCGCCGGCCCAGAAGGCGATCACCGATGCGAATACGATACGCGGGGTCAGCCCGAAAACCTCTTCATAGGCGGGCTGGCCTTGCCATCCCGGCGCCGGCGGCATGGAAACCACCGCCCAGGCCATGAACGCCATGAACAACACGGCGGCGAATCCCGCCCAGACCACGCGCCGGGCGCGGGCGTAGCCGTAAACCTCGGTCAGGATATCGCCGAGCACATAGGACAGCGGAAAGAACAAGATGCCGGCGCCGAACTCACCGACCGACCAGGGGCCGATCTTGAGCTCGAAATACTGAACCAGCTTCGCCGCGCCGATGAGATTGGAGCAGATCAGGATGGCGACAAACGCCGCCATGGCGAAGTCGTAATATTTGAAACGATGGTTATGGAGCGCTTCGGCGTTGTCGACGCGCTTGACGGCGGGCTGTTCCATTATCGGGCCGGTCGCGGTCTATTCGGCTTCCCCGCCGGCATCCGCATCCCAGCCGGTCCAGCCCGGCCCGCGAACGACGCGCCCGGCCATCGCGCCCGTATGTTCTTCGTCCTTCAGCGTATGAACGCCGTTGACGAAAACATGGCTGACGCCGGTTGAAAGCTGGTGCGGGTCTTCAAAGGTCGCATGGTCCTGAACGGTCGCCGGATCAAAAATAACGACATCGGCGAAATAGCCCGGCGCCAGCCGGCCGCGGTCTTTCAGCTTCAAATTATCCCCCGGCAAAGAAGTCAGCTTGCGGATCGCGTCTTCGAGCGTCAGCACGCCTTCTTCGCGGACATATTTGCCCAGGACGCGGGCGAAATTGCCATAGGCCCGCGGATGGGTGCTTTGGCTGAGGAAGACCCCTTCAGGCGCCATCGACCCGCCGTCGGAACCGAAGCTCACCCAGGGCAGGGCGATTTTCTTGCGCACGTTTTCCTCGGACATGATGAAATAGATGACCTGGACCCGGCTGTCGTCCTCGATGACGAGATCGATCGCCGCGTCTTCCGGCGAAACGCCGCGCTCGCGAGCGACCTCGCCAAGGGTCTTGCCGATATATTTGCGCAATTCGGGATTGCGAAAGCCCACCAGCAGCACGCCATCCGCGCCGCCCGCATGGGCGATGCGATTTTCGAAATCGCCGGTGGGATTGCGCATTTCCTCGATCACCCTGGCGCGGATTTCAGGATCCTTAAGGCGCGCCACCCATTGCTGATGGCCGCCTTCCTGCACCCAGAGCGGCATGGCGGCGCTCAGGCCCGTGGAACTGGCCGGATAGGCGTATACGTCCGCGGTGATCTTCAGCCCCTCGGCCCGCGCGGCTTCGACCTTCTCGATGACCTGATCAAGTTTGGGCCAGTTTTCCCTGCCGCCCGCTTTGAGGTGATAAATTTCCGCCGGCGCGCCGGTTGCGCGCGCGATCGCGATCAATTCGTCCGCCGCTCCGATGAAGCGGCCGGATTCGCTTCTCAAATGGGAGATGTACATGCCGCCATATTCGGCGGCGGCCTGCATCAGCGCGATGAGTTCGTCGGTGTCGGCGAAATTGGCCGGCGCGTAAATCAGCGAGGAGCCGACGCCGAGCGCGCCCTCCTCCATCGCCTGGCGCACAAGCGCCTGCATGCGTTCGAGTTCTTCGGGCGTCGCGGCGCGATTTTCATAACCGACTTCGTGGATGCGCACCGTGGTTGCGCCGACGAACGACGCGACGTTGGACGCCACGCCGCGGCGTTCGAGATATTCAAGATACTCGCCCAGGGTCGTCCATTCGATGTCGTAAATGATGTCGGTCTGGCGCGCTTTCGCCTGCGCCTTCATGACATCGTTCCACGGCCCCCAGGACATGCCTTCGCCGAAGACTTCGAGCGTTACGCCCTGGCGCAGATCGGCCATGCCGCGGCCGTCCTCGATCAGATCGTCGACCGCCCAGCTCAACATGTTGATGAAGCCCGGCGCGACCGCCATGCCTTCAGCGTCGACGACGGCATCCGCCGTGGCGTCGGCCAGATCGCCCATCGCCGCGATGCGGTCGCCTTCAATGGCGAGATCGCCGGCGATCCCAGGCGCGCCGGAGCCGTCATAGAGAACGCCGCCGCGGATCAGGGTGTCGTAATGGGCGGCTTCGGACGCCCCCGCCTGCTGTTCTTCAGCGACATCGCCGCCGGAACAGGAAACCGCAAGCATCGCCGCCGCAAGGCCGATCAATCGTTTCATCATGGCTTGTCCCCTTATTCGTTTTCGGCGACTTTCGCCGGCGCATCGCTAAACCTCTTCCCTATCGCCGCTTCGCGCAAGAGCCTTGATGACGCCGCGCAGGGTGCGGATTTCCGGCTCGGTAAAGCCGGCCCGCGAGATCGCAGCCCGCAGATTGCGGGCCATGCCCGGTTTTTTCTCCAGCGGGAAGAAATACCCCGCCGCGTCCAACTCGGCCTCTAGATGCTCGATCAGACGGTGCAGGTCTTCCCGGCCCGCCGGCGGCGTTGTCGCCGGCGCATCGATTTCCATATCGCCCGCGGCGCGCGACCATTCATAAGCGACAATCAGCGCCGCATGAGCAAGGTTCAGCGAGGCGAAAGCCGGGTTGACCGGGATCGACACAATCGCATCGGCGCGGGCGACATCGTCCGAGGCAAGCCCGTTGCGTTCGCCGCCGAAAAGAACGGCGCAGCGCAGCCCCGCAGCGATCCGCTCTTTGAGCGCCGCCGCCGCGGCGTCCGGCGTCAGCACCGCTGTCGGCAGCTCTCGCCGCCGCGCGGTGGTCGCAAGGACATACTGGCAATCGGCGATCGCTTCATCGAGGCTGGCGAAGACGTCGGTCTGATCGATCACGATCGACGCGCCCGACGCCGTGGCGGCGGCCTTGGGATTGGGCCAGCCGTCGCGGGGCCGGACGAGCCGCAAGCCGGCGACGCCGAAATTCAGCATGGCGCGCGCCGTCGCGCCGATATTCTCGCCCATTTGCGGTTCCACAAGCACGAACAAAGGGGCCGGCGTCAGGCCGTCGCGCGCCTGCTTTCGACTGATTCTCATAAGGCTTTCCCCGGCGAGGCTGTTGATCGGCGCTCGCCCTTTGCGCTCCCGCCCGCCGATGCTATAGCCCCGCGCGACCCCATCCCACAACGCGCGCGGTCAGCGCCGTTCAATTCAGCGCTTACAGGTTTGTCCATGGAAAAGATCAAAGTTGAAAACCCCGTCGTGGAAATGGACGGGGACGAAATGACCCGGATCATCTGGCAGATGATCAAGGACAAATTCATTTATCCCTATCTCGACATTGATCTGAAATATTTCGATCTCGGCATTCAAAAGCGCGACGAAACCGACGACCAGATCACCATCGAAGCCGCCGAAGCGACCAAGGAGCACGGCGTCGCGGTCAAATGCGCCACGATCACCCCGGACGAGGCCCGGGTTGAGGAGTTCGGCCTCAAAAAAATGTGGCGCTCGCCCAACGGCACCATTCGGAACATTCTCGGCGGCGTCGTGTTTCGCGAACCGATTATCATTTCAAACGTGCCGCGGCTGGTGCCGGGATGGACCAAGCCGATCATCATCGGCCGTCACGCCTATGGCGACCAGTACCGGGCCACCGACATGCTATTTCCCGGCAAGGGCCGCCTGAGCATCAAATGGGAAGGCGAAAACGGCGAGGTCATCGAAGAGCCGGTTTTTGACGCGCCTTCATCCGGCATTTACATGGGCATGTATAATCTCGACGCGTCAATTCGCGATTTCGCCCGCGCCAGTTTTAACTACGGCCTGACGCGTAATTATCCGGTCTATTTGTCGACCAAGAACACGATCCTCAAAAAATACGACGGGCGTTTCAAAGATCTGTTCGCCGAGGTCTTCGAAACCGAATTCAAGGACGAGTTCGAGAAACGGGGACTCACCTACGAACATCGCCTGATCGACGACATGGTCGCCGCTGCGTTGAAGTGGTCGGGCGGCTATGTCTGGGCGTGCAAGAACTATGACGGCGACGTCCAGTCCGACACCGTGGCCCAGGGCTTCGGCTCGCTCGGCTTGATGACGTCGGTGCTGATGTCGCCGGACGGCAAGACGATCGAGGCCGAAGCCGCCCACGGCACGGTGACGCGCCATTACCGCCAGCATGAGCGCGGCGAGGAAACCTCGACCAATTCGATCGCTTCGATTTTCGCCTGGACCAAGGGGCTCGCCTATCGCGGCAAGCTTGACGGCAATGAGGCGCTGATCGATTTCGCCAGCGAACTCGAGGCGACCGTCATCCGGACCGTCGAGGGCGGCAATATGACCAAGGACCTCGCGCTGTTGATCGGGGCCGAGCAGAAATGGCTGAGCACCACCGGATTCCTCGAAAAAGTTGCGAAAAACTTCCATAAGGCGCTTTCCACCTGAGGTTCAGCCTGGCGGCGGGGCGCGCGGCGTTAACCTTGAGCTGCCCTTTCCTCCCGGATTTAGAGCATTTCGCCGCAAGAAAGTCGAAATTGCCGGCCGGCTATGCGATATTGCGGTCCGTTCCGTCGACGGAGACGACCATGAGAGTCCTGTTACTCGCCCTTGGCGCCGGCGCCTTGTTCGCTGCGCCCGCGCTCGCCCAAGACGCCCGCAGTTTCGATCTGCCTGATTTCGACCGCATCGACGTTTCCGCCGGCGTCGTCCTGGTCGCCGATGTCGGCGGGCCGCAGTCTATCAAAGTTGAGACGGTTTACGGCGACTTCAGCGATTTCGCCATCGAAGTGAAAAACGGCGAACTCAATCTCTCGCGCAAATGGAACCGCCTTAGCTGGCGCAGCAAGAAATCCGATTACACCGTTTTCGTTTCCATGCCTGCGCTGCGCGCGCTTGACGCCTCATCGGGCTCGCACGCGAAAGTTACCAAAATCAACGCCGCGCGGTTTAACGTCGATCTTTCCAGCGGGGCCCACGCGACACTCGACGGCGCATGCGAAGATTGCGAGGTCGAACTTTCCAGCGGGGCCTTTCTTAAAGCCCGAGACCTGACCTGCGAAAGCGCGGAAATCGACGTCTCCAGCGGCGGTCACGGCGAGATCACCGCTACGCGTTCGGTCGTCGCCGACGCGTCGAGCGGCGGCCATGTCGCCGTCTACGGCAACCCCGGACGGGTCGATGTCGACAAGTCCTCGGGCGGACGCATCAAGATCCTCGCCGCCGCCCAGGCGCGCCGCGATTAGCATCGGTTGCGGGTCAGACGGATCATCCGCTCATCCCGGACGCGCTGCAGCGCCCCGGATCATAATCCGGGGTGATGCTGTGCAGAGCCGGGATCCAGCAAACAAAAAATGACGGGCAAAGCCCGACTTTATTGAGTAAGACCGGATTCCCGGCCCGACCGCGAATGCGGTCAAACTATAATTAGCGCGCCTTCGCGCGCGGGCGCGGGAATGAGC
>JANQMJ010000017.1 GCA_028280115.1 Parvularculaceae bacterium
GCCGAAATTTGCGCCGAGCGATTTTGACCGGTGGAAAAAGCAGGCGCTGAAGCTGATTGAACTTAGCGACAACAATGCAGCGGGGATTGCCGACGGGGCAGTGCCGCTGCTGCTCTTTGGTGCGGAAAACGGCTTTGCCAATCCCAGCCTCGGCCGGAAAGAAACCGTCGAGCAGGTTACACTTGAGGATGTCCGGACTTTTTACGAGCAACATTATTCGCCTTCGATTGGGGAAATTCTGGTGATCTCTGATATGTCGAGAGAAGAAGTTCTCGACAAGCTTGGCGTGCTTTCTGGCTGGGAGGCGAGTGAAGTTCCTGAGCCGCAGGCGATCAAGCCATTCCCTGTAATACAAGGCGGAACGATATACCTGATTGACAAGGCTGACGCCGAACAATCCGAAATTCGTGTCGTGTCGCGTAGCTTTGTTTACGATGCGCTCGGCGATCATTACCGGCTGAACCTTCTAAATCATCCTCTCGCTGGTTCCTTCAACAGCAGGATCAATCTTAACCTGCGTGAGGACAAGGGATACTCCTATGGTGCCTTTGCGTTTGTGAGGGCGAACGAGTTTTCCGGCCGCTACGTCATTCGCACCAGCGTGCGCAAGGACGCTACTGCAGCTTCGATTGAAGAGATCTTCAAAGAGCTTCGTGGTGTCGTTGAAGAGGGTATCACGGAGGAAGAGCTTCACTTTACCAGGCAGGCGATTGGCCAGAAAGATGCGCTCTCCTACGAGACGCCGAACCACAAGATTCATATCATTCAGCTGATCCAGCGCTATGGACTCGATCCGGACTGGCCTAAACAGCAGCATGACGTTCTGATGAACGTAACGATTGAGGAACTAAACGCATTAGCAAAGAAACACCTCCAGGATGATAACATGATTACGGTCGTCGTCGGCGACAAGGAAGAAATCCTTGAAGATATTCAAGGACTCGGTCGTCCAATTATCGAATTGGATAAAACTGGACGGCCGCTGTGATGAATTAAACAACGGGCCCAACTTTAAAGGGAGAAGGGCAAGACGGTGGAACCAGAGTTCACGCGCTCAGGAGGCGGCGAACGCGATCATGCGGACTGCGCAACAATTGCCGCATTGGCGCGCGCCGCCATCTCTTTCGATTGAACGATCCAGAACCTGCTTCGCGCGCCGGCCCAGTCGTCAAGGATCATGCGCGCTTTTGGCGAGCGTGTTTCGCGCCAGTGGCGTTCGATCAGCGCACGGCATGCTTTTTCGTCGTCGTCGTCTTCAAAACGGCCCCATACAACGCTTTCCGGATTGACGCAGGCCTCAAACGTCGCCGCTTCATCGAACACGTAAGCGCGCCCGCCGGTCATCCCTGCGGCGAAATTGGCGCCGACCGGTCCCAGAATGACCGCAACGCCGCCGGTCATATATTCGCAGCCGTTTGTCGTGCAGCCTTCGATAACCGTCGTCGCGCCGGAAT
Organism: Parvularculaceae bacterium; assembly: GCA_028280115.1. Lineage (GTDB taxonomy): Bacteria > Pseudomonadota > Alphaproteobacteria > Caulobacterales > Parvularculaceae > Hyphococcus. The sequence goes on from JANQMJ010000017.1 coordinate 1,455, forward strand.
TGCGCACTGCGAAGCGGCCGCCGGCGCGGCCCGCCGCGAAAAGGACGCCGGATGTCGCGCCGTAAAGGCATGTATTGCCGATGATAGTGTCGGCGCCGTGGGCGAGCTTGTCTTCCGGGCGCACCACGATGGTCGCGCCCGAAAGTCCCTTGCCCACATAATCGTTGGCGTCGCCCTTGACGATGATTTTCAATCCCCGCGCCGAAAACGCCCCGAGCGACTGCCCCGCCGAGCCCTTCAATCGCAACGTCACATGATCGTCAGCGAGTTCGGCAGGGTTAAAGCGGCGAACGATTTCCGAAGAAATCCGCGCGCCGATGGCGCGGTCCGTGTTTTTCACGGGCATCGAAAGTTCAACCCGCTCGCGCCGCTCCAGAAACGGCGCAAGGTCCGAAAAAATTCGCTGATCGAGCGTATCGTCGACTTCATTGCGGCCTGTTCTGGAAGATCGCTTCGGGCGTTCGCCGGCGTCGACAAGCGTCAAAATCGGGTTGAGATCGAGATCGTCGAGATGGGCCGCGCCGCGCGAGACCTGATCGAGCAGATCGGCCCGGCCGATAATATCCTCAAGCGATGTCGCGCCGAGTCTTGCGAGAATCTGCCGCGTTTCTTCGGCAATGAAGGTCATGAGCGTGACCACATGTTCGGGCGCGCCGTGAAACTTTTCCCGCAACGCCTCGTCCTGCGTGCACACGCCCACAGGACAAGTGTTCGAATGACACTGACGCACCATGAGGCAGCCGAGCGCGACAAGCGAAATCGTGCCGATGCCGAATTCCTCCGCGCCAAGCATCGCCGCCATAACCACGTCGCGACCGGTGCGAATGCCGCCGTCGGTGCGCAGCGTCACCTGCTCGCGAAGATTGTTAAGCGTCAGCACCTGATGGGCTTCGGCGAGACCGAGTTCCCATGGCGAGCCCGCAAACTTGATCGACGTCTGGGGGCTGGCGCCGGTGCCGCCGACATTCCCGGAGATGAGAATAACGTCGGCTTTCGCCTTGGCGACGCCCGCGGCGATGGCGCCGATGCCGGCCGCGGAAACCAGCTTCACGCACACCCGCGCGCGCGGATTGATCTGTTTCAGATCGTAGATGAGCTGGGCCAGATCCTCGATCGAATAGATGTCGTGATGAGGCGGCGGCGAAATCAGCGTGACGCCGGGCGTCGCATGACGCATGCGCGCGATGAAATCCGTGACCTTGAAGCCCGGCAACTGTCCGCCTTCGCCGGGCTTTGCGCCTTGCGCGATCTTAATTTCGATCTCGCTGCATTGATTAAGATATTCCGCCGTGACGCCGAAGCGCCCGGACGCCACCTGTTTGACCGCCGAATTGGCGTTGTCGCCATTGGCGCGTGGGACATAGCGCTCGGGATCCTCGCCGCCTTCTCCCGACACCGCCTTGGCGCCGATCCTGTTCATCGCGATATTCAGCGCGCCATGGGCTTCCGGCGACAAGGCGCCGAGCGACATGCCGGGCGTCACAAAGCGCCGGCGAATGGCGTTGGCCGTTTCGACTTTTTCAACGCCGATGGCGGGCCCGAGTTCTCTGATCTTCAAAAGATCGCGGATTTGCGCCGGCGGCTGATCGCCCAGCGCCGCGACGTACCGCCCGTAAGCATCGGCGTCATCATGACGAACCGCGGTCTGCAACGCATGAATGAGATCCGCCTCAAGGACATGGTGCTCGCCGCGACGGCGGTGACGATAAAACCCGCCGGTCGGAAGACGTTCGACATTCGCCTCCCACGCTTTTTCGTGCAGTTCCGCCGTCTTGGCCTCAAGACCGGCAATGCCGATGCCGGAAATGCGGCTCGTCATGCCCGGAAAAAATTCTTCGACAAGCTGGCGCGAAAGCCCGAGCGCTTCAAAGTTGCATCCGCCGCGATAGGACGAAATGACGGAAATGCCCATTTTCGAGATGATCTTGAGCAGCCCGGCTTCGAGCGCGCATTTATAGTTATAGGCGCACTCGCCGATCGACCGTCCGCCGTAATCGCCGCGTTTTTGCGGTTCGATGAGACTGTCGAATGCAAGATAGGGGTTTACGGCGGTCGCGCCGACGCCGACGAGCACGGCGGCGTAGTGAGAATCGACGCATTCAGCCGAGCGTACGATGATCGAGCAAAAGGCCCGCCGTCCCGCCTGGGTCAAATGGGCATGAACGCCGCCGGCGGCCAGAATCATAGGAATGGCGATGCGGCCAGGCCCCTGATGCTCATCAGTGAGGACAATGTGGCCGGCGCCCTCTTCGGCGACCGCTTTTTCCGCTTCCTGACGAACCCTGTCGAGCGCGCGGCGCAGCGCAGAGCCGTCGTGACGGATCTGATTGAACGTATAGGTGCAATCGATCTCGACCGTCTTTTCATCAAGACGCTCGCGCAGCCGTTCATACATGCCGTTCGTCAGGACCGGGCTTTCAAGCACGAAGACGTCGGTTTGCGTCTTGTCGGTGACAAGAATATTGCCGAGATTTTTAAACCGGGTCTTGAGGCTCATCACGCCGTGCTCGCGCAGGGGATCGATCGGCGGGTTCGTCACCTGACTGAAATTCTGCCTGAAAAAATGCGAAAGCGGCCGATAGTTCTTGGACAAAACCGCGAGCGGCGCGTCGTCTCCCATGGAGCCGACGGCTTCCTTGCCGTCCTCCGCCATGGGGCGCAGCACGATTTCGAGCGCTTCAAGGTCGTAGCCCGCCGCATATTGCCGGCGGCGCATCTCCTCGCCGCTGAAATAGGCGGGCTCCGGCCCCGGCCCGATTTCAGGCTGCAATTCGGTAATGTTCTCCAGCCAGTCCGTATAAGGATGTTTTAAGGCGAGAAAATCCAGAATTTCGTTCGGCGCATAGAATTTTCCGTCCTGCATGTCGACGGCGATCATGCGGCCGGGCTCGATGGCGCCGCGTTTTTTGACGACGCGATCGCCGAGCGGGCACATGCCCGTCTCGGAGCCGACCGTAAGGACGCCGTCTTCCGTCACGGCGTAACGCAATGGCCGCAGACCGTTGCGGTCAAGCCCGGCGATCGCCCAGCGCCCGTCATAACCGGCGATCGCCGCCGGCCCGTCCCAGGGCTCCATCACCGCATTGCAATATTCGTAAAGCGCGCGCCACGGCGCGGGCATGACCGCTTCGCGCTTCGACCACGCTTCGGGAATGAGCAGCGCCTTCGCCATGGGCGCCGAACGGCCGGCGCGCACCAATAGCTCAAAAACCTGGTCGAGCGCCGCAGAGTCGGACGATCCCGGCTGGATGACGGGCTTGGTTTCCTCGCCGAAGAGCGCCGATGTCATGCGGATTTCGTGGCTCTTCATCCAGTTGATGTTGCCTTTGAGGGTGTTGATCTCGCCATTATGCGCCAGCATTCGGAAAGGCTGCGCCAGGCGCCATTCGGGAAACGTGTTGGTCGAATAGCGCTGGTGAAAAATGGCGACGCTTGAAACGAACCGTTCGTCTTTGAGGTCGGGGTAGAAATTGTCGATTTCCTGCGCGAGAAACATGCCCTTGTAGACGACGTCGCGCGAACACAAGGAGCAGATGTAAAGCTCGTGCATGCCTATTTCGCGCGCGCGCTTTTCGATTCGCCGCCGCACGATATAGAGTTCGCGATCGAGCTTCTCCTGCCCGCGGTCCTTTGGATCGCAAAACAGGAGTTGCTCGATATCGGGCCGCGTCGCATTGGCTTTGACGCCGAGATAGCGCGCCTGGACCGGCACCTGGCGCCAGCCGTAAATATAAAAACCGCTGCGGATGATTTCGGACTCAACAATAGCGCGCGCCGCATCCTGCGCCGCGAAGTTCGTGCGCGGCAGAAACACCATGCCGAGAAGAATGTCCCGTTCCGTCGGCTCATGGCCCGTCCGCGCGACAAAGGCGCGGCAAAGCGCCTGGGGCGCGTTGAGCCGAATGCCGGCGCCGTCGCCGGTCTTGCCGTCGGCGTCGACCGCGCCGCGGTGCCAAACCGCCTTCAGCGCTTCGATCGCCATTTCCACGATTTCCCTGCGCGGTTTTGTGTCGAGCGCGGCGATCAGCCCGACGCCGCAGGCGTCGTGTTCCGATGCCGGATCATAGGCGTGCGCGTTGATGAGGGCGCGTCGCCCGCGTTGGTATCGAATGGCTTCGTCCGACACCTAACCGGCCCTCGCCTTGTCGCTGCTCGCGGCCGCGCGGGCGTTCAGCTTCTTTGCGATAGCGGCCGCGGCGTCGCGCCCGTCCTTGATCGCCCAGACGACCAGCGAGGCCCCGCGCACGATGTCGCCGGCCGCATAAACGCGGGAAAGACTCGTCTCAAGCGTTCCCGGCTTGACGCGCAGCGTGCCGCGCGCGGTGACTTGAAGGCCCGGCTCGCCGAACATGGCCGGCAGGTCTTCGGGCTCGAAGCCCAGCGCGAGAATGACAAGGTCCGCCCGGTGATCAGTCGCGCTGCCGGCAACTTCCACCGGCGCGCGGCGCCCGGAGGCGTCGGGCGCTCCGAGTTCCATGCGCATGGCGCGAACGCCGCTCGCCTTGTCGGCGTCGCCGAGGATCGCCTTGGGCGCTGCAAGCCATTCAAAGCGGACGCCTTCTTCTTCAGCATGGGAGACTTCGCGCGCCGAGCCCGGCATGTTTTTGCGGTCGCGCCTGTAAAGGCAAGCGACGCCGGTCGCGCCCTGCCGCACCGCCGTGCGCACGCAGTCCATCGCCGTATCGCCGCCGCCCACGACGACCACTGACTTTCCTTGCGCATTAAGCGCACCGCTGTCGAAATCCGCAACGTCGTCGCCCAATCCCTTTCGATTGGATGCTGTGAGATAGTCAAGCGCCGCAACAACGCCTTTGCTGCCGGCGCCCGGACAACTCACGGTGCGCGCCTTGTAGACGCCCGTTGCGATCAGAATGGCCTCATGGCGTTCGCGAAGCTCGGACAGCGTCGCGTCGCGACCAACCTCAAAGCCCATGCGAAATGCAACGCCGCCTTCCTTGAGCCGTTCTGCGCGCCGTTGCACGACATGCTTGTCCAGCTTGAAATTCGGAATGCCGTAAACCATAAGGCCGCCGATGCGGTCATAACGATCGTATATTTTAACTTGAAACCCCGACCGCCGCAGTTGCTCCGCCGCCGACAGGCCGGCCGGTCCTGCGCCGATAATGCCTATTGATTCATCGCGCTCGCGCGAAGGGCGTATGGGCTCGACCCAGCCTTCGTCCCAGGCGGTTTCCGTAATGTACTGCTCAACGGCGCCAATCGTCACCGTCCCGTGCCCGGACTGCTCGATGACGCATGAGCCTTCGCAAAGCCGGTCCTGCGGACAAATCCGGCCGCAGATTTCGGGCATGTTGTTGGTCGCCGCCGAAACTTCGTAGGCTTCTTTCATGCGGCCTTCGGCGACAAGTTTCAGCCAGTCGGGAATGTCGTTTCCCAGCGGGCAGTGATCCTGACAGAACGGCACGCCGCACTGGCTGCATCGCGCGGCCTGGGTTTCAGCGACATCGGCCGCATAGCGCGCATAGATTTCGTCGAAATCCCGGCGCCGGGCGTCGGGCTCTCGTTTCGACGGCGTCTCGCGGTCGCGCGAGGTGAATTTCAACATTCGTTCAGAAATCGTTCTTCACCCTAGCCTGACGCGTTCGGCGCGAATTCCGGATAAGCTTCAAGACCCAATTCCGCCTTGTCGAGGCCTATTCGCTCGTCTTGCTCGCTGGCGCGAACGCCGATGGCGTATTTCAACGCAAGCCACACCGCCAGACTGGCGGCGAATACAAATGCGCCGATGAGCATAACGCCGACGAACTGTCCAAAGAAACTTGCGTCGCTGTTGGACAAGGGCACAACCATCGTGCCCCAGACGCCGCATAATAAATGCGCCGGTATCGCGCCCACGACATCGTCTATCTTTAGCTTATCCAGCAGCGGCACGGAGAAGGTGACGATAGCGCCGCCAACCGCGCCGATAAGCACGGATTGCCAGATTTCCGGCTGCAGCGGCTCCGCCGTGATCGACACCAAACCGCCGATTGCGCCGTTCAGGACAATCGTCAGGTCGACTTTTCTGTAAATCGCCTGGGTCAGCAAAAGCGCCGCAGCAACGCCGCCGCACGCCGCCATATTGGTGTTGACGAAGATTTTCGCAACGGAAATCGAATCGTCGATCGTGCCGAGCGCCAGTTGCGAACCGCCATTGAAACCGAACCAGCCGAGCCACAAGATAAACGTCCCGAGCGTGGCCAGGGGCAGGGACGAGCCGGGCAGCGGCGTCACGCGGCCGCCCTCATACTTGCCGGTCCGCGCGCCCAGCACGATCGCGCCCGCAAGCGCCGCCCAGCCGCCGGTCGAATGCACGAGCGTCGAGCCGGCGAAATCGGAAAACCCGAAATGTTTGTCGAGAAAACCGCCGCCCCATTCCCAGGACGCCTGTATCGGATAGATAAAGCCGGTGAGCACGGCGACGAAGATCAGAAACGGAAAGAGCTTGATGCGCTCGGCGAGCGTTCCGGAAACAATTGACGCTGCGGTTGCAACGAACACCATCTGAAAATACCAGTCCGCGCTCGCCGCATAGCCGGTCCCGACCGGATCGGAATCATCAGCGTTCCACCACTCAAATTTCCCGATGACGCCGCCTTCGGCGACGCCGTAAATGAGATTATAGCCGAAAAGCCACACCATGATCCCGGCGACGGAATAGAGCGATATGTTCTTCAAGCAAATCGTTGCGGCGTTCTTGGACCGCACCAACCCCGCTTCGAGCATGCAAAAGCCGGCGGCCATGAACATGACGACCATGCCGGACATCAAAAAAAGGACGGTGTTGAACACGAACGCCGATGCATCGGACGCCGCCGGCGGCGCGGGCGCATCCTGTCCATAAGCCGTTCCTGCGCCGACCGCCGCGGCGATAAACAAAAATAGCGCTGCTTTTCTTTTTCTGCTCACGACTTGCAATTCTCCGGTATTTTAGAGCGCTGCGGCGCCGGTTTCGCCGGTGCGCAAACGGATCGCTTCTTCAAGAGCGAACACAAATATCTTGCCGTCGCCGATGCGATTTGTTTTTGCCGCTTTCTCGATCGCCTCGATGACCTGCGCCGCGCGCGAGGCCTCAATGGCCAGTTCGATTTTTACTTTGGGGATAAAATCGACTTTATATTCAGCGCCGCGATAAACTTCGCTGCGGCCCTTCTGGCGCCCGAATCCCTTGACGTCGGAAACGGTCATGCCTTCAACGCCTATATCGGTCAGCGCCTGACGGACATCGTCCAGCTTGTGCGGCTTGATGACGGCGATTACGTATTTCATCTGTGTCAAAACCTTATTCATCGCGCGCGAAAGCGGTTCGAATCCTTTGTGACGGTAATGCGTCGCTTATTGCGTTGCAACAATTTTCTTTGTGCGTCTGCGAGGTTTCGTTAAAAAATTAGAGTTTTCTGCTATTATTGTGGCTATATCCTTATTTTCTCGATGAATTTACACAGTTTATGAATTATACTGTTGCCTTTAGCAATTCTCGCTTGTGCACTGCAGCAAAAGCCGCCACCCTTTGATCCGTAGCAAGATGATTCGCTCCGTACCCGTCTTGCTGCGCAAATCACCAGGAGGGCGAAATGCATCGTGCAATATTTCTGTCCGCCGCAACATTCCTTGCGGCGGCGCCGGCGCCCCTTTGCGCCGAATCATTGACTCAATCGATAAGCGTCTCGACGTCCGTCGGCTTTGAATCCCGCTATATTTTCCGCGGCGTTCAATTCGCCGAGACGAGTTTCCAGCCGGCGATCAATCTCGGCTATGACGATTTTTATCTTAATGCGTGGTTGAACCTGCCGATCGGCGATGACGATCTTGTCGTCACGCCGGGTGGGGAGGAACTGGACCTGGTCGCCGGCTACAGCACGCCGCTGGACGGCGTTTGGAGCATCGATGTCGGCGTTACCTATTTCGTATTTCCCGATCTAGCGAGCGGTTTTTTCGATGTGCTTGAGGAAGACGGCGACGGCATGGGCGCCAACACGCTTGAGGCCTATATCGGCCTTGCGCTTGACGCGCCGCTCTCGCCGTCGGTCTATGTTTATCATGATATTTTTTTGGATACGACGACAATTCAGGCAAACTGGTCCCATTCAACGCCCGTCGCTGAAAAAGTCAGTTTCGACGCCGGCGGTTCCATCGGCTATGTCTTCGATGACGAAGGCGGAACCGATTATCTTTACGGCGCGGCGTCGGCCGATCTGGCTTACGCGCTGACCGACAAAGGCTCGATTTCCGCCGGCGTTCGGTATGGCGGTTCGGATATCCCCGGCGGCGCCTTGATTGACGATTCCATCGCCGGCGCGACGAAAAGCAGCGGCGTCTGGTGGGGGATCAAATTCGACGCAGCGTTTTAACCGCAGCCGCCGCCTGTTCGGGCGGCGGCGCGCCTGTCGCGTGCGGGATAACATTTGTGAGGCCCGCACGGGTCGCTCTACGGTCGCAAGCGTGTTTAATCGACATCGCGGGCCCGGCATATTCGATCACATGATCCGTTTGCGTTTTATCGAGTGCCTCTAGCAGGAACCGATGCAATGTAATGATCATCGGAACCCTGGCCAGACCTTTGCGGTTCCTGTCGCCGCCAAAGTCGATAAGCCTCCCTTTGCCATTGCGCGGAGAGCCTGTCGGGCCCTTGTTCAGTCGTATCGAAAATGCCCAAAGCAGGCGCGTTCGATAAAGCCGCGCGACGCAAGGATTGCTGAATAAAGATGCAATGTCGGGGCGTATGTCAGCGTTGATCGAATTCGATCACCGGTCTAAATTAACCAGCGCGCTAGGCGGGACCTGTGGCGTTTTCGATTTAAGCCCTTGTTTTTACTGGTCGGAGTGGCGTGATTTGAACACGCGGCCCCTGCCTCCCGAAGACAGTGCTCTACCAGGCTGAGCTACACTCCGATGGGCGCCGGATCGTGGGCGCGGGGCGCTTCTAATAGCGGCGCTTTCGCACTCGCGCAATGGCGCGCAAGGCCAATTGGGACAAGGCGTTCAAGGCGCAGTTTTTGCCCGCCGGACCATTGCAAGGGGGCGGCGAAAGCGTTATCTCCCCGCTCCCGGCGGCGTCCCAGGCGGCCGTCGCCGATGCGCAATTGGCGCATGATCATCAAGCCTTTGCGCCGTTGGGGCGTCGCCAAGTGGTAAGGCATCGGTTTTTGGTACCGACATTCCCAGGTTCGAATCCTGGCGCCCCAGCCAACCCGATTAACCAGTTTGTTGTCGAGCCAATGAAATTTTCCGCTCGGTTGGCCCGATCAGAGAAAATCCCACTTGGCGCCAATCTTTCATTGCCAGCGGCGAATTGTATTGTTACAAACTAACGCTGGAGCGTGCAGGGGCGGCGGCGAGGACAAACAGGTTGCAAGGCGCATCATTCAAGATGGCGCATTTGACTTAGCTGTCAAAACGACGTTTCAATATCAGGGCTGGGCATAGATTTACAGCGCTCTGGGGGGCGTCAGCAGGGGACAGGAACGGGGTGAAGAAGGTTTCGATTTTCATTCGAAAACAAGAGAATCCGCATCTGTCGCCGGCGCAGCCGCGCGCGGGTTTTTTCGATTTTGGGTTCGTTCAATCAGCCGTAACAATCCGGTAGGTGAGGCAACTATGAAAAAAGCAGCGATTTTGGGATCAGCGGCGGTCATGCTCGCTATATGCAGCGCGCCCGCCCAAGCGCAATTCAGGGATGCGCTGGGCGTAAGCCAGCAGACCGCTGACGATACGGCGAGGTCGCAGCAGCGAATTGATCAGCTTGATGATCAAACCGCAGCGCTCTTGAACGAATACCGCGCCAATTTGAAACAGCTTGATGCGGCGCGGCGCTACAACGCATCGCTCAATCGGAATATTGACGCGCAGGAGGCCGAAATCGAACGGCTGCGCGAAGATATTGAGAATGTCGAAGGTCTGCAGCGCGCGATGCAGCCGTTGATGGAAGACATGGTCGAAAGGTTCGGCCAGATCGTCAACGCGGACATTCCCTTCCTGGTCGCCGAACGCGCCGACCGCGCGGCGCGTCTCCAGGGCGTGCTTGACGATCCGAACAGATCCGCGGCCCAGCGCTACCGGCTGATCGTCGAGGGTTATCAGATCGAAAACGAATATGGCCGCACCATCGGCGCCTATGACGGCAAGATCGGCGAAGGCGAAGACCAACTGACCGGCGAATTCCTCCGTGTCGGACGCATCGCGCTGATCTTCAAGACGCCGGACGATTCGGTATTGAGAGTGTACGACAAGTCGGTTGGCGACTTCGTCAACCTAGACCGCGGCTATCTGCAGGACGTGAAATTCGGCCTTCGGATGGCGAAAGAACAAACCGCCCCAGACATTTTCTTCGTACCGGTCAAGCCGCCGGTCGCGGCTGAATAACGGCAATTTGGCGAAGGGATGATTGTCATGAGACTCTTCAAACTTGCAGGACTTTCTCTGTTCGCTGGCGCGGCTGCGCTGATTGCGGACTTTTCGAACGGCGCGTTGACCGCCGGCGCGCTGGCGCAAACGCCGGTCACGCTCGATCAGGTGCTTCAGGCGGTGCGCACCGAACGCACCCAGGTCACCGCGGAAAACCGCCAGCGCGAGCAGGAGTTCCTGCAGCGGCGCAATCAGCAGCAGGCCGAGCTCAACCGCGTTCGCGCGCAGGTCGCCGCCGCGGAAGCGGAATCGACGCGCCTCGAGGGCGTGATGGAGGCCAATCAGGACATCATCGCCGATCTCGACGCGGAACTCGCTTCCAAGCAGGGCGAGTTCCAGGAACTGTTCGGCGCGGCGCGCTCCGCAGCGGCCGATCTTAACGCCCAGGTCGGCTCGTCGATCATTTCGACCGAATATCCCGGCCGCGGTCCGGGCCTGCAGGAACTGGCGCAAACGGAAAAGCTGCCCACCGAAGCGCAGTTGCGCGATCTGTGGGACGCCATGATCCAGGAAATCGCCGAACAGGCGAAGACCTCGACCTATGATGCGCCGGTCATCCGGGCGGACGGGCAGGCCGCGCAAGAGAGAGTGACCCGCATCGGTCCGTTCGTGATCTTTTCGGGCGGCAGATATCTGACCTATTCGGGCGGCGCGCTGCAATTCCTCGCGCGGCAGCCCCCGGGCGACGTCACCGCCGCGGCCAGCCGCGTCGAACGGGCGACCGGGGACGGCTTCGTGAAAGGCGCGATCGACCCGTCGCTGGGCACGCTGCTTGACCTGAGCGTTCAGGCGCCGACGCTGCGCGAACGCATCGATCAGGGCGGCGAGGTCGGTTATACGATTATCGTTGCGGCGCTGCTCGCCATGCTGCTCGGCGTTTACAAATGGGTGACGCTGTCCATGACGGCGGGCGCCGTGCGCTCGCAGATGCGGCGCAAGAAGCCGTCGAAAGCCAACCCGCTCGGCCGGGTCATGCTGGCCTATGAAGGCGCCTCGTCCGGCGATGTGGAAGCCGTCGCGCTCAAGCTCGACGACGCCGTTCTCAAGGAAGTGCCGCGGCTTGAAGGCGGGCTCAACCTGGTCAAGGTGGTCGCCGCCGTGGCCCCGCTGCTCGGGCTGTTGGGCACGGTCGTCGGCATGATCCAAACCTTCCAGGCGATCACGCTGTTCGGCACCGGCGACCCGCAGATCATGGCCTCGGGCATCTCGAAAGCGCTGGTCACGACCGTACTAGGTCTGGTCTCGGCGATCCCGCTCTTGCTGTTGCATGCTTTTGCTTCGGGCGCGTCCAAGCGCGTGACGCAAATTCTCGAAGAGCAAGCGGCCGGCATTATCGCCGAACATGCGGAAGGCAGCCGGCGTTAAACGCCGCGATCAAAAAGGGACCCTCGAGATATGCTCGAGCTATTCGCCATCGGCGCTGATGCACTGCGGGACTTCCTGAACGCCGGCGGTCAGGTGGTGCAGATCATCATGTTCACGACTTTCGTGATGTGGGCGCTCATCGTCGAGCGGCTGATCTATTGGTCGAGCGCCCACGCTTCGGTGGCCAAGCGCGCCCAGCGCGCCTGGGCGGCGCGCAGCGACCACAAGTCCTGGTACGCCCATGCGATCCGCGACCGACTGATCTCCGAGACGATGCAAGAGGCGTCTCGCTTTAACGGTGTGATCCACGCGCTGGTCGCGGTGACGCCGCTATTGGGTCTTTTGGGGACGGTCACGGGCATGGTCTTGGTGTTCGACGTCATGGCGGTGACCGGTTCGTCCAATGCGCGCCTGATGGCGGCGGGCATTTCGAAAGCGACCATTCCGACCATGGCCGGCCTGGTGGCGTCGTTGTCGGGGTTGATTTTCATCAACGCTTTCGACCGAAACGTACAAAAAGCGTCGCGCGAAGTTTCCAGCGCGCTGTCGATCGAGTAGCGCTATGAGAAAAAAATCAAGCCAGGGCGGCGAAGACGCGGCGGTCAACGTCACGCCGCTGCTCGACATCGTCTTCATCATGCTGATCTTCTTCATCGTGACGGCGACCTTTCTGCGCGAGAAGGGTTTTGCGGTGCAGACGCCGCAGGACACGGAGGACGATGAACTCGTCGCGCCGCCGCCGGCCCTGCTTTTATCGATCCAGGAAGACGGGTTCGTGCGGGTCAACAACATTCGCACGATCGATCCCGGCTCGGTCGAGCCGGTGGTGCAGGAATTTATCGCGCGCGAACCGCGCGGAGTCATCCTGGTCAGCGCCGCGCCCGATTCGAAAGCTGGCGTTGCGGTGCAGGTGATGGACCAGTCGCGATCCGGCTGCAGCCGCCAATGTCCGGTGACGTTGACGCTGCAAAAAGAGCAATAGGCGGGCGCGCGATCATGCGCGGCAAGTGTTTTATGAAGGCATAGCGAACCGATCATGGCCAGACGAAACCCAATTCATCAGGACAACGCTGAAGAGGACGTCAATGTCACGCCCTTGCTCGACATCGTCTTCATTATGCTGATCTTCTTCATCGTGACTTCGACCTTCGTCAAAGAGCCGGGCGTTGAGGTCGAGCGGCCGGAGGCGGTGACCTGGGATGAGCAGCGTCTGGCGAAAATCATCGTCGCCATCTCCGCCACGGATGAAATCTGGATCAACAAAAAGCAGGTCGGCCTCGCGGAGGTTCGGACGGAGGTTGAGAAGCTCCATGTGGAAAATCCGAGGGGCACGGCCGTCGTACAGGCGGACGTAGGGGCGAAATCGCGTCTGTTGGTTGAGGTGCTCAACCAAATCCGCGACGCCGGGATCTCCGAAGTCGCTGTCTCGACGCTGGAAGCCTGAGGAGAACGGTTATGGGATCGGCATTTCGCTTGATCGTCGGCGTTCCCGGCGCGGCGCTCATCACCGGGGTCTTGTTTTTGTTCATGTCGGCCATGATCGCCAATCGGGACCTCGACCTCGACGAGGCTTCCTCGGTGAACATCAACGTCACCGCGCAGATCGAAGACACCGATCTTTCCTCCCAGCGCAAGGAATTCCAGCGGCCCACGCTTGATGCGCCGCCGCCGCCGCCGCCGGCGGTCAACGACCCGTCGAACCGGCCGGCGCTGGACGGCGTGCGCGCGCAGGTCCCGACGATCAACGCCAATCTGAGCATCGGCAGCGGCTTCAATCCGGACCGCGACGCCCAGCCGCTGGTCCGCATTCCGCCGCAATATCCCGATCGCTGCCAGGGCCGCGCTGGCGAGAGCGAGAATGTCGTTTTGCAATTCGACGTGACGCCGGACGGTCAGACTACGAACATTCAGGTCATCGACACCACCAACAGTTGCTTCAACGGCGCCGCCGTCCGATCGGTCCAGCGCTGGAAGTATCAGCCGAAAATCGTCGACAACCAGGCGCAATGGCGCCGCGGCGTTGTCACGCAAATCACGTTTAACCTTGCCGAAGAGTGAGCCTTCTGACGCCCAACAAGCCGCAGCCGTCCAAGCGAATGTTTAATTAATAGGCGACGACATGACGAAAATGCGCTGGAACAAGTTGAAAGTCTTTTGCGCCGCCGCCGCTCTGGCGATGGCGGGCGTCGCCGCGCCGGCGCCGGCGATCGCGCAAGTTCAATGCGACGATGAAGGAGGCGGGCCCTCGAAGACGCTCAATCCGCGCATCGCAACGGTGCTGCAGGAAGTTTTCGACATGATGCAGGCCGAGCAGTATCAGGAAGCGCTCGCCAGGCTCAATGAACTGATCGCCAATCGCGGCGGTTCCATGGCGGCGTTCGACCGGGCCACGTCCTATGAACTGCGCGGCTCGGTCAAGGCCAGCCTTGAGGATTTTCGCGGCGCCCAGCGCGATTTTCAGACCGCGCTCGATCTCAACCAGCTGCCGGCGGCGCGTAACAACCAGCTTCGCTATTTCATCGCGCAAATTCACTTCCAGCTTGAGGATTTTCAGTCCGCCATCCGCGGCCTGAATGCGTGGATTGAACGGGCGCGCGCCTGCGACCAGCCGGTCGACGCAAATGCGTATTACCTGCTTGCAGCGGCCTATATTCAGGCCCAGCCGCCCAATTTCCGCGCCGCCCTGCGTCCCGCCGAGCAGGCCAAAGCCGCGTCCACAGAGCCGCGTAAAAGCCATTACGATCTGTTGAACCTGATCTATTCAGAACTCGATGACGTCAATAAGCGCATTCCGCTGCTCGAGGAGATGGTCAATCTCTGGCCCGGCGACAAAGGGTACTGGACGCAATTGTCCGGCGCCTACAACATTACGGGACGCGATAAGGATGCGTTCGCCGTGCTTGAAGTGGCCTATCGGGCGGGCCTTTTGACGAGCGAAAGCGAGATGAAGACGCTGATCCAGTATTACTCGTTCTTCAACAATCCTTTTCGCGGCGCCAAACTGATGGAACGCGAAATGAACGCCGGCACGATCAAGCGCACGCAGGACAATCTCGTGCTGCTCTCCCAGCTGTGGAGCCAGGCGCGAGAACATAAAAGATCCATTCCGATCCTGCGCGAGGCGGCCGGCCAGTCGTCGACCGGCAAGCTGTCCTACCAGCTCGGCATGGTGCTTCTGGCGGACGAGCAATATGCTCCGTCCGCGCGCGCGCTTGAGTCCGCGCTCAACAAGGGCGGCATGACCCGCAAGGATACGGGCGACGCCTGGTTGCTGCTGGGCACGGCGCGGTTCAGTCAGGCCGGCCCGGAGGACACCGAGGTTTGGGCGAGCGCGCGGCGGGCGTTCGTCAACGCCCAGCGCTATGAAGGCGCGCGCCGCCGGGCCACCGAATGGATCGCCTATATCGATGCGGTTGCGGACACCTATAGGCGGGCGAAGGAGCTCGAAAGACGGCAGGAGATCGAACGCTGCCAGGCCGACATTGAGCGCATTGAAACCCAGCGGCGCATCCGCGAACTGCGGGTCCAGCCGGCAACGGCCGAGGAACTCGCCCAGGAACAAGAAATCATCGACCGATGCGCGCCTTTCATAGAAGAAGGCATCGTCGCCGCGCCGTCGGGCTAGCGCAAGCCAACCGACGGCGCGTTATCGCGCATGACCAAGATCAATAAAAAGGCGGCCCGTCGGGCCGCCTTTTTTGCCTATAGCTTCGGGCGATTAATCAGCGATCAAAAACTCTCAATCTGTTTTTCCGGCGAAAGCCGGAATCCAGCAAACATGATGATGTCGGGCGAAGCCCGTCTTTTTTCTTTTACTGGACCCCGTTGACGGTTCCCTTCCGTCAACTTCGTCGGGGAAATCGGCTAGCATAGCTTGGTGATTGAGATGAACGCCCGGCGCTCTTAACCAGCCGGCTTTACGCTAACCGCGCGTTAATAATCCCTGCGCTCGCCCAAAATCCGCCCGCCGTCATTGGCCTTGGCCGTGCGGTTGGCGCATTCCAGATAGCCCTGGCGCCAGCCGGCGCGATATGCGTCGTCATTCTTGAAGGCGTAAGCGTCGCGCGCCTTTTTGGTTGAAAAACTCTTATCTTCCTCGGTCGCCGTCAGGCAGCCGTCGCCATAGCCCACATGAAAACTCGGCATTTCGCGCAGTTCCTGCAGGCGCGCATCCATGGCGCAGCCGGTCAGCAGCGTCGCGCCCAGGGCGGCGAAAATCTTCGCGGTTTTCACGGGACGGGGCTCCTTTTCGGCGTTTCAGGGCGAGCATAGCAAAGCCCGCGGCCGCGGTCTTGGAAAACCCGCCAGAAAAGTGAAATCCCCCGTTAACGGTGTTCTGGTTACAACGATCTTTCAGCGACAGTGCGGAAAAACGCGGAAATGGCTGAATTCGAAGGGGCCACGGGCGCGTCGCCGGCGCCGGACGCCGAGACGATGCTCACACCGATCACCAAGATCGGCATAACCCCGCGCGCGCAGCTGGTGCGCAAGCTTTCCGATATCGTGGTCCTGCCGACCGGCCGATTATCGGCCAATGAGCGCTCGCTGGTGGCCGACATTTTGTTGCAGGTGATCGATAAGGTCGAGATTGATCTGCGCGTGGAAGTCGCCGCCCGGGTGGCGCGCGTGGCCGAATGCCCGCCGGCGCTGGTGCGGATGCTGGTGCTCGACGAGCCGGAAGTGGCTGAAAAAATTCTCCTCGGTGCGGAACTCGTGCCTGAGGCGCTGCTTATCGAGGCCGCCCATGAAGGCGGCATGGCCCATCGCCTGATGATCGCCCAGCGCATCGATCTTTCGGCCGCGGTCGCCGACGCGCTGCTGCAATATGACGAACTGGAAGTCGCCAAAGCCGTGCTGCGGCGCGACGACTGCACGATCTCGCCGAACGCGATCAACAAGCTCGTGGCGGACAGCGCCACCAAGGAAGATTTGTGCGCGCTGCTGCTGCGCCGGCGCGAACTCGAACCCGCGCATGGATTCATCATGTTCTGGTGGGTCGATGCAGAACGTCGCCGGCGCATCCTGTCACGCTTTGCGCTCGACCGGCGCGTTCTGCAGGACTCGCTCGCCGACCTGTACCCCAAGGTGTTCCGCACGCACGATCCCGATCCCTTCGTTAAGGACATTTTGATCCTCGCCGAACGTCGCCACCGTCCGCGCGGCGTCAACGGCGAACCGGTGGACATGGACGTGGTTTTGCGCACGCTCGGCGCTGCGCGGCGCTATCCCGCGCAGGAGATCGTCGACGCGGTCGGCATGATCGCCGGCGTCAGCCGGGAACTCGCGGCGCGCATCCTGCGCGATCCCGGCGGCGAGCCTTTTGCGATCATGTGCAAGAGCCTGGGCATTCCGCGCGATCAGTTTTACGGCTTTTTTCAGGAGGAAGGCGACGCGGGCGACAACTCGCCCGAGCGCGCCGAATATCTCTTGACCGTTTTCGATTCCATGGCGCGCGATTTCGCCCGCGCGATAATGCGTTACTGGGACTGGGACGGTAATCCGCGCATCGCTTACATCACGCGCCTGCTCGGCCTCGGCGACGACGCCGATCAGGACATCTCCAGCGCCTTAAATCTCGCTTAAGGGCTTTGTGCGACATAAGAACAGCGCCGGTTGCGGCCTTGCGTATCTAGGCTGCTTCCGGCGTCTTTTTTGCGCCTGCTGCTTCTTGAAAATTTGAAAAAAATTGTCGCGGCGCTTTGTCCGCGGCGTTAACGGGCAGTGCGGCATAATCGCCCGCGTCCATGGGCGGAGTTTTTGGAGGCCGCATGTTCCCATCGATGCGCGTCATTGTCTTCGCGTCCCAAAAGGGCGGGTCGGGAAAGACAACCCTGTCGGGACATATTGCGGTTGAAGCCGAGCGCCAGGGCGCGGGCCCGGTTGCGTTGATCGACACCGACCCCCAAGGCTCGCTCGCCAAATGGTGGAACGTGCGCAAGGATCCCGCGCCCGCCTTCATCCAGTCCGTGTTTTCGAACCTTTTTTACGATCTCGACAACGCCCGCGAAGAAGGCTTCCGGCTTGTGGTGATCGATACGCCGCCCGCCGTCACCCGCGCCATTTCAGAAGTCGTCAGCTTCGCCGACATCGTCGTCGCGCCGACACGGCCGAGCCCGCACGATCTGCGCGCGGTCGGTCCGACGGTCGACATCGCCGAAGCGCGCGGCAAGCCGCTGGTCTTTGTCGTCAACGGCGCCACGCAACGCGCGCGCATCACCTCGGAAGCGGCCATCGCCCTGTCCCAGCATGGGACGGTGGCGCCGGTGACCATTCATCACCGGGTCGATTTCGCAGCGTCGATGATCGACGGACGCACGGTGATGGAAATCGATCCGTTCTGTCAGTCTTCGCAGGAGATCGGCGGTCTTTGGAAATATCTGCACGAGCGGCTGCAGCGCGCAGAAGGCGCCGGACGCGGCAATGACGACGCCATGGCGGCGATGGCCTCGCCCCATAACCGCGTCTTCGGACGCCGGGCGGTGTGATGACCGGTTACGCGCCGAATCCCATGCCCTCCAGCAACGAACCCGCCTCCCTCCATGCGGGCCTCCTTGCCCGCAAGGGCGAAGCAACGCCCGCGGTCGACGCGGACGCCCATGCCGGCGTTGACGTCGACATGCACGCCATGCGGCCGGCGCCGCGGGGAATCGCTCAAAATACAATCAAAACGCTCTATGAGGGCGGTCCGTCCGGCGACGACACGGTTCGCTCGTTTCATCCGCGCCCGGCCAATCTCAACGTCCGTCGCGAGGACCCGCTGCCGTCGCCGGGGTCGAACATCAGCGCCATGGCGCAAGCAAGGCTGTCGCGACGGCTCAAACAAGGTCCTGAACACGAAACCGGCATGAAGGCGACGGTGACGTTCCGCATGCCGGCGAAGGAATTCGTTCGGCTGCGCTTCGCCTCGCGCGATCTCGACATGTTTTGCCAGTCGATCATTCTCGATGCGATTGATGTTTACCTCGACGCCAATGACATTGCGCCGGTTTCAGACGAGGCGTGCGCCCGGGAAACGGAGCGCTTATTGGCGCTGGCGAAAAAACGCCGCGCCGAAGGCCGGGAATAGGCTTCATCGCTGCGCCAGCGCCGCCGGCGCGACGCCGAAACGCTTTTTGAACATTCTGTAAAACGCGGAACGGCCGCTATAGCCGGCCGCCGTCGCGGCGTCGGCGGCGGAAAAGCGCGCTTTCCCTATTTTTTAACCACAAACGTCTAGCATCACATCGGCAGCCAGGGAGCTGTTAACGAATGCTCAACGTTTTCAACCGTTCGCCGGATGCGGCGCAATCCTCCGACGAGCCTGCGCAGTCGGGCGCGAGGCTGATGGCGGCGGCGTTGTTCGCCGGCGCCGGCACGGTTGTGTTCATTTTTTTCTTGTTCGCGCTTTATCACGACTTTTCCGAGCGCACGCTGCGCAAGAAAGAGCTGAGCCGGTATATGCAGACCGTCGGCGAAGCGACCGCCTGGGGCGCGGACAACTGGTTGAGCCACCGTTTGCGGCTGGTCGAAGATGTGGCGGACTCGCTTTCGGAAACCGGCGACAAGGCCGACTATGTCGACGTTCTGAAAAGCCCGCTCTACGAAAAGACTTTCATCTGGACCTATTACGGCGAGACCGATCGAAGCTATCACATTTGGCCGCATGACGTGATGCCAGCCGATTACGATCCGCGCACGCGGCCATGGTATCACGCAGCCCTCGCCGCCGGCGAAAGCGCGCTCACGGAGCCTTATTTCGACGTTTCGACCAAGGTTGAGACCATTACGGCGGCGGCGCCGGTCTATCGCGGCGGCGAACTCCTCGGCGTCGTCGGCGCTGACTTTTCTACGCAGTCTTTAAGCGAAGTTCTCATGCACACCGATCTCGGCGGGCTTGGCTATGCGTTTCTCGCCACCGGCGAGGGCAAGGTCCTGGCGCATCCGGACCGGGCGATGGTGTCGCGGTCCCTGGAAGAGGTGTTTGCCGGCGAGCACATCGTGATCGATAGCGCCTTGCAGTATCTCGACGCGCTGGAGCGGCCGCAGATCGTCACGTTTATCCGCTTGCAGTCTCTCGACTCGGTCGAATGGTATCTCGGCCTCGCGGTCGACCGCGAAGAGGCGTTCGCCAGTCTTTATGAATTCAGGCAGTCGGCGATCGTCGGTACGCTCGTGACCGCGTTGATCATGATCGTCGTTCTGGGTTTCGTCATCCACCGCATCCTGGTGCGCCCGCTGATCAGGGCGCGGGTCGCGGCGGATGCGGCCAATGTCGCCAAATCGGAATTCCTCGCTTCGATGAGTCATGAAATCCGCACGCCCATGAATGGCGTGCTCGGCATGACCGACGTGCTGATCAACACCAATCTCGACGACCGCCAGCGCGAACTGGCCTCGATCATCGCATCGTCGGGCAGCGCGCTGATGACCGTGATCAACGACATTCTCGACTTCGCCAAGCTCGAAGCCGGCAAGATGCGCCTTACCCCGCGCCCCTTCAATCTGCGCCGGCTGGTCTATGAAGTGGCGACGATGATGCAAGCGCGCGCGCTGGAAAAAGACTTCGAGATGATCGTGCGTTATGCGCCCAATCTGCCGGAAGGCGTCGTGGCTGACGATGCGCGATTGCGTCAGGTGCTCGGCAACTTCGTCGGCAACGCCGTCAAGTTCACCGAATCCGGCTATGTGCTGACCGACGTGACCGGCGAGCGCGTCGGCGACAAGGTCAAGTTGCTGTTCAGCGTCAAGGATACCGGCATCGGCATCAACGAAAGCCAGATTCCGCGCATGTTCGAAAGATTCGAACAGGCCGACGGGTCGCATACCAGACGCTACGGCGGCACCGGGCTGGGCCTGGCGATCTGCAAGAACATCATCGAGCTGATGGACGGGGATATCGGGGCCGAGAGCGAGCTTGGCGCGGGCTCGCGTTTCTGGTTCTCGCTGACCTTGCCGGCGGACGATACGATCCGCTCGTTGCCCGTTGTGGAACGGTCCGAGTTCGACGGCGTGCGCATCCTCGCGGTCGACGACAATCCGGTCAACCGCCGCATTCTGGACGAACTCATCAGCGGCTGGGGCCTGCGCTCGACAGTCGTCGGCGATGCTGGGCGCGCCATGGCGGCGCTAGAAAAGTCGGTTACGGAAAATGACCGCTATCATCTGCTGTTGCTTGATTTTCAAATGCCCGAAAAAGACGGCGCGGCGCTGGCTGAGTGCATCCAAAACAATAAGCGTTTCAGCGACATTCCCGTCGTCATCCTTTCGTCCATTGACGACGCATTGATCCGTAGCCGGAACAGTACGGCGAAGATTGCAGCCATCCTGTCCAAGCCGGTGCGGCCGTCGCAGCTGATGGATGCGCTCGCCGACGTGCTGGCCGATAAGGCGCCGAGTTCGCTGCGCCGCGTGGTCGCGCCGTTGACGGAAGACTCCGCGCCGCCGTTGGCATTGGCCGAAGGCGAGCGCATAAAACTGCTCGTCGCCGAAGACAACGCCGTCAATCAGCTTGTGCTGTCAAAATTCATCGACTCCGGGATCTATGAAGTCCTTCTGGCCGAAAACGGCGAGGAGGCCGTCGCCCTTTATAAGCGACACGCGCCGGCGCTGGTGCTGATGGATCTTTCCATGCCGGTGATGGACGGTTTGGAGGCGGCGCGGGCGATCCGCGATTTCGAAGCCGCCGAAAAACACCCGCGCGCGCCGATCGTGGCGACGACAGCGCATGTTCTTCAGGAAGATCGGGCGCGCTGCCACGCGGCAGGCATGGACGACTTCCTGGCCAAGCCGATCAAAAAGGTCGCGCTCGACGCAATGCTCGCCCGGTGGCTCAGCAAGAAAAACCTGCTGGTCAGCCGGCGCGCTTCCTAAGGCCCGCGTCGCCGGTCGCTTTTCTGCGGCAACCCGTTGATTTCTCCGTAAAATCTGCGACATTCGCAACCGTTCTCGCGCCGCGCGTAGTCTTGGCGTATTGGCGGGCCGGCCCTATGGGCGCGGCCACTGCCGCGGCGAAATCATTGCTGGCGGGGCCTTTGCGGGCCCGATGAGAGAGCGGGGCTTTTTCAAGGCTCCGAACGAACAGGGTCGATGGGGCGGTTAATCATCCTCGTGCTCGCGCTCGCCGCGATGTGGCTGCTCTTGTCGGGCTATTTCGACAAGGTCTTGCTGCTCGGCTTCGGGGTTGCATCGGTGCTGCTGGCGTCTTGGCTCGCCTGGCGCGCGCGGGTGCTCGATTCCGACAGCGTGCCGGCGGCCATGTTCCCGCGCGTTCTCGGCTACTGGTTCTGGCTGACGTTCGAAATCGGCAAGGCCAATATCATGGTCATGCGTCAGGCGCTCGCCGTGGAGCCGAAGCTTTCCCCCAAGCTTTTCACCGTGCCCAATCCGCCGCGCAGCACCGTCGGCAAAGCGACCTTCGCCAACTCGATCACCCTGACGCCCGGCACGGTGAGCGTCCATGTTCGCGAGAATGAAATCCTGGTGCACGGCCTGACCGACGAGCTTGCGGACGAAGACGCGCTGAAGGCGATGGGCGAACGCGTCGCGCGGATTGAAGGGCGGCCCGCATGACCATGTTCGTGGCTGCGACCGCCGCCGTCATCGCGGCCATGGCGCTGGCGCTGATTCGCGCCATCGCGGGGCCGTCGCTTTACGACCGCGTGCTCGCCGGCAATTCCATCGGCACCAAGACGGTGCTGTTGATCGGCCTGATGGGCTTTATGATGGGACGGCCGGATTTTCTCGACATCGCGCTGCTTTACGCCCTGATCAATTTCACGGCGACCTTGGCGATCTTGCGGTTTTTCTCCTACCGCAAGATCGATGACGCGCCCGCGGCGCCGGCAAGAGACGGAGGCGCGCCGTGATCGGTTGGGAACTCGCGCTCGACATTGTCTCGTGGATTGTGTTCGCGACCGGCGGGGTCGCCGTCGTGGTCGGCGCCCTCGGTCTGGTGCGGTTTCCCGATTTCTACACCCGCCTGCATGCGGCCGGCGTTACCGACACGGCCGGCGCCGAGCTCATGATCCTCGGGATGCTGCTGCAGGCGTTCAGCCCGGAATACGACAACAGCTGGCAAATCGCCGGCAAGCTCGGCCTCCTGGCGTTGCTTCAGTTCCTGCTGTCGCCGGTGGCGACCCATGCGATCGCCCATGCGGGCTGGATGGTCGGCTTCAAGCCGCTCGCCGGCGCCGATTTGCGCTATGAAGGAGACGGCGAATGAGCGATTTTGACGTTGAGCTGTCGCCGATCGTTCTGGTCGATCTGTCGCTCCTGACCATGCTGCTGCTGGTCGCCATCACGATTGTCCGCCTGCGCCATTTATTCGCCGTGGTGATGCTCTTGGGGGTTTATTCGCTGCTGTCGGCGTCGTTTTTCGTCTCCCTCGACGCGGTCGATGTCGCCTTCACCGAGGCCGCCGTGGGCGCCGGCGTATCGACGGTGCTGATGCTCGGCGCCATGCTCTTGACCGCGCGGCGGGAAAAACCGGGCAACCCGCGCCGCGCGCCGGTGGCGATGGCGGCGGTGCTCGCCGCCGGGGCGGCGCTGGTTTACGCCACCATCGACATGCCTGCTTTCGGCGACCGTCAAGCGCCCGCCAACGCCCATGTGGGCCAGGCCTATGTGGAAAGGACGCCGGACGAAATCGCCGTGCCCAATATCGTCACGGCGGTCCTGGCGAGCTATCGGGGCTTCGACACGCTGGGCGAGACCATGGTCATCTTCACCGCCGGCGTGGCGGTGATCCTGCTGCTCGGTGCGGGGTCCTCGCGCGGCGGCCGGCGCGTTTCCGACCGGGAGGGGCCGCGATGAGTCGCATCGTCATCAAAGTCGCCACCAAGATTTTGTTCGCGCCGATCATCCTTTATGCGCTGTACGTTCAGTTTCACGGCGATTACGGGCCGGGCGGCGGCTTTCAGGCCGGCGTCACCTTCGCCGTCGCCTTTATTCTTCACGCCTTCTGTTACGGCCTTGAAGAGACAAGAAAGGTCCTGCCGCAGCGCGCGCTGTTCGTCCTCATGATGCTGGGCGTGTTATTCTTCGCGGGCACAGGGGTTGCCACTATGCTGCTCGGCGGCAATCTGCTCGGTTACGACGTCATCGTCCCGGAATCGACCCATCACGCCGGTCAGCATTACGGCATCTTGCTGGTGGAATTCGGCGTCGGTCTGACGGTGTCCTCGACCATGCTGACGATCTTTTACAGCTTTACGGGCCGCGAACCCGACATCGACCAGGAAGACTGGTAGGAGCGATGGACGGCTGGTTCGAATTCGTTCTTGCGCGCTATAATTACTGGATCGTCATTGTCCTGATGATGACCGGTCTTTACATCGTCTTCGCCCGCGGCAATCTGGTCAAGAAAGTCGTCGGGCTGACGGTTTTTCAGACCTCGGTGTTCATCTTCTATATCACCATCGGCAAGGTCGCCGGCGGCACGGCGCCGATCTATATCGGCGGCGAGCTTGATCATGGCGACGGTCATGGAAAGGGCCAAGGTCACGGGGAAGACGCGGGCCACGGGGAGGGCGCAGGGCGCGGTGAGGGCGAAAGCCTGCATGCGGTCCCCGAAGGCGAGGCGGCCAATGTTCTTTCCGGCGAGCATGGCGAGGAAACCCTTGCGTCCAAGATCGACAATCTGCCCGCCAACGATCTGAAAGCGGCGCTGGAAAGCCTCGATCCCGCCCCGGGGCCGGCCGAGACGCCGTCGCTGCACGAACCGCCCGAAGGCGATCTCGGCAAAATCTCCAACGACGCGCTGATCGACACGTCCAAGCCCGAACCGGCGCCGGGGTTCGATCTCGCCCGGGAGGTTCATGGGGGCGCCGCCAATGCCCTCGATGCGGCCGCCGCCCATGGCGAGATCATCTACACCAACCCGCTGCCCCATGTGCTCATTCTCACCGCCATCGTCGTCGGCGTGTCGACCACCGCTGTCGCCCTCGCGCTTGCCGTGCGAATCCGCGAGGCTTACGGCACCATCGAGGAAGACGAGCTCGAAGCCCTCAATGAGATGGCGGAGTTTGGCCATACGCTCGGTCCGGCGGGAGCGCGCGGATGAACCTGATCGCCCAGCTTCCCGCCCTGGCGATCATCACGCCTCTGATCTGCGCGCCGATCACGATCGTCTTGCCGCGGGGGCGCGCGCCATGGGTATGGGCGACGATCGTCAGCTGGCTGACATTCGCGGTCTGCATCCTGCTTCTGCGCGAAGTCGCGGCGGGGGGCGAGATTTCCTATCATCTCGGCGACTGGCCGCCGCCCCTGGGCATCGAATATCGCATCGATCTGGCGAATGCGCTGGTGCTGGTTCTGGTGTCGGGCATCGCCGCGGTGGTTTTCCCCGCCGCCTACCGTTCGGTGAAGCCGGAAATCGATCCGCGCCAGTCGACATTCTTTTACTGCGCCATGCTGATCTGCCTGACCGGGCTGATCGGCGTGACGATCACCGGCGATGCGTTCAACATCTTCGTCTTCCTCGAAATCTCCTCGCTGTCGACCTACGCCCTGGTCGCCATGGGCGCGCGCCGGGACCGACGCGCGCTCACCGCCGCGTTCAACTATCTCGTCATGGGCACCATCGGCGCGACGTTTTTCGTTATCGGCATCGGGCTTCTCTATCAGGCGACCGGCACGCTCAACCTCGCCGATATGAAACAACTGCTCGCCGGACAGACCAGCCGCGTGGTCGATGCGGGCTTTGCGTTCATCGTCGTGGGGATCGGGCTCAAGCTCGCCATCTTCCCGCTGCATCTGTGGCTGCCCAACGCCTACACCTACGCGCCCACGGCGGTGAGCGCGTTCATCGCCGCGACGGCGACCAAGGTCGCGGTCTATGTGCTGATCCGGTTCCTGTTTACGGTATTCGGCTTTGACTTTTCCTTCATGGGCGCGGCGTTCACCTGGGTCTTCCTGCCGCTTGGCATCGTCGGCATGTTCATTGCCTCGCTGGTCGCGGTCTTTCAGGATGACGTCAAGCGCATGCTCGCTTATTCGTCGGTGGCGCAGATCGGCTACATGCTGCTGGGTCTTTCCTTCGCCACGGTCGAAGGCCTTGCCGCCGCGCTGGTTCATGTCTTCAACCATGCGCTGATGAAGGGCGCGCTCTTCATGGCGGTCGCCTGCGTCGTCCTGCGCGCCGGGTCCCATTCGATCCAGGCCTTCGCCGGTCTTTCCCAGCGCATGCCGATCACGACCTGGGCGTTTGTGTTAAGCGGGCTTTCGCTCATCGGCGTGCCGCTGACCGTCGGCTTCATTTCGAAATGGTATCTCTTGGAGGCCGCTTTCGCCGCCGGGCACGGCTATGCGAGCTTTCTGATTGTCGCCAGTTCCCTCATCGCAGTGGTTTATGTGGGCCGCGTCGCCGAACTCATGTTGTTGCGCCCGCCGGCGCAGGAGGGTCCCTATGTCCTGCCGAAACGGGACGCGCCGCTTTCCATGCTGATTCCCATGTGGGTCCTGGTGGCCGCGAATATCTATTTCGGCATCCGAGCCGACTTCACCGGCGATATCGCCCGGCGCGCGGCCGAGGCGTTGATGCTGGCGGCGGGAGGCGCGCCGTGATCGCGCCCGCCTACGCTGTTGCCCTGGCGGTCGGTCTGCCGCTCATCGGCTGTCTCGCCGTCTGGCTGCTCGACAAGTCGCCCAATTGGCGCGAAGCGGCGACAATAATCACGGGCGTCATCCTGCTTGCGCTATCGGTCACGGTGTTCGCCGCCGTGGGCGAAGGCCAGCGTCCCGGCTATGTGCTGTTCGACGTGATTGACGGCCTGCCCATCGCGTTTCAGGCCGAGCCCCTGGGGGCGATGTTCGGCGTCATCGCCTCGGGTCTGTGGCTGGTCAATTCGATCTATTCCATCGGCTATATGCGCGGCGGGAATGAAAAGCATCAAACCCGGTTTTACATGTGCTTCATGGTCGCCATCGCCGCGGCGATGGGCGTCGCCTATGCGGCGAACCTCTTTACGCTGTTCATTTTCTACGAAATCCTGACCCTGTCGACCTTTCCCCTGGTCACCCATAAGGGCGACGACAATGCGCGCCGCGGCGGCCGGGTCTATCTCGGGCTGTTGCTGGCGACGTCCATCGGGCTGTTCCTGCCGGCGATCGTGTGGACCTACGCCATCGCCGAAACCACGGACTTCGCCGTCGGCGGCATTCTCAGCAGCCATCGCGAAGCGGTTGCGCCGATCGCCGGCGTCCTGCTGGCGCTTTACGCCTTCGGCATCGGCAAGGCGGCGCTGATGCCGATCCATTCCTGGCTGCCCAACGCCATGGTGGCGCCGACTCCGGTTTCGGCGTTTCTGCATGCGGTCGCCGTCGTCAAGGCCGGCGTTTTCTGCATCCTCAAGGTCGCTGTCTACGTTTTCGGCATCGACCTCATTCAGGGCAGCAGCGCGGCGGACGTTTTTATGTGGATCGCCGCGGGCTCGATCCTGCTCGCCTCGATCATCGCGATGAACCAGGACAATCTCAAAGCTCGGCTCGCCTATTCGACGGTCTCGCAGCTTTCCTATGTCACGCTCGGCGCGATGCTCGCCACGTCCATGGGCGTGATGGGCGGGGCGACGCAGATCGCTGCGCACGCCCTTGGCAAGATCACCCTCTTCATGTGCGCCGGGGCGATCTATGTCGCCCATCACAAGACCCTGGTTTCGGAACTGCGCGGCATGGGCCGGATCATGCCGTTCACCTTTGCGGCGTTTTTTATCGGCTCGCTGTCGATCATCGGCCTGCCGCCCATGGCCGGCTCGTGGCCGAAATTTTTCCTGATGCTCGGCGCGGCCGAGGCCGGCGAGCGCCTTATCATCGTGGTGCTGATGATTTCCTCGATCCTCAATGTCGTCTACCTCTTGTCGATCCCGGTGCAGGCGTTCCTCAAAGCCCGGCCGGGTGAGCCCCACGCTTTCGAAGGCGGCTGGTATGACGGGCCGCGCTATGATGCCGGCGACGCGGCGCCAGCGCGCCCGCCGCGCACCGCCATCGCCGAGGCGCCGCTGTTCTGCCTTGTCCCGATCGGGATCACGGCGGCCGGCGCGCTCGTCCTGTTTTTCCTGATGGACCCGCTTTACGATTATCTGACGCCGCTCATGGCGGGAGGCAGCTCATGACCGTTGAAGACAAAGACGCGGCGCCGTCGCGCGACGGCGGCGATCCCGCAGCGCCCGATCACGCGCCGGCGGACGATGGCAAGAAATACTGGCTCGACGATCCGAAAAACGTCGACAAGATCTGGTACGGCCTGATCGGCATTTGCGTACTCTTGTTTTTTGCGGACTTTCTTTACGAAAAGCACCCCTATTTCGCCCCCGAAGAACTGCCGAATTTCTACGGCTTTTACGGTTTTGTCGGCTGTGTCTTTCTCGTCCTGGCTGCCGCGCAATTGCGCAAAATCCTGATGCGCCCGGAAAACTATTACGAAAAGAAAGACGCCGTCTTCGAGAAAAAGAATTTCGGAAATACGGGCGGCGATGCCGATGCGCCGGATACGCCGATTACCGGCCACATCCATTATGAGGCCGCGAAAAAGGGAGAAGGCCATTGATGGGCGAATTCTCCCCGGCCTTGATCGTCATGGCGGGCGGCCTGCTGGCGCCGCTTATTCCCAATGGCTGGCCGCGCAACGCCTTCATGTTGGCCTTGCCGATCGCGGCGGGGATTCAGCTTTTTGCGCTCGGTTTCGGCGAATACTGGAACTATGAGCTGTTCGGCCAGTCGCTGACGCTTACCCGCGTCGACGGGCTGTCGCGCATTTTTTCGACCATCTTCCTCATCGCGATCGCGCTGAACGTCATTTACGCCTGGCATGTGCGCGACGTCGTCCAGCAGGCGGCGACGCTCATCTATCCCGGCGCAGCGCTTGGCGGCGTCCTCGCCGGCGATCTCATCACGCTTTTTATTTTCTGGGAGATCGCCGCGATCTCGTCGGTCTTTCTCATCTGGGCGAGCCGCAACCGGCGCGCGTTTTATGCGGGCATGCGCTATCTCGCCTGGCAGATCTCGTCGGGCGTGTTGCTCCTCATGGGGATCGTTCTTTATTACGGCGCGACCGGATCGCTCGCCTTCGAGCGTTTCCTCGACGGCGGGTTTGCGCTGACCGATCCGGAAGTTCTCTTCATCTTCCTTGCCTTCGGCATCAAGAGCGCCTTTCCGCTGCTCCATAACTGGGTGCAGGACGCCTATCCGGAATCGACCGTGACGGGAACGATCGTCCTGTCGATCTTCACCACCAAGCTCGCCGTCGCCTCGCTTGCGCGCGGTTTCGCCGGCGCCGAAGCGCTCGTCTATATCGGCGCGGCGATGACCGCCTTTCCGATCTTTTTCGCGGTCATCGAGAACGATCTCAGACGGGTTTTGACCTATTCGCTTAACAACCAGGTCGGTTTCATGATTGTCGGCGTCGGGATCGGCACGCCGCTCGCGCTCAACGGTGCGGCCGCCTACGCGTTTTGCAACATTCTCTTCGAGGGGCTGTTGTTCATGGCCATGGGCGCGGTGCTCTACCGCACCGGCACGATCAAGGGCTCCGACCTCGGCGGGCTTTACAAGACGATGCCCTTAACGGCCGTCTTTTGCATCATTGGCGCGGCGTCGATCTCCGCCTTCCCGCTGTTTTCCGGCTTTATCTCAAAGGGCCTCATCATCGGCGCCGCCGCCAAGGAGGGCTATTTCTGGGTGTGGCTGACGCTGCTCTTCGCTGCTGCGGGCGTTTTCCACCATTCGGGCATCAAGATTCCCTATTTCGCATTCTTCGCCCATGACAGCGGCAAGCGCCCGAAAGAAGCGCCGATGCACATGCTGATCGCGATGGGGATCTCCGCGTTCTTGTGCATCTTTATCGGC
Source organism: Parvularculaceae bacterium (assembly GCA_028280115.1). Lineage (GTDB taxonomy): Bacteria > Pseudomonadota > Alphaproteobacteria > Caulobacterales > Parvularculaceae > Hyphococcus. Next base: position 31,044 of record JANQMJ010000017.1, read on the forward strand.
GCGGCGCAGATCTTCACCGGACCCCTGGGCGATCCGCTCTATGCGCTGATGCCTTATGAGGTGAAGATCGAAGATTCCCACTCGGCGTATATTTCCTACACCGCGCCGCACATCATCACGCAACTCCAGATCCTCCTCTTTTCGGGGCTCGCCTTCGCGGTGCTGCAAAAGACCGGGCTCTATCCGCCGGAGCTTAGGTCCACCAATGTCGATTCGGACTGGCTTTACCGCGTGCCGGGACGGGCCTTCGCCGGCTGGGCGGTTGGTGCGTCGCGCGCAACATGGAACGCGTTATGGGCGATTTTCTCAGACCGCATACAAGCGCTGATGGAGCGGATTTACGCCGTTCACGGACCGGAAGGGCAGATGGCGCGCTCCTGGCCGATCGGCTTCATGGCGCTGTGGACCGCGATTTTACTGGGCTTTGTCCTGATCTTATCCTTCATTTCCTAAGTCATGCGCAAGTAATGGTTAAGGTTACGCTCTTATAAGGCGTCAACGAAGCCTGCAAACTTATCATCTACGTAAATTCAAGTCTTATCCTTTTCTCGCAATTGGGATTTTGGGGAGCGTGATTGCGCGGGAGAGTGATGATGTCGCCCGGCGGGGACGCATTTTCCGATCATGCGTGCAAGGTCGTCGCCCGCATGGCCAAGGAAATCGCCTGCGAAGCTTACGGCGTTCCGCATGCGCAGCTTCTCGGGGCCGGCCGCGGCGACGCGCCGTTGGCGCTGGCGCGTCAAACGGCGATGTATCTTGCCCATGTGATCGGCCAACTCAGCCTGAGCGAAGTGGCCGCAACGTTCGAGCGCAAGCGGTCGACGGTCAGCCACGCCTGCATCAATATCGAAGAGCGCCGCGACAGCCCGGTTTTCGATCTGCAGATCGACTATATGGAAAAACGCCTGCGCCGGCGGATCGACGACTACCGGCGCGAATGCCTCGACACTGGCGCCAGCGGGCGCGAACGCAAATCCATGCCGCTGTTGCGCTAGCGGTTTGCGCCGCGACCGCGAAACAATTTCGGTTGGTCGCGAAAATCACTCCGCTCGCCGCGAAGGCGGTTTATCTTCAGGGCGGTTCATTCATGATGGATGCGACAGCTGTCGCATATCGTCATACGGCAGCGCGCCGGCAGTAAAGGGGCGGCTATGGTTGAAAAGGCGGCCCTTTGGCGGCGGGATTATCTTTCGCGCTTTAAGACCTCTTCGGCATTATTATTGACAGCTGGCGCGCTTGCGCTTTCAGCGCCGGCCAAGGCGGCGGCCCTGGGTGCTGCGGCCTTGCCCTGCGAGGCGGCGGTGGTGAGTTGCACCCGCGACGGCCGCGTCATCTACATGCCGGGCTTTTTCTCGCAATTTAATCCCGTTACCGCGCGCGACATGGTGGCGCGTGTTCCCGGCTTTACGATCGACGCCGGCGATGACGTGCGCGGCTTCGCCGGGGCGGCGGGAAACGTGTTGATCGACGGACAGCGTCCGAGCACGAAATCGGCCAGTCTGTTCGCCGTCCTGGACCGCATCGGCGCCGGCTCGGTTGCTTACATCGAACTCATTCGCGGCGGCACCGGCGGTCTTGATGTCGGCGGGCAGGCGGTGGTTGTGAATGTCGTGCTTCGCAAGGGCGCGGACAGCAGCGGCGCGTCGCCTTGGTCGTTTTCCATACTCAAACGCCGGCCGAATGGCGGCGTGCGTCCCAATGGCGAGATTTCCTACAGCAGTGAAGTGCACGGCGTAAAATATACGATCGGCGCAGAAACCAATAATGTATCCTTGACCTTTGGGGGCGACGAAGAAATCACGCGCTTTTTCGGCGACGACGAAACCCGCCGACGAGACGGCGCCTTTCGCGAGCAGGGCGGCGGCGTCAATCTGAAGCTGGAAAAACCGTTCGCCAACGGCGATATCGCGCGGTTCAATTTCGAAGCCTATTACCGAAGATTTAGGGAAGACTTCACAGAGACTCGCTTTCCCGCGGTCGGCGGACCGAACGTCGCGCTTTTCACGTTTCCGCAGGAAGATTTCGAATATGAAGTCGGCGGGGACTATGAGCACGCCTTTTCGCAAAACTTCGATGTCAAGCTGATCGCCCTGTTCAACCGAGAAAACGAGAAATTCGAAAGCGGTTTCGAATTTCTTCCAGCAGCAGGCGCCAATGAAAGGTCCGTATTTATCTCCGACCAACTCATCAGCGAAACCATCGGGCGGGTCGAATTCGGCTGGAAAGGATGGAAGGGACACAACATCCAGTTCGGCGGGGAAGTCGCCCATAATTTCATCGATAGCCAGGCCGAGCTCTTTACTGCTGACGCCATGGGCGCGCTGCAGCCGGTGATGATCGACGGCGCCAATACGCGCGTCGCTGAACTGCGGGGCGAGCCCTTCGTCACCGACAGCTGGAGCGCCAGCGAAAAGCTGAAAATCGACGTCGGCATCGCGGTCGAGTTTTCGCGCATCTCCCAGTCCGGCGATGCGGCCAATTCACGGTTCTTTGTCTATCCCAAACCGTCGCTGACGTTCACTTATAATGTCACCCCGAAAACCCAGCTTCGCCTTTCCGGCAAGCGGGAAGTCAACCAGCTCGATTTTGACGAATTCGTCAGTTCGGTGAATTTCGACGACGAGGATTTTGACTTCGGCAATCCCGACCTGCAGCCGCAGCGCGCCTGGGCGTTCGAAGCGGCGTTTGAGCAGCGCTTCGGCGAGATCGGCGTTATCGAACTGATTGGCTTTTTTCAGTATGTCAACGACGTCGAGGATCTCATGCCGATCGGCGGCATCGTCGAAGTGCCCGGCAATATCGGCGACGGCAAAACCTGGGGCGGGACGGTCGAGTTGACGGTTCCCCTCGACCGCCTCGGCCTCAACGGCGCCCGCCTTGAATCAAACGCGACCATCAGGGATTCATCGGTGCTCGATCCGGTGACAGGGGTTCGGCGGCGGTTTTCGTTCGAGGACGAATATGAATATGAGATCGAGTACCGTCAGGACTTTCCGACGAAAAAAGTAAGCTGGGGTTGGAGCTTCGGCCGCAACGGCAGGGAAACGGGGTTCGGGCTCGATGAGATCACGAGCTTTACATACGACCCTGAACTTGACGCGTTTATTGAAACGACGCGCATAAAGGGCGTCAAAGTGCGTTTTGAGGTCGTCGATATCTTGAACGTCAAGGTCGTTCGCGACCGAACCGTATTCGACGGATCGCGCGCCCTGGGCGTTCCGCTGTTCCGCGAGGTGCGCGGCAATCAGAATGGCGGCGGTCTAAGGCTGACGGTCAGCGGGACTCTCTAGGCGTTGGCGGCTTGCTGTTCGGCCATGGCGCGAATGCGCGCCACCATGGAGGCGAGCCCGTTGGAGCGCTGCGGCGTCAGATGATCCTTCAGATCGAACGGGCCAAGGGCGTTTTCCGCGTCCACGGCGAGAATGGCGTCGGGCGTCTTGCCGGAATAAAGCGCCAATAACAGCGCGATAAGGCCCTTGACGATATGCGCGTCGCTGTCGCCGTGAAAGACCAGCGCGCCGTTTTCCCGCACGGCGTGAAACCACACCTGACTGGCGCAGCCGCGAACTTTGTGTGCGTCGTCGCGAAACTCCTCCGGGTAAGGCGCAAGTTGGCGGCCAAGCTCGATGATATATTTGTAGCGGTCGTCCCACTCGTCGAGGAACGCGAAATCATCTCGGATTTGTTCAAACGTCGCCATGCCGAAACAAATAGGCGTTCGTTGCGGCCGGGACAAGCCGCGACCGGCCGACTCGACCAGGCTTTATCTTCCTGATATTATTGCCCAAAAGCGGAATACCCATCGCATGCCCCGTCATGAAGCGCCGCTCGCCAGAGCGATCGAAAAAGAACACGCCCATATGAAAAGCCGGCTGGCGCTCTTGAAACGCGAGCTGCGCGCGCTTGCGGAAAATCAAAAGCCGGATTTCGATCTGCTGGACCTTCTGGCGCAGTTCTTCACGACGTTTCCCGATGAGATCCACCACAAGAAGGAAGATCTTCTCTACGACGCCTTGATCGAGCGCGGCATTTTGGAAAGCGATTATCTCAAGCGGCTCAGAAGAGAGCATGAGCAAATGGACGCGCTGACCAAGCAGTTTTCAAAAAATCTTTATGAATGCGCCGTGCGCGGCCAGCCGACCAAAACCGTGCTGCTCAACAGCATCGACGCTTATATCGATCTCCAGGAACTGCACATGGCCGATGAGGAATCGCAGTTCCTGCCGCTGGTGGAAAAAGAACTTTCGGAAGAATGCCTCGCGCAAATCAACGAAAAAATTCAGCAGGAGCTGATCACCGACGCCGCGCGCGACTCGTTCCGCGCGCTCGCGGAAATCGACAAGAAAATCGATCAGATCGCGCCGCAAGGCGCCCGATAGGCGCTTATCGTCGCGCCCCGCGCCGTTTGCGTTTCAGTAATTAATCGCCGGGCTGCCGCTGGGATAAAACGCGCCGGCAAGGCGCATGCCGCTATCGCTGACGCATTCGAGCGAATGAAGCTGTTTGCGGGGCAGGAACAAAATGTCGCCGGGCTTGACTGCAGCCCGTGCGCGCTCGGTCCATAAAAATCCCTCGCCGGAAAGAATGACGATCGCCTCCTCGTATAGATGGCGATGGGCCGCGGCGCGGGATTTGGGAATCTCGCCGATGAACTGGGTGGTGTTGAGCGCGCCGGTCTTGGGATCGGCCAGCACCTGATAGAAGCGGTCGCCCATGGCGCGGCGGTCATCGGCGCTGGCGCGGCCGCAGCGCGCCGGATAGGCCGCATCGAACCGGTCCGGCGCGCCGGCGCCAAAGACGATATCGTCCGGCTGCGGAGAAACCGTGGCGGCGGCGCGGATCGGGCCCGCGCCAGACGCTTCCAGACGAAAGTGTTCGCCGGGCCGGACCGCAAGCGCGCATTCAGGCGCGACGGGAAAGCGCCGCTCGCCGATGACAGCCTCGCCCTCGCCGGAGAGAATGAAAATCACCGCCTCGCTTTGGGGAAAGGACATCGGCGCTGCGTCCGCGCCGGCTTCCAGAAGATATTGGGCGATGAACCGCGCTCCCGCGGCGCGGTCGATGACGGTCTTGATGCGCCAGCCGGCGCGTTCCTCGGCGTCCGCCGGATCGGGCGTCAGGGCGAAGGCGCCGCCGTCAAGCAGGGCCTTGCCCGCCGCGCCGCGATCGCGCGGCGTCGCCGCAATGGCCGCCGAGGCGGCGATCTCGTCTTCATCCGCCAGGGCGTAGCCGTCGCTAAGAGCATTATGGGCGCCGTCGCAAAACGGCGCTGTGCGCGTGCGCTTGCAGGCGCACAACAGGGCCTCTTCATTGTCGGTCTTGGCGACATAAGGAACCGGCGCAATGCCCGTTCCCTTATGGGAGCCGTCGCAAAAGGGCTGGGTTTTCGATCGTCCGCAGGCGCACCAGAAAACCCGGTCGCCCTTTTTCGCCAGCGTGACCAGGATGGGTTTGCGCCCGGCGATCCTTGCGGTGATCTTCGGCGTCGGCGGTGACGGATTGTTTGACGGCGCCATGACGGCGCAGCATCGCTCCATTTACCGGCAAATGCAAAACCGACGCTGTCGGATCAAAAAAGGCCGCCTCCGAAGAGGCGGCCTTGACCCGTGTCGGTGCAAGCGAAAGTCGTTTCGATTAGCGGGCCGTTTAGCTGGCGCCGGCGTCGCCGACCCAGCCGACGCAGTCGGCGACGTCGATCAGCGCGTGCTCGCCGAGACAGAACGCCTCTTCATAGGGCGTGCGCGTGGCGGCGATGCACTGATCGAGCGTGAGCTTGGCCATCGTCAAACAGCGATTGGATTTATCGTTCCTTGCGTAGACGCTGACCACCTTGGCGTTGAGCGCCCCGCTGGAATAGCGCGCGGCCAGGTTTAAAACGCGATCCATGATCACTTCGGCGTTGGCTTCGCCCATATGGCCCGCCGGCGCCTGTTCGCCCCAGTCCGGGGCCCATTCGCCGTCGGCGCTCGCCAGGGCCGGCGCAATGACGCCGCCGCTCTCCGAATGCGCAAAGACCGGCGCATCGGGGGCGCCGCGGCCCGCCTGATAGCTCGCGGCTTCTTTCAGGCGGTCCTGGCTCGAGGCGATGCGTTGTTTGCCCCATCGGGTTTTCTGCATGGCGTAGGCCTGGGATTTGAAGGCGCGGCCCAGCGCGGTGATGCGCGCGCCGTCCTGGGCGGTCATGGCGAGCACCGCCTCGATCGCTTGGTCGGCGCCTGGCAGGCTGCGCGCATAGCTTGGGTTCTGGGCGAGATTGGATAACAGCGCGTCGCGTCCGCCGAGCTTGCCGCGGCGGGCCTTCTTGGCCATTTCCGTTTTCAATGCGTCGGCGAAGGCCGGCGTGTCGGCTGCAACGAGGGCCGCATAGGCGACCCAGCCGGCGGAAAGCGCGTCCGAATCATGGGCGCCGAGGCGGCGATGGGCCTGCCTTGTGACGTCGGCGCTGTCGAACGGCGTCGTCTCGATGGCGGCGACGTCTTCGCGGTAGCGGATGTAATTGGCGGCGACGCGTTCAAGCGCGTCATCCTTGGGCTGGGCGAGGGTCTCGGCGGCGAAGGCGACGCCGGCAAACCCGGCGCACAGCGCAATCAGGCCGGCCGAACGCGGCGCAAGGGCGGAGCGTGCGCGTTTTCGGTTACGCAACATAGATGATGTCTCCCGAGCGATGACGATCCCTTACAGTCACGCCACGATACCGACCCATAAATTAAGACGCGCCTCATCATCCTAGCTGAATTCTAGACAAATTCGACGCAACCCGCCCGATCCATGCAAGTTTTACGGCGAATTCACGGATTCAGCATTTATTAACGACAATCGGGCCAAGGTGAAGAGGCGTTAACGAATCTGACGATTCGCTTAACGCGCCGTCGGTCAAATCGCAGCGAATCCATGGATCTAAGCCCTATTTCCCTGTTCCGGAAAGCCGCCGCCCGCACCAGCGGGGGGCCGGTCTGGCGCGGCGGACCCGACGATATCGTAGCCTCGATCTACGACAATGGCGTGATCATCGAGATCTCCCCCTCGGCGGCGGAAATGATCGGCGCGACCGGAACGCTGGTCGGCCGCTCGCTTTACGATTTCGTGCGCCGGGATGACCGGCCCGCCGTGCGCGCGGCCATGGCGAGCGCCGCGGAAAACGACGTCTTGGCCGAAACCGCTGAGCGCCGCGCCGAATTCGGCCTTTTGCGGGTAGGCCGCGCCGTCATGCCGGCGGAAATCACGTTCCGGAGCTTGGGGCCCACCCGGCTTTGCGCGCTGATCCGCAATCGCGGCGAAGAGTTCGCGCGCCGGCGCGAGGCGCGCATCGCGGCGGAACGGCCGGCGCCTGAAACGAACCCGTCGCTCGATCCCGACCGAATCGCCGATCTCAGCCATGAGATGAAAACCCCGATCAACGCCATCATGGGCTTTGCCGACGCCATGCGGTCGGAAACCTTCGGCCCCCTGGGCGACGACAAATACCGCGAATATGCAGAACTCATTCATTCTTCCGGCGCGCATTTGATGGATCTCATCGGCGCCGTGCTCGACAGCGCCAAAATCCGGGCGGGCCGTTTTGAGCTGACGCCGCAGCCCGGCGATCCCGGCGCGGTCGCGCGTGAGTGCGCGGCGATGATCCGTACCGAGACGGAAAAGGCGGATCTCAACTTCATCGTCAACATCGCGCCGGATTTGCCCGAAGCGATGATCGACGCCCGCGCGGTCAAGCAGATTCTGATCAATCTCCTGTCCAATGCGGTAAAGTTCACCGGCGAGGGCGAGATCGAACTGACGGTCGAGGAAAAATGCGGCGCGCTGGATTTTGTCGTGCGCGACACCGGCATCGGCATGAACCGCACCGTCCTGGCCAAGCTGGGCGGACGGTTTTCCGACACCCATCAAAGCGGCGTGCGCGGAACCGACGGCGCCGGGCTGGGCCTGGCGCTCGCCTTTTCGCTCGCCAGGCTTCACGGCGGGGCGCTGCGCATCGATTCCGAACCGGGCGAGGGCACGACCGCGCGTCTGACCCTCCCGCTGCGCGGCCCGCAGGCCGGCGCGCCAACTGCGGTCAACGGCGCCGGCGACATTCAAAGCCAGCTCGACCGGGTCAACGCCTATCGCCGCGAACGGGCCAAACAGGCCAGCGCCGCTTGATCTTCGCTTAGTCCGGGGGCGGTTGCGATCCGCGCCGCGCGGATTAACGTTCGCGCATTGCCGCCTCGGGATCGCTTCATGACCGAACCGCGCCTCAAGACCGAAATCCGCGTCGGCGCTCATTTGCGCCGCATCGAGGCGGCGGGCGCGTTCGCGACCATCGCCCGGCGCGGCGATCCCGACGCCGGGGCGGTGGCGGTCAAGGTCTATATCGGCGCACGCCGGGCGCGGCTTTTTATCCAGAGCCGCGATCTTGACGGCGCGGCGGTGTGGCGCGAGCCGTTCGAGGGCGATTGCGAGGAGGAAAAGATCGACGCCTTTTTGGCCAAGGAAACATCCGTCGATCCCGATCTTTGGATCGTCGAGATCGAGGACCGCGAGGGAAGGGCGTTTTTGGATTAGGGGTTAGGGATGCGCGGCGTCATCCAGGATGCAATGCAGCATGAAATGCTGCTTTGCTGATCCGGGATCGCTGGCGGCGAAATCGGCATTGGCGAAAAGCGATCCCGTGTCTGCGGCGCACCATCAAAGATGCTGCGCCGCGCACGGGATGACGGCGGCCGGTGAGGGTTTAATTTCAGTGAAGCGTTTTATCCCGCCGCGCGTTCGCCGATTTCGTGCAGCTTGGTGCGACGCGGGCCGGGCGCCTCGGCGTAGGACTGGGTGCGCAGGCGCCAGAAGCGCATGACGCGCTCGGCGGCCTCGCGCGGGATCTTAAGATAAAGATCGAGAATTCTGAGCGCCTTGTTTTGCTGGGCTTCGCCGCGCTGCACGCCGAACACGATCTTGGCGAACGTGGTGCGCTCCAGTCCCGCAGCGCGGCAGGAGATGGCAAGCGCCTCCCAGGTCTTGTCCTTGAGGATCGCTTGCGCCGTCGAACTGTCGACCCCGACAATGTGAGAAAAGGCGAGCAGGAATTCGGTCGAACGGCGCTCTTCGATGAGTTCCTTGATCAGGCTTTCATTAAGGGCGTTGGCGCGGATTTTATCGGCGACGAATTTACGCGCCGCGGCGACTTCCGATTCCGCGTCGCGCACCGCCTCGGTAAGGATCTTCTTGCGATTGGCCTTGACCGCCTCGTCGATCAGGGCCGGATCGAGCATGTCCGAGCGCTTGAGGATTTCCTTCTTGAGCGCCGAGGACACGAAGAAATACATCTTGGTCAGCAGCTGCGGCGCCAGGTCGAACCGCTCGGTCATGGGCTGCTGCAGGTCCTTGATGGTGCGCGCGTGATCGACCATGCGCTCCATCGAGTCGGGCGAGAATTTCGCTCCCTGATTCTTGGCCAGCGAGACCAGCACTTCCTCGCCGCCGCGCACCACCAGTTCGCTGGTGATCTTCTCGGGCACCTCGCGGCGTTCGGAAATCGCTTTCATATGCGCCTGGCCGCGCTGGCGCACTACGCGCAGGAGGTCTTCTTCGGTCAGCGCCTCGCTGCGGCGCAGGACCGGCTCGGCGACCCTGATTTCGTCATTGGCGAGCTGACGGATCAGCCCCTTGGGCGCGGCGGGCGTGTCGGCGAGCTTTTCCGCGATCTCCCGGCGCAGGGCGATTTCGACCTGCTCGGTGACGCGGGACATGATGACGTCGAAATGCTGGAGTTCGGTGGACGTGTAGCGATCGGGCGACGCCATGAAGACGTCGGTAATCTCGCGCAGCAGATCCCGGCGGCGTTCGCTGGAGCCTTCCTTGGCGACCTCGATAAGTTCTTTGAGCCGCGACGTCCCCGCAGTCATGGGCGGTCCTCCACAATAGCGAGAGATTGTGCAAAGTAAGGGTAAAGAATTCGTCGATGGTCCGCCCTTTGCGGGCCCTGTGGGGTAAAGGCATGTACGGTATCGGAAAATTAACCACTCTTGGCCTGATCGCGCTTGTCCTGGGCGCCTGTGCGAGCTTTGAAACGCTTGGCGGGACGGTCGGCGGGCAAGCCAATTTCGCCGCCGGATCGGACCTTTCGCACCGCCTTTCCCGGGCCGATCGCGAGGCGCTGGGCGCGGCGTTCCTGACCGCCATGGAGACCGGGGAGGATCAGCCCTGGCGCGGCCGGCGCGCCGCCGGCGCGGTCTCCCCGGCCGGCTGGTCGCTCGCCAATCTGCTGCCGCACCCGGATGCGCGCATTGCGCTTTTTCGCCCCGGGCTCAACCTCCAGCAGACCATGGAGACCGAACTCGGCCTTTACGCCCTGACCGGCAAAGCCAATATCCGCAGCGGTCCGGGGATGAATTACGAGGCTTTGGAAATGCTGCCGGCGGGTACGGCGATCGAGGCCGTCGGGGGCGTCGTCGATCGCGACTGGTATCTCGTCGCCGTGGCCGGGGCGGTGCGCGGCTATGTCCATAAGAGCCTTACTATCAAGGCGCCGGGAACCGAGCTTGAACTGGCCGGCGGTCCCCATCGCCGGCCGCTCCTGTGCCGCGAATTTTCCCAGGAGGTCGTGGTCTTTTCTGAGCGCAATGAATGGACCGGGGCGGCGTGCAATGACGGGACCGGTTGGCGCCTGGCGGCCGAACCGCCCGCGCCGGTCGCGGAAGAAATCGAAGACGAGCGCCTGAAGTTTTAACCGCGCTGGGCGCGTCAGCGTTGCCGCGGGATCCGCTTCATCTTCTCGAACCGTTCGATAAAATCGCAGCCCGCTTTGGTGATCCGCATCACGCCGGAATGGGTGACGATGACGGTGGGCCTCTTTCCGGGCTTGGCCGCCGCGCGCCTTGCATCCTCAACCCGATCAAGCTCATGGAGCATGCGCTCCAGAGAATAGCTTGGGAAACGGCGCCGCATCGCGAGCGCCAGTCGGCTGCTCTCGGCGTTGGGCGCAAAACCCGATTCCACTAACGGGTGCGCCGGATCGAATGCGGGCACGCCGCCCGAATCGTCAGGCGGCGTGCAAGGTTTGAACAAAGCGACTTCCACAATCTCGACCGTGCGATTTTTCTGAACACCCAACAGGGTGATCGCCAGCCGGCCCGAGATGGTCACGATGTAATCGAGTCCGTTGAGCGATTTCGATCTGAGCCGTCTCTCGCAATTGAGAATGTCGACATAATCGCTCCGGCGCAGCGTTACGATTTCGGCGAGCAAATCCGCCTGCAACGCAGCGGGCAATGCGCGGTAAAGCGCTTTGATCTCGTCGCCGATGACGACGGTCGTGCGCGGTTCGCGTTGGGTTGACGTTTCGTCGACTTTATCGATCTTTATGCTGATCGAATCTCTGTCGGCGCGATCGTCATCCTGCCGGTCGAAATCGTCTAAGGACATCGTGCAGCCCTCTCTTCAACATCCCCTGCACAGCCCGGTTTACTTTACAGAGTTTCTTGCGTTAGGCAATATTTTTTGCCAGTTGCAACCTTTGCCTGCGCACGCAATTGTGAAAACGTCACAAAATCGTATAATTTTGAGCAAGGGGATTGCGTAAAGCGACAACATTTGTTACTTCACCTGTCCATGGAGCAGTAACCCGGACCCAATCCCCCGGCGACTCTCTGTGGCGGCTTATATCAGGCCCCATGTCGCGAGCGGTTGGTCCTGATCATTATTGGAGCGCCGCCCGTGTCTCAAACCTTGCTGAAATCGCCGCCGGAAGCCCGGCCGCCCTATCTCGACGACATTGCGGTCAGCCTTCTGGATGACACGCTTCTGGAGGCGTTCAACCTCAAGCGGTCGTTTTTGAAAACGCTTCAATCCGAGGAGGTTGCCGAAGGGGTCGCAAACCCCGCCACCTTCGCCGGCATCCTGCGCTACGTCATCGCCCAGGGTTTTATTCAGCAGTACGCCCTCGCCAGGCGCATCGAATACGCCAATTCCCAGGTCGGCCGCTGGGCGGCGAACAAGGCCGCGCCGCCGGTGATCGTCCGCCGGGCTGTGATCGAGGAAATCCGCCATATGCTCGAGGAAGACCTGGATTCACCTAAAAGCAATTAAATTGCCTTAAAAAATATTCTTGACTTAAGCAACTAACTTGCTATTTATGCAGCGCAGCCGCGAGGAGGCGCTGGCGATGTTCAAATGGGCCATCTACATCATCTGGATCTTGCTCGGCGTGTGGGGCGCGGCGAGCTACGACATCGATCCGATCCTCTTGTTTTTCTACTTTCCCGGCGGCCTCATCGCGCTGACGCTGTCCTCGCTGGGCGGCGGCAGGGGCGGCGGCCCGCCCTTCCGCGGCAGCGGTCTCGATATGTGGTAGGACGCGCCTGCCTAAAGCATGTCTTGTTTAATCGGATTCACTCGGCATGCTTTAGGTCTTTGTTTTTCGGTCGAACAATTGTTCGACCTTTTGCGCAGTTGATGGATGGGGACCATCAACCGGTAACCACTTTTGTGCGACACGCTCTACTGGCGGGCGCGTCAACCGATCGTCAGCTTGCTGATTTTCTTTCGACGATGCGCACGCCGTCTTCAACGCTCGGACCGGGATAGAGCACGACCTGCGCGCCCGGTTCGAGGCCGTCCGCGATGGCGGCGATCACGCCGTTATTGCGCGTCACCGTCACCGGCGTTAAGCGCGCCCGCCCGCGCCGGACCTCAAACACCGCCCAGCCGCCATTGGCGCGGAAAAGCGCGCTCGACGGCGCGGTCAGGGCGTCGTCGTCCTCCCAGACGACGATCTGCGCCTCGACCCGATAGCCGTGACCCAGGCTTTCGCGCGCTTCGAGTGGATCGGCGAAACCGATAATCACATTGACGCGCTGTTCTTCAACGCCGAGGGCGGAATATTTGGTGAACCCCCAGGGTTCGATGCGTTCGACGACGCCGCCCAAAAGATGGTCCCCGCCCCAATTGTCGATGACGACGCGGTCGCCGGCCTTGACCTGCACCGCATCGGAGGAAAGAAGCTCCGCAATGATTTCAAGATCGTTGGAGACATCGCCGATTTCGAGAATCGCCGCGCCGGCGGCCATCACGGTCTCGCTTTTCTGCATCACCTGAAGGATGCGGCCGGAGATCGGCGCGGTCAGCGGCACGGCTTCGCCTGTGGGCGCCGTCGCGGTTTCGCCGCGCGAGACATCGTCGAAACTGATGAGCTGGGCCCTGGCGTTGGCCAGTTCGGCCTCGCGCATGGAGATCGCCGCCTTGGCGGTGTCGACCGCGGCGTCGGCGACGCGTTTGGCGCGCAGGGCGCGGTCGAGCGCTTCCTGCGAGACGAAGTCGTCCTCGCGCAGGGCGCGCGCCCGCGCGGCGTCGGTGTTCGCAAGGTCCTGTTCGGCGAGCGCGCTGTTGAGATCGGCCCGCGCGACGCGCAGCGACGCTTCGGCGGCGCTGACCGCGGCCTCGGCCTGTTCGCGGGTGCGCACGTCAAGCGCCGAGGGCGGCGCCGCCAATATCCGTGCAATGACGGTTTCGCCGGCGATCACGGCGTCGCCCGGTTCGACATCGACGCGCAACAGCCGCCCGGCGATGGGCGCGGAGACCACATAGGCGTCGCGCACCCGGGTTTTCGCCTCTTCGTCGATGGTGATGGTCATGGCGCGGCGCTCGGCCGCGCCGATATCGACCGGCAGGGCTCTGGGCGCGAAAGCGTAGGCGAGGCCGACGACGATCACGGCGCCGGCGCCGATCGTGAGCCATCTTCGGGGAAGCTTTCGGGGTTTGGCGGGCATAACTACTCTCTCGACTTCAACGCGGCGACGAGATCGAGGCGATCGACGTCGCGCTTGACCAGCAAGCCCGACGCAACAGCGGCGATCAGCACGGCGAGCGCCGCGCCGCCGCCGGAAGCCGCGTCGACCTCGGCGGGTATGGAATAAAGATCGGTGCTGAAGCCCGCGGCGATGGCGCCGACCAGCCCGTGTCCGATGACGATCCCCAGGGGCAGCGCGATCAGGACGATGATCCCCAGTTCGCCAAGCAGTACGAACGCCGCCTCGCCTTTTGTAAAACCCATGACCCGCAGGCTCGCAAGGTCGTGGGCGCGTTCGGCGAAGGCGATGCGGGCGGAGTTGAAAACGATGCCGAAGGTAATCACCGCCGCCATCCCGGCCATGATGAAGCGCGTGGCGCCGGCGCCTTCGTTCATGATCTTTTCAAGCGCGTCGCGGGCATCGCCCTTAAGGCTGACGCCCGCCACCGCCGGCATATTTTTGAGCTTTTCGTAGATCATGTCGGCCTTGTCGGAGTCGATGCGCAGCCGGGCGCCGGACACCCGATGCGGTTCGGAAAGGGCTTCGTTCAGGGCGCCGATTTCCATGTAGATCGGCGCGCCGAGCAGGCTGTCGGCGATCGCGACCACCGGCGCGGTCAGGATCGGGCGGCGGCCTTCACGCACGTCGATGGTGATCATGTCTCCCGCCTCGACGTCGAGTTTGTCGCGCAGGGTTTGTGCAAGAATAACGCCGTCCTTGCGGATATGGATGGGATCGGTTTCGTTGACCATGGCGCGGGAAAGGCGCGGTTCCGCGATCAGACCGCTTATCCCGCCGCGATGGCTTTTGGTTCCGTTGCGCAAGATGACAGGCACTTCGCGAAATCGCTCCACCTCGATGACGCCGTCCATGCGGGCAAGCTCGTAAAGCGTTTTATCGCTTAAGGGTTCGATGAAGCTGACCGTGGCGTCGGAGCGGTCGATCACGGTGAAGGTGAGATCCATGGAACGGCTAAAGCCGCTCATGACGCCGATCATGGAAAGGGAAAGGCCCATGCCGGCGGCGATGCCGATGACTGCGACGAAGGCCTTGCCCGGCTGACGGCCCAGGCGGCGCAGCACCATGCGGCTGGGCTGGTCGAGCCAGGTCTTGAGCGCGCCGGCGATATCGAAGGCGCGCGAATAATCGGGCGGGGCGGGCGGGCGCATGGCGACAGCCGGCGTTAAGGCGAAGACGGACTGCAAGGCGATGACGCCGCCGGCCGACGCCGATACGACGCTGACGGCGACGGCGATGAGAAACGCGCCCGGATCGACGAGGAAGATCAGGAAAGGGATCTTGTAATAGAGCTGGTAATAGCCCGCCAGCGCTTGGCCGGAGAGGATGCCGAACAGACAACCGGCGGCCGCGCCGACCAGGGCGATCGCCAAAACGAATTTAAAATAATGCACGCCGACTTCCATATTGGTATAGCCGAACGCCTTTAAAAGGCCGATTTGCAGCCGCTCCGCTGAGATCATCCGTGAAATGACGATATAAAGCAGGAACGCCGCCACGGCCATGAAGATCGGCGGCACGACGCTTCGAGACACCACAAGGCCGCTGATTTCTTCCGTGATGAAGCGGTTGGAAAGCTGGTCCTCAAGACCGTAGGCGCCGGCGCCGCCGTAAGGATCGAGCAGCCGGTCGAGAGCGGCGAGGACGGCGGGCAGGGGCGCGCCCCGCTCAAGGCCGATCAGCGCTTCATTGAACGCGCCGTCCATGTCGAAGGCGGCGGCGAGGGCCTCTTCGCCCATCCAGATCACGGCGAAGCGCGAATCGTCTGGCACCAGTTCGCCGGGCGCGGTCGTATAAAGAAATTCCGGCGACTGGGCGAGGCCGACAATGCGGAATTCGCGCCGCGCGCCATTCATGGTCGCCGACAGCCTGTCGCCCGGTTCAAGACCGTGGGCGTCGGCAAAGCCTTCGAGCAGCAGGATTTCGTCATGGCGGCGCGCATCGAGCTTGGCGCCGCGGGCGAGAAAGACGTCGTTGAGCCGGGGCTCGCGAAATTCCGGCAGCGAGACCGCCTGGGCGCGCACCGGCGCGGCCTGGCCTTCGATGTCGATCAGCGCGCCGCCGACGACGCGGCCCTCGACCGAGGCGACGCCGTCGATGTCGGCGATTTCCTCGAGCAGCCGGCGGGGCGCGCGCTTGACCGGGGCGAACGCGTCCGCCAGCCGGTAGCGCTCGTAATAGGCGGTCTTGGTCTCCTCGAGCGAATTGACGAGGCCGTCCATCATCACCAGCATGAGCACGCCCACGGCGATCACCATCGCAATCGCCAGCGCCTGGGTCTTCATGCGCCACAGATCGCGGCCGAGCTTTTTGTCGAGCGGGCTCACCACTCAATCTCCTCAGCCGATTGCGGCGCGTCATTGACCGTCATCTCGCGCACGGCGCCGTCGGACATGATGATGACGCGGTCGGCCATCGCCGCGGTCGCCGCGGCGTGGGTGATGATCGCGACCGTGGCGCCCAGCTCGCGATTGACGTTCTGAAGCGCGCCCAGAACCGTTCGCCCGGTGACGGAATCAAGCGCGCCCGTGGGCTCGTCGCAAAACAGGACCGTGGGCTGTTTGGCGATGGCGCGGGCGATCGCCACGCGTTGCTGTTCGCCGCCGGAAAGTTCGGCGGGAAAATGATCGCGCCGCTTATCGAGGCCGACAAGGCCCAGCGCCTCGACCGGATCGAGCGGGTTCTCCGCGATCTCGGTGACGAGTTCGACGTTTTCCTCGGCGGAGAGCGAGGGCATGAGATTATAGAACTGAAAGACGAAGCCGATATGCTCGCGCCGGTAAAGCGTCAGCTGCCGGTCGGTCATCGCCGTGATGTCTTTGTCGAAAAACAGCGCCGCCCCGCCGCTCGCCCGGTCGAGCCCGCCGAGAATGTTCAACAGCGTCGACTTGCCCGAGCCCGACGCGCCCAAAAGCACCACGAGTTCGCCCTCGGGAATGACCAGATCGACCCCGCGCAGGGCGTGCACCGCCGTCGGTCCCTCGCCATAGACCTTGGTCAGCCCGCGCGTTTCAAATGCCGCCCGCTCGCTCATGGGGCCAGCATGTATCAGGAAGGTGAAGACTTACCAAAGGGGCGACGGCGCCGCAGGCGCGCCGGCGGCTCGTCAAAAGGGCTTAGCGCCGCCCCCCCTGGCGATCATTGGCGATCAGCGGCGATGACGTCAGCGTGCGCATCAAGCCTTGGCGCACAAGGCCGAAGACCATAGCGCGGCGCGCGCTATACCGGCGATGCGTAGGTCTTGGCGGAGGAACCCCCTTCGTTCGCGCGCCATAGCACCAGGCAGCCCGCGGCGGCTGATGCGAGCGAACCGGCAAGGACGCCAAGGCGCACTTCGTTCAAGAGTTCCGGCGTGTCGAAGGCGAGACCGCCGATGAAAAGACTCATGGTGAAGCCGACGCCGGTCAGCCAGGCCACGCCCGCAAGCTGCGTCCAACTCATATCCGCGGGCAGGCGCGCCAGGCCGGTTCGGACCGCCAGCGCCGCCATGGTCAAAACGCCGAGCGGCTTGCCGATGAAAAGGCCGAGCGCAATGCCGAGAGGAACGGGCGCGAGCAACGCCGCGGGCGTAAGCCCGTCGAAGGAAAGCCCGGCATTGGCGAATGCAAAAAGCGGCAGCACCATGAAGGCGATCCAGGGGTGCAGGCCGTGTTCCAGCCTGTGCAGGGGCGACTGGCTGTCCTTGTCGCGGCCGCGCATGGGGATGGTCAGCGCCGTGACGACCCCGGCGAGCGTTGCGTGGACGCCGGATTTAAGAACGCAAACCCAGATCAAGGCGCCGATCAGCGCATAGGGCGTAATCCTCTTTACCCCCATCCGGTTGAGCGTGACCAGCGCGGCAATGCCCATGAACGCAAGGCCCAGCGCCGTCATCGACAGGTCGGCGGTGTAAAACACCGCGATAATCAGGATGGCGCCGAGATCGTCAATGATCGCGACCGCAAGCAGTAAGATTTTAAGGCTCGCCGGCGCCCGCGCGGCGACCAGCGCCAGAAAGCCGAGCGCGAACGCAATGTCGGTGGCGGCGGGGATCGCCCAGCCTTCGATGGTTTCCGGATTGCCCCAATTGAACGAAGCGTAAATCAGCGCCGGCGCGGCCATGCCGCCGATCGCGGCGAACACCGGCAGCGCGGCTTTGTCGAAAGTGGACAGTTCGCCTTCGACAATCTCCCGCTTGATTTCAAGGCCGACGAGAAAGAAGAAGACGGACATCAAGCCGTCATTGATCCACAGCAACAGCGGCTTGGCGATTTCAAGCGCGCCGACCTGCACAACGACCGGCGTCGACAAGAGCGCCCCGTAATACACATCGAAAAACGTATTGTTCGCGATCAGCGCCAGAACCGCCGCCGCCATCAAAAGGATGCCGGCGGACGCTTCCAGCCGCAGAAAGTCGCTTATCTTCGCAACGATTTTCGCCATCTTTTCCCCATCGCGCGTTTTGCGCGCATTTTCAATTGGTTTAGCGGCCGACGCATGGATCGGCCGCTCTTTTACCTTCCGCGCCGGCCTTCATTCATGCCTGCGCCGACGCAGAGGTCTAATTTGCAGGCTGCATGCGCTGCTTGGTCTTAAGGCGGTAAAGCTGATCCTTTGCCGCCAGCCGCTGCTTTTTGAGCGTTTGCAAAATGGCGCCGTCCGGCGCCGGGCGTTTGCTTTCCTGCGCGATTTCACCATCGATGCGCTGATGACGCTCAGCGAGGGCGTTGAGTTTCCGCTTGATCTTAATGTCCAGGTTCATCGCAACATTCCTATTTAGGCTGATCGGTCTTGCCGGAGTCAATCGCGACGGCCTCCCACTTGGTGATTTGGGCAAGGGTGTCGCGAAGACGCCGTTCGTGCTGCGCCTGGGCCGCAGCGGCGCCGTGATAGACGAAGCGGCAAAATACCCGGCGCTTGCCGTCGACGCCGAAATAGGCCGGCGTTGCGCCGGCAAGTGCGAAGGGAACCCAGTCTATCGCCAGATTGACGCTCGCTCTCAGCGCGCCGACATCGGCGTCCCATTGCGCGATGAGATCGAGAATGCGCCCTTTCTCGGCGGGCGCGGGGGCGAAGAGGCGTCCCGCCGGCGCGCGCCGGCTCGGCGAGCGCCGATGCGCCGCAAGGCGGTCCAGCACCACTTCATGCAGGAATTCATTACGCCCCGCGGGCGGCTGCATTTTCAACGGCGTCGAATCGAACATGGATGGGCGGTCTCCCTTAAGTTTCTTGATTTTCCCGGCGGAGATGGGTGCCGCCCCTGCTCTTGGGAACCGGATTGGGAGATTTTTTTTGATCGGAAATTTCTATCAAACCGGCCCGCCGCACCTCTAAAGGCCCTATCGCTCGGTAACCGGCGTCGATAGGGCTATCCAATCAGAATTTCTCCCCGTCTTCGATTGTCTTTTCTGCGGCGTCGTCCATTTCTCGCAGGTGAACTGTTGCAAAGCCTCATCTCTGGCAGAAAGGCGAAGACCCCTATTGCGGGTTCCCCCGCTCCTCTAAGCCGCTCCCTCGCGTCCTCGAGGAGCGTCCCCCGACGGCTCCGCTCACGCCTGCAGCGGAGCCGTTTTTTTTTGGGCTTCGGCTGCGACGGATTTGCAGGCAGGCGATGTGTCCCATTGCCTTGCGGGCGTGCGCCGCGCAAAGGTCGAGGCGATGTTGCTCATCGCTGCTGCGCTCACCGTTCTTGTGGGGCTCGCCCATTCCTGGCTTGGCGAGAAGAAAATCCTGCGCCCGTTATTCAAGCTGGACGGTCTGCCCGCGATCCTCGGCGGCGTGCATCATACAAAAATGACATTGCGGGTCGCCTGGCATGTTTTGACGCTGGTCTGGTGCGGGCTTGCCGCCATGATGGTTTACCTGCACTTTTGTTCCGCCGGCGCCGACATCGCTTTCCTGTGGATGGCGAGCGCCGTATTCGGCGTAAGCGGCATGATCGCGCTCATCGCCGGGCGCGGCGCGCATTTGTCATGGATCGCCTTTTTGCTGATCGCCGCGCTGGTCGGATACGCCGCCTATGGGCGCGCGTCGTAAAGGCGTCATTCGCCATCTGGCGGGCCGCGCCCTGACATCGCTGTATAAAACGCCGCCGCCCTCTACCTTCGCAGCCGTCTTCCCCGTCGCGGGTCGCCGTCGCGGCGGGCGCGGGAAAGGCCGCGCGATACGTCCGTATAGAAATCAAGCAGGGTCGCCTCCGCGGCGTAAGACACCGCCGGATAGGCGCCGTCGAGGCCTTCAAGGGCGAGGCCCTGATGGGCCGAAATCATGAAATCCTTCCAGATCTGCGCCGGGATGGTTCCCCCGGTCACCGTTTCCATGGGGCGGTAATCGTCATTGCCGACCCACACGCCGGCGGTGAGCTGCGCCGTGTAGCCGACGAACCAGGCGTCGCGCCAGTCATTGGTGGTGCCGGTCTTGCCCGCGGCGACGCGCCGGCCGAGACTTGCCCGCCGCCCGGTGCCCGCATGAATCACCTGATAGAGCAGATGCGTCATCTGCTCGGCCGCCGCCGGGGTCATGACGCGCACCGCGTCCTTCCTGTCGCGGCTGTAAAGCAGAACGCCGTCGCGGGTTTCGATCCTTTCAATCGCATAAGGATCGGGCTTGAGCCCGCCGCGGGCGAAGGGAAGATAGGCGCCGGTGAGTTCTTCAAGGGTGAGGTCGACCGCGCCCAGCGCGATGGCGCGAAACGGTTTGACCTCGGGCACGCCGAAGCGCATCGCCGCTTCGGCCACATTCGCCGGGCCGACCCGTTCGGAAAGCTGCGCGGCGATGGTGTTGATGGATTTCGCCATGGCTTCGGAAAGCCGCACCGGGCCCACATAATTGTCGGTGTAATTGGTCGGCGCCCAGCCGCCGAAATCGACCGGCTGATCGACAAAGCGCGAATTGGGGTTGAGGCCCGCTTCCATCGCCGCCACATAGACGAAGGGCTTGAACGCCGAACCGGGCTGGCGCTTGGCCTGCACGGCGCGATTGAATTGGCTTTCCTTATAGGACCGCCCGCCGACCATGGCGCGCAGGGCGCCGCCCGCATCATAAGCGACAAGGGCCGCCTGATCGGCGCCCTTGAGCCGCGCATCGACGCTGAGCGCGGTCTTGACCGCGCTTTCCGCATCGCGCTGGAGTTTCTGGTCGATGGTCGTGGTGACGATGATGTCGCCGGCGACGGAAAGGCCGAGCCCCTTCACTTTCGCCGCGGCGTAATCGAAGAAATAGCCGAGATCGGAATCCGTGTTCTGATTAATCACCCGCGCGGGGTTAAGCCGCGCCTCGCGGACATCGAACGGCGCCGCATGGCCGGTCTCGAGCAGATTGTCGAGCACGACGCCGGCGCGGCGCTCGGCGCCCTTGGGGTTTTGCACCGGATTATAGGTCGAGGGCGCCTTGGGCAGGCCCGCGAGCAGGGCCGCTTCGGCGAGCGTAACGTCGCGCGCGGACTTGCCGAAATAGGTCAGCGCCGCGGACTCGATCCCATAGGCGCCGGCGCCGAGATAAATGCGGTTGAGATAAAGCGAAAAGATTTCGTCCTTTGCGTAATGGCCTTCGAGCCACAGGGCGAGCAGCGCCTCGCGCGCCTTTCGCGTATAGGTCTGCTCCGGCGTCAGGAAGAGATTGCGCGCAAGCTGCTGGGTGATGGTCGAGCCGCCTTCGACCACTTCGCCCGAACGCATATTGGCCAGCGCCGCGCGCAGCGTGCCTTTGAGATCGATGCCGCCATGATCGTAAAACCGCCGGTCCTCGGTCGATAAAAACGCCTGGACGAGATAGTCGGGCAGTTCGCCCGGCTCGACCTGTTCGCCGTAACGCGCGCCGCGGGCGGCGATTTCCTCGCCATTGCGGTCGAGCACGATGATCGCCGACTGGCGGTTGACGTTCCACAGATCCGCATCGGCGGGAATGCGCGGCGCCAGAACCACAAAGGCAAGGGCAAGCCCGGCCGCCGCGCCCCAAAGCCCCAGCGATGCGACCGCGGCGAGAAAACTGCCGAAAAGATGGAGCCAGGGACGGCCTTCGCCCAGAGCCTTGGGATATTGGGCCTTGGGATATTTCGCCGCTTCCGGATAGGGGCTGGGCTTTTCAGCGGCTTTGGCGCGCCGCGCGAACCGGTGCGCGACAGCGCCGGCGACGGTTTTCGCGCGGCGCCTCAGCCCGGCGATGAACCGGGCGGCGGCCGCCTTTGCCGTCTTGCTTGTGTTTTGTTCGTCCTGATCGGTCATGCGCCGCACTCATGGGCGGCTTTTGCCGCGAAACCGCCGTCCATTCGTCGATAAAGGCGGCGGGAAGATGGCGCAAGCGGCGCGATTTTGCAGCGCATGACAAGACGGTAAGGGGCGGGCGTTTTCCCGGATGCGCAGATGCGCCGGCTGTTCAGCGGCGCTTTTCAACGGCGCGGCGCAGTAGTCCCCCTTTCCAATTCGCGCTAATCTGGCCGCATCGCAGCGGCGGGGCCGGATTTGGCGGATATTTTCCTTTCTTACGCCCATGCAGATCAGGCGATGGCTGAAAAGCTGTGCCGTGCGCTTGAGGCGGAAGGTTATTCCATCTGGTGGGACCGGCAAATTCCCGGCGGCGCTGAATTTTCCAAAGACATCGAAAAAGAGTTGCAATCGGCGCGCGCGGTCGTCGTCATCTGGTCGAAGCATTCCGTTCAATCGCGCTGGGTGCGCGACGAGGCGGGCTTTGCCGCCGATGCCGGCAAACTCATTCCCATCGTGGTGGATGAGACCCAAAAGCCGATGGGCTTTAAACAGTTTCAATTCATCGATTTCGCGCACTGGAACGGTGCTGTTGATGCGCCGGCGTTCCTGGAAATATCGCGCGCGCTGAAAGCGAAATTGACGGGTGCGGTCGATGCGCCGCCGTCGTCGTTCGAATCCGCTCCCGCACCGCGCCGGCCGGTCACAACGCTGTTGATCGTCGCAGCCCTGGCCGTCGGCATCCTCGCCGGCGCGTTGGGTTTTTATCAGTGGATGGGGCGTCCGACGCCTGTTCAAGAAAGCGCCGGGCCAGCGCCTCAGACAAACGACGGTCCCCAGCAGGCTTCCAGCGAGAATGCGATCGCCGTTCTTCCTTTCGACGATTTTTCGCCGCAGGGCGATCAGGAATATTTCGCCGACGGCATTTCCGAAGAACTGTTAAATGTCCTGTCGCGCATCGAGGGATTGCGCGTCATCTCGCGCACCTCCGCCTTCGCCTTTAAAGGCCGCGAGGCCAGCGTCGGCGAAATCGCGGACGCGCTTCAGGTCAGTCATGTCCTGGAAGGAAGCGTTCGCAAGGCCGGCGGCGCGATGCGGATCACCGCCCAGCTTATCGACGCCCGCGCCGACCGGCATTTATGGTCGGCGACCTATGACCGGCCGCTGACGGCGGAAAATATTTTCGCCATTCAGGATGAAATTTCGCAGTCCATCGTTCAGGAACTGCAGGGACGGATCGCGCCGTCGGCGGATGCGGCGGCGCAAACCGCGTCGACGGACGCCTATGACGCCTATTTGCGCGGGCGCGCCCTGACGGCGAAGCGAACGGTTGACGACATCACCAACGGGATCGCGGAACTCAATCGCGCGGTGACGCTCGATCCGGACTTCGCACCCGTCCATTCCGCCCTGGTGGAAGCTTACATATACGCGGCTTCCTATGCCGGGCTGTCGTTCGACCAGGCGCATGTTCTCGCTGGGCCGCATGTGGAACGGGCGATGGCCCTGGCGCCGGACGCGCCTCAAAGTCTCGCCGCAAAAGGAAGGTCGCTCGCGGTTTTTGAGGGCGACAATGTCGCCGCCATCGATTTTTACGAACGTGCGATCGCCGCCAATCCGAATTTCAGCGACGCGCACCGTTTTCTAGGGCTGGCGTTCAGCAGTCTCTTGCGCGCGGATCTTGCGAAGAAGGAATTTGAAATTGCAAGGCGGCTCGATCCTTTGTCATCCGTCATCCTGGCCAACCTGTTTCGCACGAATTGGGATCTGGGCGATGTCGACGCCATGATATTCCTCGCGCAGGAAAACATGCGTCTATATCCCGACAGCATTTTCGGGCGCATGACGTTGGGCGACCTCTTGCGCGAACAGGGCGATTACGCCGGCGCGCACCGGCTTTACAAGGATAATGAAGCGCAAACCGGGATCACCCGCAGCCAGCTTGCCGATCTTTATGCGGATATCGGCCGGGACGATCTGGCCGCGCCGCGCGCCGGCTGGCGCCTGCAAGCGGTTCGTTTGTTGCGCGAAGGCGATCGCAGGCGCGCCGCTGCGCTGGCGCACAACGGTTCGCCGCCGGAGGCGGTCGCCATATTGCGCTGGGCCGGGGAGCGCGAAGCCGCCTACGCTATGATCGTACAGGATATCGCCCGGCGCGACCTCCTTTCGGCGCAAACGCAAATTACCGCCAGAGATCAGGCGTTCGATATCTACTATGCGGACATATTGCGCGGGCAAGACGATCCCGCCGCGGATATTTATCGCGCGCGGCTTGCAGATCATTTCGGCGGGCGCGCGCCGGCCGATTTTCAACTACGCGAGTCTCATTATGCGGGCGCCATGTGGCGTATGATGAATGACGATCCCGAAGGCGCCTTGCGCTGGCTCGACGCCTTTATCGCCGCTGGCCATGTCATGCCGGAAATGGCGCTGGAGCCATTATTCGATTCGCTTCGGTCGACGCCTGCTTTCGCCGCGCTTGACGACCGCATGGCTGACAATGCGGCGCGTTATCGCCGTGCAATCGAGGCGCAGCTTGCCGACCCCGAGCCGGGCTGGGTCTCGCCCTGAGAGGCGCGCGCCCTTCGCGACGCATGAAGCCCTTTTATGCCGGGGGCGTCGGCATTGGCCCCGGCGCGGCCGATGCGCTAGGAGATGCGCATGAACACGGATCGGCCCTTCTGGGAGACCAAAACGCTCGCCGAGATGAGCAAGGCGGAGTGGGAGTCCTTGTGCGACGGCTGCGGGCGCTGCTGCCTTTACATTCTGCACAATGAGGAAACCGGGGACGTCTTCGAAACCGATGTCGCCTGCACGCTGTTCGACGCCAGGGGGCGGCGCTGCACCGATTATGAAAACCGCCATGCGCGGGTTCCCGATTGCGTGGCGCTGACGCCGCAAAACGCAAAATCCCTTTCGTGGTTGCCCGGCACCTGCGCCTATCGCCGACTGGCGCGCGGCGAGGGCCTGCCCGACTGGCATCCGCTGATCACCGGCGACCGCGACAGCGTTGCGCGCGCCGGGATCGCGGTTTCCCCGGACCTTATTCCCGAAGACGCAATCGACGACGGCCTATTGGAGTCGCGCATCACCAAGGCGCGGTAAGCGTAAAACTTATCCGTTCATTCCCCCGATCCGGTCGGGGGGCCATCATGCGATGTGTTATCCGCCGACGAGACACAGACGAATGAAGCAGTAACGGCGCGCCGCTTCTCAAAATCCATGCTTATGGAAAGCGAACGGCCACTGGATTCCCGCCTTCGCGGGAATGAGCGGGGATGGGTTTTGGAAAAGTTTCTAAAATGCTGTACACGGATAATTCGTGTAGGGCGGGCCTTGGCCCGCCATTCAGCCTGTCGGCGCGATGGGCGCAGGCGGGCTTCAGCTCGCCCTACGGCGCGGCGCTTTCCTTTCCCCGTGCATTCCCGCGCAGGCGGGAATCCAGCACATTTTTAATGCCGGGCGAAGCCCGTCTTTTTGTCTTTTGCTGGGCATCGGCCCCTTATTCTGGGTTTGTTGAAGGGCGCCGGGGAAAGCGCCGTTGGGCATGGAAAAAAGCATCAAATTTAGCACACCAATAAGTTGATCTGTGGCGCCCAAAATACAATCCAGAGAGGGTATTTCGCCCGCAAACCCGCATTCGGTCGATAGATATCGAACACCTTCCGGGAGGCCGTATGATGCTTCCCATGATGGAAAACCAAAACCAGACCCGCTCCGAAACCGCCGCCGCGGAAAACCATCCGCAGGCGGACGATGACGCCTGGCAGGCGCTCTACGACCGCATCCGCATGCTCGCGCTGCGCCGGTCGTCGGCCCTGGCGGCGGACGAAACCCTCAGCGAGGACGCATTCGATCGCGGGGCGAGAGCGCTCCGCACCCTCATGGGCGCGGCGGAAATCGCCCGCCGCATCAAGCAAAGCGACGCAAAGGAAAAGACCGCGCATGAAGAAGACCGAAAGCCGCCCGCTTTCACCGACGAAGAAATCGAAGCGCTCTACGAAACCGTCTCGGCCCAGGTCGACCGGATCGAGCGCCAGGGCGATGGACGCGCTCAAACGGCGCGAAACCATCCGAAAGGCGGTCGCCATGAAGGCGGGCGCGCAAACGGCGTCGCTGATGTGGAGGCTGAACGCGCATGAGCATCAACAAGAACCCACAGGCGACTGGACGACCTGGCTCATTCTCGGCGGCCGCGGCGCCGGCAAGACCCGCGCCGGGGCCGAATGGGTGCGCCATCTCGTGCGCCGCGGCGGCGCCAACGACAACAGGCGAAAGCCGGCCGTCGCGCTGGTTGCGGAAAGCTACGCCGATGCGAGGGAAATCATGATCGAGGGCCCGTCCGGCATCCGCGCGATCACGGCGGAGCGCTCGCGCCCGGCCTATGAGGCCTCGCGCCGACGTCTGGTCTGGCCCAACGGCGCGGTCGGTTACGCCTTTTCGGCGGACGACCCGGACGGCCTGCGCGGCTATCAGTTTTCCGCCGCATGGAGCGATGAGGTCTGCAAATGGCCCTATGCGGAGGAAACCTGGTCGAACCTTCAACTCGCCTTGCGTCTCGGCGACAAGCCGCGCCAGGCAGTCACCACGACGCCCCGGCCCATGGCGCTCTTAAAGCGTCTCATCGACGCGCCGACGACTCATGTGGACCGGGCGACGACCTATGACAACCGCGCCAATCTTTCCGAAGCGTTCTTTTCGGAAATTGCCAGCGTCTACGAAGGCACGGCGCTGGGCCGGCAGGAACTGCTCGGTGAACTGATCGACGACATTCCCGGCGCGCTGTGGACCTGGGCCATGATCGAGGCGGCGCGGATTTCCCATTATCCGCCGCTGTCGCGCATCGTCGTCGCCGTCGATCCGCCCGCGACCAGCGGTCCCGATGCGGATGAATGCGGGATCGTCGTCGCCGGCGCGACGGGTGCGGCAAACGGTTCCGGAAGCGAGCGGGTTGCGTATGTGCTCGCCGACCGGTCGGCGGCGGGCCTTTCTCCGCGTCAGTGGGCGGAAAAAGCGCTCGCCGCCTATCACGAATTCGAGGCCGACCGCCTTGTCGTCGAGGTCAATCAGGGCGGCGACATGGCCAAGGCGGTCATCGCCCAGTGTGATCCGACGGCGGCGATCCGCGGCGTGCACGCAAGCCGGGGCAAGCGCCTGCGCGCCGAGCCGGTCGCCGCGCTTTATGAGCGCGGGCGCGTGCGCCATGTGGGCGCGTTTTCAAAACTCGAAGACCAGATGACGAGCTATGCGGGATCGGGTCCGTCGCCCGACCGGCTCGACGCCCTGGTCTGGGCGCTTACCGATCTGATGTTGATCCCGCCCGCGCCGCGCCCCGGCGTTCGGCGGCTGAGTTAGGAGAGTTCTTTGTGCTGAGTAAAACCCCCTTCGGCCCTTCGGGCCACTTCCCCCGCAAGCGGGGGAAGAGTCAGCGTTTACAGGGAGCGCAATCGAATTCCTCCCCCGTTTACGGGGGAGGCAGCCGCGAAGCGGACGGAGGGGGGCGGCGGTCATGAGATTTCCTCTGTTTACGCGCCGCCCGCCCGAAGCCAAGGCGTCCGCGGCTAAAGCCCTGATCGCGCTTCAGCGTCTCGGCCAGCCGGTCTGGACGCCGCGCGATTATGTAAGCCTCGCGCGCGCGGGCTATGAAAAGAACGTCATCGCTTACCGTTGCGTGCGTCTCGTCGCCGAAGCGGCGGCCTCGGCCCCGCTCACAGTCGTCGAAGACGGCGCGGTTCATTGCGACCATCCGCTGGCGACGCTGCTGAACCATCCGAATCCGGAACAATCGGGCGCCGCGCTGCTTGAAAGTTTTTACGGCTTTCTCCAGACTGCCGGCAACGCCTATCTTGAAGCGGTCTTTCTCGACGGCGCCCCGCGCGAGCTTTACGCCTTGCGCCCGGACCGCATGAAAACGCGGCCCGGCCCGTCGGGCTGGCCGGACTCTTATGAATATTGCGCCGGCGGGCGCAGCGTGCGTTTCGTCAAGCCGGCCGAGGGCGTATCGCCGATCCTGCATCTGCGGCTCTTCCATCCGACCAACGATCATTACGGTCTGTCGCCGCTCGAAGCGGCGGCAAGTTCGGTCGACCTGCACAATGCGGCGACGGCCTGGAACAAGGCGCTGCTCGACAATGCGGCGCGGCCGTCCGGCGCACTGGTCTATAAAGGACCCGAAGGGGCGGAAAATCTGACGTCGGAGCAGTTCGACCGGCTCAAGGCCGAGCTTGAGGACGCCTATCAGGGCTCGGCCAATGCGGGCCGGCCCCTGGTGCTCGACGGCGGGCTCGAATGGCGGTCCATGTCGCTGTCGCCGGCGGAAATGGATTTTCTCGCCGCCAAGAACGGCGCGGCGCGCGAGATCGCGCTCGCCTTCGGCGTGCCGCCCATGCTGCTCGGCATTCCCGGCGATAATACCTATTCGAACTATAAGGAGGCCAATCTCGCCTTCTGGAAACAGACCGTGCTGCCGCTGGTCAAGAAAACCGCCGCAGCGCTCACCGGCTGGTTCGCCCCGGCGTTCAAGGGCGCGCAAGTCGTTTGCCAGACATCGGACATTGATGCGCTGTCGGCCGAGCGCGACGCCATGTGGATGCGCGTTTCTCGCGCCGAGTTTCTGACCGACGACGAAAAACGCGCCATCCTCGGCCTTGCGCCGCTTACCGGAGCGGCGGAGGCCGAGGCGATGGAGGGCGACGATGCATAGCGTTTCCTTTCCCAAGGCGCCGGAAAAAGCCTCTGAGCTGCGCGTCACCGTCGCCATCGGCGCCGCCATTATCGCGCAAAGCGCCCTGGCGCTGATCTGGGCGGGGGCGGCGTCGGAGCGCCTGTCCCAGCTCGAACGGCGCGCCGATCATAATGCGGCGATGATCGAGCGCACCGCCCGGCTCGAAGAACAGGTGCGTTTCATGTCGGCGACGCTTTCGCGCATCGAGCAAAAGCTCGACCGCGCGGCACAGGAGGGCGAGTGATGGTTGTCCTCAAAATATTTTCAGAAACCTGTCACCGCTCATTCCCGCGCAGGCGGGAATCCAGTCGGCGATGTTCTGACCGCAAAGGCATCGTTTCGATAGTTGAGAACGCAGGACCGCTGGATCCCCGCCTGCGCGGGGATGAGCGGGGGTGGATTTCCCCAATAAGTTGGAGGGCAAAGCCATGAACGGTCCCGTCCTGATTGCCGATATCGAAGGCTACGCTGCCATCTTCGGCGCGCCGGATCTTAACGGCGACGTCATCGCCCCCGGCGCCTTTAAGAAGACTCTCACCAAGCGCGCCCAGCCCGTGCGCATGCTTTACCAGCACGCCGCCGAAGCGCCGATCGGGCGCTGGACTGCATTCGTCGAGGACGCGCGCGGCCTCTTCGTCACCGGCGAAATCCTGTTGGCCTCGCCGACCGCGCGCGAAGTGCACGCGCTGCTTTCCGGCGGCGCCGTCGACGGGCTTTCCATCGGCTACCAGACCGTCAAGGCGCGTAAGGGATCGCGCAGCGCGACCCGCCGCATCATTGAGGCCGAGCTATGGGAAGTCTCGGTCGTCACCTTTCCCATGGCCGCGGGCGCACGCGTGACCCATATCGGCGCGCCCCGTCCCGACAGCTTACCCCAAGAACCGCTCCGCGCGCTTCCTATCCTTCCTCCGGGAAGGGCGCGGCCGGCCCGGCGGGCGTCTGCGCCCCCCACAGGCGCCCGCCAACTTGTTGACGCCCAATTCGCTCACGCACTGCGCGGGGCGGCGTCCATCCTATCAGTGTAAGGAGTAGTAAAGAGTATGAGTATCGAAACCAAAGCAGGCCCGAGCGAGGTGCGCGGCGCCATGCGGGAGTTCCTAAGCGCGTTCGAGGAATTCAAGCGCGCCAATGACGAACGCCTGGAAGCGCTTGAAGGAAAAAACGCCGGCGACGTTCTCCTGGAGGAGAAAGTCGACCGCATCGATCAGGCGCTGACCGAACAAAAACGCAGCGTCGACCGCATGGCGCTGGACATCCAGCGGCCGCGGCTGCACGAAGCCCGCGCGCCGGAGCCGGACGAACGCAAGGCCGCGTTCCAGCGCTATATGCGCGTGGGCGACGCTGCGGCGATCGCCGTTCTTGAAGCCAAATCGCTGCAGGCCGGCGTCGACGCCGAAGGCGGCTATCTCGCCCCGCTGGAAACCGAGCGCGCCATCCTTGCAGCGGTCAAGGACATTTCGCCCATCCGCCAGATCGCTTCGGTGCGGGAAATCGGCGCAAATGCGTTCCGCAAGCCCGTGTCGGCCGGCGACACCGCCGGCGGCTGGGTCGCGGAGACCGGGGCCCGGGTTGAAACGACCGCTCCGACGCTGACGGCGATCGATTTTCCGACCATGGAGCTTTACGCCATGCCGGCGGCGACCCAGACCTTGCTCGACGATTCCATCGTCGACATCGATCAGTGGCTCGCCGACGAAGTGCAGACCGAATTCGCGGTGCAGGAATCGGCCGCTTTCGTTTCCGGCAACGGCACGACGGCGCCGAAGGGCTTTTTGAGCTACGCCATCGCGGAAGAATCCGTGCGCGCCGCCGGCGAGCTTGGCTATGTGGCGACCGGCGTCGACGGCGCCTTTCCCGCGGCGGACCCGTCGGACAAGCTGCTCGATCTCATCTACACGCCAAAACAGGCCTATCGCGCCAATGGGCGGTTCATCATGAACCGGTCGGTGGTCGGCGCCCTGCGCAAGTTCAAGGACGCGGACGGCAATTATCTCTGGCAGCCCAACAGCCAGGCCGGCGAGCCAGCGCGGCTCATGGGCTATCCGGTGACCGAGGCCGAGGACATGCCGGATATCGGCTCGAACAGCTACTCCATCGCCTTCGGCGATTTTAGGCGCGGCTACCTGATTGTGGACCGCGTGGGCGTGCGCGTCCTGCGCGATCCTTATTCCGCCAAGCCGTTCGTCTTGTTCTACACGACCAAGCGCGTCGGCGGCGGGGTGCAGGATTTCGACGCCGTCAAGTTTTTGAAGTTCTCCGTGAACTGATGAAGAGGAAGTGCGTCCTGTTCCCTCTCCCTTAGGGAGAGGGCTAGGGTGAGGGGTTCAAAGAAAGACTCCTTTCCCCTCACCCAAAATCACTTCGTGATTTTGACCTCTCCCCAGGGAGAGGTGGGTCGCACGCAAGAAAACTTTAAAACGGACGAGCCCACGTCATGTTCCTGACCCTGCTTTCTCCGCCGGCGGCGGAACCGATAACCCTTAGCGACCTCAAAGACCATCTTCGGGTGACGCAAGGCGACGAAGACGCGCTGATTACCGGCGTTCTGGTCGCCGCGGTGCGCGCCGTCGAGGCGCGCGCCGGTCTGGCGCTGATGTCTCAGCAATGGCGCCTGACACTCGATTGCGTTCCTGCTGAAACCCTTCGCTTGCCCATCGCGCCGGCCGCTTCGCTCGATGGGGCGACGGTGGCCGACGCAGAGGGCGCGCCCCAGGCGGTGGACGCTGCGCTTTACGAATTCAGCGCCGGTTTTCCCGGCCGGCTGCGCGCCGTCGCCCCCTGGCCCCGGCCGGGCGTTGCGCTTGACGGCGTGACGATCGATTTCACCGCCGGCTACGGAACCGTGGACGCCGTGCCGGAACCGCTCAAGCAGGCGGTGAAACTCCTCGCCGCGCATTTTTTTGAAACCCGCGAGTCGGCGGGCGAACAGCGCATTTATTCCGTGCCTCGTACGGTCGATGCGCTGCTTGCGCCCTATCGGGAGTTGCGGCTGTGATCGGCGCCTTACGCCATCGCGTCGAATTGTTGACGCCCTCCCGTATCGACGACGACGCCGGCGGCGCGGCGATCGTCTGGCTGCCGGGCCCGGAGATCTGGGCTGCGGTCGAACGCCTGACCTCGACGCGCGATTTCGCCGGCGACCGGGAAAACCGCCTGCAGCGCATCGCCGCGACCGTGCGGTTCCGCACCGACATCGTGCTCGGCCAGCGGCTCGCTTTCGAAAACGACCATTATGAAGTCGTCAGTATCGAAAATGACGACGAACGCGGCCGGCGTTTGACGCTGGTCTGCGAGGAGGTGAAATCATGACCGACGCCCCATGGGAGTTGCAACGCGCCGTTTATCAGGCGCTCAGCGCCGACGCGGCGATCAAGGCCGAACTCGGCGACCCGGCGCGAATCTATGACGATCCGCCGCCTGATGCGGTCCTGCCCTATCTTACCATCGGCGAGGCCCAGACGAGGGACTGGCCCGGCGTTGAGGGCGGGCTCGAACACATGATCCGGCTTCATGTCTTTTCGCGTTACGCCGGCCGGCGCGAAATCAAGGCCGTCATGGGCGCGGTTTACGACGCCCTGCACGACGTCTCGCTGACGCTTGCCGGGCATGCGCTGGTCAATATCCGTTTCGTCTTCGGCGATGCGTTTCGCCGCCGGGACGGGCAAACCTATCAGGGCGCGCTGCGCTTTCGCGCCGTGACGCAGAAGGAGTGAGGAGTGAATGGTGAAATCGTGAATTGGAGTCGCGCTGCACGATTTCACCATTCACCACTTCGCTATTTCACCGCCTGGCCGTTCGCAAAATCGTAGAACAATTAAGAGGAATTCAAATATGTCCGTACAAAGAGGTAAAGACTTGCTTTTGAAAATCGGCGACGGCGGCGCGCCGGAAAGTTTTTCCGCCGTCGGCGGCCTGCGGGCCAAGACGCTGTCGCTTAACGCCCAGAGCGTTGACGTCACTCATGCGGAATCCGTCGGCGGCTGGCGCGAATTGCTCGCCGGCGCCGGCGTGCGCCAGGCCTCGGTCTCCGGCGCCGGGGTGTTCTTAAGCGATGGGGCGGCGGAAAGTGTGCGCACGGCGTTTTTCGCCGGCGACATCGAAAACTGGCAAATCGTCATTCCCGGCTTCGGCGACATGACCGGCCCGTTTCTCATCGCCAATCTCGATTATGCCGGCGATCACGACGGCGAGGCGGCGATGTCGCTCGCCCTCGAATCCGCCGGCGAACTCGTCTTCACGCCGGAGGCGCCGTGATGGTTGTATTTAGCACACAACCTGTTCCCCGCTCATTCCCGCGAAAGCGGGAATCCAGTCGGCGATGTTCCGACCGCAAATGCATCGTTTCGATTGTTGAGAGCGCAGGACCGCTGGATCCCCGCCTGCGCGGGGATGAGCGGGGTTGGGTTTGCACGCAGGGGAAAACGTCATGACCCATCCCCATAACGACGTCCGTATAAGGATCGACGGCGAAGAACGCCCCCTGCGCCTGACGCTCGGCGCGCTCGCTGACATCGAAGACGCCCTCGGCGGCGATTTCGAAGCGCTCAAGGAGCGGCTCAAACGCCCGCGGGTCGGCGATGTTCTCCTGATCCTGCACGCGCTGCTCGCCGGCGGCGGGACGACGCTGAGCCTTGAAGCGCTCAGGGCGAGCAAGGTCGACATCGCCGAGGCCGCGCGCGCCATCGGGGAGGCGTTCGCGGCGCTGGAGGGCGATGCGCCGCCGGGAAAGCCGCATGTGGGGGAGAGCTAGAACGATGGCGCGCATGGTTTTGCTTTGCGGTGTTGCGTCTCGGCCTTGCGCCGGACGTCTTCTGGTCGCTCTCCCTGACCGAGTGGCGCTGGCTGCTCGCCGCCGCACTCGGCGAAGCGGGCGAGCCCATGGACGCGGCCGCGCTTTCTTCTCTTTTGCAACGTTATCCGGATAGGCCCCCATGCCCGACACCGTAAATCTTTCCATCAACGCCGACGGCGTTTCCGCCGGCTTCGCCGAGGCCGGGGCGGAAATCGAACGCATCGCCCGCGAGCAGATCGCGCCGGCCGCATCCCTGATCGACGAGGCGTTTTCAGTCGCGGCCGTTTCCATTCAGTCCAATCTCGCCCGCGCCGCCGAACGCGGAGAACTGTCGCTGAAAAAGCTCTCCCGCGCGCTCTTACGCGATTTGCGCCGCTTCGCGATCGACGCCTTTGTCCGCAAGCCGGTGGAAAATCTTGTGACCAATCTTTTGAGCGCGCCGTTCGGCGGCGGGCGCGCCGGCGGCGGTTTTGCCGCCGCGGGCCAGTCCTATCTTGTCGGCGAGCGCGGACCGGAACTGTTCACGCCGGCAGCGAGCGGAACCGTCCGTTCCCTCAACGCATCGGGCATGACCGTCAATATTTCCCTGCCGGGCGTTAGCGACGCGGAAAGCTTTCGCCGTTCGCAGACCCAGATCGCCGCCGCGCTCGCCCGCGCCGTGGGGCGGGGACGGAGGAATCTATGAGAAGCAGTTTATTTGCTTTCAACAAGAATCCACGCGCCATTGACCAGCTCGTGGATATGGCCGCCGTTTTCTTCTTGGAACCCCTTTGCTTCTTCAAGCGTTTCGAATTCCCGTTCGGCTGGAGGATTCATCGTAATTGGTTCCACGCCATCAAAGTCTTTAATTTCAACGTTAAGGTAAACTACTTTATATGTCATCGTGGTACTCCTCTACTACGTATACTACAAGGTCACGGTGTACTGTATGTTATAGGTAATCAGTACACAGATATAATATCATTTCGCGCGGTGGGAATCAAGCGGGGCGTGAAATGACTTCCTTCCACGAAGTTTTATTCCCTGTCGACATTGCGCTGAATTCCGAAGGCGGGCCGACGCGGCGCACGGATATTGTCGCGCTGGTTTCCGGCCATGAGGAGCGCAATTCCCCCTGGGCCGGCTCGCGCCGGGCCTTCAACGCGGGCTACGGCGTTAAATCGGTCGCCGACATTGAAGACGTCATTGCGTTTTTCGAAGCGCGCCAGGGACGGCTTTTCGGCTTTCGCTTTCGCGATCCGTTCGACTTTAAGAGCTGCCGCATCGCGCAAACCCACAGCGACGAGGACCAACTCATCGGGACCGGCGACGGCGTTGAAACCGATTTTCAGCTCGTCAAACGCTATATCTCCGGCGCGGCGACCTATGCGCGGACGATCAAAAAGCCCGTGGTCGGGTCGGTCCTTGTCGCGGTCGACGGCGCGCCGCAGACGGAAGGTCCCGACTTCACGCTCGACGAAACGACGGGCATTGTTACGTTCGCCGCCGCGCCGGCAGGCGGCGCAAGTGTGACCGCCGGCTATCTGTTCGACACGCCGGTCCGTTTCGATACGGACGAACTCAGGATCAATCTTGCCGCCTTTAAGGCCGGCGATATTCCGTCGATCCCGCTGATTGAGGTGCTATCGTAATGCGCGCCGTCGATCCCGATTTGCAGGCTCACCTTAATAGCGGCGCGACGACGCTGGCGACCTGCTGGCGGATTGCCCGCCGCGACGGTTTCGTTCTCGGTTTTACCGATCACGACCGGGCGCTTTCCTTTGACGGAACCGACTTTTTGCCGGAGACGGGCGCGACCGGCACGGCGCTGTCGTCGAGCGCCGATCTTTCCGTCGACAACGCCGACCTCGAAGGCGCGCTCAGCGCCGACGCGCTTTCCGCCGACGACCTCGCCGCCGGGCGTTATGACGGCGCCGCGGTTGAAATCTTCCGGGTCAACTGGGCAGCGCCCGGCCAGCGTTTATTGCTCAAAAAAGGCGTCATCGGCGAAGTCTCGCGCATCGGCGAGGCCTTCAAGGCCGAACTGCGCGGGCTTTCCCATCATCTCGATCAAACCCAAGGCCGGGTCTATCAGCGCCTGTGCGACGTCAATCTCGGCGGTCCCGCATGCGGCGTTGATCTTGACGATCCGCAGTTCAAGACCGCCGGGACCGTCACCGCGCTTGCCGACGCGCAAAGCTTTATCGGTTCGGGCTTTTCCGGCTTCGCCGATGAATGGTTCGCCCACGGATTGCTGACCTGGACGAGCGGCGCCAATGCGGGAATGTCGGCCCATATCAAAACGCAAAACGCCGGCGGCGCAATCGCCCTGTGGCTGCCCGCCGGCGGGCCGATCGCCATCGGCGACGGGTTTGCGGCGACCGCCGGTTGCGACAAGCGCTTTGCAACCTGCAGGGGAAAATTTGCCAACGCGGTCAATTTCCGCGGCTTTCACCTGATGCCCGGCAACGACTTTGCGGTTTCCTATCCCTTGCGCGGGGAAAAGAACGATGGAGGGAAACTGAAATGACGGAACAGCTACAGCAACCCACGAATGAAATCGTCGAGCCAAAAATACTGCAAGAGAGTAAGTGCAATCAGTATGAGCGCGCCGATCAGCGCCCCGATGACGGGTGGGCGCCCAATAAGGCGGGGGAGCCCAACGATGGAAGCGATAAACACGGACGTTGCAACCATCGCCTGACCCGCAATCCCACCGAAATCGCCGGCGAAACTATCGCTGAGGGAAATGGCGTAGGCGGTCGGCGCGGAAATCCCGGCGAGTCCCAGGACGACTATGCAAAACGCTTGCGTTTGGGCCTTCATCCTGGCTCCGCCTTTCCAACTTCGGCCGCAAGCTTACAGGACGCCGGACAAGCCTTCAACGGCGACGACTTTGCGGTTTCCTATCCCTTGCGCGGCGAAAAGAATGACGGAGGGAAACTGAAATGATGGGACAGCTACAGCAACCCACGAATGAAATCGTCGAGCCAAAAGACGTTCACGAACATAACAGAGGCCAACAAGAGCAATCCAATAATAGCGATAAGCATTGGTTTGCGGCCGATCATAGGGGGCAGTTTGCGGCGAATGACCCAAAGCACGCCGAGAAAAGAAAAAACCATCACCGCAAGATAAACAAGATTAGCCCAGTAACTCTCGAAAGTATCTTCGCGGCGCGCGCCGAAAAAAAGCACCGAGATACCGAGAATCCAGGAAATCACCCAAGTCCAAGTGAGTATGGATTTTCGCTGATGAGTCATGACGCGTTTCTCGGCTTTGGCGGTCCGGGCAACTCAACGCTTGCCAACATACTTGGCGGCGACATCATCTGCAACGCTGATCCCCACCCGGAATTTGCCCGCAAATTCCGACCTCCCCTTAAAAAGGGGAGGTGGATTGGCGCCGGCGGAAAGGGCGGCGCATTAAATGTCTAGCATCCCCATTTTCGCATCTACCGTCTCGCGCCTGGCTGTCATCGACGCGGCGTGTTTATGGCTCGGCACGCCTTACGTCCATCAGGCAAGCGCCAAGGGCGCGGGCTGCGATTGTCTCGGTCTTATCCGCGGGGTCTGGCGCGAGCTTTACGGGGCCGAGCCGGAAGCGCCGCCGTCCTATACGCCCGACTGGAACGAACGCCATTGGAACAGGAAGGGCGGCGACGAACCGCTTCTTTCCGCCGCGCGGCGCAACATGATCGAACGCGAAAACCTTTCCTTCGAACCCGGCGACGTTCTCATTTTTCGCGTCGCCGCGGACGGTCCGGCGAAACATTGCGGTATCGCGACGGCGCCCGACCGCTTCGTGCACGCCTATGCGGGGCGCGCGGTGATCGAGTCGCAGCTTAACCGCTGGTGGCGCGCGCGCCTTGCCGGCGTTTTTATTTTTCCGGGGGTGGAGTGATGGTTTTTAATAATCGATTCCATTGTGTTTCATTTACCTCTCTCCCTCGGGGAGAGGTCGGAATTGCGCAGCAATTCCGGGTGAGGGGGAAGAAACTTCAATTCCACGTCCTACCCCCTCACCCTAGCCCTCTCCCCAACGGGGAGAGGGGATCAGGCGCGGCTGAAAAGGAAGCGCGCTGATGGCCCAGCTTCTTCTCACCGCCGCCTCGACCGCCGCCGGCGCGGTTTCCAAAGCGGGCATCGGCGCCTTTCTCGTGCGCACCGCAGCGACCACCGCGGCGGCCTATGCGGCGGGCTATGTGGACCGCCTGATCTTCGGGCCGCGCAAGCGAACGGTCGAAGGCCCGCGTCTTGAAAGTTTTCAGGTTCAGGCAAGCCAGGAAGGCGCGAGCATTTTGCGGGTTTACGGCCGCGCGCGCATCGCCGGCCAACTCATCTGGGCGGCGAATTTCAGGGAAACCACGTCGGAAACCGTCGAAACCGCTGGCGGCAAGGGCGGCGCGCCCGCCTCAAAAACAACGCTGACGGAATATCTCTATTCGATCTCCTTCGCCGTCGGCCTTTGCGAAGGCGTGATCGATCGCATCGGGCGGGTCTGGGCCGACGGCAAGCCGTTCGACCTGTCCCAGCATAATGTGCGCATCTATCGCGGAACCGAAACCCAGAACCCCGATGCGCTGATCGAAGCGATCGAGGGCGCGGGCGCAGCGCCGGCCTATCGCGGGCTTGCCTATATCGTTTTCGAGGACCTGCCGCTCAAGGACTTCGGCAACCGCATTCCCCAGCTTTCCTTTGAAATCGAAAAGAGCCTCAAATCGCCGGACGATGACGCGCTTGAAAACGGGTTGACCGCTATTTCCATGATCCCCGCTTCCGGGGAGTTCGTTTACGGGACGACCAAGGTCTTCCGCGAGATCGACGAAGGCGTCACCGCCGCCGAGAACGCTCATAACGCGGCGGGCGTTTCCGATTTCACCGCGTCGTGCGCGGCGCTGCTCGACGGCGCGCCGAACCTTGACCATGTCTCTTTGGTGGTCGCCTGGTTCGGGACTTCGCTTGACGCGGCGTCTTGCGACCTCCGGCCCGGCGTTGAAACCGGCGACAAGACGACCGCGCCTTACGCCTGGAAAGCCGGCGGCGTTTCCCGCGCCGGCGCATATCTCATTTCAACCATTAACGGCGCGCCCGCCTATGGCGGCACGCCTGCCGACAAAGCGGTCATTGAGGCCATCGGGGCGCTCAAGGCCAAGGGCCTCAAAGTCATGTTCCATCCATTCATTTTGATGGATACAGCCGGCTTTCCCTGGCGCGGGCGCATCGATACGGGCGCGAATGACAAAACCGCGGCGGCGACCGCCGACATCGCCGCATTTTTCGGAACCGCGAGCCCGGCGCATTTTTCCATCGCCAATGGCGAGGTCGTTTATTCGGGCCCGGCGGAATGGTCGTTCCGGCGCATGATCTTGCACTACGCCAGGCTGTGTGCGCTGGCGGGCGGGGTCGATGCGTTCTTGCTGAGCTCGGAACTGCGCGGGATTACGAGGGCGCGCGATAACGCCGATAATTATCCAGCCGTGACGCAGATGAAATCTCTCGCGGCGGATGTGCGTTCGATTCTCGGCGGCTCAACCGACATATCCTATGGCGCGGACTGGTCGGAATATTTCGGCCATCAGCCGGCGGACGGGTCCGGCGACGTGTTCTTTCATCTCGACGATTTCTGGAGCGATGCAAATGTCGATTTCATCGGCATCGACAATTACATGCCCGCCGCCGACTGGCGCGACGGCTTTGCCCATGCGGACGCGCTCGCCGGCGCCGGGAGCCAGTACGATATCGACTATCTCATGTCGAACATAAACGGCGGCGAAGGTTTTGACTGGTATTACGCCTCGCAAGCCGACCGCGACAATCAGGTCCGCTCGCCGATCACCGACGGCGCTTACGGCGAGCCGTGGATTTATCGCTACAAGGATCTGTGGAGCTGGTGGGCGAGCCAGCACCATAACCGCCCCGGCGGCGTGCGCGACGCATCGCCCACCGCGTGGGTTCCGCAAAGCAAACCGATCGTGTTCACCGAAAGCGGCTGTCCGGCGGTGGACAAGGGCGCCAACCAGCCCAACGTCTTTGTTGATCCGAAAAGCACGGAAAGCGCGCTGCCCCATTATTCCACGGGCTATCGCGACGACATGGCCCAGCGCCGCTTCATCGAGGCGCAGGCGAAATTCTGGGCCAATGCAGCCAACAATCCCGTATCCTCCGTCTACGGCGCGCCCATGGTCGACGCCGAGCGGCGTTACATCTGGGCGTGGGACGCCAGGCCTTTTCCTGATTTTCCCGCGCGCTCGGATGTCTGGGGCGATGCGGCGAACTGGGAGAAGGGGCACTGGCTCAACGGCCGGCTCGGCCGCGCGCCGCTCGACCTGCTGGCGACCGCGCTCGCCGCCGAGGCGGGCTTTGACGCCGTCGACGCGGACCGCCTGCAGGGCGTCGTCACCGGCTATGTGGTCGACCGGCCCATGAGCGCGCGGGAGATGATCGATCCGTTGGCGGATGTTTTCCAGTTCGACATGATCGAGGCGGGCGATATCATCCGCTTTCAGCCGCGAAACGGCGAGCCCGTGCTTGCCATCGACGCCAGCGCGCTGGCGCAGCGCGACGGCGGCGCGTTCAGCCTGAGCCTTGCGCAAGAAGCGGACCTGCCCGCCGCGTTTCGCCTCGGCTTTTTCGACGAGGGCGAGGATTTCGCCCCCGCCGTCGCCGAGGCGCGCGATCCCGGCGCGCAGCCTTCGCGCGAGGCGGGCGCGGACATTCCCGCCGTCATCCCCGCCGCCGAGGCCGAAGCGCGCGCCCGCTCCATCCTCGCCGACGCCTGGGTGATGCGCGAAACGCTGGAGCTTTCCTTGCCGCCGTCGCAGATCGCGATCGAACCGGGCGATGCGATCGTTGTTTCCGACCTCGGCGCGCAGC
The DNA here is from genome assembly GCA_028280115.1 of Parvularculaceae bacterium. GTDB lineage: Bacteria > Pseudomonadota > Alphaproteobacteria > Caulobacterales > Parvularculaceae > Hyphococcus. Next base: position 71,366 of record JANQMJ010000017.1, read on the forward strand.
GGCGCTATCGCATTGTCGAAATCGAGGAGGGCGCCGAACGCCGCGCCGACCTCGTCCGGGTTTCGCCGACGGTTTACGAAGCGCCGGTCGGTCCCGCCCTGTTCACGGCGCCGCCGGCGGTTTCGGTTTTTTCAACGCCGGTCTGGGAGCTGATGGACCTGCCGCTGGTGCGCGACGGCGCCGATCCCGCCGCGCCGTGGCTCGCCGCTTTCGCCGATCCCTGGCCCGGCGCGGTCGCGCTTTACCGCCAGGCGGGCGAGGGCGCGCCGACCCTGGTCGGGACGGCGCCGGCGCGCGCGGTCATGGGCCGCGTTACCAGCGGGCTCGCCCCTGCATGGTCCGGGCGCTGGCATGAAGCGATCGTCAATGTGCGGCTCTTGTTCGGCGCCCTTTCCGCGCGCGAGGAAACCGACGTCTTCGCCGGGGCCAATGCGTTTGCGGTTGAAAGCGCGAGCGGCGGCTGGGAAGTCTGCCAGTTTCGCGACGCCGAACTCCAGCCCGACGGTTCGTGGAACCTGCGCGGCCTTTTGCGCGGCCAGGCCGGCACAGAAGGTGAGGCGCAAGCTGGCGCGGATGCGGATGCGCGTTTTGTCTTGCTGACGCCGGCGGTTTCGCAAATTGAATTTTCCGCCGCCCAGCGCGGACTTTCCTTTGCCTGGCAGGCGGGCCCGGACGGCGATCTTCCCGGTACGGAAAATTTTTCCGAAAAGACGCTGACCATGACCGCAAGGGGATTAAAGCCCTTGTCGCCGGCGCATCTGCGCGCCGCGGCCGAAGGCGGCGACATTCGCCTTTTCTGGATCAGGCGCGCCCGCGCCGGGGGCGATTCCTGGGAAGGCGAAGTTCCCCTGGGCGAGCAGTCCGAGCGCTATCGCGTGTCGGTTTTCGACGGCGCGGCCGAGATCAGAACCGCCGAAACGACCGCGCCCGATTATCTCTACGCCGCCGCCGACATCGCCGCCGACTTCGGCCCTTCCGGCCCCGGCGGAACCATTGCGTTCGCCGTCGCGCAACTTTCCGACGCCGTCGGGGAGGGCGCGGAGGCGAAGCGGGAGGTGGGGATTGGCTAACGAATCCAAGCGATTTTGCAACTCCAATGGAAAGCTAAGCGACATGTCGAGAACACATGCTCTTTTTAGGTGTAAACCTGTTGAAACTGGATCATCTGTTACAATATAACAGATTAACGATCCTTTTACAGGTATATGATTCGGTTTGAGTCAAACCCTTAGCATATGATAATTGGTATCATGTGGTTTGGGGGTTTCGGGAGTATCATGCAAAAGCGAACATTTTATGTGCGCGCGTGTTGGGACGCAGACGCGAATATTTATTATTCGGAGAGCGACATCCAGGGCCTGCATATTGAGGCGAAGGACCTGGATGAGTTCGAGTCCATCATGATGGAGGTAGCGCCTGAATTAGTGATTGCAAATCACATTGAGGTTCTTCAGCTCAAGAACACGCCGCTAAAAGATTTGGTGCCTGCTATTCTTTGGCAGCGGCCACAAGAAAAACTTGCTTGCGCGTAAATGGCAAAGGGATACTACAATGATCTTGTAGATATCCTGTCGGAATTTGGATACAGATATAAAGAAAACGCAAAAGGCTCTCACGAAAAATGGGAGCATGCAGAAACCGGCCGGATACAAATAGTGCCAAACCCCTGCAAAAGTCGGCATACGGCTAATGGAATTTGTAAAGATATTGGCGCTGGAAAGCAGTTCTAAATTTATACTACGGTTTATGCTAGTAAGTAGAGTGCATTGCGCCTTCGGCTTGAGGCGCCCTACGCACTGACCTCATAGTCCAAGAAGCGTCAGTGCGCCGATGAATGCGCCAATGCCGGAAGCGGTGCTTATGATATAGGCGATCGCCAGCCACAACCGCGATGGGGTGTTATCTTCCTTTGCAAGATTGCCGAAAAGGATCGCGGCAAGGACGACCGACGACCATGACGCGAGAAGAGCGGCGATCACCGCAACGGCGAAGCCCGCAAAGGTCATTATGGTGATGTCGGGCGCGGCTCGATTAAGCGTGAAGCTGAGAAGAAGATAAAGCCCCAGGGCGATGCCCAGAAGCGCAAAAATGCGAGAGAGTTCGTCTTTGTAATTCACGGTATAATCAGCCCTGAGAGTCAGGAGAGATTAAGTATAGAATATGCCTTATCTGCACAGCAATAGCAGGCGGTATGGCGCTTCGGCTTCATGCGCCCTGCGCGCTAGCTATCGACATGTGATGGTGCCGCGCCCGATTATCTCTACGCCGCCGCAGACATCGCCAGCGACTTCGGCCCCGCTGAAACGATTACATTCGCTGTCGCGCAACTTTCCGACGCCGTCGGCGAGGGGGACGAAAGAAAGGCCGAAGTTGAAATTAGATAATGATCTAAACGTAGAGTGGATCAAACGAAGCGCAGTGCACTCTGCGTACTGTTGTAAAGTAACGCCAGAATAAGATACAATCAGTGTTTCGTGGGCGGGCGTGATTTATGCCGAACGGAAGAGTATTTTTTAAAGCGCTTAATGCGTTTGGCGGCGTCGTCTGCGTCGCGATTGGTTTTTTCCTTCCAGAAATAAGTGCGATTTACATACTGCAAACGCCCGGGGAAGACGCTTATAGACTTATTCAGGCGCATTGGATTGCTGTGGGCGTCATTTCGCTTTTTGTTTCGCAAAGCAGGCGCAACAGCCAATTTTGGGCTTCGATGCTGCTTGTCTGGTTGGTGCTCAACGGGTGGCTGGGCTGGAAAGCTCTGATTGTCGGCGATGCAAAGTTTGTCTGGGCGCTGGCTTTCCCGGTGCTGGCTTTTCTAAACTTCTTCCAGTTGATTGCTCAGGATGAGCCTGCCGAAAACGTTATCCCTGATTTAGAAGCCGGTCTGTCTTCTGCGCAAAATGATGCGGATATACCGCCCGATTTTTACAAATTACCAGCGTCCTCTGCAGGCGATGCGTTGCTTGGCGTCGTTACAATAATTTTGGCGATCGCGCTCCAAATAGTAATGCTGGTCCTGCTCTTCTTTTACGGGGCATTGATGTCCCAAATTATTTTTGAGGGAGCCAGCGTCGATTTAGCTGAGATTCCTGAAGCGCTCGGCAGCGCTTTCTGGCAAATTCTTTATATTCCAGTCATCATTGCAGTCGTCTATTCCATTGTTTTCATCATGCAAATTGTCGTTGAAAGACTAGCCTTAAACAACGGTTCTGATGATCGCAATGACGTCAATCGCGCCTTGTCGTTGCAGGAACGGCAATTCATCGAAGCGCATCTGAAAAAAATCAAGCGCTATCTGTCTGAGGCCGAATACCCTTCATATTATGGTTGGCTTTTCTGGCCATCTTTGGCTTTGATGATCGTTCTATTTCTGGCTTTCCCGTTGCTTGTCGTGTGGATAGAAAGCGAATTTTTCGATCCCGTAGCAGCATCTGGCGTTGCGGTTGATGCCGTCATTTCGGTGCTTGGTCCCGCATTTATCGGAGGCGTCGCTTTCAGCTTCCTGTTCGGGGCGTTGTTATACTGGTCCGGGTTACAATGGCTCGGCGCCCGCTTTCGCCGTTTTGGGGAATATCTTCATTCGCGGTGGGGTTGGAACAGCATGAACTCCGATGCGCGGCCCATTGAATCATACGCGAAAATATTTACGCGCTTTGTGCGCAAGCGGCGATACCCTTCCGACCAAGACATTGAGCCTCGCGATTTTCTATACGATGCGTTTAATGAATTTGGGGGACTTAGTTATAAAGCCGCAATCGCGCTTGGCGTTGCCGCCATATTATTCACCGCGCTCGATGTAAATTGGCGACGTATTGCTCACACCGGCGGACTTCATTATTCGAATTATCTGGATTTACGCAGCCATGATCTCACACTTGACGATGTTGTTGAAGTAAAACTTCGTTGCTTTCTTTACATGGAGAGTGACGGCGGTGAACGCAATCCGGGCGCAGGTTACGATCTGGTCTTTAACAATGGCATGCGGGGATATTTGTTAGAAAGCGACATTGACGACGCGTTGTTAGGAAAAGTGGAAATCGTAGACGCCGAACTGCGCGCCAGGGGAGTTTCATTTTCCCGTGCCGACCGAGCCGGCGATCTATTCCTGCGAGGAATTGAGGGGTACTCTTCCGCATGCGCCGAAACAATCATCCCAAAATTTCCGCCAGAGACGCAAAACCGGATCGCTGCTCTGCTTCGGGCTAATTCCCAATAATCCCCCCGAAAATTAACCTTAAGCTCTTCAATTTGGGGCAAAATCGCCTATCTCAAAGGATCGGGGCGCGCGCGCTCTTGCGCGCGCCGATAGAATTAACCGAGCATTAACGGTCCTTTGAGGGGTTCCCGGCGAACCTCGCAACGAACGAAGAGATAACGCCTTGGCGAGAAACCCTTACGCCGTTTTAGGCCTTGCGCCGACCACAACCGACGCGGAAATCCGCGCGTCGTTCCGCAAGCTCGCCAAGAAATATCATCCCGACCGCAATCCCGACGACAAAAAGGCGGAAGAAAAATTCAAGGAAATCTCCGCCGCTTTCGACGTCATCGGCGATTCGGAGCGGCGCAAGAAATTCGACCGCGGCGAAATCGACGAGGAAGGCCGCGAACGGGCCCATCCCTTCGGCCAGTGGTCGCGGCGCCAGGGATCGAGCTACGGTGCGGCGGGCGGTCCCGGCGGCGGCGCTTCGTTCGAAGATTTAAGCGACATCTTTTCCGATCTGTTCGGCTCGCGCCGCGCCCATCATGCGCAGCCGTCGCGCGGGCGCGATTTGCGCTACCGGCTCGACGTCGAATTTATCGACGCGGCGCTGGGGGCGAAAAAGCGCGTGACCATGCCCGACGGCCGCGCCCTTGATCTCGCCATTCCCGCCGGGCTCGAGGACGGCCAGACCCTGCGTCTTAAAGGCCAGGGCGAGCGCGGTCCCGCCGGTCCCGGCGACGTTTACGTGGAAATCAAGGTCAAGCCGCACCGCCTGTTCGAGCGTAAGGGAAACGACATTCACGTCGAGGCGCCGATTTCGCTCAAGCAGGCCGTGCTCGGCGGCAAGATCACCGCGCCGACCATTGCCGGCGAGGTTTCCGTGACGGTGCCGAAGAACGCCAGTTCCGGCACGGTCCTGCGCCTGCGCGGACGCGGCATCGCGAAAGACAAGAACGGGCCGGCCGGCGATCAATATGTCAAACTCAAGATCGTCTTGCCCGAAGGCGGCGATGCTGAGCTTGAGGAATTCGTCAAGACCTGGAAAGGCGCCGATGCGTCGGCTGGCAAGCATTTTGCTGGCGCTTAATCCGGGTCCGGCCTGAAACGCGGAAGCGCAGGAACGTCAATGAGCGCTGAGACCGTGATCATATCGCCGCGCAAACGCAAACAGCTCGCTGCGTTTTTGGCGACCCTGCCGGAGGCGGCGGCGCTCAAGCTGTTCGCCGCGCTGGAACTCGACCGCGCCGCCGGCGGCGAAGCCTTGCCCCATGATGAATTGTTGGGCGATCTGCGCGCCTGGCTGATCGAACGCGGCGTCGCGCCGCCGCCCCGTCGGCCGGACGCCATGCGCATCTTCTTTAAGCCGTTTGAGGATTTCTTCATCGGCGACCATGACGGCGAAAAGCGCACGGCGCGTATTGCACGAACCTCGCTGGCGCCGATCTGGCACCTGATGATGACCGAAAAAGCGACCGGCGCGGCAGAGGTCGCCGCGGGCGCGCTCGACGACGCGCTGCGCGTTGGCGGCAAGACCAAAAAACTCGAACGGGCGATGTTTCTCGCCGCCGAAGCCGGCCTTGCCAGGTTGTTCGACGAGGTCCAGGCCGATCCCGCCGCCCGCGCCGCCCTGGTCGACGCGCTGGGCGGTCAGGCCGTGTTTGACGATCTTGAAGAAATTCGGCGGCTGCTGACCGGGATTGAATATTTCAAAACCCTCCAGGCGATGGCGCCGGACGCATCGCCGTCGCTTAACGAAGAACAGCTATACGATCTGCGCACGCTGTTTTCGTCCGCACACAAGCAATCGCCCGCGATCGCGACATATATTCTCCTGGCGCTCAAAGGCCGGCTGGAGCGGCCGTGGCGCGCGCTGGCGGCCTATTACAATCTCGTTCGCGGCGGCGACGATGAGCGCCTTGAAGGCGCCGAGGAAGCCGTCGCCGCGCTGCCGGAAAGCCTGTTCGGCGATCTTGAAGCGCTCGCCCGCGGGCTCGAGCGCGACGGCGCCGGCCTGCTTGATGCGCATGCGGCCATGGTGCGCACGAATTATTTCGCCGACTTCGCCGACGGTCTCGCCAAGGAAGCCGAGAAAGCCGGCGATGACGTATTTTTAAACCGGGTCGAAGCGTGTCGCGGCGTTGCGGCGGTTGCGTTCGAACGGTTCGCCGAACAGGCGCTCGCGGTGCTGCGCCAAACCACGCCGGCGCGCAGCGGGGGCGGATCGAGCCGTCTCGCGGCGCGGCGGCCGGATTACGCGGCGGCGCTGAGCCCGGCGGCGGTCGATGATGCGACGGCGGCGGCCGTGCTGATCGAATCGGCTCCGGCGACGGCGCGGCGGCTGAACGCCGATCCCGGCTATACGTCATCCATCGCGCAAGACGCCAGCGACGGTCTTGAAACATTCGCTGCGGATCTGGTTGTCGAAATCCGCGCCGCGGAAGGCGACGCCCGCAAGGCCGCGCGCCGCATGTTCGATCAGATCCTCAAAATCGCCGCGCCCTTGCTCGATCGTGATGTGGTTGATCAGCTTCGTGATCGCGCGACCGCTGCGGCGGTCGCCGTTTGAGTCTATAGATTGTCGCCGGGCTTGTTGTGGCGATCCGGCGATCTCAATCCTTAGCAAGCCAATCCTTAGCAAGATTGTGTAGGGTGCGCTTGTGGACCTTCGCAGGCGAGCCGGCGATGACACCCCTGAAAGCAAAAGGAAACGACGCGATGACCGGCGAAACCCGCAAAACCGAATTTACAGCCGCAAGCGGGGACAAACTCGCCGCAGCCATCGAAACGCCGCGCCGCGCCCCGCGCGCCTTTGTCCTGTTTGCGCACTGTTTTTCCTGCTCGAAGGACATCAAGGCGGCGCGCGAGATCGCCCGGGCCTTGCGCGCCGAAGGCCTGGCGGTGCTGCGTTTCGACTTTACCGGGCTCGGCGGTTCGGAGGGCGATTTCGCCAACACGAATTTCTCGTCCAATGTGAACGATCTCGTCAGCGCCGCCGATTATCTGCGCGCCGAGTTTACAGCGCCCGCCTTGTTGGTCGGTCATTCTCTCGGCGGGGCGGCGGCGATCGTCGCGGCCGGGCGGATACCCGAAATTAAGGCCGTTGCGACCATCGCCGCGCCGGCCGAAGCCGATCACGTCGTGCGCCATATCGACGAAGCGCGCGAGGAAATCGAGCGCAAGGGCGCAGCGACGGTCAATCTCGCCGGCCGTCCGTTTACGATCAAAAAACAGTTTCTCGACGACCTCGCCGGGCAAAACGTTCTTGACTGCGCGGCCCGGTTAAAAAAACCGTTGCTCGTCATGCACGGTCCTTTCGATCAGACCGTCGGCGTGGACAATGCAACGCGGATTTTCGGCGCGGCGAAACATCCCAAAAGTTTCGTCAGTCTCGACAAAGCCGATCATCTTTTGTCCGACGCCGAAGACGCGCGTTACGCCGCCCGCGTGCTCGCCGCCTGGGCTTCGCGATATGTCGGCGGCGACGGCGAATCAGCGGTCGAGACGGCAGCGCCGTCGTTCAAAGGCGGCGCGCTTGCCCGCACCGTTCCGGGCGAGCCGCTGGCGGTCGCGCTTTCCGTCGACGGCCATCCCATGCTGATCGACGCCAGCGAAGAGGACGGCGGGAGCAATCTCGGTCCCAATCCGACGCGCACGGCCGAAGCCGCGCTTGCCGCCTGCGGCGCCATGACGGTCCGCATGTACGCGCGCCGCAAAGGCTGGGATGCGGGTGAGATCGAGGTCCGGGTCTGGCGGGCGAAGGCGGAAGATGCACATGCGCCGCACCGTCTTGAAAAGACGCTGAGCGTGTCCGGCGCACTCGACGACGCCCAGCGCGCAAGGCTCCTGGAGATCGCCGATAAATGCCCGGTGCATCGTCTGCTTTCCGCAGGCGTTACGATAAGTTCGAGAATCGATTGATATTTTTAACAAATTTTAATGACCAAAACGCGGTTTCCGAGGCTCGCGCTCACCCTTATTTAGCTTATGGTCGCGACCAAGTGGGGCGCTGTCGGAAGATGAAGGCCCAAGTTATGACACCGAGTTTGAAGATGTATAAGAAATCACGTTTCAGCATTTTTGCCGCCGGCGCAGCCGCGCTGGCGTTAACCGCAGGCAGTCTTGTCATTGCCGACGCCGGCGCGCAGGCGCCGCGCCTGATGGCGCCGCCGCTCGCTGCAGACGGCACGCTTTCCTTCGCCGATCTGGTCGAGCGCGTCAGCCCGGCGGTGGTTTCCATCATGGTCGAGCGCGAAGTGCGCGGACCAACCCTGCCGAGCCAGTTCGAGGAATTTTTCAGTTTCCGATTCGGCCGGCCCGATCAGCAAGACGATCCATTTGACGACGGCACGCGCCGGCTGCAGGCCGAAGGATCCGGCTTTTTCATCGACAGCGCCGGCCATATCGTCACCAACAATCACGTCGTCGCCGACGCCGACACGGTTCGCGTGCAGTTCGCCGACGGCAGCGAACTCGACGCCGAAGTGGTCGGCACGGATCCGTTGACCGATCTGGCGGTCTTGAAAGTCGAGCCGAAACCCGGTCAGGCGTTTGTGGAATTCGCCGAGGACGTGAACCTGCGCGTCGGCGACTGGGTGGTCGCGGTTGGCAATCCGTTCGGGCTCGGCGGCACGGTCACCAGCGGCATCGTCTCGGCGATCGGCGGGCAGAACCGCGAAAACCAGTATCTCGACTTTATCCAGATCGACGCGCCCATCAATCGCGGCAATTCGGGCGGGCCGACATTCGATCTCAAGGGCCGCGTGGTCGGCGTCAACACCGCGATCTTTTCGCCCAATGGCGGCAGCGTCGGCATCGGCTTTGCGATCCCCGCCAAAGTCGCCAAGGCCACCATCGCGCAATTGATCGAAAACGGTTCGGTCACCCGCGGCTGGCTCGGCATCGGTCTTCAGGAAGTCACGACCGAAATCGCCGCCGCGCTCGGCCTCAAGGATCAAGGCGGCGTGCTGGTGCGCGAAGTCATCGACGGCACCCCGGCGCAGGAGGCCGGCCTTGAAAGCGGGGACGTCATTATCGGCCTTGAGAACGAAGACATCAAAACGCCGAACGAACTTTCCCGGCGCGTGGCGGCCTATCCCCCGGGCCGCAAGATCGACGTCAAGATTATGCGCGACGGCAAGATCCGCAACATCCCGGTCACGCTCGGCCAGCGCGACGACGAAGACGAAGTCGCCGAAGCGCAACCATCGAACGACAATGACGACAAGCTGGCGTCCGAGATGGGTCTTCGCGTCACCGAGCTCAATGACGCCCTGCGCCAGCAGTTCCGCGTGCCGGACGGCGTCAACGGCGTGCTCGTCACCGGCGTGCGGCCCGGCAGCCCGGCGGAAGACGCCGGCCTTGTCGCCGGCACGGTCATTCTCGAAGTCGACAGTGAGGCGGTGACTACCGGCGCGCAGCTTCGCGACAAAATCGACAACGCCCAAAATAGCGGCAAGGAAGCCGTGCTGTTGCGCATGCAACTCGGCGCCAACCGCGCTTTCGCCGCCCTGTCGCTTGGTGATCAGTAACGCTTTTTGAGGCGCGGCCTTCGGGCCGCGTCTTTATTTGACCATTTTGCCGCGTCCCGTGATTGCCGCGCGGCGTTTTTGCCTTCCAGCGCCAATCAGCTTAGATACACGCCATGCGAATCCTCCTGATCGAAGACGATGCGGAAGCGGCGGCCTTCGCCGCGAAACGCCTGCGCGAAGCCGGTCATGTCGTCGATCATGCGCTTGACGGCGACAGCGGACTGAACATGGCCACGGCCGGCGAATACGACGCCTATGTCATCGATCGCATGCTGCCGAAGCTTGACGGTTTGAGCGTCCTGTCGCGCCGCCGGGAGGCGGGCGATGAAACGCCGGCGCTGTTCCTGTCCGCGCTGGGCGAGGTCGACGATCGGGTCTCCGGCCTGCAGGCCGGCGGCGACGATTATCTGGTCAAGCCCTACGCCGTTCAGGAGCTTTTGGCGCGGGTTGAAGCGCTCGGCCGGCGCCGCGCGGCGGCGCCTACATCGGTGACGACGCGCTATCAGGTCGGCGATCTCGAACTCGATCTGCTGACCCGGACGGTGCGGCGCGGCGGCCGCAAGATCGATCTTCAGCCGCGCGAATTCCGCCTGCTCGAATATCTCATGCGCCACGCCGATCAAGTCGTCACCCGGACCATGCTGCTCGAGAACGTCTGGGAGTATCACTTCGATCCGCAGACCAATGTCATCGACGTGCATATCTCGCGGCTGCGCTCGAAGATCGACAAGGATTTCGACAAGCCGCTTTTGAAAACCGTGCGCGGCGCCGGCTATACGATTTCGGAAGCCGACTAGGGCGCTGACATGCCGCGGCTCTTCCGCACCACGTCGTTTCGTTTCACGCTCATCTACGTTCTTTTGTTCATCGGGGCGGTCGGCGTGCTCGGGGCGGTGGTTTATCGCGTGACGTTCGGCGCCGCGGAGCGCCAGACCGACATTACGATCAACAACGAAATCACGGTTCTCGCCGATCTCTTCGTCGCCAACGGACCGGGCATGCTCACCCGCGTCATCCGCCAGCGCACGGCGTGGCGCGACGACAGTATTTATATGCTGATCGGCGCGCCGTCGGGCGCCGTGCTCGCGGGCAATCTCACCGCGCTGCCGCCCGAGGCGCTGGAGGCGGAGGGCGATTTTTTCGACTTCGAATTCGAACGGCCGATTCTCGATGCGGCGGGGCGCGAACTCGGCGTTGAAAAGCGAAAGGCGCGCGGCAAGGTCACGCGGTTCCGCGCGGCGCCGGATGCGGGCCAGTCCTATCTTGTGGTGGTCGCGCGGGATATCGGCACGCGGGAATTTCTGCGCGACCGGCTGGCCAGCGCCTATTTCCGGATTATTTTCGCCACGGTCGCGCTCGGCGTCGTCATCGGGCTGTTGTTTTCCCGCGCGCTTTTGCGGCGCGTCGAGGCGGTCAACAAGACCGCGCGCGCGATTCGCGCCGGCGATCTGACGCAGCGCATTCCCCGCACCCAAGCCGACGACGAACTCGATCACTTAAGCGCCAATCTTAATTCCATGCTCGACCAGATCGAGCGCCTGATGACCGGCATGCGCGACGTCAGCGACAATATCGCGCATGACCTGCGCTCGCCGCTGACCCGCATTCGCAACCGACTGACTGACGCGCTCAAGGCCGATGCGGCGGGCAAGGAGGCCGCGCTGGCGGCGACGCTGGAGGAAACCGAACGCATGCTCGCTACGTTCAACGCCCTTCTTTCCATTGCCCGTATCCAGTCCGGCGAGGGGGCGGGCGCGATGGCGCCCATCGATCTGGTGGCGATCGCCGAGGAAATGGCGGAACTCTTCGAACCCGCCGCCCAGGATGCGGGATTTGCGCTGACGCTGATCACCGCGCCGACGCCGCTGATCAAGGGCTCGCGCGAACTGGTCTCCCAGGCGGTGGCGAACTTTCTCGACAATGCGTTGAAATACGCCGCCGGCGGATCGCGCATCGAACTGAAAGTCGAACCGGGCCAGGGCGGCGGCGGGCGAATCAGCGTCGCTGACGACGGGCCGGGCGTTCCCGAATCGGATCAGGACCGCATCTTCGAGCGATTCGTCCGACTCGAATCGAGCCGGTCGAACCCGGGCAGCGGACTGGGCCTTAGCCTTGTCGCCGCTATTGCGCGCGCGCACGGGGCCGAATTGCGCCTTGAAGACGGCCTGCCGCATCGGGCGCAGCGCGAGGGCGGTCGCGGCTTGCGCATCGCGCTGGCGTTTCCCGCACCGGAATTCGATTAGCGCGGCCGTGATTCGAATCCCTTCGCGCGCGAATCATGCGCCGCTTGCGCGCGCAAGCTTGCAAAAACCCCAGTGAAAAACTGGACATCATGCAAGCTTTCCCTTGCGGACTTGGGAAAATCAGTTCTTTGTCGAACCATACCGCCATCGTCGGCGGCCGTGTGCAGCGCAACTTTTATTCAAAAAGGAAAACAACATGAGCAAAGCTGAATTCATCGCCAATGTTGCCAAAACCGGCGATATGAGCAACGCTGAAGCCAAGCGCGTTGTCGAACTTGTTTTCGGCGAAATCGAGGCCGGCCTCAAGCGCTCAAAAAAGCAAGGCAAGTTCACGATCGGCACATTCGGCACGTTTACGGTTTCAAAACGCGCCGCCCGCACAGGACGCAATCCGCGGACCGGCGAGCAAATCGAGATCAAGGCGTCGAAAAGCCTTCGCTTCCGTCCGTCGTCGACCCTGAAACAAGCGGCCGGCTGCTAAGCGTTTCCCTATTGTTCGGACCGTAAAACCGCCGCGCGGCGATCGGCCCGCGGCGGTTTTCTTTTGGAGTCAGCTCTACGCTTGCGTTGCCGATAATTGGAACAAAGCACATTAGAGAGAAATGGTAGGATAAGATGAATGAAAAAAGGAAGCGTTTGCTTCTTAAATTGGAAGGCCTTGTTGGTCGGGAATTTTATAATGCCAACATACAAAACTGGGGCCCCGGCGGCGTTTGGGAGGGTGAGGGTAGAGATTTTCGATTCCCAATCACTTTTGTTAATGCCAAAGGGGAGACAAAAAAAATGAAGCAACCAAACCTAGAATTGCCAATTGAGGTTGTGAAGACCGGGTACTACAAGTTAGGCGCAAACGAACTCCACATAATTAGAGCGTTGGATGAGGTGCTTTCTTACTTGGAAAAGGACTATGATTTAAATCTTTGATGCTTTCGCCACTTGCTGCCTCTCCTTGTAAAGGGGGAGAGACAGGGTGTGTTCGTAATTTGAATCCGCATGCGAGGTTTCATGAAGCGAATGACCGGCCAATTGATGTCAACATAGATGCTAGCCATCGCCGCCGGAGCGTGGTCAAATCCCGCGCCATGGCGAAATCGTCCGTTCTCGGCGATAATATTTCAACGGTTCCGGCGGCGTTTGACGTCGACGCGGCCAAACGCCTTTGCGAGCGTTTGGGCCCGCGTTTTTTCGAGCTAAGCAAGGATGCGCAGGCGCTGGTCAGCGGCGTTGCGGGATGTTCGCCCTATCTTGCCCGGCTGATGCAGCGCGCGCCCGAACGGCTCGGCGATATTCTCGGCAAGTCCCCAGAGGCCGCATTGCAATCGGCTTGCGAAACCGCGCGGCGCGCCGGCGCGGCCGAAAGCAAGGACGATCAGATGCGCGGGTTGCGCCGGGCCAAGGACGAGGCCGCGCTTGCGATCGCGCTTGCCGACATCGCCGGCGCCTGGAACGAGATGGAAGCCGCCCGCGCCATGTCGGATTTCGCCGACGCGGCGGTTGGCGCCGCGCTCAACGCTGCGGCGAACGCCGAGGGCGGACCCATCGACGCAATCTCGATCATCGCCATGGGCAAGCATGGCGCACAAGAGCTCAACTATTCCAGCGATATCGATCTGATCGTTCTTTATGACAGGCAGGCGCTGGAGCACTTTGCCGTCGACGGATGCGGCGCGGACGCCGTCAAGATGACGCGCGCCATGGTCGGTCTGTTACAGACTCAGACGGCGGACGGTTATGTTTTTCGCACCGATCTGCGCCTGCGTCCCGATCCCGGCGTCACGCCGGTCGCGATCACCTTCGCGGCGGCGGAAGTCTATTACGAATCCTTCGGCCAGAATTGGGAGCGCATGGCGTTCATCAAGGCGCGCGCCGCGGCGGGCGATTTTGCGATGGGCGAATCGTTTCTCAAGACGCTGCGCCCGTTCGTCTGGCGCAAGTTTCTTGATTTTGCGACGATCGAGGACGTTCACGCCGTCAAGCGCCAGATCCAGTCCGCCAAGGGGGGCGCCCGGATCGAATTCGAGGGCCACGACATCAAGCTCGGGCGCGGCGGCATCCGCGAAATCGAGTTTTTCGTTCAAACCCAGCAGCTCATCCTCGGCGGCAAGAACCCGAACCTGCGCCGGCGCGGCACCATCGACGCGCTGGCCGCGCTCGAGGCGGCCGGCCGCATTGCGCAGGACCAGCGCGCCGCCCTCGAAGCGGCGTATCGCTATCTGCGCCGCGTCGAACACCGTCTGCAGATGATCAACGACGAACAGACTCAACGCATTCCCAAAGCGTCGCGCGACATCGAACGACTGGCGATGTTTCTCGGCGAGGACTCCGCTGAGGCGTTTCGGGAAAAACTGCAATCAACGCTCGATGAGGTGCGCCGGCGATATGACAAGCTCTTTGCCGCCGATGAGCCGGCGGCTGCGCCGGTCGGCCGGCTCGTATTCACCGGCGTTGAGAGCGATCCGGACACGATCGAAACCTTGCAGGGGCTCGGTTTTCGCCGCGCGGAAGACGTCGCAGCGAAAATCCGTCTTTGGCACGCCGGCGGCGTGCGCGCGACCAAGACGACGCGCGCGCGATTGCTGCTGACCAAGCTCGTCCCGCACCTGCTGGAGGCATTGTCGAAAGCAGGCGATCCGGATGCGGCCTTTTTCGCCTTCGCCGCCTTTCTCGAGCGCTTGCCTGCGGGAGTTCAGGTGTTTTCCCTGCTCGCTGCTAATATCGGACTGTTCGACACGTTGATCCGGATCATGACGATTTCCCCCTTTCTCGGGCGCGAGCTGTCCCGCCGCGTCAATTTCGTCGAGGATCTTGTGCAAAAGGGCGCCGCCGCGCTCCTGCCGCCGCCGTCATCTTACGGGGCCTTGCTGGAGGCGTTCGCGCAAGGGGCGGAAACCTACGAGCAAACGCTCAACCTCGTGCGCCGCTGGGCGGGCGAGCAGCAATTTCGCGTCGCCGTCAAACTTGCCGACGACGCCATCGACGGCGCAACCGCCGCCGCGCATTTCACCGCCATCGCCGAGCCGTGCGTCAGGGCTTTGGCGCCGGCGACGATTGAAGAGATGCGCCGCCAATACGGAATGATAAAGGGCGATCTGGCGGTCGTCGCGCTCGGCCGGCTCGGCGCCGCAGAGATGACCGCCTCGTCGGATATCGATCTCATGTTCATTTACGATGCGCCGTCGGATGCGCAATCGGACGGCGCGCGCGCCCTGACGCCCACGGAATATTTCACCCGTCTGGTGCGCCGGATCGTGACAGCGCTTTCCGCCGCGACCGAGGAAGGCGGGCTCTACGACGTTGACATGCAATTGCGTCCCTCGGGCGGGTCGGGTCCGTTAGCGGTGAGCTTTTCGGCCTTCCGTCATTACTATGAACAAGAAGCTTGGACCTGGGAGGTCATGGCCCTGTCCAAGGCGCGCGCCATCGCCGGATCGCCGCGTTTTTGCGCCAGCGTTGACGGCGAGATCGACGCCATCCTGCGCCGGCCGCGCAGCCGCGCCAAGGTCGCCGGCGACGTCAACGATATGCGCCGCCGGTTGCTTCAGGCCAAACCGGGCGCCGGCGTGTGGGATGTCAAACATGTGCTCGGCGGACTTACCGACATCGCCTTTATCTGCCAGTGTCTCGGCCTTGTCGTCGCCGAAAAGCGTGGCCGACCGCCGCTGGCGACCGGTGCGGCGATCGGCTGGCTGGCCGAAACCGGCGATCTGGGTAAAGACGATGCGACCACGCTTGCGCAGGCCTACGCCATGTTTGAGGCTGTTTTGCATGCAGGACGAGCCGCTGTCGGCGGCGTTTTCAAAGCCGAAAGCGCCGGCGAGACGCTGCGGGAGCGCATGGTCTCGCTGTGCGGGGCGCCAACCATCGAGGACGCCGAAAAGGCGTTAACTTTACGCCAATCGCAGGTGGCGAAGATTTATCGCAAAGTGATAGGACAGGGGCCCGATACGGGCGACGGGCGTAAATGACGGCGACAGTTGATTTCCTTATGGCGGGCGACGACGAAGCCTGTCTCGCGGCGGCGGCGGCGGCGGCGAAATCCGGCGCGCGCACGGCGCTGTTGCGCCCGCCCAAACGAGGCCCGCGCATCGCCTCGACGACTCACTGCGCTGTGCCGAATTTCGTCTGGCGCCGGTTTGATCTGCATGAATATGGCCTGTCGCTGGAGCCGGCGAGCGCGCGGGTCACGCTGACCGCCTCGGACGAGGCCGTCTCCACCTTCGCTCGTCCGCGTGAGACAGAGGAGACGCTGGCGGAGGCTGGCGTGGCCGATCATCTCTTATGGACGGCGTTTTCGGACGACATGGCGGGCTTTAGCGCGTGTCCGGTCCTCAATGGCGGGCTCGCTGGCGCGCGGTCAGGCGGCGCGGCGCTCGCCGCGCTTTTTCGCGACGCCCGAACACGCTCCGCATTCGGACAGCTTGCCGGATCGTGCGGAGTGTTGCTCGACGATTATTTCAGCGATGCAAAATTGAAAACGCATGTCGCGGCCCATGCGCTGTCTCGCGCCGGTCTGGGCGGCGGCGAAGACGGTTCGGCGATGGCCTTGCCGGAATTGTTTGCGGAAGATGCATGGCCGGTCCGTATCGCCGACGGCGGGCCGCCGCTTTATGAGACGCTCGAACGGGTTTGCAGAAACTTCGGCGTAACGATGCGTGAGGGCAGAGTGCTGGAGGTTGCCGCCGAAGACGCAAAACATCGCCTGGTTTCGATTAGCGGGGATGAGAAAATCAAAACCCGTTACCTGTTTTTCGCCACGCCCGAAGCCGCCGCCGCCGCCGGCGCGCGCTGCAACCATTCCCCGCTCGGGGTTGGCGGCGCGGCGACGGCCGTGATGCGGCTGACCTTGAAAGACCGCGCGGTTCCCGCCGCCGGGGATGAAAAGGCCGTATTCCAGATCGCTGATGATATCGCCGAACTGCAGACCGCGCGCGACGAAGCGGCGGACGGACGTCTGCCCGAACAGCCGCCGGTTGAATTCGAATTCACCGAAAAGGGCGACATTATCGCGCGCACCGCCTACTGCCCCGCCGTCTTTCGCGAGGAGAACGGTTTGCGCGGCTGGACGGGCCAGGATCGCCAGGCAATCGCGGCGCGCATGAAGGAGCGCCTCGCCAGTCGCCTTGAGGGGCTTTCCCAAAAGGTCGTCAAGACCGAAGTGGCGATCCTGGGCGCCGGCGATCCTGAACGCAAGACGCGTCTGGCTGAGGATGAGAACATCATCGTTCAGCCCAATCGCGCCGGCGCCATCGGCGCCGCCGTCAAACTCGTCGACAAGGTCGTGCGCAATGGCTGAGGCGGCGCTGCAAACCCAGTTCGCCGGCCGCATCGAAGGGGGCATCGATGCGATCGTCCTCGGCGCCGGCGCTGACGGTCTGGCCGCGGCGGCGTATCTGGGCAAGGCCGGCTTTACGACCGTTCTGCTTGAAACCGGGGCGGAAATCGGCGGCGTCATCCAGTCGCGCGAATTCGCGCCGGGGCAACTATGCACCGACGGCGAACATCTGATCTTCGCGCTCGATCCGATCGCGATCGAGGATCTCGATCTTTACCGCTTCGGCGTTTCCTACGCGTCGCGGCGCCTCGAGACGGCGTATTTTTTCGACGACGGACGCATGTTCCCGTTGGGCGGCGATCTGCAAGGCGCGGCGAATATTCTGCCCGACGAAGATCTCGTCGCGCGTTTATCGGCGTTCGTTCGCGACGTCTTCGAGCTGGCGGTCTATCTGCGCCCGGCGTTCGCCAATCCCGCAGCGGAAGTCCTGGAAAAAGTCTTCGCCGCCGCGCCGTCGGCGTTGGCGCGCCGGCTTCTACGCTACGGATTCGCTCCGGCGACGGATGTTCTCGACACTATGCTGCCCGACGGGCCGGTGAAAACGGCGATGATGAGCGAGGCGTGTTTTCGCTCCGCGGCGCCGCCGGACGAAGCGTTCAGCTTCATGAATCTCGTGCGCCGATGGGCCGGCGAGGCGTCCGGCCTGCAGGGCGCGAACGCCTATCCCGAGGGCGGCGCCGCGGGCGTGATCAACGCGCTGCGGCGTTCGGCCCAAGCGGCGGGAGTCGACATACGCGCGGCGACGCCGATCAAGTCGATCCTGATCGAATGGGACCGGGCCGCAGGCGTCGAGCTTGAAGGCGGCGGGCAGATCCGCGCGCCGATCATTGTCGCTGCGCAGAACGCGCGCCGGGTCTTTATGGATCTCATCGGGCCGACGGGCATCGGCATCGATTTTCAGCGCGCCATCGCGGCGGCGCCGCCGAAAATCGCCACCGGCCGTCTGCATCTCGCGCTCAAAGGCGTGGCGCGCGATGAAAAGACCAAGGCCAACATGCGCCGCCGGTTGATGTACGCTCCGCGCACGGACGCGCTTCGCCTCGCCTTTGCCGATGCGCGCGCCGGAAACATTCCCGAAGCGATGACCATTGAGGCGGTGTTCCCGTCGGCCTTCGACGCGGGTGCGGCGGAGAAGATGCATGTGTTTTCCATCATGGCCCATCCCCTGCCGGCGGATGAAACCGTCGACGATGCGCGCCGCGAGGAAATCACAAAGGCGATATTGCGCAATCTGGAAAAATTCGCGCCGAGCATCGAACAGCGCATCGCAGCCGTCGACCTTCGGCTGCCGTCCGATTTCGCCGACGCTGCGGATTCAAAGACCATGGCGGCGAAGCCGGGCGTCCTGCGCCAATGGACGCTGGCCGGGGCGGCGACCACCGCGGCCAATATCAGCGGGCTTTATTTTTGCGGACCGGAAGCGCAGATCGGCGCCGGGCTGAGCTGCGCGGCGGGCCGCGTCGCCGCCAAGGCCGCCATCCGCAGCGCCAAGCGCGGAGTCATTGCGCTATGATTTTTCCCGCCGCCGACATTGTTGTTGAGGCGCCGCGGGCGACGCCGCTTTACGCTGCGGCGGCGTCGGTCAGCGACGCCAATCTGTGGACATCCGTCAACGGATGGTCGGCGCCGCGGATTTTCACTTCTGTTGAGGCGGAATATAAAGCCGCCAAAACCCATGCCGCGATTGCCGATCTCGGTCCGTTGGCGCGCTATGCGGTGCGCGGCGGCGATGCGGCGCATTTTCTCGCGCGGGTGACCACCGCGCCGGCGATGCGTTTGAAGTCCGGCGAAAGCGCGCGCGGCCTGATCCTCGACGATCTCGGCGGTGTTATCGATCTGGCGGAAGTCTCGCGCCTGTCTGAGGAACTTTTTTTGCTGACGACGCCGACCGCGCATTCGCGGCGTCTTCAACTCGCCGCCCGCGGTCTTAACGCTGTCGCTGAAGACATTAGCGCCGATGTCGCCGCCTTGGGCGTATTCGGGCCCGACGCCGGCGACGCGCTCGCGGCGGCGGGCTTGAAAACCCCCGGCGCCAATGTCGCGACGTCGGCCATGGTCCGCGGCGTTGAAACCGCCGCACGCCCGATTCAGTTCGGGGCGCTTTCCGGGGTCGAATTGATCTTTCCGAAATTGGAAGCGCTGACCGTATGGGAGCGGCTGCAGCGCCGCGCCGGTCTGGCGCCGATCGGTCTTGATGCGCTGGAGATCCTGCGCATTGAAGCCGGCGCGCCGCGGCCCGGCGTCGATTTTCTATCCGCCGAACGGACCGGGTCGAAAAATACACGCACCCCGTCGGAGATTGGTCTGGCTCATCTTGCGCCCATCGACCGCGGTTGGTTCAACGGCCGCAGGGGGCTGCGCTATCTCGCGCCGTCGCCGTCCCGGGGTCTGGTTACGCTGTCCATCGACAGTGAAATCGCCGCGCCGGGCGAAACCGTCTTAGCCGGCGGCAAGCCGGTCGGACGCCTGACCAGTTGTGCGCTTTCGCCGGCGCTTAAGCGAATTGTCGCCTTCGCTGATGTTTCTCGTGCAACGCACGGAAAAGATTACGAAATTTCTCTTTCGCCGCCGGATCAAGAGCTGGTCGGGGCCAAACTCCTGAAAACCGCTGAAAGCGCTCTGGCGTCGGCCTATATGGGCGCCCAGCGCGAGGCGACGGATTCCCGGCGCTGATCCGTTCAAGAAGCGGCTGGATCAGCAATCAAGGAGCGAACATGAAAGCGATTATTTTAGGATCCGTCGCCGGGCTCGGCCTCAGCCTGGCGGCTTTGGGGGCCATGGCGCAGCCGGGCGAAGGACGTCCGGGCGGCGGCGGATTTGACCGGCTCGACACGGACGGCGACGGCAAAATCACTGTGGAAGAATTCAGCGCGCGACACCAGGCCCTGATCGAGGCCGCGGACACGGACGGCGACGGCACCGTGTCCAAGGAAGAAATGAAGGCCTATCATGAAGCCCGGCGCAAGGAATGGCGCGAAAAGCGCAATCCTGACAAGAACAAAGACGGCGTCGTCGACCGCTATGAGTTCATGGCGGCCGCCGAAGCGCGGTTCGAGCGCATGGATAAGGACGGCGACGGCGTCATCAGCGAAGACGAAAAGCCGCGCCGGCGCGGCCATCATCGCCGCGGCAATTAAGGCAAGGGGCGACTTGCGGCGGCGATGCGTATTTTCGCCGCTGCAACAGGCAATGGGACCGGCGCGTCTTTGGACTCTGGAGCGGATAGCGACGAAGCGCTGGTACGGCGCGCAGGCCGCGGCGACAGGACGGCGGCCGCGACGCTTGTTGAGAGGCATACGGATAAAATCTATGCGGTTTGTTTCAGGATGCTGGGCGCGAAACACGCAGCTGAAGACGCCGCGCAGGAAACCTTTCTGCGTCTATGGCGTTATGCAGCGCGCTGGCAACCGCGCGGCGCCCGGTTTGAAACCTGGCTTTACAGGGTGGCGATGAACATCTGTCTCGATCAGCTGCGCAAAGCCAAGCGCGAGACCCCCGAAGAGGCCGCGCCCGAGCGGGCCGATCCGGGCGACCGGCCGGACGACGCCTATTTCGCCGGCGAAAAACGTTTCGCGGTCGACGCTGCGCTCGCCCGCCTGCCGGCGCGCCAACGCATGGCGATCTCGCTGTGCCATTTTCAGGAGCTTTCCAATATCGAGGCGGCGAAAATCATGGAAGTCAGCGTTGAGGCGCTAGAATCTCTTTTGGCGCGCGGTCGGCGCGCCTTGCGCGCGGAGTTGGCGCCGTTGCGCGACAATCTGATGGGGCGAATGAGCGATGAAACGACGGCAAGCATCAACTGATCCCGCGGCGACGGCCGATTTCGACGCCGTGCGGCGCTGCTTTGAGGCCTATGGCGCCGATGTCGAAAAATGGCCGGCGGATATACGCGCGCGCTACGGCGTGCTGGCGACGGCTGCGGAAATGACCGCCGCGCGCGACGAGGCTGCGTCGCTTGACGGCTTTCTTAACGCCGCGACAGCGCCGCGCATGAGTGCGGATCTTAAAAACCGCATCGCCGCGCAATATGTGCCGCCGCCGCCGGCGGCCGCCGCCGATTTCAGCGCCCTCTTATCGTTCCTGCGCCCGGTTCCGGTGGGCGCGCTCGCCGGGCTGGGCGCGCTCGGATTCGCCGTCGGCGTCTTGACCAACGCCAGCCAGGCGACGCTGGCGCCGGAATATGAAGCCTACGCCTATGTTCAGGAAGCAACGCCTTTAGCGATGGCGGATGACGAGGAGGGGGCGTTATGGGACGTGGATTGATCATCGCGCTGATCGCGTCGCTGGCGCTTAACGTCTTTGCAGCGGGATTCATTACGGCGCGCCTGATCGGCCCGGACGGCCCGCCGCCGCCGATCGAGGTCGGCCCGCGTGCGTTCGATAATCCGTTTCGCCTGATGGGCTCGGCTGAAAGCTTGCCGCCGGAAAGCCGCCGGGCCTTTCGCGCCGCCTTTGAAACACAGTTGCCGACATTGCGCGCCGGTAATAAGGAAATGCGCCGTTTGCGTCAGGAACTGCACTCGTTGCTCTCAAGCGAAGAATGGGACCGGGAAAAAATCGCCGAGCAGATGGCGGCGATCCGGGACGTCCAGGCGCGTCAGCGCGAGGCGTTCGATGCGGCGTTCATGGCTGCGTTCGACACCCTGTCCGCCGAAGATCGGCGTGCGATCATAGAAGCGGCGCATGAGCGGCGCATGGATCGTCGGGAGAAGTTCCGGCGGCGTCTCGAGGAGCGCCGCGGTCTGCCCCCGCCGCCCCAATAAGGGCGATCGTCTTCGTTAACTGACCTTGAAACGAAAGCCGACGAGTTGCTCGCTTTCTTGCCACAAGCGCGCGGCGCGGTCCTTATTGAGGGCGCGCTTTGCGACGGCCGCATCGCTGACCGGGCCGCGCGCTTCAAGAAAACCTGTCGGACCGTAATAAGCGCCGGGCAGCGCTTCTTCGCCCGCCGCCGCCAGGACAGTCGGGATGGCGCCTTTTTCTGCAGGTTGGGCGAACAGCGGATTGAGCAGTTTGTAGAGCGAATTGAAAAATCCGGCGGGACCGGTGCTTTGCAAATGCGTGTTCGAATAGCCGGGATGACAGGCGATGCATGAAACCGTGCTGCCGGCGGCGGTCAGACGGCGGTGCAGCTCAAAAGCAAACATGATGTTTGCCAGCTTGCTCTGAGTGTAGGCGGTCGTGGGATCGTATTTATTGGTCAGCATCAGATCGTTGAAATGGAGCCGGCCGTATTTGTGGGCGATGCTGGATACGACGACGATGCGGCCCTTGGCGGCTTTGACAAGATCGAACAGCAAGCCGGTCAACAAAAAATGGCCGAGATGGTTGGTGCCGAATTGCATTTCAAAGCCGTCGTTGGTTTGAAGCTGCGGCGTTTGCATGATGCCGGCGTTGTTGATCAATGCGTCAAGGGTTGAAAACCGGCTCGCGACCGTATCTGCGCACTGGCGGACCGAAGCCAGGCTCGCGAGATCGAGCTGGACGGACTCGACCTTGCCATTGGCGACGGTCTCAACCTCTTTCACGGCGGCGGCGGCCTTGTCTGGATTGCGGCAGGCGATCACGACGTCGCCGCCGGCCTCGGCGAGCATCTTCGCCGCTTCAAGGCCGATGCCGGAATTGCCGCCGGTGATGAGATAGGTCTTTCCCGTCAGGTCCGGCAGACTGTCCGGCGTCCAGTCGGAAAAACCGCTGTCCTTAATCTTGCCGCTCATGGATCGCGCCTCTTGATTATTCCGCCGCTTGCGTGACGGAGAATTGCGCCCGCGCCGTCTTCGCCTCGCCGCTTGTGAGTATATGCGCTTCCTTGCGGATGAATTGCGGCAAACGCACCTTTGCGTCCTTACGCCGCGGGAAGGTGGCGCAGGCCACGGTGCCCTTGCCGGGCTGGCTGGCGATGGCGAGAAGGCCGCCCTGCATTTCCATCAGCGAGGTCGACAGCGCCAGCCCAAGACCGGAGCCGCTGCGGCTCTTGGCGAAATGGTGTTCGGCGAGTTCGAACGGCGCGCCGAGTTTCTTTAATAATGGGCGCTCGATGCCGGCGCCGCTGTCGGCGACGATGATCGTCACGCCGTCAAGATCGGCTTCCGCGGTCAGCGTCACTTCGCCGCCCTCGGGCGTGAATTTCACAGCGTTCGACAGAAGATTGAGCACGACCTGTTTGACCGCGCGGGCGTCCGCCCAGACCGGCGGGGCGTGTCCGACCGACGCGGTGAGCTTGACGTCGGCGTCGCTAGCGCGCTTGGCGATCAAGCGCACGCATTCATTGAGGGACTTTTCAAGTTCGAGCCGTTTCGGCTCCAGCCGAAGCCTGCCGGTTTCGATCTTGGACATGTCGAGAATGTCGTCGATCAGCTCGAGCAGATGCCGGCCGCTCGCCAGAATGTCGTTGACATATTCGATATATTTTTCATCGCCCAGAGGCCCGTAAAGCTCTGACTTCATGACTTCGGAAAAGCCGTTGATGGCGTTCAGCGGCGTTCGGAGTTCATGGCTCATATTGGCGAGAAATTCGCTTTTCGACCGGCTGGCCTCTTCGGCGCGGTATTTTTCGTACTGATATTTTTGCATGGTCTCGGAAAGTTCGCGGCGCGAGCTTTCAAGATCCTCGACCGTCTGCTGAAGTTCGCGTTCCTTTTTCTTCTGCGCTTTGGCCCGGCGTTTTAGATCGGTCACGTTGGTTGCAACACAGACGCAGCCGCCTTCAGCCGTGCGTCGGCGCGAGACATGCGCCCAGCGCGCGCCCGGCAGCGCGACTTCCAAGTGATCCGGCGCATCGCTTTCGATGGGCGCGAAATAATCGGCGAGAATATCCCCCGCGACGCCGGCGCCGGTAGCGACTTCCGCCACTGTCAGCCCAGGCTTTAAAACTTTCCCCGGTATGCGAAAGATCGACGCAAAGCGCTTGTTCCAGATCGCCAGGCGGCCGTTTGCATCCCACAGGACAAAGGCGCCCGGAATGCTTTCGATAGCGTCGCGCAGGCGGGTCTCCGCGATCGCCGCGCCGGGCGCGAAGGCCTTGGCGCCGGAAAGATCGAGCGCGATGCCGGCGCGCGCGAAACGCGTTGCGTCGGGCGCCGTGCGCAGATAAGCGCGCAGCCATGCGCCGTCGGGATCGCGGAAGCGCACGATACCTTCGCTCGCGCCGGACGGCTCGCCGGAAAGGATCGCCAACGCCGCGCGCAGATCCTGCGGATGCACGATCGCGGAAATCTCGCGCAGAGTGAAGCGGCGGTCCCGCGCGCCCAGTCCCAAGGGCTCAAGCAGGGTGCGAGCGAAGCCGACGGTGCGGTCCTTGCGGTCGTAAAACCACGGCGAACAGCGCCCGCCCGTCAACGCCGTGTTGAAATCGGTGAGCGTCGACAGCGCAAAGGCGGCTTCGGCCGCCGCCCGGCTTTGCCGGATAAAGGCGGCCAGGAGCGAGACGACGACGATCGTCAACGCGGTCAGCACGACAGCGTAAACAATCCACGGCCGGGCCCGATCGCGAAGATCGCGCGCCGGCGATGCGGCGAGCAGAATTTCGCCATTATCGAGCGGGCGCCAGGCGGCGGCGATCTTGCCGCCGGGAAGATCGAGCCTTGCTTGGCCGCGCCCCTCAAGGTCGAGCGCGCGCAGGGACCCGGCGGGGATCGCCGCCATGTCGGTTCGGCCCAGTGCGTTGAGAATGTCGCCCGACGGCGAGAGATGATAAAGCGCCGCATAGCCGTCGGGCAGGATCGCGCTCATCGCCTCGCGCACCGGCGCGCCGGTCATGATGGCGATGTTCATGGCGGCCGCGCCGTCGGTGGCGGTCTGGCTCAGCAGCAATTCGGTCTCGATGCGTCGCGAGGCCGCCTTGTCGTTGAGTTCGAAAGTCAAAAGCACGCCGAGAATGATGACGAACGCGCCGGTCAGCGCCGCGAGCCGGACCGGCGAGAGCGCCTCAATCCGCGCCGCAAGATCCAGCCCCTCATTGGTGTTTTGGTCTTTCGCCATGCGCTGCGCGCCGCTCAACCCTTCGCTCCCAGGAAACCGTCGACATACCAAACAGATCAGGCGCCCGCCATGCGCGCGTCTGTTTACGTTTTGTAAACTATTCTGCTTCGCCGCAGACTGTCACGCCGGAATCGGGCCGCTGCTGAGGCTGTTTTCCCCCGGTTTCCGGTGCTTGGTTTTGCCCGATCAGGCCGCTAAAGAGCGGGCATGAAACATTTTCTCACCACCGCCGACTGGTCGCGGCCCGAACTTCAGGCAATGCTTGAGGATGCTCGCGCGATCAAGGCCGCGCCTTATGGCGACGCCTTGAAGAACAAAACCATTGCGCTGTTATTCCTGAACAATTCGCTGCGGACCCGGACCTCGTTCGACGTCGGCGCGCGCCAGCTCGGCGGCCATGCGGTGGTTCTGTCGCCATCCGGGGGCATGTGGCCGCTGGAATTCGAGGACGGCGCGGTGATGGACGGCGAGGCCGAGGAACATGTCAAAGAGGCGGCCAAGGTGCTCTCGCGCTATTGCGACCTCATCGGCATCCGCGCCTTTCCAAAATTTCAGGACTGGAAAGAGGACCGCAAGGACAAGATCCTCAACGCCTTCGCCAAATACGCCGACGTGCCGGTCATCAACATGGAGACCATCACCCATCCCTGTCAGGAAATGGCGCTGATCATGGCGCTCCAGGAGCGGCTCGGCGACCTTGACGGCAAGAAATTCGTCCTCACCTGGACCTACCATCCCAAGCCGCTCAACACTGCGGTCGCCAATTCCGCGCTGATGATCGCGGCAAAATTCGGCATGGACGTCACGCTTTTGTGCCCGACGCCGGAATATCTGCTCGACATGCGCTACATGGCCCAGGCCGAACAGGACGCCAAGGCCCACGGCCGGCATGTTCACGTTTCCCACGACATTGACGAGGCCTATGCGGGCGCCGATGTCGTTTACGCAAAAAGCTGGGGAGCGCTGCCGTTTTTCGGGAACTGGTCAGAGGAAAAACCGATCCGCGACCGCTTCCGGCATTTCATCGTCGACGAGCGGAAAATGGCGCTGACCGCGGGCGCGGTGGTTTCCCACTGCCTGCCCATGCGGCGCAATGTGAAAATCACCGACGCGGTGTTCGACGGGCCGAACTGCATCGCCTATGACGAGGCGGAAAACCGCCTGCATGTGCAAAAGGCGATCATGAAGGCGTTGGTGGGATGATGAATATTGATCTACAGCTTATTGTTAGTCTGATCGCGGCGGCAGGGCTCGGATCAATATTTACAGTACTTATTCGAGACCGGTTGCTCCACAAACGCGAAAACGAGAAACGAGTCTTTGAGGAAAAGAAGGAAGCCTTCATTGGTTTGCTGAAAGCCTATCATGTTTCTGCAGTTGAGCCGTCAGAAAAGAATGCGAAGGAATTTGGCTATTGGCAATTACGGTGTGAGTTGGTTGCTTCCGATAGGGTGCGAAAAGCTGTTCAAAAAATGATTGATACCAGTGGCGATAAAAATCCTGATCGCCCGCAAGTATATTTAGATTTTCTCGATAGTTTGAGAGAAGATCTCGGCATCACCGCTAGAAAATGAATTCTCAGGCCTTCATCCTGAGGAGAAAAATTCTTCATGCCCTTCGTGACGCGGCCTTCGGCCGCCCTCAGGATGAAGAATTTTTCGTCACGAAGGATGGGCAGTTATGAGTGAGGTCACAGTCTGGATCTATATGCTCCGGTGCGCCGACGGTTCGTATTACATCGGTAAATATCAAGGCGATGATCTGGAAACACGGCTTTGGGAGCACAACAACGGAACCTATCCGGAGGCCTACACCGCGAAGCGGCTGCCGGTTGAAATGGTCTGGTCAGAATGGTTCTCACGCTTTGACGACGCGGTCGCCTGTGAACGCAAGCTGAAAGGCTGGAGCCGGGCCAAGAAGGAAGCGCTGATCAGGGGAGATGAAGTGGCCTTGAAGGCGTTTTCCAAGCGAGGCTTTCGCCCTTCGAGATTGAAATCAGGAAAAGCTTCATCCTGAGGAGCCCAAAATCCCTTCGTCCTTCGAGACGGGCGATTGCCATCTCTGCATAGACTGATAACAAACAGAATGCCCTCCTCAGGATGAAGGAATTCGGGCGCCCCGAAGGACAGGCCGCGAGCGCTGATATGATATGACCCCCGATCCGTTCACCCGCCAGACCATCGTCCAGTTGCTCTCCAATATGAGCGACGGCAAGGAGATTCGCTCCTATCTCCAGCGCTTTTCCGAAGTCGACCAGTCGCGCTTTGCGATCATCAAGATCGGCGGGGCGATTTTATCCGAACAGTTCGAAGAAACCGCCAGCGCGCTCGCCTTTCTTCATACGGTGGGGCTGACGCCCATCGTGCTTCATGGCGGCGGACCGCAGCTTGATGCGACCCTTAAGGAACGCGGCATCAAAACCAAAAAGATCGACGGGCTGCGGGTCACCGACGATGCGATCCTTGACGCCGCCCGCGACGTTTTCATCGGCGAGAACATCAAGTTCGTCGAAGCGGTGCGCGCCCACGGCGTTTCCGCTCATTCGCTGACCACCGGCGCGATCGAGGCCGATTATCTCGATAAGGAAAAATACGGGTTTGTCGGCGAACCGACGAACATTCGCCTCGGGCTCATTCGTTCGATCGTTAGCTCCGGCGCCATACCGGTGCTGACCTGTCTCGGTCTTGCGCCCGGGGGCCAACTCGTCAACGTCAACGCGGATTCGGCTACCCGCGCGCTCGTTCACGCGCTCCAGCCCATGAAGATCATCTTTCTTGCCGGCGTCGGCGGACTGCTCGATGAGCAAGGCGCGCTCATTCATTCGATCAACCTCGCCTCGGACTACGAGGAGCTCATGGCCCAGGATTGGGTCAAGGGCGGCATGCGCCTCAAGCTTCAGGAGATCAAACGCCTGCTCGACGATGCGCCCCTGTCGTCCTCGGTCTCGATCACGACGCCGTCGGGGCTGGTGCGTGAACTGTTCACCCATGGCGGATCGGGCACGCTGATCCGGCGCGGCGAAAACATTCATCGCTTCGACGCCAAAGACCGTGTCGACCAGGCGCGCACGGCGGCGCTGATCGAAAGCGGTTTCGGCCGCAAGCTGAAAAAAGACTGGTGGGCCGGTTTGGATCTCAGCGCCGCCTATATTTCGGAAACCTATCGCGCCGGCGCTTTTCTGTCGCGAATCGGGCCATCGTCGGGCCGACGCGGCATGGGCGGCGCCGTCGGGGATTTTGATTATCTCGACAAATTCGCCGTCCTGGAAGACGCCCGCGGCGAGGGCCTGGCGCGAACGGTCTGGCGGCGCTTTACCGCCGAGCACCCGGCTTTCTTCTGGCGATCGCGCACGGATAACGGCTTTAACGCCTTTTACGGCGCCGAAGCGGACGGGTCCGTGCGGCGCGGGCCGTGGACGGTGTTTTGGAAAGGCGAAACCGACATTGCGCGCATTGCCGGCGTTATCGACCAGGTCGCCGCCATGGCGCCAAGTTTTGAGGGCGAGGAATGAGCGAACCGTTTCTGGTCGGACTTGTCGGCGCACGAGGCCATACGGGCCATGAGCTGATCCGCTTGATCGCCGGTCATCCCGAACTCATGCTCGCCTTTGCGGTCAGCCGAGAATTCGCCGGCCGGCGCGTCGCCGAGATCGACCCGGAAGACCAGGACGAATGCATTTTTGAAGCGCTAAGCCCGGACGAAGTTGCGCAGCGGCGGGCCGACGCCGTCATTCTCGCAATGCCCAACGGTGCGGCGAAGGACTATGTCGACGCCATCAACGCCCAGTCGGCGCCGCGCGTCATCGTCGATCTGTCGGCGGATTATCGCTTTAACGATGACTGGGCTTACGGCTTGCCCGAACTCAACCGCGAGACGCTGAAAGGCGCAACGCGCATCGCCAATCCGGGCTGTTACGCCACCGCCATGCAGCTCGCACTCGCGCCGCTGGTTGATCGCCTTGATGGCGTGCCGGCCTGTTTCGGCGTTTCCGGCTATTCCGGCGCGGGAACGAAGCCCGGCCCGCGCAACGATCAGGAACGCCTCAAAGACAACCTTATGCCTTACGCGCTGGTCGGTCATAAGCATGAGCGCGAGGCGACGCGCCATCTCGGCGTTCCCATCCGCTTCATGCCCCATGTGCACCCCGCCTTTCGCGGGTTGATCGTCACTGCGCATGTGCCGATGAAAGAGAAAATGGACACGCGCGCGCTCGCCAAGGTTTTTGAAGACCGCTATGCCGACGAAGCGCTGATCACCCTGCGCAACGCGCCGCCCGAACTCAAAGACGGGGCAGGCATGACCGGCGTCATGATCGGCGGCTTTGGCGTCAGCGAAGACGGCCTTAACGCCGTCGTGGTCGCTGCGGAAGACAATCTTCTCAAGGGCGCAGCGGTGCAGGCGATCCAGAACGTCAATCTCGCCCTCGACCTGCACGAACTGACGGGGATTGCGATTTAGGGAATGGCGTCAGCGGGCGACAGCGAATTTCTGGTACAGGCGGCGACTTATCTCGGCGCCGTGGCGATCGCCGTTCCCATCTTCAATCGCTTCAAGCTTGGCTCGATCCTGGGCTATCTCGCCGCCGGCGTCGCCGTCGGGCCGTTCGGACTTAATCTTTTGCATCAGGAGGCAGGCGTCTTTCACGTCGCCGAATTCGGCGTCGTGCTTTTGCTCTTTGTCATTGGACTCGAGTTGTCCCTGTCGCGGCTATGGTCCATGCGCCAGCAAATTTTCGGCCTCGGCGCGACGCAGATGGCGGTCACCGGCATCGCCATCGCGGCTTTGTTCGTCGCCCCAGGCGTCATGGCGGTCAAAGCGGCGATCATCGCC
The DNA here is from genome assembly GCA_028280115.1 of Parvularculaceae bacterium. Taxonomy (GTDB): domain Bacteria; phylum Pseudomonadota; class Alphaproteobacteria; order Caulobacterales; family Parvularculaceae; genus Hyphococcus. The sequence goes on from JANQMJ010000017.1 coordinate 101,477, forward strand.
GGCTTGTCGCTGGCGTTCTCCTCGACCGCGTTCGCCCTTCAGCTTTTGAAGGACCGCGGCGAGCTCAGCACGCCTTACGGCCGTCGCTCCTTTTCGATCCTGCTATTTCAGGATCTCGCCGTCATTCCGTTGCTCGCCGCCATCCCGTTCGTCGCCGGCGCCGGCGGCGAGGAAGCGGCCGGGTGGATCAATGCGCTCAAAGCCGTCGGCGTTCTCGCAGTGCTGATTCTGATCAGCAAATACGGTCTCGATCGCGTCTTTCGCCTGGTTGCGGCGTCCGGTTCGCGCGAAGCCTTCGCCGCAACGGCGCTGCTGGTGGTCGCGTTGACGTCGCTCGCCGTCGCCTGGGCGGGGCTGTCCATGGCGCTGGGCGCCTTTCTCGCCGGCGTGCTGCTCGCTGAGTCTTCGTACAAACATCAGATCGAAACCGACATCGAACCGTTTCGCGGCCTGTTTCTTGGCCTGTTCTTCATTTCCATCGGCATGCGGCTCGACCTCGGCGTCATCGCTGCGTCCTGGGCGATCGTGCTTGGCGGCGCCGCCGGACTCCTCTCGCTCAAATTTGCGTTGCTTTACGCCTTGACGCGGGCGGCAAGGGCGAACCACGCCGAGGCCCTGAAAACCGCAGCGATGCTCTGCCAGGGCGGCGAGTTCGCTTTCGTCGTCATCAGCCTTGGCGTCGACGCGCTCTTGTTCACCAATAGCGAGGCGACGCTGATGTCGGCCATCGTCACTATCTCCATGGCGGCGACGCCGTTGATCGTCATGGCGGCGCATCGCCTGTGCGCCGCCGAGCCGCAAAGCGCCGACGGGCTCGTCGGGCCGGAAGGCGGCCATGACCATGTCATCGTCGCCGGTTTCGGCCGCGTGGGGCAGATCATCTCCCAGGTGCTCGCCAATTCCGGCGTGCAGGTGACGGCGATCGACCGCAATCCCGACCACATTCGCAACGCTGAGCGTTTCGGTTTCAAAGTCAATTACGGCGATGCGGCGCGCCTTGATGTTCTGACCACGGCCGGCGCTGCGGACGCACGCTCGGTGATCCTCTGTATGGATCATAAGGAATCGGTCAACCGCGCGGTCATGGGTTTGCGCGAGCGCTTCCCCAACCTGACGATCATCGCCTGCGCGCACGATCGCATGCATGAAATCGAACTGCAGCAGCTGGAGCCAGACGTCATCGTGCGCGAGACGCTGGAATCAAGTCTTCTGATGGCGCGCGAAGCGCTGTCGCGCATGGGCCATGACCGCAAGACAATCGACGAATATGTCCAGCAGTTTCGCGTTCGCGACCGGGAACGGCTTCTGGCTCAGCGCGATTACGGTCCGGAAGCGGGCAAGGATTTGATTTATGCGCGCTTTGATCCCCCCGGCAAGAAGGCCGAAAAGGACTCTTGAAACGGACGGCGCCTGAAAACTCAGGTGGCGGACTCTTCAATTTTGTGCATATCCGCGTCGGAAAGCCCGAAATGATGGCCGATTTCATGCACCAGAACATGGGCGATGAGATGCTTCAGGCTGATATCGCCGCGCTCGCGCCATTCGGCGAGGATCGGCAGCCGGTAAAGATGCACATGGTTGGGATACTGATAAGGATCGGACACGCCCGCTTCGGTCATGGCGACGCCTTCGAACAGACCGGTTAGTTCAAGCGGATCGGCGATGCCCATCTCTTTTAGGATCTCCGGCTCGGCTTTATCGGCGACGTGAATGATCAGATTGCCGCACAGCCCGCGGAATTCTTCAGGCATGGCGTCATAGGCGGCGCGCGCCAGGGTCTCGAACTGCTCAAGATCAGGCGCCGGGCGCCGGCGCCAGCCGGGGTCTCGGTCCTGGCGAGGGCTCATCGTGCGTCGCCATTGGGCGGATTGCCGACGGCGTTGTAAATGTCCTCGATCAACGGCGTGACAAGAGGAAACGGCTGGCGCCCGCGCGTCATGCCGAGGCGAACGATCACCATGCGTTTGGACGGGAAGATAAACACATACTGCCCTTCATGACCCGACATGAAATAGACCGCTTCGGGCAGGGCTTTCATATAGCGTTCGCGTCCGGCCGCGCCGGCGCGATTGAGCCAGAAATGCGCGCCATATTCGCCGTTCGACGCTTCGGTCGGCGTCGCCACATAGTCGGCCCAGCTTTGGCGCAGGATGCGCTCGCCGTCCCACACGCCGTCCTGCAAATAGAGTTGGCCAAGCCGGGCCCAGTCCCGCGCCGTTGCGTAAACAAAAGACGAACCGATGAAAGTGCCTGAGGCGTCGGGCTCCATGACAAAGCTCGTCGCGCCGATGGGATTGAACACCGCCTCGCGCGCGAAAGCGTGATAATCAACGCCCGCCTGGGTCAGCGCGGCGCGCAGGGCTTTGGAAATCAGGTTGGTCGTCCCGCTTGAATAATGCCAGGCTTCGCCGGGCGCATGCAGCGCCTGATTTTTCGCGGCAAGGGCGCCTGAATCCGCCATGTCGAACAGCATGCGATTCACGTCGGAGCGCATTGCGTCATATTCCTCGCCGAAGGCGAGGCCGCTCTGCATGCGCAAAAGATCGTCCCAGGTGATGTCCTTGCGCGCGTCGCCGCTCCATTCCGGCACGGGCGCGGGCGCATTCACATCGATCAGTCCCCGCTCCGCCGCTGCGCCCACAAGCGTCGACGTCACGCTCTTGGCCATGGACCAGGAAAGCAGCGGCGTCGTTTCCGAAAAGCCTTCTGCATAGCGTTCATCGACAAGCTTGCCGTCAACGGCGACCAAAATCGCACGGTGGTTCAGGTCATTGTTCTCGAAAGCGTCGGTCAGGGCATAATCGAGCGCCGCATAGTCGATCCAGGCCAGCGCCTCGCCGGAGACCGGCCGCGCGGTCGGCCATGGCGCCGCCGCAGCGACCGGCGCGCGGGCGGGCAGGGGGCGGACCCGTCCCCCATTGGCGAGGGTGCAGCCGTAACCGTCGCGATAGATCGCCCGGGCGCGGCCAAAGCCGAATGGACCCGCCGCTGCGGTCTCTTGCGCATCAAGATCAACGCGCAGACGGATCTTATCCAAGGCTGGGTCGATGCCGCCGAATTCCCCGGCGACGACTTCATCCGCATCGCGCCGGGCGAGGAAGATCTCCGAGCAGGCGATCTTGGCCTTGTAGCCGGCGCCGATGCGCGCCAGGCGATCAGCGCGCACGCCGAGATAGATGATAGCTGCGGCCACGGCGACCATGGCTGCCAGAAACGCATATTGAAGGGCTTTGCGAGCGTCCATTTGCGGACCTTATCCGCAAATGGATTGAGAGTTTACGATTTTCTTCAGCGTTTAGAGGCCGATGAAGGGCTGGACGATACGGCCGAGCACGGTCTTGAAACGCAGCGGCGCAGCGGCCGCGATCAAACAGATGCAGGGCTCATCGCCGATCGCCTCGGGCGTGTGCGTGTCGCCGGCATCCAGATCGGCGAGATCGCCCACGGCGAAATCGCCGATTTCATCCTTATATGCGCCGCGCAAAATCACCGTCAGCTCTTCGCCCTTGTGGGAGTGTCTGGGCATCCGCACGCCGGGGGCGATCTTCAACAGCCGCAACACGCCGGGACGGTAGCCTTCAGCCTTGAGCACGCTTTGCGACAGTCCCGGAGCCACTGCCCGCCACGCGACATCGTCAATCGATCCTTCTAGATAGGCGCTGAGCGGCAGGCGGGTTTCCGGCAGGTCGCCTGCCGGTTTTTGCGGCGTCACGACATTAACGCCGGGGTCGGCCCGTCTGAGGACGTTTTCAAGCGCATCGTCGCGGAGCGCGACCGGTTCGGCATCCTCAAGAAAGGCGCCGCCAACCGTTTCGAATTCTTCGATCGCCTGGGCGCACTCGGTGCAAATTGCTGCATGGGTCGCGATCACTACCGCGCGGGCTTCGTCAAGACGGCCGGCCGCGAATGCGGCGAGCGTTTCGGTTTTGGGATGATGGCGAATGTTGCTCATAGATGATCGCCAAGCTCCTTGCGGAATTTTTCAAAGGCCAGGCGCAGGCGCGATTTCACCGTGCCCAGGGGCAGACCGAGCCGGTCCGCGATCGCCGAATGGGGCTCATCATGGTAAAAATGCAATCTCATGACGTCGTACTGCTCCAGGGGCAAATTCTCCAACGCCTCCCTGATACGCTGGTCGCGCTCTTTCAGTTCACACAAAACGTCAGCCCGCGGCGCCTCCTCGGGCGCCAGGGCCGGATCCTCGCCGTCGAGCGGCGGCCTTGCCGCCCGCCGAACGGCGTCAATCCGGGCGTTTCGCGCAATCGTGAATATCCAGGTCGCCGCCGAAGCCTTTGTCGGATCGAATAATTCGGCCTTTCTCAAGACCTTAACCATCACGTCCTGAGCGAGATCTTCGGCCTCCGCCTCGATGGTCCCGCCGCGCATCAAAAAGCCCTTAACGCGCGGCGCAAAATAGGCGTAGATTTCCGCAAATGCCCTCTTGTCGCCGGTTTGGGCGACGCGCGTCAGTTGCTCATCCATAGAAGGCGCGGTCGTCGGGGGTTCTGCACTTGTATGCGACACGCTGAGCGCCCAGACCTTTCCAGCGCCGCCGGGGGCGCAATGGGCAGTAGAATGGTGACGCCCGGGAGCTTACGCAAGCATCCCTCATGATCTAGAAGCCGAATGGACGCGTATTGATCATCGGCAATCAGGGAGCGTTCATGCCATTCGACGCCGCAAGAATACGCCGCGACAATAAAAGGCGCCGAATCGCCGTGATCGGATCGGGCGTTTCCGGTCTTTCCGCGGCGTGGCTTTCGTCGAAGTCCCACGACGTCGTTGTTTATGAAAAAGCCGGGCGTCTGGGCGGGCACTCCAATACGGTCGATGTCGATCTGCCCGGCGGCGCGGTTCCTGTGGATACGGGCTTTATCGTCTTTAACGAGCCGAGCTATCCGAATTTCACGGCGATGCTGGACCATCTCGGCGTCGCCACGGAAGAATCCTGCATGTCCTTCGGCGTGTCGCTGGAAGGCGGACGGCTCGAATATTCCGGCCAGACGCTGTCGTCGGTGTTCGCCAAACGCGCCAACGCCGTCTCGCCGTCCTTCTGGAAGATGTTGAGCGACATTCCGCGGTTTCATCGCGATGCAAGGTCCGTATTGCGCGCGGGGTTTTGCGAGCACGCATCCCTGGGCGAGTTTGTCAACGCGCGCCGATACGGCCAGGGCTTTCGCAATTATTTTCTGAAACCGATGGCCTCGGCGATCTGGTCGACGCCGAACATGCGCGTATTCGACTATCCCGCCCTTTCTTTCCTTCAGTTTTTTGAAAACCACGGACTGTTGCAGGTTTTGAACCTCCCGCTCTGGCATACGGTCTCGGGCGGTTCGCGGGTTTACGTGCGCGCCCTTCAAGAGGCCTTTAAGGAAAACGCTCGGCTGTCGACGGGCGTCGTTTCCATCGAGCGCAAAGACGGCCGCGTCATCATCGCCGATGAGCGCGGCGGGCTTGACGATTTCGACGACGTCATTATCGCCGCCCACGCCGATCAGGCCTTACGCATGCTCAAGGACGCCGACGCGCGCGAGCGGTCCATATTGTCGGCGTTTTCATATCAAGCCAACCGCGCCGTCTTGCATCTTGATGAAGCCATGATGCCGCGTCGGCGACGCGCCTGGTCGAGCTGGAACTATATCGGCGACGGCGAATGCGGATCGGTGACCTATTGGATGAACCGGCTGCAGAACCTTTCGTGCCGCGAGAATGTCCTTGTCACGCTCAATCCCGCCGCGCCGATCCGACCCGACGCGGTCATCGCCGAGTTCGACTATGATCATCCCATGTTCAACGCGGCGACGGCGGCGGCGCAAAAAGACATCTGGGCCGTCCAGGGGCGCGGCGGCGTGTGGCATGCCGGCGCGCATCTCGGGCACGGCTTTCACGAGGATGGTCTGCAGGCGGGTCTCGCGGTCGCCGAAGCGATCGGCGGCGCGCGGCGGCCCTGGCGGGTGGAAAACGAATCCGGACGGCTCGGCCATGTGCGTCCGAGCGAGGCGTCGGCGTGAGCGCGCGCGTATATGAAGGCGCGGTGACGCACCGGCGGTTCAAACCGGTGCGGCATTTCCTCAAATACCGCGTCTTTTCTTTTTTGCTCGATCTCGACCGGCTCGACGATACGACGGGGGCATTGCGGCTCTTTTCCCGTGGCCGGTTCAATCTCTTTTCGTTTTATGATCGCGATTACGGCGACGGGCGGCCGAAAGACCTCGCCGCTTATATTCGGGGGGCGCTGCGCGCGGCGGGCATCGATGCGAATGGGCGGATTTTGCTTTTGTGCTATCCGCGCATGTTCGGTTATGCGTTCAATCCGCTGTCGGTCTATTATTGCTACGACGCTTCGGGCGGTCTCGCCGCGATGATGTACGAAGTCAGCAACACGTTCGGCGAACGCCATTCCTATCTCATTCCGGCGGCCGGCGCCGCCGAAACGATCGACCAATCGGCGGACAAGATGTTTCACGTTTCGCCCTTTATCGACATGAACATGCGCTACCGGTTCTTGTTGTCGCCGCCTTCAGAAAAGATCAGCCTGTTCATTCGGACCAGCGACCGCGACGGCCCGGTACTTGACGCTGCGTTTGCGGGCGCGGCGGCGCCGGTCACCGACGCCAAGTTAATAGCGCTCGTTTTTCGCTATCCCCTGATGACGCTGAAAGTCATCGCCGGCATCCATTGGGAGGCGCTCAAGCTCTTCGCCAAGGGGTTGCGTTTGCGCTCGGGCGCGCCCGCGCCGGCGCGTCCCGTCACGGTCGTTGCGCCCTGCGCGCGGGAGCTTTCCGACGCCGCGTAAGCGCGGTTTCAGCCGGTGGACGCTTTCTTTCTTTTGCGCTAGTCGGGGCCTCGTTCCAGGAGGCCTTTGATGAAGAAGATCTACCCCGATGCGGCGGCGGCGCTGGACGGGCTGACATTCGACGGCATGACGGTGATGTCCGGCGGGTTCGGACTATGCGGCATCCCGGAAAATCTGATCGTCGCCCTTAGGGATTCCGGCGTGAAGAACATCACGGCGATCTCCAATAATGCGGGCGTCGACGATTTCGGCCTCGGCCTTCTCTTGCAGACCCGGCAGATCAAAAAAATGATCAGCTCCTATGTGGGCGAGAACAAGGAGTTCGAACGGCAGTTTCTGGCAGGCGAACTCGAGCTTGAATTCAATCCCCAGGGCACGCTCGCCGAACGCTGCCGCGCCGGCGGGGCGGGCATTCCCGGGTTTTACACCCGAACCGGGGTCGGCACGATGATCGCCGAAGGCAAGGAACACAAGGAATTCGCCGGCGAGACCTATATTCTCGAAACCGGACTGATCGCCAATCTTTCCATCGTCAAGGCCTGGAAGGCCGACGAACAGGGCAATCTCATTTACCGCAAGACGGCGCGCAATTTTAATCCCTTGATGGCGATGGCGGGGGAAGTGACGGTCGCTGAGGTCGAAGAGATCGTGCCCCTGGGCGTGCTCGATCCCGACTGCATTCAAACGCCCGGCATTTTCGTGCAGCGGCTGATCTTGGGCGAGCATGAAAAGCGCATCGAACAGCGCACGATCCGAGAAAGGGAGAATGCGTAATGCCTTGGGATCGCAACCAGATGGCCGAGCGCGCCGCGCAGGAGCTCGAAGACGGCTTCTACGTCAATCTCGGCATCGGCATCCCGACATTGGTCGCCAACTATATCGGCGAAAACATCGACGTCACCTTGCAGTCGGAAAACGGCATGCTCGGCATGGGACCGTTCCCTTATGAGGATGAAATCGATCCCGATCTGATCAACGCCGGCAAACAGACCATCACCGAACTGCGCCGCACGTCCTATTTTTCCTCCGCCGACAGCTTCGCCATGATCCGCGGCGGTCATATTGACCTCGCCATTCTCGGCGCCATGGAAGTGTCGGAAAAAGGCGACCTCGCCAACTGGATGATCCCGGGAAAGCTGGTCAAGGGGATGGGCGGCGCCATGGATCTCGTGGCCGGCGTCAAGCGGGTCGTGGTGGTGATGGACCACACGTCGAAAAACGGCGATCCCAAGCTCCTGCACGAATGCTCGTTGCCGCTCACCGGCAAGGAAGTCGTCGATATGGTGATTACCAATCTCGGCGTTTTCGGGATCGACCGGGGCAAGAGCATGTCGCTGATCGAGCTGGCGCCGGACGTCGCCGTCGACGAGATCAAGGCCAAGACGCAAGCTGATTTCGACGTCGCCCTTTAAAGGGCCGGGTGATAAAATTACAGGGCGGCTGTCTGGCGCGGTGCGAGCGCCTTGTCGGCATGGTCTTTGGTATGCACGATGCAGGCAAGCAAATGCGCGACGGTTTTTGAATCGCCGGTGATCGCCATGCGCGCCTTGACTTCGTCCATCGCCAGTTCGCCGCGAAAAGCGCGCATGATGGTTTCGACGTCTGTTGAGAGTTTCGCCACCGCGGGTGTATCCGCGCCGCGGCGCGCGATCATTTCCTGGTTCATATAAAAGAACGTATACGGAAATTCGTCGATGTGTATATGGGCGACGTAATTGAGCGACGCATCGGGATGGGGTTTGCAAAAAAGCTCAATGGCGAGGGCGACGGAGTCCGGCCGCAGATCATTCGAATAAATGCAGTCATGCGCCGGCGAAGATTCCGGGCGCATCATGAAGTAGTCGATCGACCAGCACATGATTTGGCGGATCGCCGGCCGCAGCCCTTCTCCCGCGGGCGACAGCTTGTAGCGCCCCCGGGACTCGCCGGCGCCTGGGGCTTCGATCAGACCGGCCTCGTCAAGCTCCTTGAGGCGCTTGCTTAACAGATTGGCGCCGATCCCCGGCAGACCGGCCTGCAGATCGCCGAAGCGCTGGGGCCCCAAAAACAGCTCACGCAGGATCAGCAGCGTCCAACGCTCGCCCAAAAGGTCGAGCGCGTGGGCGAGGATGCAGTCCTGATTATAGGTTCGCGACATCGGCTTCCTTCGAAGCAGCGGAGACGGAGGACTCATGTCTACTCCAGATTTCATCATATTGTCTTATAGGTAACGAAAGCATGGGCTCGCTGCGAAAAAGATTTGACACTTTAAAAAGATATAGCAAACTATAAAGTGTAGTCAATCGGCGGTGTTGAGTTTTGCGCTGCGCCGGGCGCGCCCGTGATGAAGGAGCAAATTCATGGCTAAAAAGCTTTTCGCCGCGATATCCGCCGCCCTGGCTGCGGTCGCCGTTTCCGCCCCGGCTATGGCGACGACGCTGACTGAAGAGGTCGCCCTGTGCGCTGCGGCCGCCGATACTCAAGGGCTGGCCGCCAAAGACGAGTACTGGGCGAATTTCGTCAGCAAACGCGGCGCTGCGACCAAGCGCCTGACCATCGAACTGATCCCCCATGGTTCCGGAGAGGTTTTAACCGCCGAATGCAGCATCCGCCGCGGCGAGGTTATCGACATCAACCTCAAGGCCTGATCCACCCAATCTCCCCTGAAACTTGAAGCGCCCGCCCTGGCGGGCGCGTTTTTTATTCCGCGGTCAGCGACCGAAAAGCGCTGCGGGCCATGCGTTCGCCGTCGATGAATCGCCAAGCCCATTGCTCATTGAGATCGGCCAGCGGGTCGGCGGCGACCACGCCGTCCTCGTCCAAACCGTCGTCGATCAACGCCTGAATGCGCCGCCGCACGTCCTTCAGCATGGCGATCGACGCCTCAAGATCGGCCTTGCTCGACAGGGGCCCGTGGCCGGGAATAATTTTCGTTTGATCGTCAATCTGGACCGCGACCGCTTCAAGCGCGGCGATATAGCCGTTCAAGTCGCCGCCGCCGTCGACGTCGATATAGGGATAAAGGCCGGAGAACATGACATCGCCCATATGCACGACATTGATATCGCGGAAAATGACGATAGCGTCGCCGTCCGTATGCGCATGTTTGGGATGGAAGACATGGATTTCATGGCCGTTCCAATAAAACGTCGTCGTGTCTGAGAACGTAATGACGGGCAACGCGTCGGGCGCGGCCGGCGCGTCGCCGGACATGAGCCGTTTGCGCACATTGTCATGGGCGACGATATGAGCGCCGGCCTTTCCGAACTCTTCGTTGCCGCCCGTATGATCGCCGTGATAGTGCGTGTTCAGGACGAATTCGACGGGCTTGTCCGTCACCGCGGCGATGGCGGCGATGATCTTCTCGCTCAGCGGTGCGAACTGATCGTCAATGAGAAAAGCGCCGTCATCGCCCACAGATAGGCCCATATTCCCGCCTGCGCCTTCCAGCATGTAAATCCTGTCAACAAGCTCGGTGGTCTTGATTTCAACCTTGGAAAAATCGCGCTGCGCCCAAGCGGACGTCGCGGCGATCACGGACAGGACGGCGACGGCGAGGGTTCGGGACATGGCGGGGCTTCTCCGGCTTTGTTCTTGCAGGTGCTGTTCTTGGAAGCGGTCTTAGCAGCCGGCCGGGCGAAATCGAAATCACGACCGCTTCAACGTTTCCGGTCGCCGGCTTTGTTGCGGTGCGGCGAGCCCCGGGCTAAAGACATCCCTCGGTTGGAGCATGGTATATGGACTGGAAGCCTGACAGCTGGCGCTCAAAGCCTGCGCGGCATATTCCGGAGGATTATCCCGATCCCGCAGCGCTTGCCGCCGCGGAAGACGAGCTTTCGGGCTATCCGCCGCTTGTCTTCGCCGGCGAGGTGAGAACCCTGCGCGCGTCCCTCGCGCAGGTTGCGCGCGGCGAGGCTTTTCTCCTCCAGGGCGGCGACTGCGCGGAAAGTTTCAAGGAATTTCATCCCGACAATATTCGCGATACGTTTCGGGTCCTGTTGCAGATGGCGGTGGCGCTGACCTTCGGCGCGGCGATGCCGGTGGTGAAAGTCGGCCGCATCGCCGGCCAGTTCGCCAAACCCCGCAGCGCGCCGACGGAAACGAATGACAACCAGACGCTGCCGAGCTATCGCGGCGACAACATCAACGGCATGGAATTCAGCGCCGACGCCCGCATGCCGGATCCGCAGCGGCTGTTAAAAGCCTACGGCCAGGCCGCCGCCACCCTCAACCTGATCCGCGCATTCGCGACTGGCGGTTATGCGGACCTGCGCAATGTCCATAATTGGAATCTCGAGTTCGTCTCCGGCAGCCGCCAGGAAGATCGCTACAGCGCGCTGGCGGACAAGATTTCCGAAGCCATCGCCTTTATGGAAGCGTGCGGCGTCGACGGTTCGGAAGTGCGCGCCATCCGCGAGGTCGATTTCTACACCAGCCACGAAGCGTTATTGTTGGGCTTTGAAACGGCCATGACGCGGATCGATTCGACCACCGGCCGCTGGTATGACACCTCGGCGCATCTGATCTGGATCGGCGACCGGACCCGTCAGCCCGACGGCGCCCATGTGGAATTCTGCCGCGGCGTTGAAAACCCCATCGGCCTCAAATGCGGGCCGACCCTGGCGCCGGACGAACTGATTGCGCTCCTGGACGCGCTCAATCCGAAAAACGACCCGGGCCGCATCGTCCTGATCACGCGCTTCGGCGCGGAAAAGGCCGAGGAAGGCCTGCCGCCCTTGATCCGTCGGGTTCGGGCCGAAGGGCGCAATGTGGTGTGGTCCTGCGATCCCATGCACGGCAATACGATCAAAGCCGCAGGCGGCTTCAAGACCCGCCGATTTGACGCCATCCTGGCGGAAGTGCGCGCTTTTACCGATACATGCCGGGCCGAGGGCGCCTTTCCGGGGGGCGTGCATTTTGAAATGACCGGCCAGAACGTGACGGAATGTCTGGGCGGATCGCAGGAGATTTCCGAAGCGGATTTGTCATCCCGTTATCACACTCACTGTGACCCCCGGCTCAACGCCAATCAGGCGCTGGAGCTTGCTTTTATCCTCGCGGACCGGTTCAAGGACTACCGCAAAACGTCAATTTGAACCAAAACCATCAATCTTGACTTTAGGACAACTGCAATAGCAGGAAACATAGATTGATCGAACCGGCGGATTGGTCCATTTTGCCCACAGGCAAGAGGCTGTAACGTTCGGCGCGCTCGCCCCGGTAGGCGGCGCGCGCAGGCTCAGGGCGCGAGCGGCGGAGTTTCGTGTGACGGACAGCGTTAGAATCGGCGTGGCCGGGGCGGGCGTTTTTGGCGCGTATCACGCCGCAAAATTCACCGCCCATCCTGACGCTGTGGTCGCCGGGGTTTTCGATATAGACGCTGCGCGGGCAAACGACCTCGCAAGTCGCTGCGGCGCCGAGGCGTTCAGAAATTACCGCAAATTTCTGGCGAATGTGGACGCCGTGATCGTCGCCGCGCCGGCGACGCGCCATTTCGCCCTCGCAGAGGAGGCGCTAAACTGCGGCCGGCATTTGCTGGTCGAAAAGCCGCTGGCCTTGTCGGTCGATCAGGCCGACGCGCTGGTCGGCGCCGCGAAAGCGCGCGGCCTTGTGCTCCAGGTCGGCCATCAGGAACGATATGTTTGCGCGGCCGCAGGCTTGTTTTCGAAGACGAAAGCGCCGACCAGGATAGAATCCGTTCGCCTGGTGCCGAAGACGGGCCGGTGCGAAGACGTTTCGGTGGTTTTTGATCTGATGGTCCATGACATCGACATTATCCAGCAGCTGACCAAGTCGACCCTTTGCAGCATTTCCGCCGAAGGCGACGAACATGAAATCACTGCGGAAGCAGTGCTCGACAGCGGCGTGGTCGTTTTCATGAGGGCTGGCCGCGGCGCCTACGCTCCCGAGCGGCGTATGACCATCACTTCCGATGAAGGCGTTGTTGAATTTGATTTCATCGATCGACGCCTGAAACGTCAAAACGGGATCAATGAAACCGTCGAATGCGAAACGGATGATGCGCCGCTTGCGCTGCACGATCCGTTGGCGCACGGCGCCGCGCTGTTCGTCGGCGCCATTCGCGGTCAAGCGCAAGGTTATGTGACGGGCGCGGACGGGCGCGCCTGTGTCGACTGGGCGTTGCGGATTGAAGAGGCCGCCGGGCTGGCAATGCCGCCCGTAGTTGAAATTCGCGAGCGGATGCGCGCATGAACGGGGTCGCCAATCTTTCCCTCGCCGCCGAGTCCGGCATCGGCAAAATCGCCTTTATCGATCTTAAGGCCCAGCAACGGCGCATTCGCGCCGGCGTGGAAAAACGATTGCAGGACGTTCTCGATCACGGCCGCTACATCGCCGGACCGGAAATTGAAGAACTTGAAGAAAGACTCGCATTGCGCACCGGCGCGCGCGGCGTTGCCGCCTGCTCAAGCGGGACTGCGGCGCTGATCATTGCGTTGCTGGCGCGCGGCGTCGGTTCGGGCGACGCGGTGTTTATTCCCGCGTTTACCTACAACGCCACCGCGAACGCCGTGCTTTTAACCGGCGCGACGCCGGTATTCGTCGACATTGATGCGGCCACTTTTAATATCGACGCCGCTGATCTTGATCAGCGCATTGCGCAAACCCGCGCCGCCGGCGAGCTTACTCCGCGGGCGGTCATTCCGGTCGACCTTTTCGGCGCGCCGGCGAATTATCCCGCCATCGCCGAAATCGCCGCACGCGAAGACCTGTTCCTGCTGGCGGACGGCGCGCAAGGCTTTGGCGGCGAAATGAACGGCGCCTGCGTCGGCAATCTCGCCCCGGCGACAGCGACCAGCTTCTTTCCCGGCAAGGCGCTCGGCGCCTATGGCGACGCCGGCGCGGTTTTCACGCAGGATGCGGATGATCTCGAGCGTTGGAAGTCGATCCGTTGGCACGGCACGGACGGCGCGCGCAAAGACTCTGTCAGGATCGGCTTTAACGGCCGCATGGACAGCTTCCAGGCGGCGGTGCTGCTGGAAAAGCTCGACATCTATGACGAGGAACTGGCGGCGCGACGGCGCATCGCAGCACAGTATGATGAGCGCCTGTCGCAAGTCGGCCGTCCGCAGCAATGCGAGGCCGGCGCCATCTCCGGTTACTCCTACTATTCGCTGTGCGTCGACGATCGCGATCATGTGGTCGCCAAAGTCAACGCCGTCGGCGTGCCGACCGCGGTTTATTACAAAACGCCCCTGCACCAGATGCCGGCGTTTGCCCACCTTGCGCCGCAAGGCGGTCTGCCGGCGACCGAAAAAGCAGCGCGCGAGATATTCTCCCTGCCGATGCACCCTTATTTGACGCCGGACCAGGTAGACTATATTTGCAGCGCCGTTGAGACGGCGGTTCGATAATCGACGCCGGCGCGCGTTTTTTACGCCTTTATGACCGACAGCCTATCCATCGCCATTGCGCAGATTGCGCCTGTCGTCGGCGACGTCGACGGCAATGTCGCGCGGATCAGAACGGCGCGAGCGCAAGCCGCCCGCCAGGGCGCCGATCTCGTGGTTTTTTGCGAGCTGGTGATCGCTGGCTACCCGCCGGAAGATCTGGTGCGCAAACCGGCCTTTCAGCGCGCCTGTCGCGAAGCCGCCGAAAGCCTCGCCGCGGATACCGGGGACGGCGGCCCGGCGATGATCGTCGGCGCGCCATGGGTCGAAGACGGCGCGCTGCACAATGCGGCGCTTTTACTCAAAGACGGCGCCGTTGCCGCTAAGCGCTACAAGGTGCATCTGCCCAACTACGGCGTTTTCGACGAACCCCGGGTTTTTACGCCCGCCAAGGCGTTTCCCGAGCCGATCGAGGTCGAGGGCGTCAGACTTGGGTTGATGGTCTGCGAGGACATGTGGGCGCCGGGGGCGGGCGAGGCGCTGGCCGCGGCCGGCGCGCAGATACTCATCGTTCCTCACGGGTCTCCCTTCCGGCAGACAAGCCTTGAGGAGCGCGCGGACGCCGCCAGGGCGCGGACTGTTGCGACAGGCCTGCCCCTCCTTTTCGTCAACCAGCTGGCCGGACAGGACGAAATCCTGTTCGAGGGCGCAGGGTTCGTGATGGATGGCGCCGGCCGCATCCAATATCGCGCGCCGCAATTCGTCGAAGGGCTTTATCTAACCCGTTGGGAAAAGACGGACGACGCCTGGCGGTGCGTTTCCGGCCCCGAGCATGAATGGGTCGGCGGGGCGGAGATGGTCTATCGCGCGGTGACCCTCGCGGTGCGCGATTACGTCATCAAGAACAAGTTCAAGGGCGTCGTTATCGGGCTGTCGGGCGGCGTCGATTCGGCGTTAACGGCCGCGATCGCCGTTGATGCGCTGGGCGCTGACAAAGTGCACTGCGTCATGATGCCTTCGCGCTACACCTCGAAGGAAAGCCTCGAGGATGCGCGCGAATGCGCCCAGCGCCTCGGCGTTTCCTATCGCACCATCAGCATTGAGCCGGGCGTTGCGGCGTTTGACGAAATGCTGGCGTCTGCATTCCATAATTTGGAAAAGGACGTGACCGAAGAAAACACCCAGTCGCGCCTGCGCGGCGCTCTCTTGATGGCGCTGTCGAACAAATTCGGCGACATGGTGCTGACGACCGGCAACAAGTCGGAAATGTCCGTGGGCTACGCGACGCTCTATGGCGACATGAACGGCGGTTATAATCCGCTCAAGGATATATATAAAACGGACGTCTACGCGCTTTGCCGCTGGCGCAACGAAAACCACGCTGCCGACCTTGAAGGCCCGAAGGACGCCGTCATTCCGGAGCGGATCATTACCAAGGCGCCGTCGGCGGAACTGCGCGCGGATCAGACCGACCAGGACAGCCTGCCGCCCTATGACATTCTTGATCCGATCCTTGAATGTCTGGTCGAAAAGGAAATGTCGGTCGGCGACATTGTCGCCAAAGGCTTTGACGAGGCGACGGTGCGGCGCATTGAACATCTGCTCTATGTCGCCGAATATAAGCGCCGCCAGGCCCCGCCGGGTCCCAAGGTCACTGCGGTCAATTTCGGCCGCGACCGGCGCTATCCGATCACCAATGGCTGGCGGGACAAGTAAAAGGCCGGGATCTTGCCTTCATTCATACGAACGTTGCTGCGGCGCTGGCCAAGTCCGGCAAAAAAGCCAAGGCGAGGGGCGGTTTGACCCTGCCCGTCCGAGCCGCTAATCCCTCGCGGCTCAAAGACTTTTCGAGATTTCCATGACCGTCACCGTCCGTTTCGCGCCGTCGCCGACCGGCAAGCTGCATGTGGGCAATGTCCGCGCGGCCCTGTGGAATTGGCTCTATGCCCGAAAGGCGGGCGGCCGGTTCGTCCTCAGGATCGACGACACGGACAAGGAACGCTCGACCAAAGCCTATGAAGACGCCATCAAGGCCGACCTCGCCTGGCTTGGGCTAGATTATGATGAAACGGTCAATCAGTCGGACCGCTTTGCGCAATATGACGCCGCGCGCGACCGACTGATCGAGGCGGGCCTGCTTTATCCCTGTTACGAAACCGCCGAGGAGCTTGACCGCAAGCGCAAGCTGCAGCGCGCCCGCGGTCTGCCGCCGGTTTACGATCGCGCCGCCCTGAAGCTGACGGATGCGGAGCGCCAGGCGCTGGAGGCCGAGGGACGCAAACCGCATTGGCGGTTCAAGCTTTCGCAACAACCGCAGATGTGGAACGATTTGATTCGCGGCGAGACGACTGTCGATACGGCCAGCGTTTCCGATCCCGTGCTGATCCGCGGCGACGGCATGTATCTTTATACCTTGCCGAGCTGCGTTGACGATATCGATCTTAAGATCACCCATGTCATGCGCGGCGAAGACCACGTCACCAATACCGGCGTGCAGATTGAAATCTTCAAGGCGCTGGGCGGGGAGCCGCCGCAATTCGCGCACCATTCCTTGCTGGTGGGCGCCGACGGGCAGGGGCTGTCGAAGCGCCTGGGCGCGCTGTCGATCGAGGCGATGCGCGAGGACGGTCTGGAGCCCGCGGCGATTACGAGCCTGCTTGCAAAATTGGGCACGGCCGATCCTGTGGCGCCGGCGTCTGACCTTCGCCGCCTCGCCGAGCGTTTTGATTTCGACCGGATCGGCCGGGCGCCGGCGCGCTTCGATCCGGCCGAGCTCGAAGCTCTCAACGCCAAGCTGTTGCACGAAACGCCTTATGAAGCGGCGGCGGACCGCCTTGCCGCCCTTGGGGTCAGCAAACCTGTCTGGGAGGCCGCCCAGGGCAACATCACCCGGCTGCGGGACATTGGGCGCTGGGTGCAGGTGATCGAGGGCGAAATCGATCCCGTCATCGAGAACAAGGCGCTGACCGACAAGGCGGCTGCGCTGGCCCCTGATGCGCTCGGGCCGGACAGCTGGGCGACGTTGACCAAGGCGTTGCAGCAAGAAACCGGCGCCAAGGGCAGAAAGCTTTTCATGCCGCTGCGTCTTGCGCTGACCGGTGAGAAAAGCGGACCGGAAATGGCCGTCCTTTTGCCGCTGCTCGGCGTTGAAAAAGTGCGCGCGCGCCTGCGCGGCGAGCGCGCGTAACGTTTCCGCTTTACACCCTTGCGCGCAGCATTCGTCGTTCGGCGATGGGAAACACGTCGTCGACCCGATCGACAAAGACCATGTCGCTTAAGAGTGCGGGATCGGCGAGTCCTTCCGCGACAATATGTTCGAGCAGCAATTTGAGCGGCGTCCAGAACTCTTTGATATTGAGCACGATCACCGGCTTGCGGTGCAAACCGAGCCGCACCCAGGAAAGTATTTCGATCAACTCTTCCAACGTGCCGATGCCGCCGGGCAAGGTGAGCACCGCGTCGGATTCTTCGAACATGAGCATTTTGCGTTCGTGCATGGTGTCGACGATCTTGTGATCGACGCCTTCGAGTATGCCTTCCAACTCGACGAGAAAGTCCGGGATGACGCCGAAAACGGCGCCGCCGGCGTCGCGCGCCGCCCCGGCGGTCGCGCCCATCAGGCCGAGCTTGCCGCCGCCGTAAACGATTCGGCAACCGCGCCTGGCGGCTTCCTGTCCGATTGCGATCGCAGCTTGTTTGAATGCGGGGTCGTTTCCCGGCCGGGACCCGCAATAAATACATAATGATTTCATGAGTTTACACGATTCTTGTCATTGGTTCGGCATTGTACGCCGATTTCGGTAAGGGTAAAGTAAAAACCGGGATCATTCCGTCGGCTCAGGGAGCAAGGCTTGTGCGTGTTGTCATTATCGTCCTTTTACTGATCGTTCTTGGATTCGTCGGCTGGAAAGCCGCCGAGCGGTTTAAGATTATTGAAGGCCCGGCGCCGGAAGTTTCCACGCCCGCCGAAGAGGGCGAAGAAGACGAAGCGCAAACGCCGGCCGAACAGCAGGAACCGGCGCTGCCGAGTTTCGACGTCGTTCTCGTTACGCGCAGCGGATACGCGACCATCGCCGGCCGCGCCAAGCCCGGCTCGACGGTGACGGTCTACGCCAATGACGAGGTGCTGGTGGAAACCGGCACGGCGGCGGACGGCTCCTGGGCGACGGCGACGGACACGCCGTTGGCGTCGGGGCCCGTCGAACTTAGCCTGTCGATGACGACGCCGGACGGGATGACAATCCGTTCCGAACAGACGATCCTGATTTACGTTCCGGAACGAGAAGGCGACTTGCCGCTTGTGTTGCGGACGACGCCGGGCGGCGCGACGGAAGTGATGCAGGATCCGCGCAAACCGCCTGAAGGGTTCGGCCCGTTGACGCTCGACGTAATCGACTATGACGATTCCGGCGCCGTCATCTTTTCCGGACAGGCCGAACCGAACCGCATCGTGCAGCTGTTCATCAACCGGCGGCTGCTGGGACAGACGCCGTCATTGGAGAACGGCCGCTGGACGATCGCGCCGGACGCGCAGATCGTGCCCGGCGTTTACCAGCTTCTGGTCATCCAGCTTGACGAAAACGGCCGTCCGAAATTCGCCATCGAACTGCCGTTCGAGCGCGCGCGGCCCGATCAGATCGAAATCCGCGACGGCAAGGTCGTCGTCCAGCCGGGCAACTCTCTGTGGCGCATCGCCCGGCGGGCTTATGGCGAGGGCGTCCAGTACACCATCATCTACGAAGCCAATATCGATCAGATCCGCAATCCCGACCTGATTTATCCCGGCCAGATTTTCGAGGTGCCCGAGGCCGAAGGCGAAGTGGACGAGGCGCCGGAGGAGTAGGCCAGCGTCTATTCCGCGGCGCGGGGAATGTCGGCGTCCTTCTTCGGCGCCGGCAGCCGGGGCGGCCGGGCATGGTCCGGCCGCATGCTCCAGCGCGAAGCAAGCGTTTTAAGTTTGGCCAGCGCGGCGGGGGCGCGCTTGCGCAGAACGCAGGGCGTCGCCAGCAACACCGGCGTCAAGACCAGCGTCAGCAGCGTTGAAAAGGCAAGTCCGTAAACCACGGCCGACGATAACAGCACCCACCAGTCGGACGTCGATGAGCCGTGGGTGATCGTCCCGGCGGCGAAGTCGACGCTGATTTCAAACACCATGGGCAACAGCCCGAGAATGGTCGTCGCCGTCGTCAGCAGCACGGGACGAAGACGCTGCGCTGCGGTGCGCACGACGGCGTCTTCGACAGCCAGGCCGGTGCGCCGCAGATGCTGATAGGTATCGATCAGCACGATGTTGTTGTTGACGACGATGCCGGCAAGCGCGACGACGCCGACGCCGGTCATGATGACGCTGAGATACTGGCCGCTCAGCGCGACGCCGAGCAGCACGCCGAATATCGAAAGGATCACCGCCGTCAGCGTCAGCGCCGCGTGATAGAAGTTGTTGAACTCCAGGAGCAGGATCAAGGCGATCATGAACAGCGCCGCCGCCAGGGCGCCCTGGAAAAAAGTCTGCGCGGCGGCTGTTTCTTCATCGGCGCCGCGCATGATCCATGTCACCTCGTCGCTGAGCGCGCCCGATTCGAGCCAGTCCTTCATATGCGCAATCGCGCGGTCCTGGCTGACCTCGTAGCCGGCGTCGCGCGTATTGCCGTTGGCCATGACTTCGATAATGCGCTTGCCGTCGCGCCGCACCACACGGTCGACTTGCGGCCTGGCTTCGCGCGTGACGAAATTCGATAGCGGCACTGAGCCTTCCGGGGTTTGCACGCGAACCGAGTCGAGCGCGGTTATATTCCGCAGTTCCGCCGGATAGCGCGCGCGGATATCGATTTCGTCGTCGGAGTCATCGGGCCGGTATTTGTCGATGAGCAGGCCGTCCGTGACGAATTGCAAGACTGCGCCGGCCTGCTGCACGGAAAGCCCGTAGCGGCCGGCAAGCGCGCGATCGACTTCCATCGCCCACTCAATGCCGGGCAGGGGCAGCGTGTCTTCCTGATCCATATACATCGGAATTTCGCGCCC
Organism: Parvularculaceae bacterium; assembly: GCA_028280115.1. GTDB lineage: Bacteria > Pseudomonadota > Alphaproteobacteria > Caulobacterales > Parvularculaceae > Hyphococcus. Next base: position 121,622 of record JANQMJ010000017.1, read on the forward strand.
GTTCACCGTAGTTGTCGCTTCGTCCGCGAAGGTGCGCGTTTTGCGTGCGGCCGCGACCATGGCGTCGAAGTCGGGCGAGGAAATTTCGACCTGCACGTCCTTGCCGACCGGCGGACCGCCTTGACGCTGGCGCACCTCGACAATCACGCCGGGAACGCCCTGGACCCGGTAGCGCAGTTCCCGCAGGACCACGGTGGAATGCTCGCGCAGGGAATAGTTGACGAGATCGATGCCGACCTGGCCGATGGTCTCCGCAGGCATGTCCTGACCGCGCGCCAGACCTTGGCCCGTCTGCAGATAGATGTGCTCGATCGCGGGATGGTCTTCGACCCGAGCCGCGACGTCCTGGACGATGTCGACCTTCTGTTCTTCTGAAAGATTGCCCCGTCCCAGCACCAGGAGATTGACATCCTCGCTGTCGTTGCGGATGAAATACTCAACCTCCGGCGAGACCGCGCGAAACGTGATCAGGCAATAAGCGATGACCACGGCCGCCGCCGCGATGACCAGCAACGGTCGCTGGACAAGGCCGGACAGGGCCCGTGCGTAAACCGCGGTGGGACCTTCAAGCGTGGTCGGATCGATCTCGTTGAGCTCATATTTCTTGACCGGCCGATCCGACATGCCTTTGATATTGTATTTGCGCTTCATCCACTCGGGGATGCCCATGAGCGAGCCGATCACAGGCAGAAAGATGAGCGCCACAAAAAGCGAGGCGGTGAGAACGAAAATCAGCGTCAGCGGCAGATATTTCATGAATTCGCCCACCGTGTCCCGCCAGAACAGGAACGGCACGAAGGCGGCAAGCGTCGTTGCGGTCGACGTGATGACCGGCCAGAACATGCGCTTTGACGCTTCCAGATAGGCGGTCCGCCGGTTGGCGCCCTCGGCCATGCGGCGGTCGGCGAATTCGACAATGACGATGGCGCCGTCGACCAGCATCCCCACGGACAGGATCAGGCCGAACATGACCATCATGTTCAGCGTGTAGCCGCTGACGCTGAGCAGCATAAAAGCAAGCAGAAAGGACGTTGGAATCGCGATGCCGACCATCAGCGCGGGTCTGAGGCCGAGCGCGGCGACGACGACGATCATCACCAGCAATATCGCCGTCATGATGGACGCGGTCAGTCCTTCGAGACTGTCTTGCACTTCAATGGAACGGTCGCTGAGAAATTCATATTTGATCGAGGCCGGCCAGAAGCTCGCTTCATCCTCCACGGCGGCGCGGGCCTCCTCGATGGTCTCGACGATGTTCGAGCCCGCCCGTTTTGACAGTTCCAGACCGATCGCCGGCCGCCCGTTGAACAGGGCGTAGCCTTCCGCGTCCTTGAACGTGCGACGCACATCCGCCAGATCGCCGATGGTGACGACATTGTCGCCTCTTGCGCGTATCGGGATCGACATGAGGTCGGCGGCGTTCTTCACCAGGCCGGGCGTCTTGATCGAAAAGCGACCGTCGGCGAGGTCGATCGAACCCGCCGTGACCAGCTGGTTATTGGCGCTGACCGCGTTAATCACCTCAAGCTCAGTCAGATTGTAGGATTCGAGCACCTTCGGATCGATAATGACTTCGAGCAGCTCCTCGCGGGCGCCGGTCATGTTCGTTTCAAGAACGCCGGAAACGCTGTCGAGGCGATCCTGTAAGGCTTTGGCTGTTTGAAAGAGCGCGCGCTCGGGCGCGTCGCCGTAAAGAATGGTGGTCAGGATCGGAAACTGGTTTTGAATATTGAATTCGACGACGATCGGCTCTTCCGCATCGGCCGGATACTCCGCTTTTGCGCGGTCGACCGCCTCGCGCACGTCCAACACGGCCTGATCGACATCGATCATCGCCTGGAATTCGATAATGATCTGCGCCGCGCCGTCATAGGCGAGCGCGTCGATCTGCACGACGCCTTCGATGCTTTGCAGTTCGAGTTCCGTCGGCCGCACCAGAAGGCGCTCGCCGTCTTCAGGCGACACCCCGGGTAAGGGCAGCGTGACCAGCACGAACGGCGCCGGCACGTCCGGTTCGGCTTCGCGCGGGACCGTTTGAAAGGCGGTGAATCCGAAAAAGATCATGACGACAAGCGTCGTCATCACCACGCGCATGCGTGAAAAAGCGGCGTCGATCAGCCTTGTCACCGCTCGGCTCCGGAAGCGGGCGCATCGAGCGCGGCCACATCGACGATTTGGCCGGTTTTGACGAAGTCCTGACCGCGCGTAATGATCTGGACCTCGCCTTCAAGGCCGGACGCCCAAACACCGCCGGCGTCTTCGCCGAGCAGTGCGAGCGGCGCGAACCCAACCGCGTTTTCCGGCGACAAGGTTCTGACGCCGACAGCGCCGTTGTCGTCCAGCGTCAGCGCCGAGCGGGGAATGCGATAGGCCATGCGCTTTTTGGCGAATACGGTGAACTCGGCCGTAACGCCGTCGCGCAGCGCGCCGTCTTCGTTGGGCACTTCGAGCTCCACATCGAAGGTTCGCGTCGCCGGATCGGCCGCCGCCGCGACAAATTTGACGACGCCCTCAATGGTTTGGCCGGTGGCAAGCTGCGCCACGCCCCTATCGCCGATGACGATTTTGGCGACGTCTTTTTCCGAGACCGCGCCGGTCACTAAAAACGGCGATTGCTGGATCACGGCGCCGCAGGGATCGCCGACTTTTAGAAAATCGCCGACTTCCACATGACGCTGATCGAATACGCCGTCGAACGGCGCGGTGATTTTGGTTTTCGACAGTTCGACTTCGGCCCGCTCGACATTTGCCGCAGCAAGATCGAGCGCGGCTTTTGCCGCGGCGACGCCGGTCTCCGCGCGGAAGCCTTCCCGGTTGAGCTCAACGGCGGCTTGGTGATCGAGACGCGCCTTGGCGAGCGCGGCGCGGGCTTCAGCGAGTTGGGCGCGTCGCGCATCGACGGCGATTTGACACAAAACGTCGCCCTTCGTGACAAGCGTGCCTTCCGGCGCGGGAGTCTCGGCGACGGCGCCGGCGGTTTCGGCGCGCACGAGCACATTGCGCTTGGCCGCCGTGCGGCCGCGGACGATAATTTCATCGCGCCATTCCTGCGGCGTCGCGGTCTCCGCCAGCACGGCGAATCGGGTTTCGGCTTCCGCCGTCGCCTCCGCCGGGGCGCCGGCGAACAGGCTGCGCAAGAGGAAATATATGGCCACGATGGCGACCACCAGAAGGGCGATCTTGACTGAATGGAACGCTTTCATCGTTAACCGCGATTGGCTGGACTTGCCCGAGTGGATAAACCGCCCTTTATTCAAGCAATTATTTCACAAATCATTATACTGGGTAGTGTATCGGCCGGATCAAGCTTGAATCCCAGCACTGGGGCGGATTTGTCAATCCCGCGCCCCTCGGCGGGGTTGAAAACCCTTAATAATACCGGTTCTGGGTCAACGCCTGCGGCGATTTGTTGAGGACGGTTCCGAACAAAGTCTAAGCGGTCGGCTCGCTTCCGCGATCCCATTCCCTCAGGACGCTCTTGTCGGTTTCGGCGGGAGCGTACTTTTCGCGCAGGGCGCTGAACGCTTTCGCGTCGATAAGACGCCAGAGGGCCCAGACCGCCGCGCCGCGCACCAGCGCGCTGTCGTCGCGCAATAAGGTTTCGGCAACGGATATCAGCGCCGGATCGCGCGCATTGCCGATGGCGATCAGCACGTTGCGCACGAAACGATTGCGGCCGGTCCGTTTGACCGGCGAACCCGCGAACAACGCGCGGAAAGCGTCATCGTCAAGCCGCGCGAGATCATTCAGCGACGGTGTGCGCAGTTTCTCGCGCGCATGAAACGCCGCTTCCCGGGCCCGGCTGGCGAACTTGTTCCACGGGCAAACGGCAAGGCAATCGTCGCAGCCGTAAATCCGGTTGCCCATCGCCGCGCGGAACTCGGCTGGGATGGGGCCTTTATGTTCAATCGTCAGATAAGAGATGCAGCGCTGCGCATCGAGCCGGTAGGGCGCTGGAAAGGCGTTTGTAGGACAGATATCGAGACATTTTCGGCAGGCGCCGCAATGATCGCTTTCGGGCGCATCTGCGGGCAGTTTCAGCGTTGAAAAAATCGCCCCCAAAAACAGCCACGATCCGAATTCGCGCGAGACGAGATTGGTGTGTTTTCCCTGCCAGCCGACGCCGGTTTGGGCGGCCAGCGGTTTTTCCATGACCGGCGCGGTGTCGACGAAGACTTTGACGTCGCCGCCGGCTTGGCCCACAAGCCAGCGGGCCAGGCGCTTGAGACGTTTTTTTAAAACGTCATGATAATCCTTGCCCTGAGCATAGACGGAAATCACCCCCCGTGACGGATTTTCAAGCGCTATCAGCGGATTGCGGTCGGGACCGTAATTCATCCCGAGGACGATAACGCTTTGCGCGGCCGGCCAGAGCTTTTGCGGATGGCCGCGCTTGTCGGCGCGGTCGGCGAGCCAGGCCATGTCCCCGTGACGGCCCTCAGCCAAAAACTGCGAGAGCCCGGCGCTTATGTCCGCGGGCAGCTCGGCCGGCGAAAACCCAACCGTGTCAAAGCCGAGCGAAAACGCTTCGTCGCGAATGCGTTGCTTGAGGCCTTGTGGGGCCGTCATAGCTAAAAGTCCGGATCGTCGTAGTGGTCCGGCGGCGCCACGCCGTCGACGCGGTCGCGCAGGATCGGGCGAAAGCTCGGACGCGATTTGATCCGCGCATACCATTCCTTGACCGCCGGAAATTTCTCCCATGACGCGGCGTCCACATAATCGACCGCGGAAAGATAGCCTGCGGCGGCGATATCCGCGCCGCTGTATTTTTCCCCGGCGAACCAGGGCCGCTGATCGAGCAGCCAGTTGAAATAGTCCATGTGCCAGGAAAGCGCCTCAAGACCCTGGCGCAGCCGGTCGTAATCGGGCTGGCCGCGGCGCATCAAACGCCTGTCGATCCGTTCCCGGACGGTATAGGCGATCACTTCGCGCTCGAACTTGTCGCAGAACCAGGCGATGAGGCGGCGCATTTCGCCTCGCGCCGCCGAGGTCGAGGGGAACAGCGCCGCCGCCGGATACGCCTCCTCAAGATATTCCATGATCGTCGCCGCCGGCGACAGGGTAATCTCGCCGCCGGTGGGCGGCTCGTCGATCAGCACCGGCGTTTCGCAGGCCGGATTGGCGGCCGCCAGCGTTCCGTCGTCGGCCCAGGGCCGAGTTTCGACCATGCGCGCGGGCAAGCCTTTCTCGGCGAGCGCCAGGCGCACCATCCGGCTGGCGGGATCGACAGGCATGTGCAAAAGGGTCCGCATGAACGCTACAATAACAGGGCTGCGCCCAACGCAAAGCCGCCAAATATTTGCATTTTAATCATTTTCGCAAACGCCCCGCGGGACGGCAAAGGCCTTGCACTTTCCCCGTTAAGGATTCGCCAAGCGCCGCTTTGACACGGCGTCGGCCGATAGGGTGTATCACATGAGCACATCATACGACGGCCCTGAGGACGAGTTCGCCTGGCGCCGGTCGGCGCCCCTCGCCCGCAAGGCGGCGATGGCGGCCTTTTCCTGGCAGCACCCACGCTGGACGTTTCTGTTTGCAGTGCTTGCGTCGGCGCCGTTCATTCTTGCGGCCCTCATCGCCCCGGCGCTGTTAAGCTTGTCGCCCACCGTCGACATGATCGCGCCGATTGCAGAAGCGCGCGCGGTCCGCGCGGGGGAAGCCGCGATGACCGGCCAGGCCGCGCCGTTTTATCTGTTTTTGCTGATGGCGGCGGATCTGTTCGCCGACGCGCCGGGACGCATCCATTTGATCGCCAAGGCATTCGCCGCGATCCTTGTCGCCTTCCCGGCGGCCTATTTCGCTTCTTCGCGCCTGCCGGCGCTCCAGAGCGTTTTGCTAACCGCGGCGCTTGCGGCTTTCGTCGCGGCGCCATTTGCAGGACCGGCGGAATTTGCCCTTGCGCTGTTTCTCGTCTGCGCCTTCTGTTTCGTTTCCGGCTCGGCTGACAATGGCGTCCGGCGCGCACGGCGCGAAGGCGTGATCACAGGCGTTGCGCTTTTCACCCTCTGGATGCTCAGCCCGGTTTTTTCGCTGGCGGGTTTCATCGCGCTTTCGGCCTGCCCGTTTCTTTCAGGGCGTTGCGGGCTTTCCCGTTACGCTGCGACCTTGGCGATGTTTGCAGCGTTTGCCGCCGTGACGGAACTCTTTTTGCCGGGCGTCAATCTCGCACGCGCCGGCGCGGCGACGGGCATTTTCAATGTCGGCGCCATTCTCGCCGGACAGGAAGGAACCATGGGCCTGGGCGCTGTTGCGGTCAGCACTGCGGCCGTGCTCGCCGGCGCCGCGGTGTTTGGCGGACGCGAACATGTCAGAGGGTGGGCGGCCGCGCTCGGTCTCTTGATCGTCGCTTTCGCCGCCGCGCGGATCGCCGACGCCAACGCCATGCCGGTGTTTGTGCTTGTGGCGGCGATTGCGGTCTTTTCCGTGGCTTCGCCGTATTATGACGGTCTGTTCCGCAATCATGACCGCGCCAGCGTGTCGATCGCCCTGACTGCCGCGACATTGACGCTGTTCTGGACCGGCGTGATCATCGCCCATGCGGCAGGCCAGTTCACCCTGCAGCATTCAGCGTCCAAAACAGCGCCGGAACATATCCGCACCCAGCTTGCCCTGGTGCAGCCGGGCGGGCCGACCATCGCCCGCTGGATAGAGGAAGGCCGCTTCTCAACGCCCGAGGCGCGCGAGTTTTTCGCGCTTGCGCCGGTCGACCAGTCGGCGATGCTGCTCGAAGCGGCAAGCCGCGCCAGGGCGATCGCCGCCGAAGGGCAGGACGTTGCGATCCTGACCGGCGCGGATACGGCCTGCGTGCTCGCCGGCCGCCGGGACTGCCGCGCCGACGGACCGGCCGCCGCGTCTGCAGCCAATGTCGTTTTCGTGCCCCGGCTCGACCTTGATCCGGCGACGACCGCCGCCAAGGGCCGGGCCGAAGCCCTCCTGTTCACCGAGTTCAAACTGATCGAGCAAACCGCGTTCTGGGACATATGGGTTCGGCGCGGCGCGGCGGTGCCCAGCGGCCTTGCGGCGGCGTCCACGGGCGGGTCGAATTATCGCTAAGACTCGCGCGCGCCCCAGGCGATGAAATGCGGATTGTCAAAACCGCGATCGCTCTTGCCGTAGGTCAGCGGCGCGCCTGCCGGGTGGACGAGCACGCTTCCGCCGGCGGCTTCAAGAACGGCCTGACCGGCGGCGGTGTCCCATTCCATGGTGCGGCCGAAGCGCGGATAGATGTCCGCTTTTCCTTCCGCGATCAGACAGAATTTCAGCGACGATCCGGCGGCGACGAAATCTTCCGCGCCGATTTCCTGCAGATAGGCGTCCGTCTCCGGCGATCGGTGAGAGCGGCTGGCCACGGCGATGGGATGAACGTCGGGAATCCGGCGCGCGCGGATCGGCAGGAGCGCGCCGGCCTCGCCGTCATCACTGATATGGCGCATCCACGCGCCGCTCTGGTTCGAGCCCGCGTAAAGTTTGCCGGCGGCCGGCGCGTAGACCACGCCGACAAGCGGCCGGCCGTTTCGCACCAGCGCGATATTGACCGTGAATTCGCCGGTCTTGCGGACAAACTCTTTGGTGCCATCGAGCGGGTCGACCAGAAAGAACACATCGCCGAGAATCGGAATCTCGCCCATCGATGCGCTCTCTTCGGCCAACACCGAAACTTGCGGAAAGCCCTCGGACAGCCCTTGAAGGATGATCGCTTCGCCGAGCCGGTCTGCTTCGGTCACAGGCGACGCATCGTCTTTTTCGTCGACGCTGAAATCGGAATGATAAATCTCGAGCGCCTTGGCGCCGGCCGCAAGGGCGAGCGCGCACAGGCGTTCAAGGATCTCGGCGTCGGTCGCGGCGATATCGGTCATTGCGCGGGGCATGGCGTATTTGGCCGTTCGAGGCAAGCCAGGCCTCACGACCAGCGCTATCGGAAAGCGACGATGGTAAATCCCGCCGTATGCTTTGGGGTGACGCCGGCGGCGGGGATGATGTCCTGAATAATCCAACCCTCGTCCGCCAGGGCGTTCAGGCGCTCCTGCAGCGCCGCCGCCGCGGCGCGGCCGAAATCGCGTTCGTCGGGGAACAGGCCGACCGCATTGTGCTGGGCGTCCCGCCAGTTGACGTGGAAAGTGCAAAATTGTTTCGACATGGCACAGTCAATCTAAAAGGCGCTTGCTCACGGCGCCAATGAATTATGGCAAGGCAAGCCTCGGGCCGCACCCCCATGCGCTCGCCCATAATCACCAATATGCCCGGCTGATCGAGAACTATTCCGGCCGGCGCAAGGTCAACCCTGACGCCGCCGGCCGGGCGTAGGCCAACGGCTATCGCGGCGAGACCTCGGAAAATGAGCGCATGGAACAGCGCATGCGCTATGATCCGGCCAATATTGACAATCGGTCATTGTGGTTTGATTTCAAAATCCTAGTAATGACCGTTGCGGCGGTGGTTTTTCCCAAAAACGCCGTCTAAAACCCCGTCAGGCTAAAGCCCGCGGCGAAGGCCGCAGGGCGGCGAAATAAGGACCATCCATGCGCGTAACTATGATTGGCGCCGGATATGTCGGGCTGGTGTCCGGAGCGTGTTTTGCTGATTTCGGCCATGACGTTGTCTGCATCGACAAGGACGATAAAAAGATCGCCAAGCTCGAAGCGGGCGAGATTCCGATCTTCGAGCCAGGGCTGGACGCGCTGGTGGCGGAAAACGTCAAGGCGGGGCGGCTGTCCTTCAGCCGCGATCTCGCCGCCTCGACCCCGAACGCGGATGCGGTCTTCATCGCCGTCGGCACGCCGTCGCGGCGCGGGGACGGCTATGCCGATCTTTCCTATGTCTACAAGGCGGCTGAAGAGATCGCACAAGTCATGGACGGCTATACGGTGGTGGTCACCAAATCCACCGTGCCGGTGGGAACCGGGACGGAAGTTGAGCAGATCATCCGGCGCGCACGCCCCGATGCTGATTTTTCGGTTGTCTCGAACCCTGAATTTCTGCGCGAGGGCGCGGCGATCGAAGATTTCAAACGCCCGGACCGAATTGTCGTCGGCGCCGAGGACGAGCGGGCGCGGAAGGTTTTGCGCGAACTCTACCGGCCGCTTTATCTCAATGAGACGCCGATCGTGTTCACCAATCGGTCGACTTCGGAGTTGATCAAATACGCCGCCAACGCGTTCCTCGCGACCAAGATCACCTTCATCAACGAAATGGCCGATCTGTGCGAAAAGGTCGGCGCCGACGTTCAGGAAGTCGCCCGCGGCATCGGCCTTGACGGCCGCATCGGCGCCAAGTTCCTGCATGCCGGTCCGGGCTACGGCGGGTCATGCTTTCCCAAGGACACGCTGGCGCTGGTGCGCACGGCGCAAAACCATGACGCGCCGACCCGCATCGTCGAGGCGGTGGTCGCCATCAATGACGCGCGCAAGAAACAAATGGCCGAGCGCGTCATCGAGGCCTGCGGCGGGGCGGTCGACGGCAAAACCATTGCGGTTCTGGGCCTGACGTTCAAGCCGAACACGGACGATATGCGCGAGGCGCCGGCGCTCGACATCATTCCCCAACTCCAGGCAAGCGGCGCGCGCGTGCGCGCCTTTGATCCGGCAGGCATGAACGAGGCGAAAGGACTCTTGCGCGACGTCGAATACGCCGAAGGGCCGTATCAGGCGCTCGAGGGCGCGGACGCCGTGGCCATCGTCACCGAATGGGACGAGTTTCGCGCGCTCGATCTCAACCGCGTCAAGGCGCTGATGAAAGCGCCGGTCATGATCGATATGCGCAACATCTATATGCCGGCGGAAATGGCCGAATACGGCATCGACTATCATTCGATCGGCCGGCCCCAGCGCAATGGGCGCTAGGGGTCTCTAAGCCGCGCGCAGTTTTTTCAGGACGGACGATTTTGCTGTCTTGGCCTTTTGCGGCGGGACGATGTTAAGGCGCGCCTGCTGCAGAATGTCCTCGGTCAGCATGGGCGCTTCGCTGCGAAACCGCGTCTTGCCCGCCGGATCCACATAGATCAGGCAAAAGCCCCGTTCGGCATTGATCGCGTGGCGCAACAGCGCCGGATCGAGCCATTCGATGGGTTCGCCGTTCTTGCGCGGAGTATCTTCGCCGTAAAGTTCGATCACCGCGACGTCCTCGCGGATCAATGCCGGGATCGCCGGCTTAAGCAGGCGGCGCTGCATGCGGCAGGCGCCGTGATTGGCCGTCGGTCCGATGATGAACAGCGTATTGCGTGGGGAAAACTGCTTGACCGGATCGGCCTTGCGAAGATTGGCGCCCAGTTCCGGAAACAGATTGGGCCGGAACGAGGCGATCGCCGCGATCGCGCCGAAAACAAGACAAATCGCGATAATGAAAAACGTAAGGCCCATGCGTTCCTTAATACCGCGTTGTTCTTTCCAGGCCGTTAAAGGCTTCTTAACGACGGGCGCAACAAGGAGACCGTTAAGGTTGACCGTGGGCCTTATAGAAAGCGGCGTGTCTGAACGCGACCGCCGTGCGTGATTAACAAAAGGCTAGCAGAAAGCCGGTTTAAGCAAAAGCTTTCGGCAGCGATCGCCGCCAGGCAATAAAACGCTCAATGCCGTCGGCCAAGGTCACGGTCGGATTATACCCAAGCTCCCGCCGGGCGCGGGAAATGTCCGCCCAGGTTCGCTCCACGTCGCCGTCCTGCATGCCCATCAGGTTCTTTTCGGCCTTGGCGCCCAGCGCATTTTCAAGGAGTTCGATCAACGTCATCAGTTTTTCCGGCCGATCGTTGCCGAGATTATAAACCTGGTGAAAACCGCGTTCGGCGTTCGGCGGCGCGTCGAGGGCCGAAAGAACGCCGTCGACGATATCGTCGATATAGGTGAAATCCCGGGACATGGCGCCCTGGTTGAACACGTCGATCGGCTCGCCCTTGAGAATTTTCTCGGTGAAAATCCAGTACGCCATGTCGGGCCGGCCCCAGGGGCCGTAGACCGTAAAAAACCGCAAGCCCGTCTGGGAAATGCGGTAAAGGCGCGCATAGGACGCGGACATGAGTTCGTCCGCTTTTTTGGTCGCGCCGTAAAGCGAGACTGGATCGTCGGTGCGGTCGCTCTCCTTGAAGGGAATGGATTTGTTGGCGCCGTAGATCGACGACGAGGATGCGTAAACAAGATGGCCGACGGACAGGCTTCGCGCCAGTTCCAGCACTGACAGGTGGCCGAGCAGGTTCGACCGGGCGTAGGCGAATGGATTTTCCAGCGAATAGCGCACGCCCGCCTGCGCGGCGAGATGAACGATCGACGCAATCTTTTCATCCTTGACCGCCGCGCACAGCGCCGCGTCGTCGGCGATGTCGACCTCGCGGAAGGAAAAGCCTTTGTCCGATGCAAACCGGTCAAGACGGGCGCGCTTGAGCGCGGGAGCGTAGTAATCGTTTAGATTGTCGACGCCGATCACCTGCTCGCCCCGCGCCAGAAGCGCGCGGGAGACATAGGCGCCGATAAAGCCGGCCGCGCCGGTGACCAGTATGCTCATCTTACGAAGCTGCTCTCATTATTTTGCGCCTGCAAGGGCGGTCCGTTTATCCTGGTGATGCGAGTTCTTCATCATACAGCCCGTCGGGCAGCGTGCGTCGGCGATAGGCCATGATGCCGCCGATGGCCATCATCATTGCGCCAACGCAGAGAAACGCAAGTCGCGGATCGGCCCCGCTGCGGGTAATCGCCAACACGCTTAAGGAGCCGACGATGGCGAACGCCGCGTTGGCGAAAATGCTCGCCGCCATGATCCGCGCCCGGGTTTCGCGCCGCGCCCGGCGCTGTATGGCCGCCTGCAACGGTGCAATGTAGACGCCCGAAAAAGCCGCGGTTGCGATAAAAACCAGCGCCAGCGCCAGGCCGCCCGGCGTCGAAACAAGATCGCCGACGCGCAATGGCGCTCCCGGCTCGCCGGCCACATAGGGGGTTAGAAAGTACGCCGCAAAGCTCATGACGCCCCCAGCGAAGATGGCGGCGGCGGAATAGCCCAATCCCGAACGGCCTTTCGCCAGGGCCGCCGCGCCGATGGCGCCGAGCCCGGCGCCGATGGCGAAGAGGCCGTTGAGCGCCGTCCAGACCAGCGGATCGGAGATTAGCGAATCGCGGCCGTAAAGCGGCACCGTGACCGTGACCGCGGTTGAGAGCAGGAAAAAGACCGCAACGCCGAGCAGCGGCGGCGCGACCCCCGGGGTCTGCTGCGCCAATCGGAACATCGCCGCGGTTTGCGCAAAGCCGTTGAAACTGATTTTAAGATCGGGATCGTTCGCCGCTGCAAATGGCGTATTCAGCGCGGCGATCCAGCCGATCAGCGACGCGCCGATCAGCGCCGCGCCGACGGCCATTCCCCCGCCCTCCTGGACAATTAAATAGCCCCCGACGACATAGCCGAGCAGGATGAAGGTGAATAATCCTGCGTTGCAAAGCCCGTTGCCGCGCACGAGTTCATTCGTACGGAGATATTTCGGCATGGCGCCGACGCGCACCGGCGAGAAAAAGGCCGATTGCGCGCCCATCAAGAACAGCGAGGCGATCACCAGGCCGCCCATGTCGCTGATGAAGGCGAGCGCCGCGGCGATCATCAGCAAGACCTCGACGAATTTCGTGCGGCGGAACATCGTGGAGGTTTCATATTTGTCCGCCAGCTGGCCGGAAATCGATGAAAACAGCAAGATCGCAGCAGGTAAGAGCGCGCCGATAAAGGGGATTGCGTCATCCGCATCGGCGACGAACGGCACGGTGATGACGCCCGCCGGAATGCCGATCAGCAGCGACTGGCGCAAAATGTTGTCTGCAAACGTGCCGAAAGAAAGCGCCGTCCACATCGGCAGGAAACGCTGTTGAAAAAACAGCGGCGCGGAAGAAGAAGGCACGCTTTCACCCGGCGCCTGCGCCATGGGGTTCAGCCCTGGGGATCCGGCAAGACGGCGCCGATGTCGACGCCGTCGGGACGTTCTTCGCCAAGCAGTTCAAGCGAGCGCGCTTCGATGGCGGACTCAAGGCGCTTCATAAAGGCATCCTTTTCAAGACCGGGCGGGATCGGGTCGAGGAATTCGATAACCGCATCGCCCGGCGTCAGGCGCCAGCTTCGCTGCGGCCAGCGCAGCCCCAGATTCGTCGCCACCGGCGCCGCGGCGCACTGATAGGAGCGGTACATGTGATAAACGCCCTTGCGATAACGGTGCTGTTGGCCGACCGGCGACAGATGGCCTTCGGGATAGATTAGAATTCGGCGATTGTCATTACGCGCCTTTGCCATTTCCCGGTCGACCAGGCGCGCGCGGGCGTAGGCGCCGCCGCAATTATCGACGACAATCGCGCCCATCTTGCGCAACAGCCCGCCGACTAGGGGAAACTTCTCGAGATGATCGCCGGTGACGAAGGCAAGGTCGTAAAACTGCGAAAACATGACGAAACCGTCGCCCCAACTCTGGTGCTTGGCGGCGATGATGCAGGGCCCGCCGGGCAGTTTTTCCTTGCCGCGCACGATGATGTTGATCCCGGCGATGCGCTTCATCCAGAAGCACATGGCGCGCGTATAGCCGAGGATCCAGACCATCAGCGGCTTGCGGCCGGGCATGAGCAAAAACGGCAGCGCGCCGACGATGAAAAACACCGACGTTGTCCAGTAGGCGATTTGGAAAAGACCATTCCTCAAGAACGCCATCGGTCCGCTCCCGTCGGTTCAGGATTGACAATGCAATACGGCGAGAACGGATTTTTTCATCGCCGGCGCGCATTTTGACAAATCGCCTGATATCCGTCCGTAATATTTGTGCAGCGCCGTCTGCAGGACAACGCCCAGCGCCATGGCGGCCTTGAGCCTGGCGTCGCCTTTGGGCAGCGCGCCGGCGTCCATCGCCTGTTGAACGAGCGTTTCCGTTTCCACGACCGGATTGTCGGCCGCTTTTTGCGCGCGTCCCGCTGCGCCGGGCAGAAAACGGTGCGCGCTCAACAGATGATAGGAAAAAAGCGGCCAGTCATCATCCGCAGCCTGACAATAAGCGTCGACAATGGCGCTCGCCCGATCGTCGATGGCGCCGGGCCGCGCCGCCGTCTCGCGGATTTTCTGCGCCAGGGATTTTTGCAGGCCGAAAAACAGCGCTTCGGCGAGCGCGGCCTTTCCGGGGTAATGCCGGTAGAGCGCGCCTTCGGACAGGCCGCTTTCAGCGGCGATCTCGCGGATGGTGACCGCGTCGACGCCGCGCGCGGCAAAAAGGGCGACGGCGGCTCGTTCGATGCGCGTCCTGGTGGTTTCCGCCGCCGCGGCGACGGCGTGCTGTTCTGAGCCTGCTTGCATGCGTTTCCTTACCGCCTCCGCCGGCGCTCGCTTTACCCGTTTCAATCCCGACCGCTCCCAAAGCGGCGCTGCAATCAAATAGTTAGGCGTTAACACAAAGTGAGTGAACGTTCACTTACAAGCTTTATAGACCGGATTGCGCCCGGCGGCAAGTCCGACAAACGCCCGCGCCGGCCTGCGGGACCGGTTTGCCCGACGGGGCAGGGCGTTTGAAATTGGCGGCGGGTTCAATCCGCCCACCCATTCGCCGCAAGCCATCGGCCGGGCGCGCATTGCAACCGGGATTGCGATCGTTATATATCCGCCAATCTTTCGCCGGGGGGCAGCGCCGATTGCGGACACCGCAACAGCGCCCAAGAACTTCCGAGGAGACGCCAAGAATGTTCATTTCGCCCGCTTATGCGCAGGCAGCTCAAACCGCCGCGCCCAATCCCTTGATGCAATTGGCGCCGCTCATTCTCATCTTCGTCATTTTCTATTTTCTGCTCATCCGCCCCCAGATGACCGCGCGTAAAAAACATCAGGAGATGGTGTCCAATGTGCGCCGCGGAGACGTCGTGGTCACCGCCGGCGGCATCGTCGGCAAGATCACCAAGGTGCTCGAGGGCGACGAGGTCATGGTCGAGCTTGCGGACAAGGTGACGGTCAAGGTCGTCAAGTCGACGCTGAGCGATGTGCGCACCAAGCCCGAACCCGCCGCCAACGATCAGTAGACAGTCTCCGGATCATTCGAGCGCCAGGCATGCTTCAGTTTTCGAAATATCAGACCGCCGGCATTCTCGGACTGATCCTGCTC
Organism: Parvularculaceae bacterium; assembly: GCA_028280115.1. Lineage (GTDB taxonomy): Bacteria > Pseudomonadota > Alphaproteobacteria > Caulobacterales > Parvularculaceae > Hyphococcus. The sequence goes on from JANQMJ010000017.1 coordinate 136,707, forward strand.
GCCGCGCTGTTCGCCGTTCCCAATCTTCTCAACGAAGAGCAGCGGGCGGCGCTGCCGGACTTTGTGCCGAAAACCACCGTCAATCTCGGTCTCGACCTTCAGGGCGGCTCTTATCTTCTTCTCAGCGTCGATACGGAAAAAGTCATCGACGATCGCATACGCTCTCTTCTGGGCGATATTCGCCGTGAAATGCGTCCGAGCAGCGCGGCGGGGCGCGCGCGCATCGCTATTGAGAGCCTGACCTACAATCAGGAGTCGAACCGCGTCATCCTGCGGGTGGCCGATCCTGCCGATCTTGACGAGGCCGATGAGCGGGTCCGCGACGTCACCCGCGGCGGCATTGGCGGCGCGCTTGGACTGGGCACCCGCGCCTATGCCGTGTCGAGGACGGGCGGACGCATCGAAGTGTCCATGACGCAGGAGGCGCAGCAGTTTTACGCCCGGGAGGCGGTGCGCGATTCCATCGAAGTCGTGCGCCGGCGCATCGATCCTGCCGGCAACAAGGAAGTGTCGATCCAACCCCAGGGCGCGGACCGCATCGTCGTGCAGGTGCCCGGCGATGAAGATCCCGAAGCTTTGAAAGCGATCATCAACCGAACCGGCCAACTCAGCTTTCACCGCCATGATCCGAGCGTCAACCTGCAGGATGCGATGGCGGGCCTGGTGCCGCCGGGGCGGGCGTTATGCCCCATGGCCGAATTCGACGGCACAACGCGTCCGTCGCCGTCAAGCGGAGAGTTATGCGGCCCGCTTGATAACGCGTCGCAGCTGCCCATGGTGCTGATCGAGGATGCTGAAGTCACGGGCGACATGGTTGAAAATGCGTGGGCTGAGCAAAATCCCGACGGCGCGGGTTTTCAGATCAGCTTTCGTTTCGACAGTCGCGGCGCAAGGCGCTTTGCCGATTACACCCAAAACAATATCGGTTCGATTTTCGCCATCGTGCTCGACGGGGAGATCATTTCCGCGCCGGTGATCCAATCGGCCATTACCCAAGGATCGGGACGCATCACCGGCGATTTTTCCGTGCAGGAAGCATCGCAAACCGCGCTGCTCATCCGTTCCGGGGCGCTGCCGGCGGAGCTGACGACGCTCGAACAGCGCTCGGTCGGCGCCCAACTCGGCGCCGACTCGGTGCGCGCCGGCTCGATGGCCCTGATCATCGGCTTTATTGCGGTGATCATTTACATGGTCGTGTCTTACGGCCGGTTCGGGATTTACGCCGACATCGCCCTGATCGCGAACATTGTGCTGATCGCCGGCGTTTTGTCCTTGCTTGGCTCGACCCTGACATTGCCCGGCATCGCCGGCATCGTCTTGACGGTCGGCATGGCGGTCGACGCCAATGTGCTGATCTTTGAGCGCATCCGCGAGGAGTTAAGGAACGGCAAGGCGCCGATCAACGCGGCTGAGACCGGCTATCAGAAAGCCTGGTCGGCGATCCTCGACGCCAATGTGACGACGTTTCTGGCGGCGCTGATCATGTTCCAACTCGGCGCCGGGCCGGTGCGCGGTTTCGCCATCACCCTGGCGGTGGGCGTGGTCACGTCGGTCTTCACCGCTTATGTGCTGACGCGCCTGGTCGCCGGAAGCTATCTCTTGGGCCAGCGGCCCAAGGAAATGACGCTTTAGGCTGTAGTTTCCATTTAACGGTTGTCTGCGCGCCGGCGAAAAACCGTCAGTTTCAGGAGGGAGGACGAAGGACATGTTGGACATATTCGAGGACGACCGACGCCAAAATGGCGGTTTTTCGCCGCGCCCCTCGGGGGTTCGGCCAAAACCGCCCCTGACGGCGTCGGCAATGCTCGAAAGTGGTCCACACTTCCTTGCGCTTGCCTCCTGGTCAGGAGCGATTTTGGTCTCGAACGCAGATAAGCGTTAAATGGAAACTACAGCCTAGAGAGCGCGCCGGTCATGCATTTCAAACTTGTCCCCGACAATACGAAGATCGCGTTCACGCGCATGCGCATGGCCGCGGCGGTTTTTTCAGCCGCCTTGATCGTCGGCTCGATTTTTTCCCTTTATGCTTTCGGGTTGAATTTCGGCATCGATTTTCGCGGCGGCGTGACGATCGAAGTCGCCGATTCCGAACCGATCGATCTCGGCGAAGTTCGCGCCGCGGTCAGCGGGTTGGGCCTTGGCAATGTCAACGTTCAGAACATTCGCGATTTCGCAGGCTCCGAAGAAGCCGTCGTCGTCTTCATCGAACAACAGACCGTCGAGGACCTTCCCGAGGGCGTCGATCAGGCGACCGCGAATGAAGAGGCGCAGCAAGAGGCGAGGGGACAAGTTCTCAGCGCCTTAAGAGAGTTGCTCGGCGACGACATGGAGGTGCGTAAAATCGACGTCGTCGGGCCCACCGTGTCCGGCGAACTGATCCGCAAAGGCGCCATCGCCGTGGCGCTGGCGATCGCCATGATGCTGCTCTACATCTGGTTCCGTTTCGAATGGCAGTTTTCTCTCGGCGCCATCATCGCGCTGATTCACGATGTGGTCATCACGATGGGCATGTTCGCGGTGACGCAACTCAAATTCGAGCTTGCGATCATTGCGGCGATCCTGACCATTGTCGGCTATTCCATGAATGACACGGTCGTGGTTTATGACCGCGTCCGGGAGAATCTGCGCAAATACAAACAAAAACCCCTGGCCGACCTGCTCGATCTTTCGATTAACGAGACGCTGTCGCGAACTTTCATGACCTCGGTGACGACCTTGCTGGCGCTGATTGCGCTGGCGGTGTTCGGCGGCACGGTGCTGCGCGGGTTCACCCTCGCCATGATCTGGGGCATCCTGATCGGGACCTATTCCTCGATCTTTGTCGCTTCGCCCTTGTTGCTTGCGACCGGGGTCAAGCGCGACTGGTCGAAACAACCCGCCGCCGCGACGCCCTGACGCTGCAGGACGGTTTGGGCCTCAGGCCCGCGTCAGATTGGCGTTCGCGAATTCCCAGTTCACCAGCTTGTCGAGAAAGCGCTTGATATAGGCGGGTCTGGCGTTCTGATAATCGAGATAATAGGCGTGCTCCCACACATCCATGGTCAGGAGCGGCGTTGCGGCGCCGTCGGTCAGCGGCGTTTCGGCGTTGGGCGTGTTGACGATGTCAAGTTCGCCGCCGCGCGCGACAAGCCACGTCCAACCTGAACCGAACTGGCTTGCGCCGGAAGCGGCGAAGGCTTCCTTGAAACCGTCAAGATCGCCGAAATCGCGCTTGATCGCGGCGGCGATATCGCCCTTCGGCTTGCCGCCGCCGCGCGGTTTCATGGAGTTCCAGTAGAATGTGTGGTTCCAGACCTGCGCGGCGTTGTCGAACAGGCCTTGATCGCGCCCGAAGGTCTCCAGAACGATTTCTTCAAGGGATGCGCTGTCGAGCGGGCCGCCGCGGATCGCCGCATTGGTCTTGTCGACATAGCCCCGATGGTGCTTGCCGTAATGAAAGTCGACGGTCTTTCTTGAAATATGCGGCGCCAGCGCGCCTTTGCCGTAAGGAAGATCCGGCAGCGAAATCGCCATTTGAACGCCCCCACCGATTGAGTTGTATTCGCACGGTCCGTCACTTAAGGCTTTGCTTTCGCCTTCGCAATGATTGGCGGCGCCCTGATGTCAGACGGCCAGACGCATTCACAACGCTATTGCGCCGATCTTGTGCGCGCCCGCGACGAGGACCGGTGGCTCGCCGCGCAATATGCGCACGTAAAAGAAGCGCGCCGCCTGATGGCGCTTTATGCTTTCCATAGCGAATTGCGCCGCATTCCAGGCGCCGTGAGCGAGCCGCCGCTGGGCGAAATCCGGCTGCAATGGTGGCGCGAGGCGCTGCAGGAACTGCGCGACGGGAAGCGTGCGCGCGCTCATCCCGTGGTCGAGGAAATCGCCCTTGCCGGCTTGGCTGACGCTGATTTCGCCGATGATGTTGAAAGCCTGATCGCCGCGGCGGCGCGGCCGCTTTATGACGCGGGATTTGCCGGCGCAGACGATCTTGCCGGCTGGCTGCGTCAGTCGGAAGGAACGCTCGATACGCTCGGCGCGCGGCTTCTTGGCGGCGACGCCGATCTGGCGGCGCAAGCCGGGGAAGCGGGCGCGCTCTTTGCCCTGGCGCGCGAAGGCGCCTGGCTCGCGCCTGATCTCGCACACGACATTCAAGAACGTCTTGCGCGCCCATGGGCCGCCCTTCGCGCGCCCGCCGCCGTCGCTCCGGCGCTGTTGCATCTTTGTCTGACGCGCGCCTATGCACGCCGCGGCCGCAAACCGTTTCCAGTGTTGAAGCGATTGCGTCTGTTTGCAGCGATGGCGGCGGGACGGATTTAACGTTTTTTCGTATTATTTGATGCGTTGAACGACATCTTCCCTCTCCCCGAGGGGGGGATGGTTAGGGTGAGGGGGAAGAGACGTTTGTGCAGCGCGCTGACGCTTCTTCCCCCTCACCCGGAATTTGTAAACAAATTCCGACCTCTCCCCGAGAGGGAGAGGTAAACCATCACGCTGTCGTTTCTACGAAAACCAAATGGGTGCGCAATTTGTCTTACGTATGGTGCTCGATGTTCTGTTCGATCAGCGCCCGGTTATAGGCGGCGAGCGCCTTGACCCGCGTGAGATAGCCGACAATTACATCGCGGTCGGCGGCGTCGACCACGGGAAGGCCTTGCTCCAGCGTTTCGTTCAGCAGCGCCAGCGCTTCGCCGAGGGAATCGCGGGTTTCAATCCGGGGAGCGTCCTCGGACAGCGGCGCGCCCGGCGGCATCTTCTCCATGACATCGGCGACGCGAATGGTCTTGAGAATGACACCGTGCGGGCCTTCGGAAAGGTCATAGCCGCGCCGCGACAACTGCCAGTGAAAGAACGACCGGCCGCACAGCCACTGCACCATGAGCGTCGCAATCGCAACGGCGACCATCAGCGAAATGGTGATGCCGTATTCGCCGGTCATTTCGAACACGATCAGCGTCGTTGAAATCGGCGCGCCGAGGATCGCGCCGCTCACCGCGCCCATGCCGATCATGGCGTAATACACGGGGCTCGCCGTCGCGCCGGGCAGCGCTTCGCCGAGGATCGCGCCGAAGGCGGCGCCGACAAAGGCGCCGATGACAATGCCGGGCGAGAAGACGCCGCCGCCGAACCGGCACGACAGGGTGACCGCCGTTGCAGCGCATTTCATGACCACCAGCACGATCAAAAGAACGATCGTGTATTCGCCCGCCAGCGCCTTGGTCACCGCTTCATAACCGACGCCGAAGACTTCCGGAAAAAACGCGCCCATCAAGCCGACGATCACGCCGCCGATGGGCGGCAGCAGCAGATAGGAAATATTATAGCGCTGGGCGAGTTCGCGCACGCCGGTCGTCAAGTGTTTGGTCGACAACATAAACATTGCCGCAATGAGACCGCAGACAAGGCCCAGCGCCGCCGCGAGCGGCACGTCGATCGTGGCGACGGCGCCGTAATCGGGCGGCGCGAAGGCGGGAAAGTCGCCAAGGTGAATGCGCGTAATAATCGCGGCCGCAACGCTTGCTGCGGCGATCGGCCCGAACACCGACAGCGCATAGTTGCCGAGGATGACCTCAAGCGCGAAGAGAACGCCCGCGACCGGCGCGTTGAAACTCGCCGAGACCGCCGCCGCCGCGCCGCAGCCAAGCAGCGCCCGGCGCTGTTTGGCGGTAAAACCCATATGCCGGTCGAGCAGGGAAGCGATCGCGGCCCCGAGATGCACCGCCGGGCCCTCGCGGCCGGCGCTCGCGCCGGACCCGAGCGAGACTGCCGACACCGCTGCTGCGGCGAGGCCCGCGCGCATGGATATCCGGCTTCCGGCGACGGCGCGCGCCTCGATCACGTCGGCGACCCCCTGTCCGCGGCCGTCCTTGAGCCAGTGAAAGCGGTCGGCGAGATAAAGCATCAGCGCGACGACAAGGCCGCCGATAATCGGCGCCGCCCAGGCGCGGCCGAACCCCAGGGCCGCCGCGCCGCTGATGACCATCTCTTCGGTCTCGCCGAACGCAACGGTCGAGACTGCGTCGATGGCCATGCGAAAGGCGATGACGCCATATGCGGCGGCGACGCCGATGATGACGGCGAACAGCCAGACCCTTAAGACATCGTAACGCAGCGCATAGCGGTTCATCTTTCGCAGGAAGATCAAAATGCGCGCGACGTTCCGGGTCATGACGATCAGGTGAGCGTTAAGGAAAATCGTTCATATCAGCATTTAGCTGCAAGTCTAAATGTCACGACGGGATTAACGGCGCATTCATCCCGCTTTGGCACCATTCACGCTCTTCGTTCGACCTATGAAATGGTGACCATCATGGCTGCTTCCGGCGCGCGTTCGCCCCGCGATCAAGGCGACAGAATCGATCCGTCGCGGGCGGCGGCGGCGCTGGCGCGATGGCGCCGCGCGGTCGCCGAAGCCATGGGCCAGGATCCCGGCGCGCCGCTCGATCAACCGGACCGACGGTTGCTGATGTTGCGGGTCTTCGGCGCGACGCGCCGGCTCGGCGAATTGTGCATGACCCATCCCGGCGCGGCCGCCGCGGCGCTGATGGAAGGTCCTTCGCCGGTGCTCGCCGAAGCAGCGCGCGATCTTGCCGGCCTGAATGGCGGCGTTGGCGGGCCCGATGCGGTCCATGCCGCCTTGGCGCCGCTCAAAAACCGCGCCGACATCGCCATCGCCCTGGCCGAACTGGGCGGGCGCTGGAGCGTCGCTGAAGCGACCGCGGCGCGGGTCGATTTCGCCGAGCGGTTGGCGGATACGGCGCTGCACTGGCTGGTGCGCGCGGCGGTCAAGCGCGGCGAACTTACGGTTGAAGACGCAGACAATATCATGAAGGGCGTGTTCATGGTCGCCGGCGGCGATTTCGCCCATGAAGATCTTGCGCCCTACGGCCCGCTCGACATCATCATTCTTTATGACGAAGAGACGTTTTCCGGTCCGGCTGCGCGCGGCGCCGACCGTGTCTTCGTGCGCATCGGCGCGGAGTTTCGCGAAGCCTTCGAAGGCAAGCCTGGCGATTATCCGCTGTTCGCGCTCAAGACGCCGCTCGGTTCGGGGGTCGGCGGCGCCGGCTACGCCGACGGCGCAGCGCGCGTGCGCAGCGTCGCCGAAGGGCCTCAGGCGCAGTCTTTAAAAGCCTGGCTCGCCACGGCGCGCATCGTCGCTGGCGACCGGACCGCCGGCGGACAGTTTCTTGAAACGATTGAAAATCTCGTCTGGGGCGGCGCATCCGGCTTTTCCGAAGAACTGCGCGAAACCCTCGGCAAGGAAAGCGACGATCCGCGCACGGCGTTCCAGCGCATCGCCGCGCTTTGCCGTCTCGCCATCGGCGGGGTGCGTCCGGTGTTTCGCATCGCGTCCGGGCGGGAGGTGTTTGACACCGCCGCGCGATCGCGCGTCCTGTCGCAGGATGCGGCGCGCCGCCTGGCGGCCGGCGAAGAGCTCGCTCACATCGTCGTGTCGCGCGCGCAGATGATGAAAGGCTCAACGTCGATCGATATCGTTCGCGAAGACGAACAACAGGCGCTGGCGCTGCTGTGCGGATATTCCGCTTACGATGCACTGATCGCCGCGCTCGACGGCGCCCGCATTGACGCGCGCAACACGCTCGACGCCATGACCCGCGGTCCGCAACGGGAAATCGAACTTTACAAATCCGGCAGCGAGGAAGACCAGGACGCCGACAAGCTGGAGGATCTTGGATTCGTCAATGGCGAAAGCCTGTCGGCGGCGGTCGACGAATGGGCGCGCCGCGCCTCCAGCCAGGGCGGCGAGATGCGTTTTTCCGCGCATGCGCCGGGCCTTCTGTCCGCATTTGGCGAAACCCAGCGGCCCAATGAGGCTTTCCGTCTGTTCGATGCGCTGGTCGGCAATACCAGCAAGGATGCGGATATCTTCTCGATTGTCGGCGAGCATGCCTCCCAGCGCGATGCGCTGGTCGATGCGCTGGGCTGTTTTTCCGGCGCGGTCTCGCCGCTCACCGAAAACGAAACCGCCGCCCAGGCGTTTTTCGAAACGCCCGGCGCGCAAACGCCTCAGAGCGGCGCCGAATGGATCGGGCGCAATCCGCCGCCGCCGGTGAAAAAGGAAACGCCCCTGGCTGCATTTACCGCCTGGCGGCGCGAAACCATCGCCCGGGTCGCGCTGACCGCCGCAAGCGGCGCCGGCTCGTTCGATGCGGCGGCCGAGGCGCTGGAAGACATTCACCTGCGCACGCTTGGCGATATTTTCGATCTCGCGCGGGCGACCGCGCCGGCGGATGAAGGCGCCGCCGGCGATAAGATCGCCTTACATGTCTTTAACGGCGCAGGCGCGCATCTGCCCGGCGCGGCGACCCATCTCGGCTTTATCGCCGGCGCAAAGCTCGGCGAGGCGGGAGAAGCGTTCGTCAAGCGCTATCTGCAAATGCTCGACGAGTTGGGCGAGGGCGTGTTCGCCGTGACCCTGGACGCCTCGCACCGGCCGCAGGGCGTGGCCGGTCCGCTCGCGCCGGATCTTAAAACGTTCAAAATGTATGTGCAGTCCGAAGCCGTCGCCCATGATCAGATCATGCTCGCGCGCGGGCGCGTCATCGCCGGCGAGAACAAGATCGCCCAAAAGGCGCGCGAGGCGCTGCGCGGCGCGGTATCGGGCGCACGGCGCGCCGACGTTCTGTTCCGCGATCTCGACCGCGCCCGGGCCCAGCGCATGCGGCGCGAACGGCCTGCGTCCGAGTGGGACATCGACCGGCTGGAAGGCGGCCGCCTCGACGTCGAGCTGGTCATCAGCACCCTGATTTATCGCCATGCGCCGGCGCATCCCTTCGTGCAGGAATTGAGCGTCCATGAGGCGCTTGACGCCATGGCGCGCTCCAGCCTGATCCCGGAGGAGACCGTCAAGGCGCTTCAATCCGCGCGGGCCTTCTGGACCCGGTTGCAGGTGGTGCGCGCGCTCGCGCAATGGAGCGATCCGGTTCGCGCCCCGGCGCGCCCGCGCTTTAGCCGGCTGATCGCCCGCGCGGCGGGGGTTGAGAAATTCGATCAGATCCGTCCGCTGATGCGCGGCTACGGCGACGATGTCTCGCGGCTTTACGCCCAACTCGTGCTCGGCCGGCCGGCGCTCAACGTCGTCACCCAGGCCGCGGGTTAGTCGCGCGCCTTCAGCCGCTCCAGTGCGTATACCCTAAGCGCCGACGCCAGCCCCGGCGGCGGGCTTTCTTTCAGCCGCGCGCGGTCGATCTCGCCGATCAGATCGGGCAGGGTGCGCCGATCCTCTCCGGCGAAGCCTTCCAGCGCCGTCCAGAATTCTTCTTCGAGCGATACGCTGGTGCGGTGGCCTTTGAGCGTGATCGAGCGTTTTTGCATCATGAATGAAACAGGCTCCGCCTCCAGCCGGAGACGAAGCCCGTTCGCTTGGAAAATTCAAGACTGCGCGGCGAAAGGTTAATGTTTCGCCCAGTCGTCGAGGCCATGGCTGCGGATCTTCGAGGTCGCCAGCGTCACGCCGTCGATAATGCCGGCCATATGCGAGACCGCTTCAGCCTCGGCGCTGGAAAGATCTGCGCCGAGCGCCTTATAGAGCGTCTCGATATCGACATTATGTGCGAACAGAAACTGCGCCAGCAAAAGCCGCAACTGGCTGTCGGAAGGTGTGTTATCGGCCATCCTGATCCATCCTTGTTCCGTGTAATCCCAGGCGCGAAAACGCGCTCGGCGGGAGAATAGCAAGAACCGGTCCATCCCGCCCGACGGACAATGATGGTTAATGCGCCTGCGCGGTTAATTCGGCGAAATCATTTTTTCCGGCCGCACGATGCGGTCGTATTCCTCCGCGCTGACGAAGCCGAGCCGGACGGCTTCCTCGCGCAGGGTTGTGCCGTTTTTGTGCGCCGCCTTGGCAATTTTCGTCGCGTTGTCGTAACCGATCGCCGGCGCCAGCGCGGTCACCAGCATGAGCGAGCGTTCCATCAGTTCCTTGATGCGGGCCTCATCGGCGGCGATGCCGGCGGCGCATCGGTCGGAAAAGCTGCTTGCCGCATCGGCGAGCAGCCGGATCGACTGCAAAACGTTAAAGGCGATGACGGGCTTGAACACATTCAGCTCGAAATGGCCCTGGCTGCCGGCGAAGGCGACTGTCGCATTGTTGCCCATGATTTGGGCGCACACCATGGTCAGCGCCTCGCACTGGGTCGGATTGACCTTGCCCGGCATGATCGACGAGCCCGGCTCGTTTTCCGGCAGGCTGATTTCGCCGAGACCGGAACGCGGGCCGGAGCCGAGCAGCCTGATGTCGTTGGCGATCTTGAACAGGCTGACGGCGATTTCGTTGAGCGCGCCATGGGCTTCGACCATGGCGTCATGGGTCGCCAGCGCTTCGAATTTGTTCGGCGCGGTAACGAAAGGCAGTTTGGTGTAGGCGGCGACTTCCTCGGCGAATTTTTCCGCAAAGCCCGGCTTTGTATTAAGGCCGGTGCCGACGGCGGTGCCCCCCTGGGCCAGGGCGTAAAGCCGCGGCAAGACGCCTTCGGCGCGCGCGGCGCCGTTTTCGACCATGGCGACATAGCCGGAAAATTCCTGTCCCAGCGTCAGGGGCGTTGCATCCTGCAGATGGGTGCGGCCGATCTTGATAATGTCTTTAAACGCTTCGGCCTTGTCGTTGAGGGCGTTGCGAAGTTTCTGTAGCGCCGGCAGCAGGCGATGAACGATTTCCTCCGCCGCGGCGATATGCATCGCGGTTGGAAACGTATCGTTCGACGACTGGCTGCGATTGACGTGGTCGTTGGGATGAACGGGATCTTTCGATCCGATCTCGCCGCCGAGAATTTCTATGGCGCGGTTGGCGACGACTTCATTGGCGTTCATGTTCGACTGGGTGCCGGAGCCGGTCTGCCACACCGACAGCGGGAAATGATCGTCGAGCTTGCCTTCGGCGACTTCACCGGCGGCCTGAATGACGGCTTCGCCGATCTTCGGATCGAGATTGTCCAGCGCCAGATTGGCGCGCGCCGCGCACCGCTTGACGACGCCGAGGGCGCGGATCAGCGGCGGGGCCATGGTCTCGGTCCCGATCGGAAAGTTGATCAGCGAACGCGCCGACTGGGCGCCGTAATATTTGTCCGCCGGCACGTTAAGCTCGCCGAAACTGTCGGATTCGGTGCGTGTTTTGGTCATCGGCGGGCCTCTTTGAGCGGGAGTTTCATCGCATTTCGGATGTAGCCAGCGCGGCGGGCGGGCGCAAGGCGACCCGCCTCAGCGCTAAGGCCCGCGGGGCCGCTTTTCGTTAAAATCGCCGAAAGGATTCGCCGCCATGCTTTCGCGCAAGGCCCCCCATGAACGAGCCCATGAACAACGCTCCCTCCGCTGCAACCATGACGCCCGGCCGCGCCGGCGCGGCGCACGCATGGCTGTCGGCCTCGCCGGCCCAGCGGCTGCGCGCGCTGATCGGCGCCGTCGCCGGTTTTGCGTTGGCGTTGGCCTTGACCAGCGCGGGCGCGGACATGCTCAACGACGCCGATACGCTCTGGCATATCGCCGTGGGCCGCGACATCTGGCTGAGCAAAAGCTTTCCCCATGTGGACCTCTATTCCCACAGCTTCGCCGGCGAGCCGTGGATCGCCAAGGAATGGCTCTCGCAGATCCTGCTTTATGGCGCCTACGCCGCCGGGGGCTGGAACGGCGTCGTGGTTTTGACCATCGCGGTCATGCTGGCGGTGTTCGGCCAGCTCTATTTTGCGCTGTCATCGCGGATCAAGCCGATCGTCGCCGCCGGGCTCGCCGTCGCCGCGGTCGGGATCTGTTCGACGGTGGTGCTGGCGCGGCCGCATATTCTTGTCCTGCCGTTCGTCTTTTTGTTCGTCTGGCAATCCTGGCGCGCCGCGGAGGAGGGACGCGCGCCGTCATTCTGGCTGTTGGCGGCGATGTGCCTGTGGTCGAACATGCATGCCAGCTTCACCTTCGGCTTCGTCGCGGCGGGGCTGGCGTTTTTGCACTACCTCTTTGAACATCGACAATTCCGGTCCGGCCAGACCTATCGATGGATCGCGTTTTTGGCGCTGTGCCCGGTTGCGTCGATCATCCATCCCTATGGCGTCGAGGCGATCTGGTCGACCATTTCCATCGCGCAAAGCCAGGCGCTGCCCTATGTCCTCGAATGGCGCGCATTTTCCATGAGCAAGGACATCGTTCCCGGACTGATCATCCTCGGATCGATCGGCGCGGCGCTGGCGAGCGGCCTGCGCGTCAGGCTTGTCGCGGCGGCGTTCATCTGCCTTCTCCTCTATATGTATTTCACCCATATGCGGTTCCTCTATCTCTTGTTTATCCTGTCGCCGGCGCTGCTCGTCAAAGACGTTGCGGCGCGGTTTCCGGCGATCGGTGTCGAGCGCTGGAGGGGGGAAATTTCGCAATCGGAGTTCGAACGCGCGCTTGTAAAATACGCGCCGCCCGCGATCGCGGTTTGCGCCGCCGCCCTTGGCGTGCTGCTGATCGCCGCCTTGAGCGTTGCGAAATGGGCGCCGGAGCGGACCTATCCCATCGCGGCGATCAATGCGGCGCGCGCGGCGGCTCTGAGCGGCAATGTCATGAACTTTTATAATTTCGGCGGCGCGCTGATTTTCGAGGGCGTGCCGACCTTTGTCGACGGCCGCGCCGACCGGCTCTATCAGCAAGGCTTCATCCCCGATATCGACAAGGCAAGGCGCGGCGACCGCGACATCTTTGAGCGCCAGCTTGAACGATACGATATCGCCTGGACGATGTTGCCGCCGGCGGACAAGCGCGTGGCGATGCTCGATGAAACGCCTGGATGGACGCGCATCTATGAAGACGAACGCGCCGTCGTTCATGCGCGCCGCGAGGCGGGCAAGCGTTAAATAGAAACTACAGCCTAGCGGCTATTTCTTGCGAAAAGCGTCGAGACTGACGACATCGGCGCTCTCACCCTCTTTTTTCTCGGGCTCGGCGTCGGGTTTTTCGTCCGGCGTTTCCTGTTCCGGCGCCGGTTCGGGCTCGCCTGAAATATTCGCGGCGGATTCGCTTTCTTCGAACCGCAGTCCGAACTGCACGCTGGGATCGGCGAAGTTGGCGACGGCGTCGTAGGGAATGTTAAGGCGGGCTTCCTTGCCTTTGAACCACAGCGTGACGGCAAAGCCTTGTTCCGTCACATTCAGGTCCTCGAACTGGTGCTGCAGTACGATGGTCATGCGTTCGGGATAGTCTTCCAGAAGGTGATCGGGAATCTGAACGCCGGGCGCCGTGGTCAGGAACTCGATATAGAAATGGTGCTCGCCGGGCGCGTCGCCGAGTTCGGCGACCATGCTGAGCACATTGCGCATGATCCCGCGCAACGCCTGCTGCATCAGATAACCGTAATCGAGTTCGACGTCTTCTTTCACGCTTGCAGCCCTGGTTCTTGGCAGCCCTGGTTCTTGAAGGAAGCGTTTTAGCCTTCTTGCGATGAGAACGCTACATGGCGGCTGAAAGCGACAGTTTTCGGTAAAATGAAAACAGCGCCCGCCCCAGCCGGATAATAAGCCTGTGGAAATCTGAAAAAGAAAATCCCGGCTTCTGTTGCCAGGCGCCGGGGGGCCCCGCCTAGCCCTGGAAAGGGGGCTAGGACTTTAAGTGCGAGTCACTCGCGCTGCTTACGCGGCGAGAGCGAACTCTTCCGAGTAGTTGTCATTGGCAACTATTCAGTTTGGCCAAATAACGGAGGCCAACCGGGCGAAAGCATCGTCTTTAGACGCTCGTCGATCCTATTTCGGCCCCATTCTGAAGTCTGAAACCGGAAACCGGAAATCTGAGACCAGGTTTCAGAATTCTGGCTTCAGGCTTCAGATGGTGGAGCCGCCGGGTACCGCCCCCGGGTCCGATACGCTTATTACACGCGCCATTTATCGCCATAGCCCGCCGAAGCAGGCCCGCCATATATAGGCCAGGCGCGTAAATATTTGAAGACCAAGCGAAATCTTAAAAATCAACCGGCTGTCAACAATCTGTAACAACAATGCATTAAGTGCGCAGCGGCGCGCTCGCTTGCGTCCATGGAGGCGACCAGGACGGCCATGGAACCGAACGATTTTCGCAAATGGCGAAAGGCGCTTGGCTTGTCCCAAAAAGATGCGGCGCATCTTTTGGGTCTCAAACGCCGCATGATCCAGTATTACGAAAAGGGCGAACGCGACGGCGACAAGGTAAAGATACCGCGCGCCGTCCGGCTGGCCTGCTACGCCCTTGCCGAAGGCGTCGCCGACTACAACGGGCCGAGCCGCAAGGTCCACAAGCTCGAAAAGGCGGACGGATAGCCCGCGGGGCGATTATTCCGGCGTCTCTTCGCTTTCCACGCGGTCGGGATCGTCGGCCCCGGTGTCGGCGCCGGCGGGGTTAAGCTCCAGCTCCATCGGTCCGGGCGCCGCATCGCTCTCCCCATCGCCGGCGGTGGGGGCGAGGTCGGGATGGTCGTATTCCCAGCGGCTCTTGGCGGCGTGGGCGCGCGCTGCGCCCTTTTGGATGGCGCCGGCTTCCGGGTGATCTTCCAGCGCGAGCAGCTTGTCGAGCGCCTGGTCGCCATAGCGGCCAAGCTCGAAATGAAGATAGCCGTAATCGAATTCCGCCGCCGACATGCGTCCGGTCGCCAGCCGCTCGTATTGGCTTTGCGCGCTCAGCGCCCAGGGATTGAGCAGCGGCGTTGCCAGCGCGGTGAGAACCGCAATCCATAAGACCGCGCTCGCCGTATTGAGCGGCGCCACCAGCCGCATCCAGCGCCTGGCGCGCCAGTTGAGTTCGGAAATCAGCCCGGCGATGCAAACGATGGAATAGGCCGCAACCAGAATCGTGATCGCCAGTCCGGCGATGCGCGGCGGGGTGAGGCCGTATTCGCCGATGCGCAACAAGAGGGCGTAGAACGCCAGTCCCGTATAGACCGGAAAGCCGATCAGCGTGACCAGGGTCGGCAAGCGCAGCCAGGCCGCCGGCGGGCCGCCTTCGCCGTTTTGATAAACGCCGTTGAAAATCAGCATGCCGGCCAGCGCGAGGCCGATCATCCATATGCTGGGATAGGGCCGGTCGAAGATCGCGCCGGTTCCCTTCATCGCCAGAACGATCAGCAGCGTCACGGTGAACAGCGCCGTGATCGGCATGACGATGCGACAGAACAGCAAGAGAATGAACCGCAGCGCCCCGAGCACCGCCTGTTGGCCGCGCATCATGGCGATGGAAAGCCCGCCGATCGCGCCGAGAAACGGCAGGATGAACCAGGGCTCCTGAAACAGCCTGTTGAAAAAATCGACGTCCATTTCCTTGAGGAGGCGCGCCCAGGCGAACAACAGGACAAGCGCCAGCCCGGCGAACACGCTCGCGCCGCCGCCGATCAGCGGGATCGTCAGCCCATGAAAAAACACTGACCGGTAAGGCGGCGGCGCGCCGTCTTCGAGCGCGGCCTTGACCAGCGTGACCAGGAGATAGGCAACCAGCCCGCGGCTGACCAGAAACCAGAATAGCGGGGGAAAGCTCGATAGATTTTTGGATTCATCGCCCGCAACGCCCGCCATGAAATAATCCGGCAGGACCAGCAGCGCGGCGATGATCAGCGCGCCGCCCGCGGCTTTGACCAGCCGGTCGGTTTCCGCCAGCAGCAGATAGGCCGCCGACGCGGTGACGACAAAGAACAGCACCGTATAGGGCAGCGGCGCCATATCATTGTCGTCGATCCAGTATTCGACGATGCCGTAAACCGCGAAGCCGGTCAGAAGCCCGATGATCAGGCCGGGCAGGGCGAGACCCTTGCCGCTTCCCTCGCGCCCGTTTTCTATCGCGTTTCCCGCCATTTCATCCCCTGTCGGTTGGAGCGTAGTTTACCATCGCGCGGCTTGCGGAAAAAGGATCGGTCGACGCGGCGGCCGGACTTGCTATGCTGCGCCGCGATCAAGGAGATTCGCGAGCAAAAATGCGCCAATATCTGGATTTGTTGCGTTATGTCTTGGAGAACGGCGATCCGCGCCTCGACCGCACCGGCGTCGGCGCCCGCGCAGTTTTCGGCTGGCAGATGCGGTTCGATCTTAGCGAGGGCTTTCCGCTTCTAACCACTAAGAAGCTGCATACGAAATCCATCGTACACGAACTTTTATGGTTCCTCGCCGGCGATACGAACGTTAAATATCTCAACGACAACGGCGTTTCGATCTGGGACGAATGGGCCGATGAGAACGGCGAGCTCGGCCCCGTGTACGGACGCCAGTGGCGCGCTTGGCCTGCGCCGGACGGCAGGACCATCGATCAGATCGCCTGGGTGATCGGCGAGATCAAAAAAAACCCCGCCTCGCGGCGGCTGGTGGTGAGCGCGTGGAACCCCGCCGATCTCGACCAGATGGCGCTCGCCCCGTGTCACTGCCTGTTTCAGTTTTTCGTCGCCGGGGAGCGGCTTTCCTGTCAGCTCTATCAGCGTTCCGCCGATGTATTCTTGGGCGTTCCGTTCAACATCGCTTCCTATGCGCTGTTCACGGAAATGATCGCGCAGGCTTGCGGGCTGAAAGCCGGCGAATTCGTTCACGCTTTCGGCGACGTCCATCTTTATTCCAATCACGAGGAACAGGCGCGCATACAGCTCGCCCGCACGCCCGGCCCCCCGCCGCGGCTGCGGCTCAACCCCGATGTGCGCGATGTCTTCGAATTCCGCTTTGAGGACATCGTGTTTGAAGACTATGTCGCCCAGCCGCATATCAAGGCGCCGGTGGCGGTATGAGCGTTGCGGTCCGCGCGGGGCCTTTCCGGCGCGCCGCCGGCTTGGGCTGGCCAGCCTGCCTGTAGAAAACTTTCGCTCGCCCTGTTAATAGAATCTTAACAAAGCTGATTCCGTATCTTGATGATTCGGACAGGGTGAACACAAAATATGGTATTGTCTGCACGCAATGGCTCGACGCTTGAGAGTACTCAAGCGCCGATTGCGCTAATCGCGGCTCGTTCGTTGAATCATGTGATTG
Source organism: Parvularculaceae bacterium (assembly GCA_028280115.1). Taxonomy (GTDB): domain Bacteria; phylum Pseudomonadota; class Alphaproteobacteria; order Caulobacterales; family Parvularculaceae; genus Hyphococcus. The sequence continues at coordinate 153,641 of JANQMJ010000017.1, forward strand.
GTTGCAGCAATCAGCTTCCGTGGAAGCAAAGAGACGATCTGCGCCGATTCAAACGCATCACAACTGGGAAACCCGTTATCGTTGGCCGTCATACTTACGAGTCGATCGGTTCACCTCTTTCAGGCCGGCAGACTATCGTGCTGACAAGAAATGCGCAGTTTGCAACAAACATAAACAGCCAAAACTTGGACAACGTGGTCGCGACAACGTCAATTAATGACGCAATAGAATTAGCCAACGAGTTTTTGGAAAATTCAAATCTTGCGCGATCTCAGGACGAAATAATTGTAGCAGGCGGACAAGAGATTTTTGAGGCGTTTATAAGCATTGCTGATAAAATCTACTTAACTGTCGTTGAGGCAGTCATCGAAAACGGTGATGCCTTTTTCCCGCTCCAAGAAGAACTTCCCCAAATGCGCGAAAAACTTGTTGGCAGGCATGAAAGCGATAGTTGCAATGAGCATCGCTGCACATACTATGAGTACGTAAAAGAATGCTCAGTAAATATTGCCGAGAACGATTCGGCCGGTGACGGATGTCACAGGCATTATGAAGATATTACTTCCCCATAATGAAATCTGCGAGTGGTCTGACCGAAATCCGCGACTCAGCTTGCGAAAAAGGTCCGAAAAACCAGCATTCTTGCGAATTTTTCATCCTTGACCGGCGCCCCGCCGCGCGCCGGAAAGCCCTGTAATTTACGCAATTTTGCAACTCCGGATTTACCGATTCAGCGTTAGCGTCGCATAGCAGCGATTAAGGCTCCAATTGCCGCGACGGCTGGATTAGACTTTACCGCCGGGCGCGGAGCGAACGCTCATGACGACGAAATGGAGGGGACGGATGAGACGCATTGTTTATGCTGTCGCACTGACGGCGCTGGTCCCGGCGGGCGCAGCGGCCGCAGACGCCGGCGTGGCATGCGTGAAAGCCAACGAAAGGCGCACCATCGAAGTGATCGCGCCGGGAACGGTCGGCGCGGCGTGCGACGTGCGCTATACGCGTAGCGACAGCGCCCAGCCGTCGGTTCCCTATCATGCGAACAACTCGCTGGCGTTCTGCGACGCTAAGGCGGCCGAACTCGCGCAGGTCCTGTCCAATGCGGGCTATGCCTGCGCGCCGATGTTGAAACAAGCCGAAGCCGCGCCGACCCCAGTCTCGCCCGAACCGCCGCAAACCGCCGTTGTAGAACCCGCCGCTCCCGAACCGGTCGCCCCTGCGCCGGGCGCGCTTGCACCCACCGCGCCGCAGACGGTTGATAGCGCCGTCATTGGCGATGCGCCCCAAGCCGAAACCACGCTCGCCCCCGCTCCAGTTCTCGGCCCAGTTCCAGCCCCAGTTCCAGCCGAGGAAGATCTCGAACAGAAAATGGAGGCGATCCTGACCGAGCCGGCGCCGGAAGCAGCGGTCGCCGTGCGCGGACCGGCTCAACTGACGTCAGGCGCCGAACAAACGCCCGTCGGCGCCTCGGTTCCCGCTGTCGGACGGCTCTTGGGCGCCGCGCCGGACGAGCCCCCGGCGCCGCGACCGGCGATACCGGTCACGCCGACCGCGACGACGGTCGCCGCCGCGCCGGCGCGATCGTCGGCCCCGGCAGCAGTCGTTGAAGAAACGCCGCCGCCGCAACAACCCGCCGTCGAGACGGCGCCGCCCGCTTCGGGGCCGGTCGAACCGGTCCCCGGCCGCCGGCCCGAAAACGTCATCCGCGCAACCCTGGCGGCCCAGGCCGCGGCCTGGAACGAGGGCAATCTTGACGCGTTCATGGCGACCTACTGGAAGAGCGACGATCTTAAATTCGTTTCCGGGATCGACGTCACCAAAGGCTGGGCGGCGACCATGAAGCGATACCGGGAACGCTATGCCGACGACTCTGGGCTCGGCTGGCTCGGTTTCGACAGGGTGGAAGTGACCATGACCACGGACGACGTCGCCGTCGTCACCGGCCGGTTCACCCATTCAAAAGGCGAGCAGGCGACCAGCGGCGTTTTTTCGATGGTGATGCGGCGTCTGAACGGCGTCTGGCGCATCGTGCACGATCACACCAGCGCCGAGCCTAAATCGAAGCCGTAAACGCCGCGATCTTTTCCGCCAGGGCCATAAAGACATCCGCACACGGATGGTCCGTCGCGGCGAGCGGCGTTCCCGAATCCGACGCCATGCGCAAGTCCGGATAGATCGGCACGGCGCCGAGAAACGGCGCGCCGAGGTCGCGGGCGGCCTTTTGCGCGCCGCCCTCGCCGAAAAGATGTTGCTTTGCGCCGCCGGGCCCTTCGAGCCAGGCCATGTTTTCGATGACGCCGATAATCGGCGTGCCGGTTTTGCGGAAAAGCGCGACGCCCCGGCGCACATCGGCGAGCGCAAGCTCCTGGGGCGTCGAGACGATCACCGCGCCGGAAAGCCGCTTCGATTGGATGAGCGATAGATGGGCGTCGCCCGTGCCCGGCGGCGTATCGACCAGCATGACGTCAAGCTCGCCCCACTCGACGTCGCGCATCAGCTGGCCCAGCGCACCCATCACCATGGGTCCGCGCCAGGCCAGCGCCTGGTCCGGATCGACAATGACGCCGATGGACATGGCCCTTATGCCATGCGCCTCGAACGGGATGAGTTTGCCGTCCCGCATCTCCGCCCGGCGGTGGAGGCCGAGCAGCGTCGGCAAAGACGGTCCGTAAATATCGGCGTCGAGCAGGCCGACCCTAATGCCCAGACGGCCCATGGCGACGGCGAGATTGGCGGAGAGCGTCGACTTGCCGACGCCGCCCTTGCCCGAAGCGACGGCGATGATGCGTTTGACGCCGGTGAGCGTCTCGGCGGCTTCTTCGATCTGGCGCTTTTTCTGATTTTGAAGTCCCAACGGATTGGCGTGGGCTGACTGGACCTGCTGGGCCGTCGGGGCGGGCTTTTCCGCATGGGCCGTCGCGATGGCGGAAACCGAAACAACGCCGTCGATGGCGCTGACGGCTGTTTTCGCCTTTTCCAGCGCCGCCTCGCAGGCGCGGCGATCGCCGCCGGCGAACTCAAGCGTAAAGCGCACAACGCCGTCCTCGCCCGCCGACAGCCCCTTGACGGCTCCGTCGGCGACGAGACTGCGCCCTGTCGCCGGATTAACAATGCCGTCAAGCGCGTTGCGGACGCGGATCGCGAGCGGTTCGGTCATCTTAGCCTTTTGTTTTTCCTTAAAAAGTGAGGGGCGCGCGTTGCGCGGCGCGAATTCGTTGACATATATACCGGCGCAACGCGACCTGCCACCCAACCGTAAGGTCGCTCTCGGCAATACAGACAAAGAGAGGCGCAATGCCCTGGCAAGACAATTCCGGCAATCGCGGTCCCTGGGGCCAGCCCCCCCGCGGTTCTAATGGCGGCGACCGCAATGGCGGCGGACGCGGCGGCAGAGGCGGCGGCGGCGAGCCCCCCGATCTTGAAGATCTCCTGCAGGCCTCGCGCCAGCGTTTGAAACGCGCCTTTCCCCGGGGCGGCGGTCGCGGCGGCGGCAGGGGGTTTCAGCTCAATCGCACGACGGCCGGGCTGATTGGCGCCGGCCTGCTCGTGCTCTGGGGCGCAAGCGGCTTTTATCAGGTCGAAGCAAACGAATTGGCGGTCGTAACGACGTTCGGCGAATATACCGCCGTCAATGGACCGGGATTGCACTGGCGCATCCCGTCGCCGGTGCAAAATGTCGCCAAACGCGAAGCGCTAAGAGTTCAGGAATTAAACAGTCCTGCAGCGGATGCACAGCGCGGCGGCCTTTCCCAAGGCCTTATGCTGACAGGCGACAAAAACATTGTTGATGTCGCGTTCACCGTTCAATGGCGAATAAAGTCCGAGCTCATCGTTGAAGAAGGTCAGAATTTGCCAGGCGTGGCGCAGTTCATCTTTAATATAAATAATCCCGAACAGCTTGTCCGCATCGCAAGCGAATCGTCCATGCGCGAAGTGGTCGGCCGCAGCACGCTGGACTTCGTACAAACCGACGGGCGGGAAGAAGTCGCCCAACAAACGAAAGAACTCTTGCAAAACGCGCTGGACGCTTATCAGGCTGGCATCCAGATTGAGCGCATCAACCTCACTTTGGCGGAACCGCCGACCAATGAAGTCAATGAAGCGTTTCGCGATGTGCAGGCTGCTGAGCAAAATCAGGCGACGGTGATCCAGCAAGCGCGGCAGTATACGAACCAGGTCGTGCCTGAAGCGCGCGGCGAGGCGCAACGGATCCTCGAAGACGCGCGCGCTTATTCGTCGCGCGTGACGGCGGAAGCTCGCGGCCAGGCGCAACGCTTTGAAAATATTTATGAAGAATACGCAAAAGCGCCCGACGTGACGCGCCAACGAATGTACTTGGAAACGGTGGAGCGCGTGCTCGGCGATATGGACAAAGTTATCCTGGACGAAGACGCAGGCAGCGGCGTCGTGCCTTATTTGCCGTTGAATGAACTACGCCGCCAGCAAGGGGAGAACTAAAATGAAAAACTTTTCTCTGCCGATTATCGCAGTCGGCGTTCTTGCCACGCTGTTCTTGCTGTTCAACATCGCCTTTATCGTTCCGGAAACGCATTCGGCGCTTGTCTTTCGGTTTGGCGAGCCAAAAAGCCAGTATACGGAAGCAGGGTTGCGTATAAAGCTGCCCTTCATCGAAACCGTGCGGTTTATCGACAAGCGGAACCGAAATCTCGATCAAGAATCAACCGAAATTATCGCCCGCAATCAGGAGCGACTGATCGTTGACGCCTTTGCGCGCTATCGCATCACCGACCCGCTCTTGTTTTATCAATCGGTGCGCAGTGAAGATCAGGGCGAAGCGCGCTTAAGCCCGCAACTTGAGGACTCGATGCGCGCAGTCTTGGGCGCTGTGACAGTTGACGAAATTATTTCCGAGCGCCGCAGCGAGTTGATGCTGCGCATTCGTGATCTTTTAAGCCAGTCGGCGCGTCCGCTTGGCGTTGAAATCATCGATGTGAAAATTCTTCGGGCCGATCTGCCGCAAACCAACTCCGAGGCGGTGTTCCAGCGGATGATCGCGGAACGAAGACAACTTGCGCAGCAATATCGTTCCGAAGGCAATGAACAGGCCAATCAGATCCGCGCGCAAGCCGATCGTCAGGTCATTGAGATCAAGGCCGAAGCCAATGAAGAGTCGGAGAAAATCCGCGGCGCCGCAGATGCTGAACGAAACGCGATTTTCGCCGCCGCTTACGGGCGGGATCCGGAATTTTTCGCCTTCTATCGCTCGCTGCTGGCGTATGAAGAAGCGCTGCAAAAAGGCGACACAACTATTTTGCTGTCGCCGGATAGTGAATTTTTCCGCTACTTCAACAACTTAGAAGGACGCCGGCAATAAGCGCCATCACCGTTTTGCGATCCCGGTCGCGCTTGCCGTTCTCAAGCTTTGCGTTAACCTGTGCGCCCTAGGGTCGTGTGGGAACCAGCAGGGGCCAGCCATGTATCAAGCGGATTTGCGGCGCGTTTTCATCGCCGTCCTGGCGACGGCGTTTTTCGCCATGTCGAGCGCGGGTCACGCCCAAAGAGGCGCGCCGAACAGCTTTGCCGGCCTTGCCGAGCGGCTGACGCCGGCGGTGGTCAATATTTCCTCGTCCCAGAGCGTGCGCGGCGACGGCGCCACCGGCGAGCTTAGGTCCCTGCAGCGCAAATTCAGCCGCCAGCCGGTTTCCCTGGGCTCGGGTTTTATTGTCGATCCATCGGGCATCGTCGTCACCAATAATCACGTCATCGACAACGCCGATGAGATCACGGTGACCTTGAATGACGGTCGCGAATTCAAGGCGAGCTTGCGCGGGCGCGACCGCGAGACCGATCTCGCGGTTCTGGAGATCGATGACGGATCGACGCGCTTTCCCTATGTCAGCTGGGGCGACGAAGAACATGCCCGCGTGGGCGACTGGGTCGTGGCGATTGGCAATCCCTTCGGCCTTGGCGGCTCGGTGACCGTGGGCATCGTTTCCGCGCGCAATCGCGATATCAAATCCGGCCAGTATGACGATTATATCCAGACCGACGCCGCCATTAACCGCGGTAATTCCGGCGGACCGCTGTTCGACATGGAAGGCCGCGTCATCGGGGTCAACACGGCGATCTTTTCCCAGACCGGCGGTTCGGTGGGCGTCGGCTTTTCGATCCCGTCCGATCTGGCGGAGACCGTCGTCGAGCAGCTGCTCGAATATGGCGAAACCCGGCGCGGCTGGCTTGGCGTTTCGATCGACGACATGACGCCGGAAATCGCCGCGAGCCTCGGTCTTAAGCGTCCGGTCGGCGCGATCGTCACCATGGTGCGGACGAACAGCCCTGCTTCCGACGCGGGCATTGAGGCCAACGACGTCGTTCTGGAGTTCAACCGTCGGGACATCACCAGCGTTCGCGATCTCACCCGCGCGGTCGCCGATACGCCGGTCGGCTCGCGCGTGCCCATCGTCGTGTTGCGCGACGGCCGCCGGCTGACCCTGACGGTGCAGATCGACCGCCGCGAAACGCGGATGCTGTCGGCCAGTCCGAGCGCGCGTTTGCGCGCCAGCGCGGCGACAGGATCGGGACTGACGCTGGAAGAGCCTACAGAAGAAGTCAAACGCGCCTTCGGCCTGCCCGCGAGCATCGAGGGCGTGGTGGTCACGGAAGTCGACCCGGACAGTCAAGCGGCGATCGTGCTGCAGCCCGGCGACGTTATTCTCGAGATCGGCTGGGAACGGGTGATGCGTCCCCATGCGGCGATCGAAAAACTCGACAAACTGCGCAATCTCAACAGCGGGCCGGTGCAGATCTACGTCCAGCGCGGCGATCTGTTGTTTTACGAGTCGCTTCGACCGTAGAGCAAAGATTAGATTTTAGGGATTAGGGGTTAGGTTTTAGGGAAGAATAATATCATCTTGTTCCTAAAACCTAATCCCTAAAACATAACACCTATAACCTAATCCCTATTCAACAAATTCCGACTGCGGAATGCCTTGAAGATATAACAGCGCCGTCAGGTCGCTATGATTGATGCGCGCCTGGGCGGCTTCCGCGACCGCAGGCTTGGCGCGGAAAGCAACGCCAAGCCCGGCGCGGTTGAGCATGGCGAGATCGTTGGCCCCGTCGCCCACGGCGAGGGTTTCCTCAAGCGCAATGTCATGGGCGCCGGCGAGCCGCAGAAGCGCGTTCTGTTTCGCCGACCGGCCGAGCACCGGCGTCGCCACCCGGCCGGAGACCGCGCCGTCTTCGATCAACAGTTCGTTGGCCTGGCTGGTCTGAAACCCGACGGCTTTGGCCACGCGGTCCGTGAAGAAATGAAACCCGCCGGAAACGAGCGCGGTGATCGCGCCCATGGCGTTCATGGTCGCCACCAGCGTGCGCGCGCCGGGCGTTATGGTGATGCGGCTTTCGAAAACTTCTTCCAGCGCCGAGGCGGGCAGTCCCTGAAGCATGGCGACGCGCGCGCTGAGCGCGCTTTCAAACTCAAGCTCGCCGCGCATCGCTCGTTCGGTGATGGCGGAGATTTCCGCGCGTTTGCCGGCGACGTCGGCAAGCTCGTCGATGCATTCCTGTTCGATGATGGTCGAATCCATGTCGGCGACCAGCAGGCGCTTGCGGCGGTGTTCCGTCGGCAGGATGTTGATATCCATGGGAATGTCCTGGCGCGCGCCGTTTGCGGCGAGCAGCACGCTTTCATCGGCTTCTTCCATGGCGATGTCGTAGGCGACGCCCGGCGCCAGCTCGCTCAAAACGTCATGGGGAAAAAGCTTTTCAAAACGCGCGATGCAATCGCCGTCGATGACAGGCTCGGCGGGATTGGCGATCATGGACAGGACATAGGCCATTCGAGTACGGAAGACCTCGTGCGGGAATCGCAGATCATCTTTATCGCAGGCCCTACGGCGAGCGGCAAGTCGGCGGCCGCGCTGGCGCTCGCGTCCTTGCGGGATGGGGAAATTATCAACGCCGATGCGATGCAAATTTATCGCGATTTGCGAATCATTACCGCGCGTCCGACGCCGGAAGACGAATCACGCGCGCCGCACCGGCTTTACGGCGTTCTAGACGGCGCGGAAGCGTGTTCGGCGGGGCGCTGGGCGCGCATGGCGGCGGACGCCGTCAGGCAAGCGCTGGCGCGCGGCAAAGCGGCGATTCTCGTCGGCGGCGCCGGGCTTTATTTCAAGGCGCTTGAAGACGGGCTGTCGCCGATCCCGGATATCCCTGGGGAAATTCGCGGCAAGGCCAAGGCGCGCCGGGCTGCAATCGGCGCTGCGGGGTTTCGCGCCGAAACCCTCGCGCGCGATCCGAAAATGGCGCATCTGCCCGAAGGCGATTCGCAGCGGCTGATGCGCGCCTGGGAAGTGTTCGAAGCGACCGGCAAACCTTTGTCGCATTTTCAGGGCTTGCCGCGCGAACCGTTGATCGAAGGCGATGCGCAAAAGGCGTTGATCGCGCCGCCGCGCGAAACGCTCTACGCTAATTGCGACGCGCGCGCCGCGCAGATGTTCGAAACCGGCGCGCTTGAAGAGGTGGACGCCTTGCTGGCGCGCGGTCTCGATCCGGCGCTGCCGATCATGAAAACCTTGGGCGTGCCGGAAATCGCATCCTTCCTTCGCGGCGAGCGAGGTCGCGAAGACGCGCTTTTGGCGTTGCAGCAAAATACGCGGCGCTTCTCCAAGCGCCAGATGACCTGGTTTCGCCGCCAAACGACCGACTGGCCGCGTTTTGAAAGTCCTAAAGAGGCGGTTGCGGCGCTGTCGCCATAGGCGGAGACGGCTGGTCGCAAACCGGCTGTGCCGCACCCTCGACGGGCATAGAATGCGCGCTTGCAACTGTTCGATGTCAAAGATGGAATGCGGCGCGCCATGTTGCTATCGTTGCGCCCTGAAGTTATTTAATCACACCCATCGACAAAGGACCGGGCGGGGGTCCGACGATACGGTTCATCGGGGATCATCCAGCGCCGGCGCGCCAGCGACGGCGCGCCACGCGCGTTCGTGTTTCGAACATCGCGGCGAGTACAGGGTCGGGACGCTGCAGGGCATGGTCGGGTTTTTACGTGGGCTTGGGCGCTTTCTGAGCGCCATGGACGCCAAAGCGATTACCTCCGTCGCGGTTTCCGTCACCCTTCTTGTTTTCGTCATTTTAATGTTTCTCTATGGCCAGCAATGGCTCAACCTAAGCGACGACACGTCGCTTTTGAGCGCGCTCGCGCGGGCGGCGGAATCGCCCTGGGCGATTCTCGGCGTGATTTCAGTCTACTGCCTGCTGGCGCTTACCGGCTTTCCCCAGATTCTCCTGTTCACGGCGACCGTCATTGTATTCGGCGCGCGCACCGGCGCGGCCTATTGCTGGATTGCGACCATGGCGAGCGCGACGCTGACCTTCGGCATCGGCCATTATCTCGGCGGGCGCTGGGTCAGGCGCATCGGCGGCGAGCGCATGCAGCGCACCATCAATTTCCTGAGCCATCGCGGGATTCTCGCCAGCGCCCTGATCCGGGTGATTCCCTCCGCGCCGTTTATCGTGGTCAACGCCACCGCCGGCGCGGCGCATATTCCCCTATGGAAATTCTGGACCGGCACCGGGATCGGCATCATTCCGAAAATCCTTTTGGTCGCCGTTCTTGGCGCGCTGGCGCCGAGCGCGGATGTGTTCCAGGAAGGGATTACGGGCCTTGTCGATTTCTTCACCAGCCGCAAGCCGGGCGACCTGGCGCTTGTGGGGATCATCATCGCCGGCTGGATCGTTTTTCTGCTGCTTGTGCGCTGGCTCTATCGCTGGTTGCGCAGCCGGGAGGAGGCCTTTTGAGCAACCGGCGTCGACGCCTGGAGAATCTTGTTAAGAAGTAAATTCGGGGCTTCCCGCAGCCGCCGGAAACCACCGGATGATCAGACTTTGTTGACGATTTAGGAACGCATTAAGGATAAACAAAACGCCGAGTAACACGTATCATCGGCGAATAGGATATTTCCCATGCTCTCCACCTTGTTCGGCATGCTTTCCGCAGACATGGCCATCGATCTTGGAACGGCGAACACGCTCGTTTACGTCAAGGGCCGCGGCATCGTCTTGAACGAACCGTCGGTCGTCGCCATCGAAAGTCGTCAGGGCCGCAAGCTGGTGCGCGCCGTGGGCAACGAAGCCAAGGAAATGCTCGGCCGCACGCCGGGCGAAATCGAAGCGATCCGGCCGATGCGCGACGGCGTGATCGCCGACTTCGAAGTCGCCGAGGCGATGATCAAACACTTTATCCGCAAGGTGCATAACCGGCGCTCGTTCGCCTCGCCGCGCATCGTCGTTTGCGTGCCGTCGGGCGCGACTGCCGTCGAACGCCGCGCGATCCAGGAATCGGCGCTGTCGGCGGGCGCGCGCAAAGTCGAATTGATCGAAGAGCCCATGGCCGCCGCGATCGGCGCCGGGCTGCCGGTGACCGAGCCCACCGGCTCCATGGTCGTCGATGTCGGCGGCGGCACGACGGAAGTCGCGGTGCTTTCGCTTGGCGGCATCGTTTACTCGCGCTCGGTGCGCGTCGGCGGCGACAAGATGGACGAGGCGGTCATCGCCTATATCCGCCGGATGTATAATCTCTTGATCGGCGAAGCTTCTGCGGAGCGCATCAAAAAGGAAGTCGGCTCGGCGATGATTCCGACCGAAGGGTCCGGCACGACGATCCAGATCAAGGGCCGCGATCTGATGCACGGCGTCCCCAAGGAAGTGCGAATCGGCGAGGCTCAGGTCGCCGAAGCGCTCGCCGAGCCGGTCAGCCAGATCATCGAGGCGGTCAAGGTCGCGCTCGAGGCGACGCCGCCGGAGCTTGCGGCCGATATCGTCGATACGGGAATCATGTTGACTGGGGGCGGCGCGCTGCTCAAGAATCTCGATCAGGTGCTGCGCGATGAAACCGGCCTGCCGGTCTCGGTGGCGGACGATCCCTTATCCTGCGTGGCTCTGGGCACCGGCGCGGCGCTGGAAAACACCAAGGCGATGCGCGGCGTGTTGACGTCCGCTATTTAGGGCCTCGGCAATCTGACTGGCGTCGCGGTATAGTGAGGCATGGAATTTCTAGGCCAGGACAGACGGGAGGGATTAGGACGTAAGGCGCATTCCCGCTTTGTCTTAATGCTGCTGGCCCTGGTTTCGGTTCTCCTGCTGTTATCGAGCCTTTATTCGGCCGAGGCGTCGGTTTTCAAAAAGGCGCGCGAAGGGGTTCTGGACGCTGCATCGCCCGTCCTGGCGCTGCTCGCCGGACCGATCGCCTATATCAACGAAACGGTCGGTTATGTCTCCGACTATTTTAACACCCTCAAACAGAACGAAGCCCTGCGCCAGGAAAACGCCGAACTGCGCCAGTGGATGAACGAAGCGCTGGAGTTGCGCGAAATCGTCGCCGTCTATGAGGGGCTTCAGACATATGAAGCCCCGCCCGAAGCGCAGCCGGTGGACGCTTATGTCATCGGCGAGGCGAACGACGCCTTTGCGCGTTCGATGATCGTCAATGCGGGCCGCAAGCGCAATATCGAGTCCGGACAGGCGGTGGTCGACGACAAGGGCCTCATCGGACGCATTGTCGACACCGGATCGAGGGCGTCCCGGGTCTTGCTGTTAAGCGACATTCAAAGCCGCGTGCCGGTCTATGTGGAAGGGGCGGCGGTCGAGGGCATTCTCGTCGGGCGCACGCGCGACAGGCCGGCGATCAGCTTTACCGAAACGTCCGAGCCGGTGGAGATCATTCCCGGCCAGCGCGTTCTGACCTCCGGCGCCGGCGGCGTGCTGCCGCGCGGCATTCCCGTGGGCGTCGTCGACGGCGAATATCGCAGCGAGATCGTTGTTGATCTTTATGCAGATTATGCGCGAACCCGCTTGGTGCGCGTCATCAATTACGAGTTTCCGTCGATCGATGGGGCGCCCGCCGAAACCAATGAGGGCGCTGAAGCGGCGGATGATGCAGGCGCCGCCGAGCCCGCGCCGGCGGAGGGCTGAACCATGGGCTATCGCGCGGAAAACCTGTTAAGGCTGCTCAAGGCCGCCGCGCCGACGCTTTTGGGCCTGATGGGCGTGATCGTTCTGGCGCTGCCGATCCGTCTTTTCGAAGGTTTTGCGCCGACGCCGCTGATCCCGCTGGTGGTGGTGTTTTTCTGGTCGGTTTACGGGCCGGATTATTTGCCGCCCGCCAGCGTTTTTGTCATCGGCCTTTTACAGGATCTTTTAACCGGCGGACCGCTTGGCCTGTGGGCCGTGGTTTACCTTGTCACGCAATTCGTGGTCCTGTCGCAGCGGTCCTATTTTCTCGGCCGCGAACAAAAGGTCGTATGGATCGGATTTGCGGTGGTCGCGGTCGGCGCAAGCATGATATTGTGGCTTGTGATGAGTTTGATGTCCGGCGCGCTCTTGCCGTTTTTTGCGCTGGCCGCCCAGATGGCCGCGACCGTCTTGATTTATCCGTTGTTCGGCATGGCGTTTCGCCAGCTGCACCGCCGCGTTCTGGTGGAGGCGTAATGGCCCCGGTCATCAACACCCACGATCCCGAACGCCAGGAAACCGTTTCGCGCCGGACGGTTTTGTTCGGCGGCGCCGTCGGCACGCTGTTTTTGTGCATTTCGGGGCGGCTTTACCAGCTGCAGATCGCCGATCATGAAAAATATCTCGACCTCGCTCAGGAAAACCAGTTCAACCGGCGCATCCTGACGCCGCTGCGCGGCGAGATCATCGATCGTTTCGGCAATGTGCTCGCGTCGAACCGAAAGAATTTCCGTATTCTGCTCATTCCCGAACAGGCGCGCGACATCGAAGCGACGCTGAACAAGATCTCGGACATCGTTCCGGTGGGCGATAAAACGCGCGCCCGCATCCTGCGCGAAATCCGCCGCCGCGGCGCCTTCACGCCGGTCGAAATCGAAGACAATCTGTCCTGGGGCGATTTTTCGCGGGTCAATTACGAACTGCCCCATCTGCCCGGCGTGTTGCCGGATGTGGGCGAAACGCGGGACTATCCGCTCGGCCCGGCGTCGGCCTTTGTGATCGGCTATGTGGGCGCGATCACGGAAAGCGATCTCGCCCAGCAGGAAACCGATGCTGACCGCACGCTTTTGCGCCAGCCCGGCTTTAAGGTCGGGCGCGAAGGCCTTGAGCGCACCTACGAGAAAGAACTGCGCGGCCAGGCCGGCAGAATGAACGTCAAAATCAACGCCCATGGCCGCGTGATCGAAGAGTTCGCGGACGAGGCGACGCCGCCGGTCCAGGGCAAGACCCTGACGCTGACCATCGACGCGGAATTGCAAGAAGCGGCGATGAAAGAACTCGAAGGAGAAAGCGCCGCCGCCGTGGTGATGGACATCGTCACCGGCGACATCCTCGTGCTCGCCTCGACGCCGGCGTTCAATCCCAACGATTTCAATGTGGGCATCGATCCGGCGCTATGGAAAGAGTTCAATGAAAGTCCGTACAAGCCGCTGTTGAACAAGCCGCTTTCGGGCGTTTATCCGCCAGGCTCCACGTTTAAGATCGTCAGCGCCATCGCGGCGCAGCGGGCCGGCTTCAAGCCCAGCGAGACCGCCCATTGCAGCGGCAAGCTATGGTACGGCCAGCGCTATTTCCATTGCTGGAAACGCGGCGGGCACGGCACGGTCGACATGAAGGGGGCGATCAAACATTCCTGCGACGTCTATTTTTACGAGATCGCCAAGCAGATTGACGTCGACATTATCGCGGACACGGCGCGCAAGCTCGGGCTCGGAGAGGCCTATGAATTGGGCGTTTCCGGCCAGAAACGCGGGGTCGTGCCGGACCGCGCATGGAAGCGCCAGTACTTCGCGGGCGAGCCGGAAAACCGGTCGTGGTTTCAGGGCGAAACCCTGTCGGTCATCATCGGCCAGGGTTACGTCACCTCGACGCCGCTCCAGCTTTGCGTCATGACGGCGCGCGCCGCGACCGGCCGGGCGGTGCGCCCGCGGCTGGTGCGCGCGGTCGGCGATCTCGTCCTGCCGGCGCCGAACGCCCCGCCGATCGATCTTGATCCTGAACATTTCAAAATCGTGCATGAGGGCATGAACGCGGTGACCAACGAGTGGGGCACCGCCGCCCGATCGCGACTGGAGGACCCGAACTGGCAGCTCGCCGGCAAGACCGGCACCAGCCAAGTCTACCAGATCACCGCCGAGGACCGGGCGAGAGGGCTGACCGATCCTGAGGAACTGCCCTGGGAGCGCCGCGATCACGCGCTTTTTGTTTGCTACATGCCGTATGAAAATCCGCGCTATGCCTGTTCGGTCGTCGTCGAGCACGGCATCGGCGGCGCGCGCATGGCGGGGCCGAAAGCGCGCGAGATCATGCGCGCCGTCGCCAAAAAAGATCCCGCCTCGCGGCCGACCGTCGATCCGAGCAGCCTGGCCCAGATCCGCGGCCGCAATCTCAGGGAAGGGTGAAGCGATGGCCTCGCTTATCCTGCCGGGACGGCGCGGCGGCCTGCGCGACAAACTCTCCCGCCTGCACTGGCCGTTGATCATTGTCCTGACGATGCTCGGCGGCGCGGGCGTCATCACGCTCTATTCGGTGGCGGAAGGCGCCTGGCAGCCCTGGGCGATGCGCCACGGGCTTCGCTATCTCGCCGCGCTCGCCTTGTTGATCGTCATGGGGCTGGTGGCGATGCGCTACTGGATGACGCTGGCCTATCCGGTCTATTTCGCCGCGCTCGCCGCGCTTGCGGCGACGCCCTTCATCGGCGAGACCGTCATGGGCGCCAAACGCTGGATTGAACTGGGCGGTTTGCAGTTTCAGCCCTCCGAGGCGATGAAAATCGGCATCGTGATGGGACTGGCGCGCTATTATCACGGCCTGCGCGCCGAACAGGTCTCGCATATTCTTTATCTCATTCCCCCGGCGCTGATGATCGGCGCGCCGGTCGGTCTGGTCTTCATCCAGCCCGATCTCGGTACGGCGCTGCTCCTGGCGGCGACCGGCGTCATCGTGGTGTTCGTGGCGGGGCTGAGCTGGCGGCTTGGCGTCATCGGGCTGTTCGGCGCGGCCGCCGCCGCTTACGGCGCCTATCGCTTCGAGCTCTTAAAGCCTTATCAGGTCGAACGGATTTTGACCTTTCTTAATCCGGACCGCGATCCGCTGGGACAGGGCTATCACCTTTTGCAATCGAAAATCGCGCTTGGCTCCGGCGGGCTCGACGGCAAGGGGTTCATGCAGGGCACGCAAAGCCAGCTTAAGTTTCTGCCCGAGATGCAGACCGATTTCATCTTCACGATCTTCGGCGAGGAATTCGGCTTTGTCGGCGCCGTCGGCCTCTTGTTGCTGTATCTGTCGGTCATCCTGATGGGCCTTTCCGTCGCCCTGTCGGCGAAGTCCCATTTTGCGCGCCTTGCGGTTATCGGCGTCACCGCGACGTTCTCGCTCTACATTCTGATCAACACCGGCATGGTCATGGGGCTGGCGCCGGTGGTCGGCGTGCCGCTGCCGCTGGTTTCCTATGGCGGCACGGTCATGGTGACGATCATGGCCGGCTTCGGGCTTGTGATGAGCGCGCATATTCACAAGGACCACGACGTCCTGCGATCGTCGGACTTGCTTTAGGCTGTAGTGATCAAACGCCGGCTTTGGCCAGATGTTCCTTAAAACATTCGCGCACGGACTGGAAATCCTGATTCAGCGCATCGAGCATGTCGCCAATGTCGCTGCTTTTCCCGTTTTTGCAGGCGATTTCCATTTCGGCGGCGGATTGCGCCAACCGAACCGCGCCGATATTGGCGGCCGATCCTTTGACGGCGTGTGCGGTCATTGCGGCGAGACTGAAGTCTTGGTCCTTGATCTGGGCCGATAGCGCTTCGAGCAGTTCAGCGGTCGAGCGCCAGAAGGCGTCGAGAATCGCATGCGTGCCGTCGATCCCGGCGGCGGCTATGAGGCCGTCAACCTGGTCGATCTGGAGATGGCCGGCATCATCTGTCGAGCCCATGCCCAAACGCTTATCTCCCCGTCCCTGAAAGGCGACTCGGACAAGACAAATCGCCCGTGTGCGCTTATGGCTGCGCACCGTTCGGCAATGTTTGCTAAAAATCGTAAAAATATGTCTAATCGGCCGGCGCGATGGGCGGTTTTGCTATCGCGTCGCAAAAGCCGTTGTCGCGCGCACCAGGGCGTCGATGATGCCCGGCTCGCTGGCTGCGTGGCCGGCGTCCTGGATGATCCGAAGGTCCGCTTCCGGCCAGGCCCGATGCATTTCCCAGGCGGTTTTCATCGGCGTGACGACGTCATAGCGTCCCTGCACGATGACCGCCGGAATGTGCCGGACGCGGTCGATATTGGCGATGATCTGATCGTCGCGCTCGAAGAAACCGCGATTAACGAAATAGTGACATTCGATGCGCGCGAAAGCGACGGCGAAGGCGTCGGCGGAAAAACTCTGAACCCGTTCTTCGGACGGGAACAGGCTGACGGCGCCGCCTTCCCAGACGCTCCACGCCTTGGCCGCGCGCAGCTGTTCGTTCCGGTCATCCCCGGTCAGCCGTTTGTAATAGGCCGCGATCATGTCGCCGCGTTCGTCCTCGGGGATCGGCGCGACATAGTCGGCCCAGGCGTCCGGATAGATCCAGCTCGCTCCTTCCTGATAGAACCATAAAAGCTCGTCGCGGCGCAGGGTGAAGATCCCGCGCAGGATGAGTTCGCTCACCCGTTCGGGATGGGCCTGGGCGTAGGCGAGGGCGAGGGTCGACCCCCAGGAGCCGCCGAATACCTGCCAGCGCTCGATATCGAGATGACGGCGCAGTTTTTCCATGTCCTCGACCAGGGCCCAGGTGGTGTTGTCCCTGAGTTCGGCATGGGGCGCCGACTTGCCGCAGCCGCGCTGGTCGAAAACGACAATTTTATACTTTTCCGGATCGAAATAGCGCCGCATTGACGGGGTCGAGCCGCCGCCAGGGCCGCCATGGCAGACAATCGCCGGTTTGCCGTCAATTTTTCCGGAAACCTCATAGTAAAGTTCATGAATATCCGATACCCGGAGCATGCCGGCGTGAAACGGCTCGATGGGCGGAAATAAACTGAGACGATCGGGCATTTCGCGGCTGACTTTTGGCGGTGGATGCGTTAGGAAGTAGTCGGATTAGGGGCGTGTCACAAGTTTTTGTAGGGAGTCGGTATTTCGTGAAACGGGGTGCGTGGCGTATACGCGGATTGGTTGCGCTCGGTTTTATCTTTAGCGCAGGCTGCGCCGTTCTTCCTTCCAAATCATCGTCGACATCCCATCTCAAGGCGCCGGTCGCCGAACGCGACATGCTGGCCGATGCGGCGCGCGCCGTGGAAGCCGCCCCCTGGCCCAAGCCCGAACGGGTCTCCTTGTTCGCCCGGGTCAATGGCGGCGGCAAGGCCAGCGTTTCCCGGTCCGACGCGATTGCGGCCTATATCGGGGATCTTCAGCCGGCCGGCGCCCGGTTCGCCCGGCTGGAAGCGGACGCCCGCGCCAATCTCGCCGCGGCCGAGCGGCTCAACCTGGCGGCGCTGCAATCGGCGGAGGCCCCGCGGCTCGCCATGAACGACGTCGTTCTCATTGAAGACGCCATCAGGGCCCTGCGCGATCATCGCGACATTTACGCCAGCGCCGCGCGGGAGCTCGAAAAGATCGGCGAGCCGGTCGATGACGAACGGATCGCTATGCTGCGCGCTGAATTCCGCGACGCCGTCAAGACGCTCGGCGATGCGGCCGATCTTCTTGCCGAACGCATCAAGCGCGACCGCTCGGCGACATTTGCGGGTCCCGATGAGACCACCGCCCGTCGGTCCTTGTCCGATCTTTAAGCGCCGCCCTTTCCGGGACGGCTAATTTACTCGACGGCAAATTCCTGCCGCGCTAGACAGCGCGCTCATGGCGGATGGATGGGCGAAAAGACGCGTCAGCGCGCTCTATGCGGCCTTCTATGGCGGCCAGTTCATTCTTCTTGGCGTGCAGTTGCCGTTCTTTGCCGGCTGGCTCGCGGCGAAAGGCTTTTCCGCCGCCGAGATCGGGCTTGTCACCGGGGCGGCGCTGATCGCGCGCCTGGCGTTCGGACCGCTGATCGCGTTCTGGGCCGACCATCAGGATGACGAGCGCAAGGCCTTGCGTCTTGTCTCGTTTCTTTTCGCCTTAAGCGCGGCGACGCTGATCGTAGCGCCGGGCAAGCTGATGATCGCCGCGGCGACGCTGGTCGTGTTCTGGACCTTCGGCCTGCTGGTTCCGCTGACCGACACCGCCGTGTTGCGCGCCGACCGCAATGGCTGGCTGCATTACGGACAGACAAGGGCGGCGGGATCGTTCTTCTTCCTGTCGACCACCGTGCTCGGCGGTGCGCTGTTGACGAGCACCGGGCTCGACGCGGCGGTCTGGATCATGGCGCTGGCTGCGTCGCTTGCCTTCTTGATCTCGCTGGCGCTGCCCTACGGCGCTGGCGGGCGGGGCGGCGTCAAGCCGGTTTCCTGGCGCGAGGCGCCCAAGCTGCTGCGTCACCGCGTCTTTCTTGTGGTCTTGTTCGCCGCGGGTCTGATCCAGGGCGCCCATGCGGTGTATTACGCCTTTTCTTTCTTGCGTTGGGAAGCGCTGGGCTATTCGCCGCTGACCATCGGCTGTCTTTGGGCTGTCGGCGTGATCGCCGAGATCTTCTTGCTGACCCGCGCGCGCGGACTGGCGGTGCGGTTTTCGCCTGCGATGCTGCTCGCCGCCGGCGGGGCCGCCGCGACGATCCGCTGGACGCTGATCGCCCTTGAGCCGCCGCTGTGGAGTTTGTTCCTGGTGCAGACGCTGCATGCGTTCACCTTCGCGGCGGCGTATCTTGGCGCGATCGAGTTTCTCGACCGCGCCGCGCCGACGCGCCTGATCAATACCGGCATGACCTTGTTGTCGACCACCGGGGTCGGCGCGATCACCGGGATCGCCACGGTGCTGGCGGGCTTTGTGTGGAACGCCTATGGCGCTGCGCCGGCCTATCTCATCATGGCGGCGATGGGCGCGGGCGCGCTTGTTCTGGCGCTCTTGCTGCCGCGGCTCTGGGACGGCGGGCGGTTGCTTGAATAACCGTAAATACCTAAACCCGCGCCGTGTGCGCCCCGTCCCAGTTTTCCGGAAAGCCTTGCTCGGCGAACTCTGCCAGACGCTCCTCGTAAATGTCGAACAGCGCAATCTTGGCGCCGGGAGAGAGTTTGGATTTGTCGAGCCGCTCGCGCGCCGCGGCAAGATCGCCGGCGCGATAGGCGGTAAGGAACTGTCGGTGGGCCTCGTCGAGATCGCGAAAGCCCTTTGACGACTTGATGAACGGATTGCCGATCAGCGCATAGATGCTGAACGGTCGCTCGGCGTTTCTGGTGCGCAGCCGGTCGAGTTCGAGATAGGCGAAGTGATGATGGGTCTGCCGGTACGCCGCCTCGTCGCAGATCATCGCCGGGCCGTAATATTCCGACTGGTTACGCAGAAACGCGGCGCGGTCCACCGCCGGCCCGATTGCCGAATAGCGGTTGTGGCGTCCATGGCCCATGGGCCCGACGAAACAGCGGCCGGTGGCGATGCCGATCGCCAGATGCATTTGCAGCCCGCGGGTGCGGCTGGCGGTGTCGAGGCTGGTGTTGATCTTGTCCATGCTTTCGATCAGGCGCAGCGCCGCCGCGCAGCCCGCCTGAACGTGATCGGCCATGGTCATGGGCGCGTTGTAATAGGCGAATAGCCGCCCGCCTTCGGCCTGATCGGCCGCGCCGCCCGCCGCGATAATGGTTTGGCGCAAATCGAGACTGGCCGATGCGAGCAGCTTGGTGACGTCGTCGGGCAGGTTCTCCATTGTGCGCAGGTCTTCGTCGGCAAGGCGCAGTTCGCAGGCGAGGACGGTGATGTCGCGATAGGCGCCTTCGAGAATCTCAAGCGCGTTTTCTTCGCGCAGCCGTTTCATCGCCGGCTCGGGCAGGGCGTCGTGAAACGAGCCGCGCAGAGAATCGTCGCGCAAGACGCCGCCGATGGATTTCCCGCCGGCAACGGAAAGCGCGCCTGCAAAAAGCGCCAGCGCCGGCGGCAGGGGATTGATCAAGACATTGCCGAAAGCGAACACCGCGAACGCGCAGACCATCAGGATCAACGACAATCCCGCCGCGCCGCCGGCCACATGCCAGAACTGCATGCGCTGGGCGGTCATAACCGCCGCCGCGCCGAGCAGCATGACGGCGAGCGCTTCAAGATAGCCGGTCCAGCCCGGCCGGCGCGGGGTATCGCCGGCGACCAGCTGTGCGGCGGCAAGGGCGTGCAGCGCCGCCGGCGTCATGGCGCCGCGCGCGGTTTTGATCGTCTCGCCAAGCTCGTCGTTGCGGCCGATCAGAACCACCGCGCCGGCAAGCTGGCTGTTGGGACCCGACGCCGTCAGCAGCCGCGCCGCCGACGTGGACGGCGTCTCGATCCGCCGGGGCAGGAACAGCCGCAGCGCGCTGGTGTTGGACACACGCATTTTGGATTGCCCGACCGAAACACTGTCCAGCATGCGGCCCTGAGAACTGGCTGCGCTGGGGTCGGTTTCGGCCGTCACCGCGGCGGCATCGGCCGCCAGGCGGGCTGCTTCCAGTGCGATCGACGGCGCGGGCGCGCCTTCGAGCGCCCATAAAAGCGGCGTCCTGCGCACCACGCCGTCGCTGTCCGGCGCAAGGGCGGCGATCGCGGGCCGGGCCGCCTGGGCGAGATCGGCGTCGAGCCCGTAAAAATACCGTGCTGCGGGCAGCGCAAAAAATTCTCCGCTGCGCTCGGACGGGTCGATCCAGGCGACGTCCTTGACGTCGACCCGGGCAAGGGCGCTTTCCCGGTTGGGATTGTCCGGCGCGTTGCGCGAGACCGCGACCGCGCCGGCGACGCTATCGAACGCGTCCGCCAGCACCGCATCGGTGCGCGGCAGGCGCGAAAGCTGCTGGGCGAGGGTTTCGTCGCTGGCCCCCTCGAGCCAGAATTTGCCGATGGTCTCCGGCGACAGGGGGTCGGGCGCGTCGACCGGTTCGGTCAGGATAACGGCTTTCGCGCCGGCCTCGGCGGCGCCGGCCACGAGATCGGCGAGCACCGTGCGCGGCCAAGGCCAAGGCCCCACCGCATCGACGCTTTCCCGGTCGATCAGAACCAGGTGGAAATTCTCCGATGTGTCATAATCGGCGGGGGCCAGGCGTCCGAAATAATCGAACAGGACTTCGCGCCAGCGCGCGTCCGGCGACTGCGCTCCGGCCAGCGCGCCCAGCGCGATCACCACCAGCGCCCCTGTAACGGCCAGGAGCGGCAGCGCCGAGAGCCACTCAAACTGGTCGCGAAACATCCTTTTAGGCATCAATGCCTGCTCCCGGAACGAACCACCCCGCCGCAAATCGTCGTTTCAGCCGACCCAAAATGGTAGCCTTCAGGGCGATTTCAGGATCATTTTAACACCCTGAAGGGCATCATGACACTGCAAGCGCCGCGCCGTGGCGCTCGCATTCTTAAGAAGGCGTTAACTATGGCGGATTCGCCGGCATATTTCGACATCGACCTGGATAATGGCGTCTTAAAACTGAACGCCGGCGGCGATTGGCGGGCGCGATTTCTCAAAGCGATTGATTCGCGGCTGCGCGACTTTGCCGATGATTCGGTGGGGCGCGACCTCATCATCGACATGAGCAAGGTCGAATAT
Organism: Parvularculaceae bacterium; assembly: GCA_028280115.1. Classification (GTDB taxonomy): domain Bacteria; phylum Pseudomonadota; class Alphaproteobacteria; order Caulobacterales; family Parvularculaceae; genus Hyphococcus. The sequence goes on from JANQMJ010000017.1 coordinate 175,243, forward strand.
CTCGATACGGCCGGCGCCATGGTGCTCCAGCGGACCTTCCACGCCTGCGAACAACGCAGCGCCGCGTCGAAGTTCGTCGGCGCCAACGAAGCGCAGCGCTCGCTCTTGGAGCAGGTCGAGCATCATCTTGCGCCATGCTTTGTCGCGCCGTCGCGGCCGAACGCGTTTGTCGCGATGCTCGATCGCCTCGGCGCGGGCGTATCGGAAGCGTATTTCGTCGCCATCGCCATTCTCAGTTTCATCGGCGAGATACTCGTTGCGATACCGCGGGTGTTGACGCGTCCGGCCCGCGTGCGCTGGACGTCGACATTCCATCACATGGAAGAAGCCGGGGTCGATGCGATGCCGATCGTCGGTCTCATGTCGTTCCTGATCGGCGCCGTCATTGCGTTCATGGGCGCGAAGATCCTGCAACTGTTCAACGCGGAAATCCTGACCGTTCAGCTTGTGGGCATTTCGGTGTTGCGCGAATTCGGCGTGCTGCTGGCGGCGATCCTGATCGCCGGCCGTTCGGGCAGCGCGTTTACGGCGCAGATCGGATCGATGAAAATCCGTGAAGAGATCGACGCGCTGCGCGTCCTCGGCCTCGACCCCATCGAGGTGCTTGTGCTGCCGCGCGTGTTCGCCCTGGTGATCATGTTGCCGGTCCTGGCGTTCATGTCCTCAATGCTGGGTATTATCGGCGGGCTGATCGTTGCGTGGACGGCGATGGACATTCCCCCGGCGCTGTTCGTCTCGCAATTCGAGGAGGCGATTGCGATGAGCAATTTCTGGGTCGGTCTGATCAAGGCGCCGTTTTTTGCCTTCGTGATCGCCGTGATCGGCTGTTTTCAGGGCATGGAGGTGGAAGGCAGCGCCGAATCCCTGGGTCAGCGCACGACGCTTTCCGTGGTGCAGTCGCTGTTTCTGGTCATCCTGATTGACGCCTTCTTTGCAATGTTCTTCCTGGAGATCGATTTTTGACCCCCGACGCGGAACAAACCGGCGGCATCATTGAGGTGCGGGGCCTTAAGACCCAGTTCGGCGATTTCGTCGTTCATGACGGGCTCGACCTCACCGTGCGCGAGGGCGAAATTCTCGGCGTCGTGGGCGGCTCGGGCACCGGGAAGTCCGTGCTGATGCGCGCCATCATCGGATTGAAACGGCCGAGCGCGGGCGAGGTAACTGTCTTCGGCCAGAACTTTTACGAAGCCGGCGGCGAGGCGCGTCTCGCCATCGAGCGGCGCTGGGGGGTGCTGTTCCAGGGCGGGGCGCTGTTTTCATCCCTCACCGTCGCGCAGAACGTCATGGCCCCGATCCGCGAGCATCTCAACGTCGAGGGCGATCTTGCGCGCGACATTGCCGCGCTGAAAATCTCCATGGTCGGACTGGCCGCCGAGGCGGGGGCGAAGCTGCCCTCTGAGCTGTCCGGCGGGATGCGCAAGCGCGCCGGGCTGGCGCGGGCCCTGGCGCTCGACCCGGAATTGGTGTTCCTCGACGAGCCCACGGCCGGTCTTGACCCCATCGGAGCCGCGCGATTTGACGATTTGATCGTCAATCTCAAGGAATCCTTAGGGTTAACGGTGTTTATGGTGACCCACGATCTCGATACGCTGCACGCTGCGTGCGACCGTGTTGCGGTGCTGGCGGAAAAGCGGGTCATCGCCTGCGGGCCGTTGGACGAAGTGCGCCGCGCCGATCATCCGTGGATCCAGGAGTATTTCGCCGGTCCGCGGGGCCGGGCGGCGCTGGCGGCGAAAGCGAGTTAGGCCTGAGGGGGCTTAGGACGACAGATGGAAACGCGGGCGAGTTATGTCGTAGTCGGATCGATCGTCCTTAGCGCGGTCGCATTCGCGCTGCTGTACATTTACTGGCAAAGCCAGGGTCAGCGCGAATATGACGAATATGACGTCATTTTCTACGATCGCGTGTCCGGCCTGTCGGTCGGCTCCATCGTCCGGTTCAACGGCATCCAGAAGGGCGAGGTCGAAGATCTCTCCATCGATCCGGAAAATCCCAGCGTGGTCGTCGCCCGCGTGCGGGTCGATAACGACACGCCGATCAAAGAGGACACCAAGGCCGAACTTGAACTCGTCGGCTTCACCGGACTCGCCATCATTCAGTTCGTCGGCGGCAGCGCCGAGGCGCCGCTGCTCAAAGACGTAAGCGAAACGCGCGTGCCGCGCATCGAAGCGGACACGTCGGGCTTTGCGGCGTTTCTCGAAGGCAGCGGCGATCTTCTCGCCCAGGCCAACCGCGCGCTTTCCGACAAGAACATCGAAAACATTTCCTTGATCATCGAAAACATCGAGATCGCCACCAGCGCGCTGGCCGAAAACAAGGAAGAGATTTCCGACATCATCAAAAACGCCAGCGCCGCGTCGGCGGATCTGGCGGAGATTTCCGAAAAACTGTCCAACGCCGCGTCGGGACTTGAGGAACTGCTCGCCGAACGGGGTCCGGCCGCGCTGGACGACGTCGAAACGCTGCTTGCGGAAGCCAATGCGCTGGTCGAGGAACTGCACGGCATCGCCAGCGAGAACCGCGCCTCGATCAGGGTGTTCGCCGATCAGGGCCTGGGCCAGGTGGCGCCGGCGCTGGCGGAATTGCGCCGGCTGATGCGCACCCTCGATTACATGCTGCGGGAAATCGACCGCGATCCGCAGGCCTATTTCCTCGGCGATAACGCGCCCGAATATGGAGCCAGGGAAGAATGATGAAACCGCTCGCCCGCGCGCTTTTGATCGTCGGCGCCTTGCTTGCGACCGGCTGCGTGTCGCTGCTGCCCAAGACCGAGCCGGCCCGGCCGCGCTATCAGATCGCCGCGGTCGATGCGGACGCCTTTGCCGGCGCGCCGGTGGGCTGGTCGCTGGTGATCGACGATCCCCGCGCCACGCGCGCTTTCGACAGCGTGAAGATCGCGGTATCGACCGCGCCGGAAAAGATCGAATATTACGCCGGGGCGGAATGGGCCGACAGCGCGCCGCGCCTGTTCCAGACCGCGCTGGTGCAGAGTTTTGAAGATTCCGGCCGCATCCTTTCGGTTGGCGACCGCGGCGCGATCCCGATCGGCGATTTCGTTCTGCAGACGGACATTCGCAGCATCCAGCTTGAAGCGCGCGGCGGCGCCCTTGGCGCATCGGTGTCGCTTTATGTGCGGCTTTCCGACGGCAAGGGAACGGTCTATGCGGCCAAGCCCGTGGCGGCCAACGCGCCGGCGACCGGCGACGACGCCGACAGCGTCATCGCCGCGTTCGACCAGGCGTTTAACCGCGCGCTGGCGGAAATCATCGCCTGGACCTTCAAGGAAGGCGAAAAGGCCGCCGCGGCGCGTTAGCGCCGGTTGCGGATCGCGTCATTCATATCTTTTTATTGGGCTCGCGTGAATTTCCGTCCTTTAGGACATGGAAGCCGACGGGGTCTGTGCTTGCCGATCAGCCCAATACCCCCTTCGGGCCACTTCCCCCGTAAACGGGGGAAGAAACCCTTGCGGCAATCGCCGCTCCTCCCCCGCTTGCGGGGGAGGCAGCCCCTGGACTTGATCCGGGGGACGGAGGGGGTGGGCTTGCAACATGAAAGGAGCGATCATCAACTATTCATTTCGCTAAACCGGACAGTAGTGGCCCCGGTCCGCCCTACGAAGCTGCCGAAACCATTCTTACGCGAAATAGCCGACAGTCGCGCCGATCAGGAGATAGACCCGGCCGAGCGGCGAGCCGAGATATTCCTCCAGCTCCTCATCGGCGGTCTCGGACGTGGTTGCGTCTTCGAGCAATCGTTCAAAGCCTTGCAGAAAATGATGCACGCCCTGTTCGAAACCGCGGTCGCGCGCGGATTCGGAGCGAATGCGCCTTTTGACATCGGCTTCGTTGAGCCGAAGCAATCGGTTGGCGAAGACATTGCGGTCGCCGCGGTCGAACCGCTCCTGCAGCGCCGGCGGCGGCTCCCCGTAAAGCCTTGTTTCAAGCTCGTAGGTGAAATCCTGGAGCTTGGCGATGATGCGGATGGCGTCGGCGGCTTCGTCGCGCGCCTCGGCCGGGGTTTTCTTGGCGCCCGCGTCGAGTTCGAGCGGCTCGGCGTCCTCGGCCGCGTCGAGAATTTCCCGCCACGAGACTTCGCCCTTGGCGCGGCGGCGCACGCCTGCATCTTCAGCGCCGCTTTCGACCACGGGCTGTTTGCGCCCGCGGCCATCGCCCCGGGACCGACGCTCAGCGATATCGCGGGCGAGTTCGTCAAGGCGCGCCGCGCCGTTCGATGAGGCGGGCTTGCTGCGGCCCTTGGGCGTAAAGCTGAGCGCGGGCGGTTCTTTTTCAGTCTTTTGAGGCGTTTCGCGCGGGGCTTTTTCCGGCGCCGGCTTTTGCTCGGCCGCCTTTTCGCGCGCTTTCTTTTCCTGCGCGGCCTTTTCCGCTTCGGCTTTCTTTTGGGCTTCAAGCCGGGCGGCCTTTTCCGCCTCTTCGGCTTCCTTGGCGGCGAGCGCCTTTCTTTCGCTCTGGGTTTCGGCGAGGCGGGCGGCGGCTTCCTGCTCGCGCAATTGGGCTTCGGCGAGCTTGCTCAAACGCTCCGTCTGCGTCGCAATCGCCTCGGCGAGCCGGTCGGCGCGCTTGCGTTGTTCTTCGATCAGATTTTCAAGCCGGATGTTTTCCTTTTCGAGCGCGGCGCGCGCTTCGGCCAGCGCCTTGTTGCGGTCGTCGATGCGATTGGCCGCCGCTTCGCTCTGTTTGAGGGCTTCGTCCGCGCTTTTGCGGGCCTGTTCGCTGGCGGCGGCGACGTTTTTCGATGCGGCGGTCGCCGCCTCGCCGGTCTGACGCGCCGCGTCGGAAACCTCTACGGCGGCCTTGGCCGCCTTGTCGGCGTCTTCGCGCGCGGCGTCGATCGCTTCCTTGCTCGCCTGAGATGCTTCGTCAAGCGCCTTGGCGGTCGCTTCGCGCATCTTGCCGGTTTCTTCCGCCGCGGCATCGAGGGCGGACTGGGTGATGTCTTCGGCCTGCCGCTTGGCGGTTTCGGCGGCCCGGCCGGCGGCGTCCTCAGCGGCGGCGGCGACAGCAGCGGCGCTTTGCGCGGCCGATTCCGCCGCCTCGTTCGAGGCCGCCGTTGCGCGCTCGGTCGCCTTTAGCGTTTCCTGGGCGGCGGCGTCGATGGCTTCGGTCGACGCGGCAAGGTTTTCTTGCGTCGCGCCGAGCGCGCCGCGCAGCGCCTCGAAGCTGGAAAACGCCCGCGCGGCGGCCGCTTCAAGCCGGCCCAGGCGCTCGTCGAAATCCTTTTCAAGACCGGCCGACACCGTATCGGCGGATTCAATCGCGGAAATGCTCGCCTTGGCGCGTTCGGCGATCGCCGCCGCGAATGAGTCCGCATGGGCGTTAAGGCTTTCGGTCAGGTCCATCAGCCGGGAGCGCTCGTCGGCGACCCGTTCGACCGCGCCGGTGGCTTTATGCTCGATCGCTTCGCCGGCAAGCTCGATGGCGGCGACATGATCGCGGATCATCGCTTCGACCGAGGCCAGCCGCGTCAGCGCGCCGTCGACGCTTTCATTGAGCGCCGTCATGTGGCCGCGCACCACCTGGCCGACATTGTCGGCGTTGTAGGCGGCGGACGCATCGGGCGAAATGAATTGCTTTGTGGCGGAAACAATCGACTGCGCCGCGCTCAGCATCGCCGCCACATTCGAGACCATATAGCCCAGCAGCAAAAGCAGGACGGGCACGATGATAGCGAAAATCAGCGACGTAAAATCATAGGCCGCAAACAATTCCCATTCGACGTTTGAACCGAAGATCTGGCGATGGGCGAGCCAATTGCCCAGCGGCAGCCCGACGACAAAGCAGAAAAACACCAAAACCGCGCCAAGCCGCGCGACCAGCCAGGCCTGCCGGCCCCGAGCGTTCCAGTAGCGTTCGCCCTGCTCGGCGGCGAACAATCCGGCTGCGGCCTCGCTTCGGGCGGGGGGCCTGGCGTCGGCCGCCACCACATCGGAAAAATGCACGCCTGGCGACCCGCCGCCATCGCCGGGTCCGTTCGACCCTTCGTTTTTTGGGTTATGTTCCTCGTTCACGCTCTTTCCCGGCGTTCAAATCCGCAAGGCCCCCGGCAACGTCCCGCATAGCGGATTTTCGCATGCCCGCCAATTGATTGCCGCCGGTTTCAGCCGGACGCGGGCGTTCATTTCCGCCAAGAATCCCTATAGCCGCGATTCGCAAGCATTCAGACCGCCCGGCATTTTATGAGCACACTCCGTCAGAGCGTCGTCAATCTGGTCGAAAGCCGCCTGTTTCAGGGAACCGTGCTGACCTTAATTATTGTCAACGCGGTCATATTGGGGGCGGACACCTTCGACGCGGTGCGAATCGCCATGGGGCCGGGCCTGGGCATGGTCGACCGGCTGATCGTTTACGCCTTCGTTGTGGAAATCTTTTTGCGGATATTCGCCGAGCGGGGCGATTATTTCCGCAAGGGCTGGAATATATTCGATTTCGTGATCGTGGGGGTGTCCCTGGCCGCGGCCACCAGCGGGCTCGCCGCGTTGCGGGCCTTTCGCGTGCTCCGGGTGCTGCGCGTCATCACCGTCATCCCGCGCATGCGGGTCGTCGTTTCTGCGCTGCTCGATTCCATTCCCGGCATCGCCTCGGTCGGCGTCGTCCTGGCGCTGATCATTTATGTCTTCGCGGTCATCGCTGCCAATCTTTATGGCGGCGCGCATCCGCATCTGTTCGGCGATGTCTTTACCGCGATGTATACGCTGTTTCAGGTCATGACCCTGGAAGGCTGGCCGGACATCGCCGGCCAGGTGGGCGAAACCCACGCCCGGTCCTGGGTGTTCTTCTTGGCCTTCGTACTGATTGCGACCTTCACAATGTTGAACCTCTTCGTCGCCATTGTCGTGCGCGTGGTGGAGGAAGACAGCGGGCCGGTGGTCGACGAGGTGATCGCCAATCAGACCGCCATACGCGAGCACCTTGCGGCATTGCGAGAAGAGGTGGCGGCCCTTTCGGCGCGTTTGCCGAAATGACCCCGGAGCGGTATTGAGGCCCCGCATACGCGAAAACGCACCGTGGGAGACGCCGCCATGCGGTCCAACAGCCATGCCTTTATGAAATTCGACCTCGATCCGATGATCGAAGAAATGCGCGACGTGGTGGCGCGCTGGGTCGCCGACCGGCTTGCGCCGCGCGCTGCGGAAATCGACGAGAAGAATCTCTTTCCCCGCGAGCTATGGCCGGAACTGGGCGATCTCGGCGTGCTCGGGATTACCGCGGACGAAGAATTCGGCGGGGCCGGGCTCGGCTATCTCGCCCATTGCGTGGTCATGGAGGAAATCTCCCGCGGGTCCGGCGCGGTGGGGCTTTCCTATGGCGCCCATTCCAATCTCTGCGTCAACCAGATCAATCTGAACGGCGATAAAGCGCAAAAGGAAACCTATCTGCCCAAGCTGATTTCCGGCGAACATCTCGGCGCCCTCGCCATGTCCGAACCGGGCGCGGGCTCGGACGTCGTCGGCATGAAATTGCGCGCCGAGAAGAAAGGCGACCGCTATATTCTCAACGGCTCGAAAATGTGGATCACCAACGGGCCCGGCGCAGACACGGTGGTGGTCTACGCCAAGACCAAGCCCGAGGCCGGGTCGCGCGGCATCACCGCCTTCATTATCGAAAAGGGCTTTAAGGGATTTTCGACCGCGCAAAAGCTCGACAAGCTCGGCATGCGCGGCTCGGACACGTCCGAACTGGTGTTCGAAGATTGCGAGGTTCCCGAAGAAAATATTCTCGGCCAGCTTAACGAAGGCGTCGCGGTGTTGATGTCGGGGCTCGATTACGAACGCACGGTCCTGTCGGCGGGCTCGCTGGGCATCATGCAGGCCTGCCTCGATGTCGTCATTCCCTATGTGCACGAGCGCGAGCAGTTCGGCCGGCCCATCGGTTCGTTCCAGCTCGTCCAGGGCAAGCTCGCCGACATGTATGTGACGGCCAATGCGGCCAAGTCCTATGTCTATCAGGTGGCGAAAGCCTGCGACCGGGGCGAGACCGCGCGCCAGGACGCGGCGGGCTGCATTCTCTTCGCCTCGGAAAAGGCCACGCAAGTCGCGCTCGACGCCATCCAGATGCTCGGCGGCAACGGCTATATCAACGAATACCCCACCGGCCGGCTGTTGCGCGACGCCAAGCTTTACGAAATCGGCGCCGGCACGTCGGAAGTCCGCCGCATGCTGATCGGCCGCGAACTGTTCGACAAGACGGGGTAGGGCGCCGGCGCAGAGCGATACCCATCCTAGGACTCCTCAAGAAACAACAAGACCAGCCATGGGCATTTCTCTCGAGGATAAGGTCAAAACGCTTCCTCAAGCACGCCGTGATAAAATCAAAAAGCGTACAGCGGCGTTAATCGCCGAATTTTTAAACCAGTCGCCATGCAGTAAACTCAGCCCCCCATCGCCAGCAGGGACTGATAATTCTCGCGGCCGTGAAACACGCGAAGAATGATAATCTCCTTCTCAGTCGCGCGATAAGCGATGACGACGGGCGCGGGAAGAGTGCGTCGCAGGAATGGTTTGAATCAGAAAACCTCCTTCCCGTTCTCCCCGACGAAAGTCGGGGTCCAGAAATGTGGAACCGCCGAAGGAGTTCTGGGTCCCGGCTTTCGCCGGGAAAAGCGGAGTTTTGGATGTTTCGGCATCAAGTTAGCGCCCGCGGCGACTTAACGATCTTTCGCGGCATTGGCCCGAATTTGCGCGATATGTTGGTCCGCGCTCAAAGTGACGCCGCGCCCTTCGGCGATTTCCCGCTCGGCTTCGGCGATGGCTTCGCGGATGCGGCGAAGGTGGCGTTCGTAAAGCGTCAACGCGCGCTCAATCGCGTCTGCTTCCGACTTGAAGCCGCCGGCGGCGATTTCACGCTCGATAAAGGCCTTTTTCTCTGGCGACAGGGCTATGGTCATGCTGACAGCATACTATCCCCCAGCTTTCCTGCAAATGGCGAATATTGATACAATAGTCGGCTCCACTGCTCCTGCATTCGTCCGCCTCATTGCCGAGTCATGCGTCAGAACTCGATTATCTCGGTCCGCGAGCGTATAGAGACGGGCTGTAATGAACCACTCCCGCCACTCCTTCGGTCTCCAACCCGGCGACAGCCTGACCTGGAAATACGAGGTCATCGACCGCCTGGGCAGCGGGTCCGAAGGCGAAGTCTACAAGATCCGCGAAATCGCCACGGGCCTTACCCGCGCCGCCAAGCTCTATTTTCGCAACCACAAAAGCGCCAAGCGCCTGGTGCGTTACGCGCGCAAGCTTGACGCCCTGCGCGACTGCGACATTGTCGTTAAATATTTCCACTCCGAAGAGGTGCGCATCGGCGACACGTTCATTCAGTGTCTGATCAGCGAATATTTCGCCGGCGCCGTGCTGCACGATCTGTTGAAAGACTATCGCGGCGGGCGCATGCCGCCTTTCGAGGCGCTCAACCTGCTTTACGATCTGACCATCGGCATTGAGGAGATTCACGCCCGCGGCGAGTTTCACGGCGATCTTCACACCGGCAATATTTTCGTCGAACGGCGCGGCGTGTTCTTTCAACTGCGCACCATCGACTTTCACGAATGGGGCCGCTCGCCGGCGATCGAACGCCGCTCGGACATTCTTTCCATCGCGCGGCTTCTATACGACATTGTCGGGGGCCGCGCCCATTACCGAAAACAGCCCCAGCCGATCAAGGATGTCTGCTGCGGCCTGCGCTCGGATTTGATTTTAAAAAAATTCCCGACGATTTTTCACCTGCGCGCGCATCTGGAAACGTTCGAATGGGCGTAGGGCGCCTAGCCCGCGAACATGGCGCGCTTTTTCGCCAGGGCGGTTTCCTTGATGAGCAGCTTGATCAGCGGGCCCGACGTCAGCCGCGCGGCGAAAACCCCAAGCGTGACGACCAGCGCGCCGACGGTGAGCGTGGCGTCCTGGGCGACGATCGACGCCGCATCGAACAGCGACATCAAAAACAGCGCCGATGCCGCGCCCGGCGCGCCGCCGAACCAGGCGAGAAACATCTGGCTTTCCTTGGGCAAATTCGTCTGTTTGAGGGTCGCAAGGCGCGGGCCGGCGCGCATGATCGTCACCGCGGCGATGGCGAACAATATCGTCAACAGATCCGCCTGGAAGATGCGCGGCGCCAGCACGACGCCGAAGGCGAAATAGGCCGCCGGCGCGACCGCGCGTTCGACAATGCGGCGCATGCGCACGCGCGTGGTAATCAGCGCGGTGGTCTGTTCGCCCCATAAAAGGCCCGCCGCGGCGGCGGCGATCGCCGGATGGGCCCCGAGCGCGGCGGCGCCGAACGCGGCGATGACGCCGGCGGCGACCGCCAGGAGCGCTGCGGCGCGAATGCTTTCGATGCGGTTGCCGGCAAGGGCGGCGGCAAGGCCCAGGCCGCCGCCGAGCGCAAAGGCGACGAAAATCGCCTGGCCCGCCTCGTAAAGCGGCGTCACCGCCGGCAGGGAAAGCGGCGCCGCGGTGGCGGTCGCTTCGAGCAGCACGGCGACCGGCAGGCCGAGCGCCAGCACCGCGGCGCTTTCTAGCCTGACGGCGGCCTTGATGATCGCCGGCGCCGGGGCGTCGGCGACTGCGCGCCGGTCGAAGGCGGCGCCGTTCAGCGCCAGCGCGCCGGCGACCAACAGCGCCGCGGAAAGCGTCAGATGGGGCACCAGCACGAAGGCCCCGAGGCCGCAGACAATAAGAAACAGCGGCGCGCCGCCGATCGTCAGCCGGAACGAGGCCGGACAGGCGCTGGCAAGGCGTGAGACCCGAAACTGCGCTGCGGCGACAAAGGCAAGCGCGGCGAGCAAGGCGTCCGCCCCGGCCGCGGTCCATTCCGACGGCGCGAAAGGCGCGCCGGCCGCCCGGTAGACCAAGGAAACAGCGGCGCCGACCGCAAGCGTCAGCGCCGGGGCCCGCTCGGCGACGCTAATCCAGTTTGTCTTTGCGAGACTCCACAAAACGACGGCAAGCGCCGCCGCAATCACCGCAAATATCATAAATCCGACCTTTGTCGCCGTTTCGCCCTTCTGGGGCGCGGCGAATCACCTGTGGAGAACGTGAATTGATCCGGCCCTATTGGCAAATTGAATTTTTTACAGGATTAGATCGCATACGGCCTGTTTTGCGGCGTTTCAGGCCTTTCCGGTGGATTCTTGAGATGTTGCGCGCGGCGCAACACGGTTCAATCACCGGTTGTTTTAAGGTTTTGCTTTTCGCCTGAGGGCGAAATCGGCTTTGCCAGTAAATACAACGCCTTCTGAGCATTGTTGATCCTGGCGCCGACATATTCGGACGTTTTCAAAGGCGCCGATGCGCCGTTTTATCCGCACCCGCATGCGCGGCGTTAGAATGCGATCCGAGAAAATTCTGAGACGGCTTTTCGGAGAGCTTATGGCCAGGACCAACCGCAGGGCGCGCGGCAAGATCAAGCGCGCCATCGCAGATACCGCGCCGGCGCTCGCCCATGCGCTGGGCGGACCGCTGGCCGGCGCGGCGGTGGCGCAGATTTCCCGTGCGATATTCGGCGCGCCGGACGCGGGCGAGGATGCGCTCGGCGATGCGCTGGCAAGCGCGACGCCGGAACAGCTTGTGGCGCTCAAGAAAGCCGAACGCGAATTCGCGCTCGCCCTGCGCCAGGCGAGCGTTGAGGAACATCGCATCGCCGCCGCCGACCGGGCGAGCGCGCGGGCGCGCCACATCGCCCTGCGCGATCGCACGCCGGCGGCGCTGGGCGCGCTGATTATTGTCGGATTTTTCGCCGTGCTCGCCGCCATGGTGTCGCGCCGGCTGCCCGCCGGGGCGGAGACCGAATTTTCGATCATGCTCGGCGCGCTCGCGACCATGACCGCGGCGGTGGTCAATTATTATTTCGGCTCGTCCGCGGGTTCGAAGGACAAGACGCGCCTTATCGCCGGGCCGCCGCAGCAGGAAAGGGAAGGAAACCTGGAAACGTAACGCATCTTTTCCGCTCATTCCCCTGGATCGACTCGGAGGGAATGAGCGGGAGAGGGCGCTAGGCAAAGGCATGACCGAACTTGTTTTTGCTGAAACGGACCATCATGTTCCGATGCCAACGGTAAGGGAAAGGCGTGCGCAAAAGTTTCGACATCGCGATTATCGGCGGCGGCGTCATCGGCCTGGCGCTGGCGTGCGCGCTCAGGCGCGAAAAGGCGCGTGTCGCCGTCATCGACGCGGCGGCGGACATTCCTCCCGCGACCGATGCGGCGGCGGGCATGCTGGCCCCGTCCTTTGAAGTCAGGGACGGCAATATGGCCGATACGCTTTACGCCTTCGGCGCGCAGAACCTTGAGATGTGGCCCGCCTTCGCCGCCTCGGTCGAGGAAGAAGCGGGCGCGTCCATCGACTTTCGCGACGACGGCACGCTCGGCGTCGCCTTCGACGATGTGCAGGCGGGCGCGTTGCAAGCGAGCATCCCGCCGCTCGCCGCGCTGGGCGCGAGGGCTGAGATGATCTCGGGCGATGAGGCGCGGCGGCTGGAGCCGGCGCTGTCGCCATCCGTCGCCGCCGCGCTTCTGGCGCCGGACGACGCCCAGGTCGACCCGCGCAAATTGCTCGCCGCGCTGCGCCGGATCGTTGCGGAAACCGCCGGCCCGATAATCGCCGCGCGGCTTGAAAAGGCGGAAAAGCAAAACCGCGCCTATGGGCTCGTTCTTTCGAATGGCGAGCGCCTCGCGGCGGATACGCTGGTTCTCGCCAGCGGCGCGGCGGCGACGGCGGGCCTGATCGAGGACATCGAGCCGCCGCCGGTCGCGCCGGCCAAGGGCGAGGCCCTGGCGCTCGCCATGCCTTACGGCCTTATCCGCCGCGTGGTGCGTGCGCCGGGGGCGTATCTTTGCCCCAAGGCGGACGGCCGGCTGGTCATCGGCGCCACGGAATATCGCGGCCGCGACGACTTAACCGTAGACGACGCGGCGATCGCCGGGCTGCGGCGCGGCGCCGCCGCCGCCGCGCCGGCGACGGCTGAGTTGCCCGAAGGCGAACGCTGGGCCGGCCTTAGGCCGGCGACGCCTGACGCCGCGCCGATCCTCGGGCGCGTTCCCAGAGGGCCGGAAAACGTCTTTTTCGCCCTCGGCCATCATCGCAACGGCGTCCTGCTCGCGCCGGCGACGGCGCAGGCGCTGGCGCGCGAGATTACGGGCGGCGCGCCGGTAACGGATCTGAAACCATTTGCCCCGGATCGGTTTGATGGGGGCGGTCATGGTTAGCGCTTTCTTGATCTTCCCGGGCCATGCTCGCTTGGCGCAAGGAGGGTTTATGCCCAGCGACATCGCCGCATCCGCCGCGACAGCGTCGGTCACGGCCGCGATTAAGCGGGCCGGGACGGCGACCGGCGCGGGCTTTGATTTTCTGGTCAGGATGGCCCAGCGGGAATCGAGCCTTGATCCGAGCGCTAGGGCGAAAACCTCCAGCGCCGCCGGGCTGTTCCAGTTCATCGACCAGACCTGGCTCGGCGCCGTCAAGCAATACGGCGCCCGGCACGGGCTGGGCGATTACGCCGCCAACATCGCCCGCGGCGCCGACGGCAAGTTTCACGTCGCCGACGCCCAACGCCGGGCGGAAATTCTCAATCTGCGGTTCGACGCCGGCGCCTCCGCCGCGCTCGCCGGCGAGCTCGCCAATGAAAACCGCGCCATTCTGGAATCGCGTCTCGGACGCGCGGTCGGCGCCGCTGATCTTTATGCGGCGCATTTTCTCGGTCCGGCGGGCGCGGTGAAGCTCTTGTCCGCCGCAGCGAAAGCGAAAGCCGCCGACCTATTGCCTCAGGCCGCCGCCGCTAATCGCGCCGTGTTTTACGATGGCGCCCGGGCGAAAACCGTAGGCGAAGTGATCGCCTCGATCGCAGCGTCGATGGGCGAAGGGGCCGCGCCGGCCGCATCGGGCGGTCATGCGCCCGCAAGTGCGCCGCCAAGCGTTCTGGGCGCTGTCCGGTCAATGGCTGGATATAAGTCGTATACGGAAGAAACAACCGGCCCGGCGCCGGTAACATCTGCGCCCGTTAAACCGCCGCCGACGGGCGCGCCTTTTACAACGCCGCTTTCCCGGCTGTCCGCGCTGGCCATGAGCGTCCTGCAGGCGCTCGATCCGGCCGTGATTGCGTTCGGTCGCAATGATGAAAGCGGGCGGCGCTAGTGTGTTTGTACGCCACATGAATTACAACGCCTAGGGCACGTTCACTTTAGTTGGAGTTATGAACGTGCTCCTGAAAACGCTCTTGAGCATCCTGAAGATCAGATGACTCACCGGTGCCTTCATCCTGAGGAGAAATTTTTCCTTCGTCCTTCGTGACGCCAGCCAAAGGGCTGGCTCCTCAGGATGAAGGAAAAATTTCGTCACGAAGGATAGAAGGCGTGAATCTTCAGTCGTTCAATTTGCTCTAACAGCGCGTCGCCGGCAGGCCGTCAGGAAGTTTCGTATCGCCATCGGCGCACGCCGCGCCGAGCTGTTCGGCGGTGGCGTTAAGCGCGCCGGAAAGATCGGCGCCGTGAATATTCGCGCCGGCGAATTTCGCCAGTTTGATGTCGGCGCCGGCGAAGGTGGCGCCTTTCAGATTGGCGCGCTCGAAGCGCACGCCGGTAAGGTCCGCGCCGGAAAAATCCGCGCCCGAAAGATCCGTTCCCACAAAGATCGCGCCGGCGCCGTAAACGTCCGTAAGAACGGCGTCCTGGAATGTCCCGCCTGAAAACGCGGCGAAGGATACGTTTCCGCCGGCGAAACTGGCGCCGCTGAAATCGCCCGCCCGCGCGATCGCTTCGCGCAGTTCGGCGCCGGCGAAGTCGCCGCCGGCAAACGAGGCGGCCGTAAGATTGGCCTTGGCCATGCGCGCGCGATTGAAATTCGCATTGTCGCCGCCGGCGCCTTCCAGGCTCGCGCCGTCGAGCAGGGCTTCGTTGAATTGCACGGCGTTCAGGGTGGAACTGGCGAAATTCGCTCTGGGCAGATCCATATTCGAAAAGACCGCGCCGGAATAATCCGCCAGCGTATGGTTCTCGCCGGTCTTTTCCTTTTTGGCGCCGGGGATCGGCAGTTTGACGTCGACTTTTTCGAGCGCCTGGGAAAGTTCGGCGCCGACCGTGTCGACGTTGGCGAGGGGTTTGACGATTTCCTTGCCCGCTTCGACGACCGGGTTTTTCTGTTTGAAGCCGCGCGAGCCCGGCGCAACGCTGGCCGCGACCATGAAAATCATGATCATGAACACGATGATCAGTCCGGTCATCTTCGCCACGGGACGTGCTCCGATTGTCGCCGCCCGCCAGTTTCCGAAAGGGACGTCAAGGATCGCTTAAGGATAAGCGGAGAATTTTCGCGCAATCGAAACAAACCCCGCGCGCGAACGGGAAAGACCGTCAACGAAGGATTAAGAACAGCCGGTCGACGCGCCGCAGCTTTCGCATTTGAGACAGGCGCCGTTGCGCACCAGCGTAAACTGTCCGCATTCGGAACAGGCGTCGCCTTCATAGCCCTTGATGCGGGCTTCCTGACGGGCGCGGCCGGGCGAGGCGAGCACCCCGCGCGGCGCCTTTTGATTGACCGCGTCGGCGAGCTTGGCGATCTGCGCCTCGATCTCCGGCGGGGTTTCCGCTTTGGGTTGTTCCTCGACGGCGGAAACGTCCTCGGCCTCGACGATTGCTTCGTCCTCATTGGCGCTGTCGCGCAGCCGGTCGAAATCCCCGCCGCGCAGGACGACCAGATTGTCGGAGACCGTGGAGCGGGAAAACCCCTTGGAAATCAGCTTGGCCGCGTCGGCCTGGGTTTTCTCGCTGTCGACGCCGTGTCCGATGGCGTCGACGGCGCTTTCGTCCGGATTGACATGGGCAAGATCGGCGCGGCCGAGATAGGAGATCGCCAGCTCGCGGAAAATGTAATCGAGGATCGAGGTCGCATGCTTGATCTGATCGTTGCCCTGCACCGGGCCCGACGGATCGAACCGCGTGAAGACATAAGCGTCCACATATTCGTCCAGCGGCACGCCATATTGCAGGCCGAGGGAGACGGCGATGGCGAAATTATTCATCAGGGAGCGGAAGGCCGCGCCTTCCTTGTGCATGTCGATAAAGACTTCGCCCAATTCGCCTTCGTCGAATTCGCCGGTGTGCAGATAAACCTTGTGGCCGCCGACAATGGCTTTTTGAATATAGCCCTTGCGCCGGTCGGGCAGGCGGCGCCGGCCGGGGGTGCGTTCGATGACCCGTTCGACAATGCGTTCGGCGACGATTTTCGATTTCTGCGCCGCCGGCGCCTCGGCGATCTGCTCTTGAAAATCGTCTTCGTCCTCGTCTTCGTCGCCGGCGAGAAGCGCCGAAGCGAGTGGCTGGGAGAGTTTCGAACCGTCGCGGTAAAGCGCGATGGATTTAAGCCCTAAGCACCAGGCGAGCATATAGGCGCGCGCGCAGTCGGCGATTTTGGCCCGCGCCGGCAGATTGGCGGTCTTGGAAATCGCGCCGGAAATGAAGGGCTGGCAGGCGGCCATCATTTTCAGATGCGCTTCAAGCGACAACGAACGCTCGCCGATCCGACCGCAGGGCGTGGCGCAATCGAAGACGGCGTAGTGTTCGGGCTTTAGATGCGGCGCGCCCTCGACGGTCATCGCGCCGCAGCAGAAAAGATTGGCCTGGTGAATTTCCTCGTCGGAAAAGCCCAGATCGCGCAGAATTTCATAACCGGTCGAGGACAGCCGGGCTTGCGGCAGGCCGAGGACGTGAACGCAAAAATCCTCGCCCAAAGCCGCCGGCATAAACGCATAAGTCAGATCGAACGCTGTTTTCAGCCGCTCCTGCAGCGCCCTGATATGACGGTCCTCGAACCCTTCCCGGCGCAAGTCGGCAAGGCTCACGCCCGGGGCCTCCTCCAGCGTGCCGCGGCCAAGCGCATAGGCGATGATGTCGTCGATTTCCTGTTGCGCATATCCCAGCGCGGCGAGCGCGGCCGGCACGGCGCGGTTGATGATCTTGAGATTGCCGCCGCCGGCGAGCTTTTTGAACTTCACCAGGGCGAAGTCCGGTTCGATCCCGGTGGTGTCGCAGTCCATGACCAGGCCGATCGTGCCGGTGGGCGCGACGACGGAGACCTGGGCGTTGCGAAAGCCGTTGATGGCGCCGAGTTCGTAGGTTTCGTTCCACACGGTCTTGGCCCGTTCGGCGAGCGCCGGCCAGGGACAGGCCGTATCGTCAAAGAGCGGCGGTGAAACCGCAAGGCCTTCGAACCCGCCGGCGAGCGCCGTGCCGACGGCGGCGCGCCGATGATTGCGCAAGACGCGCAACATGGCGTCGCGATTGTCCTTGAATTTGGCGAACGGACCGACCGCGGCGGCCATTTCCGCCGAGGCGCGATAGGCCGCGCCGCTCATCAGCGCGGTAACGCCTGCGGCGACGGCGCGCGCTTCATCGCCGTCATAGGCAAGGCCCGACGACATCACGAGCCCGCCGAGATTGGCGAAGCCGAGCCCCAGCGTGCGGTAGTCGTAGGAGCGCCGCGCGATCTCCGCCGACGGGAACTGCGCCATCATGACGGAGATTTCCAGCGTCAGCGTCCACAGCCGGCAGGCATGTTCGAACCCGTCGACGTCGAAGCCGTTTTCGGTCTTGAACTTGACGAGATTGAGCGAGGCGAGATTGCACGCCGTATCGTCGAGGAACATATATTCCGAGCACGGATTGGATGCGCGGATCGGTCCGGCCTCGGGACAGGTGTGCCAGGCGTTGACGGTGTCGTGATATTGCACGGCCGGATCGGCGCATGCCCAGGCGGTCGCGCAGATTGATTCCCAAAGTGCGCGCGCCTTGAGCGTCTTGACCGGCGCGTCGTCGATGCGCCGCTTAAGCGTCCAGTCGCCGTCCGCCGCGACCGCGTTCATGAACGCGTCCGTGACGCGCACGGAATTGTTGGAATTCTGACCGGAAACGGTGCGGTAGCCTTCCGCATCCCAGTCGAGATCGTAGACGTCGACCGTGATCGAGCGATAGCCTTCGCGGGCGTAGTCGATTACCCGCCGCGCGGACGCGTCGGGCACGAAGGCTTTCTTCGCCTCGCGCAGCGCGGCTTTCAGGGCGGCGTTCTTTTTCGGATCGAACCGCGTTTCGTCGTCTTCGCCGGCCCAGCAGGCGGCCATGATGCGGGGCAGCTGCCTGGCGAGCGTGCGCGAGCCGACGGCGAGCGCGGCGACCTTTTCTTCTTCCCGCGCTTTCCAGCGCACGAAGTCTTCAATGTCGGGATGATCGGCGTCGACGATGACCATTTTCGCCGCGCGCCGCGTGGTGCCGCCGGACTTGACCGCGCCGGCCGCGGCGTCGCCGACTTTGAGAAAGCTCATCAGCCCGGAGCTTTTCCCGCCGCTCGAAAGCGGCTCGCCCGCGCCGCGAATGCCGGAAAAGTTCGTGCCCGTGCCCGAGCCGTATTTGAACAGCAGCGCCTCGCGCTTCCAAAGATCCATGACGCCGTTGTCGCCGGCGAGACTGTCGTCCACCGACTGGATGAAACAGGCATGGGGCTGCGGGCGCTCATAGGCGCTGTCGGACTCGGCGAGATGGCCGGTCTCGTGCTCCACATAGAAATGGCCCTGGCCGGCGCCGTCGATGCCGTAGGCCCAGTGAAGGCCGGTATTGAACCATTGCGGGGAATTGGGTGCGCCGATCTGAAGCGCCAGCATGGCGCGCATGTCGTCGAGATAGGCGCGCGCGGCGTCTTCGTCGGTGAAATAGCCGCCCTTCCAGCCCCAATAGGCCCAGGCCCCGGCCATGCGGTCGAACACCTGCCTGGCGGAGGTTTCCGGTCCGTAGCGTTTGTCCGCCGGGAGTTTGGCGAGGGCGGCGACGTCGGGCATGGAGCGCTGGAGGAAAGCGGGCACGCCCTTTTCGCGAACCTTCTTGACGGCCGCCGGCACGCCGGCCTTGCGCAGATATTTCTGCGCCAGAATGTCGATCGCGGTCTGGCTCCAGGTCTTGGGAGCCTCGATGTCGCGCATCTCGAAGATGATGTCGCCGGCAATCGAGCGGATCTCCGAATCGGCGCGCCGGAACACGCTCGCGCCATAAGGCGCGCCCGCATCCTTTGAAAAGCGGCGTTCAATGCGCATAGGTCTGCCAGGCAGCCTGATTCGGCTGGTCCACGAAGACCATAGATATAGTAGGCGAGGGCTTTCGGCGCTACCAGGAAATCCACGTTGACCACGCAATCCGGGCTATTGCGGGCGTCAGCGGCGGGCGCCATATTCCCGCTGCCGGCAAGCGTTAAAATCCGGCGGTTCGGCGTATCGGAGGCCCATGTTCGCGCAGCTTTTCACCTGGTGGAACTCGACCACCTACGGCACGTCCTTCACCCTGTGGCGGCGCGGCGCGCGGCTCGTCGGCAAGGACGAGCAGGGCAACCGCTATTTTGAGGAAAAGGCCCGCAGCCTGCCCGGTTCGGACGGCAAGCGGCCCCGGCGCTGGGTGGTCTATCACGGTCTCGCCGAAGCCTCGCGCATTCCCGCCGACTGGCATGGGTGGCTGCATCACACCTTTCAGGACCCGCCGACCGAGGCGCCATTAACGCGTCGTTCGTTCGAGAAGGATCATCTGCCTAACATGACCGGCACGCCGCTCGCCTATCATCCCGCAGGCAGTCTTTCGCGCGCCGACGGGCCGGCCAATGTCGACGACGACTATGAGCCCTGGACGCCGGAAAGCGCGTAACGCGAGGGAGAATGCGTCATGACCCGCGCCGGAGTCTTCGAAACCATCCTCGGCTTCATTGTGATTACCGTCGCCGCCGCGTTCCTGGTCTACGCCTATGGCCTCAGCGGCAAGACCATCGGCGCGGACAAATACAGCGTCGGCGCCGTGTTCGGCCGGGTCGACGGCATCACCATCGGATCGGAAGTGCGCATCGCCGGCGTCAAGGTCGGCGCCGTGTCGGCCAACCGGCTTAATCTTCAGACCTATGAGGCCGATCTTCAGTTCATCATCGACCGCAATGTTCCGATCCCGGAAGATTCCGTCGCCAAGATCGTCTCCGACGGCCTGATCGGCGGCGCCCATGTGGCGATCGAGCCGGGCGCGTCGGACGTCATGCTGCGCGAAGGCGAAAAGATCACCATCACGCAGGGCTCGGTCGACCTCCTCGGCCTCGCCGTGCGGTCCTTCACGAGCCAGGATGGCGATGACGGCGCTGGGGAAGACGCGTCCGATCAGCCGGGAGAATTGTAATGCGTTTCATGCTTGCGCTGACCGCATCAGGCGCGCTTTTGGCGACCGCGCATGCTCAGCAGGACGCTGTTGCCCCGGAAGGCTCCGGAATGGAACAACCCGAAGAAGAACTCAGCGAGCTTGAGCGCCTGTCGCGCACCGCGGACGATCCTTACGCCGGCGTGGTTGAGACGAGATCGCGCGAACCGGTGTCGGTCACGCTGCGCGCGCTCGACAAGATCACCGCGCGCTATACGGATCTGGAAATCCAGATGAACCAGATCGCCCGTTTCGGTTCGCTCGAAATCATCCCGCGCACCTGCGACAAGCGCCCGCCGGAGGAGTTTCCCGAGACCACGGCTTTTCTTGAAGTCTTCGACACCGAATTCGGCCATCGCGAAAGCGATCTGAAAATTGTCGAACCGGTTGCGATCGAAGAGGAGATCGAGGCGACCGAGCTCGAGGTTCTGCCGGTGGAGCCGGTCGCCGGTCTGCCGACGCAGACAGAGGAAAGACTGCCGCCGCCGCGCGAAATGCCGCCGGCGCCGGAAGTCCTCGAAGGCCCCCAGGCCGAAGGGGTCAACATTTTCCGCGGCTGGATGTTCGCGTCGTCCCCGGCGCTCAACGCGCTGGAGCACCCTGTCTATGACGTCTGGGTGATCGACTGCACGACCCGCGCGACCGGCGAGTGATCGGGCGCGGCGAAGAATGACGCCTCTCGCGCCAGGGCGCGCGCCAGCATGGGCTGATAATCATCGTTGCTCATGCCGATCAGGCCGAATTGCGCCAGATGCTCGTTGGTGAACTGCGCGTCGATGAAATCATAACCGCCGATCCTGAGCCGCGCGATAAGATGCAGGAACGCAATCTTGCTAGCGTTGGTCTCGCGCGAAAACATGCTTTCGCCGCAAAACGCCGCGCCCAGGGCGACGCCGTAAAGCCCGCCGACGAGCGCGCCGTTGCGCCAGCATTCGACCGAATGGGCGAGCCCGCGATAGTGCAGTTCCGTATAGGCCTCGATGATGGCGTCGTTGATCCAGGTGTCGGGCCGGTTCGGGGTTTCCTCCGCGCAGGCGGCGATGACCGCGGCGAAGGCCGTGTCGATGCGGATCTCGAACGGCTCGGCCTTTAAGGCGCGCAGCAGCCGGCGCGGCGCGCGCGCTTTATCGAGCGGCAGGACGCCGCGCTCCTCGGGCAGGACCCAGACGACGCCGGCGTCCTCGCGCGAGCGCGCCATGGGAAAATAGCCGAGCGAATAGGCCTTGATCAGCTCGTCGATCGCAATCGCGTTGGCCGAATCCCGGGGCATGGGGGTAGTATGACGATATTTGCGGGACCGGCGCAATCTGAGAAGCCGGCGCATGGGAGCCGGGGCGGTCTATTGCGCTATGACGACGACCGCCGCCGGGGGCGTTTCATAGATGAAATCGACGATCTGACGGGCGAGAAACACGGGCCGTTCGGCGTGAGCGGAATGGCCGGTCTCGGCAAGATCGATGGTCCGGCCGTAATTGCGGGTCATCGCGCCGCCCAGCCGGACGGCGTTGTCATAAAGATATTCAGGCTTTGCATTGTCGTCTTCCCCGACGATGAGCAATAATTTCGGGTATGAACGATGACGTTGCATCAACGGCCGCGGAGCATCCCACTGCGAAAAGACCAGCTGTTCGTTGACGATCCTCCAATGCCACGGCGAATAACCTTCGCTGAAATATTCGCCCGTCAGCCACTTGCCATCTTCGATATAGGCGTCCTTGCAGGCAAAGCCGTCTCGGTACCATTTGCCGGCGATGGAAAACTGAGAATCGCGCTGAGTCTTCATGCCTGAATAAAAATTGCGGCGCTTGCCCTCGTGGAAACGATCGCTAACGTTGTCATGCGTCGTTGCGACGGCAAGTTTTCGCTGCGCGTAATCCGCTACGAGGCCTGCGGTAAAACAGCCGTCGGTTCCCAAACGGTCGTCGCAATCATCGGCGAATGACGGCCATACGCTGGCGGGGGACCAGGAGACAATGTTGCGATTCCAGGGATAGCTCAGGCCGCCGGGATCGCGGCCGGCCAGCCGCAGTCCGAGATTGCCGCCCAGGCTGCCGCCGATGACGCCGACGATTCTTTCTTTAAAACCGGGCTGTTCCCGATCGAGCGCCATGACAAGGCCGTCCAGCGCCGCTTCGAGCAGGCCCAGCCCTTCATAGGTGTTGGGGACCGTATCGAGCGGCAGATTGGTAAATCGGCTTGTGTCCAACGTCGTCCCGTAGCCGTAACCCGGCAGGTCGAGGGACAACACCGTCAATTCCCGCCCGCGACGGTTTGCTTCCTCGAAGATGCGCGGCGCGAGGCTTGACGCTTCTTCGGCCGAGGAGGCGTTGCCGTGCAGAAAGATAACGACGTCGCCGGTCAATTGCGGGATCGGCTGGGGCTCAGGCAGCCGGCTTCGGTCGACCCGAACCGACCAATCGCCATCCACGAGCCGAGGATTCATGAAGACAACGCGCAGCACCATGTCATGGCCGTTCACAGAGACGGCGACGTCACGCTGCGGAAAGTCGGCCGAGGCGACATTGACAGGACGGTGCGGCCGGTCGTCCTCGCCGGAAACGGCGATCCAGCCCAGACGATTTCGCGCGTTGCGCCGGGTCAGCACAGGACCGCGCAACGCCCAGGCGACGTTGAAGGCTCTACGCACGACATTGGAAATCGCCTGTTCGGCCCTGGCGGCGTTGACATCGGACTCATCGCGCGCGTCCATGAAGGCGTCGAACCGATCGGCAAGGCGCGTGCGGAGCTGAATCTGCGTCAGGCCCATCGATTGCAGCGCTTCAAACGAGCTGCGCCCCGTGACGGAAAGATCGGCGAACGCTTTGGCCCGATCGGCGTAGTGCGCGGGCGCTTCCCAGCGGCTGTTTCTAAAGCCCGGCGTTAAACGGGCGTATTCATAGGCGGCGGCGTGAAGCAGGGTTTCCATCGGATCTGCGTTTTGGGCCGCGTCTCGGAGGTCTGGCCGCAAGCGTCCATAAGTTTGCGTGGCAGTGGCGACATAGGCGGCTTCCGCCGGCCCTAGGGTTCGGGCCGCCTGTCGGGCGACTTCCTGCGGCTGCGCGTAAGGTCCGTCGGCAACGGCATAGGCAGGATTGGGCGCCGGATGCGCCTGGCACGCGGCCTCCGGGGGAAGATCGGACGCCTCCAGCCTTACGACCTCGCCGGCATGGGCGTTCAGGGCGCAGAAATAGGCGGAAGCCAGGCAAAAAAAGCCGACGCATTTGTGTTTCATGGCCGCCTCAATAAGCTTTGGAAGAAATGAGAACCGCCGTCATCGGGCGCTATTTGGCGAGCCGAATGCCCAATAAGCGACCGTCTGAAGCGTCAAACACGATAAGCATGCGGCTTCGCGTAACAAGGGCGGAAACCAACAGCGTCTGGACCCTGTTGACGCCTTCAACGCCGAATTCCGTTTCCCGCACGGAGATCCAGCTGTCCTCGCCGGCGGACAGACCGCCGACGCTTTGGGTCCAGCGAACATTGAAGAAAATCGCGTTTGTGCGGTTGGCTTCGCCCACGGACACGGCCTCGATTTCGCCCCAGCCCTGAAGCCGCTCGGCCGATGCGAGGCCCGGCGCAATCAGCGCGACAAGCCATGCGGCCGCGCAAATGCGCAGTCTTGCGTAGATGTTCATGCCATTGTTTCCCCGTCCGATGTTTCCCCGCATAATGTCTCCCCACCTATTTGGCGCAAAGAAAGCGCAACAATGGTGCAGCGTGTGCGCCTAACGTTTACAACAAGAAACGATCATAGAAGCGCGCGCGCCAAATGTCGATTGACGGCGCAATGATGCGCGCGTCTCGACTGGGGCCCAGCTTCGCCCGACGTTCTACCCCTCCCGGGCGAGCCAGTTCTCCAGCCAGTGGATGTTGTAATCGCCGGCCTGAAATTCCGGATCGTCGACGAGGTCCATAAAGAGGGGCACCGTGGTGTCGACCCCGATGATGGCGATTTCCTCCAGCGCGCGTCTTAACCGCGCGATGCAGTGCGGCCGGTCGTCGGCGTAAACGATCAGCTTACCGATCATCGAATCGTAATAGGGCGGAATTTTATACCCTGAATAGACCGCCGAATCGAACCGAATGCCCGGCCCGCCCGGCGCGTGGAAAAAGTCGATGGCGCCGGGGGAGGGGCGGAAGGTCCTGGGGTGTTCCGCATTGATGCGGCACTCGATGGCGTGACCGCGAAAAACGACGTCTTCCTGGCGGAAGGTCAGGCGGTTGCCCGCGGCGACGGAAATCTGCTCGCGCACGATGTCGGTGCGCGTGACCTGTTCGGTGATCGGATGTTCCACCTGCAGGCGGGTGTTCATCTCGATGAAATAAAATTCACCGTTCTCGTAAAGAAATTCCACCGTTCCGGCGCCGAGATAGCCGAGCCGGTCGATGGCCTTGCTGACGGTTTTGCCGATCGCGGCGCGTTCCTTTTCCGTAAGCGCCGGGGACAGCGCTTCTTCGAGCACTTTCTGGTGGCGGCGCTGGAGCGAACAGTCGCGCTCGCCGAGCTGGACCACATTGCCGTGACTGTCGGCGATAATCTGCAATTCGATATGGCGCGGCAGTTCGAGATATTTTTCCAGATAAACCGCATCGTCGCCGAAGGCGGCCTTGGCCTCGGCCTTGGCGGTCGACAGCGCTTCGGCGAGGCCGGCCTGATTGTGCGCGACTTTCATGCCCCGCCCGCCGCCGCCCGCCGCCGCCTTGACCAGCACCGGATAGCCGATCTTTTGCGCTTCGGCGTCGGCCTGGGCGAGGGTGTCGACCGCGCCGGTCGAGCCGGGCACCAGGGGAATGCCGGCCCGGCCGATGGCGTCCTTGGCGGCGATCTTGTCGCCCATGACGCGGATATGCTCCGGCTTGGGACCGATAAACGTAATGTTGTGCGCGCCGACGATTTCCGCAAAGCGCGCATTTTCCGACAGAAAGCCGTAGCCGGGATGGATCGCGTCGGCGCCGGTGATTTCCGCCGCCGAGATGATCGCCGGAATGTTGAGATAGCTGTCCTTGGGCGCGGGCGGGCCGACGCACACGCTTTCGTCCGCGAGGCGCACATGCATGGCGCTTTCGTCCGCGGTCGAATGGACCGCGACCGTGGCGATGCCTAATTCCTTGCACGCCCGGTGGATGCGCAGGGCGATTTCCCCGCGATTGGCGATCAGGACTTTATCAAACATGGTTCATCCGGTTCGGGCTGTCGCGACAAGGTCTATTCAATAATCAGCAGGGGATCGTCGAATTCCACCGGCTGGGAGTCGCTGACCAAAATTTTTAAAACCTTGCCGCTGCGCGGCGCGGGAATGGCGTTCATGGTTTTCATCGCCTCGACGATCATGACGGTCTGGCCTTCGCTGACCTGGGCGCCTTCCTGGGTGAAGGGGTCCGCGCCCGGCGACGGCGAGAGATAGACCGTGCCGACCATGGGCGAACGCACCGCGCCGGGATGATCGCTGTCGGATGGCGGCGGGGCCGCCGGCGCCGGCGTTGGCGCTGCGGGCGCCGTCGGAGCGGGCGCGGCCGGGACGGCGGCGAGCGTCGCTGCGCCCTGGCGCGAGACCCTGAGGCGCAAGCCGTCTTTTTCGATTTCGATTTCCGTCAGCCCGGTTTCTTCGAGGATCCCGGCCAGTTCGCGGATGCGGGCGGCTTCCCGGCCGAGGGTTTGTTTTTCGTTCTTGTCGGACATTCACGCCCCGTTTTTATCGTCCGTTCGTGCTGCGGCGGGATCAGGCCGCGCGGGTTTCCATAAGGCTTTTAAGGGCTTTAAGCGCCAAACGATAGCCTGGCGCGCCAAGCCCCATGATGATCCCGTCAGCGGCGGCGGCGGTCAGCGACCGCTGTCGAAACGCCTCGCGCGCATGAATGTTGGAAAGATGCAATTCGATCTTGGGCAGGGATGCGGCCGAGAGCGCATCCAGCAGCGCCACGGAGGTGTGCGTATAACCGCCCGGATTGATGATCAGCCCCTCGGCCTTGGCGTCGGCTTCCTGCACCCAGTCGACCAGGACGCCCTCATGGTTCGACTGGCGAAATTCAAGCGCAAAGCCCAGTTCCTTGGCGGTTTTTTGGGCCGCGGCCTCGATATCGGCGAGCGCGGTCGCGCCGTAGATTTCCGGCTCGCGTGCGCCCAGGAGGTTGAGATTGGGCCCGTTGAGAAGATAGACCGCCGCCGCCATAAAGTTCCGTCCTGCCGCTTTCTTGCCAGCCCTCAAGCGCCTACATATACGAGGCGTTCAAGACCCCCGGCAATAAGGGAAGAGTTTGAATTTCCAATGAATATCACCGTCAATGGGGAACAAAAGCGGCTCGCGCCCCCGATCAGCGTCGCCGGGCTGCTCGCTGCGCTTGCGCTTGAGCCGAAGAAAATCGCCGTCGAGCGCAACCGCGAGATCGTGCCGCGCTCGCTCTATGGCGAGACCGCGCTTGCGGACGGCGACACGATCGAGATCGTGCAGTTCGTCGGCGGAGGGTGATCGATGAGCGAGGTTCTGGAAATCGCCGGGCGCAAATTTTCTTCCCGCCTGATCATCGGCACGGGCAAATACGAGACCTATGAGCAAAACGCCCGCGCCGCCGAGGCCGCCGGCGCGGAGATGGTCACGGTCGCGGTGCGCCGGGTGAACCTCACCGATAAGGACCAGCCGATGCTGGTGGATTATCTCGACCCGGAAAAATTCGTTTATCTGCCCAATACCGCGGGCTGCTTTACCGGCGAGGATGCGATCCGCACGCTGCGCCTGGCGCGCGAGGCGGGCGGCTGGGACCTCGTCAAACTTGAAGTCCTGTCCGACCAGAAAACCCTTTATCCGGATATGGAAGAAACCCTGCGCGCGGCGAAACTCCTGATCAAGGACGGCTTTGACGTCATGGTCTATTGTTCGGACGATCCGGTTTACGCCAAAAAGCTCGAAGATGTCGGCTGCTGCGCAATCATGCCACTGGGTTCGCTGATCGGTTCGGGGCTGGGCATTTTAAATCCCGTTAACATCCGCCTTATCGTCGAGCAATCCTCCGTACCCGTTATAGTCGATGCCGGCGTCGGCACGGCCTCGGACGCGGCGGTGGCCATGGAGCTCGGCTGCGACGGCGTGTTGATGAACACGGCGATCGCGGAAGCCAAGGATCCGATCCGCATGGCGACCGCGATGAAGCATGCGGTCATCGCCGGCCGCGAAGCTTATCGCGCCGGCCGCATGGGCAAGAAACGCTATGCCGATCCGTCCTCGCCCCTGGCGGGACTGATTTAGGCGGGGCGAGCCCCGCCCTGCGCCACGACCGTAACAGGCCGCGCCGGCCTCGGCTCATCGCATGGAACGCTCGGCTGGTCGCTTTGGCTGCGGTAGAGGCCCGCTCGTCCAGCAATTACAATTGATTATAAGCTTAACGGCATTTAACCAAACACCCGATGACGCGCAGTGCGGCGCATGCTTGATAGGGGTCAGCGCGCGGCGGCTTGTTGCGCGCGTCAGATCAACGACAAACCAAGAGGTTTATCATCATGAAAAAATCGACCATCGCCCTCATCGCCGGCGCCAGCGCGCTTGCTGCTGCATCCGCTTTCGCCTCCGGTCACGGAAAGAAGGAAGGCGACTACGACTGGGAAGCCAAAGTCGAAGAGCATTTCAATGCGGTTGACGCCAATAACGACGGCCAGGTCAGCGGCGAAGAGTACCTTGCCTATAAGCGCGCCAAAGCCGAAGAGTCATGGGAGAAAATGGCCGACGCCATGGGCGACGACGGCATGCTGTCGCTGGAAGAAGCCAAAGCCCATCACAAGGCGAAGAAAGAAAAAATGAAAGCGAAGATGAAAGAGAAAATGGACAAGGGCGAGGAGTAATCCGCCCGACCGACGCTTTCTTCGAAAAGGTTAACAGACCCGGCGGGACACGCTCCCGCCGGGTTTTTTGCGCGCGCCGTTATGTAGGTTGATGGCGAAACGTTATTGTCATGCCAGGACTTGTTCCACTGTTGTCCGGTTTAGATTTCCGTCTTTAAAGCACTGCCGGCTTTTCATTGGATCTGTCTCGATTATCGCCCTTTGGGACATGGAAGCCGACGGGTCTGTGCTTGCCGATCGGCCCAATACCCCCTTCGGCCCTTCGGGCCACTTCCCCCGCAAGCGGGGGAAGAACCCCTTGCGGCAATCGCCGCTCCTCCCCCGCTTGCGGGGGAGGCAGCCCCCGGACCTGATCCGGGGGACGGAGGGGGTCGGCTTTCAACATGATAGGAGCGATCATCAACTATTCATTTCGCTAAACCGGATAGCAGTGGCGGCAAGGCCGGCAATGACAAGGCAGAACAATGCAGGGCGGGGAGAGGGGGCATGCGCCTTGCCATTTACCGATCCGACCCCATCTAAAGACCGAATGTCGCGCCGCCTTATTGGGGCGCGCCCGTCCTTTTGACGCTCAATTGAGGTCGAGATGCAATTTGAGAACTATACGGACCGCGCCCGCGGTCTCATCCAGGCCGCGCAGACCATCGCGCTGCGGGAAAATCACCAGCAGTTCACCCCCGAGCACCTGTTAAAGGCGCTTCTGGACGACCAGGAGGGCCTTGCGGCCAATCTTATCCGCGCCGCCGGGGGCCGGCCCGACGTGGCGCTGCAACTGACCGACGAGGCGCTCGCCAAGCTGCCCCAGGTCGAGGGCGGCGGCGGTCAGATCTATATGGCCGCGCCCACCGCCAAGGTCTTCGCCGCGGCCGAGGAGATCGGCAAAAAGGCCGGCGACAAATTCGTCACCGCCGAGCGGCTGTTGACCGCGCTCGCCGTGGAGGCCCAGGCGGGAACCGCAAGCATTCTGAAACAAGCAGGCGTCACCGCGGTCAAACTCAACGAAGCCATCAACGACATCCGCAAGGGCCGCACGGCGGACACCGCGTCCGCCGAGCAGGCCTATGACGCCCTCAAGCGCTACGCCCGCGATTTCACTGAGGCCGCGCGCGACGGCAAACTCGATCCCGTGATCGGCCGCGACGAGGAAATCCGCCGCGCCATGCAGGTGCTTTCCCGCCGCACCAAGAACAATCCCGTGCTGATCGGCGAGCCCGGCGTCGGCAAGACCGCGATCGCGGAAGGCCTGGCGTTGCGCATCGTCAATGGCGACGTGCCCGAAAGCCTCAAGGACAAAAGCCTTCTCGCCCTCGACATGGGCGCGCTCATCGCCGGGGCGAAATATCGCGGCGAATTCGAAGAGCGTCTGAAAGCGGTCCTGCAGGAGGTGACCGATGCAGACGGACAGATTGTGCTTTTTATCGACGAAATGCACACGCTTGTGGGCGCGGGCAAGGCCGACGGCGCGATGGACGCTTCGAACCTTTTAAAACCGGCGCTCGCCCGCGGCGAACTTCATTGCATCGGCGCGACCACCCTCGACGAATATAAAAAACATGTCGAAAAAGACGCCGCCCTGGCGCGGCGTTTTCAGGCGGTGTTCATCGACGAGCCTACGGTCGAGGACACGGTCTCTATTCTGCGCGGCCTCAAGGAAAAATACGAACTCCATCACGGCGTCCGCATTTCCGACAGCGCGATTGTCGCGGCCGCCACGCTTTCGCACCGTTACATCACCGATCGCTTTTTGCCCGACAAGGCCATTGATCTTGTGGACGAGGCGGCCTCGCGCCTCCGCATGGAAGTCGATTCCAAACCCGAAGAACTCGACGAACTCGATCGCCGCATCATTCAGATGAAGATCGAGCGCGAGGCCCTGAAAAAAGAAGACGACAAGGCGTCCAGGGACCGGCTCCAAAAGCTTGAAAAGGAACTTGCCGATCTCGAACAGAAATCCGCGGACCTGACCGCGTTATGGCGCGCGGAAAAGGAAAGCCTTGCCTCGGCGACCAAGATCAAGGAACAGCTCGACCACGCCCGTCAGCAACTTGCCGACGCGGAACGCCGCGGCGATCTCGCCCGCGCGTCGGAGCTTAAATACGGTCAGATTCCGGCGCTGGAAAAACAACTCGCCGACGCTGAAGCCGCGCAGGACGAATCCGCCGCGCGCCAGTCGCTGGTCAAGGAGGTGGTCGACGACGAAGCCATCGCCGGCGTCGTGGCGCGCTGGACCGGCGTGCCGGTGGAAAAAATGCTCGAAGGCGAGCGCGAGAAACTGTTGAAAATGGAAGACGCGCTGGGAAGGCGCGTCGTCGGCCAGCGCGAGGCGGTCGAAGCGGTGTCGAGCGCCGTGCGCCGCGCCCGGGCGGGCCTGAAAGATCCCAACCGGCCCATGGGCTCGTTCCTGTTTCTGGGGCCCACCGGCGTCGGCAAGACCGAACTCACCAAGGCGCTCGCCGAATTCCTGTTCGACGACGAAACCGCGATCGCGCGCATCGACATGTCCGAATTCATGGAAAAACATTCCGTCGCGCGGCTCATCGGCGCGCCGCCGGGCTATGTGGGCTATGAGGAAGGCGGCGTCCTGACCGAGCGCGTGCGCCGGCGGCCTTATCAGGTCGTCCTGTTCGACGAGGTCGAAAAGGCGCACCCGGACGTTTTCAACGTGCTCCTCCAGGTGCTCGACGACGGCCGGCTCACCGACGGGCAGGGCCATACGGTCGATTTCAAGAACACGCTGATCATCATGACGTCTAATCTCGGTGCGGAATATCTCGCCGCCCAGCCCGAAGGCGAGGATTCCGATGCGGTGCGGGGGCAGGTCATGGCGGCGGTGCGGGGAAAATTCCGGCCGGAATTCTTAAACCGGCTGGATGAGATCATCCTGTTCCACCGCCTCACCCGCGGCAATATGGACGCCATTGTCGACATTCAGATGGCGCGGCTCACCCGGCTGCTCGCCGACCGCAAGATCACGCTCGATCTCGACGACAAGGCCAAGACCTGGCTCGGCGATCACGGTTACGATCCGGTCTATGGGGCCCGGCCGCTGCGCCGCGTCATCCAGAAGGCGCTTGCCGATCCGCTTGCGGAGCTTCTTCTCGCCGGCAAGGTCGGCGACGGCGAGGTCCTTGATATTTCCGCCGCCGGCGACGCGCTGACCATCAATGGCGATCCCGTGGAAAGCCGCAATATGTTTTCCGTCAGCGGCGATGCGCCCGCCGCGCCGCCGCCGGGGGCGTTGTTGAACTGACGGCGTTGCCGTCATCCCGCACGGTGAGGCGGACCGTTTGCGAAGCAAACGCAGCCGCCGAACGCATCATCTTTGATGTTGCATTGCAGATGCGGGATCGAGCAGGGGATTTATGGATCCCGGATCAGCATTGCATCACTTCGTGCTGCAAAGCATCCGGGATGACCAAGTAAGGGAGCTTTAATGACCTGGAAACCCGACGACGAAGAAGCCCTCAAGGCGCTTATTCGCGAGACCATCAAGGCCGCCGGCCCGGCCGATCCCGCCGCGTTGCCGTCAAAGATCAGGGAACGGATTAAAGCCCGCGCGACCGGCGATCTCGACGTCGACGCCTATATCAGGCAAGTCCTCGCCGAGACGAAGAAGAAGGGGTGAGAATTCTTCCCCCGTAAACGGGGGAGGAATTGGTGCGGCCTTTCCTCCCGCTCATCCCCGCGAAGGCGGGGATCCAGTAAAAGAAAAAAAGACGGGCTTTGCCCGACATTATTATGTGCGCTGGATTCCCGCTTTCGCGGGAATGAGCGGTGTTGGGGTCGGAAAGACCGCGTAAAATCCGTACCCGAATAAAGCGAACCGGCGATGAAAGATACAACCGCAGGAGGGTATTCGGCCTTGAAACCCGCATTGCGTCGATAGATATCGAACACCTTCCGGAAGGCCGTATACTTCACCCTAGCGTCGATGAAGGCTGAGGCCATGGCGACGGGTTCCCATGACATGGAACGTCGCAAACACCGCAAAGGCCTTATGCGGCGCTCATGTGCAGGGCGAAAAAGTGCGCGCCTCGCGCGGGCTCTTTGACATTGTGAACATCGCTTCCGAACGGCGCGGCGCATCCGGCTGCGCTGAACGGGAAGGCTGTCCATACCGAAGCCGTCATCCCGGATGCATTGCAGCATCTTTGATGATGCAATGCTGCCTGCCCTCGACCTGATCGGGGGATCCGGGACCGCCATCCGCATGCATCAGCCTTTTGTCAAGCGGTCCGCCCCGACAATTGTCGGAGCCTGCGGCGC
This sequence comes from Parvularculaceae bacterium, assembly GCA_028280115.1. Taxonomy (GTDB): domain Bacteria; phylum Pseudomonadota; class Alphaproteobacteria; order Caulobacterales; family Parvularculaceae; genus Hyphococcus. The sequence goes on from JANQMJ010000017.1 coordinate 207,551, forward strand.
ATCATCGAAGATGCTGCGCCGACCGCGAAGGCGGTCAAATTATGATTTGCGCGCATTCGCGCGCGGGGCGCACGGGATGACGGTGGAAGGCGTGGGGAACAAAGCGGGCGGCGCGTGAAACATTCCGTGAAACGTCGCATGAATGGCGCCCCACATTTCGGCTTTTTTGGCTTGAAATCGGGAAAGTCTCCAAACGCGAAGAGCGCAAATGGCGCCCCGCATCGTTGCGCGAAGACGCGCTTCGCCCCGAATGCCCGTACCCGCGCCTAAAGCGCGCTTTTCGCCGCGGCGTCGTCGTTTGCGTAGAGCGGAACGGTCCCGGCGGGCGGGGCGCGCATGGCGTCGATCAGCGCGCGCTGGGCCTGGAAACGGTCGAGCGCCGCGCCGGTCAGCTTCTTGCCGGTGGCGGCGATCTTGAGGCGCATGGGATTGACCGCCGTGCCGTTGAGGTGGACTTCATAGTGCAGATGCGGGCCGGTCGAGCGTCCCGTGGTGCCCACATAGCCGATAATGTCGCCCTGGCGGACCCGCTTGCCGGCGCGCATGCCGCGGGCAAAGCCGTTAAGATGGGCGTAAGCCGTCTTGTAACCGTTGGCGTGGCGGATGCGGACATAATTGCCGAAGCCGCCATAGCGGTTGGCCCGTTCGATCACGCCGTCGCCGGCGGCCTTGATCGGCGTGCCGCGCGGGGCGGCGAAGTCGACCCCCTTATGGGCGCGGCGATAGCCCAGAATCGGATGCCGGCGATTGCCGAAGCCGGAAGACAGCCGGGCCCCGTCGATCGGCGTTTTCATGAGCAGGCGCCGGGCGCTCTGGCCGGTCGCGTCGAAAAAGTCGGCGCGCCCATCGTCATTGTCGTCGAAGCGGTAATAGCCTTTTTCCTTCTTGCGGCCGCGCCAGTTCAGCCGCGCATAAACGATGTCGCCGGTGGAAACGAGATTTCCCTGATCGTCATAGCGCGCCTCGAAGATCGCCTCGAATTCGTCGCCGCCGAAGATTTCGCGCTGAAAGTCGACATCGTAGGAAAACGCGTCCGCAAGGTCGGCGATGATCTGGTCCGGCGCGCCGGCCGCCTTGGCGGAGGTGTAAAGACTGCCGTTGATGCGCCCGGAAAAGGACAGCATCCGCGTGGTCTGCGCCACCGCGGACTTTTCGCCGACGAACCCGCCCGTGTCGTCGCGGCGCACATAGACCCGGGTCTCAGGGTCGGCGCGAAATTCAAGGCTGATGAGGCGCGCTTCGGGCGCATCGCCGTCCGCGGCGGCCTGAAACAGCGTCTGGTTAGGCCAGCCAAGCGTCAGGCGGAACTCCTGTCCCGGCCGCAGCCGGCGCAAATTGTAAAGCTTGCCGAAGGCGTAGGCGGCGTCGTTGCGGTCCGCGGCGGCGACCCGCGCGCGTTTAAGAGCGTCGACGAAATTTTCGCCCCTTGTGATGCGAATGCGCATCTCCCCGAATTGCCGGTCGAGATCGCCGGCGTAGATGAGGGCCGGCGCGCCGCGTCGCCTTTCCGTATACTGAATATCGCTTTCGAAAAAGAACGGCGCCGGGCGGTCCTCGGCGGAAGCCAGAAACGCGCCGCCAAGACGCATCGGACGATTGGCGATCACCGGCGCCGTCGCCGCCTTGGCGGCGTCGGGCTTAAGCCGCGGGAAAAGCGTTGGATCGACCGCCTCGGTTGCTTCGCCCAGAATCATTTTGGGTTTGACGCTCGGCCCGTCGGCGACAGTGCGGGCGGGCGCGGGCGGTTCGCTCTCCGCTTGCGCTGGGATTGTTTGCGTCGGCGACGACTCGAATGCGATGGCGGCAAGCGCGCCGGCGTCTGTTTTGCCGGCCGAAGTCGGGACAGCCGGCTGCGGGCTCGAAAACATCGCATAGGCCAGCAAACCGGCGCCCGCGATCAGCACGATCAGCGCGGCGGCCAGGCCCGCCGGACCGCGCCGGCGCCGCTCGATCGGGCAATAAGGATCCCCGGCGGTGGTAAATGTCTGTCCCGTTTCAACAAACTCTTTGGACATAGAACTTCGTGCCGCACCCGAAACTGTGGAAAATCTGCTTTTATTCAGTCATTTGGGCGAAATTTCGCCCGCGCCCCGCCGATACATGACACGGCTCGCCAAATCCCGCAATTTTCGGCATGCTGGCGAGGCCGCTGGGGGTATTAGACGCCATCGCCATTAATCAATAGCGAAGCGCGGCGGTCGTGTTTGAGGGATGCAAGTAACATGCGCGCGACACGGATCCTGATCGGATTGCTTGTCCTTGTCTTGTTGATTGCCGGGGGCGTTTACCTTTTCCGTTTGCCGCTGGCGGGCATGGCGGTGCGCGCCGGCATGGGCGCGATGGGGCTCGACAATCCGCGCGCGCGCGTCACCGAACTCTCGCTCGAGCATATCGCCCTGGCCGACCTTGCGGCGGGCCCGAAGGGTCGCGAAGGCTTTGTCTTCGATGCGGCGGAAGCCACTTTTGACTGGTCGACGCTGCTGTTTGAACGCCGGGTCGAAACCGTGCGCGCCGGACCGGGCAGGGCGCGGCTCGTGCTCTCGCCTGGGGGCGCCTTCTCACTGCCCGGCTATACGCCCGCCCCGCAAGAAGGCGGACCGCTGCCGTTTTCGACCCTGGGGCTCGCCGATATCACGCTTGCGGTCGATACGCCCGAAGGGCGCGCGAGCGGCGCGGTCAGCGCCGATTACGATGTCGCAAAAGGCGGCGCGGCGGCGTTTCGCATGCAGGCCGAACGGGCCGGTCTTGAAGCTCTCGCTGTCGAAAGCGCCGCAGCGGACTTTTCGGTTGCGTTTTCCGAGGACGGATCGGTCGCGCTCGACGGCGATCTGACCGGCGACGTGATTTCGGCGCAGGGATCGCTGCGCGACGTCAATGTCGCGATTACCGGCGCCGGCGGGTCCTGGAAAGACGTCGCCGCGGGCGACCGCGACGCCTTCGCAGGGGAAGCGACGGTGGCGTTGCGCTCGGCGACCGCGCCGGTTGCAGAAATCCCGGCGCTCGCCAATCTCGGCGACGGGCGCGCCGCCTTGATCTTTGGCGCGCCGGTGTCCGCGCTTGCCGCGTCGGGCCGGCTCAAGCTCGCCCGGACCGGGGACAGCGTATCGGTTTTCCTTGACGGCGCGCCGCTTGCGCTCGCCGCCGACAGCGGCGCGACGCTGACGGTCGAAGGGCTCTATGACGATGCCCTGTTCGAGCGCGATGCGGCCGGCGGCAAGGTTGGCTTCGCCTATTCGGTCCAGGGCGCGCTGGTGTCGGTGACTGGCACGCTCAACGCCGAGACGACCGAAGACGGCTGGTTCGTCCTGACGCCGGTCCAGGTCGGCGAATATCGCTCAGAGGCGGTGTCGATCGACGATTCCTCCGCCATTTTCCGCATCAATAGCCGTCCCGGCGGCCTCAGCGCGGACATCACCACCTCGACCACTCTGCGCGATCTATCGATCGGCCGGTTCAATATTCAGGGCGCGCCCTTCTCAACGCGCTTTCTCGCCGATGCCGACTTGGTCGCCAATCGCGCTTCTATCGAGTTGCCCGAGGGGGACTGCATGAAGCTGGAAAGCGGCCGCTTTACGCTCGCCCAGCAGGACATTGCAGCGGCGCTCAACGACGCGAACCTATGCGCCGCCGACGCGCCGCTGGCGGTTATCGACTGGAGCAGTGATCTTTATACGGAATTTTCCGCCGCGCTGGCGGCGGCGGGCGCGCGTTTTTCCATGGGCGAGACGCATTTTCACGGACGCCCGCCAACGCTCACACTCGCCGGGACCTATCGGCCGGCGCTCAACCGGACGGCGGTTTCCGGCGAAGTCGCAGGCGGATCGGTCGAGATGAACGAGGCGTTCGCGCTCTCCTCCGCGGACGGGCGCTTTGACGTCGTGCTGGACCGGGAAGACCTTTCGGGGACGGCCCGCTTCATCGACCTTCAAGTCGCCCAGACGGGCGACGCGCCGCTCATCGCGCCGCTGCATTTTGGCGGCGGCGCTGCGCTCAAGGACGGCAAGGCGACGTTTTCCTACACGCTCAGAACGCCTAGCGGGGAACGCCTCGGCAGCGGCGAAGGGATCCACGATACGGCGACGGCGACCGGCCAGTCGACATTTGCGCTGGAGCCGCTGCAGTTCACGACCTACGGTCTGCAGCCGAACAAAATCGCCCCGGTGCTCAAGGGATTGATCGGCGCCACATCCGGCGGCGCCACGGGGTCTGCCGACATCGCCTGGGGGCCGTCGGGACTGACGTCGAGCGCCGACATCGCATTGATGGACATCACCTTCGTCGGTCCCACGCGCATCGTCACGCAGACCAAGGGCGTCAACGGCGCGGTGCGGTTTTCAAGTCTTCTTCCCCTCGCGACGGACGGAGCGCAGACCATTACGGTTGACGGCGTCAACCTGGACGCGCTTCAACTCGATCAGGGTTCCATCACATTCGCCATGCCGGGCGATGAGACTGTCCGTATCGAGACGGCCAAACTCAATTGGTTCGGCGGCGAGATCGGCGTTTCAGACGCTACCATCTCGATGGCCGGGGGCGAGTCGCGCGCGCTTTTGCAGGTCGAGAACATCGATCTCAAACAGGTCTTCATCTACGCCGCCGTCAAAGGGCTGTCGGGCGAAGGCCTGCTCAGCGGCGCCTTGCCGCTGGTGATCGAAGAGGGCCGTGCGAAAATCGTCAATGGCGAGCTTCACTCGGTCGGTCCCGGCAAGATCAGCTATGTCGGCGATTCTGCGGACGCCGCCGCCGAGGCCGCCGTGAGGCAAGGGGGTGAAGCTGCTCGGATCCCGTTCGATTTTCTACGCGACCTTCGCTACAAAACCGTTGAAATCACGATAACCGGCGCGCTCGACGGCCAGCTCGATTTCGGCCTCACTTTCGAGGGGTCCGGCGATGTGACCCTTGGCGAACAGAGCGTTGAGGACGTGCCTGTTCTTTATCGCATCTCTTTATCGGTGGAGGACATGGACCTGATCAGACAGGTCAGCCGTCTTCGCCTTCAGGCGATCAAGCAGGAGATCGAAAATATGTTGTCCGGCGCCAGATAAATGCAGCCAAATCATGGCGGGGCGGGGATACGCCGGCTCAATTCCGCCTGTTTTTCGCCAGATGACTGGAGTAGAATGACGGCCGCGGCGATAGTGTAGAGCGTAAGGAAATCGGCGACAGCTAAAAGCGGAGGGCGATCTTTGATGATAAGAGCAGAACTTTTGAAACCGGCGATCCTGGCGCCACTCGCGGCGGCTATGATCGCCTGTTCGAGCTTCAAAGTCGAAGGCGGCGAGAAGCCGATTGTCGTGGACTTGAACGTCAACGTATCGGGCGAAGTGCTTGTCAAACTTCAGCAGGAAATTGACAGCGCAATCGTGGCAAATCCTGATATCTTCTAAGCGGAGTGGAGCAATGAAACAGTCGATCAAGAAACAACTGCTTTGCGCCGCCGCCGCGGCGTTCATGCTGACTGCAGCGGCGACGCCGGCGAGCGCGGGAGGTCCGGCCATCGAGCAAGCCAAGGACGAGTGCCTGATCGGCGAGCAGGCCGACGGCTATCTCGGCATCGTGCCGGGCGCGGATGTCAGCGACGCCTTGCGGCGCGAGGTGCGCGACATCAATCAGCAACGCAAACAGGTCTATGCCGACATCGCCGATCGCAATGACGTCGCGGTTGACGTGGCGGCGGCCCTGACCGCGCAAAGGCTGATCTCGCAGGCCCGGCCGGGCCAGTGCGTGCGCGGCGCCGACGGGGCGTGGGTCGAGCTTTAAACTCGCGGTCACGGGCGCTTTTTGCCGGCGAATCAGCGATAAGGAACGCTTCAGTCATGAGGGGTTCCGCGCCATGTCGGAAGCGCGCGATATCGATAACGGCGAAAACGACGGCGTGAGCGCGCTGTCGCTGTCGGCCTTCCTGTCTTCGCGGGTCTGCCACGACCTGATCAATCCGGTCGGCGCCATCGGTTCGGGGCTCGATGTGCTCGACGATCCCGACATGGAAGGCACGATGCGCGAGGCTGCGCTCGATCTTATTCGCACCGGCGCGCGCAAGGCGATCGCGCTGTTGTCTTACGCCCGGCTCGCTTATGGCGCCGCCGGGGCGCATGGGGCCGAGATCGGCCTGAAAGACGCGCGCGACGCGCTTGAGGGCGTGTTCGATACGGTCAAGGCCGATCTCGACTGGCGGCTCGGCGAGGACGGCGCCGCGCCGAAGGACAAGATCAAGGTCGCGCTCATTCTTGCTTATGCGGCGGCGGATTGCGTCCCGCGCGGCGGGACGGTGGTCGTGGCGGGCGATATGGACGCGATTGAGATCACGGCGACCGGCAGAAAGGCGCTGTTGCAGGACGATTTGCTCAAAGCGCTCGGCGGCGACGCGCGGGGTCTGGCGCCGAAATTCACCCCGGCCCTTATCGCCTCCCAGATCGCCGCGGCGGCGGGCGGCGCAATCACGGCGGCGATTGCCGACGAAACCGTGTCGATTAAGGCTGCATTTTCACGCTGACGCGGCGCGCACGTCGTGCCAGGCGTTAACGCAAGAATAACGTGCTGGGGGCAGACTGACCCTATGGCGTCGCGCGCGCCGGCTGAGACGGGATGCAAATTATGAGCGCGAACAAACTCTGCCTTATCGTCGATGATTCCGATATCATTCGCGAGATTGCGGTGCGCATTGTCGCCGATCTCGGTTTTGAGGCGGCGCAAGCCGAAAACGCAGCCCACGCGGTCGATTTCTGCCGGGAAAACAAACCCGGCGTCGTGTTGCTCGACTGGGATTTGCCGGCCATGGGCGCGCTTGATTTTCTGCGCGGCGCAGCCGAACTGGCGGCGCAGGACAGGCCGGCCATCATACTGTGCGCGACCGAAAACGATCCGCAGCAATTCACCCTGGCCAAGGCCGCCGGGGCGGCGCATCACCTCTTAAAGCCGTTCGACAAAGCGTCGATCGAAGAGAAATTTCGGGAAATCGGTGTGGTTGACGGTGAAGCGCCTCGCCCGGACGCGGCCGCGAACGAATAGCTGACGCGCCGACGATCAAATCACGTCGACTTACTTCCGCCGAAGTCGCAGCGCATAATCTGCGCGGATGGCGTTTTACGCGCAAACCGGAGTAGACAGCGTTCGTGCCGCTCATACAGCTCATCGTTCTTGCGCTCATTCAGGGGATAACGGAGTTTTTGCCGATCTCCTCGTCGGCGCATCTCATTCTGGCGCCGCTAGTCGTAGACAACTGGCGCGATCAGGGTCCGCTGATCGATGTTGCGGCGCATGTGGGCTCCCTGGTCGCGGTGCTCATGTATTTCAAAAACGAAACCGCCATGTTGTGTCGCGGCGTCGTCGATGTGTTGCGTTGGCGATCAAGCGGTGATCGAAAACTGTTTCTTCTGATTGGGGCGGCGACCATTCCGACGCTGGCGGCCGCGGCGATCATCGTAGCCCTCGACATCGTCTCGGTGCTGCGCACGCCGGAGGTTATCGGCGTAGCGAGCATTCTCTTCGGACTGTTGCTGTGGCACGGCGACCGGGCCCCCGTCGCCAAGGAAGGACTTAGCCGCATCGGTTGGCGCGAGGCGATGACCATCGGCGTCGTGCAGGCGCTGGCGCTGATCCCCGGGGCGTCGCGCTCGGGCGTGACGATAACGGCGGCGCGCTATCTTGGCTGGACGCGGCCGGAAGCGGCGCGCTTTTCCATGTTGCTGGCGATCCCGACCATCCTGGCGCTCGGCGCGTTCGCCGGTCTTGATCTTGTTCGAACCGGGGCCGGCGCCACTGCGAGCCAGGCGGCGATCGTCGCCGTCTTGTCCTTTGTGTCCGCATACGCCGCCATCGCCGTTCTCATGCGCCTGACCCAGCGCATGAGCTTTACGCCTTTCGTCGTATACCGGCTTGTCATGGGCGTCGGGGTTCTGTGGTACGCTGGCGCGCTGGGATCGGGATGATCCGCGCCGGCGGCGCAAACCCATGCAACGACAAAAAGCCGCCGGCGAATGGACTTCGCAGGGCCCGGATTTGCCTTTAAGCAGGCGCTGTTCGTCTTGCGCGCATTGAGGAGAGGGAAGGGTGACGCAAATGGCTGACCCGGATCGGACGATCACCGCCGAGGGCGTTCGCGCCGCAGCGAAACGGCTTGCCGGCCAGGCGATCCGCACGCCGCTGATCGAAAACGAATTCCTCAATGAGGCGGCCGGCGGGCGCGTTCTGGTGAAGGCCGAAGTTCTGCAATATGGCGGCTCGTTCAAGATTCGCGGCGCGTTCAATCTCGTCTCGAAACTGTCGCCCGAAATGCGCGCGCAGGGGATCGTCGCCTGGTCGTCGGGCAATCACGCACAGGGCGTCGCCTTGGCCGCGCGTCATTTCGGGGTTCCGGCGACCATCGTGATGCCGGCCGACGCGCCGGCGCTGAAGACAAAAAACGTCCGCGCCTATGGCGCGGAAATCGTTTCCTACGATCGTTATTCAGAGGATCGGGAGAAAATCGCTCGCCGCATCGCGCGCGAACGCGACATGGCGCTGGCGCCGTCTTACGATCATCCCGACATTATCGAAGGGCAGGGCACGCTCGGACTGGAAGTGATCGAGGACGCCCGCGCCCTCGACGCCGACCTTGACGCTTTTGTCATTTGCTGCGGCGGTGGCGGGCTGACCTCAGGCTGCGCGCTGATCGCCGAAGCCATGTCCCCGGCGACGCAAATCTGGGTCGCCGAGCCGGAGGGCTATGACGAGGCCTGGGCGTCGATCGAAGCCGGCGAGCGCCTGACGGCGGATATCACCCAGCGCACCATCTGCGACGCCATCGCTACGCCGTCCTTGGGGCGGCTGACCTTTCCGATCATGCAGCGGCTGGTGCGTGGGGGCCTCGCCGTCACCGAGAAAGAGGTCGGCGCGGCGATGATCTTCGCCTTCAAGCATCTCAAATTGGTGATCGAGCCGGGGGGCGCGGTCGCTCTGGCGGCGGTGCTGTCGGGGAAATTTAACGCCCGGGGCAAGACCACGGCGCTCACCCTGTCGGGCGGCAATGTGGACCCGGCGCTGTTCGCCTTGATCTTGGCTGGCGATCAATAACCTTTTTAATTTCAATGCATTAGCACTTTTTGCGGAAAGCCGCGCGCCGCAAAATGTGCAAAAAATGGTCATTGAAGTGTTATAATATATTCTTACATCCTCATTACTCGGTAGCAGACAGAGGCCTAAGGCGGCGTGATCGCCGCAAAACAGAAGAAGAAACGTTAAGCATGCGCCCGGCCGCATTCACGCTTTGATAGCCAATATCGGGCAGTCTGAAGACGGCGCAGGTCAATCGAGGAACCCATAGTCGACATGACGGCACCCAAAGACATAGCGGCGTTTAATCAAGCGGAAAAAGAAGAGATTTCCGTGCGCGAACTCGCCGCGCTGGGCGGACGCAAACTCGTCTATATCCGGGCCGTTGCAGCGCGCGACGTGCTTGATCGCTTTTCGCAGGAATTTGCCGATATCGACATCGATATTGAGGAAGACGCCACGCTTTATTCGGTTCATTCCGCCGACGGCGAACGCATTGCTTTGGTCGGCGATCGGGAACTGGCTTTCGCTGCGGCCCGCCAGCATGAGATGAATCCGGTCAGCGTTCACTGACGCCGCCGGATTTTTCAACAATCGTTATTGAAATCTAGCGACTGAATTACGCCGCATGGTGTTTTTGGTCCGCGACGGCGATGGCGAACAGCGCTTCGGCGGACTCGGCGCCGCGCAACGCTGCGCGCGCTTCGCGGTCGCGCAAGAGGCGCGAAACTTTCGCAAGCGCCTTGAGATGCGCCGCGGTGGCGTTCGCCGGCGCGAGCAGCATGAACACGAGATCGACCGGCTGGTCGTCGAGCGAATCGAAACTGACCGGTTTTTCGAGCAAGGCGAGCAGGCCGGCGATTTGCGAAAGGCCGTCGATTTTTCCGTGCGGAATAGCCGCGCCGTCGCCGACGCCAGTCGATCCAAGCTGCTCGCGTTCGAGCAGGGTGGCGATAATTTCATCGGCCGGGCGAGCCACAAGTCGCGACGCGTGCGCCGCCATCGCTTCAAGCGTTTCGCGTTTGCATCGCGCCTTCAGATTGTAGATGACGCCTTCGGGTTTTAGGAGATCATCAAGTCCCATAACGCTCACTTAACACTTCACGCGTTCATATGGTTGCGACCGCCGCATTCGATCGGACCGTAACGCCGCCCGCTTGCATATATCTTACCACTGCCGCCAATTCCCGGCTTGGGACTGTGGCGGCCGTTCCCGCTAGGCACCGGGGTCGATCCAGCCAATATTGCCGTCGCGGCGACGATATACAACATTTAATCCGCCATGCGCCGCGTTCTTGAAGATGATCGCCGGCTGTTCGGACAGGTCGAGCTGCATGACGGCGGCGCCGACGGTCATTTCCCTTAGATCGGTGCGGCTTTCGGCCACGACGACCGGGCTGGGATCGCCCTCCACGGGTGCGTTTTCTTCCTCCTCTTTGAGCGGCTCGAGAAGGTAGAAGGACGCCGGTTCCGCCGGCATGGGCTCCTTGTCGCTGGCGTGGTGATTCTTCAGGCGACGCTTGTAGCGCCGGATCCGCTTTTCCAGCTTATCCAGGCTCTCATCAAACGCGCTATAGGCGTCCCCGCCTTGCCCGTGGGCGGCGAGAAAGACGCCCGAGGCGAGATGGGCCGTCACATCGCACTCGACAAAACGGCGGCCTTGGGAAAACGTCACGACCGCCTCCGCGCCCCGGTCGAAATATTTTCGCACGCCGTCAGTAAGCTTTTCCGAGACATGCGTTTGCAACGCGCCGCCCAATTCCATGTTCTTACCGGTGACCTGAATGTCCATCGGACCTCCTTGATGCGCCGCCGCCGGGGCGCAACGCCATGCGGGATTCGGCGACAGGCGGGCGGATTAACGCGTTAAATCGCGGTTTGCAACATCATCCGCCGGCGTTGCACGGAGGACGGGATATTCAAGGTCTCCCGGTACTTGGCGACCGTCCGCCGGGCGATGGCGACGCCCTCCGCCTGCAAAATCTCGACAATTTTGTCGTCCGAAAGCACGCAGTCCTTGGTCTCCGCGTCGATCAGCTCGCGAATGCGATGGCGGACCGCTTCGGCCGAATGGGCCTCGCCGCCGCTCGCCGAGGCGATGGACGCGGTGAAGAAATATTTCAGTTCGAACAAGCCGCGCGGCGTCGCCATGTATTTATTCGACGTTACGCGCGAGACCGTGGATTCGTGCATCTCAATCGCGTCCGCGACGATTTTCAGATTGAGCGGGCGCAGATGCTTGATGCCGTGGACCAGGAACGCGTCCTGCTGGCGAACGATCTCGCTGGCGACTTTCAAGATCGTCCGCGCGCGCTGATCGAGGCTTTTCGCAAGCCAGTTGGCGTTGGCGAACTGTTCGAGCACGAAGCTTTTATCTTTGTCGCTGGCGCTCGCCGCGGAAATCTCGGCGTAATAGCGTTGATTGACCAGGACGCGCGGCAGCGTGTCGGAGTTAAGCTCGACTTTCCATCCGCCGTCCGGCGACTGGCGCACGAAGACATCCGGCGCGATCGCCTGCACCGCGCCGCCGCCATAGGCGTAGCCGGGCTTGGGGGTTAAGGCGCGCACTTCCGCGATCATCTCGCGCACGTCTTCCTCGTCGGCGGCGGTTGCGCGGATCAGGCCTTTAAGATCGCCCTTGGCCAGCATCTCGATATTTTCAATGAACGCCTGCATCGCCGGATCGAAACGGTCCGCGTCGATCAGCTGCAGTTTGAGGCATTCCTTAAGATCGCGTGCGCCGACGCCGCAGGGATCGAACGACGTAATCAGGGTGTGGGTTTGTTCAACCTCGACAAGTTCAGCACCGAGACGCTCGGCGATGACCGGCAGGGATTCGCGCAAATAGCCGGCTTCGTCGATCAGATCGATTAGATAAGCGCCGATGAAAAGTTGTGCCGGGTCGCGCGTGGCCACATGAAGTTGTTCTGTCAGGTGTTCGGCGAGGGATTTTTCCTTGCTCAACCTTTCGTCGAAAGCGCGGTCGTCGCTGTCGAAACCCCGGCCCGAAGTCGCTGACGCCCAGTCGTTGGTGCGGTAATCGGCCGCCGCCGCGTCGCTTCCCGATGCGCCGGGATCGACGTCTTCATATTCCGCATCGAGCGACTCGCGCGCGTCTTTGAGCGACTTATCGTCGGAAAGATCGACTTCGGCCTGGGGCGTTTCCTTGGCTTCGCTTTGCGCCTCGCCGCGGCGTTCGTCCGGTGCCTCGGGCGGCGACTCGTCGCGCTCCAGGAATGGATTTTCCTCAAGCTGCGAGGCGACGAAATCGACCAGTTCAAGATTGGAAAGCTGCAGCAGCTTGATCGCCTGCTGCAGCTGCGGCGTCATGACGAGCTGCTGGGACTGCCGAAATTCGAGTTTTGGAGCTAACGCCACAATGCCCCGCCATTCCTTTACATTCGAAAACGGTCGCCGAGATAAACGCGGCGCACGTCCTTGTCTCCGACAATGTCCCCCGGCGCGCCTTCGAGCAGAACCTCGCCCTCGTGAATGATATAGGCGCGGTCGATGATATCGAGCGTTTCGCGGACATTGTGATCGGTGATCAACACGCCGAGCCCGCGTTCGCGAAGATGCGTAACGAGCTCGCGAATTTCGGCGATCGCCAGCGGATCGATGCCGGCGAAAGGCTCGTCCAGGAGCATGTAGGATGGCGCCGTCGCCAGCGCCCGCGCGATCTCCACTCGGCGGCGTTCGCCGCCGGAAAGCGCCAGCGCGGGCGCGCCGCGCAGATGGGTGATATGAAACTCGTTCAAGAGATCGTCGATAATCCGCTGCTGGCGGGTCTTGTTTTTCTCCACCAGTTCGACGACCGCGCGTAAATTCTGCTCAACCGACAGGCCGCGAAAAATCGACGCTTCCTGCGGCAGATAGCCGAGCCCGAGCCGGGCGCGCTGGTACATCGGAAGATGGGTGACGTCATGGCCGTCAATCGTGATCGCACCGCGATCGGCGGGGATGAGCCCGGTGATCATGTAAAAACAGGTCGTCTTGCCGGCGCCGTTCGGTCCCAGGAGGCCGACGACTTCGCCACGCTTGACGCTCATCGACACGCCGCGCACCACGGGACGGCGCTTGAAGGTTTTGCCGAGCCCTTCGGCTTCGAGCACGCCCCCGCCCTCGACCACGACAGGTCGGGGCCGTTGGGTCTCGGCGGGCGCGGCGGTCGGCGCAGTATCGTAAACAGGGGCTTCCATTTCGCTACTCATTAAGGACGCCTCTCTTTAACTTTCGGTGAAGTTTGAATTTTAACCATTATGTCCGCGCGTCCGAGTCCGTGTAGAAAATGCCGCGAATGCGCTTTCCGGGCTCGGGCGTGAATTTAACCTTTCCGGTATCGATCCAATAGACGACGGCGCCCGCCGACATGACCTGTTTTCCCTGCGTGACGATGACATTTTCAAGGACCGTAATGGTCCGCGCCTCGTCATCATATAGGGCGCGTTCGCCGGTAATGGCTTCCTTGCCGTTGGAATAGCGCACCGCGCCGCTTGCCTTGAACGATTGAAGCGCGCCGTCCTCGGAAAGCGTCGCTTCGATCCGCTCGGCGGTGAGAAAAGCCTCGTCCTGCACCACGCGCACTTGACCCGTCCAGACCGCGACATTGTCCTCGAATTCCGCGCTGTCGCTGGTGATGTCGATGGGCTCGTCGGATTCCGCGACAAGCTGCGCGCCAGCGGGACCGGCGAAAAAGATCGCCGCCAGCGTTAAAAATGTCGAGCGGGCGCCCATCAAAGCTCGCCCGTTCGCAGGTTGTCGGGCGACGCGGCTTCTTCATCGGCGGCGCGCCGTCTTTCTTGCGCTGACTTCGGATAAATGCGCATGCTGACATTTCCTTCGAATACGACGCGTCCTTCCGCGCGATAGGCGGTCATGCGTTCGGCCTTGAGCGCGGCGCCGTCGGGTCCCTGGCCGGCGACGCCGGCGTCGCTGACGACGACTTCGTCCTTGATGGAAACCGTAGCCTTAGGCGCGCGCAGAACATAGGTATCGGCGCCGATGTCATGTTCGAGCATGACGCCGTCTTCTAGTTCGAGAATGCTCTCGTTGGACTGGAACAGACCCTTTTCGGCGATGACGATGGTCTCTTCATTCTCGCCGCCCTGCACCGCGCGCGGGTTGACGAGTTCGACGAGATTGTTCGGACCGGGGCGCTGTTTGGCCGACGTAGCGGTGATCTCAAATGGCCGACCCCTGTCGTCAACGCCGGTAAAGCGCGGGGCGGTCATGCGCAATTCTTCGGTGGTGGCGGACAGATCCTTGAACTCTTCGAGGAAAGCGGGATCGGGCGTGTTCGTGCGGGTGTTGAGAATGAGGGCCGCGATCAGCGCGATTGCGACCGCCGGCAGGGCGATGCGCAGCCGGCGAATGATGCGGGACCGTGCGGCGGCCTCTTCGCCGGTGATGCGGGCGCGGGTCGGCAGGCTGTCGAGCCGGCCCCGGCCTTGACCGGGCATCTCCGGGCTGTTTGCGACCGCAGCGCTCATTTGGCGATTATCCTCAAATACAGCGTCAACTCAGCGCCTTGGACTTGTCAATCACGATGTCAGTTGCCCCGTTGGGAATATAATGGCCCGACCGCCGAACGGAAGCGATTTGGAAGAAAATTATCGGCGCGGGCGGCGTTAAAACCCTCAAGAATGGGCGAAAATGTCGATCTCGGACCAGCCTTCCAAGTCAAGCGCGGCGCGAGCGGGCAGGAAGTCAAAACAGGCCTGCGCCAATGTCTTGCGACCTTCCCGGGCGAGCATGTCATCAAGCTTTTCGCGAATGGCGTGCAAGTAAAGGACGTCCGCAGCGGCGTATTCAACCTGCGCGTCGGTAAGGGTCGCCGCGCCCCAGTCCGATAATTGCTGCTGTTTTGATATCTCAATGCCTAACAGCTCCTTGACGAGGTCTTTCAGCCCATGCCGGTCGGCATAGGTGCGGCACAGTTTCGATGCGATCTTGGTGCAATAGATCGGACGCGTATCGACCTTGAGCCAATGTTTGAACGCGGCGATGTCGAAGCGGGCGAAGTGAAAGATCTTCAGAACGCGCTCGTCGGCGAGGAGCGCTTTAAGGCGCGGCGCGTCATAGGAATCGCGGTCGAGTTGAACCACATGCGCATCGCCGTCGCCGGCCGAAAGCTGCACCACGCAAAGCGCATCGCGATGGGTGACAAGGCCCATCGTTTCGCTGTCGACAGCAACGACGGTTCCAAGATCGAGCCCTTCGGGCAGATCGCCCTGATGCAGATGGTTGGTCATTCAAATCGCCTATGCGCCGTCCGGCTTACCGATTGTCGGCGAATTTGTGAAGGTTCGGTTAGCGACGGTCGAAAAGTCCCGCATGCATTACGCCGCCTTGCGAACAATCACCGATCCGGCCGAATAGCCCGCGCCGAAGCCGCAGATAACGCCGATATCGCCGATGGAAAGATCGGCGCGATGCCTGTGAAAGGCGATGATCGAACCCGCCGAGGACGTATTGGCGTAATTGTCGAGCACCACCGGCGCCTGATCTTGATCCGCATCGCGGCCGAGCACCCGTCTGGCGATGAATTCGTTCATCGCCAGATTGGCCTGATGCAGCCAGAAGCGCCTGACATCGCCAGCCGCCACGCCGACATCTTCGAGATGGTTTGCGATCAAATCGCCGACCAGGGGAACGACTTCCTTAAAGACCTTGCGGCCTTCCTGTTTAAAGAGCTTGTCCGTGAAAGGATCGTCCTGGGCGTCGGCGGCTGCGCCGGTATCGCGTTCGCAATGATTCATGAAGCCGAAATTGTTGCGGATGTTGTTGGAGAATTTCGTCTTCATGCGCGTGCCAAGGATGTCCCAGGCTTCGCCGCGCGGGGCGCCGTCGGCGCGTTCGAGAATAACCGCGGTCGCTACGTCGCCGAAAATGAAATGACTGTCGCGGTCGCGGAAATTCAAATGCGCCGAGCAGATTTCCGGATTGACCATCAGGATGCGGCGCGCGCCGGTGCGGATCAGGCCGAGCCCGGTTTCTATGCCGAACGCCGCTGACGCGCAGGCGACATTCATGTCGAAAGCGAAACCCTCGACGCCGAGGGCGTCTTGAATTTCGACCGCCATCGCAGGATAGGCGCGCTGCATGTTCGACGCGGCGCAAATAACGCCGTCAAGGTCGTCGCCGGAAAGATCGGCGGTCCGCATCGCCTCGCGGGCGGCGATGACGGCGATTTCCGCGAGCAGGGAAAGCTCGTCATCGGCGCGCGCCGGGATCCGCGGCGCCATGCGTTCGATATCGAGAATGCCGGCCTTGTCGACGACGAAGCGCGATTTGATGCCGGAGGCTTTTTCGATGAATTCGGTCGACGACGGCTGCAGCGGCTCCAGCGCGCCGGCGGCGATGTCGTCCGCATGCGCGGCGTTGAACCGGTCCACATAGGCGTTGAAGGCCGCAACGAGTTCATCGTTCGAAATAGAATGGGGCGGCGTATAGAGCCCGGTGGCGATGATGCGCGCGTCGGCGGCGTTAGACTCAGGCATAGAACTTTCCGAAAGAGGGCGTTTGGGAATCGGCACTTTGCGACGAACGGGGCGAACCTGCAACCGCCTAGCGCGCCGGCTTTTGCACGGCTTTCCAGCGCGGACAGGCGATCTCGTGGTCGTTGACCATGCCGGTCGCCTGCATGAAGGCATAAACGATGACCGGCCCGCAAAACTTGAAACCGCGCGCTTTGAGTTCCTTCGCCATGGCCTCGCTTTCCTTTGATTTGGTCGGCGCCTTCTTGTGATCTTTGAGCTTGTTGACCTTGGGCGCGCCGCCGACAAAATCCCATAACAGACCGGAAAACCCGCCCGGCTCGGTTTCCATGATGTTGAGAAAAGCGCGCGCATTGCCGATCGTTGCGACGATTTTTGATTTCGACCGGATGATGCCTTCATCCTTCAACAGCCGGTCGATTTTTCGCGTATTGTAGCGGGCGATTATTTCCGGATCGAAATGATCGAACGCCTTGCGGAAATTTTCCCGCTTGTAAAGAATCGTGCGCCAGGAAAGGCCCGCCTGGAACCCGTCCAGCGCCAGTTTCTCAAACAGCGCTCGGTCGTCGAATTCGGGAACGCCCCATTCCTCGTCATGATACTGACGATAAAGGGCGTCGTCTTCGGGCGCCCAGAGGCAATGGAGCGTTTTCGCCATAGGTCAGATCGTGCCGAACAAAAGCAGCAGCCAGTAGACAAGAATGGCGATCTGAACCACGAAAAAGAAAAATCGGATACGCACGAACATATTGCCGGTCGAGATCAGATGCGCGACCGACTGCGCAATCCGCGCGCCCAGAAGGGCAAGGGCGAGCCTATCCGTCGCCCATGTCTGGTTGACGGCGATGGCGTACAGCAAGACAGCACCGGCGATCGGCAGGTTCTCATAGCAATTGGCGTGCGCCCGCGTCAGCCGCTGGGCGAAGCCGCCCATGTCGTCGCCGGACGGGCTGAACGCATTCGGCGCTTTCTTGCCGGCAAGGACGGCGCCGGTTCGAAGGGTTCCAAGACTGATCACCAAGAGCAGCGTCCAGGCGACATATCCCAATAGGGCGGTTGCGGTCGGAGTCATCTCTTTCCTCGCTTTCTAACGGTGCAACGCTAGTCCTGCTTGAGATAATCGGGAACGATCAGTTGCAGCGCGCGCCCGTCGCATGCGGGCGCGGCGCCGGCTTTTTGCGCCTTTTCCCAGCGGTCGCGCCGGATCAGCGCCAGGGCGCGATCGCCGGCGGCGGTGAGAATTTCGCCCAGGGTCGACTCGCCGGCCGTGACGGCCGCGCCTTTGGCCGGCGCCGGACCGTCGAAGGCGGCGATCAGCGTGCGGCGGCGGGCCTCGCTTTTGCGCTTCATGCGGCTTGAGACTTCCTGGCCGACGAAACAGCCTTTCCCATAGCTCACGCCGTTGAGCGCGTCGTAATTGACGTCGAGCAGGAACATATCGTCCGACCCGAAGTCCGAGCCGAATTCAGGAACGCCAAGCGCGATGCGTCGGGCGTCGTAATCGGTTGCGTCCGGCGCCGCTGCATCGCCGATGGTGCGCCAGCCGAGCGCTTCCAGCCGCGGATCCTGATAGGCGAGCCCGTTTGCGATTTCCGTTTGAGAGACCGCAACGCGCAGCGTCTCATCGATCTCGATCGCGATTTTCGCACGCAGCTTGTACAGCGTCAGCCGCTTGGCCAGCGCCTCGGCGGCGTTTTTGTCGCAGTCGATCAGGAAATCCTCGCCCGTATCGGCGATAAGAAAATCGAACAGGATTTTTCCCTGGGGCGTTAACAGGGCGGTGAAAATCGCGCCGCCCGGCGTCAGGCGCTCCATGTCCTGCGTGACGACGCCCTGCAGGAAATCGCGCCGGTCTTCGCCTGAAAGGCGGATGACGCTTCGATTGGCTAAAACTATCAGTTTGCTCATGGCGCGGATGTAGGGGTCTTGTGCAGATTTGAAAAGACGTCGTCCCATGCTGGACGGTGGCGCGTTTTGCAGCGTAGAAGATGAGCCATGGCAAAAACCTTTGATCTTATTGTGCGCGGCGGCACGGTCGTCAATCATGACGGCGCAGGCTTGCGCGATATCGGCGTTAAGGACGGCAAGATCGCGGAAATCGGGATTTCGGCCAAGGCGAGCGCCGGGGAAGTCATTGATTGCACCGGGCTGCATGTTCTGCCGGGCGTCATCGACACCCAGGTGCATTTCCGCGAGCCGGGCGCGCCGGAGAAGGAAACCCTGGAAACCGGCAGCCGGTCGGCGGTGCTCGGCGGCGTGACGGCGGTGTTTGAAATGCCCAACACCAATCCGCTCACGACCACGGCCGAGGCGATTGCGGACAAGCTCGACCGCGCAGCCGGCAAGGTCGATCACGGCGGCATGTTCTGCGATCACGCCTTTTATGTCGGCGCGACGCATGACAACGCCCGGGAACTTGCTGCGCTTGAATTGCTGCCGGGCGTGTGCGGCGTCAAAATCTTTATGGGCGCGTCCACCGGCGATCTTTTGGTGCATGACGACGAGGGCGTGCGCGAAGTGCTTGCGCACGGTCGGCGCCGCGTCGCGGTGCATTCCGAGGACGAATATCTCCTGCGCCAGGGCAAGGCGCGCGTCAGGGAAGGGGACTGGACCTCCCATCCGGAAGTACGCAGCGTTGAAGCCGCTGTGCGCTGTACGGAGCGGGTGCTGGCGCTGGCGCGGGAGACCGGTCGGCGGGTTCATGTGCTGCACATTTCGACGGCGGACGAAATTCCCATCCTCGCCGCGGCGAAGGACATCGCCACGGCTGAAGCGACGCCGCAGCACCTGACGCTGGCGGCGCCGAAATGTTATGAGCGCCTCAAGGGTCTTGCGCAGATGAACCCGCCGGTTCGCGACGCGGCCCATCGCGCGGGGCTGCAAAACGCTATCGCGCAAGGCGTGATCGACGTGATCGGCTCGGACCACGCGCCGCATACGCTGGAAGAAAAAGCAAAACCTTATCCCGCGTCGCCCGCCGGCATGCCCGGCGTGCAGACGCTGGTGCCGGTGATGCTCAATCATGTCGCGGAAGGCCGGCTCACCCTGGCGCGCTTTGTCGATCTTGTCTGTCACGGGCCCAACCGGATTTTCAATATTGCCGGCAAGGGCCGCATCGCCGTCGGATATGATGCGGATTTCACCGTCGTCGATCTGAAAAAGAAACGAAAGATCACCCATGACTGGTCGGCCTCGCAATGCGGCTGGACGCCGTTCGACGGCATGAAAGTAAAGGGCTGGCCCATGGGAACGATCATTCGCGGCCGGCGCGTTATGTGGAACGGCGAAATCATCGGCGATGCGCAAGGTCGTCCGGTGCGGTTTCAGGAAACGCTTTAATCCGTATCAGGATTATCTGTCCTGTCTTCTTCGGGCTCGACCCAAATGAACGGCGCGTCTTCCTCTGCGGCGGCGTAAAGCGGCGCCATGAGCCGGTCGACGATCGTCTCGCCCCGGGCCGCGCGCGCCGCGGCGTAATCGCGCGCCCTGCGGGTGCATTGCGAAAAACGCTGCTGCGCCTGCCGATAGCCGCGATTGAAGCCCGCGATCATCTCCTCTTCCAGGGCGGGCTGGGGCTGTTCCAGCTCCAGAAGTTTCTTCATGCGCTCGCGCCAGACATCGCCCTCAAAGCGCGGCTCGCAGCCCCGGCGGATGGCGTGCAGTTCGCCGAACACCGTCGACAGCGTCGCCAGATCCTTATGGCGCTGCTGGTATTGCTCAAGGCTCTGCGCCGACGCGGCGCCGGCAAAGCCGGCGAACAAAAATGCGGCGATGACAAACAGGCGTTTCATAAAACCATCCAGACCAGCGAAATATAGCCGCATTATGACCGCGCTCCAGCGCTGCGCCGGATTTCCGCGGCCCGGCGTATGGCCTGGCGCGTCGTATCCCAGGCGACCCGGGCCATCGCGGTCTTGATGTCCACGAACGCCGCCTCCGCCGCGTCGTCGCCGGCGACCGGTTCGCCGCCGGTCCATTCCGCGACATAATCGACGATCACCATATGGCCGCCCTCTTGCGATTGCGGGGTTTCGAAGACGTCGAGCAGCGAGACGATCTCGATCTCGACGCCGGTTTCCTCGCGCACTTCCCGGCGCACGGCGTCCTTTAGCGCTTCGCCATATTCGAGCCGGCCGCCGGGGATCGACCACTGGCCTTCAAGGGGCGGCTTGGCGCGCCGCACCAGCAGCACGTCTTCGCCCCGGAACACCGCGGCGCCGACGCCGACCAATATGTGCTCGCCTTGGGCCATGAATCGCCTTTCACTTCCCGCCATGTGCGGACGTTACTATCTTCATTCGCCGCCGGCGGACGTCGCCGCCCGGTTCGGCGCCGATCTGCGCGACAATTTCCCGCCGCGATACAATATTTCCCCGACCCAGCCCATCGCCCTCATTCGCCGCGGCGAGCGTATCGCGCGCGAATATGCGCTGGCGCGCTGGGGCTTTATTCCCGGCTGGGCCAGGGGCGATCATCTTGAGCGGCTCGCCGCGCGGCCGCTGATCAACGCCCGCGGGGAAACCGTCGCGGAAAAACCCACCTTTCGTTCCGCCTTTATGCGCCGTCGCTGTCTTGTGCCCGCCAACGGCTTTTACGAATGGCAAAAACCGCCCGTGCGCGAGTTCGCCGGACGGGAACCGGCGGACGCGCAAACCAAAACGCCCGCCGGCAAACAGCCTTTCGTCGTTTCCAGAGCGGACGCGCCCCTCTTCGCCTTCGCCGGTCTTTGGGAAACGGCGACCGGCCCCGACGGCGGGGAAATCGACACCGCCGCGATCATCACGGTCGCGGCCGGGCCCGACCTTCGGGACATTCACGCCCGCGAGCCCGCCATCATCGCGCCGGGCGATTATGCCCGCTGGCTTGAAACCGACGAACGCGACGCGGCGGGTCTTGCCGATCTCCTCGTCTCGCCGCCCAAGGGCGCCTGGCGGGCCTTTCCGGTTTCCCGCGCGGTCAACAGCCCGCGCAATGACGGACCGGAGCTGATCGCGCCGCTCGCGGCTTAAGGGACCCCCGCCCAGTGCGGTTTTGTCTTTCCCTCTCCTGAAAAGCGGGGCGCCATTTGAACGCGTCGCGTTTGGAGACTTTCCCGGTTTCAAGCCGAAAATTCCCGAATGTGGGGCGCCATTGCGCGACTGTTTCGCGTCATCCCGGATGCAATGCAGCATGGAATGCTGCTTTGCTGATCCGGGATCGCCATCCACCTGCGCCGGCGTTGTTTCAACCGATCCCGTGTCTGCAGCGCGGCATTTCATGCCGCGCAGCGCACGGGATGACGGCCATAATATGCGGCAGGCGCAGCCTTTGCGGTCGGCCGGCCCCGGAATGACGTTGGTTATTCTTGCACGCAAATTCATCATGGCCGGCAGTATACGGCCTCCCGGAAGGTGTTCGATATCTATCGACGCAATGCGGGTTTCAAGGCCGAATACCCTCCTGCGGTTGTATTTCGAGACCATCGATCAACGTATTGATGCGCTGGATTTTGGGTTTTTCCTCCCCCGTTTACGGGGGAGGTGTCGACCCCGGATTAAATCCGGGGGAGACGGAGGGGGTTGCAGTTTGCGCCGACACCCCCTTCGGCCCTTCGGGCCACTTCCCCCGTAAACGGGGGAAGAAGGCTCTGCGTGATTTATCCGTATACAGTGTTTCAGAGATGTTTCCCAGCCTATCCCCGTTTTCGCGGGGATGAGCGGGAAGAGAGAAAAGCTTAAAGCGCTTTGAGCGCGGCGACGTGGCGCCGCGCTTCCTCGACATAGTGCACGGCCGCCATCAGCGCGTGTTTGTCCTCGCCTTCCCTAAGGTCGCGGAATTTGCGCGCGGGCACGCCCGCCCACATTTCGCCGGGGGGCACGATCTTTTTCGGACTTAAAAACGCGCCGGCGGCGAGCATGGCGCCGGTGCTGACCACCGAGCCGTCGAGCATGGTCGCTTTCATGCCGACAAAGCCGCCCTCTTCGACGGTCGCGCCGTGCAGCATGCAACGATGGCCGATCAGCGCGTTCTCGCCGATCACCGTCGGCACGCCGCCCATCTCGGGTTCGTCTGCATGGATGACCGTGCCGTCCTGAACGTTGACGTTTTTGCCGATGACGATCTTGTTGGAATCGCCGCGCAACACGCAGCCATACCAAATCGATGCGTTTTCATGCACCTCGACATTCCCGCACACCACTGCGCCGGGCGCGATGAAGGCGGTTTCGTGGATCTTCGGTTCCTTGCCGGCGACGGCGAAGATGAGCGGTTTCATAGTTTTTGACTGTTCCAAGCTTTCCAAATTTCCTGCGCAATTCCTCGGTATTTTTCTTTTGGGCCAGCTATTACAGGATCAAACCATTTTGAGAATTCCTGATGCACAATATCCAGAACAATATCTTCACTCAACACGCCTTTAAGGCGAGGCAAAATCGTGCCAACTTCCGGTTCATATTCGTCGGTGTTTGCGCCAAAGTTTATGCCGATAGGGTCGTGACGGAATAGTATTTCACTAATTTCGCGATAGAGTTCTCGATATTGCGCCCTCAACAATCGTCGATTTTCGCGTTCGGTTGTCACGATCCGCCCGCCGCGTCCGGCTGGATTTCGGGGCGGGCTTTTGCAAAGGCGGGATGGGTCTGACAGCGCTCGTAGATTTCGTTCATGCGTTTGAGCCCTGAAACATCTATGCCGAAGCGCATGGCGCCGTACATCTGCGGCACGAGGCAACAGTCGGCCATGGTCGGCGTATCGCCGATGCAATAATCGCCGGCGGTCTTAGCGATCATTTTTTCGACTGCGGCCATGGCGCCGCCGGGAAACCGGTTGAGCCAGGCCTTCATGGCCTCGTCGTCGAAACCCCCGTCGGTTTTCAAAAAAAGCTGCACCCGGCGGTTCATGAAGGGCTGGGCCTCGCAGGCAAGGGTTGCGGCGACGGCGCGGGCGTTTGCGCAGGCGACCGGATCGTCCGGCAGGATCGGCGGCGCCGGGAACGCCTCTTCGAGATATTCCATGATCGCCAGGGACTGGGTCAGCACCGCGCCGTCATCGGTTTCGAGCGCCGGCACAAGCCCATGGGGATTGCGCGCAAGATAGGCCTTACTCGTCTGTTCGCCTTCCAGCAGGTTCACCGGCGCATAGTCGTAATCGAGCCCTTTAAGCGCCAGGGCGATGCGCACGCGATAGGTCGCGCTCGACCGCCAGTATCCGTATAGTTTCATGGTTTTGCCTGCACCGATAAAATTTGCTTCAAACTTATCGCGCATTCTTCTCGGTTTTTCCAATCTCTCACGCGACAAAATCGATGCGGGACTTATTCCCGGCGATTTGGCGAATGTTTAGAATGGGGCGATCAGCAAAATGGCAATGCGCTTTCGTAAACAGGACGGGCCCAGCCCTTCGGAATTAGCCTCGCCGCGTCTGGCCAAGATGATGGCCAAAAAAGCAGCGCCCGCGCCGAAACTGGCGCCGCCCCAGCCGGTCGCCGAAGCGGTCCAAGCGCCCGCGCCGGCAGCTGAAACATTCGAGCAAGCGGTCGAGACCATCGAAGAGGTCGAAGACATCGCCGCTATAGAAGCGGTGGAAGAAGAGGCCGTCGCGGCGGAAACAGTCGTTCCCGAAGAAGAACCCGCGCCGGCGGCGCAAGCGCAAGAGCCGATCCCCCAGGCTACGCCCCAACCGGCGCCCCAAGCCGCGCCTATCCCCGTGCCGTCGCGCGCCGGCGATCCGACCGACGATGAACGCTGGGCCCGTGAAAATCTGCGCTGGAACGGCGACAAGCCTTTTCTCGACCTCGCCAATGTGATCCGCGTTTTGGAGCGTCACCCGGATTTCAACAGCCGCTTTCGCTATAACGATACGATCAGCAAGGTGCTCGACCGCGGCTCGGTGATGCCCGACTGGCGCATGATGGATGTCTGCGCCACGGTTCAGGAACGGTTCCTGCCCGAGGTCCCCGAAGAGACCTTCCTGCGGGCGCTCGCCGCCCACGCCAACCGCGCGACCGCCAAAAAATAAGACGATCAGCCTTCCTCGCCGCAGGCGGCGGTTTGCATTTCGTCATTTCCCATCGGCATGGCATTGCTCCCCTCTCCCTTGAGGGAGAGGGGCCGGGGGTGAGGGTGCGCACTCATCCCTCACGCTCATTCCCTCACCCCTAACCCCTCTCCCAAGGGGAGAGGGGAATGGCGTCGTCATGGAGTCGACAGAATTAGTAACATATGTTACTAATTGGCCCATGCAAAGCGTGCGCTATGGCGCACCGGCAGGGAGAGCATTCCATGGCCGACCTTTTTGAAAATCCTATCGGCACCGATGGCTTTGAATTCGTCGAATATACCGGCGGCGATCCAGACGCGCTCGCCGCGCTGTTCGACCAGCTTGGGTTCACGGCGGTCGGCCGGCACCGGTCGAAGGACGTCATTCATTACCGGCAGGGCGATATCAATTTCCTCTTGAATCGCGAAGAGACCGGCCAGCCGGAAATCTTCCGCAACCAGCACGGCGCCGGCGCCAACGCCATGGCGTTCCGCGTCAGGGACGCCCAGCACGCCTTCAACGAAGCGGTCAAACGCGGCGCCAGGCCGATCGAAGCCAAGGCCGGTCCCATGGAACTCAACATTCCGGGCATTGAGGGCATCGGCGGGCTCAACGTCTATCTCGTCGACCGCTACGGCGCGCGGACGATCTATGATGTGGATTTCGAACCCATCAAGGGCACCGATCCGGCGAAAAATTCCGCCGGCCTGACCTATATCGACCACCTGACCCACAATCTGCACCGCGGCAATATGGATAAGTGGGCGGCCTATTACGAAGACATCTTCAACTTCCGGGAAATCCGCTATTTCGACATCGAAGGCAAACTGACCGGTCTTGTGTCGAAGGCGATGACCTCGCCCTGCGGCAAGATCCGCATCCCGCTTAATGAAAGCCAGGACGACAAATCGCAGATCGAGGAGTTCCTCAAGCGCTATAAAGGCGAAGGCATTCAGCATATCGCGCTGGGCACGGACGATATCTACGCGTCCGTCGAAGATCTGCGCGGCCGCGGCGTGCCGTTTCAGGATACGCCCGATACCTATTACGACAAGGCGGACGAACGCGTTCCCGGCCATGGCGAGGATCTGGAGCGGCTTCGAAAGAACAGCATCCTGATCGACGGCGCGCCGACGCAGGGCCAGGGCCTTTTGTTGCAGATCTTCACCCAGGATGCGATCGGGCCGATCTTTTATGAAATCATCCAGCGCAAGGGCAATGAAGGCTTCGGCGAGGGCAATTTCAAGGCGCTTTTCGAATCGATCGAGGAAGATCAGATCCGCCGCGGCGTCCTGAAAGAAACCGCGTAGGCGCGCGCGGTGCCTGTTGCGTCAAAAAAAGCTGCGCCGACACAGCGTCAAAAGTCTCGCACGCTCGTCCTTGAGCGCTTTGCGCCCTATCGCCTTGTCGCGCTGGGCCATGCGATCAGCGGCCGGCTCGCCCGCGCCTATGCCGATGAGAATCTCACCGTGCCGGAATGGCGCGTGCTCGCCGTGATCGCCCAGGCCGACCGGGTCGCCGCGCGCGACGTGGTGCGCAAGACGCCGATGGACAAGATGATGGTCTCCCGTGCGGTGGCGAGCCTTGAAGAAAACGGTTTTGTCCGCCGGGAGACCAACGCCAGGGATCGCCGCGTCAACATGCTTTCGCTGTCGCGCGACGGCCGCGCCCTGTTCGAGCGCGTCGCCGCGCTGGCGCTTGATTACGAAGAAAACCTGCTTGCGGCATTGTCGCCTGCCGAACGGGCCGCCTTCGACAATGCACTGGCGAAACTGGAGCAGCGGGCGTGCGAAAACGACGCCTGAGTCTTTTCCGTCGCCTGAAAGCTTGGCGGCGCAACTTAACGCGCACGCCTTTGCTTGCCATCGGCGCCGGCCTTTTCCTTTCCGGATGCGTTTCCTTTCCCGATGCGCCGGCGCCGGTCGCCCCGCCGGTGCTTGCGGGCAATGCGGTTCAGAGTGTCGACGGCGCGCTTTTGGGCGTTCAATCCTGGCCGGCGGAAAACCCGCGCGCGGTTATTCTCGCCGTGCACGGCATGAACGATTATTCCAACGCTTTCGCCCTGCCGGGCGCCTGGTGGGCGGCCCATGCGGAGATTACGACCTATGCGATCGATCAGCGCGGCTTCGGCCGATCGCCGGGTTTTGGCCGCTGGCCGGGGACGAAAACCCTGACCGCCGATCTGCGCGCCGCGCTTGAAGCGGTGCGCGCCGCCCATCCGGATCTGCCGATCTATGTGCTCGGCCATTCCATGGGCGCGGCGGTGGTCATCGCGGCCGAGGCGGAAAGCCCGCTTGCGGCCGACGGGTTTATGCTCGCCGCGCCCGGCGTGTGGGGCGGCAAGGCGCTGCCGCTGGCTTATCGCATGGCGCTTAATATCGCCGCCGGCCTTGCGCCGGGCAAAACGCTGACCGGTGAGCGCGCCCGCCGTCAGGCCACGGACAATATTGATGTCCTGCGCGCCATGGGCCGCGACCCGCTGGTGATCAAGGAGACCCGGCTCGATGCGGTGCTCGGCGTCGTCCGCGTCATGGGCAAGGCCTATGGCCGCGCCGGCGCGGTCGACGGCGACGTCCTGTTCCTCGTCGGCGCCAGGGACGAAATCATTCCGGTCAAGAAGATGATGAAAACCGCCGGAAAGTTCGAGGGCGACGTCACGCTGCGGCGCTATCCGCAAGGCTGGCATCTTCTGTTTCGCGATTTGCAGGCGCAAACCGTGTGGCGCGACGCGGCGCAATGGATCGACGAACGCACGCAAGCGGCGCGGCAAGCGCGCGAAGACAGGCGTTAGCGTTTCGCGCAATATCACTGCATGTCCCGTCCTCTCCCCGTGCATTCCCGCGCAGGCGGGAATCCAGCGAACAGATAATGTCGGGCGAAGCCCGTCTTTTTTCTTTTACTGGATCCCCGCCTGCGCGGGGATGAGCGGGGATATGGATTACGCGATCCGCAACCGACCCTAGGGGCGGGCCTGAAGCGCGCTGCGAAAGAAAGGGAAGTGCGGCGCTGCATCCCGGGCAAGCGTGGCGAGGGAAGCAGAACCCGGCTGCGTGTAGGAGCGCCGCGCAGCGCCGCACGCCGCCGTTATAGGCGTCTAGTCTTAAAATAAAGTTGAGTATTCTTTTAAATACAACTTTTCAGTGTTCTTGACGTGCATCAATAGCGCAGATCCCGCCGCCGTTCTTTTCAAAATATTGCTGGTGATAGTCTTCGGCTTTCCACCATTCGCCGGCGGGTTCGATCACGGTGGCGACGGGCCGCCCATGACGTCCGGACGCGTCTTCGGCGGCTTTTGACGCTTTTGCGGCGGCGGCCTGTTCGTCCGAATGGGTGAAAATCCCCGTGCGGTATTGATCGCCCACATCGGGACCTTGCCGGTTGACCTGGGTCGGATCGTGGATCGCCCAGAATTTCTCAAGCAGCGTTTCGTAGGAAACGACGGTCGGATCGAACGTTATCCGCACCGCTTCGGCATGGCCCGTGCCCTTGCGGCATACCTCTTCATAAGTCGGCTCAGACTTGTGTCCGCCGGTATAGCCGACTTCCGTGGCGATGACGCCGCCCGTTTCCCGGAAAGCCTGTTCAACGCCCCAGAAACAGCCGGCGGCGAAAGTGGCGATGTCGGTCATAAAAAGCGCTCCGTTTCTAAATCATCATAAGGGTCGGGATAAGGCGACTTGCAAGCCTCATCACGCTTTCGTGGCCCGGGCGATCCAGTCGAGAAAGGACGCGCTCGACCCCGCACGCTGAACCGGCAGCGCGGCGATGCAAGGCTCGTCATAAGGATGCAGCGCCATGATCCGGTCGCGCGCCCGGTCGGCCGCCGCCGCCGTCGTTTTGACCAGCATCGGCGTTTCGGCCTCTGTTTCGAGCTTGCCGTCCCATTCGTAGACCGAGCGCATTTCGCCATGGATGTTGACGCAGGCCGCCAGCTTTTCCTCGACCAGCGCCTGCGCGATGCGCCCGGCGGTCTCGGCGTCCGGCGCGGTGACGTAAAGAAACACGATGTCGGTCATGTTGCGGGCGCTCCCTGCGGGGCCTAAGGATGGATGCGTTTTACGAGTCTAACTTGAGCGGCAATCAGGCGATGCGCAAGCTCGATCAGAAAAAGGCGCTGGCGCTGTTTTCGGGCGGACAGGATTCGTCCATCGCGCTCGCCTGGGCGCTCGACCGGTTCGACCATGTGGAAACGGTCGGCTTCGACTACGGCCAGCGCCACGCCATCGAACTGGGCGCCCGGCTCGCCGTGCGCCGGGAACTCGCCGCTTCCTTTCCCCACTGGGCGGGCAAGCTCGGCGACGATAGCGTGATCGGGGCCGCCGGCCTGAAAGAGATCGGCGAGACCGCCATGACCCATGACGCCGAAATCAGGATCGCCGATGACGGCCTGCCGACGACCTTCGTGCCCGGCCGCAATCTCGTCTTTCTCGCGCTCGCTGCGGGACTAGCCTATCGCCGCGATCTGGGCGTCCTGGTCGCCGGGATGTGCGAGACGGATTATTCCGGCTATCCCGACTGTCGCCAGGCGACGCTCGACATGCAGATGGAAGCGCTGCGGCTCGGCACGGAATCCGATCTGCGCCTGGCGACGCCGCTGATGGCCGTCACCAAAGCCGACAGCTGGCGGCTGGCGGAACGGCTCGGCGGCGAGGCGCTGGTCGCGCTGATCAACGAACACAGCCATTCATGCTATCGCGGGGTGCGCGCGGTGCGCCATGACTGGGGCTATGGTTGCGGCGAGTGTCCGGCCTGCGTCTTGCGCGCCAGGGGTTGGGCGGGATATCGCGCGAGCCAATAAGATGACCTACGCCGTCAAGGAAATTTATTTCTCGTTCCAGGGCGAGGGGGCGCAGACCGGCCGTCCGGCTGTGTTCCTGCGCTTTGCCGGCTGCAATCTTTGGTCCGGCCTTGAGCGCGACCGCGCCGATGCGATCTGTAATTTCTGCGACACCGATTTCGTCGGGGTCGACGGGCCCGGCGGCGGAAAGTTTGAAAACGCCGCTGCGCTCGCCGGGGCGGCGGCGAAGACCTGGCCCGGCGGCGGGCGCCCCTTCGTGATCTGCACCGGCGGCGAACCGCTGTTGCAGCTTGACGATGGGTTGATCGACGCGCTGCATGGGGCAGGCTTTGAAATCGCGATCGAAACCAACGGCACGCTCAAAGCGCCCGAAGGCGTCGACTGGCTTTGCGTCAGTCCCAAGGCCGACGCGCCGCTGGTCCAGCGTTCCGGCGACGAGTTAAAGCTGGTTTACCGCCAGGAAAAAGCCCCGCCCGAAGCCTTCGCCGATCTCGCATTTGACTTTTTCTTTCTGCAGCCTATGGACGGCCCTTCGCGCGCCGACCACACGGCGGCGGCGATCGAATATTGCAAACAGCATCCGCAATGGCGCCTCAGCATCCAGACCCACAAGATCGTGGGCATCCCCTGAGGCCGCGGCGGCAAAAAGCACGGAGCTCCTATGCGCATCGTCAAGTCGATTACCTTCGACGCCGCGCATTATCTCGAATGCGATCCCGAGACGCGGCCCTATTCGCGGCTGCACGGGCATTCCTTCGTTATGGACGTGGAGATCGCGGGCGAGCCCGATCCTGAAACCGAATGGGTCGTCGATTTCGCCGAGGTCGCCGCGGCGCTCGACGACATCCGCGCGGCGCTCGATCATCGGCTGCTGAACGAGGTCGAGGGCCTTGAGCGGCCGACGCTTGAAAATATCTGCCGCTGGGCGGCGGGCCGGCTCAAGCCGAAATTTCCAGGGTTGCGTCAGGTCCGGGTCTCGCGGCCGTCAAACGGCGAGACCTGCATTTACGATGTTGCGGGCGGTTAGAACCGGTTGCGGATCGGATAGATCACCCGCTCATCCCGGACGCGCTGCAGCGCCCCGGATCATCATCCGGGGTGATGCTGCGCAGGTTCGAAGCATGCTTCGAACGGATCCAGTAAAAGAAAAAAGACGGGCTATGCCCGACATTATAGGTGTGCTGGATTCCCGCTTTCCCCCGATCAGGTCGGGGGGAATGAGCGGTGGGGAAGGGCTGCGATATGGAATAGAAGCCCGAAGCCCTAGCCGTCCGGCGCGCCGTCCATCCGTGTAATGAGATATTGCGCGTCGCGGCAATAGCCGGCGGCGGCGCGGTCGGCCCGGCCCAGCGCGCTGTCGAGTTCTTCGAGCACGGCGTCGATTTCCTCGAATGTCGCAAAGGCGTCCGCCGGCGGCGAAATGTTGAGGCCTTTTTCGCTGACATCAAGGCGGGTGGGCGAAACCGAATAGCGCGTCTTGCCGCCGAGCATGACGTCAAGATGGCGCTGATCCTTGCCGATCAAAACGCTGGCGCGCGTATCGACGTTTTCGATAATCGCGTTGATTGAAAGGCGCCATTCGTCGAAACGCTCGGCCAAGAGCGCCCGGCCGCCGACGTCTTCGACGTCTTTCGCCGAAAGCGCCACTTCGCAGGCCTGTTCGAGCGCGTCGCGAATGCGGTCGATGGCGTAAAGCGCCGCTTCGATCGCGGCGAGGGCGTCGCGAGCCGGATTGGGCTTTTTTTTCTCCGTCGGCGGCTCGGCGGTTTTCGCGCTGCGCAGCGCGCGGTTCAGCCCCGCCGCGACGTCGATGACCGGCATGTCGCCGTCCTTGTCGCTGTCGAGCTTCTTGCCGAGCCAGCCGGCGAGCGGGCTTCGTTTCGCGGTCTTGCGTTCTTCCGACGGTTTATTTGCTGCAAACGCCACGGCCTTTGCTCCTGTATCCATGATTAACAGGAAAGTTACCCTGCGAATTTTGAGGCGCCGTTAAATAAATGCTTAAATTTGACTGGCTGTTCCTAGGTGGCGGGCGCTTCATCGGCGCTGGAAAACCTTTCAACCCGCTCTTTCCGGCGCTTGCCGTCAAAACACATCCCGCCGTCATTCCGGACGGCCTGAAAAGGCCGATCCGGAATCCATGGCGCCGCCTTTCAGGTGTTTGAGCGGTTGCAGCGCCGGTCCCTGGATTCCGGGTTCCGGCCCCGCGCGCGAATGCGCGCAAATCATAACTTGACCGCCTTCGCGGTCGGCCGGCCCCGGAATGACGATGGAGGGTTTGCCGGAATCCCGCAAATGCAAAAAGTCGAGTCAAACCCGTCTTAGTGCTTCGGTCGAAAAACAGGAATCGCTTCATCCTGAGGAGAAATTTTTCCTTCGTCCTTCGTGACGTCGGCTTCGCCGACCCTCAGGATGAAGGAAAAATTTCGTCACGAAGGACGAAGCGATGCACATTAATCGCCCGAAGGTTTAATCCGCTTGCTGGACCCCGACCCGACCGCGAATGCGGTCATATGATAATTCGCGCGCCTTCGCGCGGGGGCGTCGGGTGAGGGATGTTCTGATTCAAATTACACGCTCGAAGCACTACAGTCCGGACGTTGGAGCATCCGCCCCGCTGCGTCTCGCCGAGAGCCGGCCGCCCTCGATCAGCCACGCCGCAAGCAGCCCCGCGCCGATCAGGGCGAGCCACGCCCAGGGCGGGGCGAACGGCTGCTCGCGGACGGCTTCGATGCGCGCGGCGTTTCGTTCAACGAGGCCGGCCCAGTCCGCGCCGGACTGCGCCGAGGCGTTCGCGCCGATGCGCCGAAAGGCGGGGGGGGCTGCGGCCGCGCCCTGGCGGACGCGAAAGACTCCGCCGCCGGTCTCCTCGGCCAGGGGCGAGAGCTTTTTGCCGGTCGAGACCACGTTTTCAAATTCCGGCGCGGCGGCCAGGCCCACAGCGCCGATGGCGAAGAGTTCGCCGGAAACCGCGCGGTAAAGACCGCGCGGCGCGTCTTCAATCCGCGTTTCGAACAGTCCCGGCGAGATTTGCGTCAATTCGTATTCTGACGATGTCCCGTCCGGCGCCGTCACCGTCACGGGCGGCGGCGCGTCGCCGATGGTCCGGCGGCGGACGACCAGCGCGCCGGCCTCGCCGGCGATGGAAAGGGCCTCTTCTTCGAGTTCGGGCTCCTTCATCAGCCAGTGGGCGATGCGGCGCAGAAGTTCGGCGTGGGGCCCGCCGCCGTCAAAGCCGCGCGCCCAGAGCCAGACATGATCGGACAGCAACAGGCCGACGCGGCCGTCGCCCACCCGGTCGAGGATCAACAGCGGCGCGCCGGCCGGATCGGCCATTAGCGTTTCGCCGCTGCGGCTTTCGACCGGCATGATGCGCAGCCAGCGGCCCCAGAACCCTTCCTCGGGCAGGTCGGCGGTCACCGGATGGCGCATGCCCCGTTCGGCGATCATTGGACGGAAAGCCTGATCGATCGCGCCGCCGGCGGGCAGCGCCGGCAGGATGTAGGAAAGGTTGCGGCGCGAGGCGAGACTTTGCGCGCCGTTATATTCCGGTCCGGCCGCGATCAGCACGGCGCCGCCCTGTTCCACGTAGCGGGCGATATTGTCGAAATGAAACGCGCTCAGCACCGCGCGGTAGGTGTAGCGGTCGAAAATCAGAAGATTGAACTCGCTGAGCTTTTCGATGAACAACTCGTCCTGGGGAAACTGGATGAGCGCGAGTTGATCGACCGGCGTGTTGTCGTTCTTTTCGATCGGCCGCAGGATGGTGAAATGAACAAGATCGACCGCCGGATCGGATTTTAACAGATTGCGCCAGACCCGTTCGCCGGGATGCGGCTCGCCGGAAATCAGCAAGACGCGCAGGCGGTCGCGGATCGCGGAAATCGGCAGCACAACGATATTGTTGCGCGTGGTGAGTTCGCCGGCGCGTTCTTCGACCTCAAGCTCGATCACCATGCGCCCCGGCCGGTTGAGCGGCGCGTCGAAACCGGCCTCGACCCCGAACGGCACGCGCTGGCGAAGGATCTCCTCGCCGTCGACCCGCAGCGTCACGTTCGCCGATCCCTGGTTTTCGACCGGCGTTTCATCGGGACCGAAATCATCGATGCGAAAGGAAACCCGCACCGGCTGACCGACAATGCCGTAGCGCGGCGCGTTGACGAGCGTGATTTTGCGGTCGCGTTCGGCGTCGTCGCCGGTGAGCATGACATGGACCGGCGCGTCGAGGCCTAAAGACCGGGCCGCGTCGGCGTCCGTCGCCTGGCCGTCGGTGACCATAATGACGCCGGCAAGGCGGGTGCGTGGCGCGTCGGCAAGCGCGGCGCGAAGCGCTTCGATGGCGCGGGACTCTTCCTCGCCGTCAAATTCTGCGGCGCGCAGTTCGACGCCGTCGAAACGTTCGATTGCGTCCGCGATTTTTTGCCGGGCGTCTTCGGCGACCGCGTCGCGGCCGTCAAGGCGCTGGCTGGCGGTTTTGTCCGTCAGCAAAAGGACGATGTCGTCAAGCGCGGTGCGTTCGTCTTCGCGCGTGAGCGGATTAAAAAGAAGGCCGAGAAGCGCGGCGAGCGCTATCGTGCGAAAGATCCCGCTGCGCCAATTGCGCCACAGGCTCAACAGGGCAAGCGCCGCACATAAAATTGCGATCGACGCCAGCGCCCAAAGCGGCAGAAACGGTTCGAACAAGACCGTCATCGCCCGAGCCGCTCCAACAGAATGGGCGCGTGCACCTGATCGGATTTATAATTGCCGGTGAAGGCCACCATCACGATATTGATCGCGGCGCGATAGGCGCATTCGCGCGGATAGACTCGTTGGGCGTGGCATCGCGCCGCACTCATCGGCTTGACCGGCATGCCGAGCTCATCGCGCGCCCAGGCGCCGGCCCAGTCGCGCCCGCCGATGATCACCGGCGTGACCCCGTCATTGACGCCGCCGGTCCCGGCCTGCACCCACACGGCGTTGTTGTTCACCCGTCCTGGAATGTCGCTTAAGAGATAGAACGAACGCATCAGCACATGGTCTTCGCTGATCGGCGTCAAAGGCGGGATGTTGATCTGCGATAAAATGCGTTGCAGGGCCTGGGCCTCCGCCGTCGAACCTACAGCGACGGCGCGTTCGTCGTCGCGGGTGTCGAACAGGATCAGCCCGCCGAACCGCATGAAGTTTTCGATATTGGCCAGCGCTGTGTCCGACGGCGTTTCCGCGCCGGGCGTGATCGGCCAGTAAAGAAACGGAAACACCGACAGATCGTCCGTCTCCAGATCGACGCCGGCGGGCGGGCCCGGTTCGAGCGCCGTGCGGCGGACGAGTTCGCGGCTGACGGTCGCCAGCCCCTGTTGCGACAGCCGGTCCATCGCCGGATCGCCGGTTTTCACATAGGCAAGACGCGTCGTCAGCGCTGCGTCGACCGTCTCCTGTTCGATGTCGGCGTCCAGCGGTTGGGCAAGGCTTGTCTGGGGCGGGACGGCCACGAAGACGAGCGCCAAGGCGGCGCCGGCGCCCGCCGCTCGAGCCGATCGGGCGCCAAAGCGCAGCCGGCCGCCGATGAGCAGCGTTACCAGCCCGTCGATCAGCAACAGGATAAGCGCGGCGGCGAACAGCGGCGGGCTCAGGCGGCGCGGCGGTTCGGCCGCGTAAGGAAGAGTGAGAACGCCGGAAACGCTTATCGGCTCATAAGGCGCTTGCGCGCGCACGGCGTTGAGCGTGAGCGGCGCGTCGCCGGAACCGTAAAGTCCCGGCCGGCGATCCGGTCCGGGCGTTTCGCCAAGTTGCGCAGCGGTCAGTGCCGGCTCTTCTTCGGCGGGGCGGGAAAGACGGCCGAACCCGTCCATCAGGCGCAGCGGCGCAAAACGGGTTTCGCCCAATTCGCCGGCGCTTTCCGGGCCCAGCGCCGACAGAAAGATCAGTCGGCGCAGCATGTCGATAAAAACGCCGGATATGGGCAGGTCCGACCAGTCCGGCGTCGCCGTGACATGAAAGAGCGCGATCACGCCGGCGCCGCGGCGCACGCCGGTCACCAGCGGCGTGCCGTCTTCAAGCCGGGCCCAACTGCGCTCGGTGGTCTCGCCGCCGGGCTGGGCGAGCACCTGCCGGCGCACCAGCGCGTCATTGGGCGCGATCAGGCCGGCGAACGGGCTTTGGTCGGCAAAGGCGTCAAGTCTTTGCGGCGTTTCCCAGGTCAGCGCGCCGCCGAAAGCGCGCCCGCCGCCGCGCAGGGCGACCGGCAAGAGCGGCGGATTGGCGTCCTGCGCGGTTTCGGCCAGCACCGGTCCGGCGAACCGGATCAACGCCCCGCCCTTATCGACCCATGCGCCAAGAGCCTCGATTTCGCGCGCCCGCAGCGCCGCGATATCGTCGAGAATGATCACCGATGCGTCGGACGCAAGAACGGCTTCCAGCGGTCCTTCTAAAATCTCCGCATAAGGATCAAGCGCTTCGCGCAGATAGTGAACGCCGGACAGAAGATTGTTGCGCACGGGCGCGGCTTCCGCAACCAGGCCCGCCAGCGCGCGCCGGTCGCGCGCGTCGATCAACTGGATCGCGCCCGCGGACGCAACCCCTTCGATCCGCACCGACGAAAGTTCGTTGCGCAGCGCCAGCGGCAATTCGATTCCGACCTCCGCGGCGCGTTCGCCCTCGCCGAGTTCCGCATCGACGCGGGTAAGTTCGCGTCCGTCGCGGGCGAAGGCGACGACGGCGCCTTCCCATGCGCTTTCGCCGCCGAGCCGTTCGAGACGGTAAAGCGGACCGTTTCGGTCTTCTCCCATGGGACGCAGGATGGGTTTCGTCCTTTGCGCGTCGCTTAGCACCGTCACGTCGCCCCGCTCGCGCAGCGCGTTGACGAAGGCTTGGTCGTCCTCGCCCGCTGTCCCGTCGGAAAGCCAGCGAATTTCAAATCCGTCCCCTGCGGCGTAGCGGTCGAGCGCTTGCAGGCGTTCGATCGCCCCGTTGCGGTCCGCCGCGAAGGGCTGCGGGACAAGGCTGTCGGCGAGCGATCGCGCCGCTTCGGCGCCTAGGGGTTCGATGTCGGCGGGCGCGCGCTGGGGCGCTGTCGTCAGGATAAAGAGCGCGCGGGTGGACTGGCTGGCCTCGGCCGCGGCTTCGCGGATGGCGTCGCGCCTTGCGCGCCAGTTCGCCGCCGCGGCCCACGTATCGTCGATAACCAGCGCCAACGGGCCGGCGCCGGGCGCTGGCGCCGGCGCGTTGAGCACCGGGCCGCTGAGCCCGATAATGATCAGCGCGGCCAGCGCTAGACGCAAAAGCAAAAGCGGCCAGGGCGTGCGCGCCGGCGTTTCCTCTTCGCTGGATAATTGGCGCAAGATCACGAAGGCCGGAAACCGCGTCTCTTTCGGGCTCGGCGGCGTGGCGCGCAAAAGCAGCCAGACGACCGGCAGCGCAGCGAGCGCGGCCAGGATCAGGGGCGCGGTGAAGGAAAGCGCGCCGAACATCTATTTCGCCCAAACGCGCATGTCGCCGAGGGCGGTGAAAAGCGCCAGGAGTGCGGTCTGCGCCGGCCGGTCGGTGCGATGGGCGATGAACGTCCAGCCGGCCTTGCGCGCCAAACTTTCAAGGTGTTCGCGATGGGCGGCGAATTTGACTTTGTATGCGCGGCCGAGCTTGACGGTCTCGCCGAAGATCAACCGGTCGCGGCTTTCCGGATCGGTGAAGGCGACGCGGCCCTCGAACGGAAACTCCTCCTCGGCGGGATCGCAGATTTGCACCAGCGCGCCTTTGGCGCCGTCGCGGGCAAGCGCGCCCACGGCCTCGGCGACGGCTTCCGGTTCGGTGAAAAAATCGCTCAGCATGACAACGCGCGCCCCAGGCTGCGGATGCGCGCCCGGCGGCGTTGACGCCGCATCGTCGAATTGCGCTACATGCAGCGCTTCAAGCACCCGCGCCGGCGCGCCGCGGCCGTGAAACGGACGGCGGTGTTCGCCAAGAAGACCAATGCGCTCGCCGGCCTGGGAAAGAAGAATGCTCAGCGCCACGGCCAAGATGTCCGCGCGGCGCCGCTTGGTCGGCGCAGACGCCAGCGATGCGTAATCGAGCGAGCGCGATGCATCGCGCCAGATATAGACCGCCGCTGCGGCCTCCCATTCGTTCTCGCGCACATAGAGCCGGTCGGCGGTGCGCGCCGATTGGCGCCAGTCGATGGTCGAGACCGGGTCGCCGAAGGCGTAGGCGCGATGTTGCCAATAAGTTTCGCCGGGACCGGCCCGGCGCCGGCCATGCAGTCCCGCCGCCACCGTCTGCGCAATGCGTTCGGCTTCAATCAGCAGCGCCGGGAATAGCGCGGCGGCTTCTTCGGCGTCGCGCCGGACGGCGAGGGCGGACGGCTCTTCTTTCATAGGCGCTTGGCTTTCCTACGCGACGTTTACAAACCGCCCCAAACTTACAGCCCGCCCAAAAGTTCGTCTACAAACTGATCGGTGTCGATCCCTTCCGACCGCGCCGCGAAATTCAGCGCCATGCGATGGCGCAGCACCGGTTTTGCGAGGCGGCGCACGTCATCGAGCGACGGTGCATGTCGCTGATCGATCAGCGCAAGCGCCCGGGCGGCGAGGGAAAAGGCTTGGCTGGCGCGCGGTCCCGGACCCCATGCAACGAGGGATCTGACGCGCTCGCTCGCGGTTTCATCGGGCCGCGCCGCGCGCACCAGTTTCAAAATCATGTCGACGACCTGTTCGCCGATGGGCATTTCGCGCACCAGGCTTTGCGCCTCGATCAGATCGGCGCTGGCCATGACCGGGGCGACACTGTTTTCCGTCGCGCCTGTGGTTTCGGCGAGCATGCGCCGTTCCGATTCGAGATCGGGATAGCTGACATTGATCTGCAACAGGAAACGGTCGAGCTGGGCTTCCGGCAACGGATAGGTGCCTTCCTGTTCGATCGGGTTCTGGGTCGCCAGGACATGGAACGGCGCGGGCAGATCGTGGCGCGCGCCGGCGACGGTGACATGATGTTCCTGCATCGCCTGCAGCAGCGCCGATTGGGTGCGCGGGCTGGCGCGGTTGATCTCGTCGGCGAGCAATAGCTGACAGAACACCGGGCCGGGAATGAACCGGAACGCGCGCTTGCCGTCTGCGGTCTCTTCGAGCACCTCGGAGCCGAGGACGTCGCCGGGCATCAGGTCGGGCGTGAACTGCACGCGTTTTTCCGACAGGCCCATGAGATCTGCGACAGTTGTGACAAGCAGCGTTTTCGCCAAACCCGGCGCGCCGACCAGCAGTCCGTGCCCGCCGGCGGCGAGCGTGGTCAGCGTCAGGTCGATAACCTCACCCTGGCCGAACACGACTTTGCCGAGCGCTTCGCGCGCTTTGGCCAGTTTTGCGGAAACCGCCTCAAAGCGGGCCATCAGGTCATTTTCGGGGGCGGCGACGGTCATAGGTGCTCAACTGTTTCTTTTTTCGCGGGAATTTCCATTATCATGGCTCAATGCAGGTTAAAAAACAGCTTGGCAAGCAAACCGCTCGGATTGTCGCAAAACGCTTGCCCCTTGCAGGCGAGCCGCCATTTTCTTTACGATACCGTTAGGGTTCCGGGGCAGGATTTCTCCGCGCCGGGCCCAGAACGCGGGGTTCATGAAAAGCGCCGTCCAATGGGGCCGCACGATTAAGGCGGCCGCTCGCCGGCAGGAAAAGGGGCAGTAGGTGTCTGACAAAGAAACGCATTTCACGGTTTGGGGCTTCATCAAAGGTTTCGCCAAGCTGATCATCGGCGTGTTGCTGCTGATCCAGGGGCTGGTCGGCCTTGTGGTCTTGCTGCTGTTCGTCGGTGTCCTGGTGAGCGTCACCAACGGCCTCGCCGGCAAAGAAGACAAGGTGACGGTCGGCATTCCCGACGACTCGGCGCTTGTGCTCAATCCCAACGGCGTGCTCGTCGAGCAGGCCGAAGACGTCGATCCGTTCGAGGTCTTCATTGAGGAAGCTTACGGCGTCGACGAACCCAGACAGATCGAAGTGCATGACATCGTTCGCGTCCTGCGCAAGGCGAAAGACGACAAACGCATCAAAGGCCTGGTGCTTGATCTCGGTCAGCTTCAAGTTCCGTCCAGCAGCGCCAGCAAGGCCCATTACATCGCCGCCGAAATCGCCAAGTTCAAGGAAAGCGGCAAAAAAGTTATCGCCGTCGGCGACTATTACTCCCAGGATCAGTATCTGCTCGCGGCCCATGCCGATGAGATTTATATGAACGATCTGGGCAGTATCGTGCTTTACGGTTACGGCCGCTATAAGACCTATCTCAAGTCGTTTCTCGAAAAGCTGAAAGTCACGTCCCACGTCTTCCGGGTGGGCGCCTACAAGACGGCCGTCGAACCGTTCATTCGCGACGACATGTCGCCGGAAGCGAAAGAAGCCAACCTCGGCTATCTCAACGTGTTGTGGCGCGAATATGCGCTGGCCGTCGAAAAAGCGCGCGGGCTCGAACCCGGCGCCATCGAGAATTACGCCAACAATCTCGACTCTATTTTGCGGGCGGCCGATGGCGACTTCGGCAAGGCGGCGCTGAACAATAAGCTGGTCGACGGTCTGAAATCCCGGGCCGAGATCAACCAGCTCCTGATCGACGCCTTTGGCGCGCGCCGCGACGGCAAGTCGTTCAAGCATGTTCCCTATCGGCGTTATCTCGCCGATGTCGGCCGCGACGCCGACGACAACGATCCCAATATTGCGGTGGTCACGGCGGCCGGCGCCATCGTTGACGGCGAAGCGCCCGCGGGCAGCGCCGCCGGCGGCGACACCATCGCCGAGCTTCTGAAAAAAGCCCGCCTTGACGACAAGGTCAAAGCGGTCGTCCTGCGCGTCGACAGTCCTGGCGGATCGGTCTTCGCCTCCGACGTCATCCGCGATGAGATCCTGGCCATCAAGGCGGCGGGCAAGCCGGTCGTCGCGTCGATTGGCTCGCTTGGCGCGTCCGGCGGTTACTGGATCGCCGTCTCCGCCGACGAGATCTGGGCCGCGCCGACGACCATTACCGGATCGATCGGCATTTTCGGCTACTTCACGACATTTGAAAATTCGGCCGACGCGATCGGGGTTCATGTCGACGGCGTCGGCACGACCAGCCTGTCGCCGGTCCTGGGGACCGGCATCGGCCCGCTGCCGGACACGCTCGCCGACATCATCCAGCAGTCGGTGGAAAACGGCTATGATCGCTTTTTGACGGTTGTCGGCGAAGGCCGCGGCCTTGACAAGGCCTATGTCGACTCCGTCGGCCAGGGACGCGTCTGGATCGGCGAACGCGCGCAGGAGCTTCGCCTTGTCGACCAGATAGGCGATATCGACGCCGCCATCGCGTCAGCCGCCCAGCGCGCCAATCTTGAAAAATACGATGTCGTCGAAATGATAGAAGACAAAACGCCGTTCGAACGCATTCTCAGCAACATGTCGTCGCGTGTCCTGGCGATGACGGGCGCTGACGAAAGTACGAAACTGCGCCAGTCGAGCGCGCTGCGCAAGCTGGTCCGCGCCGCCGACGAGCAGGTTGAATTCTTCAGCGCGTTCAACGATCCCAACGCCGCTTACGCAAGGTGTTTGGCTTGTGAATAACGCGTCGGCGTAAAAGCGCCCCGCGAAACAACAAGGGCCGGCGCTGCCGTAACGCAGCGCCGGTTTTTCCTTATGCCGGACTTGATGCGATACGCGGCGGAACTTGAAGGCGCGGGCCAGACGCCGCTGCCGCCGGTCGACAAATGGAGCCCGGCCTATGGCGGCGACATCGATC
Source organism: Parvularculaceae bacterium (assembly GCA_028280115.1). GTDB lineage: Bacteria > Pseudomonadota > Alphaproteobacteria > Caulobacterales > Parvularculaceae > Hyphococcus. The sequence continues at coordinate 248,612 of JANQMJ010000017.1, forward strand.
TCGCCATCAAGCGCGACGGCGCGTGGGTTTATCAGGGAACGCCGATCCGGCGCGCGCGCCTGGTGCGGCTGCTTTCCACCGTGCTCAAGCGCGAGGGCGAGCGGCATTATCTGGTCACGCCAATGGAAAAACTCGGCGTCGCCGTGGAGGACGCCCCGTTTCTGGCGGTGCTGATGCGGATCGAAGGGACCGGCGCGGAAAACCGCCGGATCGTCTTTACCACCAATGTGGGCGATGAAGTCGCCGCAGGGCGCGATCATCCGCTGGTCTTTCGCAAAGACCCTGAAACCGGCGTCGCCGCGCCCTATATTGAAGTGCGTGCGGGCCTTGAAGCGCGTATCGTCCGGGCGGTGTTTTACGATCTTGTGGCGCTGGGCGAAGCGCGGGACATAGAAGGTAAAAAGATGTTCGGCGTCCGCTCGAATGGCGAATTTTTTCCGTTCGCGCCCGCCAGCGAGGTGTTTGGATAGTTTTGCATATGACCGCCGGCCTCAGCAACAAACCCATCGCGGAACTCGACTGGCGCGCGCGCATCGAGGCCAACCTTTCGCGCGCATCGGCGCAGCGGGTGCGTCAGTTGTTCAGCGATATCAATCCGCATCTGGTGGGCGAAAAACTGTTCGAAGATCGCTGGAGCGATATTCGCATGGACGCTGCGGTGCTGGCGCCGATCATCAACCGGCCTGAAGGCGCCTCCCTCCTGTTGACCGTGCGCTCGTCCGACATGCCGTCTCATGCGGGACAGATTTCCTTTCCCGGCGGCAAGGTCGATCCGGCCGATGACAATTTGATCGCAACCGCGCTGCGCGAGGCGCATGAAGAGGTGAATATTCCCCCCGAGGCGGTCGACGTGATCGGCGCGCTGGGCGTGCATAAGGGCGGGCTGGGCTTTTCGGTGACGCCGGTGGTCGGCGTGATCGATCCGGACGCCGCGGACATAAGGCCATGCCCGCGCGAGGTGGACGAGGTCTTCGAGGTGCCGCTCGGTTTTGTCGCCGATCTTTCCAACCACATCACCGAGCAACGCGAATTCAAGGGCGTTCAATTCAACATGTTCGCCGCGCCCTATGGCCGTTATCATATTTGGGGTCTGACGGCGGGCATTTTGCGCACGCTCGCCGAGACCTTGCAGGACGATGAGCGCGAAAGATGACCGCCGACGCCAGGCTAACGCCGCTCACGGCGGCGCAGCGCGCCCATTTTGACTGGCTCGACGCGCCGGGACTGCGCAAAGTCGTCGCCGCCCTTGAAAAATCCAAAGCTGAAAGCGCCCGCTTTGTCGGCGGCTGCGTGCGCGACAGCCTGTTCGGCGAAAAGCCCAAGGATTTCGATCTCGCCACGACCCTTGAACCCCAGGCGGTGATCGACGCGCTCCATGCGGCGCGCCTCGGCGCGGCGCCGACCGGGATCGACCATGGCACGGTGACGGCGATCGTCGATCATCAGGGCGTCGAAGTGACGACCTTGCGCGCCGATGTTTCGACCGACGGCCGGCGCGCGACCGTCGCCTTCACCCGCGACTGGGCGGCGGACGCCGGGCGGCGCGATTTCACCATCAATGCGATTTACGCAACCCCGGACGGAAGGCTGTTCGATCCTGTCGGCGGCGTTGCGGACGCCGGTATCGGGCGTGTGCGCTTTATCGGCGATGCCCGGCAGCGCATTGGCGAGGACTATTTGCGTATCTTGCGGTTCTTCCGGTTTAGCGCGCGCTTTTCACGCGCCTTCGATCCGGCGGGTCTTTCCGCCTGCGCTGCGCTGAAGGAGGGGATTGCGCAGCTTTCAGCCGAACGAATCGGCGCGGAGATGACAGCGATTCTCGCCCTGCCGCGCGCAGCGTTTGCGCTCGCCGCGATGGAAGAAAGCGATGTGCTTAAAAAAGTCTGGGACGGCCCGGCGAATATCGGCGCGGTCGCGCGGCTCAAGGACGCGGCGCCTTTCGCTGCGCCCATGGTCGGCCTTGCCGCGCTTTACGGACCCGCCGGCGCCGGGATTGCAAGCCGCCTGCGCCTTTCCAATGCGGAAGAAGCAATTCGCGCCGCCGCGCTTCAGGCCGCCGCGGCGATCGCGCCGGGGCTCGCCGACAAGGCCGTCCGGGCGCTGATATATCGCTTCGGCAAGGACGGGTTCCAGGACGGCGCCGCGCTTGCGCGCGCCTTTGAAACGATCTACGGCGGCGAATATGCAAGGCTTCAGAAAATCGCCGATGACTGGCGGGCGCCCGTGCTGCCGGTTTCGGGCCGTCATGTGCTTGAAGCCGGCATAGGGCCGGGGCCGGCGGTGGCGCGCATTCTCGCCCAGGTCGAGGCGCAGTGGATCGCCGAGGATTTCCCGTCGGACGCGCGCGTTGCGGAAATCCTCGCCCAGCGCTGCGCCGCAGGCGGCTGACCGCCGCTTGGCGTTGATTTTGCCGTCATTCCTGTTTGACCGCGCGCAGCGGAAACGATTTTATGGGCCAAGCAAGAATTCCAGGGAGACGCCGACGATGATGGGACTAATGATGGACCGGCCGCTGTTGACGACCGAAATCCTCAAACACGCCGTCCGCAATTACCGTAATACCGAGATCGTTACGCGGACGGTCGAAGGTCCCATCCATCGCTATACGATCGGCGATTCCGCCAAGCGCATCGCCAAGCTCGCCAATGCGCTCAAAGCCATGGGCGTGACGCCTGGCGACCGGATCGGCGTCATGGGCATGAACACCTACCGCCAGTTTGAAATGTATTACGCCGTTGGCGGGATCAGCGCGGTCTTGCATACGATCAATCCGCGTCTCGGGCCGGACAACGCCGCCTTCGTCATCAATCACGCCGAAAACGACTATCTGTTCTACGATACGGTATTTGCGCCGCTGGTTGCGGCGCTGCAGCCCAAGCTCGAAACCGTCAAGCAATATATCGCGCTGACCGATGCGGACCATGCGGACGACGCGGTCAGCGGCGCGCTGACCTATGAAGAACTGATCGCCGATCACAGCGACATCGTCGAATGGCCGGAGTTTGACGAAAACACCGCTGTGGCCATGTGCTACACCTCGGGCACGACGGGCGATCCGAAAGGCGTTGTTTATTCGCATCGCGCGCTGGTGCTGCAATCCTTTGCGGCGTGCCTGCCCACAGCGATGTCCATGGTCGAGGGCGATACGTTCCTGCCGGTCGTTCCCATGTTCCATGTCAACGCCTGGAACACGCCCTATTCGTGTCTCATGATCGGCGTCAATCAGGTCTTTCCCGGCCCGCGACTCGACGGCGAGGGGCTTTATGAAATGCTCGACCAAGAGAAAGTTACCTTTTCCGCGGGCGTGCCCACCGTGTGGTTGGGACTGCTCGACTATCTCGAAAAGACCGGCAAGAAACTGCCCCATCTCAAAAAGGGGCTGTGCGGCGGGGCGGCGCTGCCGGAGGCGCTGATCCGGGGCTTTGAAAAATACGACGTCGAACTGCAGCAAGGCTGGGGCATGACGGAAATGTCGCCGATCGGCACGGTCAACGTGCTGCCCCCGCACCTTAAGGCGCTGCCGATCGACGAGCGCATTCCCCATCAGCTTAAGGCCGGCCGCGCGCTGCCCTTTGTCGACATGCGCCTCGTCGATTCCGTCGGCCATATTCTGGCCTGCGACGGCGAATGCGAAGGCCATCTCCAGGTGCGCGGGCCGTGGATCGTCAAGGAGTACTACAAGGCGACCGAACCGACCCTGACCGCCGACGACTGGTTCGACACCGGCGACGTGGCGATCATCGATCCGGACGGCTATTTGCAGATCACCGACCGCGCCAAAGACGTCATCAAGACCGGCGGCGAATGGGTGTCCTCGATCGATATCGAAAACGCCGCCATGCTGCACGAAGGGGTCGCCCAGGCCGGCGTCATCGGCGTTCCTCATCCGGTTTGGCAGGAGCGTCCGCTGTTGGTTATCGTCAAGCGAGCGGGCTATGATCCGACGGCGGAGGAGATCCAAGAGTTTTTGAAAACCAGGCTGCACAAAATGGCGTGGCCGGACGCGATCGAATTCGTCAAGAACATTCCCGTCGGCGCCACGGGCAAGATTTTAAAGACCGAGCTCAGGAAACAGTTCAAGGATTACGAACTGCCGGGGTAGAACGTTTATTCAGTCGCGCGAGTGCTTTTCGCCGACAGCGGACATTCGAGAGTCGCCTCTCATATGTCTACCCAACAAGACGTAATTGAATCGGCCTCAACCGCCGAGCCCGAAACCGGCAACGACAAGGCCGGCTGCAAGAGCGGCGCCCGCTACACCAGTGAGTACGAGACCAAGAAGGGCGCCGATCGGCAAATACCCGTTCATGCGTGCGCGGACCGCGAGACCAAGCGCAATCAATCCAGCAAGGCCCGCTGCGTAACCAGCGATCACTGGCCAGCGCGCCCATCCGAGGAGCCCGGCGAGAATTAGAAACTCGCTTGCTTCAATCGTTGCGTAGACGGCATAGCCAAGCCCGGCTATCGATCCTGCGCCAAGGAGCGCTGTCACCCACGCCACAAATCGCGCCCCGCCCGTCGGATTGCCGCTCTCGCGGTTGATGAGGCGCGCGATCGGCGCGATGGTGTAGATCAGGAAGGCGAATGGCAGCAAAAGAACTCCAAGACCAAGCAGCAACATAGGCGCGGCGAGGGCCTTCGGCTCGTCCTCAACTTGCGCCACTATCCGCAGCAGCGAGTCATTGCGATAAAGCGGGCCCGCGAAAGTCGGCTTTTCCATTTCATCTGCGCAGGATGTATCGAGATCGCCGTTCGGATCGTCAAAAAATGCCGTGAGGAACGCGCCGGCGCACTCCATTGAACGGGTCGGTCCGTGCCCGGCGTAGGGCCATTCGACATAGGTTCCGTTGGCGAAATTCGGCAAGATCGCTTCGGCAAAGGGGGGCGGCGTGATCGGGTCCATCGCGCCTTCCGCGATGATCGTTCGCGTATCGATAGGGCGCGGCGCATAGTCCGCCGCATCGCGCGGCGGCATGCCGTATTTGGCGCACAGGGCGACGATTTCATCAGCCGCCCAGAGCGGCCCGTTTATCAATGACAGGACCGGGTGGTCCGCCGCGTCTCGCTCAAAACTCTCGCGATAGGTGGTCACCCAGCCGTCATTGCAGGCAATGGCGTTGTACATGCCAGGACTCATGCCGCCAAAGCCGCTTGTCCCCTCGGCGCTCGTCAGGATGCGAAAGCGCTCATAGTCGCGCTCATCAACGATGGTTGCGAGCGCGTCTATCAGCGCAGGCAGCGTAGGATAGTTGTCTTGTTCATAAAACTGGATGAACGGCAATCCGGCGATGATGTCGAGAAAGATCGTCGTCTCGCCGCTTGGAAACAGCTCCTGGTCGAGCGCGTTGGGCACGCGGATCGGCTCCACCTCGACGGTTTGGATCGCCTGCTTGAGGCGACTTTCGAAGTCCGGAAAATTTGCAGCGCAATCAGCATCATCCGCACAAAGATCAGACAGGATTGTCAATACACGTTGATAATAACGGGCTATTCCCTGAAAATTGATCGCCGGATCGATCGGCACGATCGCGTCAATCACGGCGGCTCGAATTCCTTCCGGATCTTCGTGCAGATAGGCCTGACCCAACACGGAACCATAGGAAATGCCCCACATGTTCCATTCATTATAGCCAAGCGCGCGTCGCAGCGCTTTTACGTCACGGGCGTTTTCAATCGTGCTGTAGCCGGAAAGGTCGACGCCGGCGGTCTGCGCGCGCTGAAAGCAGGTTTCCAGCACTTTCAGGCTGGCGCGCGCGCTTTCGTCGTAGGTCTCGGCGTTCTGGGTCGCCGGATCGACATTGGAAAACTCCGGGCAGAAGTCGTCGGAGAACCCGATACCGCGCTGTTCCAGAATGTAGAGATCGCGATGATCGCGCACGCCATGGTCCTTTAGACGGTCCACATAGCCGGCAGCGACGACGCCTGGCCCGCCGGATAAATAGATAATCGGGTCGTCGCGGCGGTTCCATTCGCCGTCTTCTTCGGCGTCCCAATCCTTCGGCTCGCGCGCGGCGAGCTTCGCCACATTGAGTTGGATGGTGCGGGACGCTTCTGCTTCGCGATTTTCCGGCACGGCGAGTCGGAAGCAGCTCGTATGTTCGTCATCGTAATCAACGGCGGCTTTGAAAGGGCAGACCATCGGGGTGAGCGCATATGTGTCGCTCGCGAACAGGTCGGCGGCGGCGTCAGTTACAGTTTCAATTTGGGGTTCCGCATCGGGGGCGGTCTGAGCGGCTGAAGAGCCGCCGAAATAAATAAGCCAGGCGGCCAAATTGGCCGCAGCGAAAACGTGTTTAAGCGCAAATCTCATAGTGGAGCCCCTCCAAACCTTACCGAACTTTACCACTTCTATTCAGCGGCTGGAAACGCCGAACGGCGTTCAACGCCAAACAGGCCCGGCGCCGTTGCCGGAAAGACGCGCTTTCGCCTCATGCGGGCGCCGCTCAGATTTCGGAGTTGGCGGAGAGGGTTTCCTGCGAGCGGGACCGGGCGTCAGTCGCGCGCCTCCGCGCTGGCGTCGCGCAACGCCTTGAATTCGCTGCCCTCCGCCCAGTTGGGCCAATCCCTGCTATTGCCGAGCCGTTTGGCGACCGCGTGGATCAATTCGGCATCGCGAACGATGCC
>JANQMJ010000022.1 GCA_028280115.1 Parvularculaceae bacterium
GTGTCCCAATGGACGACTTCCGACGCTTCTGGCTTCAAGGCATCGACGACACGCTTGGTGAGTTTCGGCATTTGGCGGCTCCTGGCTGCGCCCTGCGCCAGCTCATTCCAGGTACCATATAGGTACCACTTGGTCGCAAGTTCGCGCTATCTGCCGCCTAGTCTATCAAACTCATCGCGTCAAAATAACCCATGTCGTCCAACACTTTATCCAGCGTCCGCCAATTCGGTCCACCGTCGGGAAAACGGCCTTAAACGATCTCATAACCTGAAGGTCGTAGGTTCAAATCCTACCCCCGCACCCAATTTCAATCGGCTTTTTTAGCGCTTTTTTTCCGGCGGCGCTTGCGTCGTCGGCGCTGCCGGCGCGCCTTCGCGGCGAGATCGGCGAGAATGCCCTCGCGCAAGCCGCGGTCGGCGACGCGCACGCGCGTTGCAGGCCATTCACGCGCCAGCGCATCAAGGATAGCGCAACCGCAAACCACGAGATCGGCGCGCTCGCTACCGATGCACGGTTCGCCCGCGCGCTCTTCGTAACTCATGGCCCGCAGTTTTTCCGTCACCGCCCGCGCCTCATCGATGGTCAGCCAGAGCCCGTCGACTCTGTCGCGGCGATAGCGCGCCAGACCAAGATGAACGCCGGCGACCGACGTCACCGTGCCCGACGTTCCCAACAGATGCGCCGCATTGCCGGCGAAATGCGGTTTCAGTTCCGCCGGATCGCCGAACCGGGCGATCTCGGCCCGCACGTCATCGACGACGGCTTCATAGATTTCGCGGCTCATCTGCCGGCCGCCCCATTTTTCGGCGAGCGTGACGACGCCGAACGGCATCGACCGCCAGGCGACGGCTTTGACCTTTGCCCGCTCTTGCGCGCGCTGCACCCAGGATAGTTCCGTCGATCCGCCACCGATGTCGAAAATCAGCCCCGCGGATGCGGCCGGATCGAGCAGGTCCGAACAGCCCGCGACCGCGAGTCGGGCTTCTTCTTCGGTGGTGATGACGTCGAACGCGAGGCCCGTCTGCTCCCGGACAGCGTCGAGGAAGGCGGCGCCGTTGGCCGCTGCGCGGCACGCCTGGGTTGCAATGCAGCGCTGGTGGGTGACGCCGCGCTTGGCGATTTTCTCGGCGCATATCGACAGGGCGTCAATGGCGCGCGCCATCGCCGCATCGGAAAGCGCGCCGGTCGTCGAAAGTCCTTCCCCCAACCGGACGATGCGCGAAAACGCGTCGATAATCCTCAGTTCGCGCCCGCGCGGCGCCGCGATCAGCAGCCGGCAGTTGTTCGTGCCGAGATCGAGCGCGGCGTAGCGCTCAGGGACGTACCGCCCCGACCGCCGCCGATTTTTTCCGCCGCGGTCGGAAGAATGGTTGCTGGATGCGCCCCCGCGCGCTCCTTTATCCACGTTCTGCGTCCTCGCTTGGGCCGACAGGCGGCCCGTCAAGGCTTAAAGCCTAATGAGGACGAGCGGCGCCGGCAACCCGGCCCCAGGCGAGCGGCAAAGGCATGCCCCTAGAAGAGCGCGAACAGGCACGCCCTTGCCTGGGGCGCGGCGCAGTTTTGCTCGGCGGGGTTCGGCGGCTCGAATCCGCCCACAGTCGCCGTCGCCCAGAACGCTGCGAGCGAGATCAGGATCAGCCCCGCCGCCTTTAAAACAGTCGCTGCAATGGTCATGGTTTCTCCTCCGGCGCTCGGCGCACCTTTCCTGTTCGCCCGTTTTGGGGCGCAAAAAAATCTTGCTTCGGTCTATCTCGCTACGCGCCGCGCTCTAGGTCGCGGAACGCCTTTCGCAGTCCGTACTCGTCCGACGTCACCGCGGATTCGAGATCGGCGATGCGCGCGTCAATGGCCCGGAACCGATGTTTGAGTTCCGAGAACGTCGCCCTTGGGCGCATGGTGAATGTTCGCCAAAACCGCTCTGACTCTGCATCCGCGAAGCGTTCACGCTTATCGTAGGGTTTCATGAGTATCGCCGCGACAAAGTAGAGGATGATCGGAATGGGAAAAAAGAAGATCGTCAGCAGGATCGCGGCGGCCCGCGTCCAGCCGACACTCCAGCCGAAATAATCGGCAAGCCCTGCGCAGACGCCGGCGATTTTTCCGCGCGACCGGTTGCGCCCCAAGCGATGGATATTCGGCCCCGGTCCCGGCGCGCCGGCGCGATAGGGATAGCTGTCGCGATCGCGCCAGTGATGGTGATGGTGGTGGTGATGATGGCGGTCAGGCATTGGGGCGCTCCTGGTAGTCGCGGCGCCAGTCCGGCGCTTCGCGGTCAAGGATCGTCTCCAACGCCTCGACGCGTCGTTCGAGCCGTTGCGCGGTTTTCCAGAGATCGTCGACCAGCCGTTCGTCGTCCGTCGAAATCGACTTGGTTTTCCGCAGTTCGGCCTGATAGTGCAAAATCACCGCCGGGCACGCCACGAAAATGATCGCGACAATAGCGACGATCCAGAAGAATTCTTCCATCATTGAGCCCCTTTAGCCTGTGCTTTTAGTTTACGCCCGATGAGCGGCGTGAAACGCGAGCCTTAAGTTCTGCAAGCTCTGCGTTGACTGCGTCTTCCGCTTCGAGCTCGGCAAATTCGTCCTCGAGCGTGCGCGCCCGGCCCAACGACCAGCTTTCCGCTTCCGCTTCGAGTTCGTCGATGCGCCGTTCATAACGGTCGAACCGCGCCAGCGCTTCGTCGATGCGGCCGTCATGGACCTGACGGCTGATCCGGACGCTGTCCGACGCGGCGTTGCGGCGCAGTTCCAGCGAACGCTGCTTGGCGCGGGCTTCCTTGAGCTTGGCCTGCAGCTTTTCAAGATCTTCGTTGGTCTTGTTGACGGTCTCCTCGATCGCCTTGAGTTCCTGATCGAGCAAGTCGATCATTTCCTCAGCCTTGCGTCTTGCCGCGATCGCGCCTCTGGCGAGATCGTCGCGGCCCTTGGCGATGGCAAGTTCGGCCTTCGACTCCCACTCCTTCGCGCGCGAGGCGAATTCGTCCTTCTTGCGCGAGACTTCCTTGCGGTCGGCGAGCGCCCGCGCCGCGTTGGTGCGAACCTCGACCAGGGTATCTTCCATTTCCTGGATGATCAGCCGCACGATCTTTTCCGGATCCTCGGCCTTGTCGAGCATCGCGTTGATGTTCGAGTTGACGATGTCGCTCAGTCTAGAAAAAACGCCCATGGTCATGCTCCTCAAAAGATAATGCCGCCGAGGATGAATCCAATGAAGAAGGCGCCCCAGGCGAAGCCGGCGCGCCCGCGAAACGCGCGATCGAGCCTGCCATCCCAGTAGCGGTCGTCATATCTGGATCGGTACATCTCTTTCTCCTCAGCACTTGTTGCGTTGGTTAATCCCGTCTGCCCCGATCAATGCGAAAGCCGTGCCAGTTTGGCGCAATTTCTATAAGTAATTGATATTAAACTGCTTTTTTGAAAAAACGAAATGTCGACAATAAGAAAATCAGCTTTTTTCGCCAGAAAATAGGTTTTATTACCATTAAAAATGGTAACATACACCAATGATTTCACGTCCCTCGCCCCCCGAACTGATCGGCCAATCGCAGGTCTTTCTCGACGCCCTAGAGCACGCCTCGAATGTTGCGGGGGTGGAGCGCCCGATCCTGATCGCCGGAGAACGCGGGGTCGGCAAGGAACTGTTCGCCGGTCGCATCCACTATCTTTCGCCCCGCTGGGATAGGCCGCTGATCAAGGTCAACTGCGCGGCGATGAACGAGGAACTCCTGGAAAGCGAACTCTTCGGCCATGAGGCCGGCGCGTTCACCGGCGCCGCCAAACGCCATGTGGGCCGGTTCGAACGGGCCGAGGGCGGCACGCTGTTTCTCGATGAAATCGCCTCCGCCTCGCTCCGGGTACAGGAAAAGCTCCTGCGCGTGATCGAATATGGCGAATTCGAACGGGTGGGCGGCGAGGAAACCCTGATCGCCGACGTGCGCGTGGTTGCGGCCGCAAATGCCGATCTGCGCGTCAGGGCGCGTGAAGGAACATTTCGCGCCGACCTTCTCGACCGGCTCGCCTTCGACGTGGTGGCCGCGCCGCCTCTGCGCGACCGGCGCGACGACATCGCCTTGCTCGCCGCGCATTTCGCCAATGCCATGGCGAGCGAACTGGGCGTCGTCTTTCCCGGTTTCACAACCCAGGCGCTCGCAGCGCTGAACGCCCATCACTGGCCCGGCAATGTCCGCGAACTCAAGAACGCCGCTGAACGCGCCGTGTTCCTGTGGGCCTGCGCCGGCGGAGAAGAACGCATCGCGGAAATTCCCATCGATCCCTTTAAAGCGGCCTATGGGGCGGCGCCGAAGCCCGCCGCGCCGCAAACACCGCCGCAAGAACCGGAAACCGCCGCGCCGGTCGATACGCCGATCAACCTTCGGGCCCGGCTTGATGAACTCGAACGGGATTTCGTTATCGCCGCGCTGGTCCGCCATCACGGCAGTCAAACCCGCGCCGCGCAAGATCTATCGCTGAGCTATGATCAGATCCGCGGCATCATCCGCAAGCACGATCTGGCGCCGAAAAGCCTGGCGCGCCCTGCTAACTAGACGCCCGTTGTCATGCCGGCCTGGCGCTGGGCGAAGATCGACAGTTCGCGGCGGCCAAGCTTGCCATTGCGATTAAGATCGGCGGCGTCGAACACGGCGCCTTGCGCGGCGGCGAATTCCTCGGCGCTCATCCGGCCGTCCGCGCCGGCGAAGGCGTAGAACGCGTTCTGGGCCACCGCGGCAATGCGGATATGTTCGCTTCTGGGCAGCGCGGCCGGGCCGGCATCGGCCAATTCGATCGTGCCCACGGTTTCGCCCTTTTCGACCACGACGAAGCCGTTCAGCCGGGAAAGCTCGGCGGTGACGACCGCAAGCGCGGTATATTCATCGACATCGAGCGCTTGGTTCCGGTCGAGATCGGCGCGGGCGAACACAAGCTGTGCGTGGTTGGCGATTTCGGCCTGGCTCAGCGTCGTGAGCGCGGCGCCGTCATAAGGCCCGGTTTCCATGGTTCCCACGGACGCATAGGCCAGTCCTGCGACGGCGGCGATGGCGGCAGCGGATTTCAACAGAGCGCGGGTCATGGCGGTCTCCTCTTGCGATGCTTCGAAAATGGCCCGGCAAATCGGCCGATTGACGAAGAAATCGTGATTTTCTTTGGGCGATATGGGCGAATTTGCGGCGCGCTGATGTGACCGCCGTCACAGGATCGGCAAGATTAGCGTTAATAGGGAAGGCGCGCCGGCGCTGCTACTCGGCGGGCTGCGGGGCCTGCGCCGGAGCGGGCGGCTCCTCGCCGTCCTGGAGGCGCCGCCATCGCTCCTTGATCTTGGCCGAGGTCATCCGCGATCCGTCCGGCGACCAGCCCGGCGGGCCGAAGACATACCCCAGGACCTCGCGCAAGGACTTCGCCGTCATCAGGTCCCTGGCGATCCCGATCCACTCGTGGAACGCGATCATCAGCGGATTGAAAGTGGCGAGATTTTTGACGATGCCGTAACGGGGCCGTTCGGCTTTGTCTTCAGGCACGAAGGTGCCAAACATCCGGTCCCAGACGATCAGTGTGCCGGCGTAATTGGCGTCGAGATAGCGCGGATTGGTGGCGTGATGGACGCGGTGATGGCTCGGCGTGTTGAACACCCATTCAAACGGACCCATGCGGTCAATGAGTTCGGTGTGGATCCAGAACTGATAGACAAGGTTGATCGCGCCCACAAAGACGATCATTTCCGGCGGAAAGCCGATCAGCGCCAGCGGCAGGCCGAAAATGAAGGAAAAGGAAAACCGGCCGGTCCAGGTTTGCCGCAGCGCCGTCGACAGGTTGTAGTGTTGCGACGAATGGTGAACCACATGGCTCGCCCAGAAATAGCGCCGTTCATGAGCGATGCGGTGGAACCAGTAATAGGCGAGATCGTCGACGATAAAACACAAGACCACGGTCCACCACGCGATCGGCATCGCATCGATGAGCCGATACTGATAAACCCAATCGAACACGACATAGACCAATGCACCGCCGCCGATCAGGCCGGCGATGCGGTTGCCGAACCCCATCGCCAGGCTGGCGAACGTGTCCCTGGGCTCGTAGCTGCCGCGTCTGGTGCGCCTGGCGATAATCATCTCGATAATGATCAGCGTCACAAAGGCCGGCACCGCGTAAGCAACGACGTCGGGAAAGTTCAGGTCGTCCATCGGTCCTCTTCCTGCGCGCCTGTCATGGGCGCCTATCATGGGCGCAGCGGCGCATTTAAACCGTTTCGCCCGCGCGAGCGCCCTGTTTCCGGTATAGCCGATCCGGACCTCATGGTCAGCATCGGGGGCCCGCATCATGTCGCGCTTGCCCGCCTGCGGATCAGGAACCCGCCTGCAAATGCGCAAGCCAGGCGCGCGCGGTTTCGCTATCCGCTGCAAAATGCGTTCGCCCCGTCGTATGATCGACGGGATCGACGGTGATTTTACCGTCGCCATAATGGGCCCGCATGCGTCCGGCGGCGATGCGGCGGGTGACGAGCCCGTCCCCATGAGCGGTGACGATCGCCATCTCTCCGGCTTCATTGCGGGCGAGCGCGGCTTTGGCGCCCTCGTCGATAAGCCAGTCGACGGCTTGAAAATCCGGCTCGTCGAAGGCAAGCCGTTCGCGCACACTGTCCAATCCAAACGGCGTATCGACCTTGCCGAAAATCAAACGCGCCAGCACGACCAAAATCGCAACGCCGGTCAGCGAGATCGCCAGATCGATGACGACATTGCCCGTCACCGCGCCCTAGCCGACGATTTCGTCTTCCGAAAAGAAGAAGGCGATTTCCTGCCTGGCCGTGTCGGGACCATCCGATCCGTGGACGGTGTTTTCGCCGATCGACTCGGCGAAGTCGGCGCGGATCGTGCCGGGCGCGGCTTCGGCCGGATTGGTCGCGCCCATGATTTCGCGGTTGCGGGCGATGGCGTTTTCGCCTTCGAGCACCTGCACGACGACCGGCCCGGAAGTCATGAAATCAACCAGTTCGCCGAAGAACGGGCGGTCCTTGTGGACGGCGTAAAAGCCCTCTGCCTGCGCCCGCGTCATGTGGAGGCGTTTTTGCGCCACGACCCGCAGGCCGCCCTTTTCGAGCCTTGCGATGACTTCGCCGACAATGTTGCGGCGGGTTGCGTCGGGCTTGATGATGGAAAATGTGCGTTCGAGCGCCATGATGGTATCCTCTATGCGGAACTGGTGATTCGGCGGCGCTTCCTATCAACGGTTTTGCGCTGCGGCAAGCGCGCTGTCCGGTTCGCGCTGCTATAAGGCCGGTATCCAAGAACATGCGAAGGGAGATCTCGTCATGTCCGAACCGCAATCGTCTACGCCGTCCGAGCCGCCGATCTCGACCAATCCGAGCGAACGCGGCAATGTCAATCTGGTTTACATCCTTTATCTCGTCGCGCTTGTCCTCGGCATTACGGCGATCATCGGCGTCGTCATGGCCTATATGGGCAAGGACAACGCGCCGGACTGGCTCAAGTCCCATTACCACAACCAGATCAACATCTTTTGGAAGGGGCTTTTATACAGCGTCGTCAGCGCCCTTTTGTGCATCATCCTGATCGGCTTCTTGCTCCTGTTCCTGGTGCTGATCTGGTACATCGTGCGCGTCGTCAAAGGCATGCAGGCCCTGTCGAACGGCCAGCCCTACGCCAATCCCGCAAGCTGGGGCTTTTAGCCCGCCGCGCTTGAACGAGCCTTGACCCCTTCGCCGCTTTCCCGGGAATAAGCGGGAAAGGAAATTGCAACTGCCTCCGCATTATGGCCCGGCGCGCCGGTCCTGCGCCGGCTGTCAAAAGCGGGGCGCCATTTGCGCCCTTCTCGTCCTGAGACGTTCCCGGTTTCAAGCCAAAAATTCCCAAATGTGGGGCGCCATTTCGCCTCGCTTTTTCCCTCACGCCTTCCATCGTCATTCCGGGGCTGGCCGACCGCGAAGGCGGTCATATGATAATTTGCGCGCATTCGCGCGCGGGGCATCCGGGATGACGGCGTTATCGTTGGATACGAACTCATCATGGCCGGC
>JANQMJ010000001.1 GCA_028280115.1 Parvularculaceae bacterium
GCCCTCGGCAAAAAAGGCGTCATTTCCGAGCGTATGAAAACGCTGGGCAAGATGAGCCCGGAAGAGCGCAAGGAAATGGGCCCGGCGCTCAACGGTCTGAAAGACTGCATCACCCAGGCGATCGAGGCCAAGAAGGCAAAGCTCGAGGATGCGGCCCTTGAAGCGCGCCTGGCGACGGAAAAGGTCGACGTGACGCTGCCCGCGCGGCCCGAAGCCAAGGGCAAGATTCACCCGGTTTCTCAGGTGACGGAAGAAATCGTCGCCATCTTCTCCGCCATGGGTTTCGACATCGCTGAAGGCCCGGACATCGAGGACGATTTTCACAATTTCACGGCGCTCAACTTCCCGCCGGACCATCCGGCGAGGGACATCCACGATACGTTCTTTTTTGAACCCAAGGCGGATGGGGACCGGATGCTCCTGCGCACCCATACGAGTCCCGTACAGATCCGCACCATGATGACCCGCAAGCCGCCGATCCGCATCATCATCCCCGGACGGACGTTTCGCTGCGACAGCGACCAGACCCACACGCCCATGTTCCATCAGGTCGAGGGTCTGGTGATCGACCGGGAAACCCATATGGGCCATCTCAAAGGCGTGCTAGAGGCCTTCGCCAAGGCGTATTTTGAAGTCGATACGGTGAAAACGCGCTTTCGGCCGCACTTTTTTCCGTTTACGGAGCCGTCCGCGGAAATGGACATCGGCTATGAGCGGGTCGGAAAGGAAATCCGCATCGGAACCGGCGCCGACTGGATGGAAATTCTCGGCTGCGGCATGGTGCATCCGAATGTTCTGAAAAACTGCGGCCTCGATCCGGACGAATATCAGGGTTTCGCCTTCGGCATGGGCGTCGATCGTCTTGCTATGCTGAAATACGGCATTCCGGACCTGCGCGATTTCTTCGCCGCGGATGCGCGCTGGCTTGAACATTACGGCTTCGATCCGCTCGACCAGCCCAACCTGGCGACGGGGCTGAGCCGATGAGTCTTCGCGTCGGTCTCATTGGGCTCGGAACCATGGGTGTTCCCATGGCGAGCAACATCGTTGCGGCGGGACTGCCGCTGTGCGTCTGGAACCGCAGTTCCGGTCCGCTGCGTGATTTCGAGGGGACCGGCGTGCGCGTCGCCGCGTCGGTTCAGGAGGTTTTCGACAATGCGGATCAGATCGTCCTGATGCTGAATACGAAAGACGCGTTTGACGCCGTCCTGGGGCGGCGCGACGGCGCGCTTGGCGTTTCTGTCGCCGGCAAGACCGTCGTCAACACTGCGACCCTGACGCCGAAATATTCAAGCGCGCTCGGCCGCGACATTGAAAACGCCGGCGGCGCCTATGTGGAAGCGCCGGTGTCGGGCTCGCGCGGCCCGGCGGAAAGCGGCGATCTCGTCGTCATGACCGCCGGCGCGCCGGCGCCTGTCAAAGCGGCGGGACCGATCTTTGACGCCATCGGCAGGCAGACGGTTTATTGCGGCGCCATTCCCAACGCCATGGCGATGAAAAGCGCCAGCAGCGTGTTGCTGGCCGGCGTCATGGGCGGGTTCGCCGAAGCGATTTGCTTCGCGCGCGGCATGGGGCTCGATCTTGACCTCTTTTCCAAAGTGCTGCTCGGCGGGCCCATGGCGAACGATTATCTCAGGATGAAGCTGCCCCGCGCCATGGCCGAGGACTATTCGCCCCAGGCGGCGGTCAAGAATGTCGCCGACGCGCTTGACGTCATGATCGACACGGCCCGCGAAGCGGAGATCAAAATTCCTCAGGCGGTAGCCATGCGCGCAACCTGCCGCAAGGCGATTGAAATGGGCCTGGGCGAGGAAGACGTTCTGGCGCTGGTCAAAGCGCTGGGGGAGTCATGAGGGCGATGGCCGCAGGAATAGCGCAACATCGTTCCCTCCCCTTAAAAAGGGGAGGGCTAGGGAGGGGATCAAATCCGACCATCGCGTCTGGCATATTGATCCCCACCCGCCCGCCTTCGCACGGCGTGCTTCGGCGGGCGACCTCCCCTTTTCAAGGGGAGGTGAAAAGTAGCGTAATGAACCGCCGAAACTGAGACGTCAAAATGAAATTCACCCTTTCCTGGCTCAAGGAGCATCTTGAAACCGACGCAAGCCTCGATGACATCGTCGAGACCATGGTGGCGGTCGGACTTGAGGTCGAAGAGGTCTTTGATCCCGCCGAACGGCTTGCCGCGTTCACCATCGGCGAGGTGCTCGAAGCCGCGCGCCATCCCGACGCCGACAAGCTGCAGGTCTGCAAGGTCAGAACCAAAGATGGCGACATGCAGATCGTGTGCGGCGCGCCCAATGCCAGAGCCGGCATCAAGGTCGCTTATGCGCCGGTGGGCTCATATGTGCCGGGCATCGACCTGACCTTAAAGAAAGCGAAAATTCGCGGGGTCGAGTCCCACGGCATGATCTGTTCGGCGCGGGAAATGGAGCTCGGCGACGATCATGACGGCATTATCGAAGCGCCGGCGGAAGCGAAAGTGGGCGATCCGATCGCCGCTTGGCTCGGCGCCGACGATCCGGTGATCGATTTTGAGGTGACGCCCAACCGGCCCGACACCAACGGCGTCGGCGGCGTCGCCCGCGATCTCGCCGCGGCGGGGCTGGGCAGGCTGATCACGCCGGCGCCGGCGCCGGTCAAAGGCGCATTTCCCTCGCCGCAGAAAATCGGCCTTCATTTTCCCGAAGGCGCTGAGAATGCCTGCCCGACCTTCGCCGGCCGTTATGTCAAGGGCGTGCGCAACGGCCTAAGCCCGGAATGGCTGCAGGCGAAACTGCGCGCCATCGGGCTGCGCCCGATCAACGCGCTGGTCGATGTGACGAACTACATCGCCTATGACCGCGCAAGGCCGCTGCACGTTTATGACGCTGACAAGCTCAAGGGCGAAATCCATGCGCGCCTCGGCGCCGGGGGCGAATCGTTCCTCGCCCTTGACGGGCGCGAATACGACGTCGACGAAACCATGTGCGTCATCGCCGACGATAACGGCGTGCTCGGTTTCGGCGGCATCATGGGCGGCGAAGATACGGGCTGCACGGAAGAAACCCAGAACGTTTTTATTGAATGCGCCTATTTCGATCCGTTGCGCACGGCCCGAACGGGAAGGACGACCGGCATTCATTCCGACGCGCGCTATCGGTTCGAGCGCGGCGTCGATCCCGATTTCATCCTGCCGGGGATCGAATTGGCGACGCGCGTCATTCTCGATATTTGCGGCGGAGAGCCCAGCGATGTCGAACTTGCCGGCGCGATTCCGTCGTTCGACCGCACGGTGCTCTTTCCGCCGACGGAAGTCGAGCGCCTGACCGGCATGAAGGTCGAGCCGCAAGGCAGCGAAAGCATCCTGACCGCGCTGGGCTTTACCGTGCGCAAGAGCGATCCCTGGCAGGTCGACGTTCCAGGCTGGCGGCCGGATATCGAAGGCAAGGCCGATCTCGTCGAGGAGGTCGCGCGCATTGTCGGCTTCGATCATCTGCCGGCGGCGCTGTTGCCCATGCGAAACGCCGTCGAACCGCCCAAGCTCACCATCGCGCAAGACCGCCGCGCGTTGGCGCGACGGGCGCTGGCGAGCCGCGGCATGCTCGAAGCGGTGACCTGGTCTTTCATGGACGAGCGTCATGCCGGGCTGTTTTTGAGTGAAAACCAACTCAAGGCCCAGGGCCTTATTCTCGCCAATCCGATTGCATCCGATCTTGGCGCCATGCGGCCCTCGGTCCTGCCCAATCTGCTCTTGGCGCTGCAAAAAAACGCCGATCGCGGGCGCGACGCGCTCGCTCTGTTCGAGGTCGCGGCGCAATATGGCGGCGATCAGCCCGACGAGCAGATGATGATGGCGACCGGCGCGCGCCGCGGCGCGCCGGCCCGACACTGGCAAGGCGCAGCGCCCGCGCCCGACGTCTTTACCGCGAAAGCCGACGCGCTCACCGCGCTAGAGGCGGCCGGCGCGCCCCTGGCGAGCCTTCAGACCACGGACGATGCGCCGCATTATTATCACCCCGGCCGCTCCGGCGCGCTGCGGCTCGGTCCCGTCCGGCCGCTCGCTTTTTTCGGCGAAATTCATCCGCGCGTGCTCAAGGAAATGAATGTCGAAGGGCCGGCTTTCGGCTTTGAGATTTTTCTCGACATGATCCCCGAGCCGAAGAAGAAACCGACTAAGACCAGGCCGGCGCTTGATGCTTCGGAATTCCTGCCGCTGTCGCGGGATTTCGCCTTCGTGGTCGATGAGACGGTGACCGCCGAAGCGCTGCTTAAGGCGGTGCGCGGCGCGGAAAAAAAGCTGGTCACCGATGTTTTGCTGTTCGACGTTTATCGCGGCAAGGGCGTGCCGGACGGGAAAAAATCGCTGGCTGTTGAAGTCGTCATCCAGCCGCGGGAAAAAACGCTGACCGACGCGGAGATCGAAGCGGTCTCGAGCCGCATTGTCGCCCAGGTGGAAAAGGCTTGCGGCGGCGTATTGCGGGGGTGACGCTTGCCGGCCGACGCGGCGGCGGCGGCAAAGGAGCGCGCATATGGGCAAACCGATTTCTTCCGTCACGATCGTCGGCGGCGGCACGTCCGGCTGGCTTGCCGCCACTGCCCTTTCGCGTTTCGCTCAATCGGATGTGCGCGCGGGGCGATTGAAAATCACGCTTATCGAATCGCCGAAAATCCCGATCATCGGCGTCGGCGAGGCGACATCGCCGGCCTTGCCGCATCTTTTCAAAATGATCGGCCTCAACGAGCGAAGCTTCATCAAGGAGGCAAATGTCGGATTCAAATTGAGCGGCTATTTCGACGGCTGGAATCGCTGCGCCGACGGCGCGCCGCGCGTTTGGGTCAATCCGTTCATGCAGACCAATACGATCGACGGGCGCTGCGCGGGCTATTATTATACGCAGTTCGAAAGCGCGGCGCGCAACGCCGGCGCGGATTATTCCGCGTTCGTTTCGTCATCTCCGAAAATGATCGACTTAGGGCGCGGGCCGCGACTTGCCGACACGCGAGACTATGAAACGATCATCCCTTACGCCTATCATATGGACGCGCTGGTGCTGGCGAAAACATTATGCGCGGCCGGCAAGACGCTCGGCGTGCATCACATTCTCGACGATGTCGTAAAGGTCGATCTGGACGAGCGCGGTTATGTCTCCTCGCTTGACCTCAAAGAACATGGTCTTCACGCGGTTGAATTCATCATCGATTGTACGGGATTTGCCGGCGTCATCATCAATAAGACCCTGGGCGAGCCGTTTGAGCCGTTCGACAAATATCTGCCCAACGACCGCGCCGCGGTGATGCAAATACCCCATAAAGACCCCACGAAAATTGCACCGATCACTCGTGCAACGGCGAAAGAAAACGGCTGGATTTTCAACGTTCCCTTGTTTAACCGGATCGGCACAGGCTATGTCTATGCATCCCAGTTCATCAGCGATGAAGAGGCGTGCGCCGTCCTGAAAGCCCATGTTGGCGAACAGGGCGAGGGCAAGGACCCCCGCATCATTCCCATGCGCATTGGAAAATCGCGGCGATCATGGGTGAATAACTGCGTTGCGATCGGCCTGTCGAGCGGGTTCGTCGAGCCGCTGGAAGCGACGGCCATTCATTCGGTCGATCTGGCGCTGCGCTGGCTTTATACGCATTTTCCCGATTCGGATTTCGATCCCGCGTTGCGCGACCGCTATAACCGGCTGGTCGACGATTTTTACGAGGAAGTGATCGATTTTATCGTTTTGCATTTCCATCTCAGCAATCGCGACGATTCCGAATATTGGCGCGTGGCGCGCCATGAGCGGCCCATACCGGATTCGCTTGCGGACAATTTGGCGCTGTGGCGCTGCAAGATGCCGCGCGCGACGGATTTGCGTTCGGCGCATTTTTTCAGCGACGGGTCGTATCTCGCGGCTCTTTTCGGCAAGGGATTTTACGACGATGCGGCGCCCGAATTGCCCGGTCTTGAGGAAGCGCAGTGGCGCGCGTTCCAAAACAGCATCAGCGGTCAGATCCAGCAACTCAGCGCTCGCTTGCCGGATCACTATCCGCTCTTATGCGCCATCCGCGGCGAACCTCCGGCGGGAAACCCGCCGCCGGAAACCGACGCGCCGGCGCGATTTAACATTTCGCTCAATTGACCGCTGGCGCTGGCGAAACGCCGCATCGCGCTGACACGACCGGCTGCGGGCCGGCGAAACGTATGTGGTCGGCCGGGCCCGTTTCGCCTTGCCTGGCCGCGCCCGGCGAGCTATCACCCGGCCCCTGCGCCGCATTAGCTCAGTTGGTAGAGCATCTCATTCGTAATGAGGGGGTCGCTGGTTCGAGTCCGGCATGCGGCACCAGCCTTCGCGCATCTCATGATTTGCGCGCCTTCGCGCGCTTTATCGTCTGCGCGTCCGCCGGTTCCCTTCCGGCGAACTCGCGCGCGGGGCAGGCTTCGGCTTGGCAAGCCGGCCTAAGTCGCGCCTTGCCTCACCTTGCGCTTTCGATCAGCGCGGCGGCGCCTTTTTCAAGCAGCTTCATGCCGACCGCGCGGCCAAGTTCGCGCGGGCGATCGGCATCGCCCTGATCGGAAACCTCGATGATGGTCTCGCCGTCCAGGCTTAAGACGGTTGCGTCAAGACGGAGCCTGTCCCCGTCAAGCGCCGTATGGCCCGCGATCGGCGTATTGCAATGTCCGTTCAGCACCCAAAGGACTTCTCTTTCCGCCAGGGCGCAAATCCTGGTTTCTTCGTGGTCGATCAGTTCGAGCCGGGCGCGCGTCTTCCAGTCGCGCGCGGCGCATTCGACGGCGACGATCCCCTGTCCGATCGCCGGCAGCATCTCTCCGGGCGAAAAGACCGTCGTAATCCGATCCGCCAGTCCGATGCGTTCAAGACCGCTTTTCGCCATGACAAGGCCGTCGGCCGGGCCGACTTCGCCGCCTTCGGGCAGCTTTTGCATGGCCTGGTCGTCGAGTTTCCTGATGCGCGTATCAGCCGCGCCGCGATAGTGGATGACTTCCGCATGCGGAAAAAGCCGTTTCAGATAGGCGGCGCGGCGAACCGAGTTCGTACCGATTTTAAAGCCTTCGCCGTTTCGGGCTTTGAAATCGGCGAGCGAGCGATCGCGCCTTAATACGAGAACGTCCTCAACCGCCTCCCGTTTCAAATAGGCGGCGAAGACGAGCCCCGGCGCTTCTTCGTCGCCGGGCGCGTCTTTGAGCGAGTGCATGGCGGCGTCAAGCGAGCCCTTGCGCATCGCATCCCTGATTTCCGCGACAAAGGCGCCGCCCTTGCCGCCATGACGGTCGAGTTTCGAGGTCTGATCGACATCGCCGCTCGGCTTGAACTTGACGATGTCGGGCGCCAGGCCGGGCGCGGCGGCGCGCAGCCGCGCGACGATTTCATTCGTCTGCGCAAGCGCCATGGCGCTGGATCGTGTGCCTATTTTCATCGGATCGGTTGATGTATGCGCTTTGGCCGCTCGTCAACTGTTAAGTCATTCGGAGACGGGCCGTTCCGGCAAAAACCGCCGCGCCGCCATGGCGAGCAATATGGCGTGGGATATGAACGCGAAGACCAGCGCCGCCGCGGCGAACGATTGAGGCGCATTGGTAAGCGCCAGCCGCACGGCGGCCAGGAGAAAGCCGCCGGACATCAGAAAGAAAAACAAGGGCGCAATCAGATGATGCGCATTTGCTTTTGCGAGGAACGTTCGAAGAAGCAAAAATTCCAGCGCGACGCCAATCAGAATAGCGTCAATCATCCAGGGAGAAAGGTCAACCATCATATTATCCAAAGGGGCCGTTCAGCTTTACAATCTTAACATTGAGATAGGCGGCGAATGCGACCCAGAAAAGGTAAGGCAAAAGCGCCCAGGAGGCGAATTGCGAGCGCCGCCAAAAGAAAACCATAAGCGCCAATACGGACAGCCAAAGCACGACCACTTCGGCGAGGGCCCAGTCGGGCCGCCTGAAAGTGAAAAACAGCGCGCTCCACAAAATGTTCAGCGCGGCATTGAAAAAGAACAGGCAGATCAGCCAGGCGCGCTCGGCGTTGGTGCGCATTGCGGGCCACCCTTTGACGGCGGCGATGACCGCGCAGGCGTAAATGATCGTCCAGGCCGGCGCAAAGAGCCAGTCGGGCGGGTTCAGCGCCGGTTTATTCAGACTTCGATACCAGGGACCGATTTCGGTGATGGCGCCGCCGACGATCGCAACCGCAAGCGCGGCCAGAACCGCAACAAAGATTGGATTGCGAAACAGGCTGTTCACCTTCGCGCCTAACGCTGCGGCGACACGACCCCGAAGAGATGCGCGAGGTCTTTAAAGAAAATCCGCGCATGGGCCATGTGGTTCGCCTTGACAAGGCGCTTGTTCATATACGCTTCCCAGGTCAGTCGCTGCACGTCCTTGTCGCGGCAAATATTGACGAAACGCTCCCGGCGTTTGTCGCTGCGATACCAGAAATGCTGCATAATCCCGAGAATCAAAAAGACTTTGCCATGTTCTTTGAGATAGCGCTTGCGGGCGCGGGCAAGCGCTTTTGCATCGCCGGTTTCCAAAAGTTCGCACACGGCTTCCGCCGCGGTGCGCCCGCCAAGCATGCCGTAATAGATGCCCTCTCCCGAGGCGGGCGCGACGCAGCCGGCCGCGTCGCCGGCGAGAATGACGTCCTTGCCATTGTCCCACTTTTTGAGCGGTTTCAGCGGGATCGGCGCGCCTTCCGTTCTGATGGTTTCCGCACCGGCAAGATCGGCGTCCGCGCGCAGCGCGGCCACCGCGCCGCGCAGCGAAAAGCCCTTATTGGCGCTGCCGACGCCGACGCTTGTCGTTTCGCCAT
Source organism: Parvularculaceae bacterium (assembly GCA_028280115.1). GTDB lineage: Bacteria > Pseudomonadota > Alphaproteobacteria > Caulobacterales > Parvularculaceae > Hyphococcus. The sequence continues at coordinate 8,799 of JANQMJ010000001.1, forward strand.
GAGGAAATATCCAGGCGTAAAAATCCGGCGACAGTTTGCCTTGATAATAGATATCGCAGCGTGATCCGTCGAAATTGTCCGTAGGCGACTTAATGATTTCGTGATAGGCGAAGACGCATTTCTTTTTGTCGGCGTCTTTGACGGTCTGCAGCGCGACCTGGGATTTGGCGCCGTCGGCGCCGATAACGGCGCGTGCGCGCACCTTACGCAGCGGCGCATCTTTGTCGTCGCCTTTCGCGCGGTAGCAGACTATGGCGGCGCCGTCATCATCGCGTTCAAGCTGCATGAATTTTCCGTCGCGCCGCTCAGCGCCGGCAGCTGCGGCGCGGGCGCGCAGCCATTCGTCGAAATGTTCGCGATCCACCATGCCGACGGAGCCGCCATTGATCGGCATGTCGACATGTTTGTTCGACGGCGCAATCATGCGGGCGGAATTGGCGCGGGCGACGATTTGAGATTCTGGAATGTCGAAATCGCGGATCAGCCGCGGCGGGATCGCGCCGCCGCAGGGTTTGATGCGTCCCGCCTTGTCGAGCAGCATGACGTTCTTGCCTGCGCACGCCAGGTCATGGGCCGCGGTGGCGCCGGCCGGCCCGCCGCCGACAACGACTGCGTCAAAGGTTTCTCGGATGTCTGTCGCATCGAAGGCCATAACCGTTCTCCTTATTCCGCAGGTAAATGTTCGCCGGCTGGCATGGCCGGCAGTTTCATATCATCGGCTTGCGTCCGACCGACGCGCGCGGCGAGCGCCGCCGCAACGAGGAACATCAAGCCTTCAAATCCGAAAACAAAAGCGAATGCCGACGAGACGTCGGTAAAGACGGCGCGCGTTGCGTCAATCGCAGCCGCGCCGAGAAATCCGCCAAGCCCGAAGGCGATCGCTTGCGACGCCCCCCAGATGCCCATTCGCGTGCCCTCGCGGGACTTTCGCCCGACGCTCGCAAGGGTCATCATGGAGCCGATCGCGGCGACGGCGAACGCGCCGTTGGAAAGGCCGAGCGTGAACACGTTCAGTTTCAGCGGCCAGCTCGTTCCGACCATCGCGCCGATTGCGAGCGCGATGAGCGACGCGGCCGAGGCGATGCACCCGCCCATGGTCCAGATGCGCATGAACCTGGCGCGGGATTTGCCGATGGTCGTGCCGACAATCGCGGTGACGATCATGCCGATCAGGACGCCGCCGTTCTGGACGCCGGCAAGCTGTGTCGACTCGCCGGGGGAGTAGCCGTAAATCAAACCCGCGAACGGTTCGAGGATCAAATCCTGCGCGCTGTAGGCGAGCATCGAGACGAAAACAAAAATTGTAAAACGGCGCGCTTGCTGTTCATCCCAGATTTCGCGGATCGCTTGTTTGAAAGGGACTTTCTTTGCGGGTGAGACCGGCGCGGAAACGGCGCCTTTTTCGATGTTCCAGACGGCGAGGCTGGCGATAAAAACAGCGACCCCCGCGACTGCACAGGTAACGACGATAAGCCGCGACATCGAGAACGGATCGAGCATGTGTCCGGCGACGCTTGCTGTCAGTACAAAGCCGAAAATCATCATGATCCAGACGATGGCGGCGGCGGCGGCCTTTCGCGCCGGCGCGGTCCGGGTTGCAAGGAGCGCAAGCAGGTTGGTGCCGGCTGCGCCGACGCCGACGCCGATCACAAAGAAAGCGACAAAAGCCGCAATAATGCCCGCTGTAACGGCGGTTTCCATGAGCGCTGTTGCGGCCGCCGCGCCCACGGCGCCCGCGCCGAGCGTCATCATGCCGCCGATAATCCAGGGGGTGCGCGACCCGCCCATATCCGAACCGTAGCCCCAGCGCGGCCGGGACATCTGGACCGCATAATGCCAGCCCACAAGCGCGCCCGGCAGCATCGCCGGAAGCGCAAGCTCGACGACCATGACGCGGTTCAGCGTAGAGGTCGTCAAAATGACCATGGCGCCGAGCGCGGTCTGCACCAGGCCCAGCCTGAACACGCCGAGCCAGCTCAGATAAGACTTATCTGCGCTCATAAGGCGCCTCCTGCAAAGGTCCTGACCGCCATCGCCGCGACCAGCATGCCGAGCACGTATAGGGAAACACCCGTCGCATTGTACCAGGGCGCTTTGCCGCGCGGGTCTTTCAACATTTCTCTCATGCAGAAAATCTGGGCAATCAGCACTACACCAATGATGGCCGCATGAACCGGCCGGCCGAGGGCGGCAAGCCCGGCGACAACGACGACCTGCGGAACCGCCATGACAAAACAGGCAAGCTTTGCGGCTCTTTCAGGTCCAAGTTGAACCGGCAGCGTGCGCACGCCCATGCGCGTATCGCCTTCGATCGCCTTAAAGTCGTTGAGCGTCATAATACCGTGGGCGCCCAGCGAATAAAGCAGCGCCAATGCGACGATCGGCCAGCCAGGCATCGCGCCGAGCATCACCGCCGCGCCGGTAAACCAGGCGATTCCTTCGTAAGACAGTCCGACGGTGGCGTTTCCCCACCAGCCGTTCATTTTCAATCGAAGGGGCGGCGCGCTGTAGACCCAGGCGAGAAAAACCGCGAACACAGTTGCGACAAAGGCCCAGGTTCCAAGCACGGCGCCCAAGGCGAGCGACAGGCCGGACCAGAAGATCGCAATGTAAAGTCCCCAGCGACCCGGGATGCGGCCCGACGGAATCGGACGGTTCGGCTCATTAATCGCGTCGACTTCTCTATCAAACCAGTCATTGGCCGCCTGGCTCGCCGCGCATACAAGCGGGCCCGCCAGCAACACGCCGCCGAGAAAGAAAAGCCATCGCTCAGAGATGGGTTGCCCCGAAGAAACCACCCCGCACATGAAAGCCCACATGGGCGCGAACCATGTGACCGGCTTGAGCAATTCCAGAACCGCCGAGGGCGCCGGCAGTGTTCTTTGTTGCAGCGCTAGGGGAGTGTTTGACACGCCTGTAAATTACGCCGGACGTGAATATGTGTCAATTAAAGTTGACGCTTTGGGCCGCGATGGGCGCGTCAATCGCCTATGCCAAATCGCTTCAGCTTGGAGTATAAACCCTGTCGGCTCAGCCCCAGCATTTCGGCGGCGGAAGCGCGATTGTCTTCGGTGATTTCAAGGGCGGCCTCGATACACAGCTTCTCGATAAGATCCGTGGATTCCCGCACGATGTCTTTCAACGAAATTTTGCCGACAAGGCCGGTTAGTTGCTCGGCGGAACTTGGCAATTGTTCGCCGATGCGCGAACCGCTTTCCAAACGCCGCGCCACATTGCGGATCGAAAATCCGTATATTTGCTCGTCGTCGCACGGCGCGGCGACCGCTGAGACTTCGACAGTTTCCTGAATGCCGAACTGATCCCTCAAAACCGTGGAGAAATTTCGCGCAAAACCATGGTTTTTAACATTGGAAATCAACACGTTAAGATCGGTCGGCGAACGGCCGAGAAACTCGCCCAAATGGCGATTGACGGGCTGGCCGGCGCTCGACAATCGAACCATTTTCAAAAATGCGCGGTTGGCGGCGACAATTTGCAAATCTTCATTCGCGACTGCGAAACCGTCTGGAATGTTCTCCAAGACGCTCATCAAGGCGCGGTTCGCCTCGCTTTGATCGACGCGCGCCTTGCCGCTCGGCAGCGCTCTGACAATGATGCGGCCAGCGTCTCCCAGGCGAAACGCGGACATCATAAGGACGCAGTCTTTGCCGCCCTTAATCTTGACGTTGGCGCATTTTGCCGAACCGGAGGCCCATGCGTCTGCAATCGACCGATTAATGGCGCGCTCGAATTTTTTCAAGAATTGATCGGCTAGGCGCTCGCCAATGAGAGGCGCGTTCTGTCGAGAGAATATCTCGGCGGCGGCGGGATTGGCTTCCTCAATCTTCAAGCTGTCGGCGTCCACGATCACGACCGCATAGGAGATCGATTGAAAGAGCATTTGATACCGCGCTTCCGCTTCGCGCAGCCGATTATAGTCCCGCTCCAATCCTTGATGCGCTTCGACGAGGCGCTGCTGCAAAGCGGAAATAGAGCGCAAGTCGCGCCCAAGCGCGACAATCCGATTTTTGTCGCCCGTGTTGACGGCTGTGTATTTTATCGGAACGTCGACGCCGGTTTGAGAAGGATGATTGACTTGCCGCCACAACGGCTTGTCGGCTGGCGACGATTTTAGCAAATCTTCGATTTTTAAACGGCTTTCCACCGTTACGGTGTCGATCCACGGTTTGCCGCGCCACGCCCGATCATAGCCTTCCGCCGTCAATTCCGGATTGCCGAGCGCGATGTCGCGGACCACGCCTTTATCAATGACGAGCGCCACGTCCGCGGCTGAAGCGACAACTTTTGCGGTGACGAAAGCATCGAGATCAGAAAGGAATCTCTTCGGACTTTTGAACGGAACTGCCCGCTCACCAGATGAGGCCGAGACGTCCATACTGGAACCGCAATATCCTATTTGCACCAACCGCTTAGCAGCGCGGTTGACTTGATGCAAGCAACTCGGCGCCGATCATCGGCGCCATTTTCGCGTCATGGGCCGCCCCGTCGGCGCCCACCGCGGAAACCAGTTCCGGGTTTTCGGCGAACAGGCGCCCGCCAACCATGATCATGACCGCTTCATTGCGCGAAGCCGACCGCAAGTCCGCGATTTCATCGGCGATATCGTCGGCGGTTACGCTGCGCGCGGCCGACAGTCCAACCATATCGAAGCTTTTTTTCGACAACATCGATTGCAGTTCGGCGCTGGCGGCGCCGGGCTCGCACGACACGCGCCAGCCGGCCCGGCGAAAAAACTCAGCGACCATGACGACGCCGAAAACATGCTGATCGCCGCATGCGGTCGCCAGCAATATTTTTGATCCATCCGAATCCGCGCCTTTGCGGATCCCCGCGCCGGCGTCAAGAACCGTGCTTTGCGCGCGCAAAATCTCGTGCAACCGGCAAAGTCCGATGGTGACGTCGGTGAAGTCGCACAGGTCCTCTTCCCACATTTCGCCCAGACGCCTGGCGGTATTGGTCAAGAGATTGAGAAACAGCGCTTCCCGGGAAAGGCCGCGCTTCACGAGCGCGTCAACATAATTGCGGGCGGCCGCGGCGTTTTCGTTCATCACCGCGTCCAAAAACCCCTCGTGATCACTCTGGGAAAGGCCGTCCTCTTCAGGCGTCGTCAGTTTTTTGGCCCGCGCATCGCGCTGATAGGCAAGCAATAGCCGCGGAATGATCTCGCCTTCAATGGTGCCAGACAGAGCCTGTGCGTCAATCTTGGATTGTTTTCTTTCTTTGTCGCGGGAATAGAATGACTTTAGTTTTTCGCCCAGACTGAAGAACGCGGAAATCGCTCGCTCGCGCGCCTGCTCCATTTGTGAGCCATCGAAACGGTCGCGCAGTTCCTGATTAATATTGTCCATATCACCCTTCCGGGGCAGCCACGACGCTGTCGTTCAACGCCTCGCCTCAACCGCCTTTAGTGTCTCTCGCGCTGTTACTTTCACTTCCCCCATCTTGACGCCGATTGACTGCTGCACGCGCGCGGAAACGTTATGAACTGGGACTGTCCGCAGGAAACTTTTTGCGGATGCGAAACGCAATAGTGCGGAAATTCAAAGAGTAGCCAGTGTTACATTGTTTAAATGCTGCACCAGCGAAAACTACTCCGCACTCAACACAAATAGTTGGAAATGCCAATATAACCTTTTTCTCCGCAATTTTGGAACCAGATTTTTCAACACCGATTTTTCGCAATTTGCGCTGGCGTGTCAATACAAATTGACGTAAACTTTAATTGACAGTTAGTCTCTTTTGGTTGTCGCCGTGCGCATGTCGGCGTTCGTCTCCAATCGGGCTCTGGCCCTTGAAACTACGGGGTAAATTTGAGCGCGCCGCTTTACACCTTGGAACAGCGCCAACGCCGGGACAAATCCCCCTGGACATTTGTGCAAGGCGTATTGGCGCCCATTCAATTTGCGATTTTCGCGGTGAGCCTTTGGCTCGTCGTGACGTATCTCGCAACCGGCGAAGGCTTTACGAGCGCTACGATTTCCGTCGTTGTCAAAACCATCGTCCTTTACGCCATCATGATCACCGGCGCGATTTGGGAAAAAGACGTGTTCGGACAATATTTGTTTGCGCCCGTATTTTTCTGGGAAGACGTTTTGTCGATGGGCGTTCTGGCGCTGCACACGGCCTATCTCGCGGCGATTTTCCTGGGTCTTGGAACGCCCCGCGAGCAAATGTTACTCGCGCTCGCCGCCTACGCCGCTTATGTCATAAACGCCGGTCAATATCTGTGGAAGCTGCGCCGGGCTCGCCTGGAAGCGCCGGCGCAAAGCCTTGCGGAGCCTGCCGCATGACCGCGCCGCTCGATATCTCGCCCGCGTCTTGCACGCAGCGCCCCATATTGCGCGAAAGGGGACAAAGAGAGGTCTTTTGCGGGCTCACCGGCATTGTCTGGCTGCATCGGAAAATGCAGGACGCGTTTTTCCTGATCGTCGGCTCGCGCACCTGCGCCCATCTCATGCAGTCGGCCGCCGGCGTCATGATTTTCGCCGAACCGAGATTTGCAACCGCCATTATCGAGGAACGCGATCTTGCCGGCATGGCGGACGCGAACGAAGAGCTCGACAAGACGGTCAAAAGGCTTCTTGCGCGACGGCCCGACATCAAGCTCCTGTTCCTCGTCGGTTCGTGCCCGTCCGAAGTCATCAAGCTTGATCTGAGCCGCGCGGCGGCGCGCCTTTCAAAGGCCTATGCGCCGAAGGTCCGCATTCTGAATTATTCCGGCAGCGGCATCGAAACGACCTTCACCCAGGGCGAAGACGCCTGTCTTGCATCCATGGTTCCCGAACTGCCGGCGGAGGCTTCGCCTGAACCGTCCCTGCTGGTCGTCGGGGCCCTGGCCGACGTCGTTGAAGATCAATTTAAACGCCTGTTCGAGCAGCTTGGCATTGACCGGGTGCGGTTCTTTCCCAGCGGTTCGGCCGACGATCTGCCCGCCGTCGGTCCGAACACCCGTTTTCTGCTGGCCCAGCCCTTCCTTGGCGACACGGCGCGCCTGCTCGAGGGGCGCGGCGCAAAGCGCCTGCCGGCGCTCTTCCCGCTCGGCGTTGAGGGAACCGCCGGCTTTTTCAAAGCCGCCGCCGATGCGTGGAATATCGACGCAGACAAATTCGACAGCGTTATCGAAATGCCCCGCGCTCGCGCGGAAAAAGCGCTCGAGCGTTATCGCGACGCGCTTGCCGGCAAGTCGATTTTCTTCTTTCCCGATTCGCAATTGGAAGTTCCGCTCGCCCGATTCCTGTCGCGGGAAATCGGCATGACGCTGACGGAAGTCGGAACGCCTTATCTGCATATGGAACATCTCGACCGGGAGCTGACGCTCATGCCCGACGGCGTTCGCCTGAGCGAAGGCCAGGACGTCGACAAGCAACTTGACCGTTGCCGCGCCGAGCGTCCGGATATTTCCGTATGCGGACTGGGGCTCGCCAATCCACTGGAAGCCGAAGGCCTGACCACAAAATGGGCGATCGAACTCGTCTTCACGCCGATCCAAGGTTTCGAACAGGCCGGCGATCTTGCCGAACTGTTCGCGCGTCCCATGAACCGCCGCATGAGGCTCGCCGTCTGATGCAGCTAGCGGTGTGGACATATGAAGGCCCGCCCCATGTCGGGGCCATGCGCGTCGCAACCGCAATGAAGGACGTCCACTACGTTCTCCATGCGCCCCAGGGCGACACCTATGCCGACCTTCTTTTCACCATGATCGAGCGCCGCGATGCGCGCCCGCCCGTGACCTACACGACGTTTCAGGCCCGCGACCTTGGTGCCGATACGGCGGACATCTTCAAGCGCGCGGCGCGCGACGCCTATGACCGGTTCCAGCCCAAAGCCATGTTTGTCGGCGCATCCTGCACCGCTGAACTCATCCAGGACGATCCGGGCGGTCTTGCAAAAGCCCTCGCCCTGCCGGTGCCGGTGGTGCCGCTGGAGCTTCCCTCCTATACCCGTAAGGAAAACTGGGGCGCGGCGGAAACGTTCTATCAGCTGATCCGCGCGCTGGCCGATCGGAACGCGGAAAAACTTTCTCAAAAAACCGACCGACCGTCCTGCAATCTGCTCGGCCCGACAGCGCTCGGTTTCCGTCATCGCGACGATGTGAAGGAGATTTCAAATCTTCTTTTCCATCTGGGCGTTGAAATAAATGTCATCGCCCCGATGAATGCGAAGGCGGCCGACATTGCGCGCATTCCGGCGGCGGATTTCAACGTCGTCCTCTATCCGGAAATCGCCGACACGGCGGCGCGCTGGCTCGAGCGCGAATTCAAACAGCCTTTCACCAAGACCGTTCCGATCGGCGTCGGCGCGACTCGCGACTTCATCAAGGAAGTCTCCGATCTCGCAGGCATCGATGCGCCGGATATCGAAGACGCAGGCAACATGGGCTGGTGGTCGCGTTCGATCGATTCCACCTACCTCACCGGCAAGCGCGTTTTCATCTTTGGCGATGCGACTCACGCCGTCGCCGCCGCCCGCGTAGCGTCTGAAGAACTGGCTTTCGAAGTGGTCGGGCTCGGCTGTTACAATCGCGAGTTCGCCCGCGACCTGCGCGCCGCGGCGAAACGCTACGACGTCGAGCCGTTAATCACCGACGATTATCTCGTTGTCGAAGACGCCATTGCGAAGGCGCAACCCGAACTCGTCCTCGGCACGCAGATGGAACGGCACATCGCCAAGCGGCTCGGCATTCCCTGCGCCGTCATTTCCGCGCCTGTCCACGTTCACGACTTTCCGGCGCGTTACGCGCCGCAGATGGGCTTTGAAGGCGCAAACGTCTTATTCGATACCTGGGTGCATCCTCTCGTTATGGGCCTGGAAGAGCACCTCCTCCACATGTTCCGGGACGATTTTGAATTCAACGATGAAGCCGGCGCCTCCCATCTTGGCGGGCATGGCGCCGCGTCAAAAGAACCGCCGACGGTCGAGGCTGACCCCGAGACTGGCCCCGAGGCTGACAATGTCATTCGCTGGGAGCCGGCGGCCGAAAAAGAACTCAAAAAGATCCCGTTCTTCGTGCGGGGCAAGGCGCGGCGCAACACCGAAAACTACGCCGCCGAACGGCAAATCCAGTTGATTTCTGTGGACACTTTATACGACGCAAAGGCGCATTATGGCCGCTAGGCCCGGGACACATAAAGCGCCGACGGTTCGCGTGGCGCTGATCTCTCTGGACAGCCATTTGTCCGGCGCCGTGGACCGCGCGCGCGTTCTCCTCAAGAAAGACCTGCCCGGCCTCAAGCTTTCTTTCCACGCCGCGTCGGATTGGACCCGCGAGCCGGCTTCGCTCGAACGCTGCAAGGCGGATATCGCCGAGGCCGATTTCGTCGTCGCCGCCATGTTGTTCATGGAAGATCACATCAAGGCGGTTCTGCCCGCGCTTGAGGCGCGACGCGACCATTGCGACGCCATGGTCGGCTGCTTGTCCGCCGCCGAGATCGTCAAGCTGACGCGCCTTGGCCGCTTTCGCATGAACAAGCCTTCGTCCGGGCCGATTGAGCTCCTAAAGCGCCTGCGCGGGTCGAAAAACAAGGCAAAGGCCGGCGCCCATCAAATCAAAATGCTGCGCCGCGTGCCCAAGATTTTAAAATTCATTCCGGGTACGGCGCAGGACGTCCGGTCATATTTTCTGTCGCTGCAATACTGGCTGGCGGGCTCCGACGAAAATGTCGCAAACCTCGTTCGGCATCTGATCGACCGATATGCGAGCGGGCCGCGCCAGGCGCTTCGCGGAACGCTGCGGCCTGCGCCGCCGGCGGAATATCCCGATGTCGGCGTCTATCACCCGCGAATGAAGGATCGGGTCGCGACCAGCGCTGCAAAACTGCCGCTTGCCAAGAGCAAAAAGCCCGCGGTCGGTCTTCTGATCATGCGCTCTTACGTGCTGTCGAGCGATACCGGGCATTATGACGGCGTCATCGAAGCGCTCGAGGCGAGCGGCCTGCGCGTCATTCCAGCTTTTTCGAGCGGTCTTGACGCGCGGCCGGCGATTGAAAAGTTCTTTATGAAAGACGGTGGGCCGGCGGTCGACGCCCTTGTTTCCCTCACCGGTTTTTCTCTTGTAGGCGGTCCCGCTTACAATGACGCCGGCGCCGCCGCAGACATTCTCGGCAAACTCGACATTCCCTATCTCACCGCTCAGGCGCTGGAATTTCAGTCGCTTGACGAATGGCGCGCGAGCGATCGCGGACTGACGCCGGTGGAATCAACCATGATGGTCGCGATTCCCGAACTCGACGGCGCGACGGGTCCCGTTGTTTTCGGCGGGCGGGCGGAAAACGCCAATGACGGCCGGCGCATGCAGGTCGAACCGGAACGCGCCGACATGCTGGCGCGGCGGGTTGAAAAACTCATTCGCCTCCGAAAGACCAAACCGGCGGACCGCAAGCTGGCGATTTCGATTTTCAACTTCCCGCCCAATGGCGGCGGCGTCGGCACGGCGGCGCATCTTGCGGTCTTCGAGTCCCTGCATAACACGCTCAAGGGTCTTGCCCGCGCCGGCTACAGCGTCGATGTTCCGGCGACGGCGGACGATCTGCGCGACGCCATTCTTGCAGGCGATGCGGAACTTGCCGGCGCTGACGCCAATGTCTGCGCACGGATGTCCGTTGACGACTATATGCGCGGCGAAAAACGCCTCGCCGACATCGAAGCGCAATGGGGCCCGGCGCCGGGCCGCCACCAGACCGACGGCCGGTCCATTCAAATCTTGGGCGCACATTTCGGCAATGTTTTCGTCGGCGTGCAGCCGGCTTTCGGCTATGAAGGCGATCCGATGCGGCTGCTCTTTGAAAAGGGCTTTGCGCCGACCCACGCCTTCGCCGCTTTCTACCGCTACATCAAAGATGACTTCGCGGCCGACGCGATCCTGCATTTCGGCACCCATGGCGCGCTCGAATTCATGCCCGGCAAACATACCGGGCTTTCGGGCGAATGCTGGTCGGACTATCTGATCGGCGATCTGCCCAACTTCTACTTCTATGCGGCGAACAATCCGTCCGAGGCGACCATCGCCAAGCGTCGCTCGGCGGCGACGACAATCAGCTATTTGACGCCGGCGGTTACGAATGCGGGTCTTTACAAGGAACTCTCCGAACTGAAGGCGATGCTCAACCGCTGGCGGGCCGCGGACCCGGCTGCTGACGAGCGCGGCGACCTTATTGAATTCATTCAGGTGCAAGCGGTTCAGCTCGAACTTGCTGACGCGGAGCCCGCATGGAACGCCGGCAGCGAGAAAGAAATCGATGCGCTGCGCGAAAAACTCATCGAAGTCGAAAACGCGCTGATCCCGGACGGACTTCATGTCGCCGGCCAAGGCCTCACCCAAGAAGAGCGAACGGCAATGCTGGCCGCCTTGCCGATCGTCGATGACGCAGCGCTCTCCCATGATAGCGTTGAAGCGATTGCGGCGGGCGCGTCGCCGAAAGAAGTCGCCCTTAAAACTGGCGCGCGTCAGCGTCTCGACGAACTGATGCAACTGGCCGACATCAATCGTCAGCTTTCCAGGGACTGCGAAATCCCGAGCCTTATCCATGCGCTGGACGGCGGGTTCGTCAAACCCGTGGCCGGCGGCGATCTCATTCGCGACCCAGACGTCTTGCCCACGGGGCGCAATATTCACGGCTTTGACCCCTTCCGCCTGCCCAGCGCCTACGCCGTCGCCGACGGCGCGCGCCAGGTCGACCGGCTGCTCGCGCGCCATGAGCAGGAAAGCGGCGCGCCCCCCGAAACCGTCGCCATCGTTCTTTGGGGGACGGACAATCTTAAAAGCGAAGGGGCGCAGCTAGCCCAGGTGCTGGCGCTCATCGGCGCCAGGCCGCGCTTTGACAGCTATGGCCGGCTCGCCGGCGCCGATCTTGTTTCATTGGAAGAACTCGGCCGGCCGCGCATCGATGTGGTGGCAACGCTTTCCGGCATCTTCCGCGATCTTCTGCCCTTGCAGACCCGCATGCTGGCGGAGGCGGCCTATGCCGCCGCGCAGGCAGACGAACCGCTTGAGCAAAATTTCATTCGCAAACACGCACTCGCCTACCAGCAAGCCCATGACTGCGATCTTGAGACGGCGGCCCTTCGCGTATTTTCCAACGCCGACGGCGCATACGGCTCTAACGTCAATCAACTCGTCGAAGCCGGCTGCTGGAACGACGAAGACGAACTCGCCGATGCTTTTGCAACGCGCAAATGCTTCGCCTACGGCGTTGGCGGCGCGCCGGCGCAACAATCCGCGCTTCTGGACAGCATTCTGCACGATGTCGATCTGGCTTACCAAAACCTTGAATCCGTCGAACTCGGCCTGACGACGATCGATCATTATTTCGACACGCTGGGCGGCATCGGTCGCGCGGTAAAGCGCGCGCAAGGCCGCGACGCCGCGGTCTATATCGGCGACCAGACCCGCGGCGGCGGCGCGGTGAGAACGCTTTCCGAACAGGTCGCGCTTGAGGCGCGCACGCGCACGCTCAATCCCAAATGGTATGAAGGCATGCTGCGCCACGGCTATGAGGGCGTGCGCCAGATCGAAGCCCATGTGACCAACACCATGGGCTGGTCGGCGACGACCGGCCAGGTCGATCCCTGGATTTACCAGCGCATCACCGAAACATTCGTTCTTGATACCGACCTTCGCGATCGGCTCGCCGACCTTAACCCCAAAGCCTGCGCCAAGGTTGCGAACCGCCTGCTTGAGGCTTCGGACCGGCAATACTGGTCGCCGGACGATGAAACCCTCGAAGCCCTGCGGCGGGCGGGCGAAGACCTTGAAGACCGTATCGAAGGCGTTGCGCCGTCACGCGCGGTTGCGTGACCAACAGGAGAAGACAAAATGACGCTGCTTGAACTTGATCGACCCGGCGCCGAAGCCCCGCCCGACGGCGAGGGCAGCGTGCAGGTGAAACTCGATCCGACGGACGAGATCGAAAGCGCCAAGGTCTTCGCCGTTTACGGCAAGGGCGGCATCGGAAAATCGACGACGTCGTCCAATCTTTCCGCCGCGTTCTCCCATCTTGGCAAACGCGTCTTGCAGATCGGCTGCGATCCCAAACACGATTCCACCTTCACGCTGACAAAGCGTTTGATGCCGACGGTGATCGACGTTTTGGAGTCGGTCGAATTTCACACCGAAGAACTGCGCACCGACGATTTCGTTTTCGAAGGCTATAACGGCGTCATGTGCGTGGAAGCGGGCGGTCCGCCCGCCGGCACCGGCTGCGGCGGCTATGTGGTCGGCCAGACCGTGAAGCTCTTAAAGGAGCACCATCTTCTCGAAGACACCGACGTCGTCATTTTCGACGTTCTCGGCGACGTGGTGTGCGGCGGCTTCGCCTCGCCGCTGCAACACGCCGAACGCGGCCTCATTGTCACCGCCAACGACTTCGATTCGATCTTCGCCATGAACCGGATCATTTCCGCCATTCAGGCGAAGGCGAAAAATTACGACGTGCGCCTCGGCGGCGTCATCGCCAACCGATCGGCCGCAACGGACGAAATCGACCGCTACAACGATGCGACCGGCATGCGCCGCCTTGCGCATTTCCCGGACCTCGATGTCATTCGGCGCTCGCGGCTCAAGAAATCGACTCTGTTCGAGATGGAAGCTTCGCCGGAGCTCAAAGCCGTCCAGGAGGAATATCTGCGCCTGGCGGAAAGCCTGTGGACGGGCGCCGACCCGGTCGACGCGACGCCGATGAAAGACCGGGAAATCTTCGACTTCTTGGGATTTGAATGATCGATGAATTCTGCGACCTACATTGAAAGGCGAAGCCAGCTCGAAACCTATTTCGACCGCACTGCCGCCGACGCCTGGGCGAAGCTGACGTCCGACGCGCCGGTGAGCGGGGTCCGCGCAACGGTGCGCGCCGGTCGCGACGCCATGCGCGCAACGCTTCTTGGCTGGTTGCCGGAAGATTTGACGGGGCGCCGCGTTCTCGACGCCGGCTGCGGCGCCGGACAGTTTTCGATCGAAGCCGCCAAGCGCGGCGCGCAGGTTGTTGCGGTCGATCTTTCCACGACGCTGCTTGATCTTGCGCGGGAGCGTTACCGCAGCGCGCATTATGGCGGCGCGATCGAATTCAGGGCCGGCGACATGTTCGATCCGGCGCTCGGACGGTTCGATCACATCATCGCCATGGACTCGCTCATTCATTATGACGCCGGCGACATTGTGCGCGTGCTTGAAGGGTTCGCGGAACGCACGGAAATGTCCGTCCTCTTCACCGTCGCGCCGAAAACGCCGCTGCTCGCCGCCATGCATGCGGTCGGCAAATTCTTCCCGCGCGGCGATCGCGCGCCGGCGATCGAACCGGTCGCCGAGCGTTCCCTGCGCGCGCGCATTAATGAATCGTCTGCGCTCGGCTCATGGCGTCTGGCGCAAACGCAGCGGATCAAATCCGGCTTCTACATCTCGAACGCGATGGAGCTTGCCGCCGCATGAAGCCTCGCGACGCGCATAACGCCAAATGGGCCGACCTGTGGACGAATGTGGGAACGAAGTTCCTGCCCTTCGCCGACGCGGCGAGCGACACGCTGCCGCTCGGGCGGCTGCTGCGCCTGTCGCTGTTCCAGGTCTCGGTCGGCATGGCGCTGGTGCTGCTGACCGGGACCATCAACCGCGTGATGATTGTCGAGCTCGGCGTTTCAGCAACGCTTGTCGCGCTGATGGTGTCGCTGCCCCTGGTCTTCGCCCCCTTGCGCGCCCTGATCGGCCATAAATCGGACACCCACCGGTCGGTTCTTGGATGGCGGCGGACGCCCTATATCTGGTTCGGTTCGCTATTGCAGTTCGGCGGGCTCGCCTTCATGCCTTTTGCGCTGGTCCTTCTTTCCGGCGACTACGGCTTTGTCTGGCTTGGACAGGCAACGGCTGCGCTTGCATTCCTGCTGGTCGGCGCCGGGCTTCACACGACGCAGACCGCGGGCCTCGCGCTTGCAACCGATAACGCGCCGGAAGAGGCGCGCCCGCGCGTCGTTGCGCTGCTTTATGTCATGTTGCTGGTCGGCATGGCGGCGAGCGCGATCATTTTCGGACTCCTGCTCGCCGACTTCACGCATCTCAAGCTCATCCGTGTTATCCAGGGCGCTGCGGCGGCGACAATACTCCTCAACATGCTCGCCTTGTGGAAGCAGGAAGCGCGCAATCCGGCCCTGACCGCGTCCGACCGAACACGACCATCGTTTTTAGAGTCCTGGCGCCGGCTCACAAACCAGCCCCGCGCCAAGCGGCTGTTGATCGCCGTCGGACTTGGCGCGGCGGCGTTCTCAATGCAGGACGTGTTGCTTGAGCCCTATGGCGGCGAAATCCTTTCCCTGTCGGTCAGCCAGACGACGCTTTTAACGGCGATCTTCGCTGCAGGCAGTCTTGCCGGCTTTGCGGTTGCGGCGCGCCGATTGATGCGCGGCGGCGAGCCCCATCGCCTCGCGGGTATCGGCGCGGTTGTGGGCGTTTTCGCCTTTTCCGCGGTTATCTTCGCCGAGCCTTTAAGCTCGCCGCTCCTGTTCCGCATCGGCGCGGCGCTCATCGGCTTCGGCGGCGGTCTTTTTTCGGTATGCACCCTCACCGCCGTTATGGCGTTCGCCAAGGACAATGACAGCGGCATCCTGCTCGGCGCCTGGGGCGCGGTGCAGGCGAGCGCGGCCGGCGCCGCGATCGCCTTCGGCGGGGCTATGCGCGATATCGTTGGAGGCCTTGCGTCAAGCGGCGCGCTTGGACCGGCGCTGACCGCCGTCAGCGGTTACAGCGTCGTCTATCACATAGAGATTTTGTTGTTGTTTTTGACCCTGGTCGCCATCGGTCCGTTGGCGCGTTATGCGCCGCCGCCTGGCGAGGGGCCGCAAAAGCAATTCGGTTTGGCCGCGTTCCCCGGCTGATCGCATGAAGAAGGAGAGTGCGTCATGATGTTCGACAGCGAGTTCTATAGAGACATCGACATGGTTTCGGTGTACCTTTGGGCGTTCACCCTGTTTTTCATTGGGCTGATTTTTTATCTCCGGCGCGAAGACCGTCGCGAGGGCTATCCGCTCGAAAAAGACACGGACGGAAAGCTCGAAGACCAGGGCGTTATCTGGTACCCGCCGAAAAAGACTTTCACGCTGCCGCACAATCGCGGAACCGTCACCGTACCGCACGGAAAACGAGACGAGCGCAAACATGCGCTGAAACGCTCCGCCGTCTGGCCGGGCGCGCCCTATCTGCCGACTGGCGATCCCATGCGCGACGCGGTCGGACCAGCCTCATACGCGGAGCGCGAGGATGTTCCCGATCTCACGAACGACGGACGCAACCGTATCGTTCCCCTGCGCGTTGACGGACATATCTATGTCGCCGAAAGCAGCCCCAATCCTGTGGGCATGACGGTGTATGGCGGCGACGGGGCCCCTGCGGGGGAAGTCGTCGATGTATGGGTCGACCGCGCGGAAGCGGTCATTCGCTATCTTGAAGTCAAACTCGGCGGAGACGGCGAGGCGGCCCATGTCCTGGCGCCGATACCCTTCGTCCTGATCAGCAAGAAGCGCAATCGCGTCGACGTTGAAGCCATCTTTGCAAAACACTTTGCCGGCGTTCCAAAAACAAAATCGCCCGACAGCATCACGCGGCTCGAGGAGGACATGATCGCGGGCTATTACGCCGGCGGCAAACTCTACGCCACGCCGTCGCGCACGGAGCCGCTGGCATGACCCATGATTGTTTCGAAGAAGAAAAACGTATGAAAGAGCCCGTGCCCGGCCTGCCGGAAAAGCTGCCCGAGGGCGAGCAAATCATCTGGCAGGGCAAGCCGCACGCCCTGACGCTCGCCGTCCATGCGTTTCACATCCGTTTCGTTGCGCTTTACTTCGTGTTGTTCACGCTTTGGCGCATCGCCGCCATCGCGTCTCGCGACGGATCGTCTGCGGAAATGATCGATGTCGTAACGACCTCGACCATCGCCGGGGCAGGGGGCATCGCCCTTCTTATCGGCCTTACCTGGCTGATGGCGCGGGCCACGATTTACACCATCACCAACAAGCGCGTTGCGATGCGATACGGCGTTGCTATTCGCAAATATGTCAACATTCCTTTCGCGGTCATCGGCGCTGCGGCCCTGAAACGCCACGGCGGGGATGCGGGCTCGATCGCCCTTTCAACTTCCGAGGAAACGCGCATTGGCTATTTGCACCTTTGGCCCCATGCGCGACCGCTCCGCTTCAACAAGCCGCAACCGATGCTGCGCGCTGTGGCCAAAGCGGACAATGTCGCACAAACGTTGTGCACAGCGATGAAAGAATTCGCGCCGGCCAGCGTTTCAATTCAATCGGAACCGTCAAATATCGCTGCGTTGGATCACGCAGCGCCAACGAAAGCCGCCGTAGCGTAAGGAGAATATGGAGATGGCCCAACCGGCCGAACAAAGTCTGCGGTACTTTCTTATCGGCGCCGGCGCGCTCGTCGCGACGTCGCTGCTTTTGACGGGCTTTGTGCGACTGACCGATATAGGCGCACAGCAAGAACCGGACGCAGTCGTCATCGAAAGCAGGCTCTTGCAGTTCAAAGACGATGCGGACGGCGGCGTTTCGGTTTACGACTTTGAAAGCGGCGCGCGCATCTGGGTGTTCGAGCCCGAAACCGGCGGCTTCGTCAGAACCGCCATGCGCGCCCTCGTGCACAGCAGAAAACTGTCCGGACATGGACAGGAAGAACCGTTCGAGCTGGCCCGAACCGCGCGCGGCCGTTTAATCATGACCGATCCGACGACACAAAAGAAACTGGCGCTCGAGTCATTCGGCGGCGCGAACGAGAACGACTTTGCGCAACTTCTAGACCATGAGGACGGCGACGTATGACAAGTGTAAACCCGACATCAAAGCGACGCTTCACCGTTCCCTGCACGATTACGGTCAAGCACACCACGGAAACGCTCGAAGCGCATGTGGAATTGGACGGCGACGTTGCGCCGACCCTTGGGGACCGGATTGTGGTGCATGGTCAGCATGTGGTCGTGCCGTTTGGCGAAAGCATTACGATCCGCCGCAATGCGACGGTGACGCGCGCCAACCATCTGGAAAAGCTGTGGCTTCGCCTCAAGTCGCAGTTCGAACTAACCGAGCTCTATGAAGTGAGCTTCTCGCCCGGGAGAGTATAATGCCTGAATCATTAGAAGAACTGGCTGCGTCGAACGAATTCGACACCAATAAAGCCGCGACGACGGAAACCATCTTAAGTCCTCGTTTCTATACGACTGATTTCGACGCCATGGACAGGATCGACATTTCGCCGATCCGCAAGGAATGGGATGCGCTGATTGAAGAGCTTGAAAGCGATTTCAACAAAGGCCATTTCAAACGCACGGACGAATTCGACAATATACTGCACACATTGTCCCCGGACCTGCGCCAGGAATTTGTCGATTTTCTGGTCAGTTCGCTCACGGCGGAATTTTCCGGCTGCGTGCTTTACGCCGAAATCGTCAAGCGCGTAAAAAACCCGGATATCAAAGCGCTCTTTAAATATATGAGTCGCGACGAAGCGCGCCATGCCGGCTTCATCAATCACGTCTTGAAAGATTTCGGCATCGGCATTGATCTGGGCTTTTTGACCAAGACGAAGAAGTATCACTTCTTCAAGCCCAAATTCATTTTCTACAGCGTCTATCTGTCGGAAAAGATCGGCTACGCCCGCTATATCACGATCTTTCGTCAGCTTGAGCGTCATCCGGAACTTCGATTTCATCCGATCTTCAAATGGTTTGAAGAGTGGTGCAATGACGAGTTTCGCCACGGCGAAGCCTTCGCGCTTTTAATGCGCGCCCATCCGAAACTCCTAAGCGGCGCGAACAAACTGTGGATCCGTTTTTTCCTGCTGGCGGTCTACGCAACGATGTATGTTCGCGATCATCGCCGGCCGGCGTTTCACAAGGCCCTGGGGCTCGATCCCACGGAATACGACTACAGGGTCTTCCACATCACCAACGAAATTTCGCGCCAGGTCTTTCCGGTCGAACTCGATCTCGATAACCCGAAATTCCGCGCCGCCATGGAGCGCCTTCGCAATATCGCCGACGCCATTGAGGAAGCCAAGCGCCAGGGCGGATTGGCAGGCGGCGTAAAGCGCATCGGTCTCAGCCTTGCCGCGGCGGGCGCTTTCGCCAGGCTTTACTTCCTGCCGGCGAAGAAAAACGTCGCGCCGGAGAATGTGCGGCTCGCCCCTGCCTGGTGAGCAAAGCAAAGGAACACAGACGGAACTCATGAGCACGCTTGCGACACCCCTGATTTTTGCCGTCCTGTTCTGGTGGGCGAGCACGGGCGCCGTTCTGTGGCTGGTCAGCCGTCGACGCGACACGTTTAAGTGGACTGCGCTCGGCGCGACGCTGCTGCTCGGCGCGGCGACGGTCGCGCTGCTCGCCCTTCGCAACGAAACCGG
Source organism: Parvularculaceae bacterium (assembly GCA_028280115.1). Taxonomy (GTDB): domain Bacteria; phylum Pseudomonadota; class Alphaproteobacteria; order Caulobacterales; family Parvularculaceae; genus Hyphococcus. Next base: position 28,198 of record JANQMJ010000001.1, read on the forward strand.
CATTTCCGCCGCCTATGCGGGGTTCGCCGTAGGCATCGCGCTATGGGCATGGCACGAGGTGATGTTTCTGCTCGGTTTTATCAGCGGGCCGCGAAAATCGCCTTGCCCGCCGCATCTTTCGACGTGGCGGCGGTTTATCGCCTCGGCGCAGACCGTCATTCACCACGAAATCGCCATCGCTATCCATGCTGGCCTGATTGTTGTGATGAGTTGGGGCGCGGCAAATCAAATCGCCGCCTGGACGTTTTGCCTGTTGTGGGGCATGCGCCTCAGCACGAAACTCGTCGTTTTCTTCGGCGCGCCGAATATCACCGACACGTTTTTGCCGGCCCATCTTGATTACCTCAAAACCTATTTCAGAAAACGCACCGTGGCTGCGTTCTTTCTTCCCGCGGTCATTCTGGCGACGTCGGCCGCTGGCGCGCTCGGCTATCAGGCCTGGCTCGCGCCGTCGGGATCTTTTCATGCAACTGGTTTTGCCCTCCTGGCCGTACTCGCCACGCTTGCCGTTCTTGAACACTGGGCGCTCGTTCTGCCCGTGCCCGACGCCGCCCTTTGGGGCTGGGCTGCGCCGCGTCACCCGAATTCGCAGCAGCGAAACACCGAATCCTCGCAATGGAGAAGATGATGGAATACGAAGCATTTTTCACTGAGCAACTCGAAGCCTTGCGCGAGGAAGGCAATTATCGCGTCTTCGCCGATATTGCGCGGTGCGCCGGCGCCTTTCCCCATGCGGCCAATTATGGCGAGATCGGCCCCGAGGAAGTCACTGTCTGGTGCTCCAACGACTATCTCGGCATGGGCCAGCACCCGAAAGTCACAAGCGCCATGCATGAGGCGATCGAAAAGTGCGGCGCCGGCGCGGGCGGCACGCGCAATATTTCCGGCACGAACCACTATCATGTGCTCCTGGAGCGCGAACTTGCCGATCTCCACGGCAAAGAGGCCGCGCTGATCTTCACGTCCGGCTATGTCTCCAACTGGGCGGCGCTCGGCACCCTCGCTTCGCGTATTCCAGGCTGCATCGTTTATTCCGACAGCCTCAATCACGCCTCGATGATCGAGGGCATACGGCACTCGAGAGCCGAAAAACGGATTTTCAAACACAACGATCCGGCCGATCTAGAGCGCTTAATTCAGCTCGACGACCCGGCCGCGCCGAAACTGATCGCGTTTGAATCGGTATATTCTATGGACGGCGATATCGCGCCGATCGCCGAGTTCTGCGACATTGCCGATCGTTACGGCGCGATGACCTATCTCGATGAAGTTCACGCCGTCGGCCTTTACGGACCGCGCGGGGGCGGCATTGCCGAGCGCGAAGGCCTGATGGATCGATTGACCGTCATCGAGGGAACGCTTGGAAAGGCCTTTGGGGTTCTTGGCGGCTATATCGCAGCGTCTGCGGCGCTTTGCGATTTCGTTCGCAGTTTTGCGTCGGGCTTCATTTTCACCACGGCCTTGCCGCCCGCCGTCGCCGCCGGCGCGCGCGCGTCAATCAAACATCTCAAAGAGAGCGATGAAGAACGACTCGCCCAGCGCGACCGCGTCGCCAAGGTGCGGCGCAAGCTCGGCGCGATCGGCATTCCGACGATGGACAATCCGAGCCATATCGTGCCGGTGATGGTGGGCGATCCAGTCAAGTGCAAATGGATCTCCGACTGGCTGATGGCCAACCACGGCATTTATGTTCAGCCCATCAACTATCCGACCGTGCCGAAAGGAACCGAGCGCCTGCGCATCACGCCTTCGCCGGTTCATTCCGATCTCGATATCGAGCGTCTCGTTACGGCGCTGTCGGAAATCTGGTCGCAATGCGCCCTGGCCAGGCAGGTTGCGTAATAAAGAGCATTTTGCGGCTGTCGATCATCCGGCTTTTTAAGCCAGCTGTGTATCGAACATATCAACCGCTCATCCCGGACGCGTTGCAGCATCTTTGATGATGCAACGCAGAGCCGGGATCCAGAAAACAAATCAGCGGGCGAAATCCCACTTTATACTTGTAGCTGGATTCCCGCTTTCCCCCGGTCAGGTCGGAGGGAATGAGCGGTGATATGTATATGCGGTCTGCAACCGGCGCTAAAAAACCGCATGATCGCCGCGTTCCAGCGTGACTTCTCCGCGGACCAGTTGTTTGTAATAATCGAAAAGCGTTTCCGCGCCCGTCGAAGGCGTCAGATCGGTGCTGTACCGCCCTGTTTCCGGATTTATAACCAGCATCGACTCGGTCGCATAATAGTGCCCGATGCGCGCCATTTCCGATTTCGCCATGAGCGGCGGATATAGCCGGCCGGCCGCGGACAACAGGCCCGCGATGACTTGCAGCATCGCCGGCGGGACTTCTTTGAACCGCGGCTTCTGGCCGAACTGTTCGAACAGAAATTCGCCTTGTTCCTTGGGCGTGATGGCGTTGCCCGGGCCGCCGATCGGCAAAATTTTGTTATGGCGATGCTCGTCGTCCACGCAGTCTGCGATGTAATGTCCAAGGTCCGCATCGCTAATCGGTTTGCACGCGGTCAGCATGCCGTCGCCGAAAATCAAATAGGGTTTTCCCTGCCGGACCCGCTCGACCTGGCCAGAAAGCGATTTAAAAAACGCCGTCGGCCTGACGATGGAATAGTCGATGCCCGATGCAATCAGTTCTTTTTCAAAAGCGAGTTTCGCTTTTTGAAATTCAAGCGTCGGCTTTTGAACGCAAATCGCCGACAAAAGCGTCATATGCGATATGCCGGCCTTTTGGGCGACGGCGAGCGCATCCGCGCTTGCTCTGTAATCGATTCGCCAGGCGTCCTGCGGCGCGCCGGTTCGAGACGCCAGACACGAAACCAGTGCGTCGAAACGCTCGCCGCCAAACCCGTCTTTTTCAAGGGATTGCGGGTCCGTCGCATCCCCGACGCGCACGATCGCGCCCGGCAGCAATTGCGCGACATCGTCCGGCGTGAAAGCGCCGCCGACGCCGGAGCGCGGCCGGACGAAGCTGACCACTTGATGACCGCGTTTGACGAGCGCTCGGGCGACGTTTTGACCGATCGTGCCCGTGGCGCCCAGCAACATGATGCGCTTGGGCTTTTTGTGTCGCTGCAACGCGGACGTGATAGGAGAAGTATGGTCTTTCATGTTTTTGCAACGGCTTCGGCCGGGCCGCGGCCGGATCGCCTAACGATTGACAGCGGCGGCTGACAGGGTGAATCGGCGCTTCATGAGGGCGATTATTTTTAGCGCTTTGTCATCCGCTGATACGCGACACACGTAAATAATAAAAGAGGCGTCGCAAGCGCTTTCATCCGCGTCCGCCGAACCGCGCCGGCTTGATCGTTTTGCGGGCATGAGAGGGTTAGATGCACGATCACGATCCCATTGCCGTCCAGTCCCCGCCGCATCATAGCGGCGAAAAGACCGCGAATGCACTCTCCGATGCGATGGTCATGGTTATCGCCTGTCTTGGCGGACGCAAGCGCTGGCAGGGGCGCGTGCGCGGGCTTTTCGGCTTGTTGCGCCGGGACGTTGACATAGAGTCCTCAGGCGCGCTTGAGGACGGCGTTTTCCTATTCCGCGAAACGCTGACATTCGACAATGGCGACCAAGAAAAACGCGAATGGCGTTTGCACGACACGCCGCACGGCGTTGCGTTGAAGGCGACCGGCATTGAGCCATTGCGCCCCGGCGGGATCGAAGATGGGTTTCTTGTTTTCAATTACGTGCTTTTGCTGAACGGATTTAAGGTCAACTATCGGGACGCATTCAGGCAAGGTCCCGACGGCACAATCAGCAATAGCGGAAGCGGCAAGGTGTTCGGCCTGCCCATATTGACCGTCGAGATAACCGGCGTTTCCGGCTGATCGCCAGACAAGGCCGCAACCGGCCATAGGGCCTTATCGCCGCAATCCCCATTTATATGAACGGGGGAACCGCAAATTTCGATTCCCCCGCCAAACGCGTTGCCGCGATGAGGTGTCTATTGAAGCGGCGGTGCAAACCCGGTTTCTGTCGCCCACAGATACCAGTTGTCGACCACGGTGCCGGTCAACAGGATGCCGATGCCGCCGGTCAGCGGGCACAGGATGGCGAACCACCACCCCCAACGATGGAAGGACTCGATGGTGCAGTTAAAGCCCATGGTCCAGCGCCAGAAAAGCGCTGCGCGCTCCGCCCCGGTGCCGCGATCGATAATCTGTTCCAGCTCGCGCTCGCCGCCGAACCGGCTGACCGCCAGGATCGTCGCCCCGTGCATGGCGAAAAGCAGCACCGCGCCATAAAGGAAGACGATCGAGAGCATGTGGAACGGATTGTAGAACAGGTTCCCGTAAATCAGCGAGAAGTCGTTCGTCCAATCAAGATGCGTAAAGATCCCGAACGGCACCGCTTCGCTCCACGACCCCATCATGATCGGGCGAATAAAGCCGAGCACCAGATAGAGCCAGATCGCGGACGCGAACGCCCAGGCCACATGGGTGCCGACTTTGAGCTGTTTTGCGCGGCGATATGTGCGCACCCACCACAGGATGATGGACGCCGTCAGGAAAAAGCCGGCGATCAGCCACCAGCCGCCTTCATTGAGCGGCGGCAGGATTTTCAGCCCGTGCTCAGGCAACGGCGGATCGAGCGAAAGCCAGGCGAGCTGGCCGAAAAATTTCACCGGATCCCAGCCGACGCTCGCCCACATGTTAAGGCCGATTATTTCGATGGCGGTGAGGCCGCAGATAATCGACGCAACCCCGGTAAAGCCGAGATAAACCGGCCCGATCTGAGCATCGCCGATCTTGCCAAGCAGATTGCTGAACATCTTGATGTGATCGCGTTCCCAATCCTCCCGCGGCAGGGGAACGCCTGGATCGTAATGTCCGCGCGCTTGAATCTGAGTTAGAATGTTTTGATAGTCAGCCATTGTTCACGCGTCCCTTTAATTCCAGATCGGAATGTTTTTCCACCAATCCCACCAGTCGTTCCAGGAGCCCTCATAAAGAGGTCCGGCGATCACGATGCAGATCGCGCTCCAAATGCCGGCTGACAGCGCCAAGAAGAGACCAAGGCGGTGAATGCCGATCATGCCGATCGAATATCCCATGATGTCTCGGAAAAACGAGTTTTCATGCTCCGTCGTCTTCACCACTTCGCCCCGCCCGGGATTGGTCGCGGAGAGGATGGCCCCGCCATGGAGCGCGAGCGCGAACGTCGTCGTAAAGAAGAACGTGATCGCAACCATATGCGCCGGATTGTAGTGGAAGTTGCCGTACTGATAGCCGGTTTCCGAAACCCAATCGAGATGGGTCATGATGCCGTAGGGAAAACCGTAGCTCCATGCGCCCATCAACACGGGGCGGATGATCACCAGCGTGACATAGGCTAAAATGGCCACGCCGAACGCCACCGGCACATGATAGCCGATGCCGAGCTTTCTGCAGATTTCAACTTCCCTAAGCGCCCAGGAAACAAAGGCCCCAGTCGCGCAGAACGTGATGATCTGCCATAAGCCGCCTTCATTCAGCGGCGCCAGCGCCAATCCGTAACTGACGTCGGGCGGGTCAATGGTGATGAGCCACGGGTTCCAGGTATCGCCGAGCGCCGCCCCGTAAATGATCAAAGCGGTGCCAAGCGCCGAGAAAAACAGCGTCGTGACCCCGAAAAACCCGACATAAAACGGGCCGACCCAGAAATCGAAGAGGTCGCCGCCGATCAGCGTGCCGCCTCTAACGCGATATTTTCGTTCAAAACTCAATAACGCCATTTGCGGATCCTCTTCTGTTCAAGCGCGCGAAAATCGGCTTCCTTGGCCGTCTCGAATTGCAGGCGCTGCACTTTATTCTTCTATGCTACTGGCTCGTGACCGGCGCTGTCGCGAATTGCTCAAGCGCCGGTCACGCTGTTTTTAGGTCATTCGCGAAACATTCGCCGGCGCGCTGATGCTCGCCGACTCCTCAGCGGTTGCGCCGCCGAGGAAATTGAAACGCTCAGTGCTCAGCATGATGAAATGCATGAAAAGCACCATCGCAAACGCGAAGACGAGAATTGCGATCAGCGCACGGCGCGGATCGAATATTAGCCAGAGTTTCCACATGGTATCGTTCTCCTATGCAACAAACTGACTAATTTGTATGGCGGCATGTTTGGCGCCCTCAAGAAGCGAACCGTAAGTCCCGTCTTCGTTCGGGAACCACGGCCATCTCCAGAGTACGGCAACCAATATGTGAGCGATCACACATGCGCCTACAAAGAGCAGAAAGCTCTGCATAAAGATTTTGTGAAACTCTTGAGCCTCAGCCGGCGTCAGTCCAGACAACGACTCAGACCTAGCCGGCGTGTCACTGGCCATATGCTACCTCCTTTATTTGACCATCGGTCTTCGTCGCACGTCTCGCCCTGCGACCCCGGGCTTTTGGCGGGCATGGGGGCCCGTCAAAACTTTGAAATCCTTATTCATCGTCCCGAAAACACCCACGGGATGACGCTGTGCGCCATGTCAGCGGCCTCGTGAAAAACACTGCGGCGCGGCGCTTGTTCTTTTGAGCGCGGCAAGAGTCTGCCCAGCAATGCGGCGGTGAAGAAAAGCGGATAGGCGACGAAAAAGTAGACCCTGTATTCCGTGCGGTCGCCGGCATGGTTGTCCCGCTCGTCGTTCAAAATTGCCTGGGCCATGTCTTTCCTCCCATCGCCAATCCGCGGCTACGCCGCTCTCGGTCCGCGAATGTCTTCGTGGCTTGCCGCAACGCGCGCCGCCGTGACGCGTTCTTCTTGCGCGCGTCGCGCTTGCGCCTCTGCATGGTCGCGAAGGCGTTTGGCGGCGGAAATGCGCGTCAGAACCGGATAGCTTTCAACAAACTTATCGAGGCTGCGGCTCGCCTCTTCATCCCAAGGAAGCTGCCGCGCCATGCGCGACGGCGTTGCGTTCGTTTTGTCGAGATCGGCGCCCAGGGGCAGGATGTGGAAGAGCGCGTCGAACAGGCCGTTGCAATATTCCTGCACGATATAGCTGGCGCCGGCGAAGCCCATAAACGGCGTGCCGGTGCAGCGACGGATCACGGCGCCTGGGAACGATGCCGGTATGTAGACGGATCGCGCGCCGACTTCCTGCAGATACATGCGTTCGTTGAAACTGCCGAAGACGACGAACGGCGCGTCCGACGCAATCGCATCGCGCACAGCGTCATTGTCAGGTTTGCGTCCCGCCGCCCGGGCGAACGAGAAGACGCAGGGCAGCCCTAAGTCATTTTCAAGGAAATTGCGCACGCCGCGGGCGTAGGTCTCGTTGGCGACAATCCCGAAATTCGCTGTGCCGAAAAAGTCCTGCGTCACCGACCGCCAGAGATCCCAAAGCGGTTTTATGGTCGTGTGCTTTTCTTTTTCGATGAAAGGTTCCGGGTCGAGCCCGGTCAGTTCGCCGAGCTTGCGCAGGAATTTCGTTGTCGAATGCAGCCCGATCGGCGCCTGGAGATAGGGCGCGCCCAGCGCCTCGCACAGGGCGCGGCCGAATTCGCGATACATGCAGATGTTGACATCGGCGTCGATCAGCCGGCGAACGTCCGCGATGTGCTCGCCGAGCGGGAAAACCATGTTGACTTCGGCGCCGATCCCCTCAACCAGCCGGCGGATTTCATGCAGGTCCGAGGGCATGTTGAACATGCCGTAGGTCGGCCCGATGATGTTGACCTTGGGCGGTTCGCCTTCTTTGCGTTTTTTCGGTTTCGGATCGCGGCCCTTGGTCTGGCCGTATTCGGTCCACAGCCACAAAAGCGCGCGGTCGGCGCTTTGCCATTGGTCCTCGTCAATCGTGCGCGGCAGGAAGCGCTGGATGTTCGAGCCTTCCGGCGTGACGCCGCCGCCGATCATCTCGGCAATCGATCCGGTGACGACGACAGCCGGCAGTTCCGGATCGAGCGCGCCCCGCGCGCGCTTCATCGCGTTCTCGGTGCCGTGCTGGCCGAGTTCTTCTTCTGCAAGACCGGTCACGACAATCGGTAATTCATGGGGCGGCAACGCATCCGTATAGTGAAGAACCGAAGTGACGGGCAGGTTCTCGCAACCGACCGGGCCGTCGATGACGACCTGCAGGCCCTTGATCGCCGTAAAGACGTAGACGGAGCCCCAGTAGCCGCCCGCGCGGTCGTGGTCCTGGATCAGCATCGCGCGCCTCCGCTCGCGAAACGACCGCGCAAAACCAAAATCGTGCTGTCGTGATCCTGGATCAGCATCCGACCGGCGCCTCCAGATTCGCATCGCGCTTGGCCTGGATTTCCAGCTTGCGTTTTTGCTTCTTGCGGAATGCGTGATTGACGGCGGGCTGGTCTTCCCAGACGCCCGCGACGTCGCCTTCGCCGACGCCTTCGAAAAAGGCGCGCATATCATCGAAGCGCGACTTGTTGGCGATGGCGGCGTTGACGACCTGGGCGAGCGATCCCGCGCCCGCCGGGCCCATCAAAGGCCGCGCCGAAATGAGATTGGTGAAATAAAGCGCCGGTATTGCTTTTTCTTTCGCCTTCTGCACCACCGGCGTCGTGCCGATGGCGAGATCGGGCTTGAATTCCGCAAGCGCGGCGACATCCTGTTCAAGCGAGGCGCGATACTGGATCTGAACGCCTTTCGCTTCGAGCCATTCGCGGTCCGGATCGGACCATTTTGTGCGCGGGCAGGCGGTTCCCACATAGCGAACGTCCGCGCCCGATTCGACCAGCAATCGCGCAACAAGCAGTTCCGACCCTTCGTATCCGGACAATGTCACCCGGCCCTTGACGGGGGAGGCGGCAAGGGCGCCGGCGATGGCCGGCAGAAACGCGTTCTTGGCGGCGTCGATGTTCGATTGTGAAACGCCGCAGGCTTTCCCGATGGCGTCGAGCCAGGCGGCGGTTCCGTCAACGCCTACCGGCGCGGAGCCGACGACGGGCCGTCCTGCCGCTTCGAATTCGCGAATCGACGCCGTGTAGAACGGATGGATCGCGGCGACCGCGGCGCAATCAAGCGCCGTATAAAGCTCGCGCCATTCCCGGGTCGGCGCCGCCGCGCCGGCGGCAAGTCCCATAGGTCTGAGCATCTGGTCGACGCCGATGGGATCGGCCGGGAACATCTCGCCAAGCAGGGTGATCTTGGGAAGATCGGTCTGATCGCCCGCCGGGCGCTGAACCGGTCCTTCCTCGGCTTCGAGACGGGCGTAATTCAGCATCGCCCCGGCGAGGATGTCTTTGGCTTCCGCATGTGTGGGCACGCCGAAGCCCGGCACGTCGATGCCGATAATACGCACGCCATTGATGTTTTTCGGCAGCAGCCGCAGGGGCACGCCGGACGCCGTGGGCACGCACAGATTCGTAATGACGATGGCGTCGTATTGTTCCGGATCGGCCGTCTGTTCAACCGCTTCCTTGATATCTTCGAAAAGTTTGCCGGTGACCAGCGTTTCGGAATTAAACGGCACATAGCCGACGGACCGCTTGGCGCCGTAAAAATGCGACGTAAAGGTCAGTCCGTAAACGCAGCAGGCCGATCCGGAAAGGATCGTCGCCGTGCGCTTCATGCGCAGCCCGACGCGCAGCGAGCCGAACGCGGGACACATGGACTGCGGTTGATCGTGCGGACCCTGGGGATAGTCCTTTGCATATTGATCGAGGATCTCGGACTTGCCCGCAGCTTCCGCGGCCCGGCGCATCTCTTCCGCGCCGCCATGACAACCGCCGGAAGCGGCCGCGCCTGACCCTTCGGCCGGCGCACCCTCTGATTGAACCTCGCCCAAGGCGACAGGCGTCGCGCCGGCGTCGTCATAGACGGCTTCGCGCGAGTCGTTTTCGTCAATCGTGTTGATGAGTTCGGTCACGGTCTGTCAGATGTCCTCGTAAATGACTTCAAGGGACGGCTTGTCGACCGAGTTCTTCCCGCACATATCAGCGACCGTCGCCGGCTGGAGTTCAAAATCCGCGCCGGTTTCTTCGGCGGAAAAAAGATTTAGGAGATCGTCATGGACCAGCGGCGTCGGATGGATCGGCGGCGCCGTTGCGACGTTGGTTGCAAGCTCTTCGAACATCGGTCCCCAGCGCTCGCCGGGCCTGCCGACGATCTGATAGTTAGCGCTCTTGCGGCGAATGTCCTCGTCGGCGGGGATCGCGGCGAGCAGCGGAATGCCGACGGCTTTGGCGAAGTTCGCCGCCTCGCCCGTGCCGTCGTCCTTGTTGATCACCATGCCGGCGACGCCGACATTGCCGCCGAGTTTGCGGAAATATTCGACCGCGGAACAAACATTGTTGGCGACGTAAAGCGATTGCAGATCGTTTGAGCCGACGACGATCACCTTCTGGCACATGTCCCGCGCAATCGGCAGACCGAAACCGCCGCAGACGACATCGCCCAGGAAGTCCAGGAGGACGTAATCGAAATCCCAGTCGTGAAAGCCGAGTTTTTCCAAAAGCTCAAAGCCGTGAATAATGCCGCGCCCGCCGCAGCCGCGCCCGACCTCAGGCCCGCCGAGCTCCATGGCGAAAACGCCGTCGCGCTTGAAGCAGACATCGCCGATGGAAACTTCTTCGCCTGCGTTTTTCTTCTTCGTGGAGGTTTCGATAATGGTCGGACAGGCGCGCCCGCCGAACAGAAGCGACGTCGTATCGCTTTTGGGATCGCAGCCGATGAGCAGGACCTTCTTGCCCTGTTGCGCCATCATGTAAGAAAGATTGGCGAGGGTGAAGCTCTTGCCGATGCCGCCCTTGCCGTAAATCGCAATGATCTGCGTTTCTTTGGTGACCGGCCCCGTCGATACGGGATCGGGCTCTTGCGCGGCTTCATTGCGCAGCGCCGCATCCATGTCGGCGGTCGCTTTGGACTTTGAGGGTTTTTGCTTGTCGTCAAAGGGCGCCATGCGTCTTCCTCCAATCAAGCACCATTTTCAGACAAGCGGTGTCTTCAAAGGCGGTGCGGTAGGCCCGACTTGCCTGCGAAACGGTTTGGGAATGCGTGATGAGTCCTTTCAGCGACAAGGCGCCAGACCGGACAAGGTCAATCACGGCGTCAAGGTCGTCTTTGACCCACTCTGCAGCGATGCGAAGACGGGCCTCTTTCATGAAGGCCGGGGGAAAGGCGAAAGAGGGCCGCGTCGAATAAAATCCCGCCAACACAATCTCGCCGCGCGGGCGCATATGCGCCATCAGATCGTCGATAATGTTTGCATCGCCGCTGACATCGTAGATGGCGCTGTAATCAGACCGTCCGTCGAATTCGGGCTCCATCACCGCATAGCCCTCGCCGTCGGCGCGTTCCGGATCAATCTCCCAGACATTGGGCGGCGGCGCGCCCAAGGCGATCGTCACGCGCGCCAGCAGCCGTCCGAGCACGCCGTGACCGACAATGAGATCGGGCGGCGCGCCGCCGGCAATTGCGTGATAGGCCGTCGCCGCAAGGGCGAGCAGGACCGCTTCTTTTGGTTTCTCGAAGTCTATCACAGCGGCTCGTTCGGCCGGTGCGATAATGCGCGAGGCGGAAGCGCCAAACAGTCCGTATACGTCTTTATAGCAGCTCGCGCCAGGCACGAACACGCGGCGTCCGATCATGTCTTTGCAGCCGTCCGCCCAGACAACGCGGCCAACCGCTTCGTAACCCGGCACCAATGGATAGCCCATGCCTGGGAAGGGCGGCATCTCGCCCGACCACAAGAGTCTTTCCGTGCCGGTGCTGACGCCGCTCCATTCAACGTCAACGACAATGTCCGAAGATTGCGGCGGTTTCAGCGCAAGGCGTTTAACGCCAAGGTTTTTTGCGCCTTCGAAAACAACGGCGTCCGCTTCAAGTAAAATTTCGTCTAGCGGTTCGCTATCCGCGTTCAGGCAATGGCTGGCGGATGGTCGTGCGTCGGAAGCCGCGCCTCGGTCAATGGAAGGAACTTCCATGGGTTGTCATTCTAGATGTACGGTTATGATTGTCAATTCTAATTGACACTCAACCGCGTCAGGAAGCGATGACAATTCGGGTGAGCGCCGGGCGCCGAGTGCCGACCGATTTCGCATGTGCGAAGCCGGCTTCATTCAAGAATTTTTTGATTTCCCTCAAAGAGCGCGGACGACCGGCGCCCATCGCCCAAAGATACATGTGGAAATAGGCGCCGACGGACTGCGCGCCGGGGGTTTCCGCCATGGGCTCGGCGACGAGCAACGCGCCCCCTTCAGGCAGGGCGCGGCGAATCGAAGACAACAGCATGCGGACGACATCGTCGTCATGATCATGAAGTATGCGGACGAGTGTGATAATATCCGCGCCTGACGGCAACGCTTCTTCGAGGAAGTTGCACGCAACGGCGTCCGCTTCGATCCCCTCATGCGCGAATCGCTGGCGCGCCATCGCAGCGACATTCGGCAGGTCGCAAAGGGTCGCTTTGAGATTTGGATATTGTTTCTTTGCAGCGCACAAAAATGCGCCGGCGCCGCCGCCCACGTCAATGAGATGGCGATGCTCGGCAAAGGGATAGGCGCTCAGAATTTCGGCGGCGATGAACGCTTGAGTCTGGGCCATGAGCGCCGAGTATTCCTGCTCGCCGCCGGCGGTGTAATCCCAGAATTTCGCCAGCGCCGTATCCCGTGAGCGATTGCGCAATAGAGCGACGGGGTCGCTCAAATCGGCGTAAAGCGCCCCATGATGCTTGATCATTTCGAATGCGGAAGGATTTCCGAGCAGCGCCGCGCCATGGGGCCCGAGCGCCCATCTTTCGCCGCGCCGCTCCAAAAGGCGCAGCGACGTAGCCGCATGCGCCAGCCGTTCGGTTCCCGCCATCGGCAAGCCGATTTTTTGCGCGAGCGCCGCAATTTCCAGCGGCCGCGGCTGTAACGCCTCGAACAGCCTAAGTTCAACGCAGGCAAGGAGAATTTGCGAATAGACAAATCCGGCCGTGAGGTCGAAAGCCTCAACGGCGCGGCGACGCGCGATCGACCGCGTCAATGGAAATGACGCCGCCCATTCCTGAAAATCCGGATCGGCGAGCAGCCGATTCCGCCAATCCAACAACCGATCGCGAAGGCCCGTCATCATTTTTGCGGTCGCGAAAGCGGCGGCGCGATCACACGGCGGCGCTGTTGATATGTTTCGGCGTCAGGCGCTGGGCCTGGGCGTAGACCAGCGCCCGCAAGGCATCCGCGCCGGCGCAGTCCTCGGGAACCGCATCGGCGGCGTCGTTGACCAGCGCTTCGAGCTGTTCCAGCGCTCCGTCGAGCCCCAGCGAATCGACCGCATTAGGCCGCGCATTGACGGCGTCCTGACCCGCAGGCTTGCCCAGTGCGGCTTCATCCATGACGAAATCGCGGATATCGTCTGCGATCTGATAGGCTTCGCCAAGTCGCTCGCCGAGCGGCCCCCATGGCGCGTCGTCGGCCCCCATGGCGGCGGCCCCGGCGGTCGCCGCGGCGACAAACAAGGCGCCTGTTTTTTGCCGGTGATAAGCGCTCAGATCGATTTCAGGCTCGCTTTCCCAGGCCTGCCCGGCGACGATGCCGTCCCGCGCGCCCACAGACCGTCCGACGATGTCCATGACTTTTGAAAGGCGGTCCGGCTGGCCGATGCATTCGCGGACAATGGTTTCGAAGGCCATCACGATCAGGGCGTCGCCGGCGAGCACCGCCAAGGGCTCGCCATAGGCGACATGAACCGACGCCTTGCCGCGGCGCAGGTCCGCCGCATCGAAACAAGGCAGATCGTCATGCACAAGCGATGCGCAGTGCAAGAGCTCAATCGCCGCGCCGGCGCCGGCGGCGAGGAGAAGATCGTCGTTCTGGGAACAGGCCTGCGCAACCGCAAGGCAAAGCTGGGGACGCACCCGCGCGCCGCCCGGAAAGACTGCGTGACGAATCGCGGCACCGAGCTTGGGCGGAGCGTTTGGCCCTTCTGAGGCGACAACGGCGCGCTCAATCGCACGCTCGATCAATGCGTCAGCATTCATGGGCGCTCCTTGTGTGTCATTCTAACTAGTCAGTGATATATGTCAAATTATGTTGACGGTTTTTGCCTGCCGAACGTTCCAGCGCCATGCGCCGTAATCCACGGATCGTCATTATCGGCGCCGGCATTGGCGGCCTCAGCGCCGCCGCGCTTTTATCGCGCGCGTTTGACGTAACGGTTTTCGAACGCGCGCCGGCGCCCGGCGGTAAAATCCGCCAAATTGACGTCGGGGACGGGAAGATCGACGCCGGGCCGACTGTTTTCACCATGCGGTGGGTCTTTGAAGAGATTTTCGCCGAAGCCGGTCATGCGTTCGACGCCGTCGTTAGGGCCCGCAAGCTCGATATGATTGCGCGCCATTTCTGGCGAGACGGCGCGCGGCTCGACCTCTATGCGGACACAACGCGCTCCGCCGACGCCATTCGCGCTTTTGCGGGCGCGGACGATGCGCAGAACTATCTTTCTTTCTGCGACCGCACGCGGAAGATCTACGAAACCTTGCTTGATCCCTTCATGCTGGCGGACAAACCGAGCCTTTTAAGGCTGATGTTTCGGCGCAATCCGCTCGCGCTTGCCGGCATTAGTCCATTCGCGACCTTGTGGGGCGCGCTTTCCAAGCGGTTTCGCGATCCTCGGCTGCGTCAGCTATTTGCACGATATGCGACCTATTGCGGATCGTCGCCGTTTCATGCGCCGGCGACGCTGATGCTGATCGCCCATGTGGAACAGGCCGGCGTCTGGATGGTGGAGGGCGGCATGCAGGCGATTGCAGACGCGCTGACCGATATTGCATCACGAAATGGCGCAACCTTCGTTTATGGCGCGCATGTCGAAAAGATCCTTGCCTCGGCCGGCCGCGCCAGCGGCGTTGAACTTGCCGATAAGGAACGCATCGACGCCGATGTCGTACTGTTCAATGGCGATCCGGGCGCGCTCGCGGCGGGCGATTTGGGCCCGGCGGTGCGCGGCGCCGTCAAGGCGCGTCTGAATGCGGTTCCTTCCCAATCGGCGATCACCTGGACCATGCGCGTGCGCCGGCCCGCGCTCGATCTTTCCGTACACAATGTATTTTTTTCCGACCGTTATAAAGATGAATTCGATGCCGTCTTTGAAGGCCGGCGCGCGCCGAACGTTCCGACGACCTATATTTTTGCGCCCGACCGTCTCGATCCTGTGGGCGCGCGCGATGACGAACGCCTGTTTTGTCTCACCAATGCGCCGCCGGCGTCAGCGGGCGCCGTCTATAGCGAAAAGGAGATGGATAGCTGTCGCAAAGCAATGATCGATCATCTCAAGGCCTGCGGCCTGGCGCTGGAGCCTTTAGCGGGAACGGTGACGGCGACATCGCCCGCGGACTTCGCAGCAATGTTTCCGGGGAGCAAGGGCGCGCTTTACGGGATGGCAAGCCATGGATGGCGGGCCTCGTTTCAGCGGGGGGGCGTGCGAAGCCGCATGCCGGGATTTTACCTGGCGGGCGGCGGCGTTCATCCGGGTCCAGGCGTGCCGATGGCGGCGTTGTCGGGCAGGGCGGCCGCTGCGGCGATCAGGGCGGACCATGTTTGACATAAACGTGCCGAATAACGGTTACGCCTGGTGGTATGTGGACGCTATCAGCGATGACGGTGCATGCGGCATAACCCTTATCGCTTTTATCGGCAGCGTCTTCTCGCCCTATTACGCCTGGTCGAGAAAACGCGACCCGTTCGATCACTGCGCGCTGAACATCGCGCTCTACGGACCGCGCAAGAACCGCTGGGCGATGACGGAGCGCGGCAAAAATGCGGTTTCCATGACACGGGAGAGTTTTCGACTTGGTCCAAGCCGTCTTGCATGGGACGGCGCGGCGCTTGTTATCGATATTGACGAGATAACGGCGCCCGTCCCCGCGCGATTGCGCGGGTGCGTCAGGGTCGAGCCGGCTTTTGCGAGCGAAAAGGAATTCAGGATCGACGGTGCCGGCCGGCATTTCTGGCGCCCGATCGCCCCGTCGTCGCGCATCCATGTTGCGTTTAAAAAGCCGTCGCTTGAATGGTCCGGATACGGATATTTCGACGCCAACAGGGGCGACGAGCCGCTCGAAGCGGCGTTTCGCTATTGGGACTGGTCGCGCGCGATGCTGCCGGGAGGCGAAACGGCGATCTTTTATAATACCGATTTGCGGACCGGCGAGGAACGCTCGCTGGCGCTGCGGTTCGGCGCAAACGGCGATTGTGAGGAAACGCAGGCGCCGCCCCTGCAGCATCTGCCCGCAACGCCGATCTGGCGGATCGCCCGGCGAACCCGCGCCGACGAGAACACGCAGGCCGTGGTCGTCAAAACGCTGGAAGACACGCCGTTCTACAGCCGCTCGATGCTCGACACGGAGATCTTCGGCCATCGCGGCCAGTCAATACATGAATCGTTTTCCGGCGCGCGGCTTTGCTCGCCCGTTGTCAAAGCCATGCTGCCGTTTCGAATGCCGCGCATCGCACGATGACGCAGATTTATCGTTCGGCCCTAGGGCGCGGTTTTTGACGCCTCTGCGCGGTCCCGTCGTTCGAGCCGCAAGATCAGGTCAAGCACCTGTTCGGCGGGGCGGGTTGCGCGTTCAATGGAGGTCTCCTGCGCCGGCTCGACGGCGTCAACCAGAAACGCATTGGCGCGCAGCGGCGCGCCGTTGGACGGGGCGTAGGCGAAATTCGGGCCGACGACGGCGCTCGTCAACAACATAAGCTTTCGCTGGGTCGGCACGACGGCGCGCTGGCTCACCGAGTCGTATCCGTTATCGGCGATCTGTCGGCCGATATCCGCATAGATGTCGGTTGCGGCGACAATGCCGGCGCGACAGCGCATGGGCAGATAGTCAACGCCTGTCAGGCCGCGTTCATAGTAATCCGCCGCATCGCCTAACAGCCGCTCAACGACGGCGCCAATCGCCGGCGAGAAAGTCGGCGCGGCGAGAAAGCCATCACAGTCGACGCCGGCCTCGCGCAGCCATTCAAGGGGCAGATAGATGCGGCCCGCACGCGCATCCTCGCCGACATCGCGGGCGATATTGGTCAGCTGCATGGCGACGCCAAGATCGCAGGCCCTTGCGATTGCGTCTTTTTCCCGCGCGCCCATCACGACGGCCATCATCGCGCCGACCGCGCCGGCCACGCGCGCGCAATAATCGTAGAGCGCTTCGATGGTTTCATAGCGCCGGCCGGCGGCGTCCCAGGCCAGCCCTTCGATCAGCGCGGCCGGCAGCGTCTTTGGAATGGCGTAGTCGCGCGCCACATGGGCGAACGCGCGATCGACCGACGAGTCGTCCGGCGCATTGTCGTAGGCGCGATCAAGACGCCCGCGCAGGCGCGCAATGGCGTGCGCATCGCCGCCGCCCAAATCGATCACATCATCCGAATGCCGGCAAAAGGCGTACAGCGCATAAGCGCTGTTGCGCACTTTCTTCGGCAATAAAAGCGAGGCGGCGTAAAAACTTTTCGATCCTGCCCGGATCGCCCGCCGACACGCCGCGAGATCGTTTTCCCAATCAGACGAAGCAGCTTGCATCGGGCGCTATCTTGTCAAGGATTCGCGCTGAAGACAGCACGCCGGGCACGCCGGCGCCGGGATGGGTTCCCGCGCCGACAAGAAAGAGGTTCTTGACATTCTCCGATTGATTATGGGGTCGGAACCAGGCGCTCTGCGTCAGGATCGGTTCAAGGCTGAAGCCCGATCCCTGAAAGGCGCGCAGGCGCGTTTTAAAATCGAGCGGCGTCATCATCCGCGAGGTGATGATTTCCTTGTCCAGCCCCGGCAACAAGGTTTCGCTCAACCGCTTTTCAATAGTGCGCCGGTAAGGCTCGGCCTCGCGCCGCCAGTCAATACCGCTTGCCAGGTTGGGCGTCGGCGAGAGGACGTAAAACGCATCGCATCCTTGCGGCGCCAAAGACGGATCGGCTTTCGTGGGCCGGTGGAGATACATGCTGAAATCGTTTGCAAGGCGTTTTCGGGCGAAAATGTCTTTTAGCAGTTGTTTGTAACGCGGCCCTAGCATGATCGTATGATGACCGACGTCTTCGTAGCGGCGCTTGGTTCCGAAATACCAGACGAAAAGCCCCATGGAATGGCGCGCCTTTTCGACTTTCTGCTTCGACCATTTGCGCGAAACCGTTTCCGGCAAAAGCTCGTGATAGGTGGTCGCCGCATCGGCGTTGGAAACGACGATGTCAGCGTCAACGGTTTCGCCGGTGGTCAGCCGAACCCCCGTCGCCGCGCCGTCGCGGACAAGAATTTCCGCAACATCGGCGTCAAAGACAATCGTTCCGCCCTGTCCGCGGATCAGCTTGACCAGCCCGTCGACCAGCGCGCCGGTCCCGCCCCTGGCGAAGTGAACGCCCCAGCGCCGTTCGAGATAAGGGATAAGGCCGTAGACCGCGCTGGCGCTGAAAGGACTGCCGCCGATGAGAAGCGGATGGAAGCTGAATACGATGCGAAGCCGGGGGTCTTTAATATATTTCGATACAATACCGTATACGGACCGCAGCCCCTGCAGGCGCAAAAGCTCCGGCGCGACCCGGACCATGTCGGAAAATCTGGAAAACGGCGCGTCGCCCAATTCTTCGAACGCTTTGCGGCAAAGCTCTTCGCTGAGCCCCATGAACCGCTCATAGCCGGGCACGTCGGCGGGCGAAAAACGCGCGACTTCGGCGCGCATGTCGTCCGGGTCCCCGCTATAGGCAAAGACCGCGCCGTCGTCGAAGCGAATCCGGTAAAACGGGCTGACGGGTTCAAGCAAGACGTCATCGGACATGCGCTTTCCGCAAAGCGTCCACAACTCCTCGAACAAAAACGGCGCGGTGATGATCGTCGGGCCGCCGTCAAAGGTGAAACCGTCCTGCCGGAAGACATAGGCGCGTCCGCCAGGCGCATCGAGTTTTTCAAGAACCGTGACGCGATAGCCGCGCGCGCCGAGCCTTACCGCCGCCGCGAGCCCGCCGAACCCGCCGCCAATGACGATCGCCGTCGGCCTTCGGTCGGGCCGCGCAGCAACGACGGTTGTGTCGGGTCGTGTCAACATGAGTTGACATTAAACCGTGTCTTGGCGGCCGATACAAGGCGGCGGCGTTTCTTGTCGGGCCTAGCCTTCGTCGTCGCGCTTTTGCTTTTCTTTCTCGGCGACAAGTTTGCGGGCCCGCCAGACGCCCAACGCTGAAAGGGCGAGCACGAAAGGCGAGGTCAATCCCATGACGACTTTTGCGTTGACAGCCCATCCCAATTGCTCGAGCCCCGCGGCGACATAGCCGATGACGCCGACCACATAATAGGTGATGGCTGCAATGGAGAGGCCTTCGACAGTTTGCTGCAGGCGAAGCTGCAGCTTGGCGCGGCGATTCATGCTTTCGAGCACCGCCTGATTTTGTTTCTCAAGCGACATGTCGACCCGGGTCGACAATAATTGCGCCGACCTGTCGACGCGCTCGGATAACGCTTGCAGCCGCGTCGACGCCGCCATGCAGGTGCTCATCGCCGGCGCCAGGCGTCGCTCGGTAAACTCGCTGAACGTCTGCATTCCGGTAATGCGTTCTTCGCGCAACTCTTCATTGCGTCGCTGCACGAGGGCGTAATAAGCCGCGCTGGCGTTAAAGCGAAACTGCGTCTGCGTGTAGTTCTTTTCGATCGCCGCCTGCAACAGGGTCAGCCGGTTGAGCAGCTTTTGCTCTTCTAAGTCGCTCGTCTGCGTCATCGCGTCGGTGATTTCCGACAGTTCCGATTCCCAGGACGACAGCAGCGGATTAAGGCCCTGCGCCACCGGCAGCGGCAACAGCGCCATGATCCGGTAGGTTTCGATCTCGAGCAGGCGCTGCACGATGCGGCCGGCGTGCCACGGCGTCATTGACTGGTTGTAAACCAGAAACCGGCCAAAACCGTCCGCATGGATCCGAAAATCGGTCAGCGCAATCGCCGCGCCGCCGGACGTCCTTGAACCAATAATGGCGTTTCCGGCGAAATAACGCCCGGACGCCGCCACGACATCCTCGATATTGCAATCTTCAGCGACCATCGCCGCATGGGCGGCGGCGATCAGCTTTCCGGGAAGTTTTTCGAGCCACGCCGGTGGGGCTGCTTCAATCGCCGGATTGTCGAACGGTTCGCCTTTGCCGACAGGCGTGATGAACGTATAGCGCGTAAACTCCGTGTGACGCTCCCAGACCAGGCGAAACTCCCTGAGATCGACGCTGAAGTGTTTGGCGTCCGGCCCCGGCGGCGGCGCGCCATATTGCTTGGTCAGTTCAATGACGATCTCTCGGTCCTCGTTGCGATAGGGCCAGTCGGTCGTCATCGCAATGCAGGAAAGCTTAACCGGCGCCGTCAGCGGTTCCGGCGGACGGGCGTGGACCTCGTTGTTGAGGTCAAAACGTTGAGCATGGTTTTCCGGTAGTTTCATCGAATCCACACTTAAACGATCTCGGCCTCGGACGCGACCTCGGCGATAAGGTCGGCGACAAGCGCCGGCGCTTCTTCATGGGCAAGATGGCCGAGATCCGGCAAGACAATTTGACGGCCGTCAGGCGCAAGCCCGGCCGCTCTTTTTGCTTCCTCAGGCGGCACGGCGCGGTCGTTTTCGCCCGCGACAAAGACGCATGGAAAGGGCAGGCCGGCAAGCGCCTCATCTATCATGGTCAAATCCCAATGGGCCATCATGCCGAGCGCGCCGGCAACATGAGCGGGCCGGCGCATCAGCGCCGCATAGCGCTCAACGATATTTTCAGAAACATGCGAACCGGTTTGCTCGATCAGGCGCCTGACGCGGCGGATGTCTCTAGCGCCCTGCGCAAAAGCATATGCGGAAATGGGGTTATAGTAGAACAGCTTCGCAATCGCCGGGAACACAGCCTGCGCCGCGCCGCCAAAAGGCGTGAGCGCGCCGTTGATGCTCACCAATGCGGCAGGCGCAAGCGCTTTGTCGATCGCCATACGGATCAAAATCGCCGCGCCGGCGGAATGGCCGGCGACAATAACGGGCTTTACGCCGATCGCGTCGACCAACAGGCCGACCTGATCGGCGACATGACGCAGGGACGGCGGCGACCAGCGCTGCGTGGACGTAAAGCCGTGCCCCGGCAGATCGAAGGCGACAACGTCGAATGACGTTGCCAGCAACGGCATGAGCCCCGCCCAGGAATGGGTTGCGGCGCCCGTGCCGTGTATCAGCAGGAGGCCCGGTCCTGAACCCATGCGCTGCACATGCCAGCGATAGTTTCCGGCCTCGATCAGCTGGCTCGCGCCGCGATGCGGCCAGGCCGCGCCTTCCGTCTCCCAGTCCGGCGTTTTTAGGAAGGAAAACATCGCACGCTCCACTAACCGGCGGCGATCACTTGTTTAACGGACTGCGACACCATCTTGCTGTCGGCATAGGGCAGGGGCGTGTAGCGCGCGCCCAACGCGCCGCTCAACGCCTGCGCCTGGGGCGAGGGCCGTTTGCCGGTGTCGAAAAAAAGAACCGTCGAGCCGCTTTCGCGAAGCCGCCGACCGGCAAGGATTGCATCGGATTGCGCGGCGGCGCGGTCAGCCTCGCCGCTCAACGCAATATTGCCGCGCCCGTCCGATAAAATAACCACAAAGGGCGTTTTGCCTTTTCTTTTTTCGGTTTCGGCGAGCACGGCCGCTGCGGCGATGCCCGCCGCCAGCGGCGTCCCGCCTCCGCCCGGCAAGGCGCTCAAGGTTCGGCGAACCCGCGTCAGTGATCGCGTCGGCGGCAACAGCAGGTCGGCCTTCTCGCCGCGAAAGGCGATCAGCGCGACATGGTCGCGGCGGGAATAACAATCCGCAAGCAGCAGTTCGACGGCGCCTTTCGCCTCCGCCATACGATGCATCGCCGAAGAGCCCGACGCGTCGACGGCGAAAATGACCAGCGTTTCCGAACGCGCCTTGAAGCGTTTAATGCGAAGGTCGTTTTTATAGATTGGCAGATGAACCGAGCGATCATCGCCGCCCCGCATGTTGCGCCAGGGCGCCGCCGCGCGCAGCGTCGCCGGCAGATCAAGACGCGCGCCGTCGCGCGGTAGTCCCGAACGCGCGCCGACCGGCCGCCCTTTCCATGTCGATTCAACAAGCGCGCCTGACTTGCCGCCGGCGCCTGCGGCCCTGCGCCGGCGAAGTCCGGCCGCCGGCTTTTCCAACAGCCAGCCCAACGCCGCCGCGCGCGCCGTTGCGACCAGCATGTCTTCCATCGCCTGATCCTGATCGCCTTGCTCGGTTGACATGTCGGCTTCATCACGTTCGCCGCGCTGTTGATCAGGCGGCGGCGCTGTTTCCGGCGGCGCCATGTCCGGCGCCGCCCTCGGCCCGAATACAAGACAGCAAGCCGTCTCCGCGTCCGATTGAGAAACCTCGTCGCGCCCGGCAAGGGCGGCCCCCGCACGCGCCGCGCCGATTGCAAACATCAAAGCCCGCAACGAATGAACGCCAAGCGCGGCGCCGGCGGAGGTCATTGCCTCTAAGATTGCGTCGGGACAGTCGATACTCGCCAGCCTTTGCCTGGCGGCGCTGATGGTCTTTGCAGAAATGTCGGACGGAGAGGCGTCTCTCGTCGAAACGCCATTAAGGTCGATGTGAAACGCAACCCGTTCGAGCAAAATCTGCGGCGGCGCTTCCAGCCCGTCCATCCCCTCGTCGTACAAAACACAGCAAAACTGTGTTTCGTCGCGGCGCGACACGCCGCTGCGTTCAATGGCGACAAAACCTGCATCCATTGCGCCGGCGATCAGCCCCGCACTGGCCGGCGCCATCCGTTCCGCCATTGGCGCGATCAAGACGCCCCCGTCGGCCTCGGCGAGGAGGCCCTTTTCGGCGACCGGCCGGCCGGCGTTCAGCGTCGCCGCAAGGTCAAGGCCGCCGATAATACGGTCCCGATCGGCGCCGACGGGCAGTTTGCGAACCGGCGCATCAGCCGGCAGCAACGCAAGAAACTGCTCCGCCGACCGATCACGCACCGGACCGGGCGCCGATCGAATGCGAACGCCGCCAAGACCGATCGGATCGACAGCGAGCAACGCCGCCGCCATTTGCGCATCTTTCCATTGCCGTTCGCCGGCCGCAATCAACTCATGGCCGTCTTGCGGTTCCGCCGTCGGCATTGCGCCCATCGCCGTCATGGCGCAAGGACTTCGTCGACGGCTCGCGCGACGCGTGCGCCGGCGTCGGTTTCATCCAGCGGGTCCTTGCGCAAGCGATGGCGCAAAGCGAGCGGCGCCACGAGGCGCAACTCCTTGAGCGTTACGCGATCGCGACCCTCAAGCGCGGCAAGCGCGCGGGCCGCGCGCATCATCGTAAGCTCGCCGCGCAGTCCGTCAGCACCAAGCGCGATGCACAGCGAGGCCGCCTTCTGCAAGACATCGTCGGGCGTTTCGACGGTTTCGAGCGTGTCGCGCGCTTTGGCGATTTTCCGGCGCACGGCGCTGTCCTTACGTTTCCATGTTTTCGCGAATGCGGCAGGGTCGCGCTCGAAGGCGTCGCGGCGCCGGACAACCTCAATGCGCTCGCCAATATCGTCGGGCGTGCGCACATCGACGGAAAGGCCAAAACGGTCTAGCAGTTGCGGGCGCAGCTCTCCCTCCTCAGGATTGCCGCTGCCGACGAGCACAAAACGCGCCGCATGACGCACGCTCAGGCCTTCGCGTTCAACGACATTCTCGCCGGAAGCTGCGGCGTCGAGGAGCAAGTCGACAAGATGATCGTCAAGGAGATTGACTTCGTCGATATATAAAAATCCGCGATGGGCCCGCGCCAACAGCCCCGGTTCAAATCGCTTTTCTCCCTTGACGAGCGCGCGTTCGAGATCAAGCGCGCCGACAACCCGGTCTTCGGTGGCGCCTAAGGGCAGATCGACCACCGAGGCGGTTTCTTTTTTTACGTTTAAGGCGCCGTTTTTGCCGGCGGTCTGACAATCGGCGCAAAGCCCGTTGGGCGCTAACGGATCGCAGCGAAAGGCGCAGCCGGCGACGACATCGATCTTGGGCAAAAGCGCCGCCAACCCGCGGATCGCCGTTGTCTTGCCGGCGCCGCGATCGCCGAAAGCCAGGACGCCGCCAATATGCGGATCTACAGCCGTGAGCAAAAGGGCGCGTTTGAGTTCGTCCTGACCGACAATCGCGGAGAATGGAAATGCAGCCACGTTCCTAAATCGCCTTTCCGGTTGAAACTATTTCATTCCGCGCGAAAACAAAAGCCGCCGGTTCGTTCCGGCGGCTCTTATGTTCGCGATGACGAATAAGTTTATTCTGTTACGGAATTCAAGTAGGCGATGATGTCCGCCCGCTCCTGAGCCGAAGGAAGACCCGGAAAGATCATGCGCGTGCCCGGCATATATTCCTGCGGCGCTTCAAGATACTCGAACATGATTTCTTCGGTCCAGGTAATGCCCGAATTGGCGTTGGCGTCGGAGTAGTTGAACCCTTCGACCGAACCTGCGTTGCGCCCGATAATGCCATAAAGCGACGGGCCCACTCGATTTTGCCCTTCCTGAACCGTGTGGCAGGAGATGCATTTCACAAAGACGCGTCTGCCCTTCGCCGCATCGCCGGTAAGCGATGCGTATTCAGAAGCGCCATCGCCGCTCTGGACCACAGCAGTCGGTTCCATTTCGTCAGACGCGTCTGCAACGGCTTGTTCAACTTCCGCCTGATCGTCCATCGCCGGCTCTGTAACATTGGCCACCTTGTCAGTCGCCGCATCTACGGGATCCTCCGAACCGTCCGCGGCGGGAACATTGTTCTGCGCCGTCGAAACGTCAGACTGCGACGCTTCGGGTTCTTCCGCGGCGCTGGGCGAGCCTTCGGTTGAGTCTCCCGACCCGCCGCAGGCGCTGAGCAACAGCGCAGATGAGACAATAAAGACTACTGAAGTTTTATTGTGTTTGCGTTCGACCAAAAGATCCTCCCTAATGGTTGGCCGGCAAGGGCGGCAATGCGGGATATATGTTCCAAAACAAACGGCCTTGTCAAATCAAGCAATTACGCAACTAAATCACATCCTTTAAGGGCAGGCCGGCCTGGTCGGCTGCTCGTGCGGAAGCATCCCGATAACCGTTCAGCTGAACAATATGCCAGCGCAGTCCTGTCTTCTTCGAGTCTTGACTTAAAACAAATTCTTCGTCTCACGCCGGAACGCGATCGCCAGCCCAGGTCGACGCCATGGTCAGCACCGCCGCGCCTTCGAGGCGGCCGGCGCGCAGATCGTCGAGCGCCTCATTGGCGCGGGCGAGGGGATAGGTTTTGGTCGTCGTCCGCACGCGCGCTTTCGGCGCGAGATTCAGAAATTCCTCGCCGTCGCGGCGGGTGAGATTGGCGACAGAGCGGATGACGCGCTCTTCCCAGAGGATGTCGTAGGCAAAAGCGGGGATATCGCTCATGTGAATGCCCGCGCAGACGACGGTTCCGCCCTTGCCGACGGCGCGCAATGCGGCAGGGACAAGCGCGCCGACCGGCGCGAAGATGATGGCCGCGTCAAGGGTTTCCGGCGGCGCTTCGTCGCTGCCGCCCGCCCATGTCGCGCCGAGCGCGCGGGCGAAGGCCTGTCCCTTTTCATCGCCGGGTTTTGTAAAGGCGAACAGCTTGCGGCCCTGATGCAACGCGATCTGGGCGATAATGTGCGCGGCCGCGCCGAAGCCATAAAGACCAAGCCGCGCGCCTTCGCCCGCCGCGCGCAAGGATCGATAGCCGATCAGGCCGGCGCACATGAGCGGCGCAGCCTCGACATCGCTGTAACTGCCCGGAACCGGAAATGCGTATCGTGCGTCGGCCAGGGCGTATTCGGCAAAACCCCCGTCGCGGGTGTAGCCGGTAAACTGCGCATTGTCGCAAAGGTTTTCCCGTCCGCCCCGGCAAAAATCGCACGCGCCGCAGGTCCAGCTGAGCCAGGGGACGCCGGCGCGATCGCCTTTGGAAAAGTGCTTCGTATCAGGACCGATGGCTGCGACGGTTCCGATAATCTCATGGCCCGGCACAAGCGGCAGTTTGGGCGACTTCAAATCGCCGTCGACAATATGCAGATCGGTTCGGCAAACGGCGCAGGCGGAAACGCGGATGAGAATCTCACCGCCTCCGGGCTCGGGCCGCGCGATCTCCCTTTCGCGCAAAGGTCTGCGCTGTTGCTCCAGCACCATCGCCCGCATGGTATTGCTCATGACCGCGCCCAAATTTGCTTTCAAAGCGCAATGTATTGCATGGTGAGCGGCCAATACACAAAAAGACGGGTTCGAATCCAGGCCGCGAAACAGGAGGAGACTGATCCTTTTAGACGCCATGAAAGAAACGCGGCCCCTGGTCTTTTGGCCGCCGGCGGCGTTATTGCTGTTGGCGCTTTCTTTCAGCCTTATCAATTTCGACGGTTTTCACGCCGCCGTCTCGGCGGCGAATAATTGGATCCTCGCTCGGTTTGACTGGCTTTTCAGTCTTGCGTCCTTCGCCGCCGTGCTGCTCGTTGTTTGGGTGGCGTTTTCGCCCCTCGGCGCCGTTCGGATCGGCGGACCCGACGCAAAGCCGATCCTAAGCCGATGGAACTGGTTCGCCATTACGCTGTGCACCACGATCGCCATCGGGATTTTGTTCTGGGGCACGGCCGAACCGATGTTTCACGTCAACGGGCCGCCCGCCTTCGCGGATGTCGAAGCGCGTTCCGACGACGCGGCGCGTTTTGCGCTGTCGTCGATGTTCATGCACTGGACGATTACGCCTTACGCCATCTACACGGTGCCGGCGCTTGCTTTTGCGCTCGCCCATTTCAATCTCGGCCGGCCATATTCTTTAAGCGGACCGTTGTCGCTGATCTTCGGCCGCGCGGCGACCGGCCGGGGCGGGGCGATTATCGACGCCATAGGCCTTTACGCCCTGGTCGCCGGGGTCGCCGCATCATTGGGCGCCGGCGTGATGACGGTCGCCGGCGGGCTCTGGCATATCGCCGGCGTGAATGACGGCGCGCTGTTGCGCTTGGCTGTGACGGCGGCGATTGTCGCCGTGTTCGTTGCGTCTTCCATCAGCGGCATTCAGCGCGGCATCAAATTTCTTTCCGATCTCAATATCCGGTTCTTTTTTCTCCTGTGCGCCTTCGTCTTCATCGCAGGGCCGACCCTGGCGATCGTAAAGCTCGGCGTCGGCGGGCTGGGGGAATACGCCGCGACCTTTCTGCCGCGCAGCCTCAGTCTCGGCGCGCGCGCCGGCAGCGACTGGACGCGCGACTGGACGGTGTTTTACTTCGCCAACTGGCTCGCCTGGGCGCCGATCACGGCGCTGTTTCTGGGCCGGATTTCCGTCGGCTATCGGGTGCGGGAGTTTTTGTTGTTCAATCTCGCTGCGCCGGCGGCGTTCGGCGCCTTGTGGATGACGGTGTTCGGCGGGGCCGCCATCACAATCGATCAGGCGACGCAAGGAACGCTCACCGCCGCCCTCAATGAAAAGGGCCCGGAAGCGGTCATCTACGCGCTCTTCGATGCGTTGCCGTTTACCGGCGTCGTGGTCATTGCATTTGTGTTCGTCACGTTCATTTCCTTCGTGACGGCGATGGATTCCAATACCCATTCAATCGCCGGCGTGTGTTTAAAATCCAATACGCCAGACGCACAGCAAGGGCGCGCCGCGCTTATGGTCAAGATCTTCTGGGGCGGATTGGTCGGCGCTGTTGCCTTCGTCATGACCGCGACCACCGGCATCGAAGGCGTCAGGATGCTTTCCAATCTCGGCGGGCTGCCGGGGCTTCTTATTCTCATCGCCATGGGCGCGGTCATCATCGCCCTGCGCGCGGCCTGGTTCGACGAAGTCAAGGCGGGCGCCCAGCCTTCGTCGTCTCGATAAACGCTGCTTAGCGATCTGAACGGCCGTAACCGCCGCCGCCGGGCGTTTCGACCACGATCGCATCGCCGGTTTCAAGCTCGGCCTCAGCCGCGCCGGCGATGTCTTTGCGTGCGCCGTCCGCCTTTTCAATCCATTGCCGGCCGGCCGCGCCGTCCGCGCCGCCGGAAAGGCCGAAAGGCGCGACGCTCCGCCGGGAGGAAACGAGCGACACCGTGGCGGCTTCAAGCGCGCGGATGCGCCGCGCCGCGCCGTTACCGCCGGCGCGCTCACCGGCGCCGTCCGAGCCGGTCCGCACCGCAAAGGTCTCAAGCCGCAAGGGATAGCGCAATTCCAGCACCTCCGGATCGGTGATGCGGGTGTTGGTCATATGGGTATGGACGGCCGAAGCGCCGTCAAAGTCCGGCCCCGCGCCGGCGCCGCCGCAAATGGTTTCGTAATATTGAAACCGCGCATTGCCGATCAGGAGATTGTTCATCGTGCCCTGGGACGCGGCGCAGGCGCCAAGGGCGCCGAAAAGCGCGTTGCAGACCGCCTGGCTGACCTCGGTGTTGCCGGCGACGACCGCGCAGCCCGGTGCCGGCGCCAGAAAACTGCCCGCCGGCGTGACGATCTTGAGCGGCCGCAGGCAACCGTCATTGAGCGGAATGTCGTCAGCGACCAGGCAGCGGAACACATATAGCGCCGCTGCCCGCGCAACCGCCGGCGGCGCGTTGAAATTGCCGGGTCGCTGGGGGCCGGTTCCGGAAAAGTCGATCACCGCCTCGCGGCGCTTACGGTCGACGTGGATCGAGACCTTGAGGCGGGCGCCGTCATCCATGACGTAGTCGAAACAGCCGTCGCTGAGGCGGTCGATCACCCGGCGCACGCTTTCCTCGGCATTGGTCATGACATGGCGCATATAGGCGCGCACGCCGGGCCATCCGTACCGCTCAACCAGCGCTTCGGCCTCGCGGATGCCGGCCTCGTTGGCGGCGATCTGCGCCTTGATGTCGGAAATATTCGTATCCGGACTGCGGGCCGGAAAAGGCGCGTCGGTCAGCAGCCGGCGGAACGCTTCTTCGCAAAACACATCGCCGTCGCGAATGAGAAAATCGTCAATGACGACGCCTTCTTCGGCGAGGGTTTTCGAATCCGGCGGCGTCGATCCCGGCGCCGTCCCGCCGATATCGGCGTGATGGCCGCGATTGCCGACGAAAAAACGAAGCTCGGCGCCAGTCTTATCGAACACCGGGGCGATCACGGTGACGTCCGGCAGATGGGTGCCGCCGTTGAAGGGGTTGTTGAGGACGACCATGTCGTCCGGCTTGAGCGTTTCTTTGCGGCTCGCCAGCACCGCGCGCACGCTTTCGCCCATGGCGCCGAGATGCACCGGCACATGCGGCGCATTGGCGATCAAGCCGCCCTCGGCGTCGAACAGGGCGCAGGAAAAATCAAGCCGCTCCTTGATATTGACGCTGGTCGCCGTGTTGCGCAGCACCGCGCCCATGCGCTCGGCGGCGGCCATGAACATATTGTTGAAAAGCTCCAGCAGCGCCGGATCGGCCGAGTTCGTTTCCGTCAGCAGACGGTGTTTCTGCGCTGCGCTGCGCCGCAAAATGAGTTCGCCGCGCTCGGCCATGCGGGCGGTCCAGCCCGGCTCGACGACCGTGGTGGCGATTTCTTCGCAGACCAGCGCGGGGCCGGGGACTTCATCGCCGGCGCCCAGGGCGGCGCGGGCGTATACCGGCGCATCATGGCTTTTGCCGCCGCTCCACAAGGAAACCCGTTCCGGGGGTTCGGGCGGCGCGCCGTTTCCTTGTGCGGCGCGCGGCTGGCGGGCGGTTTCACCGGCGAGCACGATCTCGACCGTGACGCTTTCCAGCACCAGCGCCCGGTCGCGCATGGTAAAGCCGAAACGGCGCTGATGGGCGTCATGAAAGGCGTCGCGCATGTCGGCAAGGGCGCCGAAGGGAACCGCAAGCGCCGTATCGGTTCCGTGAAAGCGCAGATCGGCGGTCATGATGCGGGCGGTATCGGCGGTTTCTCCGGCCGACGTCTTCAGCGTGGCGATCGCCTCGCCCGCCAATGCCTCAAGCGCGTCCGCCGCGGCCGCGACAGCATCTTCATCAAGCGGGCGTTCGATCGCCTGCCGGCGGATGACGTTTTGATCGGCAAGACCCATGCCGTAGGCGGACAGAACGCCGGCGAAGGGGTGAATGAGGACGGTTTCAAGGCCGAGCTCGTCGGCGACCATGCAGGCGTGCTGGCCGCCGGCGCCGCCGAAACATTGCAGCGCGAAGCCGTCAAGGTCATGACCCTTTTCCAACGATATCTTCTTGATCGCCTGGGCCATGTTGGCGACGGCGATGCGCAGGAAGTCCTCGGCGATGGCGCGGGGATCTTTTTGCTCGCCAGTCGCCTTTGCAATTTCGGCCGCCAGCGTCTCGAACCGGCGCGCCGGCGTTTCGCCGTCCAGCGGCTGATCGCCGGCGGGACCGAAAATATGCGGGAAGTAACGCGGCTGGATCTTGCCGACAAAAATATTGGCGTCGGTGACGGTGAGCGGCCCGTCGCGGCGATAGGCGGCGGGGCCCGGATCGGCGCCGGCGCTGTCCGGGCCGACGCGAAAGCGCGCGCCGTCGAAATGAAGGATCGAACCGCCGCCGGCGGCGACCGTGTGGATCGCCATCATCGGGGTTTTAAGCTGAACGCCGGCGACTTCGGTTTCAAACACCCGCTCCAGCCGGCCGGCGTAAAGACAAACGTCTGTTGACGTGCCGCCCATGTCGAAGCCGATGATGTTCTCAAAGCCCGCGGCTTCGGCGGTGCGCGCCGCGCCGACGACGCCGCCGGCGGGGCCGGAAAGGATCGCGTCCTTGCCCTGAAACCGCGCCGCATCGGCAAGACCGCCGTTCGATTGCATGAAATAGAGCCTGGTTCCGCCCAGTTCGCTTGCGACCCGGTTCACATATCCGCCGAGCACGGGTGATACATAGGCGTCGACGACCGTCGTGCCGGCGCGTCCCACAAGACCGACCAGCGGGCTCGTCCGATGACTGACGGAAATGTCCTCAAAGCCTTCGGCGCGGGCGATGTCGGCGAGCCGCGTCTCCATCTCGGGAAATTTCCAGGCGTGGATCAGGGCGATGGCGACGGATTGAATGCCCGCCGCCCGCGCGCGGCGAAACATGGCGGCTGCTTTTGCCTCGTCCAACGGTTCGAGAACGGCGCCGTCGGCGTCGGCGCGGCCGGCGACTTCCTCGACAATGTCATAGAGCGGCGGCGGTTTTTCGATGGCGAGATCGAACAAAGACGGCCGCGCCTGATGGCCGATGGCGAGAAGATCGGCAAAGCCTTCATTGACCACGAGCAATGTGCGCGCGCCCTTGCGTTCAAGCAGCGCATTGGTGGCGACGGTCGTGCCCATTCTGACCTGATCGATCAGCGTATCGGGCAGCGGCGCGTCCTGTTTCAGGTCGAGCACGGCGCGTATGCCGGCGACTGCGGCGTCGCGGTATTGCTGCGGGTTTTCCGACAGCATCTTAATGGTCGTAAAAGCGCCGTCGGGACTTCTGGCGACCACGTCCGTAAACGTTCCGCCGCGGTCGATCCAGAACCGCCAGCCCGCCGTCATAAGACGCCCAGGGCTTTTAGGATCGCGCGCAGCCCCAGCCCCGCCGTGATCAGCATCACGACGCCGCCGGCGATATTGGCCAGGACGCCGTTTGTGTGCGCGCCGAGAAGACGTTTGCTGTTGGCGGCGTAAAGCAAAAAGCCGGCGATGACCGGCAGCAAAAGGCCGTTGGCGAATTGCGCGAACAAGATGATCTCCACGGGCCGCGCGCCGGTGACGGCGACCGCGCCGCCAATGACCAGCACCGCGCCGGCGACCAAACGGAATTTCATCGCTTTGGGGTCGCTGTCAAAACCGAAAAGCTCCGCGGCTGCAAATCCCGTCGCCAGCGGCGCGGTGATGGCGGAGGAAAGCCCGGCCCCGAAGAGCCCGATCGCCAAAAGATACGTCGCGCCTGCGCCGAAGGCCGGTTCGAGCTGGCGCGCCATGTCGGCGGCGTTCGATACTTCAAGGCCGAGCGCAAACAGGCTCGCCGCCGCCGTCGAAAGCACCAGCAGCGAAACAACGCCGCCAAGGCCGATGGAAAGCCGCGCGTCGAAACGCGCTTCGGGCAGCGCGCTCGCATCCGGCCAGCGTTTGCGCGCCGCGGCCGCATGCAGAAAAAGATTGTAAGGAACGATGGTCGTGCCGATCAAGCCGATGACCAGCGTCAACGCGCCGCCGGGAATGGACGGAACGAGCGCGCCTTTGGCAAGCGCGGTCCAGTCCGGTCCGACGACGATCAGCGTTGCACCGAAGGCGGCGGTCATGAGCAGCACCGCGCCGATCAGCACGCGCTCGATGACGCGATAGCCGCCGAACAGCAAGATCGCGCCGGCGAGTGCGACAATGACGCCGGCGGTCGTTGCGCGGGGCGCCTCCGGCAGCGCCGCCTGAACGCCCAGGACGGCGCCGGCGATATTGCCGCCCTCATAAGCGGCGTTGCCGACGAACAGCGCCGAGATGATGAGCACGATCGCGCCCCATTTAAGCGCCGGCGCGGCGCCGGCGGCCTTGACGATCGCCTCGCCCAGGCCGAGCCGGCCGGCGACGCCGAGGCGCACGGCGGTTTCCTGCAGGATGATGGCGGCGAGCGTGGCGAAGACCAGCGTCCAGGCGAGCCCATAGCCGAATGCGGCCCCGGCGACGGTGGCCGTCGTTACGGTGCCGGGGCCGATAAACGCGGCGGCGGTGAGCGCGCCGGGGCCGATGGAGCGCAGGCGTTTGAGCATCCCGAAAGCCTATCGCGCGCCGCGGCGAAAAGCGAACGCCCCCAAAAAAACGCCCCGGCTTTAAGGGCCGGGGCGGGACGCAACAGATGAACGCAACTAAGTTTCGTAGCGGTTAGTCGATCTCTTTGATCTGTTCTTCGTCGACCGGTTCGACCGTCGCGGAAGCTTTTGTCACCGGCGTCGGTTCGAACAGCGCGACCGGCGCGCCGTCGACTTCGTCTTCTTCTTCCGGCTTGGGTTCTTCCTTGAGCTGCGGCGTCGGCTCGGACTTCAGCGGCGCGGCCGGCGCGTCGTCGAATTCCGGCACGTCGGCGTCGGCGGCGGCGTATTCGCCCCAATAGGCGGGCTGGTTCATAAGCTGTCGGTAAACGTCGATATTGTTGTCGGCGACAACCGGCGGCAGGTCGGAGCGCGCAAGCCGTTCGGCGGCGCTCATCTCGCCGGACAGCGCCAGCACAAGCGCTAGGTTCTGGCGGATGCGCGCGTCGCCGCCGGCATTGGCCGCGGCTTCGCGCAAGGTGGCGCGCGCCATGGCGAGATTGCCGTCGATCGCGAAAGAAAGACCTTTGTTGTTGAGCACCGACACGGCGCCCGGCGCCAGTGCGAGGGCGCGGTTATATCTGGCGCGCGCTTCTTTGTGCTCGCCGATCTGGTCGAGCGCGACGCCATAGGCCGATATCGCGCTCCAGTCGGTCGGCTTTTTTGCGACGGCGTTTTCAAGATGGCGAACGGCCTCAAAGGCGCGGCCGCCCTCGACCAACGCCTTGCCGTATTCAAGGCTTACATCGGCGTTGTCCGGTTGCAGGTTGGAGGCTTTCTGCATCACGCCGACGGCCTCTTCGACCGAACCGATTTTACGCAGCGCCTGGGAAAACTTGACCGCCACGGCGGGGTCGGACTGGTCGGTGTTGTACCGCGTGCCCCAGAAGGCGGCGGCGGCGATCGAGTCCATGCCTTCGTCGGCCGCATGGCTCGAATAAACGCCGATCGCTTCGCGATATTTATCGTCGCCAATGCCGGCCGCGGCTTGTGTCTTTTGCATTGTCCCGCAAGCTTGGAGCATAATGGCCGCGCTGGCGGCGCCGGCGAGCTTAAGGCCAAGCGGAATAGAGCGGAAAGCCATGGGTCTGCCTCGATCACTGAACGAATTTCGTCGGCGATCATGGCTAAAGGAGTTCAATAAAGGCTTAACTCTATGCTTAATGTGCAATCGAATCGAGGCTTAGGACCTTAATGGAACGTTGATGCGACACGAACTTTTAAACCCATTCGAAACCGCCGCCGCTGATGCGGCGAAAGCGATTCATCTCGTCCATGAGGGCGCGCTTGACGGCGCCGGGCTTTGCGACTCTTTGCGCGCGCTGGCCAGGGATAACGGCTTTGCCGGCAAGGCGGGCGCGCTCATCGCCAATCAAGACGGGGTGTTGCTTGGCGCCGGGGACGGCCGCGATCCCTTCATCATCGCCGCCGCCGCCGACAAGCTGCCTGACGGCGATTACGCGCTCGCCGGCGCGATGGAGCCCGGCGCGGCGACGCTGGCCTGTCTGGGCTGGCTCATGGGGACCTATCGATTCGATCGTTACAAATCGCAAAGGCCGCCGACGGCGCGGTTGATCGCGCCGGAAAACGCCGATCTTGAGGCGGCGCGCCGCGCCGCTGAAGCCGTCGGGCTGGTCCGCGATCTGGTCAATACCCCGGCCGGGGACATGACGCCGGAAGCGCTGGAAAATGCGGCCCGAAGCGCCGCCGCCGATTATGACGCCGCGATTAAGGCGACCGTCGGCGACGATCTCCTGGAAGAGAACTATCCCATGATCCATGCGGTCGGACGCGCCGCCGCCGCCGCGCCGCGGCTGATCGATCTTCGCTGGGGACCGGCAGATGCGCCCAAGCTCACGCTTGTGGGCAAGGGCGTGTGCTTTGATTCCGGCGGGCTCAACATGAAAGGCGTCGCGGGCATGGCGCTGATGAAAAAAGACATGGGCGGTGGCGCCCATGTTCTCGCGCTCGCCCGGATGATCATGGACGCCGGCCTCAAGGTCCGTTTGCGCGCGTTGATTCCCGCGGTGGAGAACGCCGTTTCCGGCAACGCCTATCGGCCGGGCGACATCCTGCCCAGCCGCAAGGGACTGACGGTCGAGATCGGCAATACGGACGCGGAAGGCCGGCTGATTCTCGCTGACGCGCTTGCGGCGGGCGGCGAAGAAAACCCGGACCTGATGATTTCCATTGCAACGCTCACCGGCGCCGCGCGGGTCGCGCTTGGGCCCGAGCTTGCGCCCTATTATTGCGACGACGAAGCGTTAGCGGCCGCGCTTGAAGAATCATCCAAGCGGACCGCCGATCCGGTCTGGCGCATGCCCTTGTGGCGCAACTACGACGCCATGCTTTCCTCGTCCGTCGCCGACGTCAATCACATCGCCGGCGGGACGTTCGCGGGATCGGTGATCGCGGCGCTGTTCTTAAAGCGTTTCACGCCGGAAGACGGGCGGTGGATGCATTTCGATATCTTCGCCTGGCGGCCCAAAGCCGCGCCGGGCCGGCCCGTCGGCGGCGAGGCCCAGGCGATTCGCGCGCTTTTCGATGCGCTGGCGGCGCGATACGGTCGATAGACCGCCGCAAGGCTCTTGCCCTTGCGGGGCGAACAGTTGCAAGCATATCGCTTGGGGCAAATACCCAGACGGTAAGCCGGATTATGGCGTCGATCGATATTCTGACCAACTGGCGAGATGTGATGTGCGACGCGGTGCGCGCCGACGGTCCGGATTTGTCCATGCGACAATGGTCAATTCTTCTAACCGTTTACCTCAATCCGGGTCCGCATACGGTGCGCGGGCTGGCGCGCGATCTCAACGTGCCCAAGCCGGCGATCTCGCGCGCCCTCGATGCGCTGTCGATCCTCGGCTTCGTCAAGCGCGTGCGCGATCCCGGCGACAAGCGCATCGTCCTTGTACAGAAGACCCCTAGCGGGGCGGTCTATCTGGACGAGTTCGCGCGGCTGGTCGAATCGCGCCTTGAAGAGCCGGCGCTCGGCGCGCTTTACGGCTGAACATCAGTCTTCGAAAATCTCTTCGATCGGCAATTTAAAGAGCCGCGCGATCTTGAACGCGAGCGGCAGGCTCGGGTCGTATTTGCCCGTCTCAAGCGCATTGACCGTCTGGCGCGACACGGCCAGCAGTTCGGCGAGCCGGGCCTGGCTCCATCCGTGCTCGGCTCTTAATGCGCGCAGCCGGTTCTTCATCGATAGCTGAAAACAATGATTTGCCGGATGGCGCCGAAAATGATCGCCGCCAGCGGCGCCGTCATGGCGAGCGGCAATGCGGGCGCGCCGACGATCAGGGAAACGATCCCCCAGGCCGTTGCGATCCACACGGTGACGGCGCCGGCGATGGCGAGCGCGCGAATCTCTACGGACTGTTCGAATTCATCGAGCTTGCGGATTTCCCGCGCGAGGTGGACCCACCAGAAACTCAAAACGATAATCGGCAAGCCCGCGGCGAGCCATCTGACAGACAAGGACGCGCCGCCGTCCCCGATCAGCCGGTCGCCGATAATGACGGCGATCACGAAAGACGCCGCGATGACGCCTTCAACGGCGGCGCGCCGAAATCGGCGCGCGCGTCTTTTGCTTTTTGACTGCTCCGATTCAGGCTGCATCCGGCCGTTATTGTCCGATCCTTGCTGGGCGCGGGTTTCGCTTTTCGCGGCAAGCACGAATGTAAAGGACCCTTGACATCCGCAAAACCGGCGCATATGTAAAGTATACTTTACATTTATCGCGAGGAAAATGCAAGATGCGCAGGTTTACAATCATGATCGCCGCGGCGCTGGCGCTGAGCGCGTGCCAGACGCCGCCGGCGCCGGACGATGCAACGCTCTATTACGGGTTTGCGCGCCTCGATCCCGATCGCGAAGAGATCGTTGAAGACGCCTGGCTGGTGGTCGCCGGCGAGACGATCGTCCGCACCGGCGCCGGCGCGCCGCCGCTCGGCCGATATGCCGACCGGCGCGACATGACAGGCCTGTTCGCCCTGCCGGGATTTGTCGACGCGCATGCCCATATCACCGCCGGGCCGCACAAGATTGAATTTCGCGACGGCGCGCCGGCGGTGACGATCGAAAGCGTCGATGAAATCACCCAATTCAGTGCGCGCATGGCGCTGGCGTTCGGCGTCACGACGGTGCGCAATCCCGGCGGCGATCCGGTCGCCAATGCGCGCTATGATGAAAACATTGCGGCCGGCGTGTGGGTCGGGCCGGAAGCGCTGCACGCCGGCGCGATCATTCAGCCGCCTCCCTTTGTCGGCGGCGCCTTTGCTTATCCGCAAACGGAGGAAGAATGGAACGCCGAAGCCGCAAGACAGGCGGCGCTGGGCATGACCTATTTCAAACTCTATCAGAACCTCACCGAGGACGAATTGGCGACGGGCGTCCGGGTCGCCCATGAACACGGTCTCAAGGCGATCGCGCATCTGAATATGGTCAGTTGGATGCGCGCGGTCGAACTGGGCATTGACGGTTTGGAACATGCGCTTCCCACAAGCCCTGACCTGCTTGAGTCGGAGCAGCGCGAAAAATACCTCGCCGATCTGGGGCCGAATTCGAAATTTTATTATCGCTGGTTCGAACTCGCCGACTTTGACGGTCCGCTGATCGGCGCGCTCGTTGAATTGCTCGTCAAGGAACAAGTCCAGGTCAATATGACCCTGGGCGTCAATGAAATCGTCTATAACGCCGACAGGCTCGATGAGATCATTCCCGTTGAGGACCACCGGTTCGCTCATCCGCAAAACCTTGCCGCAAGTCTTGGCTTTCTGGAAGCCGGACGCGCCGGATGGTCGCCGGAAGATCACGAACGCGGCCGCGCCGCCATGCCCAAAGTGCTGGCTTTTGCCAAAATGCTTTACGACGCCGGCGTTCCGATGATGCTGGGCACGGACGGTAACGGGGGCGGGCCGACATTCGCCCATGAAGCTGCGCTGCATGTGGAAGCGGGCATTCCCGTATGGAACGTCTTGCGCATGATTACGTCAGACAATGCGGAAATGCTCGGCCTTGGGGAACGCACGGGCCGGATCGCCGCGGGCATGGAAGCCGACATTGTGTTCCTGCGCAAAAACCCGGCGGAGGACATAAGCCGTCTGCGCGATGTCGAACTCGTCATCGCCAATGGCAAGGCGCATTCATTCGCGGCCCTGACCTATGACGTCGCCGAGTTGGAATAACGGTTGAGATGGCGACGGCGGACCGGAGGGCCCGGCGGTCTGAGCCGCCCTCAGAACGGCCCCAGTCATAAAGGCCGCAGGGCGAACGCGGCGATTTTCACGCCGCCGATATGAACGCTTCCATCGCTCAGCTCGACCGGCGCCGAGATCTTTCCGCCGCCGGCGATCGCCATCAGCGTCAGGCCCGCCGCGGCGGCTTCGGCGTCTTCAGCCGTTAAGACCCCTGCGGCGCCGAGCTGATCGGCGAGCCCGGCGGGATTGGTAATATCCGCATGGAGCGCGCCTAAGGGATCGCCCGTCTCGTCAAGCGTGATTTCCCCGGTAAGGGAGAGCGCGGTCTCGCCGGCCCTGGCGTTCAGCGCCTCGACGATCAGCGCGCCTTGCGCTGCGCGCCAAAGCGCGGCGGCGTCAGGGCCGGAAAGCGCATGGGTTTGCGTCAGGGCCGCCGTCGTTTCAACGCCGTCAACGCGGAAGGAAGCGGCGCCGGCGGCCCCGTCGACGCCGGTCGCGGCAAAGTTAAGGACGAGGGTTGAAAGGTCCCCCGCCGCCGGCGCGAGATCGGCATTCATGCGGTCAACGGCGACATGCGCGCCGTCCGCGGTCCGCACGGCGTCGGCGTTTTCAACGCTCATGGAGAACGCCCAATCGCGCGCCTTATCCGCCGCAATGACGGCGCGCAATCTATCGGCCGTGATGCGCCATTCCGGTTCGTTCCCGATACGGATCGATTGAATTCCTGTAGGAAAAAAGATCAGCCGGTCAAAGCCATAGGGCGGCGCATCGATGGAAAGGCCGGTTCCGCGCCAGCGCCATACGCCCGGCGCGGCGATCTCCGGCGCGTCGATATGCACTCGCAAAGCGAGCGGATAGCCGGCCGCCTTGACGGCGCCGTGGGAAATATCCAATCCCGCCGCACGCTGTTCGTCGACCCAGGCGGCGAGTGCGTGTTCCATCTGCGCAACGCCCGCGCGCCACAAGACATAATGCGCAACAATCAGCACGGCGGCGACAGCGCAAGCAATGGCGCGCCAGGGCCTTTGTTTTTGCGCTGATGTTTCACTCATGAGCGGCGTCCGCGGCGAGATCGGGCCTGGCGGCGTTGATGCTGGCCTGCAGGTCGGCGAGAAAAGTTTTGCGGTCAAGGCCCGGCGCGATCGGCGGCAGCACCCGCACGGTGATTTCGCCCGGCGACTTCCAGATGCCTGGGTGGCGCCAGAACCGGCCGCTGTCATGGGCGATGGGAATGCAGGGCGCGTTGGCCGCCGCATAGATGCCGGCGATGCCGGAATGATAGGCGCGTGTTTTACCGGGCTGAACGCGCGTGCCTTCGGGAAAGACGACGACCTGCGCGCCTTCGGCGATCTTGCGCGCCGCATCGCGCTGCAGCGCGCGCAAGGCTTTTGCGCCGCCCTTGCGGTCGATGGCGAGATGGCCGGCGGGCCGCGCCCACCAGCCATAGATCGGCACGCGCAACAGTTCCTTTTTCAGGATAATGACGGGTTTGGGCAAGAGTTCGAAGGCGGCGAGCGTCTCCCACATCGACTGATGGTTGATGGCGACGATTGCGCCGCCCTTGGGAAGGTTTTCCGCGCCTTCCACGCGCCACGTAACGCCGGTGAAAAGCTTCAGCGTGCGCAACATCAACCGCGACCAGAGTTTCACGGCGCGGCGCGCCGCGTTCTCGCCGAATAAAATCACCGGCGCGGCGACGACGCCGATCACGAGCGCGCTTAGAACCATAAACGCCGTAAAGGCGATGGCGCCGATCCGCCGCATCAGAGCCGTCAGAAATCGAGGAAAGAAAAGAGCGCCTTTACGCGCGCAAGGATGAATTTGCCGAATTCTCCGGCGATCTTGCGCCAGGCCTCGGCCGAGACCGGCCAGCCCTTGTCGTTGAGATATCCCGACGCGACGACATAGGGCGTAACAGTCGCATCGTTGAGGCGGGCCTTGGTCGCGGCGATGGCGCGGGGCATGTGATAGTCCGACGTGACCAGCACCACATTGCGGAAGTCATGGGCGCGCGCCCACTCGGCGGCTTCGTCGGCGTTGCCTTCGGTCGTGCGCGCCTTGCGGCCGAGATCGACGCAGCACGCGAATATGTCCGGCGCGCCGTTCCATAAGGCCGCAAGACGTTCCTTGGAGGTGTCCGGGTGAACGCCCGAGATCAGGAGGCGCTCGCCGGTTCCGTCGGCAAAGAGCGTCATGGCCGCGGCGATGCGCGCGCCGCCGCCGCCGGTATAAACGACCACGCCGTCGCTCTCGCCCGCCGGCGCCGCGTCGGGCCCGGGCAGTCCGGCGACGAACGCCGTAAGACCGCCAAGCCACGCCAGGCCGATAAACGAAAGTCCAAAGAAAAACCGTCGCACGAATACTCCCGCTTCCAACCCCCTGTGGAAAGAATAGCCGATTGCGCCGGGGCCGGTCCACCAGCATCATGAAATCAGCCCCAGGGGCGCGATAATCTGAGCGATCCAAGGCGCCGCGATCAAGGCGCGGGTCGCCGGAAAAGGTTAACGAAACGGCGCCGCCGCGCGCCTAGAGCTTCGGGCTACTAATGTGCATCGCTTCGTCCTTCGTGACGAAATTCTTCCTTCATCCTGAGGGTCGGCGAAGCCGACGTCGCGAAGGACGAAGGAAAAATTTCTCCTCAGGATGAAGCGATTCCTGTTTTTCGCCCGAAGCTCTAATATTGCTTGCCCAGCGTGTTCAATACGGTCAGCCGAGCGGTCAGCGCGGTGACGAAGCAGATAACGATGGGCACGGTGAGCAGCCACAGGGCGAGCCAGCCGCCGAGCGTGAATTCCGGGATGAAAGAGTCCGCGCCGATCCCGGCTTTGAGACCAAGCGAGACCAGCCCCAGGGCGCCCAAGGCCGCTGCGAGCCCGACAAGGGAGCCGCGGAGCCCAAGAATGAAAAACCGGCGCTGGACTTCCGCCGCAATGAATTCGTCCGTCGCGCCCACAAGATGCAAGACCGAAACGATTTCATGATTGGCCGCGAGCCCGGCGCGCGCGGCGAAAACGGAAATCGCGCAGGCCGCGCCGAGGACGATTAAAAAGACGGAAAGCGCGAGCATCTGGCCGGAGCGCGCCGCCGTCGCCAGGCGGCTGTGCCATTCCGCGTGATCGTCAAGCGTTGCGCCCGGCGCCGCCGCAGCAAGGCGGTTTCGCAACAAATCAAGATCGTCGCGCAGGACGGGGGCGACCTTCACTTCGATGATCGCGGGGATATTGAGAAACGCCGCAGCGTTGCCGCGT
Organism: Parvularculaceae bacterium; assembly: GCA_028280115.1. GTDB lineage: Bacteria > Pseudomonadota > Alphaproteobacteria > Caulobacterales > Parvularculaceae > Hyphococcus. The sequence goes on from JANQMJ010000001.1 coordinate 69,205, forward strand.
CCGAGCCACGGTTCGAGCAGGGCGGCGGCCTCTTCTTCGGAAACCAGCGTCGCCTCAAGAACGTCGTCGGTGTCCTCAAGCACGCGCATGGCCGCCGATGCGCCGGCGGCGATTTCCGCCGCGTCCACGCCTTTGACCTGGATCGTGATCTCCGAACGCAGCGCCGACGTCCACGCCTCGGCGGAGCGGTTGATGATCAAAGCCGCCGCCATGGCCAGCACCGCCAGAAAGCAGATGACGGCGATCACGGCGGTCAGCGGCGCGCCGCCGGCGCCGGCCTCTGGCAACAGCGGCGTTCGCGCGCCGCGCAGCGGCTTGGCGGGCGCGGCCTGCGCGCCGTCGTCAAACGGTCTCTGGTCTGTTAACGGCCGATTGCTCATCCGGCGCCTCCCGCCCCGGGCGCGCGCGAAAGCCGGCCGTCGGAAATTCTCAGCACCGGTTCGCCGAGCGACTGTACGAGATGAAGGTCATGGGTCGCGACGATCACCGCGGCGCCCAATTTGTTCAGTTCTACGAACAATTTCATAATGCGTTCGCTCATGGCCGGATCGACATTGCCCGTCGGCTCGTCGGCGAGGATCAGATCCGGCTTTGAAACAAGCGCGCGCGCAAGCGCCACGCGCTGTTTTTCGCCGCCGGACAGGGTCGGCGGTTTGGCGTTCATCCGGTCGCCCAGCCCGACCCAATTTAAGAGTTCGCTTACGTCTTCCTTGTATTGGCTTTGGTTAACGCCGGCGACCTTCATCGGAAGGGCGACGTTTTCGTAGGCGGTGAGATGATCGAGCAGCCTGAATTCCTGAAACACGACGCCAATGCGTCGGCGCAGCGGCGGCAGCGCTTCGCGCGGGGCGTTCACGGCGTCCTCGCCGAACAGAAAGAATCGCCCGCGCGTCGGTCGGTGCGCGAGATAGATCATCTTCAGGAGCGAGGTCTTGCCCGCGCCCGACGGTCCGGTGAGGAACCGGAACTCGCCTTCGCGCAGTTCGAGATCGATGTCGCTCAAGGTTTCGGGCGCCTCGTCGTAAGAGAGGCCGACTTTGCTGAAATCGACGATGATATCCCGGGCGGCCATGAGAACGGGGTCCTGACAAGCGGTTCTAACGGTTCAGCGGTTTTAAGCGATTCTGTCCAGTCATGATAATCACTTGTCCCGACTGCGCCACGCGTTACGACGTCGATGATGAACGGTTTTCGCCAAGAGGGCGCTCCGTGCGCTGCACCGCCTGTGGGGAAAGCTGGTTCGTGCCCCCGCCAGAGCCGATTGAAGATCTTGGACCCGCCGATCGCATCGACTCGCCGCGGGAAAGGCCCGATCATAAACAACGCGGCGCCTGGTTGAAAGTGGGCGTTGCCGAAAACGAACGAAACAACCGCAACGCCGCCGGCGACGCCGCCAAAAACAAAGCGATACTCGCCGACGATTTCGAAGACGATGACGACGCGCTTTTTGAGTCGCCGATGGCCGTCGCCGCCCAAAAGGCCAAGACCGCCAAACCCGCTTTCGGGGCCGCTAAGACGGCCAAGGCCCGCGCCGATGACGAAACGCCGCCCAAAGGCTGGCGCAAGGGCAGGCAATTCTTCGTCGAAGACGATGACGGACGGGAGGAAGAAGAACGCCGTCCGTTCTTCGCCTGGGGCAGGAAAAAGAACGACGAGGACAATGAAGACCGGCGCGCGTCGGCGTCCGGTTCCGAGCGGGAAAATGCGCTGCGCTTTGCCGATGATGACGGCAATGACGCGCGCCGTTCGGAAGAGGACCACGACGCCGGTTTTGACGACGAAAACGATGCGCCCGGGGGGGCGAGCGTTGTCGACGCCGACTGGGAAGATGTCGACAGACACGGGGGGCGTCAGCGCGGTTTCGGGCGGCGCGTACGCGCCGACCGACGCCGCGCGACGGCGCTCGCCCGAGTGGAGGATGCGCGCGACTTTGATCCGGAGATGTTCGACGAGGAGTTCTTCGCCTCGCTGCGCGTGACGCCGCGCGAACTTGAGCGGGCCGTCCGCAAGGCCCGCCGGCGCGCCGAAGCGCGCGAGAAAAACCGCCTGACGCCGCTTAAGGCCTTTGGCTGGTCGGCCTGGGTTGCGGCCGTCGCCGGCGCGATCTACGCCCTGGTCGTCTATCGCGATGAAATCGTCAAAATCGCCCCGTCCGCCGCCGACGCCTACGCCGTGGTGGGCATTGAAACCAATCCCTATGGTTTGAAAATCGACGATGTGCGCCATCGTCTGGCGATGTCGACGTCGGGCCCGACGATTGAAATCACCGGCGCGCTGAAAAACGCCGCTGCGGCACCCGCCGACGCCCCGCTGTTGCAGGCCGAAGCATTGGGGCCGCGCGGCGAGTTGCTTTCGCGCTGGACCTTTTCGCCGGGCGAAGACCAGATTCCCGGCGGCGGCGCGGCGGAATTCATGACCCGCGCGCCGGCGCCTGACGGCGTCGTCGAGGTGGCGCTTTCCTTTGCGCCGGAACAAAGCGCCGTCGGCGATCTGTTGCAGCGAGACGAGTAACCCCCTTGCCCCCGCCGCATCGCCGGCGCCCGTGCTGGCGCCGGGGCGAGAAGTCGCCTATGACCATCCGTTCAGGCAACGAACGGACCGCCCATGCGCACATTGTTCGACGAAGCCCGTATCGCCAGCCGCATTGACGAGCTCGCGCGCGACATTGCTGACGATCTGCCCAGGGACTTTCTGATGGCGCCGGTGCTGACCGGCGCGTTCATTTTCGCGGCCGATCTCTTGCGGGCGCTGCACAGGCTTGGGGTCGATCCTTATGTCGATTTCGTGCAGCTTTCTTCCTATGCCGGCGCGCGCGCGTCGTCCGGCGTCGTCACGCTTCTGAAGGACTTTTCCATCGATGTGAAAGACCGCACGGTTCTGTTGGTGGATGACGTGCTCGATACCGGACGCTCGCTGCATTTCGGTCGCGGCATGATTGAGGATCGCGGCGCGACCGCCGTCAAATCATGCGTGCTGATCAAAAAGCTGACCGGTCATGCGGAAGACCTTCCCTGCGAATATATCGGCTTTGAGGCCGCCGGAGACGATTTTCTGATCGGCTACGGCATGGACGATGGCGGCCGCCATCGCGGCCTGCCGGTGATCGGCGCCCTATGATTGGGCGCTGACAGTTCTGTTGCGTCGCCTTGCCAGGATTGCCGCTTCATGATCGATTGTGCGCCACGCGGCCAATCTAAAGCGAGTATGGAATGGCGCCCAACCTCAAATCGGACATAGAGATCGCGCGCGCCGCGCGCATGAAACCGATCGCCGACATCGGCGCCGAACTTGGCGTTCCAGAAGACGCGCTGCGCCAGTACGGACCGTACAAGGCCAAGGTCGCGCGCGATTTTCTCAATCAGGCGGCGCGGCGCCCCGAAGGCAGGCTGATCCTGGTCACGGCGATGACGCCGACCCCGGCCGGGGAAGGCAAGACCACCACGACGGTGGGGCTGGGCGACGCGCTTAACCGGCTTGGCCGCAAGACGGCGATTTGCCTGCGCGAACCCAGTCTGGGTCCGTGTTTCGGCATGAAGGGCGGCGCAGCCGGCGGCGGTTATGCGCAGGTCGCGCCCATGGAGGACATCAACCTTCATTTCACCGGCGACATGCACGCCATTACGACGGCCCATAATCTTCTCGCGGCGATGGTCGACAACCATATCTATTGGGGCAACGCGCTCGGCTTTGATGTGCGGCGGCCGTTATGGCGGCGCGTGGTCGATCTCAACGATCGCGCCTTGCGCGATGTCGTGATTTCGCTCGGCGGCCTTAAAGGCGGGACGCCGCGTCAGACCGGGTTCGACATCACGGTCGCGTCGGAAGTCATGGCGATTTTCTGTCTTGCGGAAAATCTCGCCGATCTCCAGACCCGCCTCGGCGCTATCATCGTCGGCTATCGCCGGGACCAAACGCCGATCACCGCGCGCCAAGTCAACGCCGACGGCGCCATGACCGTGCTGCTGAAAGACGCGTTTTCGCCCAATCTCGTGCAGACGCTCGAACACACGCCCGCCTTCGTGCATGGCGGGCCGTTCGCCAACATCGCCCATGGCTGCAATTCCGTGATGGCGACGAAACTCGCGCTGGGCCTTGCCGATTATGTGGTGACGGAGGCGGGATTCGGCGCCGATCTCGGCGCGGAAAAGTTCTTCGACATCAAATGCCGCAAGGCGGGGCTTGCCCCCGACGCGGCCGTCCTTGTCGCGACCGTGCGCGCGCTTAAATTTCATGACGGCGTTGCGATGAAGGATCTTGAGCGGGAAAACGTCGCCGCCATTCGGGCGGGCCTAAAAAATCTCGACCGTCATATCCGCAACGTCAAGCAGTTCGGCGTCCCGGTCGTTGTCGCCGTCAACCAATTCAATTCGGACACAGACGAAGAAATCAAGGCGGTGACTGACTTTTGCGCCGCCCAAGACGTCGCCGCCTTTGTTTGTGATCACTGGGCCAGGGGCGGCGAGGGCGCAATGGCGTTGGCGGAGAAGATCATCGACTTCGCTGATTCCGGCGCGGCGCGGTTCCAGCCGCTTTACGGCGACGACCTTTCATTGTGGGACAAGACCCGCCGCATCGCGCGCAAGATTTACGGCGCGACCGACACGCTCGCCGATAAGCCGATCCGCGACGCCTTTGCCCGGCTCAATGAGGATTACGGTCATTTTCCGATTTGCATCGCCAAGACCCAATACAGCTTTTCGACCGATCCCAAGCTCAAGGGCGCGCCGGCCAATCACGACGTGCCGATCCGCGAGATCCGCCTTGCCGCCGGCGCTGGGTTTTTGGTCGTCATCTGCGGCGAGATCATGGCCATGCCCGGGCTGCCGCGCGTTCCCGCGGCCGACGCCATGGGGATCGACGAGAACGGGGAAGTCTACGGGCTTTTCTAAATTGGCGAAGTTGTGCTTATGCGCAGGGGATATCCCTGTGCGTTGCGCATTACAGACTGCGCCGTCTCAACCGATCTCTAAAACCGCTCCAGCAGCCGTTCGAGATAGTCAATTTCCTCTTCCGCGCGTCCCGGCTCGCCAAGGCGCCGGCGCAGTTCGTCGATGATTTCGCGCGCGCGCCCCGTTTCGCTTGCGCCGGGCACGTCAACATCATCGCCGATGGCGTCGCCCGCCGGGCGGCCGAGCGGGTCGAGCGGCGCGCCGCGCTCGCGCGCGCCGGCGCCGTCGCCGGCCTGGCGCATCTGTTCGCGGGCGAGTTCTTCCGCGCCGTCGCGCAGATTGTCGATGGCCCGCTCCATGGCGCTGGCGGCGCCGTCGAAATCTTCATTGCGCAGCGCTTCCTGGGCCTCGCGCATGTCGTTGCGGGCGCGGCCCAGGGCCTGGGCGGCGTCGCCGTCCGGATCGGCCTGACCGCCTTCTAGCTGATCGATGAACTCTTCCAGGTCGTCGCCCAGCGCGCCTTCCGCGTCAGCGAGATCGTCGCCGCTTTGGCCAAATTCCTGGCCGCGGCGGAACGCGTCGTCGGCGAGATCGCGCTGGCGGCCGATGAATTCGCCAGCTTCGTCCGCCGGACCGCCCGATCCTTGGCCCTCCATGCCGCCGCCCCCGCCGCTCTGAGTCAAACGCAGATTGTCGAGCACATTCTCAAGATCGGAGAGCATCTGCCGCGCTGCGCCAGACGCGCCGGACTGGGCGAGATCGCGAATGGCGTCGAGCATTTCGTCGAGATCGGACGATTTGAGCTGCTCGGCGTCCCCTTGCGTCTGGCCGCGCGCCTGGCCCGATTGCGCCAGGGCGGCGATATAATCGTCCATGGCCTGACGCAGTTCTTCAACCAGGCGGGTGATGTCTTGATCGCTCGCGCCGCGTTCAAGCGCTTCGCGCAAGGCCGCTCGGGCCGCCTCAAGGCGCTGGCGCGCCAGTTCCAGCGCTTCGTCCTCCAATTGCAGGGCGAGCGGCCAGAATTTTTCCACCGCGTCGTCGAAACCTTCGCCGTCCTGACGCATCACGCGCCAAAACGCCGTGCGCAGCAGAAGGTAGTCCGTCGTGTTGTCGAAAAAGACTTCCGGCGCCAGCGTGACGGCGTCGAAAGAGCGTCCGACGCGGCGCCAGTTCTGCGGCGACGTCGCAAGCGTCTGGCGCTGTTCGACCACGGTTCTGGCGAGCGGGTTGAAAAACGTCCGTACCGGGAGGGTGACCGTTTCCTCGTCGGTTGCGCCGGTCTGGCCGGCGCCGTCCTCGACCACGACCCGGGCGAGCGCCTGCAATCCGGCCCACGGATCGGACTGAAGATCAAGCGCATAGGCGCGCTCGCCGGCGGCCCCGCCTGCACCATCCAGCGCGATGACGCGGAGCTCGGAGAGCGCTGCTTCATCGAATGCCGAGGCGTCGAGCGGGCGGTCCTGATCCGGATCGAGGCGCAGTTCGAGGCGCGCTTCGGCGATGGCGTAATCGTCTTCGGCGGCGTAGGCGAAGGCGAGCCGTCCTTCGTCGCTTGCCGTCGGCGCTTGCGTGAAACCGACCCGCGGCGCGGCGTCGGCAAGGACGCCGACCGGCCAGCTGATCACGTCCGGGCCCAGCCGCAGGCGCAAAAGACCGCTTTCCTGAAGCGCGATCTCAGCCCGCGCGGCGTCGCCCTGGCGCTCGAAACCGGCGGCGGTTTCTTCCGTATCCGTCGTGAAGGACAGCCGCAATCGGCCCCGGCCGTTGACCTGTGCGACGAGCACCGAGCCCGCTGGCGCGTCGATCTGGGCCGCAAGGCCGGATTTCTCCTCGCCGGCGCGCAAAAGATAAACCGGCGCCTTGCCGGTATAGGCCGGCGGTTCGATCCACAAATCCGCGAGCAACAGGCCGCCGCTTTGCGTCGGCGACAGCGCGCCGGCAAGGCGCGTGCGCCAATCGGGCCCGGCGGCGATCAGCGCCACAACCAGCAATCCCGCGGCGGTAAAGCGCAAGCCCAAAGGATCGCGGGTTTGCGCGCTCGCCCGCATGCCGGCCAGGCGCGCCCGGCGCGCGCGTTCCGCGCTCGCTTCCATATGCGCGCGCCATAGGGAGGCGGCGCCGGCGGAGGCTTTAAAAGGCGCATCGTCGAGCGCCTGAAGCGGGGCGTGCTTAACCGCGCCGTCCTGTTCGAGCCGCGCCTGGGCGTCGCGCCGCGAGGGAAACCGCAAACCGGTGAGATCGCGGCGCAGCGCGGCGACAAAGGCCAGTCCGGCGAGCGCCAGCGTGATCCAGTGCAGCAGCGCCGGAACATGGCGCCACCAGCCGAACAGGCTGATCACGATGAGACTATAGGGAATGGCGAGCGCCGGCAGGATCGCCGGCCAGGCCCGTTCCCAGAACACAACCAGGCGGGTTAATGCGATAAAGGCTTCGCCCGGCCGCGAAGGCGGCCGTTTTCTCACGCGCGCGCCTTCATCTTCCTTCGGCTGCTGTGCCAACTCGGTCGTCATACTTTTTGCACTCTACTCCCCCAGGGCCGCGGCGTCGACTTGTCAAGCGCCGCTTTGTCTTGTTCAAGACCCGGCGCGGCGCATGATGGCGCGGGAATATTAACGGTTAACAATCGGGAGAGGCATTTTGGTCTGGTCGCTTGGCGCAGCAAAACGCCGCCGGAAACTGGCTGACGATGCGGCCCGCGCGCGGACTTCGCGGCTGGGCCGTCAGGCGGCGTGGACGGCGGTGATCGTCTATAATCTCGTCGGCGTGACGGATATTGTTTCCACGCTGATGGCGATTGAAAGCGGCGCGGGATACGAATCCAATCCGATTGTCCGTCTGGCCATGGATCATGCCGGTTCCGGCTGGATCGCCGCCAAGCTCGCGCTGCAAGGCGTCATCAGCTTCATGGTGCTGTGGTTTCCCCATTGGATCGTCTTGAGCTTTTTCGCCCTGGCGACCGCCGGCAACGCCTGGGTCGTCTATAACAATTTCGCGATCGCCGGCGTGTTTTAGATCGCCGGGCGATTATTGTGCATCGCTTCGTCCTTCGTGACGAAATTTTTCCTTCATCCTGAGGGTCGGCGAAGCCGACGTCGCGAAGGACGAAGGAAAAATTTCTCCTCAGGATGAAGC
>JANQMJ010000014.1 GCA_028280115.1 Parvularculaceae bacterium
TGCCAGGGTCCGATGGCGCCCATGATGCGTCTTTCAATCAGCTGCTGTCGCCGCCTATAGGTAAACCGCCGGAGCGGCCGACGCAAACGCCTTCGCGTAACGCCTTAAGCATCGGCGGTTTCGCCATTGTCTTCCTTAAGGAAATCCTGCGCAAATTCGATCTCTTCTTCACCCTCTTCGAGATCGCCGTCCTCGGCGTCCTCGGGATTCGGCACGGTAAATCCGGGCGGCAGGCGGGCGTCGAGAAGACCGGCGGCCTTAAGGTCCGCAAGGCCCGGCAGATCGCCGATGGACTCAAGGCCGAACTGCTCGAGAAAGCTTTCCGTGGTGCCGTAGAGGATCGGCCGACCCGGCGCCGCGCGGCGCTTGCCGCGCATCCGCACCCAGCCGATTTCGAGAAGCTGGTCGAGCGAGCCCTTGGCCACCTGCACGCCGCGCACGTCTTCGATGTCGGCCCGGCTGCAGGGCTGGTGATAGGCGATAATCGCCAGGGTTTCGAGCGCCGCGCGCGACAGCCGCCGCGGGGTGACTTTCTCTTTTTCCAGGACATGGGCGACATCGGACGCGGTCACGAAGCGCCATTTCCTGTCGATCTTTTTGAGGGTGACGCCGCGGCCTTCATAATCGCCCGACAGGCGTTCGATGATGGCGGCGATGTCGGCGCCGGCGGGCAGCCGCCCGGCGATGCTTGCTTCGTCGAGCGGTTCGGCGGCAGCGAACAGCAGCGCTTCGGCCATGCGGGCGTGTTCGGCGATTTCCTCTTCGCTCCATTCCGCCACAGGCGGAGCGTCTTTGTCGTTGTTATCGTCGTCCACGTCCTTCGCTTTCCCCTCGCCTGCAAGTTCTTCCGCCAAGGCTTCGCGCGCCTCGCGCGGATTGAGGCCTTTGAAATCCCGGCCGCCGTCGGCGTCAAGACTGGTCATGACTGATCCGCTTCCTCCGTATTCTGACGGGCTTTCACGTAAATCGTTTCGAACGGGCCGAGTTGACGAATGTCGAGGCGGCCGTCCTTGGCGAAATCCAGCGCGGCGCTGAACGCGCTCGCCAGAACCGACGCGGCCGGCGCGTCGACTTCTTTAAAGCGCGTCAGGCCGCCAAGCTCGATCCATTCGGGAATCGATCCGAGGATGCGTTCAATACGCAGCCGCGCCTGCTCGATCGAATAGACTTGGGGCGGATCGTAATGATAGTCGCGATCGACCGTCGCAATACGCTGGGTCGTATAGGCGCGCAGAAGATCGTAAAGGCCGTCCTGCCAATCGGGCGTGCGGGCGATGCGCACCCCTTCCGGCGCACCGCGGCCGAGAAAATCGATCCCGAATTGCGGGCGCGCCTGCAGCGCCTCCACCGCATTGCGCATGGCTTCGAGCCGCCGGAGCTGAAAGGCGAGCCGGGCCGCCATTTCATCGCCGGTCAGTTCCTCGTCGTCTTCCCCGCTGGGCAGCAGCAGCCGCGTCTTGAGATAGGCGAGCCAGGCCGCCATGACGAGATAGTCAGCGGCAAGTTCGAGATCGCGCATTTTCGCCGCGCGGATGAAGGCAAGATACTGATCGACCAGCGCGACCATGGAGATCTTGCGAATGTCGACGCGCTGATGGCGGGCAAGATCGAGAAGAACGTCAAGCGGGCCTTCATAGCCGTCGAGATTGACCACCAGGGCGTCGATGTCGGGCCCATCCTCGCCGGCGAAGCCGCGCACCGGCGCATCGAACGGTTCCCCGTCGCGCTCGCCTCTATCCGCCGTCATGATCTGTCCGTCGTCGGTCATGGGGTCACTTTACGGGCGATTCTGGCCCGCCGCCATTGCGCCGCCCGTTTTGTCGAAAATTCACGCCAGCGCCGGTTTTATGAGCGCCTCAAGGCGGCGCCAGGCAGGCGGTGATTCATTGACTTTTAGGACCAGCCTGCGCATATATCATGTAAAGGTCCCTCCCCGGCGACAAGGGCTCAAGGAGCCCTTTCCGAAAGGAATAGCCGGGGAGGTCGCTTTTATCGGGCATGTCTTTGCCTCCAGTCAATAATACAAGACTCCGCCAGAACGAAAAATTTCAAACTCGCTGGCCAGTCTCGGTTTAATCAAGTCATAGAATGCGGTTTCGCCACGCTCCCATTTGCGCAGAATCGCCCAGTTTGCGTAGTCGGCAATCTGTAAACCTGCATGTGCGCGAGAGGCATGATGATAAAGCCTGTATCGAAGGCCGTCCGGCAGCATTCTCGACAAAGTGGTTCGCACGGCCTTTTCAATGGCCCGGCGTTTTCGCTTTAATGGTAATTCGTCTGTGACAATGATGAATTCGCCAGCCGTCCCCGCCACAGATTTGAGCACATGGCACAAGAGATAACCCAGCATTTCAGGGTAGAATCGCTCTTGAGCCTGAACTGACGGATGCGTCTTTCGCTTCTCCACGATCAAACTGTCATACCTGAACGCCGACTGATGCGAAGCGATGATCTCAAATACGCGCTTGCGCACATATCTATTATCGTCAGCGCAGTGGAAATACTCCGTATCGAGGTTGTGAGACGATGCGAGGCATGCGTACCGGTATCTATTTAGCGCTTCGTATCCAGCAATTGGATTAAACGTTGCAAGACTTGTGAGCGTGAAAAAGCGGGAGCCGTCCGGCGTGAATCCTAAATCACCGCCCTCGTCGAGAAATACAAAAAGCGGTCTCTGCGCTCCCATTGGCTCGCTTACGCCAAGGCTGGCTTTATCAGCATTTTAAGCCGCTCATACGCCGCAGATGTATCCGAGCGCTCGGGCGCGCGCAATTGGCCGAGCGCCGCCGCCGCACGGGCGGCGGCCTTGCCTTCAAGATCGCGCAGGCCTTTCAGGGCGCGCTTTTTCTCCTCAAGGGTGAAATTGCAGCACAGGACGATGTCGCAGCCGGCGTCGAGACTGTCGCGGGCGAGCGCGTCGAACGGCGCATCTAGCGCCTTCATCTTGAGATCGTCAGACATCAACAGGCCGTCAAAGCCGATCTCGCCGCGAATGACATCTTCGATGACGACGGGCGACAGGGTGGCGCAGCGCTCCCTGTCATAAGCCTCGTAAACGATATGCGCGGTCATGCCGAGCGTGACATTGTTGAGCGCCTTGAAGGGCGCAAAATCCGCCGCGCGCAAATCCTCCTTGCGGGCCGAAACAAGCGGCAGCGCGTCATGGCTGTCGCATAACGACCGGCCATGACCGGGCAGATGCTTGATCACCGGCAGCGCGCCGCCTTCAAGCGTTCCTTCCGCAACCTCCAGGCCGAGCGCGGCGATAATGTCGGGATGTTTGGCGATCGCCCGGTCGCCGATGACGACCGCGTCGGCGTCGGGCTGGGGAACGTCGAGCATGGGAACGCAGTTCACCGTCACGCCGCAATCGGACGTCATGCGCGCCAACAGATACGCGTTCAGCCGCGCGGCCTGTTTCGCCTTGGCCGGATCGAGCCGCCACAAATCGCCGAACACGGCGGGCGGGGGATGGACCGGAAACGCCGGCGGCTTCATGCGGATGACGCGTCCGCCCTCCTGATCGATCAGGATCGGCGCGTCGTCGCGGCCGACGCATGCGCGCAATTCCTCACAATGAGCGCGCAGGGCGTCGGCCGTTTCGCAATGGCGATGAAAGACAATGAACCCCCAGGGGTCGGCGTCCTTGAAGAACGCTTTTTCCTCCGCGCTCATGCGCGGGCCTTCGCAGTCAAAAACACCAGCTAGGGGCAAGGACTCAGCTTCCGGTAAGACAACGCTCATCACCGGACCTGTTCCCGACTGTCCGGTTTGGCGAAATCAATAGTTGACGATTAATCACGGTTGTCATGTTGAAAGCCCACCCCCTCCGTCCGCTTCGCGGCTGCCTCCCCCGCAAGCGGGGGAGGAGCGGCGATTGCCGCAAGGCTTTCTTCCCCCGTTTACGGGGGAAGTGCCGGCGAAGCCGGCGAAGGGGGTATTGGGCCGATCGGCAAATACAAGCGCAGTCGGTTTTCATGTCACAAAGGGCGAAAATCTACGCAAGTCCGATAAAAAGCGGGTCATCCTTTGAAGCCGGAAATATAAACCGGACGCCAGCGGAACAAGTCCGGCCATGACACTTTTGCGTTTCTCAGATCGACTTGGAAAGGCAGTCCTGACCGCGTTCCTTCAAGCCCGCGCAATATTCCTTGGCCGCGTCCGAGGAATCGAACGGTCCCATGCGCAGACGGTGATAGACCCCGCGGTCGCCGAGATCGGCGCGTTCGATGTCGTAGGTTTTGCCGGTAAGATAATCGCCGAGCCGCGACTGCAGGCGCGCCCATTGAGCCTGCGCCTCCTCGTCGGAACGAAACGCGCCGACCTGCACCACATGGGTGCCGGAAATCGCGCTGACCGAGACCGAAGCGCTCGGCTCGCTCTCCTCCGCCGGCGTGACGCTGGCCGCTGTGGGCGTTGTGGCGGCGACCGGTTCGGGCTCTTGGTCGACCGGCGCATCGCCTAACAGTTGCGCGTCTTCTTCCGCCAGACTGGCAAGCCGCGCGTCGGTTTCTTCATCGACATTTTCATCCGCGCCGGCGGCGATCGCAGCGATCGGGTCTTCAGCGTCGCGATCGACCGGCTCTTCGGGGCCTTCGGCGAGCACTGTCGCCGGTTCGGCCTCCTCGCCGTCGAACACGTCATAAACCTCGCGGTCCTCGACCGGCGCCGAACTGTCGGCGGTTTCGATTTTGATCGGCTCGGGCTCGGCGGCGACATAGGGCGTTTCCGCCGCCAGGCCGTTGGCGTTGCGTTTAAGACCTTGCTGATAGGCGATCCAGACGACGGAAATAAACGCGCCGATCATGACCAGACCGATGACGAGGACGGAAAGACCCGACAGGCCGCGCTCGTCGTCATCGTCGAATTCGTCATATTCATTATAGTCGTCTTCGTAGGCGTCGTCTGCGTTGGTCATCCTTCGCGTTGCTCCCTGTCAGCGCCCCCGTCTTCTCGCTCGCGCTCATCCTGGCCGCGCTGAAATAATCGAATCGATTCCGCTCGCTATTTTAGCACCGGAGCCCATCCGCCGAGAATGTTCAGTCGTCAATTTCAACGCCGAACAGGCGGCGGTATTGGCGCATGGCGTATCGGTCCGTCATCCCGGCAATGTAATCGCACACGGCGCGGGCGCGGCGGGCCTGATCGGCACCCTCATACTGGCGCCGCCACTCTTGTGGCAAGGTCTCGGGTTCGGAAAAGAACAATTCGAACAAAGATTTAACGATTCTCTTGGCACGGCTGCGGGCGCGATTGACGCGGTAATGGCGGTACATGTTCTGGTGCAAAAACGCCCTGAGGCCGGCAAGATCGGCCTCGATCGCCGGGGAAAATCCCGCCAGCGCGCGCCCTGCCCGGCGCACGTCATCCGCATCCTGGGGAGAAATAATCTCAAGCCGGGCCCGGGTTTCGGCGATGACGTCGGTCACCATGGCGCCGATCAGATCGGACACCGCCTCGGCGATCAGGATGGCGTCCGGCGCACCCGGAAAGCGCGCTTCGACCGACGCGATGGCGCGACCCACCAGCGGCAGATCGCGCGCGGTTTCAAAGCTGAACAGCCCGGCGCGCAGACCGTCGTCCACATCGTGATTGTTATAGGCGATATCATCGGCGATGGCGGCGATCTGGGCCTCGAGCGACGGGAACGTATCGAGCCAGAGATCGTGCGTCCTGGCGTATTCGACAATGGCCGCCGGGAGCGGGTCTTTTTTCGCCGCCCATTCGCCGGTCAGCGGGCCGTTGTGTTTGACGACGCCTTCCAGCGTTTCCCAGGTAAGATTGAGCCCGTTGAAGGCAGCGTGGCGGCGTTCGAGCTTGGTCAGAATGCGCAGCGTCTGCGCGTTATGATCGAAGCCGTCATAGGGCGCCATGCATTCCTTGAGGACGTCCTCGCCGGTATGGCCGAAGGGCGGATGGCCGAGATCGTGCGCCAGGGCGAGACATTCGGCGAGGTCTTCGTCGAGCTTAAGCGCCCGGGCGAGCGTGCGCGCAATTTGCGCAACTTCCAGGGAGTGGGTCAGGCGCGTGCGGTAATGATCGCCCTCATGGGAGATAAAGACCTGGGTCTTGTGCTTGAGCCGGCGAAAGGCGACGGCATGGATGACCCGGTCCCGGTCGCGCTGGAACGGCGTGCGGGTTTGCGATTCCGGTTCCGGATGAAGCCGGCCGCGGGTCCGATCGGCGCGCGCCGCATAGGCCGCCAAGGGCGCGGGAAAGGCAAGTGGCTGGGTCATGGCCCATATTTAAGGGTTCGAAGGCGGATTTGTCGCGCGATTCTTCCTTAAAGCGGGGCTTATTCCTCCCCTGCCCGGTGTGGCGGGCCCGTTATAGAACAGCGGCGCGTTCAATTGCGCCAACCTCTCCCCAACGGGGAGAGGTCGGAATTCGCAAGCGAATTCCGGGTGAGGGGGAAGAGAAATTGAGAGTCTTGCCGGCTTTGCCCCCTCACCCCAAACCCCTCTCCCCCAAGGGGGAGAGGGGCTTTTTACTTGCGCCAAGCCTGGGCGTCATCGGCGATTAACCCTCTATCGTTAGGCGGAAAAACGGCGCGCGCCCCCTCGAAATTCGCGGGAAATTCACTAAATTGACCCAAAGTCCAGCCGAGAGCGATTATGAGCGTCGTTGAGCAAACCCCTGTCACCGTCTCTGAACGGGCCGCCAAGAAAATCGCCGCGATTCTGGCGAAAGAGTCCGAAGGCGCCATGCTGCGCGTTTCAGTCGAAGGCGGCGGCTGTTCCGGTTTTCAGTACCAGTTCGACATTGTCGCCGAGCGCGAGGACGACGACCTCGTGCTCGACGCCGACGGTTACGCCGTTCTCATCGACGAGGTCTCGGTGGACTATATGAAAGGCTCGGAAATCGACTTTTCCGACGAACTCATCGGCGCGGCCTTCAAGATCAACAATCCCAACGCGACCGCCTCCTGCGGCTGCGGCACGAGCTTTTCGCTTTAGTCGCCTAGTCCAATATCGTCACGATGTTCGAACGCTCGTCTTTGAGTTCTTGCCCGGTTTTCCATACGTCCCCGATGCTCATTTGCGCCCGGAGATCATCGCGCCATTTCGGATTAATGTCGGACTGTTCAATATACCGATTGAAAAATTCCAAATTCGCCAGCGCGCGCTCATGACTGTACATCACGATCTCTGCGCCAGAATAAATATCCACGGCTGTCGCATCGTGAAATAACCATCTAGATGTCGGCGCGGCGACTCGCATGCGGCCTTGCAAATAAATAGGCACGCACATGGAAAGGCAATCGCTGTCGGGACCTACATAAGTCCACACAGCATGTGTATTTCTCATCCTTTGTATGACTTTGATGACCCGCCCGCCTTCATCAAGCAAGCCGCCCGGCGAATCGAGTTCGATAATGATCCGGTCCGTCTTGTCTTTCCAGAGATCAAACGCCTCGGACATTTCTTTGGCCATTGGAGGATAGACGGCGCCCGCCCACGCGAATATTACAACATTTTCCTCAAGAGGATCAGGCTGCACCCGCAAATGCGGTTGGCTCCGGGATTCCGGCGCGCCGCTGAAGACGTAATAAACCGCCGCGGCAAACATCAACGCTAATAATCCGGCTGATATTCGTATTATTGTCATATCAATATATTGGCGCATACTCGGATCTTGAAACAAGCCCGATAAAGATCAACTAACGCTGCATGCTCAACGCCATGAACGTCGCCGACGCTATCAAAACCCGCATCTCCACCCGCGCCTTTCTCGACAAACCCGTCAGCGAGGAACAGGTCCGCGCGATTCTCGATATCGCGCGCTGGGCGCCCTCGGGCGGCAATGTCCAGCCATGGCGCACCCATGTGGTGATGGGCGCGGCGCGCCGGCGCCTGATTGAAACGGTGAAAAAGGCGGTTGCGGACAATCCCTTCGCAAACGAGGGGGAGCTTGAGATTTATCCCCCTAAGCTCGCCGAACCGTGGCGCACGCGGCGATACGACGTGGGCGAGGCGATGTACGCCCTTGTCGGCATTCCGCGCGAGGACAAGCCGGCGCGGCTGCAATGGCTGCTCGGCAATTACGACTTTTTCGGCGCGCCGGTGGGGCTTTTCTTCTCCCTCGACCGGCGCTTCGACAAGCCGCAATGGGCTCATCTCGGCATGTTCATGCAGTCGATTGCGCTTACCGCCATCGAGCGGGGCCTTGCCACATGTATGCAGGAGGCCTGGGCCGCGCGCGCGGCGACGGTTTCCGCGTTTTTGGGCCTTTCCGACGGCGAACAGCTTTATTGCGGCATGGCGCTGGGCTACGCCGATCCGAGCGCAAAAGTGAACGAATTGCGGTCGTCGCGCGTAGAAGTCGATGAGTTTGCGACTTTCATCGCTGAGTAATCTCCATGCCCGTCCAGACATCCGTCGCCATTGTCGTCAACGCGCCGCCGCCGCGCGTCTTCAGCGCAGCGATCTCGATCGACCCTGCCAACCTCATTCGGCCTCACGGCCCCCTGCCCGGCGTTGCGCAAACCAAGGGCGCGGTTCCCTGGGCCGCGCGCGGCGAGACCAGGCGGCATGCGCTCACCGACGGTTCGTCCGTAAACGAAGAATTGACGTCCTTCGCGCCCGATTCCACTTTCGCCTATAAGCTGTCGAATTTCACCGGAACGTTTTCCGCGCTGGTGTCCGGCGGCCGGGCGGAATGGCATTTCACGCGGCTCGGCGCGGAAAAGACCCAGATCGACTGGACCTATGCGTTCGATGCGAAAGGCCCGATCGAGGAAGCGGTCGTGTGGTTCATTGTCAAACTTTTTTGGCCCGGCTATCTCAGGGCCGCGCTCGCCCGCGTGAAAGCCGACGCAGAGACTAAAGACCGCATATGAGAAGATTTGTTTCTTTTTCTGCGCCATGGTTTTCGCTTTTGACGCTGCTTTTATTCGTAATTTTGTTCTTGGTTGGGGAGTCTCAGCCTTTAACCGGCGATGAATGGTGGCTCGACTATGTTAGCTATGGTTGGGTGGCAATGATGTTCATTTCAATTGGGTTATTGTATGCGTATTTCCTTTTCAGACTGCCCCAGAATATAAAAAGTAATAAGCTTGGCTTCGTTTCATACGGTTTGCTGAAATACCTAATCTTGCCGATTTTAGCGCCAATTGCCTTTATGTTTCCCATTGCCGTATTTGTCGTCTTATACGAAGTCCTGATTTGATGTAGGGACTTATTTTCTCACAAAGCTCTTGCACTCCTCCATTCGAGACGTCTCATGAAAATCGCGACCTTTAACGTCAACTCCATCAATGTCCGCCTGCCGCGCATTCTTGAATGGTTCGACAAGGCCAAACCGGACGTCGTCGTCCTGCAGGAAATCAAATGCGTCGATGAAAAGTTCCCAGCGCTGGAGTTCGAAGACTGCGGCTATAATGTCGAGGTCCACGGACAGAAGACCTATAACGGCGTCGCGTTGCTCTCGAAGTTTCCCCTCGACGGCGTTGCGCGCGGCCTGCCCGGCGACAAGGACGACGATCAGGCGCGTTATATCGAGGCCCTTGTCTGTCCCGACGACGCCGAACCGGTGCGGGTATGCGGGCTTTATCTGCCCAACGGCAATCCCGCGCCGGGACCGAAATACGATTACAAGCTCAAATGGATGACGCGGCTCAAAAAACGCGCGCAAGCCCTGCTCGCGGACGAAGAAGCGTTCGTGATGGCCGGCGACTTTAACGTCATTCCCCAGGCCGAAGACGTCTACGATCCAGCGGGCTGGGCCGAGGACGCCCTCTTCCGCCCGGAAAGCCGGGCGGCGTTTCGCGAAATCCTCTATCTCGGGTTTACCGACGCGATCAGACAGCAAAACCCCAATGGGGTGCTTTATACCTTCTGGGATTATCAGCGCGGCGCCTGGGAAAAGGACCACGGCATCAGGATCGATCACATTCTGCTAAGCCCCCAGGCCGCCGACCGCTTCAAAGCCGCCGGCGTCGACCGCAAGGAGCGCGGCAAGGAAAAACCGTCCGATCATGTGCCGGTGTGGGTGGAGATCGCCTAGGGATGAAATGGTCCCCTGAGCAGGATGACGCCCTTGTCGCCGTCGACCGCTGGCTGAAGGCCGGCGACAGCCAGGTGTTTCGCCTGTTCGGCTATGCCGGCGCGGGCAAGACGACCCTGGCGCGGCATATCGCGGAAAACGCCGGCGGCGACGTCGCCTTCGCCGCCTTCACCGGCAAGGCGGCCCATGTCATGCGCCAGAAGGGCTGCGCCGGCGCGTCGACCATTCACGCCCTTATCTATCGGCCCGCGGGCGCGGAGGAAGAAGGCGAGCCCATGTTCACCCTGCGCCATGACGCGCCGGCGTCGAAGGCCGATCTCATCATCATCGACGAATGCTCCATGGTCGACGAGGAGCTCGGCCGCGATCTTTTGTCCTTCGGCAAGCCAGTGCTGGTGATCGGCGATCCGGCGCAGCTGCCCCCGGTCAAGGGCGGCGGCTTTTTCACCGAAGGCGAGCCGGATTTCATGCTGACCGAAATCCACCGCCAGGCCGCGGGCAATCCCATCATCCGGCTGTCCATGGCGATCCGCGAAGGAACCTCGTTCGATGAACAAAACGAGGAATGCCGTCTCATCTCCAGACGCGACATTGCCGCCGAGGAAATCATGGCCGCCGATCAGATCCTCGTCGGCGCCAACCGCACGCGCAAGCGCTATAATGACCGTCTGCGCGAACTGCACGGCTTTACCGACCCGACGCCGGAAGCGGAGGAAAAACTCGTCTGTCTGCGGAATAACAAGAAAAAAGGCCTGCTCAACGGCGGCATCTGGACGGTGCAGCGGCGCCTTTCGCCGCGCGGCGCGCGGGTGCGTTTCGCCATACAGCCCGAGGAAGGCGGCCGGGCGCTCAACGCCTCGGTCCCGCGCGGGTTTTTTCTCGACGGTCCCGAAACCGTGCCCTGGACCCAGCGCAAGGGCGCGGATGAGTTCGACTACGGCTACGCGCTGACCGTGCACAAGGCGCAAGGCTCCCAATGGGGCCATGTGGTCCTGTTCGACGAAAGCTTCATGTTCCGCGAACACCGCACCCGTTGGCTCTATACGGGCGTGACACGCGCGGCGGAACGTTTGACGCTGGCGCGCTAGGCTTCGAGCGATGAAGGCGCATCGCGTCGATAGGACTTTATTAACCCTTTGTTTCGGCGGGCCGGGGCGTGACCGAGCGTAACGGCGGATTAACCACGATTTCCTAGATTCTTCGGGCAATTTCACAAGTGGACGACGCGATGCCCAAGCCTGGTTTCTCGTGGCGAAAAATCGTCCAAGCCACGGCTGACGAGACGCCGGACATCGTCGTCGACCGGCAGATGCGCGAATTGCGTCTGCAGCTGCCGCGCATTCTCCTCGGCATCGCCGTTTGCACTGCGTTCGTCGGCTATCATTTTTTCCAGACGGCGCCGATTATCGTTGCGGCCGGCATGGGCGCGTATTTGATCTATGCCGCCGTGCGTATTTTCGGCTTGCGCCGACTGAATGTCGACGCCATGACGGCGCAGGAAAAACGCCGCCACGTCAACACCGTCATGACGACGGCGATCGGTCTGGGCGCGACCTGTTCTGTGTCTGCGATTTACTTTTCCGCTTACGCCGATTTCGGCGACTATGTTCTATTAACGCTTTGGACGGCGTTTTGCGGGATCGGCGCCGCCAACGCCTTTGCCTGCGTTCCGCGCGTTGCGATGATGATGCTCGGTCTTTGCATCGTTCCATTCTGCGCCGTGCTGGCGTCGACCGGTCAGGAGCCGTTGATCATGATCGGCGGCATCATGCTCTGCGCGGCGACCGTCAGCGCGGTTCAGCTCTCCCATCAGGGCAGACTCGTCGCCGAGCTTTGCCTGAACCAGCATCAGATGGAGACAGTGGCGCGCGACGCGCGCGACAATCTTCGCAACTTTATAGAAGCCGCGTCCGACTGGGCCTGGGAGCGCGACCCCCAAGGCCGGCTGACATATCTTTCAAAAAACTTTGAACACATCACCGGCGTGGACCCAAAGTCCATGCTCGGCATGATAGCGCTTCCTTTCGCCGAGCCTTTCCACAAGGGCCAGGAGCTTGACGAGGACATCGTCACGGCGATCGAACGCCGCGAACCGTTTCGCGATATAAGATACTGGCTGGAACTGGCGGGCGGCGCTCGCCGCGTCATGTCGACCAGCGGCCAGCCCAAATATAACGATCGCGGCGACTATATCGGCTTCGTCGGCTGGACAAGCGACATCACAAAAGAGGTCCAAGCCGAGCAGCGTCTTGTGGAAAGCAAGGAAAGGCATCGCGACTTCGCACAAGCCGGCGGCGATTGGAACTGGGAGATCGACGCGGATCTGCGCTATACTTATATCGCCGAGCATTCGCGCCACATCGCCGGCGTTGAGCTTCACCGACTGATCGGCGAGGAGATCGTTTTTTCCGGCGACGGCGTAAGCGAAGAACAATGGCGCAGGTTTCGCGAAACCGTCGAAGCGCGAAAGCCTTTTACCGATTTCGTTTCCACTTTCGAACAGCCCGACGGAAAGACGATTTGGATTTCACGCAGCGCTGTTCCGTTTTTCGACGCGGACGGCGCCTTCAAGGGGTATCGCGGCGTCGTCAAGGATGTTACCGCGCGCATCGCGGCGCAGAACGAAGCCGCCGAGGCGCGGCGCGCGCTTACGGAAAGCGAACAGCGCTACCGCGACTTCGCCGAGAGCGCCGGCGACTGGGTGTGGGAAGTCGACAGCAATCTGATATACGTTCATATTTCAGAACGCGCCGACAAAGTGACCGGCTACGACCATGCGAAGATCATCGGCAAACGCATGTCGTTCAGCGGCGAGGGGCCGATCGAGAATGAATGGCGCGCGCTCAGGCGGACCGTGGATGCGCGCAAGCCCTTTGCCCGGTTTATCGACCGGGTTCGCCGGGACGACGGATCAGCCATCTGGATCGAACGCAGCGGCAAGCCGGTTTTCGGGAAAAACGGCGCGTTCCAGGGCTATCGCGGCGTCGCGCGCGACGTCACGGCGCGCATCGAGGCGCGGCGCGAGGCGGACGAGGCGTGGCGCGCCCTTGCCGACCAGAACGCGCATCTTGAAAAAATCGTCCGCCAGCGGACCAGGGACATTGAAAGCCAGACAAACCTTCTGAGTGAAGTCCTCGAGTCCATGGCGCAGGGAGTCGTGGTTCTCGACGACGACCGCAAAATCGTCGAGTGCAATGAAAAAGCCTGGCGGATGTCCGGCCTGCCGGGCAAATACTGGGCGTTGGGCGCCGATATCACAGATGTTCTCGAAGTCGGCATGCAGCACAATGTCTATGAATTCGCTTCCGTAGAGGAATATTTCGACGCTTGCGAAGAAACGCTGGAGAACGGGCGCGTGTTTCGGGCGGTCCGGCGGCAGAAGGACGGCCGCATCGTCGAAGAAAACATCCAGCCGCGGCCGAGCGGCGGCGTTGTCGTCACCTACAGCGATATCACCGAAACCCAGCAACGCGAGGACGAGCTGCGCGCGCTGACCGAAGAACTCGTCGACTCGCGCGATGCGGCCCAAGCCGCCAATCGTGCGAAATCGGAGTTTCTGGCCAATATGAGCCACGAAATCCGAACCCCCATGAACGGCGTCATCGGCATGGCTTCGCTGCTGCTCGACACCAGACTGACGCGAAAACAAAAGGACATGGCGCAGATTATCGTCCGCTCCGGCGATGCGCTGCTGACCATTATCAACGACATTTTAGATCTGTCCCGGCTTGAAGCCGGCAAGCTGCGGCTCGCCTGCGAACCCTTCAACCTGCGCTCGGCGATTGAAGACGTGGCGAGCCTGTTGACGCTGCGCGTCGAAGAAAAGGGCCTGGAGCTGATGGTGCGTTATCAGCCCGATCTCGGCGAGCATTTCGTCGGCGATCCGGGCCGCCTGCGCCAGATCGTCACCAACCTGCTTGGCAACGCCGTCAAATTCACCGAAGCCGGCCATGTTCTGATCAATGTCAGCGGCCGACATCGCGGTGAAATCGCCCATATCGAAATATCGGTGACCGATACGGGCTGCGGCGTTTCCGAAAACGATCTGCAGAGAATTTTCGAGAACTTCGAACAGGCGGACGCATCCGCCAATCGCCGCCATGACGGCGCCGGCCTGGGACTGGCGATTTCCAGCCGCATGGTTGAGGCGATGGGCGGGCTCATGTCGGTCAAAAGCACGCTGGGCGAAGGGTCGACATTCGCGTTTCGCCTGCCGCTCACCATCGACGAGACGGCGCACGAGACCGCGCTGCCGGAGCCGGGCCTCTTCGCGAACCTGCGCGCGCTGATCGTCGACGACAACGCCGTCAACCGAACGATCCTGAGCGAACAGCTTGCCTCCTGGGGACTGCAATCGGACGCCGCAGCCGACGCCCAATCAGCGCTCGCCGCGCTGAAAGCGCGGGATTACGCGGTTGCTATTTTAGATTTTCAGATGCCGCAAGCCGACGGCGTCACGCTCGCGCGCCGCATCAAGGAAGATCCCGCGCTCGCCGCAACGCCGCTCATCCTGCTCACATCGGCCGGGCGCAAGGGCGACCCCGCTGGCCTGGCGGGCGATCTCTTCTCCGCCTATCTCGTCAAGCCGGCGCGCGGTTCCCTGTTGCTCGACTCGATCATGTCCGCATTCAAGGACGGCGCCGTCAACGCCTTGCGCAGCGTCGCCGCACGCGCCGAGCCGATGGGTCAAATCGAGCATCGCACGCCGGCCGCGGACGGGTTTGCGCTTGACGTGCTGGTCGCGGAAGACAATGTGGTCAATCAGATGGTGGTGCGGGCGATGCTGGAAAAGCTGGGTTGCCGCGTAACCATCGCCGCCAACGGCGCAGAGGCGATCAAGGCGCATGACGCCCGCGACTTCGACGTTATCCTGATGGATATTTCCATGCCGGAAATAGACGGCGCCGAGGCAACGCAGCGCATCCGCGCGATGGAGGAAAAGGCCGGCGCGCATACCCCCATCATCGGCGTCACCGCGCACGCCATGCACGAAGACCGTCAGCGCTGCCTTGACCTCGGCATGGACGACTACCTGCCCAAACCCGTCAAGCAGGATGCGCTCGCCGCCACGCTTGCAAAATGGACGGTCGGCGCCGGCAAGACAGTCGCGGCGCAATAGGCTTATTCCGCGACTTGTTGCGCGACCGGCGCCTCGGCGGTCGATTTGTCCGTATCGCCGCCCGCCTGGCGTCGCCATAAGGACGCATAAAGCCCGCCCTTCGCGATCAGCTCTTCATGGGTTCCGCGCTCGCGGATGACGCCGTCGTCAAGCACCAAAATGACGTCGGCGCCGGCGATAGTCGACAGCCGGTGGGCCACGGCGATCGTGGTGCGCCCCCGGGCGGCTTCTTTGAGCGCGGACTGAACTTCTTCTTCCGTCGTCGAATCGAGCGAGGACGTCGCCTCGTCCAAGATCAGGATCGGCGGATTGCGCAATATGGCGCGGGCGACGCCCACGCGCTGTTTCTCGCCGCCGGAAAGCTTCAGTCCGCGTTCGCCGACTTTCGTATCAAGACCCTTCGGCAGGCTTTCGATGAACGCGCCAAGCTGCGCGCTGCGGGCGGCGGTCATGATGTCTTCATCGCTGGCGTCGGGCTGCGCATAGGCGAGGTTGAAACGCAGCGTGTCGTTGAACAACACGACTTCCTGGGGCACCAAGCCGAGGGCGCAGCGCAGGCTGTTTTGCGTCACTTGCCGGACATCCTGACCGTCGATGAGAATGCGTCCCTTGGGCGGGTCGTAAAACCGAAACAAGAGCTTCAGGATTGTCGACTTGCCGGCGCCCGACGGACCGACGACGCCGATGAACGATCCGCCGGGCGCGGAAAACGTCACGTCGTTAAGGCCGCTGTCCCGGCCCTCATGGGCGAAGCTGACCTCTTCGAAGCGGATCTCGCCGGTTTTCGGCTCGAACGGCCGGGCGTCGGACGCGTCCCGCACGCCCGACCGCATGTCCATCAGGCCGAACAGCTTTTCGATGTCGACCGTACCCTGTTTGATCTCGCGCCAGGCCCAGCCGAGAATGTTAAGCGGGCGATAGATATTCGCCAGCATCAAAATGATGGCAGTGACGTCGCCGACTTGCATCGTACCGTTAAGCGCGCCGTAGCCAGCCAGGACGGCCACGGCGAACAGCCCGCCGGTCATGATCAGTTCCTGACCGCCGTTCAGCGCCGCCAGGGACTGCATGATCTTGACGTAGTGCCGGTTATATTCGCGCGTGGCGTCGTCATAGCGCGCCGATTCGCGATCTTCCGCCGCAAACGATTTGACGGTTTCGAAATTCGCCAGGGTGTCGAGCGCGATGCCGCGCAGCCGCGTGTCGACCTCGTTAAAGGCGCGGCGCTGCTTGTTGCGCCATTCGGTGACAAGGATCGTGAATACCGCATAGACCGCGACAGTGACGATCGCCGCCGCGGAAAACTGAAGACCGTAAAGCGCGGCGAGAACAATCGATGCAAGTATCAGTTCGACAATCGTCGGCCCGATATTAAAGGCGAGAAACCGCAACAGATATTCAACCGCTATGGCGCCGCGTTCGATGATGCGGTTGAGCGCGCCCGACCGCCGCGTCAGATGAAACTGCAAATCCAAATGCTGGGCGTGGCGAAAGGCGTCGACGGCGATGATCCGCTGGGCGTCCTGGGTGACCACGGTGAAGAATGAATCCCGGATCGCCGGCAAAGCGCTGGCGGAAAACCGCGCCGTTGCAAAAAGCACGATAAAGGCGACGAAAGACGGCCCCGCCGCGGCCGCGCCCTCGCCCGCCGTCAGCCGGTTTATGCCCTCGCCCAGAAACACCGGGGCTGTGACCGCAAGGCCCTTGGCGCCGACGGTCAGGAGAAAAGCCAGCGCAATGCGAAAGCGCCATCGCTTCATTTCCGGTCGGAACAGCACCGCAAACATGCGCCCGACCGACTGGCCGAACGGCGCGGCCTGGCCTTTGTTTTCAAGCTCATCGGGACTGTGCTGCGCCATGCGGCCCAAGATGGGCGCTGACGGGGCAAATTGCCAGCCCGAAACTGTCAGGAATAACGGGCCCTTGAGCCGTTAACGCTAATCGGATTTTAAGGATATTGCTGTCCGATGGGCTCCATGGCAGTGCATCCGCTGAAGATATTTTCCCGCACCGAGCGGCAAAAAACGCAGGCCGAGATCGACGAGGATCGAGCCCTGGTCGAGCGCCGCCTTGAAGGCATCTCGAAGTCGGTCGCCGCAGTGATGCCGGCAGCGACGGAGGGGCGCATCCAACAGCGCAGGAACCCGCGCAAATCGGTCTTTCTCCAGGCGCGGCTCATTACCGAAAGCTTAACCCGGATCCGCTGTCAGGTGATCGATCTGAGCGCGGACGGCGCGCGCGTCGTCCTCGATAGGGACCATGACGTCACGCCGTTCGTCACGCTGCGCTTCGATCGCAGCGGCGTCGCCAGAAAGGCGCGCGTCGCCTGGCGCTATCAAAACGAGCTGGGTCTTGCGTTCCGCGCCAGGAAAACGCCCGCGGAATCCGACGAAGAGCAATCCTCGGCCGCTTAAAGATCCCCTCGGATCAGCTTCATCACGCCGGAAAAGTCGAGATCGTCCTTGCCGGCGGCTTCCATCAGCGCATAGACCGCCTCGGCCTGCGCGCCGAGCGGGGTTGCGACTTTCGCCGCATTGGCCGCGCCCTGGGCGAGACGCAAATCCTTGAGCATCATCGCCGCGGCGAAACCGGGCTGGTAGTCATTGTTTGACGGCGCGGCGGGTACCGGCCCCGGCGCGGGGCAATAGCTCGTCATCGACCAGCACTGGCCAGAAGCGGTCGAGGAGATGTCGAAAAAGGTCTGGGCGTCGAGGCCGAGCTTTTCCGCAAGATTGAACGCCTCGCACGTACCGATCATGGAAATCGCCAGCAGCATGTTGTTGGCGATTTTCGCAACCTGGCCGTTGCCGGCGGCGCCGGCGTGAAAAACGTTCTTGCCCATGACGTCGAGGATCGGCCTGGCGCGTTCGAAGGCCGTGCTTTCGCCGCCGACCATGAAGGTGAGCGCGCCCGCCGCCGCCGCCGCAACGCCGCCCGAAACCGGCGCGTCGACCATGGCGAAGTCTTTGTCCGCCGCCGCAGCGATCACCGCGCGGGCGCTGTCGACGTCGATGGTGGACGAGTCGATAAAGAGCGCGCCGTCCTTTGCATGCGCAAGGACGCCGTAGTCTTCCATATAGACCGAACGCACATGCGCCCCCGCCGGCAGCATGGAGACGACGATATCGGCGTCCGCGACCGCCGCCGCGACGCTCTGCCCGCGCTTGCAGCCGGCTTCGACCGCGCGGTCGATGGCGCCGATGGAAAGGTCCGTCGCCGTCACGTCGTGGCCGGCCTTGGCGAGATTGGCCGCCATGGGCCCGCCCATATTGCCAAGGCCGATAAATGCGATGTTGGTCATTAGTCGCTCCGCTTAGGTCAAGAGTGAAATGGTGAATGGTGAATAGAGGAAGTCATAAGCCGTTCCGGCGCTCAAGCGCTTCCACAAGCGCAAGCGACATATTCCCATTCACCATTTCACCATTCACGCCCTCACCGTTACCATGGAATCTCCCGGCCGTCATAGGCGAGGAATTTCGGCGACGATGTCGGACGCATTTCCTCAAACCGTTGACGCAAACCGCTCACGCTTTGCTCGGCCGTGATGCGCGCATGGGGTCCGCCCATGTCGGTCTTGACCCAGCCGGGATGGAACGTCGCGATGGCGACATCCTTGGGCGCAAGCTCCGGCGCGATAACCTGGACCGCCATGTTGAGCGCGGCTTTGGACGTGCGATAGGGGATCGCCCCGCTCGAGGCGTCGGCGATGGAGCCCATTTCCGACGTCATGGCTGCGATACGGCCTTTGGCCTTGATCGCATGGGGCGCGAACGCTTCGCAGGTCGCGACCGCGCCATAAAGATTGACGTCCATGACCCGCTTCCAGGCGTCGTAATCCATGTCGCCGAAGCCGGGAATGTTCCAGCTGCCGACCCCGGCATTGGCGATCACGACATTGAGCGGCGCATCGATCTTCTCCGCCAGCGCGTATATCGCCGCGAGATCGCTCACGTCGAGCGCGTGAACGGTAATGTCGCCTTCAAGCGCGTTCAGGTCCGATGCGGCCTGGGGATTGCGGCAACAGGCGTACACTTTCCAGCCGTCGGCGGCGTATTGTTTTACGAACTCAAGGCCAATGCCGCGATTGGCGCCGGTGATGAGGATTGAGGGCATAACGTTCCTTCATTCAAACGAATAATGCCGCAAACTACGGCAACACCAGTTCCGCCTCGCCGAGATGGTCGAAATAATGGGCGATGTCGGCGTCGTCGACCTCGCCGAGCGTCGCCGGCTTCCATTGCGGCTTGCGGTCCTTGTCGATGATCTGGGCGCGCACGCCCTCGAAAAAGTCATGGCCTTCCATGACCCGGCGCACGATGCGAAACTCCATTTTCATATTGTCGTCGAAATCGAGTTCATGACCGCGCTTCATCTGTTCGAAGGTGATGCGCATGGAGGTCGGCGACATGCGCGACAAAGTTTTGAAGACGTCCGCGGCGAAATCGCTGGGATCGTCTTCCAGCGCGGCCATCAGGGCGTCGAGGGTTTCGAAGCCCTGAAAATGCCGCGCGATCCTGGGGCGCAAATCGTTGACGCCCGCATGGCCGGGATCGCCGGCGAAAACGTCGAGCACGGCCTCGATATCCGCATGAGCGTGCTCGCCCAGGGGGGTGCGCAACAGCGCGGCTTCAAGATCGGCTTGTTTTTCCGACGGCGTATAATGGGTGGCGATGCCCGCCGCCATGCAGTCCGCGGCCCTGGCCCGCGCGCCGGTAAGCGCATAGTAAAGCCCCAGCCCATCATGCAGCCGCGGCATGAAATGCCCGCCCCCGACATCGGGAAACAGACCGATCCCGGTTTCCGGCATGGCGAACAGCGTTGCGTCGCCGGCGACGCGGAAATCGCCATGCACCGAAATGCCCACGCCGCCGCCCATGACGACGCCGTCGATCAGCGTCACATAGGGTTTCGGGTAATGATAGATCAGCGCGTTGTTGACATATTCGTCGCGAAAAAATTCCGACGCGCCGGCCGGATCGGTCCTGGCGTTGTCGGCAAGCCAGCGAATGTCGCCCCCGGCGCAAAAGGCGCGGTCGCCAGCGCCCTTGACCAGCACGGCCTTGACCGCGTTGAGCGCGGCCCATTCGAACAGCTGAGCGTGCATCGCATTGACCATGTCCCGGGTCAGCGCGTTGAGCGCCTTTGGGCGGTTCAAGGTGACGACGCCCCAGTCGCCGGTTCGGTCGAATAAAATGTCGTCGGTCATGTGTCGGATTTGCCTCTTATGAAAATCATGACGGACAAAGATATGATGAACACGCCGCTGTAAAACGCGTAGGAAATACCCGGACTCTTGAACGCCAGAAGATGGAGCAGGAAATATCCAAGATAAGAAATTTCTCCACTCGCAATCATTTCGCGTTCTACACTGCCCGCCAAAGTAAAAGCAGCGGCATATGCCGCATAGGCGATAAATGCGAGGCCGGTTATCCCGAACAAGAATGTGATGATAAACTTGGCCATTCGGTCGGATCGCTACGCCTGATATTCCTTCAGCATGTCGCGCGCGACGATGACGCGCATGATTTCGTTGGCGCCTTCGAGAATCTGGTGCACCCGCACGTCGCGCAGCATGCGCTCCAGCGGGTAGTCGCGTAAGTAGCCATAGCCGCCATGAAGCTGCAGCGCGTCGTTGACGATGGTAAAGCCCGCATCGGTGACAAAACGTTTGGCCATGGCGCAAAAGCGGGTTGCGTCCGGGGTCTTGTTGTCGAGCTTCCACGCCGCCTGGTAGAGAAATACCCGCGCCGCCTCGAGTTCGGTCGCCATGTCCGCCAGCTTGAACTGCAGCGCCTGCAGTTCGTTAAGACGCTTGCCGAAGGCGCGCCGTTCATTGGCGTAATCGAGCGCGGCTTTGAGCGCCGCATTCGCCGTGCCCAGGGAACAGGCGGCAATGTTGAGCCGGCCGCCGTCAAGGCCCATCATGGCAAAGCGGAAGCCCTCGCCCTCCTCGCCCACGCGGTTGGCGACGGGGATGCGGCAGTCCTCGAAATTGACGATCGCCGTGGGCTGCGACTTCCAGCCCATCTTGGCCTCCAGCGCGCCGAAGGAAAGACCGGGCGTATCCTTTTCCACCAGCACGGTGGAAATCCCGCGCGGGCCGTCTTCGCCGGTACGGACCATGACGATGTAAAGATCGGATACGCCGGCGCCGGAGATAAACGCTTTCGATCCGTTTAGGACGTACTCGTCGCCGTCGCGCACGGCTTTGGTCTTAAGCGCAGCCGCATCCGAGCCCGAACCGGGCTCGGTCAGGCAATAGCTCGACACCATCTCCATCGACGTCAGTTTCGGACAGTATTTTTGCCGCAATTCTTCCGATGCGAAGCGGTCGATCATCCAGCAGCACATATTGTGGATGGAGATATAGGCCGCCGTCGACGTGCATCCTTCCGACAGCGCTTCGAAGATCAGCGCCGCCTCGACCCGACCGAGGCCGGACCCGCCCACATCGTCGTGCGTATAAATGCCCGCAAGGCCGAGTTCCGCCGATTTTTTGATGACGTCTACGGGAAAATGACTTTTTTCGTCCCACTGCGCAGCATGGGGCGCGAGTTCGTCCGCCGCAAAACGCCGCGCCATATCCTGAATGGCTTGTTGTTCGTCCGTCAGTGCGAAATCCATCGCCGCCTCGTCGTTTGTCCAGGCGCGGCCGGCATAGCCTATCCGCGCGCTGCTTCTTCCAACGCCTGGAACAGCCGGTCAATATCGGCCGCATTATTATAGTAATGCGGCGAAACCCGCAGGGCCCAGCCGGCCTCGGCCAGCCCTCGATCCATTGGCGCCCATTCGGCCGGCAAGAGGCTCACATTGACGCCCGCTGCGGCCATCGCCCGCTGCGTCGCCGGCCCGTCCAGCCCTTCGGCGCAGATCGGGATGATCGGGGCGACCGGGTCGCCGCGGTCGATCGCGCGCCATCGGTTCTGGCCGGCGATGCGGGCCCGGATGGCATTATTGAGGTCGCGCAGCCGGGCCTCGATCCGGTCAAGACCGATCTCAAGGGCGTATTTCGCCGCGGCGCCGAAACCGAGCAGCGCCGCATAGGAAAATTCCCAGTCCTCGAACCGCTTTGCCGTCGGCGCCGGCGCGTATTCGCGCTCGTTCATCAGCATGGCGCCGCGCAGATCGATGAACAGCGGCTCAAGGCCCGCGTCCAGCGCACGATCGGAGACATAAAGCATCCCCGCGCCGCGCGGCCCCCGGACAAATTTGCGCGACGTGGCGCTCAAAAAGTCGCAACCAATCGCTTCGACATCGATGGGCATTTGCCCCGCCGACTGACAGGCGTCGACAAGATAATGAACGTCATGGCGCCGGCAAACCGCGCCGATCCCGGCGACATCTTCGATGAAGCCGCTGCTCGTGTTGATATGCACCGAGGCGACCAGCTTCGGGCGGCGTTTCGCGATCAGCGCCTCAAGCGCTTGCAGGTCCGCGCCGGCGCCGTCTTCGCGTTTGGGCGCCTGAACGATCTCCACGCCAAAGCGCCTGGCCAGCGAGACAAGCTGGATCTGGTTCGAGGCATATTCGCTCCAGGACGCGATAATCACGTCGCCGCGCTCGAACGCAATGGCGGATAAGGCCCGCGCGTAAGAATCGGTCGCATTGGCGGTCAGCGCGATGTTTTCCGGCCTGGCGCCGATCAGCGCGGCCCCGTGGCGATAAACCTCGGCGATGGCGTCGGCGCGCAAATGCGCCGCTTCATAACCGCCGCAGCGCGCCTCCAGATCGATATGGGCCTTGACCGCGTCGATGACCGGCCGGGGCATGAGCGCCGCGCCGGCATTGTTGAAATGCGCGACGCTTTCAGCGCCGGGCGTTTCCCGCCGATAGCCCAGCCAGGGATCATCCATTCAACGCTCCGGAAATCCGCACCGCCGCGCAAAACCTTTTACGCATCCAATCAAGAGAGCAATCATTCGTGTTTCGTCTTGGCGGCGTCTTTTTCGTGTTCGTCTTCCTCGATGCAATCGGCCACGTCCGGGATCGGATGATCGAATTCCTTGGACAGCGGCGTCATCGGGCCTTCGTGCTTGTTGACGTGGTTCAGCCATCGCACGCCGACATAGATCGTCAACGCTGCGATGGCGATCAGCGGCAGCCAGATGACCGCTTCCTCGCCGGCGACGGCGCCGACCGAATGAAACAGGCCGAACATGATGGCCACATAAAGCGACGCCGTCAGGACCAGCGTCAGGACGTATTTGCCGTAATGGGCCTTGAAGAATCCCGCGGCGACGTAGGTCGGAATGCGCGTGCCGGGCACAAACCGCGCGGTCAGCATGATCTGAACGAATTCCTTGCTGATAAGATCGCCGGCGACGGAAACGCCCGGCTTCTCGGCGAATTTGTGCGCCCATTGATGACGGCGCGCGAGATGGCCCATCCAGTATTTCCAAGCGTCGCTGCCCACCAGCCCCGCCAGGATGGCGATCACGATAAAGAGCGTCGAGCCGGCGCCGACCAGCGAGGCTGTGGCGGCGCCGATGACCGCCACGTCTTCCTGGATGAACGGCGTGAAAAAAATCGCGGCGTAAAGCACCCAGCCGCTAAACATCGCCAACTCCGCCGCTTCAAGTCCGAACACGTTTAATTCCTGATACTTCTCTTTCTGCGGCGAATGGTCGGCGATGATATTGTCGGCGGCGTCGTAATAAATCCCTTTATCAGCGACAAAATGCGTTCGGCAAGCCTGTCCGTCATCGGCCGGTCCCCCACCGTTCAGCGCCGATATTGTCTTTTGAGAATGATTGCAGCCAGGAGCGCAAGCCAGGCGGGCGCCTGAATGCCCGCCATGTTCACAAGCGCAACCGTATCGAAGGCGAAACCGCGCGCCGCCCACATTTGCAGATGATAAACCGCATGCAGCGCCGGCCAGGCGCTTGCAACCAGCAGCGCGCCGGCGCTGCGCCCGCGAACGCCCCAGACAAAGGCGCCGGCCGTGACCAGATAGACGATGGCGACGTCGCGGATGAAATGCGTGTTGTAGGGCCCGAGCATGGAAACGCCGGGAACGGCGTCGTACCAGCCGCGCGGATCGAACAGCATGAAAAACCCGTGCAATGCGTAGCCCACGGCGATAACCAACAGCAAAATGCGCATGGGACCGTTCTCTATTGTTTTTCAGCCGGCGGAATAAATCCCATCCTGCCGATGACTGCCGATTACAAACGGCGCGCGGCCCTACCCCATCGTGGGAATAACAAACTCCGGGCCCTGGACGTCTTCGGGCCAGCGCTGGGTGACGGTTTTGACCTTGGTCCAGAAACGCACGCCTTCCGGCCCGTGCTGGTTGATGTCGCCGTAGCCGGAGCGCTTCCAGCCGCCGAAGGTGTGATACGCTACCGGCACCGGGATCGGCACGTTAACGCCGACCATGCCGACATTGACTTTCTGCGCGAATTCCCGCGCCGCCGCGCCATTGCGGGTAAAGATCGCGACCCCGTTGCCATATTGGTGATTGGAGGGCAGCGCGACCGCTTCCTCGAAATTTTTCGCCCGCGCCACCTGCAACACCGGTCCGAAGATTTCTTCATCATAGGACTTGTGGCCGGGCCTTGCCCGGTCGAGCAGCGTGCCGCCCATGAAGAAGCCGTTCTCATAACCTTGGAGCGAAAAATCCCGGCCGTCGACAACGAGTTCCTGGCCCTCTTCGACCGCCAGGTCGATATAGGCCCGCACTTGCTCGCGGTGCGCGGCGGTGACCAGCGGACCGAGATCGGAGTCTTCCGACAGCGACGGGCCGATGCGCAGGGCCTCCACTTTCGGCTTGAGCATGGCGACCAGCGTGTCCGCCGTCTCCTCGCCCACGGGCACGGCCACCGGGGTCGCCATGCAGCGCTCGCCCGCCGAGCCGAAGGCCGAACCGATCAGATTGTTGACCGCGTTTTCCATATCCGCGTCGGGCAGCACGATCATGTGGTTCTTGGCCCCGCCGAAAGCCTGCACCCGTTTGCCGTTGGCGGTTCCGGTGGCATAGATGTAATGGGCGATTTTCGACGAGCCGACGAAGGATATCGCCTTGACGCGGGGATCGGCGAGAATCGCGTCCACCGCTTCCTTGTCGCCGTTGACGACGTTCAATACGCCTTCGGGCGCGCCCGCCTCCATCATCAATTCCGCAAGGCGCAAGGGAACGGACGGGTCCTTTTCCGACGGCTTGTTGATGAAGGTGTTGCCGCAGGCGATAGCGACGGAAAACATCCACATCGGGATCATCGCCGGAAAGTTGAACGGCGTAATACCCGCAACGACGCCGAGGGGCTGGCGCATGGAATAAACGTCGATGCCCGGCCCCGCCGCGTCGGTATATTCGCCCTTTTGAAGATGGGGTATGCCGCAGGCGAATTCGACCACTTCAAGCCCGCGCTGCACGTCGCCGCGCGCGTCGGGAAGCACCTTGCCGTGCTCCTCCGAAAGCATCCGGGCAAGATTGTCCATGTCCTTTTCGACGAGTTCCTTGAACTTGAAGATCACCCGCGCCCGGCGCTGGGGGTTGATTGCGGCCCAGGCGGGAAACGCTTTTTGCGCGGCATCGACGGCTTTTTCGACTTCCGCCGCGCTGGCCAGCGTGACTTGCCGCTGCACCTCGCCGGTGGACGGGTTGAAGATGTCAAACAATCGGCCCGACGTTCCGCCGACTCGTTCGCCATTGATGAAATGTCCAAGTTCCGCCGCCATGGGATGGTCCTCGCCTCAAAAGGGGGTGAAATTTCGCCGGACACTAGGCGCGGCGGCGCAAGGCCGCAAGGCGCGCGGCGCGGGACTTGCCGCCGCCGCCGTTCAGTTTCGCGAGAGCGATGTCCTTGGACGATTATTCGACCGGATGCAGCAGCGACGCGCTGTCGGCCGCAAATCGGCCGCTGACGGCGCCGACCACATGGCTGACGGTCTTGCCGTCGTCGGCGAGCGGCGCGGTGACGGCGCGCATCAGCACGCGCCTGCCGTCGCACAGGGTCAGCATGTCTTCGCTGAAGTTGGGCGCTTCCTCGGCGACGGCGGCGCCGATGCCGCCTGTCGCTTTTTCGAGCAGCGACAACGTCCACTCGGTCGCGCCGGAAAGATAAACATCCGAGAGCCGTCCGAGATTGTCGCCGAGATAGATGAAATAGGGAAAGCCGACGCTCTTTTTAAGATCGACGACGAAGATCCAGTCCCAGTCCGCGCCGAGGTCCATTTCCTGAAGCGCCGCCCAGCTTGGGAACTGGCCGCGCGCGGCGCGCGCCCAGGCGTCGATCAGACGGCGCGTAATGCGCCGGTCCGCGGCCGGCGCGGCCGTGACGTCAAACAGCGTGGCGATATCGCTTAACATTCCCGCCCCATGTCCAATTTCTTAAATGCTAGAACACAGTGATGACGGACGGGTTTGAGCCGAACGCGTAATTTTCCTAAAATTGGCGGGAGCTGGCGGCGCGTGCGAATCAGACGCCTTTGCCGTTCACGGCGCCAAACACATGGCTTATGTCTTTGCTGTTTTCGCTCAGGGGCAAGAGGACGCTGCGGAACACGACGCGCCGTCCGTTCGGCAGCCGCAGCGTATCGCTGGTGGACACCGGCTCACGGGAGAGCGCGGCTTCATCCATCTTCGAAGCGGCAAGATCGATCAGCGAGGTTTCCCACGGGCCCCGCCCCGTCAGATAGATATTCGCCAATCGGCAAAGATTGTCGCCCAGATAGATGAAATAGGGAAACCCGTCGGACAGCGAAAGATCGACGGCGAAACAAGACTTCCAGTCCTCGCCGAGATCAAGCGACAACATGTCGGCCCAGGACGGCAGGCGGTCATCGGTGCAGGCGCGCCAGGTTTTCAGGATGCGGCCGGTCAGGCGCCGTTCGGTCAGGCCCGCCTGGCGTTCCTTAATGACAGTCCGCATCGCCGCCCCCTTGGTCTAAACCGCAGCATCTCTCGGCTTTACGCTATCGCGAGGCGGATAAAGGGCGGTTTGCGCAAAGCCGACAGTTTTCCGAAAATTTGAAGGAATTGGGCCATTTTGTCGCCGCCGGGCCCGTCTCGGCGCAGGGGTGACGCGCCCCGCGAGGCCCCCTATAAGGGGTCGTTCATATGCAAAGGAGGGGTTCCCATGGGTCCAGGCTGGACGAGCGTTGCGATCATCGGCGTATTTATCGCGCTCTTTGCGCTGCTCAACCTGATTGAAAAAGGCCGGCTGGATTAACCGCGCGCCTTCCGGCGTGTCTTTCATGACTCGCGGGAACAGTTTTCATTCCTCGCAGCGCAGCCCATATAGGCTGTCGCCGGTTTTATCCTTTCTAAAGGCGTTTCATGGCCAATGAGATTATTCTGGTTGCCCTTGGACTGATCGTCCTGCTGGTCGCCGGCGATCTCTTGGTGCGCGGGGCCGTGGGTTTGGCCGCCGCCCTGAACATTCCCGCCCTTGTCATCAGTCTGACGATCGTCGCCTTCGGCACGTCGGCGCCAGAACTGGTGGTTTCGGTGCAGGCGGTTCTGTCGGGCAGCGACGGCATCGCCCTGGGCAACATCATCGGCTCGAACATCGCCAATATCTTTCTCGTGCTCGGCCTGCCCGCGATCATCTATCCCATATCGACCCATGTCCCGGGCCTGCGCCGCCACGGCGTTCTCATGCTCGCGGCGACGGCGGTGTTCGTGCTTGTCGCTTATGTCTCGGAGGAGATTAACACCGCGATCGGCGCGGCGTTTTTCATCGGCATCATTGCCTATATCGTCTATATGTGGGTGGGCGCCAGCCGTGGCCGTGTGGAGCCCGTTCTTGACGAAGTCGAAGAATATCTTCCGCCAAACGGGATCACGCTGAAGACCATTGGGTTTCTTGCAGCGGGGCTGATCGGCCTGCCCCTCGGCGCGCACCTATTGGTGACAAGCGGCGCCGAACTCGCCACCCAGCTTGGGGTGCGCGACGAAGTCATCGGCCTCACCATCGTCGCCTTCGGCACCTCGCTGCCGGAGCTGGCGACCGTTGTCGCCGCCGCGCTGCATAAAAAATCCGATGTCGCCATCGGCGGCGTCATCGGGTCGAACATCTTCAACTTTTTCGCGGTGGGCGGCGCGGCGGGACTGGCCGGCACGGCCTATTTCGATCCGGCGTCCTTGCGCATGGACATTCCGGTGATGGTGCTCGCGGCCGTCGTCCTTGCCGCTTTCGTCTTTGCAAAGCGCGATATCGGACGGTTGACCGGATTTTTGATGGTCGCGGCCTATGGCGGTTTCATCTTCGCCCTCGCAAAGTTCGCCGGAGGCGCTTAGATGACCGCCGAGCGACGCGGCGCGGCGCTGATCACCGGCGCCGGCAAGCGCCTCGGCCGCGCGATGGCGCTGGCGCTCGCCGAAGCCGGTTATGACGTCGCGGTGCATTATCGCTCATCGCAAAAGGACGCCGATGACGTCGCCGGTCTTATCAAGGCGCAGGGACGCAGCGCCGCCGCCATCAAAGCCGATCTGTCGAGCGAAACCGATGTCAGCGGCCTGATCGCCGCCGCGCGCGAGGCGCTCGGCCCATTGAGCCTGCTCGTGAACTCCGCCTCGGTCTTTGAAAACGACGATATCGCCTCCATGACCCGCGACAGCTGGGACCGCCATATGGAGACCAATCTGCGCGCGCCCTTGAAGCTCGCCCAGGACTTCGCCGCCCAGGCGGAAGGCGCGGACGACCTTATCGTCAACATCGTCGATCAGCGGGTGTTGAAACTGACCCCGCAGTTTTTGTCCTACACCGTATCCAAAGCGGCGCTGTGGACCCTGACCCAGACCCTCGCCCAGGCGCTTGGACCCAGGGGGATCAGGGTCAACGCCATTGCGCCGGGACCGGTCCTGAAAAACCCGCGCCAGTCCGACGCCGATTGGCAACGCCAGAACGAATCAACGGTGCTCGGCCATGGGGCGAGCCCCGAGGATGTCTGCGCGGCGCTTTTATATCTCGCCTCGGCGCGCTCGGTGACCGGCGAAATGATCGCCGTTGACGGCGGCCAGCATCTGGTCTGGCGAACGCCCGACGTTCTGGTAAAGGAATGACCATGGCCAAGAACCGCCCCACGTCGGAAATCGCCGCCCTGCCCCGGACCGCCACTGCGCCGCGGCGGCGCGTCTTCGTGCGCGGCCTTATGGTCGACGCGTTTATCGGCGCTTATGAGAAGGAACAGGGCGCCGCCCAGAAAGTGAAGATCGATCTGGAAATCGAAGTGATCGAACCGTCCAATCCGGTCAGCGACCGGCTTGAAGACGTGGTCTGCTACAACAAGCTGACCCAGGGCATTAAGGCGATCATCGACGAAGGCCATATCAGGCTCGTGGAAACCCTGGCCGAGCGCGTCGCCGGTCTCGCGCTTTCCCACGCCATGGTCTATTCCGTCCTGGTGCGGATTGAAAAGCCCAACGCGATCGCCGAGGCCGCCGGCGCCGGCGTCGAGATCATGCGGACCAAACTGTAAGGCCAGTTGCAGATCGGATAGATCACCCGCTCATCCCCGCATAGGCGGGGATCCAGCAAACAAAAAAAGTCGAGCTAGAGCTTCGGGCGAAAAACAGGAACCGCTTCATCCTGAGGAAAAATTTTTCCTTCGTCCTTCGCGACGTCGGCTTCGCCGACCCTCAGGATGAAGGAAAAATTTCGTCACGAAGGATGAAGCGATGCACATTAATCGCCCGGCGATCTAAGCCCGGCTTTATTCATAAGACTGGATTCCCGCTTTCGCGGGAATGAGCGGCGTTGTGATTCATGCTGCGCACAACACCTTATAGCGTCAAGCGGCGTCGTTCGCCGCGGCGAGTTCTTCGGCCGCGCCTTCCGACAGCGTCCAGACCACGCCGCCGACGCCGAAAAACACGCAAAGCCCGCTGAGAATCGAAAAGACGATAAAGGCCGCACCGGCGCCGCCGGGCTGCAGCACCGAAAAGCTGTGGTCCCGCGGGTTGACATAAACCTGCACAGTTTCACCCGGCGCATAGTCGCACGCCGGCGATTTCAGGAAGCGGGCGGAAAACACCCGCTCGCGGCTCGACACATGGGACCTGCCGTCAATCAGATAGACATAGCGCAGGCGCGCGCTGTCGCCCGCGAGATCGCTCAGGACCACGCCGTCGACGATCGGCCAGGCCGCGCTGGCGCGCGCGCGCGCATAATCGCGCACAAAAAATCCCCCCGCGATCACGCCCAGGATCGCCAGACAGAAGAAAAAGACAAGAACAACCGTGACTTCCGAGCGGTTCTTGAGGATCTCTTGCATTTGACCTCGACCCCGCGGCGCACTAGCTCAAGAACATACCTATCGCGCGGATTGTGAACGAGCGGTTAACCAAACCACCGATGGACCAGCCCGGTCAAACCCCTGCGCCGAAGAACGCGCCGCAAATCCCAAAAATCCGCGGCGCGGCGCTGATCGCTGACGAAGTCGCGCGCCTGCCGGCCAAGCCCGGCGTCTATCGCATGATCGGCGCGAAGGGCGAGGCGCTCTATGTGGGCAAGGCGCGCAATTTAAAGGCGCGGGTTTCCAGCTACGCCAAGTCCGGCGGCCATTCCAACCGCATCATGCGCATGATCGCCGAAACCCGCGCCATGGAATTCGTCGTCACGGCGACGGAAACCGAGGCGCTGCTGCTCGAAGCCAATCTCATCAAGCAGCTTCGCCCACGCTATAATGTGCTTTTGCGGGACGACAAATCGTTTCCGTTTATTCTGGTGGCGGAAGATCACGAGGCGCCGCAGATTTTAAAACATCGCGGCGCGCACAAAAGAACGGGCGAGTATTACGGTCCGTTCGCTTCGGCGGGCGCGGTCAACCGCACGCTGAACACCCTGCAAAAAGCGTTTTTGCTGCGCTCCTGTTCGGACAGCGTTTACGAAGGCCGCACGCGCCCCTGCCTGCTTTATCAGATCAAGCGTTGTTCTGCGCCGTGCGTCGGCCTGATCGGTCTTGAGGATTACGCCGGGCTCGTCGGCGAGGCGAAGCGATTTTTGTCCGGCGAAAACGCCGCCGTGCAGCGCGCTCTTTCCGCACAGATGGAAGACGCTGCCGAGGCGCTCGATTATGAACGCGCCGCGCGCATCCGCGACCGCATCCGCGCGCTCAGCCATGTGCAGGGCGCGCAGGTGGTCAATCCCGGCGCGATTGTCGAGGCGGATATTTTCGCTATCCATCTTGAAGGCGGCCAGGCCTGCGTGCAGGTGTTTTTCTTTCGCGCGGGACAAAACTGGGGCAACCACGCCTATTTTCCGCGCCATGACAAAGAGGACGCGCCCGAGGCCATTCTCGAGGCGTTCATCGCGCAATTTTATGACGGCCGCGAACCGCCGGCGTTGATCCTGACCTCGCACGACCCGCCCCAGGCGGGCCTCCTGATGGAGGCGCTGTCCTTGCGCGCCGGCCGCAAGGTGCAAATCCACGCGCCCCAGCGCGGGGAAAAGCGCGATATCGTCAACGCCGCGCGGATGAACGCCCGCGAGGCGCTGGCGCGCCGGCTCGCCGAATCCGCCAGTCAGCGGCGCAGCCTTGAACAACTCGCCCAGGCCCTCGGCCTCGACGCCGCGCCCGAGCGCATCGAGGTCTACGACAATTCGCACATTCAGGGCGCAAACGCCGTCGGCGCCATGATCGTCGCCGGGCCGGAAGGCTTTGCAAAAAACCAGTATCGCAAATTCAACATCAAGAGCGACAGCCTGACGCCGGGCGACGACTTCGCCATGATGCGCGAGGTGATGACCCGACGTTTTGCCCGTCTTGTCAAAGAAGAAAACGCCGAGCGCCCCGACCTTGTGGTCATCGACGGCGGCAAGGGCCAGCTCGGCGCCGCGCTTGAGGCGATGAAAGACGTCGGCGTCGATCCGGATGCGGAGGGCATCGCGGTTATCGGCGTTTCAAAAGCCCGGCGCGAAACCGAAAGCGGCGAAAAGCGCGCCGACCGCACCATGGGAACGGCGAGCGATCAGGTCGTCGCGCCGGGCCGCGCGCCTTTTGCGCTGCCGCCGCGCGATCCGGGATTGTTCTTTCTCCAGCGCCTGCGCGACGAGGCCCACCGCTTCGCCATCGGCGCGCACCGCGCCAAGCGCAAGAAGGCGCTGTCCGCCAATCCCCTTGACGACGTGCCCGGCGTCGGTGCCAAGCGCAAGCGCGCGCTCCTCAACCATTTCGGCTCGGCAAGAGAAGTCGCCCGCGCCGGACCCGCCGACCTCGCCGCCGTCGACGGCGTCTCGCAAGCCCTGGCGCAGAAGATTTACGACTTTTTTCATGGGGGCTAACCAGTCATGTTATCTATGCAAACATATCGGTTAGACAGAAAGAGGCTCGGTTGACCGTCGCCCTTCTCGGTTTTCCCTGGGACGGAAGTTCCTCATATGCGCGCGGGCCGGCGCTGGCGCCGGCGGTTATCCGTTCGGTGTTGTTCAGCGAGGCGTCGAGCCCCTATTCCCTTTCCGGCGCCGATGCGCGCCAGGCGATTGCAGCTTACGATTTCGCCGACCTGCCGGAAGATCCCGAGGCCTGTCGCACGGCGATTGAAGAACGGGTGGCAGCGGCGCTCGCCGCCAAGCAAAGACCATTAAGTCTCGGCGGCGATCACTCCGTGACGTTTCCGATCCTGCGGGCCATGCGGGACGCCCATGGCCCCGTCAATGTGTTGCATGTGGATGCGCATCCCGACCTTTACGACGAACTGAACGGGGATCGGTATTCTCACGCCTGTCCGTTTGCGCGCGCCGTCGAAGAGGGCTGCATCGGTCATCTCGTGCAGGTCGGCATTCGCAGCGCGACGCCCGAGCAACGCGCCTTCGCGGAAAAACACGATATTGTCATGCTCGGCGCCGACCAGACCGACGCGATTGACTATCACCGGCTTGTAGCGCCGCTTTATATTTCGATCGATCTTGACGGGCTCGACCCCGCCTTTGCGCCGGGCGTTTCGCACCCCGAGCCGGGCGGGCTCTCAACGCGCGAAGTCCTGGCGATTCTCAAAAAGCTTGGCGCCGCCCCGGTTGGCGCGGATGTCGTCGAGCTCAACCCGGAAAAAGACGTCGGCCTTGCAACCGCCCATGTGGCGGCGCGACTGGTCAAGGAGCTCGCCGCCATGATGGCGGATGCGCAGCCCTGAAACTTCCCCGCACGCGCCGCGTTTCCGCCTTAGTCGTGCGTTTGTCTTCCGCCCGCGTTAAGCTGGCGGGCGACAGAAGGCGCATTTCATGGCTTCGGGATTCCTGAAGGACCCACGCATTTACCAAATCATGACCCTTTCAGGGGTTTTAGCGTTCGGCTGGTTCGCGCGCGCCTTTGAGATCGAGCCGGTTCAGTTCGCCGCCGTGGTGATCGCCTGTTGCGCCGTGCAATGGCTCGGCTCGTTCCTGATCGCCGTCCGGCCTGATTTTAGAAGCGCGCTGATTACGTCTTTGTCCCTGACCTTGTTGCTGCGCGCCGATACGGTCTGGCCGCTGATCGCCGCTTCTGCAATTGCGATTGGCTCCAAATTCGCCCTGCGACTTGGGGACAAGCACATTTTCAACCCCGCCAATATCGGCATTGTCGCCATGATCCTCATGACCGACGCGGCCTGGACGACGCCTGGCCAGTGGGGAACCGCGGTGTGGTTCGCCGCCCTGCTCGCCGGTGCGGGGATGTTCGTGACCTACCGCGCCGCGCGCTTCGACACGCCGCTGATTTTTCTCGGAACATTTGCGGCCTTGATGATCGCCCGCGCCCTGTGGCTCGGCGATCCCCTGGCGATCCCGCTTTTGCGGCTGCAAAACGGCGCGCTGATCCTGTTTGCGTTTTTCATGATTTCCGATCCCAAAACGACGCCCGACGGCGCGCTTGCCCGCGCCGTTTTCGCTGTAGGGACCGCGGCGATCGCCTTTGTGTTCAATTTCAATTTCTTCAATACGGACGGGATTTTTTACGCCCTGGCAATCATGTGCGTCCTGCGGCCGCTGCTTGAATTCCTCGATCCCGCCCCGGCTTACCGGTGGAGCGATCCGGTTCCGCCGCTCCGATTGTTCAAACGCAAACGCCGCGCCACGGCGCCTCATACCATGCCCGCAGAATGAAAAAAGGGAGAGACAAGATGAAACGTTCACTGAAGAAATCGCTGCTCGCCGCCGCAGCAGGCGTCGCCGCCCTCACCGCGACCGGCGGGGCGGTCGCCTTTTGCGGCTTTTTCGTCGCCAAGGCCGACACCAAGCTGTTCAACAAGGCGTCCAAGGTCGCGATCATGCGCGACGGCGAGCGCACGGTCATCACCATGGCCAACGACTACCAGGGCGCGCTTGAAGAATTCGCCGTGGTGATCCCGGTGCCGGTGGTGCTGGAAGAAGGCCAGATCCACGTCACGGAAAACGCCATCATCGATCATCTCGACGCCTACACCTCGCCGCGTCTTGTGGAATATTTCGACGAAGACCCCTGCCGCGTCTATGCCCGCCGTGAGATGGCGATGGCGGCGGCTCCCCTAGAAGATGAAATCGTCGTCACCGCCAACCGCATTGACGGTTACGGCGTCACGATCGAGGCGGAATACACAGTCGGCGAATACGACATCCTGATCCTTTCCGCAGAACAGTCCGACGGCCTTGCCGCCTGGCTCAAAGACAATGACTATAAGCTGCCCGAAGGCGCGGAAAGCGTGCTCGGCAGCTATATCAAACAGGGAACCAAATTCTTCGTCGCCAAGGTCAATCTCGAAGAACAGGCGGCGACGGGTCTAAAATATCTCCGTCCCCTGCAGGTCGCATTCGAATCGCCGCGCTTCATGCTGCCGATCCGGCTCGGCATGGTGAACGCCGACGGCAAGCAAGAGCTGTTCGTCTTCGCGCTCACCCGCACGGGCCGCATTGAGACCACGAATTACCGCACCGTAAAACTGCCCACCGGCATGGACATCCCGCTCTTCGTCAAGGACGAGTTCGGCGATTTCTATAAATCCATGTTCGAAGAGCAGGTCGATAAGGAAGACGAGCGCGCCGTCTTTCTCGAATATGCCTGGGACATGAACTGGTGCGATCCCTGCGCGGCCGATCCCCTGTCGCCGGACGAACTGCGCGAGCTCGGGGTCTATTGGCTTGGCGCCGACGGCGGCTTGGAAGAACCTCGGGCACAGCCGATCCGGCCGATCCGCCCGGCGCCCCAAGCCCAGAATGTGTTCGTCACGCGGCTGCACGTTTCCTATGACGCAGAGCATTTCCCCGAAGATCTAATGTTCAAGGAAACCGGCGACCGCTCCAACTTCCAAGGCCGCTACGTGTTGCGCCATCCCTATAAGGGCGACGCCGAATGCGAGGCGGCGGACGAGTACCGCACCGAATTGCCCAAGCGGTTCGAGAAGGAAGCCCAGACGCTCGCCAATCTCACCGGTTGGGACATCGATGAAATCCGCGACAAGATGAACGACAAGGGCCAGTCCTTCGAAGAGCCCAAGAAAGAACCCTGGTGGAAGCGCCTCTGGGGCGGCGACAAGGACAAGGGCTGAGCGAATACTTTCAGCAAGCAATTCTCTGCTCCGCATACGGTCAGCCGCTGTTTCTTTAACAGTCGGTTCTTGGTTGGACACGCCGGCAAAAGACTCTAAGACCAGCCCATGGCCAATCTGCTGACCCTGTCGCGCATGGCGCTGATCGTTCCGTTCGTGGCGCTGTTTCTTATCGATGCGCCGTGGAACATGAAGGCGGCGTTTATCGTCTTCGCTGTCGCGGCGCTGACCGATCTTTTTGACGGCTGGGTCGCCCGCGCCAGAAGCGAAACGTCGGCGCTGGGCGCGGCGCTCGATCCCATCGCCGACAAGCTGCTGATCGCCGCC
This sequence comes from Parvularculaceae bacterium, assembly GCA_028280115.1. Taxonomy (GTDB): domain Bacteria; phylum Pseudomonadota; class Alphaproteobacteria; order Caulobacterales; family Parvularculaceae; genus Hyphococcus. The sequence goes on from JANQMJ010000014.1 coordinate 35,892, forward strand.
GCGCTGGTGCTTTTGGTGCGCAATGGCCTCATTCATGGCCTTGGCGTGATCGCGGTCATCATCATCATCGCGCGCGAACTGCTGGTCAGCGGCCTGCGCGAGGCCGTGGTCGCCAGGGGCGGCGCGCTGACGGTCACAATGGCGGCGAAATGGAAAACCGCCGCGCAGCTGATCGCAGCCGGGCTGTTTCTGGCCGCCGCGCCGCGGGGCTTTGCCGGCGAGGCCCTGCGCCCGTTCGCCTCGGGCGCGCTGTGGTTCGCGGCCGTCCTTACTTTTTGGACCGGCGCGGATTATGCTTTGCGCGCGGCGCGCGCGTTGCGCCGCGACGGCTGAAGGCATAACGGACAAGACGACGATTTTGGAAGGCCCCGCGCATATTCTCGTGGTCGACGATGACAATCGCATCAGAACGCTTTTGAAGCGTTATCTGAGCGATAACGGCTTTCGCACCTCGACCGCCGGCAACGCCGAAGAGGCGCGCAAGCTGATGGGATCGGTCGATTTCGATCTGTTGATCCTCGACGTCATGATGCCGGGGGAATCGGGCCTTGATCTTACCAAATCCGTTCGCGCCGCATCCCATGTGCCGATCCTTCTTCTCACCGCGCGCGGCTTGCCCGAAGACCGCATTGAAGGGCTCGAGCGCGGCGCAGACGATTATTTGTCGAAGCCGTTCGAGCCGCGCGAACTGCTCTTGCGGGCCAATGCGCTGTTGCGCCGGACCCAGCCGGCCGCGCTGAGCCGGCAGGAGCTGACATTCGGCCAGTGCAGCTTTTCCGTCGGCCGCGGCGAGTTGCGGCGCAATGGCGAACTCATCAAGCTCACCTCCGGCGAGGCGGCGCTGTTAAAGGCCCTGGCGCAAAAGCCCGGCGAGGCGATCTCGCGCCAGGCGCTGGCTGAACAGACCTCAACGGCGATGGAGCGTTCGATCGACGTGCAGGTCACGCGCATCCGCAAGAAGATCGAGGAAAACCCGCGCGCGCCGATCTATCTTCAGACGGTGCGCGGCGTCGGCTACGTTCTGATGGCGGATTAGACGCTTATGTTTCGGCGCTACCTTCCCAAAAGCCTTTACGCCCGGGTTTTATGGATCGTCATCCTGCCGATCTTTCTCATGCAGGCGGTGATCACCTATGTGTTTTTCGACCGCCACTGGGATCTTGTGTCGGCGAACCTGTCGGCCAATGTGACGGGCCAGATCGCGCTGGTGACGCGGCTTTATGAACAAGGCGCCGACGAGGCGGCGCGCACGGCGATCAACGAGATGGCGCTGAACGATCTCGATCTCAGCGTCCGCTTCGATCCGGGAACGAACATACCGGCGACCGACGAACTGTCGATTTTCAACGTCTATAACTCGACCCTTGCGCGCGAACTCGGGGAGAGTCTCGAAAGGCCTTACTGGTTCAATACAAGGACCTGGCCGGCCTTTGTCGAAGTGCGCGTTCAACTCGACGACGGCCAGTTGATCTTCTTCGCCTATCGCGATCGCGTCTTTGCAACGACGGGGCCGATTTTTCTGTTCTGGCTGGTGGGCACGTCGATCCTGCTGGGTTGGATCGCGATTATCTTTCTGCGTAATCAGGTGCGCTCCATTCTGCAGCTGGCCAGCGCGGCAGAAGCCTTCGGCCGCGGGCGGGACGCGCCCGATTTTCGGCCGTCCGGCGCCACCGAAGTGCGCAAGGCGGGCTACGCTTTCATCGCCATGCGCGAACGGCTCAAACGACAGCTCGAACAGCGCATGGCGATGCTCGCCGGCGTCAGTCACGATCTCAGAACGCCGCTCACCCGCATCAAACTGGCGCTCGCCATGCAGCCCGACACCAGCGAAGTCGAAGCGCTGCGCGAGGACGTTCTTGAAATGGAGCGCATGGTCGAGGCCTATCTCGAATTCGCCCGCGACGAAGCGGCGGACGAAGCGGCCGAACCCTTCCGCCTCAACGAATTGATCGCGGAGATCGAAAGCGACGCCAGGCGCGCGGGCCGCGCTGTGTCAACCGAATCGCAAGCGGGCCTTGTGGTGACCGCCCGGCGCTCGGCGCTCAAACGCGCGATCGGCAATCTCGTCAATAACGGCCTGCGCCATGCGGAAAGCGTCTGGGTCAGCGCCAGACCGGCGAACAAGCATGTGGAAATCCATGTGGACGACGACGGCCCCGGCATCGATCCGGAAAAATACGAAGACGTCTTCAAACCCTTTACCCGGCTCGACGAGGCGCGCGGATTGAGCGAAGGCGGCGTCGGCCTTGGCCTGACCGTGGTGCGCGACATCGCACGCGCGCATGGCGGCGACGCGACGCTGTCGCCATCGCCTCATGGGGGCCTGCGCGCGACGATCAGGCTGCCGGTTTAGGTTGTCGCGCGATTAATGTGCATCGCTTCGTCCTTCGTGACGAAATTTTTCCTTCATCCTGAGGGCCCCGAAGGGCTGTCACGAAGGACGAAGGAAAAATTTCTCCTCAGGATGAAGCGATCTCTGTTTTTTACCCGACGCGTTAACCCAAACCTTCTCACACTGAACGAGCAAGGAAATCCGTCCCGACGATCCGATAGACATAGCTCTCCCGGCCGTCGTCATCGAGCCGCGACCCATCGCGAACCGCGCCGAGTTTTTCAACCGACCGCTGGGAACGCAGGTTGTGCGGGCCGATCCGAAAAATAACGCTGTTCACATAGCGAAATGCGTGTTCCAGCATGAGTTGTTTCATTTCGCCATTATAGTCGCCGCCCCAGCGCGATCTCGCCAGAAAGCTCCAGCCGATCTCCACTTCGCTTCGCTCCTCGTCGAGCCCGTGAAAGCGCGACGACCCGATCACCTCTTGCGTTTTGGCGTCGATGGCGATCAGCGCCCCGCCCGATTCAAGGGCGTCCTTGAAGAAGCCGATAAAAACGTCTTTTTGATATCGGTCACTGGCAGGATGTTGTTCCCAGATCAGCGGATCGGCGGCGACGGCGTAAAGCGCGTCGAAATCATCCGGGCGAAGCGGTCTTAGTTCGACGATGTCGCCTTTAAGAACGGGTTGACGCTCGAATGACATCCCGGCCCCCCTTTGTCTATCCCGTCAGTTCCCCCGCCCTTCGCGCCGCGGCGGCGACGGCGTCCTTTATCAGCTTGCGGAGCGTTTTATCGTCGCCGTCGAGAATGTCGAGCGCCGCTTCGGTGGTCCCGCCGGGCGAGGTGACGGCGCGGCGCATTTGCGCGGGGCTGCGGGTTTCGGTTTCCATCAGCGCGCCGGCGCCGGTCAGCGTCGCCAGCGCCAGCCTGGCGGCGGCGTCTTTTGAAAGGCCCAGCGCCGCGCCCGCCTCGGCCAGCGCCTCGGTCAGCAAAAAGAAATAGGCCGGCCCGGAGCCGGAAACGGCGGTGACAAAGTCGATTTCCTGTTCGCTGCCAACCCAGACGGTTTCGCCCGCCGCCGCCATCAGCGTTTCGATCAGACGGCGGCCGTCAGCATCGACGGCGCCCGGCGCATAAAGCCCGGCAACGCCCTTACCGATTGCGGCGGGAAGGTTCGCCATGACGCGGGCGACCTTTGGCGCGCCGCCGAGGGCTTTGGCGATGCTCGCGATGGTCTTGCCCGCCATCACCGAGATAACCAGGGCGTTCTTGGCGATGGGCGCATAGGCGGGCAGCGCGTCGTTCGCTTTTTGCGGCTTAACGGCCAAAACCAGCGCATCGGCGTTTGTTGTCTCAACGGCGGGATTGAGCGCGACGCCATGTTTTTCGCACAGCGCGCGGATCGCCTCCGGCGCCGCCGGATCGAACACGACGGATTTTGCCGGATCGATTGACCCGGGGGCAAGCCAGCCCCTGAGCAGCGCGCCGCCCATGGCGCCGGCGCCGACCAACGCAACGGAAGGTTTTGTAATCATGGCGCTTGTCTAGGGCGCTTTCGCCAGAAAGGGAATGTGGGCGCGCATGCAAACTTTAGAGCCAATGTATGAAACATCGAGTCCAATTGCGTCATCCCGGATGCAATGCAGCATGAAATGCTGCTTTGCTGATCCGGGATAACTTACAAGCGATCCCGTGTCTGCGATGCATCATTAAGATGCTGCATCGCGCACGGGATGACGAGCAAAGCTAGGCTTTATTCCTGAAACTGGATTCCCACCCGACCGCGAATGCGGTCAAACTATAATTAGCGCGTCCGCCGGTTCCCATCCGGCGAACTCGCGCGCGGGCGCGGGAATGAGCGGAGAAATGACCCCTCCACTGCACAACGCGCGTTAGCGTTTGGAGAACTGGAAGCTGCGGCGGGCCTTGCGGCGACCGTATTTCTTGCGCTCGACGACGCGGGAATCGCGGGTGAGGAACCCGCCCTTTTTGAGCACCGAACGCAGCGCCGGCTCATAATAGGTCAGCGCCCTCGCGATGCCGTGACGCACGGCGCCGGCCTGGCCGGACGGGCCGGAACCCGTCACGGTGCAGAACACATCGTACTGATCCATGCGCTCCGCCGCAGCCAGGGGCTGCTTGATGATCATCTGCAGGACGGCGCGGCCGAAATATTCCGTATGGTCTTTTTTGTTGACCGTGATGCGGCCCGCGCCCGGCTTGATCCACACCCGCGCGATGGCGGTCTTGCGTTTGCCGGTGGCGTAGGCGCGGCCCTGATCGTCGATCTTCGGCTCGGGCAGCGGGGCTTCTTCCGGCTCGGCCGCGATCACGCCCGCTTCGGCCGCAACGTCCTTGATGTCTTCGAGAGAGGTCGTGCTCATGGCGATCAGACGTCCTTCTTGTTCTTGGGGTTCATGGCGGCGACGTCGAGGGGCGTTGGCTGTTGCGCCTCGTGGGGATGCTCGGGCCCGGCGTAAATGCGCAAGCCCGTCATCTGCTTGCGCGCGAGCGGCGAGTCCTTCGGCATCATGCGCTCGACGGCTTTCATCAGCACGCGCTCGGGATGGGCGCCGCCGAGGATCTTGTCCATCGCGCGCTCCTTGATCCCGCCGGGATAGCCGGTGTGCCAGTAGAACTTCTTGTCCGTCAATTTGCGGCCGGTATAGACGACCTTATCGGCGTTCACGACGACGACGTGATCGCCGCAATCCACATGGGGTGTATAAGACGGCTTGTGTTTGCCGCGCAGGCGCGTGGCGATGATCGAGGCGAGACGGCCGACGACAAGGCCTTCCGCGTCGATCAGCGTCCAGTCCTTTTGCGCTTCCGCCGGTTTCATGGCGTAGGTCTTCATGGATGATTTCCTGATGCTCTGACCGGACGCCGGCGCTTTGGCCGGCCCGGCCGGGAAAGCGCGGCGGATACAGGACGGCGCCCTCCCCGTCAATATGTTCCGATAAACTATTTTGAAAACAACAAGATAAATATGTGGTAGTATGTTACCGCCCCTGGCCGTCAATCCCCTCAACCTTGACGCCGGCGCCTTCGGGCGTGAGAAGCACAGCAGGAAATCCTGGAGTGCCACCGATGCGCCGTGCCGCCGCCCTCGCCTGTCTGTTGTTTTTCGCCGCCTGCGAGCAGGCCGAAGAAACGCCTGCGCCCGCACCAGTCGAGGCGGTTGACGTCGCCGTCAGTGATGAATTGCCTATCGAGCAGCCGGCGACCGGCATCGCCTTCTGGACCCATCCTAATATCGTCTTCAACGGCTTGATGATCGTCGCCGGCGCCGACGGCCTTGTCTCCTACAATATCGAGGACGGCAATGAAGTCTCGCGCGTTCCCGATCTTAACGCGCAAGGCGTCCGCGTCAGTTATCTCGGCTTCGGCCCGCTGGCGGCGGGCGTCGTTGCGACTTTCGATGCGGATGAAAGCGTCTTTCGCTTTTACGGCGTCGATAATGCGTCGCGCGTGTTCCTGCCGCTGGAAGGCGGCGCGGCGGTGCGCGGCGAGCTGCGCGATTTTTGTCTCGGCCGGGCGCTGACAAGCGCGGACCCGACCTTGTTCGTCGTCCAGCGCGGCGCCGCGACCGTCTATAATCTCTCGCTCGAGGATATGGGCGACGCGGCGCCGGGTCTTGCCATCGCCGATCCCGCGGTGATCGACGTACCCGATGACATCGCCCGCTGCGCCGTGGACGCGGACGGCGTTTTGTTGCTGGCGTCTGAAAACGGCGCGGTCTATCGCCTCGACGGCCAGAATGGTTTCGATACGCCCTTCGCGCAAAGCGCGGCGGCAAGCGTCGGCAGTCTGGCCGTGATCCCGGCCGGGGGCGCATCGGCGCAAACCGCGTCGGGATGGATCGCGCTGCTTGATGCAGAGAGCGGGGCCGTTCATCTCTTCGACCGCATGGCGGGTTCGTTTATCGGCGCCGTGCGCATCGCTTCGCCCACGGACATGGCACCGACGGACGACTCCGAAGACATCGCAACCGAAACCCCCAGCCCGGCAAGCGCCATGGGGGCGAGCGGCGCCAATCTCGGCGGGCTTTATCGCAATGGCGCGATCGCGCTGGGCCTTGTCGGCGGCGAACCCGTTGTCCGGCTGATTCCCCTGACCGGCGTCCGCAATGCGCTTGGGCTTGCTGAAAACGCGCCCGTCGATCCCCGCGGGACGGCGCTGGCGACAGAAGACGACGACAGCCTGATCATCCCGGTGGAGCTTGTGACCGAATAGCCGGCGCCAGACCATGCCCCGCTTATTCTCTGGGCGCCTTCGTTGCTTCCAATAAGGCGCGCACGCTTTCCATAGGATCAAGGGGGTCGTGTTTGATCTCGATATCCGGAATGACGCCCCGGCGAGACCTATCGCCGCTCGCCCGTATAAAAATGTAAATCGGCGCGAGCGCCTCCAGCCCCGTATGCGGCAATCGCATCCGTTGAACCTGTCCTGATTGGTTGGCGGGACCTTCCGTTTCCTGTCCGGCGATGGTCGCAATATCATGATCTTGTAACGTCGCGGCGAAGGCGATCGCCTGCGAATATGTCAGGCCGCCGACAAGCGCATAAACTTCGCCCTTAAAGCGGAGGGGATAGACTTCCGGCGGCGTTACCGTCTGCCGAAACGGAACGGCGACGACATCGCCGAGCTTGGCGCCCGGTATGCGGCCAATGTTTTCCTCCGTGATTCTCGCCTTAATCCCCGATATCGGGGAATAAGGCTTGTCTGTCAGATACGCCATCAACAAATCGCTGACATCGTGCGCGCCGCCGCCATTTTCCCGCAAATCGATAATCAGCCTGTCAACGCCGTCTTCCCGGATTTGCGCAAACGCGTCCGACAGGAACGCCGCAAACTGATCCTTCTTTTCGATGTTAAAGGTCTTAACGTTCATATACCCGGCCGAAGCGGGCAGCGTTTCATATATAAAGGCGGCGTCGCCTTCTTGACCGGCGCCGTCTGCGGCGGCGATTGCCGCCACGCGCGTGCGCCCATTTTCCCTTAACCGCAGGACGTAGGTTTCGTATCCGCCATACGCTATCCAGAAATATTGCGGAAAATAGCGTTCCATCACCAAGCGCCGGAGTTGCACCGTTTCGCCGCGCATACGCGGCAATAGCGTATCAACGATGGTTTCGGTCTTGACGCCGTTGATGGAAATCACTTCTGCGCCGGGAGACAGGCCAAGGCTATCCGGAACGGCGGCGCCGATACGCATAACCCCAGCGTCGTCGAAAACCATCGGCGCGGGAAACAGCGTTCCGCCTTGCTTTTCGTAGTCGGCAATCGCCTCCACAGGGCGGCGCAAGCCGACATGGGCGTCGCCAAAGGCCGGGTTCGCCAACGCCATCGCCATCCATGCATCACGCAGCGTCATGCTTTCATCAAAGGAACCGCTGATGCTTTCCGTCAAAGCGTCAAGCGCATCCAAGTCCGCCGAATAGCTGAGGTCAGGATGTGTTGTTTTTACAAAATGAATAAACGCGCCAAAATCTTCTTCTATCTGAGCGCTCGCAAATTGGCGCTCATCGCGTTCTACCGGCGCATAGGTTGCGCAACCAAGATATGCAGCCGACAAGGCGGCCGCGCCCCATTGCTTCATCCAACTCATCATCTGACGCCTCATCGCTTCCAATTCACGCAGCCCTTCGCTTCCTCGTCCGCACCGCTTTCACGCGCTCGCCGATGGATGCGTCCGCCAGCGCTTTGGTCATCGATCGCACGGCCTCATCCATTTCGACGTCGATTTCATCAAAGAGGCGCTCAAAGGCGCGTATTGCGTCCTTCATAGCGTCTCGTAACAGCGCTGCTTCTTTTTTGCCCTTGCGCGTCAGTCTGAGAATTTTTCTGCGCTTGTCATTGGGATCGTCCAGTCGCTCAACGACGCCGAGTTCCATCAACAGATCGACACGCTGGGCGACAAGCTGATGCGGCTGATGCAGTTCGCGCATAATGTCAGCCGTCGATGCGCCGTTATGTTCTGAAATGTATAAAACAGTCGAATTCGCGCGGGAGGGAAAGCTGACGCCTTCGGCGCGCATGAAATCATCTCCCTGCTCCATAAGAAGATCAAAAAGCCGCCCAAGCCGATACCCGAAAAAGGCGTCCCTGAGCGCATGCGTTTCTATGAAGGAGGGTTCCGCCATCACACAGATATATACAACTAATTGCGCAATTAATAGTATATAACGGCATGCCGGTCAAGACTGAGACGCCAGACCGCAAATGATGGTTATTTTTTCAATGAAACAGCGGCCGGGTCCGGACGCACGCCATGCGCGGCATAAAGCGCGGCCATCAAAACCAACAGCGCGCCGGCCTGATGGAGAAGACCCAGGGCGATCGGCGTCGCGGCGAGCACGGTCCAGATCCCCAAGACCATCTGTACGCCAACGGTCGCGAGAACCAGCCGCGCGCGCGCCGCCGCAGGCGTTTTGCGGGCGGCCAGCCAGAACCAGACCGCGCCGGCGGCGAGAATATAAGCGCCCAGACGATGGTTGAACTGCGCCGCGGCGACCGTCTCGAACAAATCGTTCAGCCCCGGCGCGCCAGCGAAATAGCCGTCGGGAAAGACCTTGCCGTCCATCAGCGGCCAGGTGTTGAAGGTGCGTCCCGCGCGCAGGCCGGCGACGAAGGCGCCGAGAACGATCTGCACAAACACGACGGCGGTCAGCGCCGCCGCCCCAAGCGCAAGGCCGCGCGGCGCGGCGACCCGCTGCGCCGGCCACAGGCTGAGGCCGAGCCAGAACATGCAGGCGAACAAAACCACGGCAAGCGATAAATGCGCCGCCAATCGATACTGGCTGACGTCGACGCGCTCGGTCAGACCCGACTGCACCATCCACCAGCCCAGCGCGCCCTGCATGCCGCCGAGCAGGAAGAGACCGAACAGTTTCAGTCCCAGACCGCGGCCAACCTGGCCCGTCGCAACGAAGAAGATGAAGGGAAATAAAAACGCCGCGCCGATAATTCGGCCGAGCACGCGATGGCCCCATTCCCACCAGTAAATCGTCTTGAACTCATCAAGGCTCATGCCGAAATTGACGTCTTGATACTCCGGAATGGTCTTGTATTTTTCGAATTCGGCCAGCCACGCCGCCTCGCTCAAGGGCGGGATGACGCCGGTCACGGGCGCCCATTCGGTGATCGAAAGACCCGAATCGGTCAGCCGCGTCGCGCCGCCGACGATCACCGTCGCCGCGACAAGACCGGTCATCACAAAAAGCCAGATCGCGATGCGCCACGCCGCGGCCGGCGAAGACGTCCCGGCTGATGAGTTGCCATCCGCCATGTTCGTCCTTTAGGACAAAACGCGTTTGCGCGCCCGCGACCCCGCGTCGCGGCGAACCCTGAAAGGCCATGTCTCCACGGCTCAAAAAACTCCTCGGCTTTGCCCTCCTCCTGCCGGCGCTAGCGGCGTATTTTTTGGCCGCGGCGGCGCTCGGCGTGCATGTGCCGGACAATCAACTCCTAAAGGCGGGCTATTATCTCTTTGCGGGCGTCGCCTGGGCGCTGCCGGCGAAATATCTGATCCAGTGGATGAACGCGGAACCAAAAGGCAAAGACGTATCCGATCGGCGCTGAACCATACCGCCCATGGCGGCAAAGGGCGGCTACCCCGCCCGGCAATTATATTGGTTCCATGCCGGCTGGTCCGCGCATAGCGGCAGCTTATTGCGGCCCGACATGGCGAGCACAGCGCCCAGCGCGCCGATCAGGGCGACAATCGCGATCATAAGCGAAAGCTTTTTCACTGACGCCGGCATGCGCGGCTGCGGGCGGGGGCCGCCGCTTTGCACATCGTCTTCAAATTCCAAGGCGCGCGTATAGGATTCCTTGATCGCATCCACCCCTGGGTCGCTGCGCTCCTGCGGCGGTTCGCCGGCAAAACGCGGGACCGCCATTTCCTGCGGCCCGACAGCGGTCCCGTCGGCGCCTTTGGGTTTCTGGTTGTCCGCCGGCACGCCGGCCGGCAGCGAATTGCGAGTCATCTAAGTCCCCACCTTCTGGCGGCGCATGCTTATAGCACGCCTTTGCCGCGCTGGCGTTGCGCCCACGCAACGCCCAAAAGGTCTTGTCCCCTCACCTTTCGGATATTGCCCGCTGCTTGACAGCGGAAAATGGTCGGAGCGGCGGGATTCGAACCCACGACCCCTTCACCCCCAGTGAAGTGCGCTACCAGGCTGCGCTACGCTCCGACCGTTCGCGAAAGGAAGCGCCCCGCGAAGGCGCGGACTATAGGTGCGCACGAAGGCCGCCGCAACGCCTTGCCAGGCCCCCTTATGCTTTCGCGGCCTCGTCGTCCGGCGCGATCGCTTCGAGCGCGAGGGTCGCTTCATCGAGCGCTTCCTGCACTTTTTCCAGCCGCGCCAGAGTTCGCGCCAGCGTCTTTTGCAAATCCGCCGCCGTGGATTCGTCAAGGCGCGATTCCGCCCCAAGTTCGAGCACCTCTTCTTCGTCGTCGCCGTCGGACAGGACGGGACGCACTTCGACCGGTTCGCCGGCGGCGGCGCGGCGGCCGAGTTCGGAAACGTATTTGACGCCTTCGTCCCGAAAGATGCGCTGGACGCCTTTCGTCGTGTAGCGCTGATCGTAAAGCAGGACGCGAACGCCGCGCAAAAGATCGATGTCGAGGGGGCGGTAATATCGCCTGCCCCCGGCCCGCCGCATCGGCCGCACCTGGCCGAACACTTCCTCCCAATGGCGCAGCACATGCTGGGGCACGTCGAGCTCTTTGGCGGCTTCGGATATCGTGCGGAATGCTTCGGCGGATTTCGCCACGGGTTCGCCTGTGTTGGTCGGGTTTATTCGGCGGCGTCTGATTTGCGGTGGCCGTCGTTGATCCGGTCCTTGAGCACATGGGAGGCGCGGAACGTCACCACGCGCCGCGGCGCGATCGGCACTTCCTCGCCGGTTTTCGGATTGCGTCCCATGCGGAGCTTTTTATCGCGCACCGAAAACGTACCGAAGGAAGAGATCTTGACCGTATCACCCTGCTCCAGCGATGCTGCAACCTCTTCCAGCACCCGTTCGACGAACGCCGCCGATTCGTTGCGCGAAATCCCGACCGCCCGATAGACCGCGTCGGTCAGGTCTGCGCGCGTCACCGTATTTCCCGTCATGGCGTCAACCCCGGCTTATTTTCGCCCCACCGGGGAATAAGGTTAATCTTATCCGCTCGCTTTGGTCAATAACCCGTTGAAATATATTGTGTGTTTTCTTCACGCACGGAGCAGGGCCGCGCCCCAGGTCAGCCCGCCGCCCATCGCCTCCAAGAGCACGAGATCGCCCTGCTTGATACGTCCGTCGGCGACGCCGGCGCTATAGGCCAGCGGAATCGAGGCCGCCGACGTGTTTCCCTGACCGGCGATTGTGGAAATTACCTGATCCACCCGAAGGTCGAGTTTTTTCACCACGCCATGAATGATCCGCTCATTGGCCTGGTGGGGCACGAACCAGTCAATATCGTGGACCGAGACGCCGGCGTCGGCGGCGACCCTTTCCATCGCTTGGGAAATACGGATAACGGCTTCGCGGAACACCTTGTTGCCCTGCATGCGGACATAGCCCGCCGAGCCCGTGGCGGATACGCCGCCGTCGACATAGAGAAGATCCACCAGCCGGCCGTCGCAACGCAGATAGCTGTTGATAAAGCCGCGCTCGCCGGCGGCGTCGGCATCTTGCGCCTCGAGCACGAACGCGCCGGCCCCGTCGCCGAACAGGACGCATGTGGAGCGGTCCTCCCAGTCGAGAATCCGGGAAAAGGTTTCCGCGCCGATCACCAGGGCGCACCGGTTCTGGCCGCTGGCGAGAAACTTGTCCGCCGCCGACAGCGCATAAATAAATCCCGTGCACACCGCTTGAATGTCGAACGCGGCGCCCTGCTCCACGCCGAGTTTGGCCTGAACGATCGCCGCTGTCGCCGGAAAGGTCAGATCCGGCGTCGTCGTGGCGACAACGATCAGATCGACGTCCGCGGGCGTAAGATCGGCGGCGCGAAGGGCCTCGCTCGCCGCTTTCACCGCCAGATCGGACGTATTCTCGCCTTCAGCGGCGACGCGGCGTTCGCGAATGCCGGTGCGTTCGCGAATCCATTCATCGCTGGTGTCCACCATGCGGGCCAGATCGTCATTGGTAAGGATCTTGTCCGGCAAATACGCGCCGCATCCGCGCAAAACTGATTTCAGACTCATTGGGCCGCCGCTGTCATGTCCGCATGATGAAGCTCGGCTTGCGCGAGCGTTCGGCGGCGGTTCATCACCGAATTGACGGTCTGGGCAACTTCGTCGCGGAACGGCCGGCGCGCCAGGTTGGCCGCCATATTGACGGCGCTGGCCACGCCGCGGGCGTCCGAGCCGCCGTGGCTTTTCACCACGACCCCGTTAACCCCCAGAAAAACCCCGCCATTGACCGATGACGGGTCGATGCGATCTTTGAGCTTGCGCAGTCCCGGGGCCATGAACAACGAGCCGAATTTCGCGTTGAGCGTGCCCTTGAGCGCTTCCTTGACCCAGCCGCCCACCAGGCGCGCCGTGCCTTCGGCCGATTTGAGCGCGATGTTGCCGGTAAATCCGTCGGTTACGACGACATCGACGGTCCCGTCGGAAATATCGTCGCCTTCGATAAAGCCCTTGAAGGCCATCTCAGGATCGGCCTGGCGAATGGTGCGCGCCGCGGTGCGGATCAACTCATGGCCTTTGAGATCTTCCGCGCCGACATTCAAAAGGCCGACGCTGGGTTTTTCAACGCCGGTCAGCGCACGGTAAAACGCCTCGCCCATGATGGCGAACTGAACCAGTTGCTTTTCATCGGCTTCGACATTCGCGCCGACATCGAGCACGATGGAACGTCCGCGGCGGGTCGGCCACAGCGCCGTGATCGCCGGCCGATCGACGCCTTCGATCATGCGCAGTTGCAGCCGCGCCAGCGCCATCAGCGCGCCGGTGTTGCCGCAGGAAACGACCGCCTGCGCCTCGCCTTCCTTGACCGCATTCATCGCCGCCCACATGGACGTGTCACGGCCGCGCCTTATGACATGGCTGGGTTTGTCGGTCATGGAGACGACATTGCTAGTATGCCGGATTTCAAACGCGGCGCGCCGCAACGCCTTGCCGGCGACGCTTTCAAGCTTTTCGCCGTCGCCGAACAGAAGAACCTTCGCCTGAAGGCCGCGCGCAACGGCGTGGGCGACGCCCTCGACAACCGCTTGCGGACCAGCGTCGCCGCCCATGGCGTCAATGGCGAGCGTTATCGCTCCCCCGTTATGATTAGCATTTTTCACTTCGGTTCCGTTTTCAACGGTGGCGCAGAATACAGCGCCCGCACCGCCATGCAACGCAGTTTCCAATCACTTTCTTAACATTGGCAGGGTTTTATTATGTTATTGATTTTCATTAGATTTTTCGATTTTTCCCGCAAGCGCCGCAAAGGGTGAGCGGGCTTTCGCGCGGCCGTATTTTTCAGCCAGGCTGGCTGCATCCGGCTTGCGTGGGAACTGCGCCATGGCCAGCGCGAGCTGTTGAACAAGCAACTCTCCAAGATCGAGCGTGTCGCCTTCATGCACTTCCGGCTGCTCCCAGGCCTCGTTTGCATCGGCGTCTGTCCTTGCCGGCGCGGTGCGGAAAAATTCGATCTCAAAGCTTTCGTCGACGGTTTCAGACATTTCTTCAAGGCTGGCGACGCAGATCCGCGTCAGCGCCGCGTCAAGATGTCCGCGGGCCGTAATCGCCTTCCGCGTGGCGACAAGACGGACGTCCCCCGCCAACTTGTCGACGGCGGGAATCCCCAAACGTTCGGCAATGGCGATGCGCTCGTCGGGGCTTGCGCAGAGCGCAAAACGTTTGCCGTCGCGCGGCAAGGCGTCGAGACGGATTTCGACGCTGAATTCCGGAACCGGAAGCGCCGAACTCATGATGCGCGCCCGGCCGTGGGAAACGCCGCCCGCCCTTTCGTCAGATCGTCTAAGTTCTGATCAGAGAAAGACGCAACCGCCTGCCGAACGTAATCCGCAAACGCGGCCGCATGCTCGGCGTCTTCGTCCTCATAGACATTGCGGGCCAGCGCCGAGGCAAGCGCGTCCGGCGGCGCGCCGTCTTTCAACGCGTCTTCATAGGCCCCTACGCGTCCGTAGAAATTCTCCGCCAGGGCGCGAATCTTCCGGGCGATGGACAGATCGCCGACGCCAAGTTCGCGAAGGCAATCGTCCAAGTCCTGGAACATGGCGTCAAACAGCCGTTGGCCGACTTTCCCGGCGGGCGGCGGCGCGTCCTTGAGCCGGCGCAGGATCAGGTAGACGTGAAGCGCCACCATCTCAAACCTGCCCTCAACCGTGTCAGGAACGCCGAATTCCGCATAAAGCGGGGCCGCGCGGGCCTGCTTCACCGCGGCCGCATAAAGCGCCTCGCCGGCCTCGCGGCTTGGATCTTTTCTAAATAGCCCCATTTTCATAAAGTCAGGCCCGTTTCCGGGGTTGGCGAAGCGAAGGGATCGCTGGTATCGATGCCCGGACCTATGCCGCCCGATCTCCCGGATCAAGTCCAGCTAGGAGCACCATGATACGAGCGCTGTTTTTGGTATTCGCCGTTTTCTCGCTTCAGGCCTGCGTTTCCGTACGCTCCAGCCACGGCTACGTGCTTGAGCGGGATCAGACCGAGCTGACCGCGGAGATCGGCCTCGACTCCAAGGAGAGCATTCTCGCCAAATATGGCGAGCCCTCCATGATCGGCACGTTCGATGATAACGCCTGGTACTACCTCAACAGCCTGGACACGACCCGCGCGTTCTTCAATGCAAAGACCAAACGCCGGTTTATTGTCGGGTTTCGGTTCGACGAAGAGGGCGTTGTCACCGAAAAGCTCACTTTCGATCTGTCGGACAGCAACAATATGAAAATGGTCTCCCGCGAGACACCGACAAGAGGCAAGGAGCTTAATTTCTGGGAGCAACTCCTGGGTAATGTCGGCCAGCTTCCCGCCGGCATCGGTCAGGAACAAACGCCCGGCCAGTAGATCGCCTCGTCCGCCCGAAACCCTAACGCCGCACAAAGTGATTAAAACCCGCATCGGCGACGGGAATCGGCGCGCCGTCCGCGCCTAAGAGCGTCACGCCCGACCCGCGCTTTAAGGCGCCGATCCGCGTAACGCTGGTGCGCGAGGCTTTCGCCGCCATGGATACCGACCGGCGCAGCGACGACGGCGCGGCGAATAGAATCTCGTAGTCGTCGCCGAAACCCGCCAGCGCCGCCAACGCCTTGTCCCCATCGTCCTCGCCTTCAAGCCAGCCTCGCGCCGCGTTCGACAGTGGCAGCGCAGCGGCTTCCAACTCCGCCTTAAGACCCGACGCCGCCGCGAGATGACCGGCGTCCGCGATCAGCCCGTCCGATACGTCAATGGCGGCGTTGGCGACGCCCGCAATGGCCGCGCCGAGGCTGAGCCGCGGCTCGGGCAGATGATACCGCCCGGCGAGCGAGGCCTTGTCGACGGTCGTGAGCTTGATTTCCTTTTTCAGCGCCATCAGGCCAAGCCCGGCGTCGCCGATCGCGCCGGACACATAAAGATCGTCGCGCGCCGCGCCGCCGCCGCGGCGCGTTGCGCCCTGTTTCGGCGGCGCGCCGAACATAGTGACAGACAACGTCAACGGCGCGCCTTTCGCGCCATGAACCACCGTGTCGCCGCCGAAAAGCGAAATCCTGAACGCCGCCTGATCTTCTTTTAATCCGGATGCGAATAATTCGATTGCTTCGCGCTTGACATTGGCAGGCCAAACGCATCCGAGCAAATAACCGACCGGTTTGGCGCCTTTCGCGGCCAGGTCGGAAAGATTGACCCGCAACAATTTGCGCGCGACGAGATCGAGCGGGTCGCGCGGCAGGAAATGGACGCCGGCGACCATCAGATCTTTGGTGACCACATACGCGCTTTCTTCAAGCAGCGCCGCGTCGTCTTTAAGGTCGAATGCACCTGGGGCCTGCGCGCTTAGCGGCGCGAAAATGTCATGGATAATCTCGAATTCGTTCATCGGGGCGCGCCGGCGTTACACCGCAAAATCGTCGGCGCGCGCATCGCGCGCGGCCGCGTCGAGAACGGCGTTGATGAATTTTGTTTCTTCGCCGCCGAAAAACGCACGCGCCACGTTAAGATATTCGTTGATGACGACCTTGGCCGGAACGTCGGACCGGCGCATGAGCTCGTAAAGGCCTGCGCGCAGGATGGCGCGCGCGGTGGCGTCGATACGCGCAAGCTTCCATCCCGCCGACAAATGGCGCGCAAGATAAGGATCAAGCCTTGCCTGGGTTTCGACCGTTCCGCGCAGGATGTCGGCGAAAAACGCGCGGTCGGCGCCATGCAGCCGTTCACCTTCGATTTTTCCGTCCAGGCGATAAGATTCAAATTCGCGGATCGTCGCTTCAACGCCCTGGCCCGAAACTTCCATCTGATAAAGCGCCTGAACCGCCGCGAGCCGCGCGGCGGACCGAGCCGGCGCCCTTTGTGTTTCACTCACGGTCCGGGCCGTCCATCTTGCCGAGGAACTTTTCGAAATCCTTGATTTCGCGGAAGTCCTTGTAGACCGACGCGTAGCGCACATAGGCGACGGCGTCGAGATGAGCGAGACCTTCCATCACCAACTCGCCGATCTTCTCCGTCGGGATATCGCCCTCGCCCATCGATTCAAGCCGGCGAACGATGCCGGAGATCATCTGATCGACCTGTTCCGATTCGACATTGCGCTTGCGCGTGGCGATGTTGACGGACCGCACCAGCTTGTCGCGATCGAACGGTGCTTTCTTGCCGGAACTTTTGATGACCGTCAGTTCACGGAGTTGAACGCGCTCGAATGTGGTGAAGCGGCCGCCGCAGGCGCTGCATTCCCGCCGACGGCGCACGGAAGCGCCGTCTTCCGCAGAACGGGAGTCTTTGACTTGCGTCTCTTCGCTGCCGCAGAAAGGACATCGCATAGGGGGCCGGCCTTTGCTATCGCCGCGTTATGTATAGATCGGAAAGCGCGCCGTCAGCGCACGCGCCTTTTCGAAAACGGCTTTTTCGACGGCTTCGTTCGACTCTTCCCCCGCCGCCAGGCCGTCCAGGACCTCGACCATCAATCCGCCGATCTCGCGGAACTCGGCGACGCCGAAGCCGCGGGTCGTGCCCGCCGGCGATCCGACCCGCAAGCCGGACGTGATGGTGAATTTTTCCGGATCGAACGGCACGCCGTTCTTGTTGCAGGTGATCCCGGCGCGCTCAAGGCTCTTCTCGCCGGCGTTTCCCTTAACGCCCTTGGGCCGCAGATCGATCAGCGCCAGATGCGTGTCCGTGCCGCCGGAGACCACGGCGTAGCCGCCCTCGACAAGCGCTGCGGCGAGCGCCTGCGCATTGTCGATCACGGCGCGGCCATACGCCTTGAACGACGGCTCCAGCGCCTCGCCGAGCGCAACCGCTTTCGCCGCGATAACATGCATGAGCGGACCGCCCTGAATACCGGGAAACAGCGCCGAGCGTATTTTCTTGGCGAGGTCGGTATCGTTGGTGAGGACGAGCCCGCCGCGCGGTCCGCGCAGCGTCTTATGGGTCGTTGTGGTTACGACATGGGCATGATCGAGGGGATTGGGATAGTGTCCCGACGCCACCAGCCCGGCGAAATGCGCCATGTCGACCATCAGGACGGCGCCGACGCTGTCCGCAATGGCGCGGAACCATCTGAAATCGATGATGCGGGAATAGGCGCTGCCGCCGGCGATAATGATCTTGGGCTGGCATTCTTCGGCGATGCTGCCGACCGCTTCATAATCGATCAGCTGGTCTTCTTTGCGCACGCCATAGTGAACCGCATTGAACCATTTGCCCGATTGATTAGCGACGCCGCCATGGGTGAGATGGCCGCCCGCGGCAAGGTCCATGCCCAAAAACGTATCGCCCGGCTTCATGACCGCCATGAACACCGCTTGATTCGCCTGGCTGCCGGAATGGGGCTGCACGATCGCTTGATCGCAATCGAACAGCGCTTTCGCCCGGGCGACGGCCAATTCCTCAACCTCGTCGACAAACTCGCAACCGCCGTAATATCGCCGGCCGGGATAGCCTTCCGCGTATTTGTTGGTCAGCACGGAACCTTGCGCTTCCAGCACCGCCCGGGAGACGATGTTCTCCGACGCAATCAGTTCGATCTGGCCCTGCTGGCGAGCGAGCTCCCGGCCGATGCTGGCGAACACGTCGGGGTCCCTGGCCTCGAGACTTTCAGAGAAAAAGCCTTTCGGCGCCGACTCTTGCTCGCTCGCGGACATGAATATGCTCCAATTGCGGCGGAACCGGACGCCCGCCTAGGTTGAAACGCGTTGTTGATATACTTGCGTCGAGGGGTAGCCGCAATCCAGCCTTGCGTGACGGTCCTGCAAGACGCGCACGAGAAAAACGCAAGAATTGATGCAACTTCCCACGATTTGAGCGGAATTGTTGGCGGTTGGACTTTTCCACTGTTTGCGTCTTTTAACAGCGATTCGCCGTTTCACTGCTTGATTTCAGTGCGCACGCCCGTTAGGCGCATATAGGGGAGAGAGCGCAGACTCTCCGTGACCGCGCCAATTCACTATTGCGGATATCGGCTGCGTTGTAAGTAACCCAAAGGCGACAAGAACTGTCGGCCAAGGAGGAAGAAGTCAATGACTGGCAATTCCGATAACATAGAACATGCTGACGCGATCCATCTAGCAAGCGATATCGTCGCCGCCTATGTAAGCAACAACAAAGTCAATGCAGACCAATTGCCGAGTTTGCTGCAGGACGTCTTCGGCGCCGTATCGGGCCTGGCGGAGGATGCGCACGCTTTCGTCGGCAAGCGCGAGCCCGCCGTGCCGATCGCGAAATCGGTGACGCCTGATTTCGTGATCTGTCTTGAAGACGGTAAAAAGCTGAAAATGCTCAAGCGCTACCTGCGCACGCATTATGATCTCACCCCGGAGGAATATCGCCGCAAATGGGGCCTGCCGGCGGATTATCCGATGGTCGCGCCGAATTACGCAAAGCGTCGTTCGCAATTCGCCAAGGATATCGGTCTGGGAACCGCAGCGACGACCAAACGCAAAACGGCGACAAAGAAGCGCAAAACGGCGAAGAAACGAAGCGCCCGGTCGCGCTCGGCGGCCTGAACCGCCAAACCGTCGCGTCCATCTCTTCTAAGCAGCGCGTTTTATCTTGAGCGTCGTCCAGGCGTCGTCGAGCGCGTCCAGCAACGCCGACATCAGATCGTCCGTATGCAGCGGCGTGGGCGTCAGCCTCAGTCGCTCCGTGCCTTTTGGCACGGTCGGATAATTGATCGGCTGCACATAAATGTTGTGGCGTTCGAGCAGGTAATCCGACACTTTCTTGCAAAGCACCGGATCGCCGACCTTGACGGGCACGATATGGCTGACCGACGGCATCACCGGCAATTCCCCTTCGGTCAAAATCTGCTTCAGCCGCGCCGCGCGTTCCTGATGGCGTTCGCGCAGATGGTTTGACGCTTTGAGGATCTCGACGCTCTTGAGCGCGCCCGCCACGAGCACGGGCGACAGGGCGGTCGTGAAAATGAAGCCGGAAGCATAGGACCGGATGGCGTCGATAATCGACGCGCGCGCCGCGATATAGCCGCCCATGACGCCGAACGCCTTGCCCAACGTGCCTTCGATAATGTCGATGCGATCCAAGACGCCGTCGCGTTCGGCGACGCCGCCGCCGCGTTCGCCGTAAAGCCCAACAGCGTGCACTTCATCAAGATAGGTGAACGCATTGTACTTTTTCGCCAGATCGCACACCGCCTCAAGCGGCGCGATGTCGCCGTCCATGGAATAGACGGACTCGAATGCGATGACTTTCGGCCGGTCGATCGGCAGATCCTGAAGCATGCTTTCAAGATGGGCGAGGTCATTATGGCGCCAGATGCGTTTGACGGAACGTCCGCCCCTGATGCCTTCGATCATCGAGGCGTGATTCATTTCGTCGGACAGGATAACGCAGTCCGGCAGGATGCGGGCGATCGTCGCGAGCGTTGCTTCGTTCGCCACATAGCCCGACGTGAACAGCAGCGCCGCCTCTTTCCGGTGAAGATCGGCCAGCGCGCGTTCCAGCAGCACATGAAAATGCGTCGTACCGGCGATGTTGCGGGTGCCGCCTGCGCCGGCGCCGACTTTGCCGGCCGCCGCCTGCATGGCCTCGACCACCGCCGGGTTCTGGCCCATGCCGAGATAGTCGTTCGAGCACCAAACGGTGATCTCGCGCGCGTCATCGCTGTTGTTGGGATGATAAAGCGCCGCCGGGAATCGACCGCGAATGCGTTCGATATCGGCAAAGACGCGATAACGCCCCTCGGTGCGCACCGCGTCGACAGCTGTTTCGAAAGCTTTGTTGTAATCGACCATTTGAACTTCAGAACGCCCCCGCGCCGCCTGTAACGCTGGTTCTAGATAAGCAAGACCTGACGGCATTGGCTAGCGCAAAGGCAAAGAATGCGCCGGACCGATGGCCGCATCCTGTTAACCGTTGCAAAGAACGCGCCCGAGAAGGGCGCGTTTTACAATTACCTGAGAACCGTTCGCAAAAAATCGGCTAGAGTCGAAACCGAACCTGATCGGCCCAGAAACGCTCAAGACGCTGCAGGGTCTTGTTGGTGTCGTCCATCAGCCGCTGATTGACGCCGCCGACCTGTTCGACGGAGCCAAGCTGGCGCGAAAAAAGCGCCGACAGGCTGTCGCGCACCTGCAGGCCGGCTTCGGTCAGCGATACGCGTTTCGAGCGCCGGTCGGTCGAGGATCGCTCATCCTGGATATAACCTTTTTCGACCAGCTGCTTGAGATTATAGGACACGTTCGAGCCGAGATAATGGCCGCGCGAGCGCAGTTCGCCGGGCGTCAGCTCCGCATCGCCGATATTATAGAGCAAGAGGGCCTGGACCGAATTGATATCGGTCTGGCCAAGCCGCTCAAGCTCGTCCTTAATGACATCCAGAAGCTGGCGATGAAGCCGCTCGACCAGATGCAGAAGCTGAAGATAGCTCGATTCCAGCGCCTCAGGGTCCGAACCGGAAAAGCTGTCTCCTTGACCGATGACCTCTGATTGCGTCGCCCCGTGTACCGCCATGAGTTTACTCGCTCTGATAACGGGGGGAGCCTAACCGCGAGGTCTAAAAGCGCCGTTAAGCCCGACAATTCAATTTGAAATCAAATTCTAAGAAGTGCAGTAATTGGTCTGAACCCAGCGCGTAAAATGATAAGGAATTATGAACAAAGACCCCCTGGCCCGATTTCCCGCTTTGAGAATGCGCCGGCCGCGCATGGCCGGCTGGTCGCGTCGATTATTCGCCGAAACGGCGCTTTCGCCCAGCGATTTCCTTTGGGCCATTATCCTTAAGGAGGGCGAGAAACTGCGCGAGCCGGTGGCGGCGATGCCGGGCGTGTTCCGCCTTTCGCCGGACGAAGCGGTGGGCGCCGCCAGGCAGGCCCGCGACCTCGGCATCCCGGCGCTTGCGCTTTTTCCGTACACTGACGCGAAGGCGCGCACGCCTCGCGGCGAGGAGGCGCTGAACCCCGACAATCTGATGTGCCGCACCGCCCGCGCCATCAAGGACGCCGTGCCGGAGATCGGCCTGATGGCCGATGTCGCGCTCGATCCCTACACCGATCACGGTCATGACGGGTTGATGAAGGACGGCGAAATCCTGAATGACGCGACGGTCGACATTCTCGCCAGACAGGCCGTCGTCGAGGCCCAGGCCGGCTTCGACATTATTGCGCCGTCGGACATGATGGACGGCCGCGTGGCGGCGATCCGCACAGCGCTTGATGCGGACGGTTTTGAAAACGTTCAGATCATGGCTTACGCCGCAAAATACGCCTCAGCCTTTTACGGGCCCTATCGCGAGGCGATCGGTTCAGCCGGCGTACTTCAGGGCGACAAGCGAACCTATCAGATGGACCCGGCCAACGCCGAGGAGGCGCTGCGCGAGGTCGCCCTCGACCTCGCCGAGGGCGCCGACGCCGTCATGGTCAAGCCTGGCCTTCCCTATCTCGATATCGTTCGGCGGATCAAAGACGCATTCGGCGCACCGACTTTCGCCTTCCAGGTGTCCGGCGAATACGCCATGATCAAGGCGTCCGCGCAAAATGGCTGGCTCGACGGCGAACGGGCGATGCTTGAATCGCTCATCGCCTTCAAGCGCGCCGGGGCCAATGGGATCATCACCTATTTTGCTGCCGACGCGGCCCGCTATTTGACGTCCTGACGCCGAATGCAAGCCGCCATTCCCCGACAATAGGCGCGACTGTCGCCATAAGGACGATACCGGGCTCGTCGCCGAAGCGCGCGCGTCGGGATCGGACCTTCTATCGTCCGCCGTAACCGCCCTTCGGCCGCAAAGGCCTGCGCAGTAGGGCGTAAACCGGCAGGAAACCGGCCGTTATCACACCCATCACGGCAATATCGGCG
Organism: Parvularculaceae bacterium; assembly: GCA_028280115.1. GTDB lineage: Bacteria > Pseudomonadota > Alphaproteobacteria > Caulobacterales > Parvularculaceae > Hyphococcus. The sequence continues at coordinate 58,674 of JANQMJ010000014.1, forward strand.
ATCATCCAGTTGAGCCAGGGCGCGCCCGCCCCGAAAAAGACGCCTGGAAAATAGATCAGCGCATGGACGACATAGCCGCCCAACGCAGCAAGCAGCGGGGCGCGCCACCAGCGGCCGCCGCCGCGGGAAATATCATAGATGTTGACGGCGACATATTGCGACGCCATGGCGCTGGCCACGAACACCACGGAGAACCGCGCCGGCGGCATGTCGCCGGCTTCCAGCGCCGGGGCAAGATAGGAAAGCTCCGCGAACACAGCGAGCGCGGCGATCCCCCATGCGGCGGTCACGGCGCGCGAGGCTTCTTCGCCGCCATATTTGCGGGCGAAGAGGATTACGATCAGCGGGGCGAGCGCCATGACGAAACCGCCGCGCGAAAGCCAGTTCGACGGCCTTAATTCCACGGCGCCGCCGGCAAAGCCGTCAAAGGCGCGCAGCGGCAGATCGACGGTCAAGAAGGAAATCAGCAACACCGGCGTCAGGATCGCCGCCAACACAGCCATCCGGCCAAGCGCCGCGGCAAGATCGCCGGCATGCCGCCCCAGGCGCTGAAGGGCGGATTCCCGCGGTCGGTGTCTTTCAATGACCGTCGAAGCTTCCATGGCGCTCCTCAATCCCTTCCCGCATGGATAGCGCGAGTCGGCGTCGGACCGTTTTTACGGCCCGCAAGCATGGGTGCGCAAATGAAGATTTGGCCGCCCGCGCGGCCGGGCTGACACCCGCCTTAGGACACCTTGACGAGCTTGCGCTTCACTTTCAGCGCGTTCGGCGACAGCTTGGCGTCGTCGGCCTTGGCGAGGAAGACATCAAGCCCGCCCATATGGTCGACCGTGCGCAGGGTCGAGGCCGCGACCTTGAACTTAAAGCCCTGGCCGAGCTTGTCCGAATGCATCGTGACATTGCACAGATTGGGCAGAAAACGCCGTTTCGTCTTGTTATTGGCGTGGGAAACATTGTGCCCGCTCTGGGGGCCCACTCCCGTCAGTTCGCAGCGGCGCGCCATCGGTACGACCTTGCATTCTCAGCGGCGGCGCGGATCGCCCGCGCGGCCCTTGTGAAACCGTTGAAATGAGGCCGCGTCCCTTAAACGAGGGGCGCTGCGCCGTCAAGCGTCCATAATACGCGGCTTTGACGGCCTATACGTCGTTGACATATGTACGTCATTGACGTATATAACGCCATGGCCCGGCATCATACGGTCGTTGAAACGGAAGAATTCACCGCCGACGCCAGGCATCTGAAAGTTCCGGAATCGGAGGTGACGCGCATTATCACGGAAATATCGCTGAACCCTGCTGGCGGCAATGTGATCAAGCAATCAGGCGGGTTGCGCAAGGTGCGCATAGCCGGACGGGGCGGCGGCAAAAGCGGCGGGTATCGCGTGCTGACGCTTTATTTGAATGAGGATTGTCCGACTTATCTTTTCGCGATGTTAAGCAAGGGCGAACGAGCGAACTTCTCAAAGGCCGAACTTTCCGAGCTCAGAAAGATCGCGACAGAGATTAAACGGCGCTGGAAGGAGCGTAAGAAATGAGCCGTAAACCTTTAGGCGAGCGCGTCATGAACGCTGCGCGTCAGGCGCGCGATCATGCGCGCGGGAAAAAAGCATTGAAGGAACACCTGCCGGTAATACCCGATGAAATCGACGTCGCAGCGATCCGAGCGAAAGCACAATTGTCTCAAGCCAAATTCGCGCAGCGTATCGGCGTGTCTGCGGCGACGCTGAAAAACTGGGAGCAGGGCCATCGCAAACCGAGCGGTCCTTCCCTGGTCCTGCTCGCCTTGCTCAGGGAAAATCCGCGCATTGTCGAAGAGACGCTAACGCCTGAAACGGCGGGGTAAGCGCTAAGCGAACGAAGTCTGGCGATCGCCTTAAAGATCCCGCGCGACGCGCAGACCGGTATCGAAATCGCGCTCTGTTTGGCCGGCGGATTTGCGATGGCTCGACCGAATGCGCCAGGCGCCCGCATTCCAGGCCCCGCCCTTCAGGACGCGATCCGAACAGGCCCCGCCCACCGCAGAGCCGTCGGTCGGCGCGCCGGCATGGTCCGGCCGCCAGCAATCCTGGGTCCATTCCCAGACATTGCCGTGCACGTCATGAAGGCCAAATCCGTTGGCGGCGAAACTGCCGACGTCGACGGTCCTGGAGCGAAACCGTTCGGCCGGAAGGTTTTTATAGGGATACTGAGCATTGAAATTCGCCTGGGCGACGCGAATTTCATCGCCGACGCTGAACGGCGTCTGCGTGCCGGCGCGCGCCGCATATTCCCATTCCGCTTCGCTCGGCAGACGATATTGAACGCTGGTTTTTTCAGACAGCCAGGCCACATAAGCCCGGGCGTCATTGTAGGAGATATTGACGACCGGCCGGCGGCCCTTGCCCCAGCCCATGTCGGGCGGTTCATAGTCGGCGCATCCGCCGTCGGCGAGACAGGCCGCCCATTCGTCATAGGTCACTTCGTAAACGCCGATCGCAAATGGTCTTGCGATCGTCACATCGACTTGCGGCGTTTCTGACTCGTCTCGGCTGAATTCGTCATCCGGCGCGCCCATGGAAAATGTCTGGCCGCCCGGGGCGACCACCATTTCCGGACACGCCTCGCAATCGCGGAAGACTTCTCCCGCCTGTCGGACCGCGGGCGCTTCTACGATTTCATCGGCAGGTTCGACTGCATCCGCCGCGGCGCTATCAGGATCGGCAGCATCCTCTTGCGGCGCGCTCGGCTCCAGGGCTGCGAGCGATTCTATTTCATCTTCCAACGCCGCCTCGTCATCGCCGGACTTTGCGGCGTCATCTTGAGCGGCGATGAGCGGCTTGTCGCCGGCGCCCGGGCCCATGAAAAACCAATAGCCCGCCCCGGCGCCGGCCAGCAGCAAGACGGCGATAACGACCAACACCGCCGGGAAGCCGCCGCCGGATTTTTCCGCCGCCGGGCTCGCCCCAGCCGCACCGGCCGCGGATCGGCGCGGTGATGGTTTTTCGCGCGATTCCGCCTGGCGTTCGGCGGCGGCCGCGGCAGCACGCGAGGCCACAAGCTTGCGCACTTGCGTACTGATCATCTGCCAGTTCGGATCGCGCGTATCACCCTGCCAGCCGCGCAGGTCGGCGGTCTGCAGGCGTTTAAAGCCCCGCGGCAGATCGACCTCGTCGATCACCATCGGGATCAGCGCATTGCGCTGCATGCCGTCATCGGCCTCCTCCTGCACCCAGTTCGAATGAACAGAGGACTGCGACCAAACGGCGATAATGCACTTGGCGGTCTTGAGCTGCTTGTCGATGACCTGGGAAAACGATTCGCCCGGGGGAATGTCCGGGTCCCACCAGACGTCCAGGCCCTCGCGCTGGAGCGCCTCGGCGATAAGACGGACGCGGTCGCGATCATCGCGCGAATAGCTGATGAATATATCGGTCATGACCCCTTGCCCCTGTTTTCGGGCGGTTTTTTAGACCGGATTTGCTTAAAACGCCAACGCTGCCGCGCCGCCGAAGCCGCCCCCAGGGGCTGTGCGCCGTTGAGCCGGCCCGGCCGACTCCTATATGAAGAAGCATTCCCGCCCGCTGCAATGATCGATTTCGCGTGACTTCTTTCCGCCCGCTTGATGATTTCGCCCCCGCCGGCGGGCGCTGCGTGACCGCCGTTCTGGGTCCGACCAACACCGGCAAGACCCATTACGCCCTGGAGCGCATGCTCGCGCATAAAAGCGGCATGATCGGCCTGCCGCTGCGACTTCTGGCGCGGGAGGTTTATGACCGCGTCGTCGCCCTCCGGGGCGAGCGCGCCGTCGCCCTCATTACCGGCGAAGAAAAGATCGTCCCGCCCAATCCGAGCTATTGGGTGGCGACCGTCGAGGCGATGCCGCTGGAGCGGGAAGTTGAGTTTCTCGCCCTCGACGAGATTCAGATCGCCGCCGATCCGGAGCGCGGACGGGTGTTCACCTCGCGGCTGTTGCACGCCCGCGGCATGTCCGAAACCTTGCTGCTCGGCTCGGACGCCATGCGTCCGGTGCTGCAGCGCCTGTTCCGCAACGTTCAATTCTTATCGCGCGAACGGTTCTCGCGGCTTTCCTACGCCGGGCCCAAGAAAGTCACCCGCCTGCCCCGGCGTGCGGCGATCGTCGCTTTTTCCGCCGACACTGTTTACGCCATCGCCGAACTCGTCCGTAGACAGAGGGGCGGAGCGGCGGTCGTTCTCGGCGCGCTTTCCCCGCGCACGCGAAACGCCCAGGCCGAGCTTTATCAATCCGGCGAAGTCGATTTCCTGATCGCCACCGACGCCATCGGCATGGGGCTCAACATGGATATCGATCATGTCGCCTTCGCCGCCCAGCGCAAGTTCGACGGCGTCAGACCGCGCCCCCTGACCGCGGCGGAGATGGCGCAGGTCGCCGGGCGCGCCGGGCGCTATATCCGCGACGGAACGTTCGGCGTCACCGCCGATTGCCCGCCGCTTGACGAAGAGGTCGTAGAGGCGATCGAGAACCACGAATTCCCGCCGGTCACGGCGCTGCAATGGCGCTCGGAACAGATCGATCTTTCCTCCGTGCCGGCGCTGTTGCGTTCACTCGACCGGCCGCCGCCGCGCCCGGAATTTGTTCGGTCGCGCCGCGAGGACGATGAGGACGCACTGGGCCGCCTGATCCTGCGCGACGATATCCGCGCCGCAGCGACCGGCGGCGCGGCGCTGTCGACTTTGTGGGAAATCTGCCAAATTCCGGACTTCCGCAAGATATCCATGGATCAGCATGCGCGTCTGCTCGGCGATCTTTATTTGTCGCTGATGCGAGACGGCCGCATCGCGGACGCCTATCTCGAACCGCTCGTTAACCGTCTAGACCGTACTGACGGCGACATAGATTCCATTTCCGCGCGCATCGCCCATATCAGAACCTGGACGTATCTGTCGCATCGACCCGCCTGGCTCGAAAGCGGGCCTTATTGGCAAGAGCGCACCCGCGCGATAGAAGACAAGCTGTCAGACGCGCTGCATGAAAGATTGACGCAGCGATTTGTCGACCGGCGGACGTCGGCGCTGATCAAGCGGCTCAAAGACGACGCGCCGCTGCTCGCTGGGGTCACCGAAGACGGAGAGGTGATTGTGGAAGGCCAGTTCATCGGCCGGCTCTTGGGGTTTGAATTCATCGTCGATCCCCGCGCCAGCGGCGCCGAGGCGAAGCATTTGCGCGCGGCGGGCGAACGCGCGTTGCGTCCCGTTCTCGCCGCCCGCGCCGCGGCGCTGGCCAATGCGACGGAAGCCGAACTCAAACTTTCCGATGACGGCGCGGTCTGGTGGCGCGGCGCGCAGGTCGCGCGTCTTCGCAAAGGCCCGGCGCCGCTTCGTCCCGACGTCATCGTGTCCGGGCTCGCCGACATCACGCCGAACATGCGCGGCCGCGTCGAAGACCGGCTCAAGGATTTCGTCGCGTCGAAAATTGAAGGCCTGCTCGGCCCGCTGGTCGCTTTGCATGTGGCGGCGAATTCGGAAGGCGAAGACGGACTGAAAGGCCTCACCAAAGGCGTCGCCTATCGTCTGGTTGAAAATTTCGGCGCCACGTCGCGCAGCCAGTTCGGCGACGACCTCAAACAGATCGACCAGACCGAACGCGCCAAGCTGCGCAAAATCGGCATGCGCTTTGGCGAATATACCTTGTTCATGCCGGCGCTCTTGAAACCTGCGCCCGCCAAGCTTTTGGTTTTTCTCTGGGCGCTGTGGAACGACAAACCGGTTTCGGAAACGCCGGCGCCGAAACCGGGACTGGTTTCGCTTGAAATGTCGGAAAGCCTTCCGCACGCCTATTATTACGCCGCCGGCTACCGGCCGTCGGGCATGCGCGCGGTGCGCATCGACATGCTCGAACGTCTGGCCGGCCTTATCCGAACCGCGCGCAACGAAGCCGACATGCGCCAGGGCTTTGAGGCGGGGCCGCAGATGATGTCCCTCGTGGGCTGCTCGGGCGAGGATTTCGAGGCCATTATGCGCTCCCTGGGCCTGCGCAAGAATATCGTCAAGCGAAAGGTCGAAGCCCAACCGCCGCCGACTCCGGAGCCCGCCCCGGAAACGACAGGCGAACCGGCTTCTACGGAATCTGCGCCCGATCCCGCACCGCAAGGGGCCGTTGAAACGCCGACGCCCGCCCCTGAGCCGACGCCTGGCGAGGCGCCGTCCGCCGCCGATGGGGCTGCAAACGGCCAAACCCCGTCGGCGCCCGCGCCTGCGGCCGAACCATCGCCCGATGCGGCGCCATCTGCGCCCGCCCAGACCGATGCGGCGCCGGCCGCAAGCGCCGAAGCCGAAGAAATCGAAGTAGCGCTATGGCGGCCTGCGCCGCGCAAAGTGCACAAACCCAAACGCGAGGCGAAAGGCGACGGCAAAGACGCGCGCAAGCCCGGCGCCAAAGGACCGCGTCACAGCAAGGGCAAAAAGCCCCATGACCGAAAACCCAAGGGCGGCCGTCTGCCGCGGGAAAACATGCCCATGCACGAGCCGCGGCATCGCAAAACCGCCGATCCGAACTCGCCCTTCGCCGTGCTCGCCGGCCTCAAGTCGCAGCTCGGCGAGGACGACGGCAAAACCGCCAAAGAGCCCGAGAAGGCTTAATGAACGGCGACGCGTCCGTCATTGCCATGCAACGCATCGACCGTTGGCTGTGGTGCGCGCGCTTTTTCAAAACCCGCACGCTCGCCGCCAAATTCGTCGGCGACGGCGGCGTGCGCGTAACCCGTAACGGCGCCACCGTTCGCGCAGACAAACCGAGCTTTCTTATCCGCGAAGACGATACGCTGGTGTTTTCCCGCGGGGAGCGATTGCGCATCATTAAAGTGCTGGCGCCGGCGGCGCGGCGCGGCCCGGCGAGCGAAGCGCAAACGCTTTATACGGATGAATCCCCGCCGCCCCCGCCGCGTGCGCAAAAACCCACCGACCCTTTTGCGCGCGAAAAAGGCGCCGGCCGGCCGACCAAAAAGGAGCGCCGGGCGATCGAAGCGCTGAAAGGCGCCTAGCCGGCAAGGTCCCATGTTCAAGAAACTCTTCTCAAAACAAAAGCCAGAACCGTCCGGCGAGGCGTCGTCGTTCGATCCCCTGCACGCGGCGGTCGCCGCACTGCTGGTCGAGGCGGCTCGCGCGGACGAGAATTTCGATGAACGCGAGCAGTCGATCATCGAACAATCCCTCGCTGCGAAATTCGACCTCGACCCCGAGCGCGCCGCCGCCCTGCGGGCCGAAGGCGAACGCATCCAGGAAAACGCCGTAGACATTCAGCGCTTCACCCGGCTCGCCAAGACCATGGCGCATGAGGAGAAAATCGCGCTTATCGAACAGCTTTGGGCCATCGTCCTCGCCGACGGCGAGCGCGATCCTTATGAGGATACGCTCATTCGGCGAATCTGCGGGCTGATCTATGTCAGCGATCCGGAAAGCGGCGCGGCCCGGTCGCGTGCAAAAGCCCGGCTCACAAAGGAATAAGGGATTCTCGCTTGCGGACCGCTTGCGCCGGCCTCCCGAGCGGGTAAAGAGGGACAAAACCGGAAACGGCAAGGAGCGTTTAACCCATGACCTATGTGGTGACCGAAGCCTGCATCAAGTGCAAATACACCGATTGCGTGGAAGTGTGCCCCGTCGACTGTTTCTACGAGGGCGAGAATATGCTGGTCATTCACCCGGACGAATGCATCGACTGCGGCGTCTGCGAGCCGGAATGTCCCGCCGAAGCGATCGTGCCGGACACCGAGCCCGAGGCGGAAAAATGGCTCGAACTCAACACCAAATTCGCCTCTGAATGGCCCAACATCACGCAAAAGACCGATCCCTTGCCGGAAGCGGACAAATTCGCCGAGGAAGACGGCAAATACGACAAATATTTCAGCCAAAAGCCGGGCGAAGGCTCGTAGCGCCGGCAAACGCCTGGGCGCTGTGACGCGTTGAAAACCATGGCGAATATTGAAATTTTATGCTATCATTAACGTCGAAAGCTAGATTCTGACGAGGCGAAAAAACTGAACCCTGCGCATACGAATCGCTTGGCAACTCATTGAAAAATAGTCTTTTTTCAACTCTCCGGATTGGCTGGGGCCGGCGAAGCTAACCGTTGTCACGATGGCCCTGACGGTGTTGCTCCCAAAGAAGCGATTTTTCCCCTGCGCCCTTCGAGCCTCGCTGGTTCCTGCGGATATGGATGCATGCCGGCGCGTCCGGCCAACGAGAAAGAATAAAACGACCTATGGCGACCAGAAAAACCACCGCGCGTAAAACCAAGGCGAAAAAGACCGCGGTCAAGCGCAAATCGACCGCTAAAACGACGCGAAAAACCGCCGCCAAGAGGAAAGCCCCGGCGAAAACCAAAAAGGCCGCGAAAAAGACCGTCGCCCGAAAGCGCCCAGCCAAGAAAGCGCCCGTCAAGCGCAAGACAGTCAAAAAAGCCGCCCCGGCCAAAAAGAAAGCCGTCAAAAAGACGGCCCCCAAAAAGCCCGCGGCCAAAAAGACCGTCGCCAAAAAAACGGCGGCCAAGAAACCCGCGGCCAAGAAAACCGCTGCAAAAAAGGCGGCGGTAAAGGCGCCGGTGGCCAAAAAAGTCGCCAAGGCGCCCGCGCCGAAACCCGCGCCCAAGCCGAAAAAGATCAATGTCGGCCAAGCCCCACGCAAGAAGACGGTTGCGGCCTCAATCCCCACGCCGACCCTGATGCCCCCCAAGGAAGCGCCCCAGGCGGACGCAAAAGCCTCCCAGGATGCACAAGCGGCCAGCAGCGCCAAGCAGGACTTCAAGGTCAACGACAAGATCGTTTATCCGGCCCATGGCGTGGGCCGTATCGTGGCGCTCGAAAAACAGCAGGTCGCCGGCATCCCGATCGAACTCTTCGTCATCAATTTCGACCAGGAGAAAATGAAACTGCGCGTGCCCACCGGAAAGGCGCGCGCCGCCGGCATGCGCGCCCTGTCCGACGACAAGACGGTCAAGGACGCCATTTCAACCCTGAAAGGCCGAGCACGGATCAAGCGCACCATGTGGAGCCGCCGCGCCCAGGAATATGACGCCAAGATCAATTCCGGCGATATCAAACTGGTGGCCGAAGTCGTGCGCGATCTGTTCCGCGCCGAGGACCAGCCCGAGCAAAGCTATTCCGAACGCCAATTATTCGAGGCCGCGCTCGACCGCATGGCCCGGGAAGTCGCCGCGGTGCGCAAAGTCGATCTCGGCAAGGCGATCGAAGAGCTCGAAGGCGCGCTGGCGAAAAAAGTATCCTAGGTTAGACCCGTTCCAGCGCCTCAACCTGGCGCCGATGCGTCAGGTCGACGGACGGGCCGTTGATGGCCTGAACAAAGCCGCGAATCCGAACCCTTGCGCCTTCAAGCGCAGCAAGATCGAACTCTTGCTTCACCCAACGCCGGTAAAGCGCGCTGGCGGCGCTGGCGGTGAAATCGGTCTTATAATCTTCGCCGAAATTGAGATAGAAGCGGCCCCGCGCCAGCGTGGCGCGCACAACCTGCCCTTCAATCAGATGATAGGCGCCGATCGCGTCCTCGGCGGCGCCGGCGTTAAAAACACGAAAGCCCTCTAGCGCCCACAGACCGCTTCGGCGCGCCCGCGCCTGGGCTTCAAGCGCCAGCAACCGGTCGATCAGCGCTAAATCATCCGTCTGCGGCGCGACTCGCGCGGCGCCGGCGGCGACCAGACGCTCCTGCAAGGTGAGCGCACCCCCGTTAAGGCGCGCATGAACCACAAGCGCGCCCCAGCGCGTTTTCGCAGCGGCGTTATCAACGTCAACGCGCGCGCTGTCCAAGAGATCGCCAAGCTTCGCCCGGGCCTCGTCGAAATATGGCTCTGCGTCCGCGTGAAGCGTAAAGGCCGACGGAGCGATAATGTCGGCGAGATGATATTCCTGCGTCGCAGTTTCAAACCGGTCCCCGGCGATCGCTTTCGCATTTAAAAGGTCTTCGCCGCGCGACGGCGACGCGATGACGGCGCCGGCCCCGGCCAGAAACGTCCGCCGGTTCATCCTGTCCGCACGACGCGCACTTTCGACTTCGCCGCGCGCCCTTCTGCGTCGACCACGGTGACGTCGTAAAAACCGTCCCGCTGCGGCCGCCATACGGCCCGGCCGCCAATCGCTTCGCGGGCCAGCGGCGCGCCGTTGACATACCAGCGATAGCTTCGCGTTCCGCCGCGCGCCGCGAGCGCAAAGCCGCGATCGCCCGCCATATCACTCGTCATAAAGAGTTCCACGCCATCGCGCGGAAAAACGATTTCCGGCGGCGCCTGCTCGCGCGGCGCATGAAAACGCGCCAGCGCAGGACCGGGAATTTCTTCGTCCGCCGCCGGATCAATAGCCTCGCCGTCCATGTCGCCCCGGCGTTCGATCAGGTCGAAGGCCTCGAACAGCAAGGGCGCGGCCGCCTTGCGGCCGGTCCAGCCGGGCCGCGATGCACCGTCGGCGCGGCCGACCCAGGCGACGACCGTATAGCCGCCGCCATGGCCGGCGCTCCAGGCGTCGCGATAGCCGTAAGACGTGCCGGTCTTGAAAGCGACGCGCGTCGCCGCCTTGGCGAGCGCCGCCGGGGCCCGGCCTTCCAGCGCCGGCGCATCGGCGAGAATGGCGCTGACGCGGCGCGCCGCAGCGTCGGAAAAGAGTTGATAGGACGGGCCTGGCTTTCTCGCGTCCTCAACCGTCCAGGCCAGCGGCTTGACCGCACCGCCATCGCCCAGCGCCGTATAGAGCATGGCGATTTCCTGCGCGGTGACGCCGGCGCCGCCGAGCGCAAGCGCAAGGCCCGCTTTCTTCCTGGCGCGGCTTGGCGTTTTCAACTTCACCCCGGCGGCGTCAAGGATGGCCAGGAAACGCGATGCGCCGATCGCGTTCAGCGCGGTCACCGCCGGCAGGTTGAGGGAATGCTGCAACGCCTCGCGCACGCGCACTTCGCCGCGAAAGGTCCGGTCGAAATTTTCCGGCGTGTAATCGCCGAAAGCGCGCGGCATGTCGTCGATCACCGTAGAGGGACCGGCGCGCCCGTCTTCAAAGGCGAGCGCATAGATGAACGGTTTCAGCGTCGAGCCCGGCGAGCGGGTCGCGGCGGTGAGATCGATCCAGCCGCCTTCGGCGTCGAGCCCCGACGAGCCCACGGCGGCGCGCACGGCGCGGGTCTCGTTCTCGACGATCAACAACGACGCCGTGGCGCCGTCATCGAATGCCTTTACGTAATTGGCGACCAGCGCCTCGGCGCGCGCCTGCAGGCCGGCGTCGAGCGTCGTGCGGGCGACGCCGGGCGTTTGCGCATAGGCAAGACGCCGGGCGGCGTGCCAGGCGAGCTGCGAAAAGAAATGGCGCGACGCGGGCAAGATCGCTTCGCCCGCTTCAGCGGCGCGGGTTTTGGTCAGCGCGCCGGCGGCGGCGAGCTTTTCAAGCATCTCCGCGCGCGCCTTTTTCGCCGCCGCCGCGCGTAAATCCGGCCGGCGCGTTTCCGGCGCCTGGGGCAGCGCGATCAGCAGCGCCTGTTCGGCGTCGGTCAGGCGGATCGGCTCCTTGTCGAAATAGACAAGGCTCGCCGCGCGCACGCCTTCCACATTGCCCCCATAGGGCGCGAGCGTGAGATAAAGTTCGAGGATTTCTCTTTTCGACAACCGCCGCTCGATCTGCAGGGCGCGGATCATTTCGATCGCCTTGGCGAAAACCGTGCGCGGCCGCGGCTCCAACAGGCGGGCGGTCTGCATGGTGATGGTCGACGCGCCGGAAACGACGCGCCCCGCCTGCGCCGAGGAAACGCCGGCGCGCGCCATGGCCAGGGGATCGACCCCGGCATGGCGCCAGAAGCGCTTGTCCTCGATCAGCACGAGACGTTCGATGAAGGCAGGATCGATCTCATCGAGATCGGCGGCGAAGCGCCAGCGCCCTTCGGGCGTAGCGAATGCGTGCAGCCAGCGCCCTTCCCGGTCCAGCGCCAGGGGCGAAACAACTTCCGCGCGTTCCAAAGGCGGCGGGAATAACAGGTCGGCGGCAGCAATGGCGAAGATTGCCGCCAAAGCCGCAATGAGCGGCCAACATTGTTTGGCCTTCAGCCTAATCATAAAAACCCATCGTCATCCCGGACGCGCTGCAATACGAAGTGTTGCTGCGCAGATCCGGGATCACTTCCAAAGGATCCCGTGTCTGCAAAGCAGCACTGTCGTGCTGCATTGCGCACGGGATGACGGATGCGCATTGCATATCCAGAAATCGCCTCATTGCGCAGCGGCGATGGAAACGCGCCCGACGCTGGTGCGCGCAAATACGCCCGGGCGGTACATGTCTTCCATAACCGCGCCCGGCGCGACAAATTCGCCCGGCGTCACCACGCGCGCCAGATAGGCGAGCGTGAAGCGCTCTTCGCCGCGCACGTCGATGGCGGCGACAAAGCGATCGTCGCGCGCTTCGGCGATCCGCGCATAATCGATTTCGCCGATCCATTTGTAAGGACCGTTGCGGTTGCGGCCGCCGCCGTCCTCGGGTTTGAGGACGGCTTCAATCTCGAAACCGGCGGGCAGAAGATCGACGATAATCGCCGGATGGTTTTTTTGGTCTTGCGCCCGACCGGTGATGACGACCACCAGGCGGTCGTTCTGGCGCAGGGCGGCAAGGTCGGCGGGCCGGCCGTCGCGCGTCGCGATGCGCTTGGTCAATTCAAAGCCCTGGCTTGTCGCCGGCGGCGCGGTGATGGGCGAGCCGGAGATCGTCAGGGAGCGATAGAGGCGGCCGTCGCCGTCATTGCGATAGGAAACGCCGTCGCCGAGATCGGCGATGGCGGGCGAAAATGACGGCGCCGGCGGCAAATCGTCGACGGCCGCGCCGTCGATGGAAATCGCCACTGGACCGGCGGCGCGAAGCAGCGCCTGGGAGGCGAGCAGCACATAGGCCTTTTCCTGCGTGTGCATCCGGATCGGATCTTTCATCCGTGCAAGGAACGCTTCGGTAAGGCTTTCGATGCGGCCCGCTTGCCCGGCCTCCGCGGCGAGGGCCAAGACGCCGGCGGCGTCGCGCAGCGGGCTTTGATAATAATCGCCGGTATTGTCCCAACCGAGCGCGGCGGCGGCCTTGTTAAAGGCGCTGTTGGCGCGGGCGTTATCGCCCATCATGGCAAGCGCCGCGCCGATATGGGCGCGCGCCAGGGGGCTTGGCGTATCGTCCAGCAGCGCATCGTGAAAATAGCGCAGATCGGAAAGATTGGCGCGGCCCGCGCGGGTCAGCACATAAAGCGCATAGGCGGCCGAACGCCGGCGCAGATATTCCCGCTTGTCGTTCGAGGCTTCGCTTTCGTCGGCGCGCGTCTGATAATTCGCCGGATACCAGCTGTCGACGCGAGCGATCTCCGCAAGCGAGTCGTAAGCGGCGTCGAGCGCGGCCTGGGGCACGCCATAGCCTTCGGTTCTGGCGCGGTAGAGAAAATCGGTCACATAAGGACCAAGCCAGGGATTGGCGAACCGATCGCCCACGCGCCACAGGCCGAAAGCGCCGTTGGGGCTCTGCCGGTTGAGGATCTTGTTGACCGCCTTTTGCACCCGTGGACGGATTTCCCGCTCCCGCCCGCGCCCAACCTCGCCGCCGAGCACGTCGACAAAAAGCAGGGGATAGGCCGAACTGGTCAGCTGTTCGGTGCAGCCGTAAGGATAACGATAAAGCGAATCGAGCAACGGGCCCGGCTCGACGCCGCGCAGGCGCGAGAACGAAACCGCAAGCTCGACCGAACCGGACACGTAAGGCTCAACGACAGCGTCGGTGAGCGCGAACGTCTCGCCCGGTTCAAGCGCGGCGGTGCGCACTTCGGTCACCGGGAAATAGGGCGTGCGCGACTGGATGGGATAAGAGCGCGACACGGAAAACCCGTCAGGGCCCGACACGCTTAAATTGACCGCGCCGATCCCGACTTCGCCGGTTTCAAATTCGAATGTGGCGGTTTCCTTTTGTCCCTGCACAAGAGTATAGGTCGCGCTTTCGGAAAACGAGATCGGCCCTTCGCCGCTCAGCGAGACGGAATAATCACCCGCCGCGCCGTCCACATTGTCGATCAACAGCGTCGCCACGGCATTATCGCCGGGCGCGACGAAGCGCGGCAGGGAAAGTTCCGCCGGCGCCGGATCGCGCACGGTCATGGGTTCGGCGTCCGAGCCGAGCTTGTCTTGCGACCAGGCGACCGCCATGAGCCGCAATTCGCCGTTAAAGTCCGGCACGTCGATCGGCGCGAAAACCTTGCCGTCGGCGCCCACGGTCAGCAGGCCGGTAAACAGCGCCACCGACTTGGTCGGCACGACGGTCAGCCCCTCCCCGCCGAGCTGATCGCCGCCAAAACGCGCCGGGGCGCCGAGATTGGCGTGCAGCATGCGGCCGTAATCGTCGCGGATCGAAACGCCCAGCGCTTTCTTGCCGTAATAATATTCGACCGGGTCGGGCGACTTAAATTTCGTCAGCCGCAAAATGCCTTCATCGACCGCCGCAACGGTCATCATCACCTTCGATCCCGGCGCGGCGCCGGCGACAGTAATGGGCAGATCAAGACGCTGGCGCGGACGGAACACCTCCGGATCGTCAATCTCCACGTCCAACGTGCGCGCCGACATGTCGAACGGCACATAGGTCACCGCCATGGCCCGACGCGGCACGGGCCGGTCGCCGGGATCGCGCGGCGTTGCGACGGTGGCGAGCACGTAAAAGCCCGCGCCCCAGGCGGGATCGGTGTCGATGATGATCTCCCGCCCGCGCTGGCCCACCTTCATGCCCTTGACCAGATGAACCTTGTCGGTGGCGACGGCTATCACCGCTTCGCCCTCATAGGGCGGATTGAGAAACAGTTTCGCCCGCGCGCCCGGTGCGACCGTGTCGTTCTGCAGCGTGATCGCCGCCTGATCCGGCGTGTCGGCGCCGGCCGCATAGGATCGCCAGCCGACGTAAAAGCGGATATCGCTTGATTCCTTGCCGCCCGCGCGGGTCGCGGTCAGTCGGTAGGTTCCCTGATCGAGCCGCTGGGAAACCAGCCTGGCGAACCCTTCGCGCCCGGTCTTGCCGCGGCCTTCAGCAACCAGAATGTCGCGATAGGACCGACGCCAGCGCCAGCGGCCGTCCTCGCGATACCAGTCAAACCAGTAGTCTTCCTCGACCAGTTTCCACTCAAGCTCACCGTCGATAACGTCGCCGGTCCAGTCGAGCAGAACGCCTTCGATTTCAACCGTATCGCCGATGGCGAAACTGCGTTTGTCGCCGTCGAGCTTAAGGCCCACATAATAATCGTCCGGGCGCACCGGGATGCGCGCGCTTTCGCGCACCACGCGCCCGCCGGGCTCGACCACCCCGACGACGACATCGGCGCGCAGGGGCGCGCCATAGCCCGTCGGCGCGTCGGCGACGCTGAGCGGAACGGACGCCCTGCCCTGGGCGTCGGTCGTGGTGTTGGGCAGTTTCACGAACCGTTCGTCGAACCGGCCGTTGACCGGACCGAAACGGAATGCGGCAAAGTCCGCAAACGGATTGGGATCGATGCGCAGACGCGCTTCGGCTTCGACCGCCAGCCCGCTCGCCGGCGCGCCGTAAAGAAAACGACTTTCGATATCGATCGCACGCGCTTCACCCGGACGGATCGGGGTTTTCTCATCCATGTCGATGGCGACCTCGAGGCGCTGGGGCACGAAGTCCTCAACCGAAAACGATTGCGAACCGACCAGGCCGTCATGGCCGTCAGCGGCGACTTCGATGCGCCAGACGCCGCGCGGCGCGGAGTCCGGAACATCGTAACTCAAGGAAAAACCGCCCAGGTCGAGCGCGTCGATGCGGCGCTTTTCCGCTTCGGTGTAATTGGGCCGGCGGATGGTCAGTGTAAGCGGCCGATCGCTGACCGCGCGGCCGGCGTCATCGCGAATGAGACCGGAAATATGCGCCGTCTCGCCGGGCCGGTAGATGCCGCGATCGAGATAGACAAAGCCGTCGAGTTTCGCCGGCGCCGCGCGCCCGCCGACATTGCGATCCGAAAGATCAAGCGGCGATCGGGCCAGGTCAATCGCCGCAAAATCATCCTGCGGCCCGTAGGCCATGATCATGCGCGGGGTTAAGGGATAATCGCCATTGACCAGCGGGGCGCCGAAGCGCGCGCGCCCGTCGGCATTGGTGATGGCGGTCCCTAAAATGTCGTTATTGGCGGCGATCAGCGTGAGCTCCACCCGGTCCATGGGCCGCGCCGTATCGATGGAACGGACAAAGACATCAACGCCGTCGGCGCCGGAATAGGTCGTCAGCGCCATGTCGGTAAAAACGATCCAGCGCCAGGCCTGGGCCATGCGAAATTCGTGCGCGCCCGGCGAGGCGTCCTTGACGCGAATGAAATATGCGCCGGGCTTTAATTCATCGAGCGCCGCGCCGAGCGCGAAAACCGTAGTCGCCGTCTCATTGCGTTCGCCGGGCGTTTCGATTTCGCCCTTGAATACGCGCACGCCTACGTCCTCGCCGTCCTCGCCCTCCCAAACATAGGCATAGCGACCCTCGCCCGAGGAATCCCCGGCGACGATTTCCTTGCGCGCCAGCGATCGGTCGGAAACGCGATAGACGCTGACGTCGATTTTCTCGACATTGACGGTTTCGATGCCGACGCCGTCCGCTTCAAGCCGCGGCAGGATCACCCCGTCGCCGGCGAACCCCACATAGGCGGGCTTGTCGCCGAAGGCGATAACGATTTCCTCGGACCGTTCCAGCTTGTCGCGACCGCGGCTCGGCAGGCCGGCGCGCAGCCGCGCACGATAATCCGTATCAAAATTAAGTCCGGAAATGCAAAGCGAGGATCCGTCGACCTCGACCGCCGCGCCCGTATCCGGCGTCAGGCGGATGAAATCGGCGTAATTGGTCTCACCCGAGGCGTCGAGCGGACGGGTGAACTGAAAACAGGCGCGGGGCGCATCGCCGCCGGTGTCGAGCGCCAGCCGGCGATAGGCGAAACCGTCTATGCTTTCAGCCTGGGGACGTTCGGCGCCCTCGGCGCGCGGCGCCTGAAATGCGCGGCGCGGCCCGCGCGCCTCGCCGCGGGGGGCGGCGGCGACCACAGGCTGGCTGCCGGGCGCGCCTTGCCAGCCCGGCTCCGGCGCGATCATGCGGCCGAGCAGCAGTCCTATTGCAAACGCCCCCAATACGCCTGCCGCGATGAACGCAGCGCCCTTGCGCGCCATAGATCCCGTCCTTCCCGCCCCCGCGCCTGCGCCCAAGGGGCCTTTTCGCCCTTAATTATGGCGGTTAATCAACCGAAGGAAAACGATTCCGAGACGTTTTCGTGAATTTGGCGTGGGGCGGCTTTGACCACGCGCTGGAAACGGTTTTGACGCAGCGCAAAATTGGCTAGGGTTCCGGCTGGCGCCGTCCCCGTAGCTCAGCAGGATAGAGCATCAGATTCCTAATCTGAGGGTCGCAGGTTCGAATCCTGCCGGGGACGCCAGTCCTGAGCAAAAAACGACGCCAATTCGCCGCGCGCAGCGAAGGCGGCGGTTTGCTGCATGAACGCAGCTTTAGGATTGTATTTGACCGGCACGATCAGCGCCCATGTTGACGCGGCCGCAACCTTGTTCGCAACGATTTCAGATTTCTCCAACCGGGAAATCGCGCAGACGATCGATCAGGCTGAACGCGTCCAGAAGAACCGGCGATAGTCCGCCGGCGCAGACGCCTTTTCGCCTGGCGGCGCCAGAACGTCCAGACCGTAAAAGCTCCGAGCATTGCAAGCGCCAGCCCCGTGAGCGTCATGGCGATCTTATAGGCAAGGCCGCCGACTTTTGCCGCATGCAGGGGATACATGCTGTTCTGGACTTGAACGCCTGCCGGATGTTCCGACGCTTCGCGCGCGTCTATGAGCGCCGACGTCGCCGGATCGAACCATAACAACGTTCGCCCGTTGGGAAGCCATTCATAAGGCTGTTTCACGCGCACATTCACAAGGTCGCCGCTCTTCGCCGCGGGTCTGACCAGCCGTATCTCGCCGTCCGGAAACCGGCTTTGGGCCGTTGCAAGAATCTCGTTCCAGTCAACGCTGCCCGCATCTCCGCCGGCAACTTGCGGCGGCGCAAGCGCAGCGCGCATCTCAGCGGGCGAATTCAAGGGAGAAAGAACAAGACCGGCGACCGGACGCAAGGTCAGCATCACGCCCGTCGCCATTGCTATAAACAGCAAAGGCGTCGCAACGATCCCCAGGTCGCGATGGTGACGGATAATTTCGCCGCGGCTGAAACGTTTCGGCCAGACGCGCAGGGAAAAGCGCCGCCAGGTCCGCAGCCAGAGAATAATCCCTGTAATGAGAAAAGCGATGCCGATGAGGCTTGTGACCCCGGCCGCCACTTCACCGGGTTTTCCCATGAGCAGATGATGATGCAGATCGAACAGCCACAATTCCGGCCGCGCCCACGGCGAGGTCCAGCTTACGACCATCTCGCCATGGCGGTCCGCATAGAACCCGGCGCCGTCCGGCAGGCCGACTACGAACAGGCCGAGATCGTCTTTCGGCGAAACGACGTGTCTCGGCGTTTCGGGCGCCACCTCTATGATGCGGGAAACGCTTGCGGCGAGGGCCTCGGCGTTAACGCCGCCGAACGCCCTCGCCGCCGGGAGGGTCAGGCGCAGCCACTCGTCTTTCCAGACCAGCATAGCGCCCGACAATCCGAGTATCGCAAGCAGAAGCCCGATCAGGCCGCCGGCCCAACAATGCAATAATGAGATGAGACGCAATGCGGTTCACCAGACTGCCGGATCAATACTCAACCGTATATTCAATGGAAAGCGTTGCGCCCGGCGCTTTGGAAAACCTGTTCGCGAGCTGCATGATCTCCGACGTATGGGTGAAATAATCAGCGTTAAAAAGATTATGGACGCCGACCTGCATGGTTCCGGGCCCAAGCGCGCGCCTGACGAAGAGGTCCGCAATAATCCGCGAGTTGACCTCGCCTTCGCCGAACCGCGTGCTGCGGGGAAACGCGTTTCGCCCGCCCACATAAGAAACCTGGCCGCGCACGAACCACTTGTCCCCCCAGTCATATTCGGCGAACGCGGTGAATTTCTCCGGTGGAATGGTCTGGCCCGACAGCGGCGTATCCGTCTCGCTGTCATCATCCGTGTCGCGCTCGCCCTCGATCCAGGCGAAGCTGCCGCCGGCGCGCAGTTCAGGGGTGAACTGATATGCAACGATGGCTTCAACGCCCTGAACTTCTTGCGGCGACCGCACGACGATGAACTCTCCCGTGTCGGGGTTCTGGGTCGTGGTCGAACCGAGCGTCGACTCGTTTTCATAGTAAACCACTTCGGCCTGCAGGCGCTCGCCGGCGTAACGCAGGCCGAACTCCAGACTGTCGGTAATGGAAGGCGCCAGATTGAACGCCGAGATGTCAATGTCTTCGGTCGCCGACCTCAAGACGCGGCCGATTTCGGCGACGGGGGCGCCTTGCGAAAATCCGGCGAAGGCCCGGAGCCCGTCGATGAGTTCGTAAGAACCGCCCACATTATAGGTCAGCTCGGAAAAGCCGAACTCGCCGCCTGTCACGGTGGCACCGCTGAACAGCGCGTCAAACGTCTCGACGCTGAAATTGAAATCTTCGTAGCGCACCCCGCCGGAAACGGTGAAGCGGTCGGTCAGCGGCAACTCGGTCTGCGCGAAGAAGGCGTAATTCTTCTGGCTGACTTCCGGCACGAAGGTCCGTCCGTCAACAAGAGGCTGCTCGCTTGAGTCGTTGAGATAATCGAAGCCGTAAAGAAGCCTGCCGCCTGCGGGCAGCAGGCGTTGCAGATCCGTATCGAAATCAAGCCGCGCGCCGTATTTGTCGGACTTCACCACCGACTGTCCGCCGCCGGGGAAAAAGGTGCTGTAGCTGAACGTGTTGTCGACCTGAAGCCAATAGCCCTGCGCCCGCAGCGCCGTGGCGGGCAAGAGGTCGGTGTTGGTGTAGACCGCATTGAACACAGTGTACTGACTGCCGCTCTCGATTTCGGCCGGATCGTTTTCGCCTCGTATGGCCGGGGTCGGCTGGCGCAAGGCGACGTCGCCGACGCCGCTGATGAAATCCGAGTCCTGCGATTGGTCGTAATAGAGCGCTGAAAATTCGAGGCGCTGGCCGCCCTCTTCAAATCCGATTTTGCCGAAATAGTTCTGAAACAGGGAATCGGCCAAACCGAGCTGTCCGTTCGGATTGGGCGCGATGCGCTCGCCGTTTGCGTCAAAGTAGCTTTGCGTTTTTTCAAGCGTAGCGCTCGCAACAAAATCCACCAGACCAAAATCGCCCCGCGCTGTTTGCGTCCCATAAGGATTAAGGCTGTCGCCGGCATTGGTGAGCGAAACCCGCGTCCCGACTTGCGATGTGAAGCTGACGCCTTCTTCCGGCTGGGATCGTTCGGTGATGTAGTTGACGATCCCGCCGGCGCCGCCATTCCCGTAAAGCGTACTCGATCCGCTGACGATCTCGATACGGTCGATCACGGAAGGATGCAGCGACCGTATATCGACGCGCCCGTTGCGCAGCGTCGTTGTGACCGGGACGCCGTCAATGAACACAGACGGGATGCGTCCGCGCAGGGTTTGATCGAGATTGCTCCCGGAAGTCTGGCTTCCCGAAGGGCTGAAACCCGGAACATAATTGCCGAGCACCGAACCCAGATCGGCATTGACCGCCGAAAGGTTTTCCAGTTCCTCCCGGCCGATAATCCGCACCGTCCCCGGAAACACCTCGATGGCTTCCGGCAGGCGCGTCGTGCCGACAACAATGATCTCGTCGTCATAAACAGCGGCGGCTTCCGCCTCGGAAGCGCCAGCATTGGCTGACCAGATTGACAAAACCGCCGCTAACGCGGCGGAAGACCTCAGATTTTTCATAAGAACCCCGCAACCAGAACAATTACGCGGGGCCTTCTTATTGCGAATGGCTCGCAACGTCAATGCGAATAATTCTCATAATCATTCGCATTGACGTTGTCTTCGACCGACCCACGTCATAAGCGCGCCACGCCAAGCCCTGCGCCGCAACCGCTGAAACGGCTGCCAGGAAACGCCGCCAGGCGCGACCGGTCTGTTCCGTCAGCGGCTTCAGCCAGTGCGCCGCGCCGCCCCGCCTTCACGGGCGCCGAAAAGAGCTAGTCGATGACGAGTTGGCCTTTACCGCTTCCGATGGTTCAGGCGTGCCCGGTTTCATGAAAAGTCGTGAATGATTTTACCGGCGAAGGGCGAGCAAATTCGACCTGCGGCCGCTCAATGCGCATGCCTGCCGCACCAAAGGTTTCGCCGACAGCCGTTGCGGCCGTGCGCGCGCCTTCCTTGCACCGGCCGCACATGAGCCACGAAAGATGCGCCTCGCGCAAAACATCGTCCTTTTCTTGCGCGGCCGACAATAGCGCTACGATGCTCAATTCATCCGCGGTCGCACAACCACAGCCCAAATATGCGATCGTCACGCGCCTTCCGCCCGAACTGCCGATCTCGCGCGCCAGCATGTGCAGCCCTTCGAGCGCGGGACGCCCGTATTCTCCGAAAACATCGTTATAGCCTCGAACGAGCGCCGGGCATTGGACATAACCGACTGCAGCCGCCCGAAACCCCCAAATCGCATAGCCGCCGCCAGCGCCCAATTCTACAACGCTTACCGACGTCGCCTTCGGCATGCCGCACTCCCTTTGGCTATATTGCTTTCGGCTTTTAGGCCGGGGCCCTGGAAAGGCGCCTCCCCTGATCTATTAACAAGGCTTGTCATTTTTTGCAACTCATTATTAATTGCACATAATGAGATATGTATGAAGACCGGCTGAAATGAACAGAACCCCCCGCCATCGCCGCCAAATGCGCTACCCTCATGTTCTCATTGCGCGGAAATTTTGAAAACAATTCATATCGTAATGTATTTCGCCTGCGCGCAGCCTTACTGCTGACAGGACGCCATTTCAGCCGATGGAATTTGTTTGTTTTGGGCGCAGACCCGGCCGGGGCTTCGCGCTCAGTGCGTGATGCGCTGTCGATTGCGTAAGACCAGGTTTTCGAACGCATCGCGAAGTTCTTCGACGAATTCTTCAGGGATCGGCGACTTGCCGTAGGCGAGAAGTTCGAACCGCATCTTTTCGATGAGATCTTGGGTGCACCTAACCGGCGTTGCGCGAATTTTTCTGAGGATTTCCTTCACCCGGTTTTCAAGCTGCGCTTCCTCTTCTTCAAGAATGCGGATTTCGCTGGCGAAGGCCCCATTTTCCGGATCGGTTTCGCTTTCGATCAGCGCCTGGTCATGGGCGTTGCGGATAACGCTCAACGCGTTCGACAACACGCTGTAAACGTTCACAAGGGCGGCGAGATTGGCGGCGGTCATAACAGCATGCTCAATTTTCAGTTCCGGTCCGGTTCCTAACGCTTGATGGCGGCGAGCGTCGCGCCGATTTCGATGTCTTGGTAGAAAAAGCTGATTTCGACGGCGAGAAATTCCGACAATGCGAACAACGTGCGCGCCGAGACCCGATTGGCGCCGCTTTCGATCTTTTGCACTTGAGACGGCGATACGCCGATCGCATCGGCGAGCTTTTCCTGGCTCAGTTCGCGCGTGATTCTGGCTTCGCGAATCTTGGCGCCGATCTGCGCGTCAATCTCTCTTGCGGAAAAGTCTCGTTTGTCCGCCATCTCGCCCTTAACCCTCCTGTAGCGAAGCGGCGCGATCACCCGCTTGAAAAGATCGGACATTAAATACAGGCACTTCATTTTCAGCACGCCGATCGCTTCGTTCCTGCTTTTCGGCGTAAATCCGATCAAACAGATGAAAAACGCGATGATCATAAGAATGTTCAACGTGAGCGCGTATTCCCGATGATGAGGAAATTCCGGATAGGCCGCGCGCGCAATGCTGATCACCGCCATGATAATCTGGATGATCGCGATATAAGCGGCCCATCGATTGCGCTCGAGCGGATTGGACCGGCTGTAGATCCACAGAAAAACATACGCCAACGTCAGATCGATGAGAACGTAGCCGACGGTGCGTACTTCGTGCCCCAGAAAGGGCTGAACGTTCAGCCAGAATAGAATATTCGCCGCAATGATGGACGCCAGCAATAATCCGGCGCCCATAATTTTGGCCTGGCTGCCCCAAAGGATCGCGACAAGGCCGACCAGAAACGCCGTCCCGGCAAATGCGAAAAAAACAACGTTTTCGAGCAGCAAAGACATTATGGCGATTGCGCGCGATCCGGATTTGAATCCCGCTCCCGTTCACTGATCGGAAGACCGCGCCGCGATCTTGAGGCTTTGCCCCACGAAACGAGCTGCGACAACCGACGTCATGTGTTTCCTTTCGCCCCCATCGTGGTCCCCCTGCCGCACGCGGCGGGGAAACCTAACATCAAATCTCAACCCTAAGGCAAGGAAAAAATCGCCAGGCGACTGAAATTCTAGCAATGGTTGTAATAATTCGGCTCTACAATTGATTTTTGCAAACGGCGCGACCGTGGGGCGCGGTCACTCGGCCGCCGGTTTAGCGAACCGCACGAAATAATTGTCCTTGAGCCCGTCGACGTCGACTTCCTCGACAAATTCAAAACCGATGAATTCAATTTCGGAAACCACGCCGGCCTTGCCGAAACGGACATGTGATTTGTAATCAGGCTTTTCCTCGCCGGGGGTGATTTCAAATTCCACGAGGATAAGCGAGCCGCCGGGTTTGAGCGCATCGTAAACGGTGCGCATGATCGTCTCGCGGTCATTGAAATAGTGATACGTGTCGGCGATGAAAACAATGTCGATAGATTCCTTCGGCAACGTCACGTCCGCCTCGCGGCCGAGCACCGCTGTGACATTGCTGTGATCGGTGTCGGCGACGCGGCGATTGATGAGATCAAGAAACAAGGGCTCGATGTCCTCAGCGAAAACGCGGCCGGTCGGCCCGACTTCGTCGGCGAACAAAAGCGTATAGAGCCCGGTGCCGGAACCGACATCGGCGATCCAGTCGCCCGGCTTCAGGCCCACCGCTGCAACCACCGCATGGCGGGCCGAATAAAGTTCGCGGCTGCCGACCTCAAGGCGTTCGAGCCAAACGTCGAGATTGATCTCCTCGTTGTCGGCCGTTTCCTGCCCCTGCGCTTCGGTCTCAGGCGGATCGGCGCCGCCCCCGGGCTCGGCGCAGGCCGCCGCCAGGATCAGAGCCAAGGCCGTCAAAACGCCTCGCATCATGCCGAATTCATTGCTGATTTCGCGCTCCATTGTCCCGCACAGTCATCCATTAACCAAGTCTTCGCCGCGGTCAAACCCTAAAGCCCAGCGGGACCTGGCTTTGGCTCTTAACGCGGCGTTCAAGCCCGCTTCGTAGTCTGGCGCCATGACCGTTGAGGGACAATCGGCCTGGGGCTGGCTCGAAGCCGTCGCCGTGCCCGTTTTTGAGAATCTGGCCGGGCTTTTCGGGCCCGGCTCGCGCTTTTTTCTGCCCTATCTTGTGATCGCGATTGTTCTGGCCGCAATAGCCTACCGGATCAATCGTCAGCGTCTGCCCCGACCGGCGCGCAAAGGCTTTTTCGCCTATCTTTTCGATCCGGCGGTATATTTTCATCCGTCATCATTGGTCGATCTCAAGGTCGTTATCGCCAACCGGCTGTTCACGCCGCTGATGGCGCTCGCGGGCGGCGGCGCGGCGGCCGCATCCGCCTATTTCATCGCTTCGCTGTTGGTCCCGGAAGAGGCGATCAACGCAGATCGCATCGCCGACATCGGCTGGGCGAGCCTTGCAGCGGTGACGCTCGCCGTGACGCTGGCCAGCGACTTTACGACCTACTGGGTGCACCGCCTGCATCATGAGAACGCGGTTTTCTGGCCGTTCCACAAACTTCACCATAGCGCTGAAACCCTGACGCCGCTGACGTTCGCCCGCAAGCATCCGGTCTATGATCTCATTCGCGCCGTATCGAACGCATTCGTGGTCGGTCCCGTCCAGGGCGTCGTGTTCGCCCTGTTCGGCGTTGTCAGCGTGCCGGTCATTTTGGGCGTCAACGCGCTTTACGCGCTGTTTCACTGGACCGGATCTAACCTTCGCCACACCCATGTCTGGCTTTCTTACGGTCCGGTCCTGAGCCGCATCTTGATCAGCCCGGCCCAGCATCAAATCCATCACAGCCTCGCGCCGCGCCATCACAATACGAATTACGGCGAAGTCTTTGCGTTCTGGGACTGGATGTTCGGCACGCTCTATGTGCCCAAAGAGTATGAAGCCCTCGAATTCGGCGTCGTCGACGCCGCCGGCAATCGCGAAGCGCAGCCTCATGGCAGCCTGAAAGCGGCTTATCTTGTTCCTTTCAAAGAATCCTTCGCGGCGCTGAGCGACCGCGAGAAAGACGCCGGCGCGCTGTCGCCGACGCCGCCCGCGTCTTAAAACGCGGTGCTGGCCACGGCGGTCGGCGATGGGTCGTCGTCGCGCGCCGGCGCGAAACACGCATCCTGCAGCACCGGTCCGTAGCGCAGCGCCCCTTGCCTGTTCAGATGATCGGGATCGCGAAACAGGCTGAGATCGTCATAGTGCGCGCGGTGATCGATAAAAGACACCTCAGGCCGTTGCGCCAGTTCATGGAAGAATGTTTCGGCCTCATCCCACAAGCGTTTCTCGTCCGCCGGCAAGCGCCCAATCGCATCTCGGTAAAGCGGCGATACCGGCATGGCGACCAGACAAACCCGCGCGCCGCTTTTAACGAAATCGTCGATCATGCCGCGATAAAGCCGCGCCGTCTGCGAATGAAGAAAGTCCGCCTGCGGCTGATGCAGCGCAACGCGATCCTTGGTGAACTGATCGGCTTCCGCGGCGCTCCATCGCGCCAGATTGCCCGGCGACAACAATGCGCCCTGGGGCGTTGTTTCGATGGTCGATTGCAGGCGCCCGCCGTTTTTCAAGAAAGCCCGCCACAGGGCGATGAGCTGCGGCCGGTAACGGGCGCTGAGCGCGAGCAATCCGCCGCGCTGGCGCGCATCGCCGAACATTTCCGGATAGTCTTCAAGGCCGGCCTCGGCGCGGTAGGCAGCAAAAAGATGCGCATCCGCCTGGATCAGGACGATTTGCGGCTGCGGCGCACGATCAAGATAGAGCTTCGCCTTCCACGCCATTTTTTCAATGTTTTCCGATGGATAGGCAAGATTGACCACCGGCGTCGCTGCGTCGAAACCGCGCGCCACATGGCTGTCGCCAAACGCCGTGTAAGGAGAATGCGTGCGCTCGAACAGAGCGATGTGTTTTACGAGCGTATCCTGGGGGGCCGCCTCAGCGCGCACAAGCCATTCGCTCGATGCCAGCAGCAAGGCGAACACCGCCGCGCAAGCGATCAGGAAGATGCCGATCAGCGCCCTAGAATTGGAAGTAGATGAATTCATAGGGTCCTGATGTCATCAACACGAATAACGCAATGGCAGCGAGCGCGCCGAGCCCCGCCATGACGGCGGTGTTGCGATATGTAAGAACGCCAAGCGGCGATGCGGATGCGCTCGGCGCAGCAACGCCCGGCCGGGCGCGCTGCATTTTCTCAAGCAGTTCAAGCGCGTTCGGCGCGGCGAAAGCAATCAAAGCGGCGATCGCAAGGATCGGATAGGAATAAAGCGCCGACGGCGCCAAGACCGGACCGGCGTCAGCGCTCAGGCCGAACAATCCGGCGAGCATCGTGAACGCGGCTGGAAAACTATCGGCGCGGAAAAACACCCAGGCGATGCTCGCCGCAGCGAAGGTGATCGCCGTTGCGACGGCCGGACCGAACGTAATGTTGCGCCCGAGCGATTTCTCCCAGGCGTGATTGACGCAAAGATAGGCGCCGTGCAGTCCGCCCCAGACAACGAAGGTCCAGGCCGCGCCGTGCCACAGACCGCCCAGCAGCATGACGATGAACAGATTACGATAGCGCATCACGGCGCCGTTGCGGTTGCCGCCTAGGGGAATGTAGAGATAGTCTCGCAGGAAGCTCGACAGCGTGATGTGCCAGCGCCGCCAGAAATCGACGATGCTGCGCGCCTTGTAGGGTGAATTAAAATTCATCGGCAGCTTCACGCCGAAGAGCAGCGCCAGCCCCAGCGCCATGTCCGAATAGCCTGAAAAATCGAAATAGATCTGGAAACTATAGGCGAGCACGCCGACCCAGGCGTCCGCCGCCGTCACTTCATGGCCCGCCCCCGCCGCATCGAACACGCCGTCGGCGAGCGGCGCCAGCCCGTCGGCGATCAGGACTTTTTTCACCAGGCCGACCGCCAGCAGAAAAAGCCCTGCAGCGACGTCTTCGGGAAAAAAGCGCGCAAAACGCGGTCCGGAAAACTGCGGCGTCACCGTCTTGTGGTGCACGATGGGCCCGGCGATCAACTGCGGAAAGAAGGCGACGAAAAGGGCGTAATCGAGAAAGCCGTAAGGATCGACTTTTCCTTCATGGCAATCGACCAGGTAGGCGATCTGCTGAAAGGTGAAAAACGATATAGCCAGCGGCAGGACGACGCCGTCGATGGTCAGGTCGGCGCGGGCAAGATCGCTCAATGTCGACGAAAAAAGACCGATATATTTGAACCAGCCAAGCAGCGCGAGATTAAAGACGACGCCAAAGACAAGTTTTAAGCGGGAAGGACCGTCCAGAATCATCCGGCCCAGCGCGTAATTGACGATGATCGAACCGGCGATCAGGAAGAAATAGACCGGCGTCTGCCAGGAATAAAATATCAGCGACGCGACCAGCAAAACCGGAACCGCCGCGCGGGGGCCGGCAAATTTCACAACGCCGTAAACCGCCGCGGCCGTCAGCGGCAGAAAGACAAGAAGGAAGATGAGCGAAGAAAACAGCATCGCTTATTCCGCAGGCGGCGCATTGCGGGTCGGCCGTTTGGGAACGAGCATGCCCGCCGCGCGATAGAGCGGGCGCGCATAAAGCGCGCCGAGCGTTTTAAGTTTTTCGTTTTCCTCGCGCTCGATGCCGAGTTCGAACGCCTCGCCCTTAACCGGCTGATACAGCGTGCCGAACATCCGGTCCCAGAAGGTGAAAATATGGCCGAAATTACAGTCGTAATGGCGCGGGTCGCGGCTGTGATGGAGCTGATGATGGGCCGGCGACATCAAATAGCGATTCCAGAACGGCCCGTAGCTGATCCAGACATGGGAATGGCGGATATTGTAGCCCACAAGCCGCCAGAGATAGACGATCAGCGCGACGCCGCCGATCTCAAGCGACGTGCCCGGCGCGCCGAAAATGACGACCCAGACGATCAGCGCCAGCGCAATGCCGCCGCCGCCGATGAGCGCGGTCGCAAGAATTTCCACCGGATGGCGGCGCATCGCCGTCAGCGGCGTAAGGACTTCCGCACAGTGATGGACCTTGTGGAATTCCCAAAGGAACGGAACCTTGTGTTTGAGATAATGCGCGAACGTCAGAAAAAAATCCCAGACCAGCGCGAAATAAATGCCGAACAACACCATGTCCCACAGGCTGGCGCGGGGCGGACGGGCGAGCGCCGCCTCGGCGCCGGCAAGGCTTGCGGCTGCGCTGCGCAACGGATCGACCGCAAAAATCGCCAGCCCGCCGATGAAGAACAATAACCCATCATTAATCAGGATAATGAAGATGTCATGGCGCGTGGAAGGATGGCGCCAGACGCGCGCCGGAAACAGCTCAGCGAAAATCGCGCCGGCGCTTAAGCCCTTCCCCGCCGCGCGCCGCCGGCGAATAATCACCAGCGCGGCCAGGATCGCGGCGACCAGCAGCGGCGCCGGGCTCAAAAAACTGCCCGGACTTGAAAAGAGATTGACAAGCCCGCCGACCGCCCTGGCCGCGTAGTCGATTATGGATTGCCCAAGCGTCATGGCCGCCAGGTTCCGCCTTTGCCGCGCTGCGCCTGGAGCCTAGGGGCAAGCCTGTAAATAATTGATTTCGCTCAATTCCATAAACCTTTGCGTCGCGCCGACGACCCGCCAAAGCGCCATCTGGCGGGTTAAAAATGCAGCAATATTAACGGGTTATATGGCCACGCGGCGCTTCGCCGGTTTGCAGCGGCCGGACGGGCGGTGTAGCAAATTGCGCAGAATTCCCGTCACAGGAAAGCGATCGATGTTTCTAGAATTGCAGGACGTTGTCAGCCCGACCGAAATCGCCCGGGTTCGCCAGCTTGCCGGCGAAATGCATTTCGTCGACGGGCGTGTTTCCAACCCGGCGGCCTACGCCAAGAACAACACCCAGGCCGATGTTTCCGACGCCAAATCAAAGGAAGCTTCGCAAATCCTGGCGCAGGCGCTGTTGCGCAATCCTGACTTTCAGGCTTTCGCCATGCCGCACAACGTGCCGCCGCCGCTGGTGTGCAAATACCACCCGTCGATGAATTACGGCCCGCATTCGGACGCCGCGTTCATGGCGGTCGAAGATCAGCGCGTGCGGTCGGATCTTTCCTGCACGATCTTTCTCGCCGATCCGGCGACCTATGACGGCGGCGAGCTGACCATTCATCTCATCGACGGCATTTTGCAATTCAAGTGCGCGCCCGGCGCGGCGATCGTCTATCCGTCCTGGACCATTCACGAAGTGCGCCCCGTGACAAGGGGCGAGCGACTGGTCGCCATCACCTTTATTGAAAGCGTGATCCGCGATCCGCAAAAGCGCGAGATGCTTTGGACGCTCAATGAGATTTCGGAACTGGAAGGCAATAACATTCATCCCAGCAACCGCACCCGGCTTGAACAGGTGCGCCAGAATCTCCTGCGCCTTTGGTCCTAGAGCGTTCTGAACTTAAGTTGATGCACACACCCTCATCCTTCGAGACGCAAAAATCTCCTCATCCTGAGGGTCGCCGATAGGCGACGTCTCGAAGGACCAGGAGATTTTTCCGTCTCGAAGGATGGTCAAGTGAATCAATTCCAAGTCAGGTCAATCTAGAAAGCGCCGCTCAGCCGATGTCGGACAGCGCTGCGCTGACATCGGCGGGCGCGGTCGCGGCGTAGGCCTTGAGCCAATCCAGGCCTTTTGCGATTTCGCCGGCCTGTTCGCGCCGCGCCTCAGCGAGGACCTGGGCGCGCAATTCAGCGCTGTAAGCATGTTCGGGCGCCTTGGCGTAGGCGCGCATCACCGGCGCATCCGGCAGCCGCGCCAAATAGGCGGGGTCCGGTTCAAGACCGAAATGCCGGCAAACGGCCTCAAGGGTTTGGGCAGGCTCGGCCAGCAGATGCTCGAAGTCGACATCCACCAGCCGCGACGCCAATGCCGGATCGGCGTGCAGCTTCTTTTGCCAAACCCGCTCGGCCGCCCAGGTCAGCGCCGCCAGCTCCCCGGGGCTTAGCGCATGGAACGGCGACGGCGGCGGCCCGGCGATGGCGGCAAGCCGCGTCATGCGCTCCGGTCCCCAGGCGCGCATGTCGAAAATGTTGTTGGGCCCGCCGAGCAGCGTTGCGATATGACTTTCCGCAGACAGATAAAGCGTCACCGCGCGGGCCTGGGGCGCCAGGCGCAAGAGCGGGCGCGCCAGACGCTGGGCGCTGCTCGTCGCCTTGACCGTGACGGCGGGGCTTGCGCGCCCGTCGGCGGGTTTCGGCGTGCGCCGCCACAGCGTCACAAACGCGCCGAGAATTTGGTCGAACGCTTCCGGGGCAAGCCTAGCCTCCGGCCGGCCGAGAAGGTCATGGGCCTCGGCGAGATCGCGCAAGGGCAAAGGCTCGCGCAGGCCGAACGCGTCCGTCGCCTCGTCGACCATCCGGGAGAGCAGCGTCGATCCGCAATGGCTGATATGAAACAGAAAATGGATCGGCGCGAGGGCGCTCGCCGCCAAAGCTTGCGGCGAAAGTTGCGCCAGGGCTTGCTGGAGCGCGAACCAGCGCCCCTCGCTCTGCGGCGTCAGCAGGCGTTCGTCGAGAAAAGGCGCGGCGCGCATGGCCGCCGGGTCAACCCGCACAAAAAGGATCGCCTGCTGCACGAGATCGAGACGAAAGGGGTAAAGGTCCGCCTTATCGCGGAGCTTTTCGAAATCCCGCTCAATATCGTTCGCCATGCCCTCGCGTATCCTCGCATGCGCCGCCGCTGAAAAGCATCCGGCAGCCTAGGCAGTGAGGCGCCAAAAGGCCAGACGCGGCAAGGCGAGGGTCAATAGCGGCTGAAATTGTTTGTGAATGAACTGAGCAAAGAAGGGCCAAATCGGTTTTGCAGGCCTGGCGGCGACCTACTCTCCCACGCCTTAAGACGTAGTACCATCGGCGCTGGGGACTTTAACGACCGAGTTCGGGATGGGATCGGGTGGAGGCTCCCCGCCAAAGCCACCGGGCCGGCAAAAACGATTTGAATGCGAGAGTCTTAAGTCTATCGCTCAGCAAACGAACGGATCGTTCGCCGCGCATGAGTTTAACGATCAAGCCAATCGAGCAATTAGTACCGGTAAGCTTCACGCATTGCTGCGCTTCCACACCCGGCCTATCAACGTTGTGGTCTACAACGGCTCTCAAGGGAATTCTTGTTTCGAGGCCAGCTTCCCGCTTAGATGCTTTCAGCGGTTATCTGTTCAGCACATAGCTACCCAGCTGCGCCATTGGCATGACGACTGGTCCACCAGAGGTGCGTCCATCCCGGTCCTCTCGTACTAAGGACAGCTCCTCTCAAAATTCCTACACCCACGGCAGATAGGGACCGAACTGTCTCACGACGTTCTAAACCCAGCTCACGTACCGCTTTAATCGGCGAACAGCCGAACCCTTGGGACCTGCTCCAGCCCCAGGATGCGATGAGCCGACATCGAGGTGCCAAACCGCGTCGTCGATGTGAACTCTTGGACGCGATCAGCCTGTTATCCCCGGCGTACCTTTTATTCAATGAGCGATGGCCCTTCCATACGGGACCACCGGATCACTAAGGCCAACTTTCGTTCCTGTTCGAGATGTCTCTCTCACAGTCAAGCTCCCTTATGCCTTTGCACTCAACGGCTGGTTTCCAATCAGCCTGAGGGAACCTTTGCATGCCTCCGTTACTCTTTGGGAGGCGACCGCCCCAGTCAAACTACCCGCCAGACACTGTCTCCCAGCCGGATAACGGCATGGGATTAGGGCCTTAGACATGCAAGGGCGGTATTTCAAGGGTGGCTCCACGAACGCTAGCGCGCCCGATTCACAGCCTCCCGCCTATCCTACACATGCATGTCCAAAACACAATGTCAAGCTATAGTAAAGGTGCACAGGGTCTTTCCGTCACTCTACGGGGACACGGCATTTTCACCGCGAATTCAATTTCACTGAGTCACTGGCCGAGACAGCGCGGAGATCGTTACGCCATTCGTGCAGGTCGGAACTTACCCGACAAGGAATTTCGCTACCTTAGGACCGTTATAGTTACGGCCGCCGTTTACCGGGGCTTCGGTT
>JANQMJ010000026.1 GCA_028280115.1 Parvularculaceae bacterium
CCGGCCTCCGCTATGTGGAGGCTCCATCCGGATCGGCCTTCCCTCAGCGCCAATCTCATGGTTACATAAAATGTGGCTGCGTCATCGGGGTTTCGTCATTGGTGGTTAGAAAGACCCTATCGCGTAGCCGACATCTATAAGTACTGTAATCAGTGTCCAGATAAAAATATTTAGTATGCCAGCGCCGACTATCGCATTGTTTGTTCTCCAATAAGGAGGCCGGTCGCCAGCTCCAGGCAGCGTATTTAGTTCTATTATCTTGGCTTCCTGACGAGCTACCCAGAGATAAGATATTGACGCGCCAATCATGTATATCGCGACAAGAATTAGGCCCGGTGACGGTAAAGCATTGACTGCCGGCATGGTTAGACCAACCAAGAAGAAAATAATCCCAACTACTGTGTATTTAACGTTCTGCTTCATTCGATGCACGAACGCTAACCAACGGTCGACGATCCGTTTGCCGCCAACAACGATGCCGTGACCCAACATCACCATCCATACGGCGTTCGCAAAGTGGTATATGAATAGTGCGATGAGTGGATAAACGGCAATTTGGAAATTAGAAAAATAGTCTGCGTCAACAGGGTTCTGAAGGCCGACTGCGATACTTGCAGCGAAAGAGGAGAGTAGCGCGATCACGATTCTATAGAAGGTGGTGAAAAACTGCCCAGCTTGAAATGTAACTGCAACGCGGCTGAACAAAAATGCGTTCATTAAGACTAGAATGTAACGCCAGTGTGGATAGACATTAAACTCAATTTTTAAAAAGGAAGCGATCCAGTTGGCTGCGCTTACAACAATAGGATCCAAAGGAGAGAGCACATAGGCGAGGGCCGTTTCAAAACGCCGGACAGCAATATCGAGGATTGGTGAGAAACCGTAATCTGTGCTGTAGCGGACAAGTGCAAGAATTGAAAACACGCCCAGGATTAGCCGCATGAAAGCAAAAAAACTGCTCGGGATTAGGATATACTTCAATGAGTTCATAATACGCCCCCGCAGATCTTCTTATGCACATTGAACTTTATGATGGCCGCGGCGGCAACGGTTTTTATTGCTGTGGGCCAGAAGCAACGCCCGGCAGTTCATCAAGGACAACCACGCCAGAGGCTTTAGTGGGTGGCGCGCGCGTCAAGCCTGCACCAGTTCTTGAGGGCTACCGTTTCTGATTTTAGGCAAAAATGAATTGCGAGAACTAGGGTCTTGAAATAGAGCCCGTTTTTAGTAATTGTGTTGCAGTTGTATCCAGCTGAAGACTAAGTATTTTCAGCTATTTAGGATAATATGGGGGTCTGTCTATGCTTTTCGTTTGTGCTTTTGGGCGCATTGATGCCTTCATCGCAAAGAGCGATGCGTCGCCGAGCGGTATGCGACGAAAACTGAGTGCCAGGGCACTCTAGTATGGCCATAGGAAAATCACCGAACCGTAGTGCAATCTTGTTATCGAGCCGCGTTCCGGATCATCGGAATGCATTTGCTATCGGTCCCTTTGCTTCCCGTGTCAGTTTTGCATCGCAACAGCGTCGCGCGTTTAACTTGATATGGGCGATTGACGAGGATCTCAAAAAAGCCGGCGACCGCGATGGGCTGAGCGACAAAGAAATCGTCATTGTTGGCGCAGGACTTGCCGGCTTGACTAGTGCGTATGCTGCTGCGGCATACGGCGCTAATGTCTGGGTATTTGAGCGGCAGTGGTCGTTGTTGGAGACATTGGCATCTGCTTCGCACCGGGACATTCATCCGACAATTAATTTTTGGCCCGAAGAAGAACTAGAAGCGACAACGTACTTTCCTTTCTTTAATTGGATTTATGGAAAATGCCCCGATGTCATCTATCAAATCCGAGACTTTTTTGAGCGTGGCAAAAGACCCTCGAAAATCAAGGAAGTTTATAAAGGAACGACAGTCACCGGAGCAGAATTCCAAGATGGAAAGTGGCACATCGAGTACAAGTATTCGAAGGGCGGGCGACGCAAGAAAGATTACGACATCATTATTTTTGCGACCGGCTTCGGCACTGAAAGTACGATCCCGAACTTTAAGACACCTGGATATTGGGATTCGGTAAAAGACGAAATAGGCGCAGTCTCAGAAAGCGACGGTGCCGCTTTTGATCATCATGTAGTTTCGGGAACTGGCGACGGAGGACTGATCGAGGTTCTGCGATTGTTATTCAAAAACTTTCGTGCCGGTGATGTTTCCTTTATTTCGAGAGATCTTCTTGAAGACCCGACGGTGAAAAAGCGGGTGGCGGCGCTGGAAGATGATATAGCAAAAAAATACAATGATTTGCTGGCAGGTCACGGAGTCGGCGCACGCAATAGGCTTCGTAATGAAATTGATACCCTATGGACCGAATTGGGGGCAGGGTACTACGCGGCGACTATTTCGGATCTGATTGGTGAAGAAGACCGAAGTAGAATCGAGCGAAACAGAACAGATATCCAAAAAGTGACCCTGCTTGGAGAGTGGTCAGCGCCGTTTGAACTAGGATCGTCGCCTTATCACAAGTTGCTTATTGCCTATTGTATAAGGCGCGGCCTGATCGAATATCTCCATGTAGAGCGAAGGACGCTTGTTGAGAGTACAGGCAAATTGAAGCACATAGGTAAGGACGGCAACACTAAACAAATTGACAGTAAAAAAGTAAGAATTGTTAAGAAAGGATCACTCAAGGCAACCGAGGATAGTGATCTCGGGGTATTGTCAATCCCGCCGAAAGGAGACGTGCTTGATAACGCATTTTTTGTGTGCCGGCATGGATTCCACTCTCCTATTAAAAGGTTCTTCTCAAGTGATGTAGTTGAAAAACTGGAAGAAATGCAGGGCCTATACTCAGATCACGACTGGATGACGCTTGAGCAAGCGGATTTTTATGCTGATTCACTTGGCCTTCCACCGCCATCGGAATCGGTCTGGTTTGCCGAGGCCCATATGCCCCAAGCATTGGCATGCGTTACAAATCGGCACAATCTCAGCCTAAAAATGGGTGAGCCAGAAACGAAGACAATCAATGTTCGGGACAAAAGAGGAAAAACGCAAGCGGTTCCTCGCTATATTGCTGTATATGAGCTTGAACCAATCGTTGATCCGTCAAACCCTGCTGCGCACAAGCCTGTGCGAGACAGTGAGAATGTTCCGCGCAAACTCTTTGGGATTACGGTGAATAAGGCCAATATTAATGCTTATTCTCCGCCAGTTCAGTACAACAAGTCGGGATTTTAAAGGCTAGTATGCCAAAACAAAAAAAGAAAAACAAATGGCGCGCAGAACTTGAAACACGCCCAGTTCAAATGGGTGTTTCTGTAAGCGCCGGCGACAAAGCAATAGCTGGTTTGCTCGGGCTATATGTCTGGGACAGTAGCCTGGGCGCTGTTTCTGCGGTGACGGCGTCGCAGGTTGGTTATGGCCAGTCTGTCTTGCGCGCAGGCAAATTGAAAGTCGCTTCAGTTGCTTCAAATCGCTACCCAGATGAATTGTACGACGATGTCCGTCATTCAGATTCAATGCTACAGATTGTTCGTCTCCGTAGAAATTTTTTGCTGTCCGCAAATTTCGACGCTCTTGGCGAAAATGCGTCAGATAGAACGACGATTGCACATCCGGTAGCCGCCTTAGGGCGCGGCGCATTCGTTCACCGTAAAGACGGACTGATTGTACCGGTCAAAATTAAGGCGGTTGGTTCGAACTTTTACATGCCCTGTCCACGAACCGAAAAAATGACGCGGTTTACGGATGCGCTTGAGTTAGTGCCCACAAGTGACGAACCAGCGGCAATACAAGGCGATGCTGGTGCGCTGGTGACTATAGACGGCGGTGGCATAGTCGGTTCCGTTATATGCGGGATTAACGGCATAGTGTATGCTGCGCCGCTTTTCGAAAAAGCACAGCATCTCGAACTAGAAGTTCTAACTCCTAAAAAGATGAAAAACTATAACGATGGGCGGCGGATAGCGTTTCGCCGTTTGCAAAGCGGTAACTTAGCGGCTGATAAGTTGCCCGAAAATCTAGAGAATACCGACACCGTGTCTCCAAACGCGATTGAACCTTTTACTTCAGATGACGCTAGTCTGGCACAGCCCCAACCTCGCTTGGCCGACGTGCACTTAGGCAGAGTTGCATGAAGGAACCACATGAATATGTCGCAGATGTGGAGGCGGCGGTTCATGCGTTTTCCGAAGATTTACGATCTGCAATTGATTTACGCGTTCAATTCTACGGCCGCGAGCTCGATGTCGGTCCTTTTTCCTTAGGGCAACGCGTTCTCTATGCAGTTGACGGCAACATTATCAATTACTTCTTTAAGTGTGATGAAGACGTATTTAGTCTCCAGCTAATCCGGCGTAATCGAAACGCCTTTGAAATTTTCAGAGGTAATTCAGAACTGGAGGTCGGAGGGCAAGAAGACATTCTTGCTTATTGTTTGTCGCGGTATCTATTTTACATGCTGCCAGACGAATCGGGTGAACGCTTGCCGCTCTTATTGTTGCCCGGGCACGATATTGAGGCGCGAAACGCTTACGATACAATTGTGCGCAGTTTGGACGAATCCCTAACGCAGAAGCGGATGGTACGAGAATATGTCATTGACCTGTTGGATAAGCTCAATGCTATGCCGGAAGATGACGCAAAAACCTACCTTGAAGAAAATCGGCAAGACATTACGAAAAAATCGCATGCAATAAATGATCCGCACGAAAAACTATTTCGATACAATAAACTGCTGAAACACAGCAGGTTGATGAGGCTAAAGCGAGCCTCATTTCTGAAGGCTTTTAATGACCTAAAGCAAGAAGGATCGCCTCATCCATTTGCTGTTGAAACGGTTGATGATGCGATTGCTTTAACCCACGCAGAGTCGTCGTATGATTATTGGTCTAAAAGCTTAAACTCATCAATTACCGGGAAGATGCTGGCGAACGACCTTGATGCGCTTACAACGCTTGACCTGCTTAATCGGCGTCTAAGAAAGCGCAATGTTCGCGTTGTTCTTTTTACGTTAAACGAAAAAATTATTGAGGTAGGCCGCGGTTATAGACCATATATAGAAGATGGCGGCGACTATTCACAATATACGTTTACTGATTTATTTATTCGGCATCCTGTAGCGCTTCTGTCAGCGCCTGAAATATTGCAGCCGGGCGTACCGGGCGTGCGGGAATCTGAGCTTTCAGATTGGCTTGAGTTGCTGCTTGCTCAGTACACAGGATATGGACGATACACCGTTAACGAATTTCGCAGCAGGCTTGCCGACAAAGATGACGCCGAGATCAATGACCTTGCGCGCGGTGCGCTCAGTGAGGCACCAGACACTCATACAAAATTAATATCGGATTGGGTTGGGCATTTGGATACGCTCGAACAGGCACATGAAATGACGAGCGAAATCGCGCGATTAGACATTGTCGAACTAATTGGCGAAAGCAATCGCGATAAGGCGACAGTGTTGGAGCGCCTTGATGACCATATTGTCGGCCTAGTCGAAGACAGTTGGGATGACTTCTTTGAGACAGCCTATGAGGCGGGTTATGAGTTAATTGATATGGGAAATAGGGACGCTTCGATTCCGCGCCGCAATGTCCCACCTCTAGTGTTTCGTCTTAAAGATGGACCAGCCAGTCAATTCATGAAGAGCATCAATCGGGCGAATGGACTTGCTGAGACGGAGGCCATCGTAGAGGATTTGCTTGAGGCGATCGACGAAGATGACAGGGAAAAGTCTAATTATCTGAGGCTTCTCTGTTATGGTTTGTTATTTGCTTATACTGAACGTTGGTATGTAACGCGCTTACTCGCGCAGAGGGCAATTTACTATGCGAAGAAAGTCGCCCCAAAAGAGTTGACCGCCATCAATCGCCAAGAGTGGAATTTTGTCTCCGGCCGTGAAGCCTATTATCTTCGGGCTTTAGCTGGGAAGCTGACCGCACGATCTGACCGTGAGCTTAATAAAATTCGTGAATTGCTTCGCGAAGGGTTAAGGCGGCAGCGTGATATTGATCGGCTGTTTGAAAAACACCGTGAACCGGATGACAAAAATGTAGTCCAATTGACAGGACTGCGATTCGAAGCTGAGCTCGTTTCTGTAGACTTGGCCGAAGTTCTTTTCAGGAACTATCCAGCGAGCGGGAAGAGGATTAATGAAAAGGAATTGCACTCGAAATTGGAGTCGATTTATACAAATGCTAAGGCTGCTATGAAATCGGCGCCTGACTGTAGTGAGAAGTGGGTGCGTGAGTACGTCGAGATCAATTTGCGAAGCAATATTTTTATGGTGGCGGCACTTGCTGAAGAACGTGGATTGAAATCTTTAGCATCTGATGACGAACTTCGGGGCTATTTTGCAGCACAGACAGAACAACTGATTTCGGCCTATGGCACGAATCACGGAACGCGTATTTTTGCGTCGGCGCTGGATGTTATCCTTGTCGTATATTTAGCCGCCAGACTTGGTATTCCGAAGTCAGAATTCCAGCTGTTTTACAACGAGTATACTCAAATCAAGCGAAACATGGGTAACCGGCCGGACTGGGTGGCAATTACGCCGTATGACCGCCGCCGATTCAAGAGCTTGGTTTCGATGATTGAAACGAGAGAAAAACTGCACTAATGTCCGGGTGTGCTGTGGCCGATGCTAAGCTGGTAATACCATGCTGTGTAGACTCATCGTGCACTTGAGTTAATATCATATACTGGCTGGATTAAGCTTTGTATCAATCATCCGCCTTTGATTGGTCTCAGGGACAGCTGTCCCTACCGAAAACTAGATTCGGACATATACATGAGGCAGTCCACCCAGGTGGAGGATGGATTTTATAGTGCCAGATCGCTGAACGGGTCTCGACTGGAAGCACCAAGGTTTGGTTGGTAACAAGACTGGAGGAATAGAGAGTTAGTCACCTTTTTCGATAATTGAAGGTATACTGATTGAAATGGCCAATATCGGAATGCCTACAGGACCACCCCTGTTAAGATTGTTGTTAAGATATGATTCTCCGCCAAGTTTTTGATAAGGCTAATTTATTGAATTAATTGGTATATTATCCGGCACATTAGCCGGTACGGCAGTTCCCTCTCTCTCCGCCAGCCCTTGAAGTCATTGATATAATTACAATTTTTAAGATCAACTGTTAAGATTTGGTGTTAAGATCAGGCGGCGTTATTTTCTCTCCGCCATGCCAAAGCTGCCTGTCCATGTGGTCCGTAGAAAGGACTCTCCCAATCTCTATTGGATGAGAGATATCCCTGAGCATGCGCGCTTTTTGTTCCGTACAGAAAAAGGTTTGCGCAAGCAGATTTGGAAGTCTCTGCGCACAACAAATCCAAAGATCGCCGCCGTCAGGGCTGCTGAATACAATGGCTGGTTTGAAACCATCCTCAGTAAGGTAGCCGCCCCTAAATTGCAGATGCCGTCCCTGACTGGCGCTGATGGCGGAACGCTGGTCATTGATGTTGTCGACGACGATGTTTGGAAGGTCAAAGACGGTGATCTTGTCGAACTGAATGAAGAAGACTGGCGAAACTATGAATTAGGCGAATACGTCTATGCAACGCCGGAAAACAATCTTGTTCGAAACCTTTCTCAAACAGACGCAATTGCGTTCTTCAAGTTCGGCATGCTTGAAGCGGCCCTTGAAGACAGCAAGTTTCTAGTTGGCAACTATGACGTTGATATTGAAACGCTTGGCAAC
The DNA here is from genome assembly GCA_028280115.1 of Parvularculaceae bacterium. Taxonomy (GTDB): domain Bacteria; phylum Pseudomonadota; class Alphaproteobacteria; order Caulobacterales; family Parvularculaceae; genus Hyphococcus. The sequence continues at coordinate 7,692 of JANQMJ010000026.1, forward strand.
ATCATCGAACAGTGCCGGCGCATAATCCACAATAACAAATGCAGCAGCGATCCCAATAAGCGTCTCGCATACCTTCAAGCGGAACTCGATTTAGAGATTGCTCACCAAACGCTTACAAGAATGGAAGGTCGTCGTGAGCATCTTTCTAAAGAATATTCAGATGAGAATGTCGAACGTGTTCTCGATAAAATTATCGATACGCAGAACAAGATCACTATTGGTGAGAAGGTCACTGAATATCTGAACGACCCTCTGTCGAAAAAATCAGGCCGTCATAAATCGACGTCAACAGCACGTATCGGGACGTTTGTTGAGTTTGTCGGCCCCAAAACGCCGTTGGAAAGCGTTAGCAAGCAGGACGTTCTCAACTATCGGAAGCGTATTCTCGACCTTCTTCCAAAGCGCCCTGCTTATGGCGCAAAGACGCTTGAACAGAAGATTGCACCCGTAAAGAACGGTGTTGCCGAACCGTTATCAGTCAAAACAAAGAACCTCTACCTCAATGCCCTAAGCGCCTTTTTCAATTGGTGCTTAAAGATGGATTACATTCAGAAGAACCCTGTTTTGCCGTTTCGATACCCGACAGAGAAAAAGAAACGCAAGGAACGCAGAGCATTCACGACGAAAGAACTGCAAGCCCTGTTCAGTGACGAATGGCGATCATTCAAAGAGACGGAACCCCATCATTATTGGATACCTTTAATTGCACTGTTCCACGGATGTCGCCTTCGTGAAATCTGTCAGCTAAGGCAAAAAGACATTTTTTATGAGGGCGGAATTCTCGGATTGCATATTACTGGTGACGATGATCTTGGAACCAGTGTGAAGAATGCATCCAGTGACAGGCGCATCCCAGTTCATAAGACAGTTGCCGAGTTAGGTTTTGACGAGTTTTGCAAAAAGGTACCCAAAGGCAAGAAGCTGTTCCCGCAGCTACCAGACCGTGAAGACGGCGCCCCGTCATTCGGAAAATGGTTCAAGCGCTACAAGGAACAGTCTGGCGTCGATGATCCCAATGTCGATTTCCATAGTTTCCGCCATAGCTATCGTGAAGCCTGCCGCGAAAACGGCCTGCCATATGACGTTTTGAACCGAATAGCTGGTTGGAAATTGGGTGAAAGCCCTGAGGCTGCCTATGGAAATGCAAATTTCAAACGGCTTTATGAGGAACTTTTCGGGCTCGGATACAAAGGTCTCAAATTGACAGAGTGAGAATCTTCTTTGCGCGCAACGAAGACATTGGAATTTCGTGTGTCGACCGAGCAATCTTCGCCTATAATGAAGATCGATTAATAGTGTTTTGAACGCCCTATTTATTCAACCAAATCCTTTGCCAGTTTATTGTTGACGAACATTCTTGCGCACAGAGAGTGTTATGCAGTTAAATTTTGAGACATGTTGAAAAATGCATAACTCTTAATAATGATTGCTCAAGTTGATCGTTGCTATTGGAGCCCGCGGCGTGTTTCCGGATTTTCTTTATCGGTACAGACCTCTCTACCAATCGTTGCAAGTTAGTGAACAAGAACGCAATGACCTGGAATTCGCAGCATTGAAAGAACCATATCTATGGTTTTCAAGATTCGGCGAATTAAATGATCCCGCTGAGATAGCTAATGCGGAAATTGAGCCTGTTCCTGATGGACTTGAAGAGCATTTGGATAAGGTGTCCGCCGGCCTAAGTGAGGTCGCCCGTGTTCAATGGCGAAAAGCCCAGTACTACACGGCGAACCTCATTCCAAAAGATACATCTAGTGTTTGCTGTTTTTCGGAAGCCGGAAATCATCAGGCAATGTGGGCCTATTACGCCAACAGTTTCCAAGGCATATGTGTCAAATACGATGCGAGGAAGCTTATTTCGCTTTCAGGAGTATGCTGGGGAGATCGCTTTTTTGAAGTTCAATACAACAACAAACGTTTAGTGCCTGCGGAAAGGTATATTTCCCCAGACAGAAATGAACTTGCACCTCTAAGTGTTCTCACCAAGCATACGGACTGGGCGCACGAGAAAGAATGGAGACTCATTAATCGTGAAGCTAATGGAAAGTTCTACCATACGAAAAATGCAATTGATGAAATCATTCTCGGGCCAAGAATAGGAGATTCCAATAAAGAACGACTAGTGGATATCGGTCGTGCGGCTGGGATAAAGTTGAGCCAGCTGTCGTTTGATGGGCATAATCTGGTGTATGTTAACGTGGTGACTCCGCGTGTAATGGAGAACCGTCCTTCCTGCCCAGTGGAAGATTTAGTTCAAGAATCACGTAGCGTGGTTTTAGATCAGGGAATTGATCGGCAGACAGTGGACACAGCTATAGAGATCGCTAGAAGCTACCCAAGTGCGACTCAGGTTTCATATGTGTTTTTAGGCGACGATAATACTCATTTAAATGTGCGTGTCTTTTTCGAGTTTCCGGATGGTAAGCAGCCGTTTAAGACCTTGGCCTTTCCCATCAAAAATAAGATAGTAGCTCCAGTTTTTGACTACGTAATCTAAGTCAAGAGTATTCTGTCATTGTGATAAAATAAGGTTAGAGCAGTGAGCTTTGCCTTCCGTCAAATAGTCAACAGTGGATATAATATTGGATCAAAAGCCCCTGTCGTGTCTTAAATTTATTGACCTCTAGTCCAAAAGAAAGGAGCGCTGTAAACGTGGAACCTTATGCAGATATCAACGGTGATTCAGGCATCGCGGAATTTAAGGCAGGAGACAATTTTATTCGCGTAAAATTCAAAGACGGAGGTGTCTATCTGTACACTTATTCTAGACCGGGACGCGATCATGTCGAACGCATGAAATCCCTTGCTGCTGCTGGCCACGGCCTGAACTCTTACATCAACAGGTATGTTCGAAAATCTTATGAAGCTCGCGAAGTATAGTAAACCAACCCACACGCCAAAGAATTAGTATGGATACAAATAACTCTCTTATCAAAATATTTTTTCAGAAAGGAGAGCGCTTCACGCTATCGAATATTCGATCCACAAACAGATTAGTGGGGCTGTATTTTATTTTTAACGACACAATTTCCGTCACGTATCCGTTTGGATCATCTAAATTAATTTACATCGGGATGAGTGAACGAAAAACCAACAGTATCGGTAAGAGGCTGCAAGGTCATCTAGACGGCACATCAGGAAATGTTGGAATTACAAGTTATGGAAAAGCCAATGAGTTGTTATTCACCTACATCAATTTTGATATGTTAGCCCGAAACTGGTCACTCGGAATTGAACCACTTGAGAGTTATTTCATAACGAGCTTCGTTGATTGTTACGGCGTATACCCGATTTGTAACAACAAGTCCGGATACGATTTTTCAATGAATAAGGCACCTATTGAGCTCAAAATCGATTGGAGTTTCTTTGAAAAATGAATGACCTTAAAACTAGCAAAGAAATTCTTGATACATTTTTTGAGGAAATGTCTCAAAGAGATGGGCTTCACAAACCTACAGTAGATGCGCTCGTAGCACTGCATCGAAACAACAAACTTACAAAAACAAACATCACTAATGCTCTGGACGAAGCCAGAAAGAAGTCCGAACAAGATGAAAATAAGAAAACTTGAGATCAAAGGATTGCGAGGCGTCAGAGATGAACTGGTGTTAGACCTGTCAAGTCAGTCGGCCCTTATTTACGGTGATAATGGCGCGGGTAAAAGCACAATCGCTGATGCTATTGAGTGGTTCTATACAGATAAAGTCGAGCACCTCAAGGGAGAAGAAATCGGCCGATCTGGATTAGAGGCCCTTCGCCACATAGACCTTCCTGAAAATCATCCTGCAGGTGCGTCTGTCTTTTTGTCAGACACTTCTTTGGATTCAGATAAAACACTCAAAATTCAAGGGACTCAGCTGAAAGCTGCCTATTCCAATGCTAGCGATGATTTTAAGGGATATATCGATCAGTCACGTAATGAAAATCTTGTTCTTCGGTATCGTGATTTAACGAAGTTCATTTTAGCGACAAAAACGGAACGCCTCGAATCACTGTCCACAATCATCGGTTATAAAGACATCACGACTACCCTTGCGGTGCTTAAATCGGCGTTCAATACCGTCCAAAGAGATATAAAAACAAGAGATTTTCCTCGCATCATTGGTGAACAGGACCAAGAAATTATAGACCAATATGGTCAGAACGTAACTTCTGACGAGCAGTTTTTGGAAGTCACAAATTCAATTTTTAAGAAGGCAAAGTACGATGAAACTGTGTGTTCATTGCCCGATGTAAATGTGGTTCTAAAAAAAATAGGTAAGCCAGACAATGCTAACGTAAAGAAGGAAGACTTCCTAAATCGCGTAACGAACCAATTGAGTTCTCTAACTGCGTCCCTGAAGGAGATTGAAGAGCAATATATCGACTTCTTCGAAAAGTTCTCAGCAATTATATCTGACGTTTCCAAGTTTAGAAAACTGCTGTTGGATAAAGTGCTATCGACAGCCACTGATTTACTAGGAAATGAAGCTTACGCGGTGGACGAGTGTCCCGTTTGCCTGACCGAAAAAGATAGAGCCCAGTTGAAGACGGAGGTTGACAAACGGATTTCTGAGCTTTCGGAAATACAAGCGGAGCAAAAAGATCTTTCCGAGACAGCGACTTCTATTTCTCGTGGCGTTACAAAGCTTGAGTCGTCTTTGACAAGCTTACTCGGCGACGAACAAACAAATGAAGATTGGTTCTCCGAACTTAAACGAAATATCCAGAGTATAATTGCTGCAGTGAGGAAATATGATGCTGCAATCGAAATTCAACCGGCAGTCGATGCGAAACCTATGGAGGCGGCCGAATTAAGTGTCTCGAAACAGACAACGGATGACCTCTTCAATTTAGCGAAGAAACTACGCGACGAAGTCAGGGAAGTACTGCAAGCTGATACTTCTATGGAGGTGTATAACAAGATCAATATCGCTGGGCGCGCTTACGCGTCAATTCGAACGCTCAATGCTGAGAAAACAAAACTCGAAGAACAAAGAGATACCTTGGAGGTCTTTTATCAAGAGTTTTCCGAAAAACAGAGGGCTGCACTTCAATCCTTCTTGGACACATTTTCCGGTAGCATTCAGGCGATTTACCAGTTCATGAACCCAGATATGAATATTGACAACATAAAGCTCGTGCCACTCGAAAAAAATGACGAGATGGTTGGCATGACTCTCCAAATGGACTTCCATGACCACAAGGACATCTCACCACCTCACAAGTATCTCAGCGAATCTCACCTCAATTGCATTGGTATTGCGTTCTTCATTGCTTCCGCAGAAGCGTTCAACAAACGAAACAAGTTTCTAGTTTTAGACGATGTGATATCGAGCTTTGATGAAAATCATAGAAAGCGCTTCGGGGATTTCCTTATTGAAAAGTGTAGCAAGAACCAAATCATTGCGCTGACTCATGAGAAAAGCTGGTTTGAGCTATTGAAAAATCAAGCGCGTGGTAAAAACTGGGTAGTCAATGCTGTCAAATATTCTAAGGAGAAAGGAACGGAACTAAAATCGCCGCCAAAACAGCTACGCGAGACAATTGAGGCAAAGATCAAAAAAAATGATGCCGAATCACTGGCTTCCCTATCCAGAAAGTATCTTGAAGGTCTTCTCAAGATGATAGCGAAGAACCTCGAAGTTCGCGTTGCATTTCGGTTTAACGATTCAAATGAAGATAGAATGGTCGGAGAATTGCTCCCGGAACTAAAGTCACACCTTAAACGCCGCGAATGTGGCGAGTTGCAGGGGGCTGATGTTATTGGACGCCTACAAGCCAGCACATTTATAGGAAATAAAGGCTCACACGATTCAGGGTACGCGCCTGGCTTTGCTGACGCCAAAGCATTTTGGGATGACGTGTGTGAGTTTGAGGCTTTGTTTCAATGCAACTCATGTGGCACCCTGATTTCAACCAGATATGTAGACAAGGTTGAGCAGAAAATTAGGTGCAAGGCTGGCGAGTTGTCTTATTCGTGGAAAGAGTAAGACGCATACTAGCGCCGAGTATGTTTTTAAGAAATAAGAATCACTTTCACTAAATATCGTGACGTCAGTATGTTGAGTTTTTGCAAAAGCGTTCCTCTTTACACCACTACATCCGCGTGCAGCTTTACGTTAACACCGTTAGTGAATTTAGATTGCTGGTATGTCGGAATTAGATAAATTGCATCGCTACTCTGAGTCCGATCGCATAGAAATCGTCCATGAAATGTATGTTACCGGTGCATGGCAAGCAGAAGATAGTGACGTATGGCGAGAAGCCTTACTATTATGCTGGGGTGGCCAAACTGGCTACATCCATATGAAAAACAAAATGGGCCCAGATAACATCATTAAGATGTTTTCCGATGCTAGTTTCCCAATTCCGGAAATAACAAACCCTGTTAGCGTTTTCAGAGGCGGTCGCGGCGAGACCCCATTCGACTTAGGCATGGGGCTTAGTTGGACATTGGATAAAGAGTGCGCCTCGTTCTTTGCATCAGTATATGAATCGGCAAGTACCTTGGGCCTTTCCGGTCAACCTTTGATTGTAGAATGGTGTGTTAACCCCGACGACATAATCTTTTATAGTGACGACCGCTCCGAAAAAGAGGTGTTTCTGAGGTATACTCCGGCAGAAAGTGATTTACTCGTTCATGATGATATCGATCAATTGAAGGCGTGGGGGCACAGCTATAAAGCTCGGACAAAATGACGCGAGGCTCCTGAGTTTTTAGTTCGAAATGTCTACCTGTAACTGCCCACGCAATGACACAAGGGACTTGTTGCAAAAACGCTCCCTTTTGCAACAAATTCCTACCTAAGTAATTTCAAGGTCTTGTCCGTTGCAAAAGCCTGTTGCATAATACTCTGTATGCGTTGCATAGGTTATGCTCGAATTTCCACAGTCGAACAAAACTTGGATCTTCAGCTCAACGCTCTCAATTCAGCCGGATGCGAGAGAATCTATCAAGATGCAGGAGCATCAGGTGCAAAACGAGATAGGGACGGCCTTGCGCAAGCACTTAACTTCTTAGGGCAAGGGGATCAGCTAGTAACGTGGAGGCTAGATCGGCTGGGGCGGTCTCTTAGCCATCTGATAGAGACAGTTGAGACAATCAATGCAAAGGGAGCTGAATTCCGTTCCCTCACAGAGGCAATTGATACCTGCTCTGCAGGCGGTAAGCTTATTTTTCATATGATGGGCGCTCTAGCTGAATTTGAACGCAGCTTGATTATCGAACGTACTAAAGCTGGTCAGGACGCTGCCCGAAAGAGAGGCAAACACATTGGCCGGAAACGAAAGCTTTCTATTTCGCAGTTAGAGCACGCAAAACTCATGATAGGTTCAGGGCAGGAAACTATTGCCACGATGGCTGGTCTACTAAGTGTAAACCGTTCGACCCTATGGCGTGCGTTGAGTAAGTAGCTATAGCAGAGCAAGCATTAAATTCGGGCACTTATGAGAAAATCTCGATCTTGAGTGGCCTGAAAACCAGTTACTGGATCGCGCGGGTCAGAAATTCTTCATTTCTCTATATAGCCTCCGCTCATGAATTGACGGAAAGAGACCTTTTTTCTAGCGTTTCCTCGGGGAAAAGGGGTGCCAAATGATTTTCACAAGAGAAGCTATGGAAAGCTGGCTAATAGTTGCCTTGCTAGTGGTTGTGATAGCGATGGGCGTTCTAATTGTCCGGCGGATGTGGCCAATTAAACTGGATATATCCTACTTGCCGTTATCCAAATCCAAGACGGACATGGGGTTAAAGTTTGATGCTGAGAATGGCGATACACGCCATGCGGTAGGTAAAATTGGCGAATTGGTAACAGCCATGCTTTTCGCAAACAAAGGTTGGCGACAACTCCCATCTCAGACGACGGGAATGCAGCAGACGGATGGTTTATTTATTAAGCCACGCAAGAGTGGAAAGTATTTTGACATTGCCTTTGTTGAGACAAAAGCATCTTTTCAGGGTGATCCCAAAGGTAACTACGAAGACACAATGTCCGTGGATGAACTTCTGAGTAATTTGGTAAAATATCAAGAAACCGATTTTGATGAAGCACAAAAATTCATGCCGAAAAAAACTGCCACTGCCTTGAAAGCTGCTTTAAAACGCAAAAGCGTATTCATCAATATGTATCTCTACACACACAATTTTGCAGCTGGAGAGTGCTGCGTGTATCAACTAAATCGTGATGGAAGTGTAGGAACTATCCTAAAAAATAGACACAACGCGGAAGAGTACAAAGCGTTACTGCAGGCATTGACTATCTCCCTAGGACGTTTGCTAAAACTTACAAACAAAGAGATAGATGCTACGCATGCTGCCATGCAGTTTCATACCGAATTTCCGACATTAAGAGAGACCAACGCGCATTGAATTTGGTATTCTACGACACTGAAACGACCGGAACTGATCCGTTTTTTGATCAGATATTGCAGTTCGCAGCCATCAAGACGGACGAACAATTCCATGAAATTGATCGGTTTGAAATCCGTTGCCAATTGCTTCCTCATATAGTTCCACATCCAATGGCCATGCTCGTGACAGGCGTTACGGCAGAAATGCTTACGGACACGTCATTGCCCACGCATTACGAAATGATGTGCGCTGTTAGGCAAAAGCTGGAGGATTGGAGCCCTGCTATTTTTATTGGCTATAATTCTCTTCGGTTTGACGAAGCTATGCTGCGTTCGGCATTCTATCAAAACCTGTTGCCGATCTATCTGACAAACACAAATGGGAATGGCCGGACAGATGCGTTGCAGCTGATGCAAGCATCAACAATCTTCTCACCTGGCGCGTTGACCATTCCACTCAACGAAAAAGGCAGACCGGTTTTCAAGCTGGATCAATTGGCACCAGCTAACGGCTTTTCTCATGAAAATGCACATGACGCGCTAGCAGATGTAGAAGCTACAATTTTCATGACGAAGAAGGCAGCATCGGCTGCGCCTGAATTGTGGAAGCGGTTGAGGAACGCCGCTGAGAAACGCATCGTCACAGATTTTATTGAGAATACCGACGCCTTCTTGCTGACTGAGTTTTTCTACAACAAAGGATATTCCAGAATTGTCGCACCCATCGGTCAGCATCCAGTCAATTCAAATACAATCTTTGCCGTCACCTTAGATGATGGTTTTGAGGCGCTAACAACAGCGCAGGGAAGCGCTTTAGAGGACTTGCTTGTCAAGACGCCACGGCCAATCCGAAGGCTGAAAACCAACGCATCGCCATTGATTACAAGTCTTGAGGCGATGGAAAAATACAAGGCCCTCGACTTACCTAGCCTCCAAAACATCGAACAACGAGCATCTTTCTTGAAATCGGCTCCAGAAATCAAAAGCCGGATAATCGACGCCATGTTGGCGATTGAAGGCGAGTATGAGGAAGACGAGGAAGCAGAGGTAGAGGAGAGAATATACGAAGACTTCTATTCTGCTGCTGATGACAGACGAATTCACGCCTTTCATCAAGCCAATTGGGACCAAAGGGCAAAGATAGCCAATACGTTTGAGGATGACCGGCTCAAAGAGCTAGGAAAGCGCCTCATATACTTCCATGCACCTGAGACACTAAATCAGCCAGATGCTCAGGTCTTCGAGAAGTGCATAGCTATTCGATATGCGACAGATGAAATTGAGCCAAGCTGGTTGACCCCCAACGCTGCACTAGCGGCTTTAGACGATACATTGAAAGAAGCAGCTAATCCCAAGGACAAAACCCTACTCAAGGGCTTGGAGGCTATCTATCATCAGAAGGCGGCAAAATTTTTAATCTAACGTGCCGCACACGCTTAGAGAGCTATCACTAATGCACTAACGCCTCCCTTGGTGCATAGCAGGGCGTCATTGGCGCATGCCAGCTAGATAGTAGAATTATCTTGTATGTATCGAACAATCTTGTTGAAAACCGGTGTTGACGACGGGGCGCACAAAATATTTCAGCCCTGCAATTTACCGGTCTATGATGGAAAAGCCCCAGCTGCTTATACAGCTAGGGCTAACCTTCGTAGCAGGCCATGAAGTGCTATGAAGTTGCTTTCGTTTTCCGGCTAGCGAATTGAGCCTTTCGGGCATTTGCAGCTTTTTGTAACTGCTGGTCCAATTCGCCTGACAGGACAGCCGTCTGCAAATCCTTCAGCACATCGACCAGGTGGTTATCATCGTCAATCTCGATTGATGTCTTCTTCGGTTTGATTTCCAATGGCTTGTTGCCATAACGCAAAGAGAGAAACATGTCGCCGTTGATGTCTACCCACCACCATCGCGTAAAACGCTTTTTGACTTTGCGTGTTGCGATTTCACCAGTCTCAGGGTTTTTGAATTCCTCGATTTCGTAGCGTTCGTAATGCTGCCCTTCCCCAGCATCGTGAATTGCAGCAGCAATTTGCTTGTCCAACGCCTCACTCATTTTAGTACGTAGCCGGTGCTCTGGCGGTAAGTCAGTCGGGCGTTGTTTTTGGGATAGCTTGAGATTTTCAATAATCGACATGGGGCGCATTCTCCTTGTTGGATTTAGAACGCACCCCATTTTGCGCCATTTTCTTCAGCCGTCGACCAAAAGCCTGACTACAGGCATGCTCTTTCTAATTCAGACTTAACTGATCTAGACACCTGCTGCAGCGCATTGGCGTCAAGTTCTAACACCTCAGGAAATGCATATTCTTTGGTATTTGCAAGCCGGTCTGCTGCTTTTTCAATCCGGAATAGCAATTTCGATAATGCTTCAATGCTCGGCTCTGCCTTCGATGATTTAATCCAGCTGAGATACCCTTTGCTCATTCCACACCATGCAACGGAAAAGTGATACTGATTCCTTGCCAGTTCGCAGCTTCGCAAAACGCCATATACACTCTCTAATACCGTCACCCATCTATCCTCACTAAATTCTCAATCGTATTTATCCGTATCCTGCACGCTTATGCTTACTTGCATAAATACGGATTGCGTTGGTCTAGTAACGAGGAGAGACGAGTGACGAACTTTTCAGACGCTGAAATCCGGAGAAGAGTTGCGTGGACAATGAACCGAAATGAACTGGACCGGCAGTTACGCAGATATATCGAAAATGAAGGCCATGACACGTTTGTTACGCTCGCCGTAAATGGCGGTGCTAAGTCCATGGACTACATGAGAAAAATTCTGAAAGATTATATGTATCAAGCCGAGTATGCGCTTCTCCGAAGAAAACGCAGCTTGGGACGGATTCCAGCTTCAAAACGAATATCTGGTTGGTTCTTTGCAGAGCACTTGGACAGCAACGCGCATTGGCACGGGATCATAACGACGCCGAAAGGCATGATGACAAACTCAATTACATACCATTTCATCTTAACGTCACTTGCTAGCCGGTGGGAAAAATGTGTACCCGCCGGGACAGCCAAATATACGCCCATTGCCGATAAGCTGAGAGGCGGGGTTGGCTACATCACAAAAGAACGTTGGCGCAACGGGTTTTGGGAAACACTGGTGAACTTGCGGGAATTTTGGCCCGCGAAGTAATTGAGGCAATCAGCTGGCGCAAACGCGAGGCTGAAAGCAGAATGAAGTTTCTAACGCGCTCCATTTGGATCGGCGTTGAAGATAATATTGGCTAGTCGTTCTATGCACCAATAGCCTAGCCATGACACTCGATCAGCTTGAATAAATGAAAGACGTAAGTTAGGTAAAATACACTTCACTTCAGACAAATTGATATCCAAAAACACTTACTCCCAAAGGATACCATCGCTGCTCTTCTCAACTGATGTTTCCTGAATAGAAATACGCCATACCTTCCACGGGTCATCAGCTATCTGGCTGTCATTAATGAGATGCCCCCGAACAACTTCTGCTTGATAGCCGATGCGTTCATATTCTGATCCGGCACCAACCTGCTGCTCCGTGATATATTGGCTTTCAATATCAAAGCGGCATGCTGATCGATCAATTGAAATATCTATGTCTTCGAGATCTGGAAATGTCAGAAACCGAAACCGGTAGCTATCACCTGCAATTTGGCGGGCTAGTTTGTCTTCTTCGAACAGGTTCTTTTCAATATGTCGGGTCAATTGCGTATAGGCGTCTTGTTTTGCCTTGACGCCGACGCAGTATCGGTCGGCTTGTTTTTCCAATTCATATTCAGCTTTTCGTTGTTGATGGTAGAGGCCTTGTTCATTGGCATCTGCGTCTTCGGGATCGGCTTCCGTCTTTTTCAGGAAATAATCGTATCCAGCTGAATGCGCAGAAAACAAGATGTCATTTAGCCGGGCGATTTCATCATAATTGGTGTCTAGTACGTCCTTTCGGGCTAGCTCAAATGTGGATAGCCGCTCTGCAAATTGTTCGGGATCGTTTTCTATCAACGCTTTCCAATACCGGTAAGAACTGACATCCAACTCGGTTACGCCCTTTGAGTTTGGACTTTGTCCATCCAGCAATGCCGAAATTTCTTCTTGGAAAGCAACAGCGCTAAAAATCGAAATCGGAACTAATTGCAGAGCCCAAAATAAAAGCCAGCGAGGAAATACGCGGTCATCGTCATGTTTAAATGACGGCGGCTCATAGATATCAATGCCGGTCCTGCGGACAACCTCATCATAGGAAACACCCTCAACATCAACTGGATTAAATCCCTTGCTCATGAGCTTTCGACGCCAAAAGAAATTGATGAAGAGTGGATAAGTCCACCACGACACACTCAACGTTGGAATGATAAGCGCTATAGCTAAAAAGAAATGCAGCATTTGTCCCCGAAACAGGGGGACTAATGGACCAAAGAAAAGCATAAGCCAGCTAAATCCCAGAGGTATCTTTTTCTGCTCTTCTCCTCCCGGTTTTTCCATCAACAGTTTTCCGTAAGCCATTTACCCTCCTTATCAGGCCGTCCATTTTTTGATGAGCTCTGAGTGACTGTTAACATTCAGTTTCGCGTAGAGCTTTGCCCGATGCGTTTCTATCGTTCTCGCACTAACGCCAAGCCGTTCGGCAATATCTTTGTTGGTCTCATTGGCAAGAAGGGCTTGCAGAACATCCTGCTCTCGATTTGTCAGCTTCTTGCGTAGATGATTTGAAATTGTTGTTGGGCTCTGTGTCGAAGCACCTAACGCTGCCGATATGATTTGTTCGGCGCGTATTGGCTTTTCAAAAACAGATTGCGCACCCAAACGCATCGCCGCAACTGTCTTTTCAGTATCGGCAGCGTTGATACTGGCAAACACAGCGATGGCTTTTGAATTTTCGATGGCAAACTTGAGAACGTCGAGGCCATCAAAGTCCGGTAGGGACAGGTTGATGACGGCGACATGCGCAACCTTGAACAACTTGTTGTCAAAGTAGCCTGATGGGCTTGAGAAAAGATGTGCCTCGACGCCTGCAGCAGTCAAAAGACGGCTTAGATTTGAGAAGCCCTTTTCATCGGCATCGACTACCGCCGCCGGAACCATAAAGCGCCCACCCTACGTAATGCAGTGGATGGTAAGGTCAGTGGTCGGCGGTGAATATTGTGGCGGGAACGTACGGGTTTACGTAGGTATAAAGTCGAAATCTGCACGCCAATTGCGTAACGCAGAAGTTTCCTAATTACGACCGAAAAATTGGGATGCCCTAACTTAGATATCCAAGCTATTTTTTCTTTTTGACTATTGGGTTTGGCTTGAAAGTAATAAACCACCGGCCTTCATCATTGTATACTTCATCAGGCGGAATCCGTTTACCGCCTTTTTTCATTCGGCTAAGCGCTATTCGAATTGAGTTTTCTTTGATCTCGTGGAACCGCCCCCATCTGGCTTTAATGTCATCAACAATCTCTTGGGACGTCATTCCCTCATCAAAACGTTCACGTAATAGAATTCGGATCATTGATGGATAGTCTCGTGGCCGTTGTGCCTGCGCGTCCATTGCTTTCCTAAGCTCTTTAATATCCGGCTCACGGAATTGAATTCCGTAGGATCCTTCGAGCAATCGAAGCATTTGATTTCGTTCTTTCACCAAGTCGGCAATTTCTGATTCCAACTGTTCCTTTTGTAGCTGCTTCCTATAAATTTCCGCATGTAGGACGTCGCAACGCTCAATTGCGTCTGGGGCAGACAGCTTTTTTGATCTCGTTCGGCCCATGCTTTTTCTCGCCATGGCAATCCCCTTTTTGTACATCACGTTTTGTACAAATTAGGCATGCTATGTACAATTGTCAAATGTAAAATCCTGTGATACGTGGAGCCTGTCGTTTCTGATGGCGAATAGGGTTTTGCCGGTAGAAAAGACGCCGCCGGGCTTAAATGCCCGACGGCCCCTTAAACCCAGGATGCGCTTCCAGACTGCAATCTTCGGCGCGTCCCAGAAAGGTCAATCTATCATGACACAGGAAGAAAAAACAGAAGTTCAAACCCAATCCGACACGCCCATCAGCAGGGCGCAAACTGCCGGTAGAGTATTAGTGCAGGCCGCTAAGGATCAAGAACGCTTAGGAGTGGATTTTTCCATTTCCGTGAGCGCAGCGGTCCTTTTTGACCACAAGGCTCTGTTAGCCAAATGTGACGACGAGGGTGTCCCAAAACGCAAGCGCAGCAAGCGCAAGTATAACCGTGAGGTTGATTGCTGCAGCAATTATCACAACCTTGTTGATGACCTTGAGATGACCGACGATGCGCGGAGTCGTTTAGAATCTCAACTCAGCACTGCAGCGTTGTACGTGGAAACGACTGTTTCCCTTGCGCGTGAAAAAGGCATCAAAATGACGGGCGCTGCTGAAGATCATGAAACGCTCAGAGACCTATTGAAGTCCAATGGTGGCATCAAGTATCTGTCTGACTCCTATCTGGCCCAGAAAAAACCATCTGGCCGGAACAAGAAACCGGAAGGAGAAAACCACGTCACGACTTCAAAAGATATCTTGAAGTCTGTTGCTGCCAATTACGCTGGGCACAATCCAATTACGACGATCAAGGTTCCACGGGTTACAGGTCACGATGGTGATTTGAAAGCCGTCGTGGCTACAAAAGCGGGTGAAAACTCACTAGCTATCCATACGGCGTTGGATGTTCCTGTCTCTGCAATGCGTTCAGTTTTAAAGGCGGCAAAAAACCTGCCTGTCAGTGATAACCCGCCACTAAACCAATTCATGGATTTATTGCTAGTCGGTAGTTTGACAATGCCTGACTATAAGCACGCTGCCGTCAACCGAGAAGCTGGAAAGCTGGAGATGTCTTATGACTTCCGTCAGTTTTTGGCGAGGCCGAAAGAAAATGAACTTTTCATCGCCAAACGGGCATGGGAAAACAAGCTTGTCATTCGGGTTTCACCAATCTCTGGACTTGCCGGAATGCCGCCTGTTGACGCCTATTTGTATACTAAGCATCGCAGGGAAGTTGACGACTTTTCAAACAGGTTTGACCGGCAGCGATTTGGCATCGAGACAGGAAAAAACGAACCCGGAGCCAAATGGTGTTCAAAAGCCGAACTCAGCGTTAACGGGACTGATGACGCCTATCCGCTTCATTTTCATCCTGCCGATACCCACAACGTTGATATCACGCTTCCCGATTTGCGGGACGTAGAGTGGCGCTTCTCGTTTGACCTCACAAAAATTTACATTGAAGAGCTGTGGGATGAGTATCTCTATGCTTATCAGGCCAAACGAAAAACGGGTTCCGACGAAGTTATTGCGTTTGGATTTCAAAAAGGTGAGATCGGAATTAAATACGGGGACCTTGGCAAGTCTTTGTTGCCAGTCAAACTGCCGAACGCAGAACATGATGACCAAGTCGTGTTTTGCGTCGGAGACGATTTCGCCGCTTGCATCAATGCTATAAGTCATCTCGATCTTACGGGTGACGTTCGGTTCGATTTCGAGCCTCTTGGGCTAATAAGGCTAACAGCACCTGCAACGACCGGTACGTTTGAATTTTTCCTTCCCACCACGAAGGGAAAAAGCAGCACGAATACCTGTGAGACTTTTTACCGACCGGCGTCAAAGCTGTTTTTTACGCAGCCGGAAGAACTGAATAACGCGTAACACAATTTCGGTTCTTTAAAAGTGGCGGCGCTTCGCGCGCCCGCCACAACCCAAACAAAAAAGAAAGACATTCCAATGAAAAGCCACGAAGAATGGGCTGTGTACAGTCCATCTGTGAGCGCTGCATATCTAAAGTGCCTCACAGCCCCCCAAGAAAAGCACCGCCGCGGAGATTGGCCATCTGGTTTGACGCCAGAAGACCTAAACTTCCTCAATCCCGACTGCCCTCTGTTTCACCACAACGCAATTCTACTGAGCCCCGGCCAATATCTCGGTGAGAAAGGCGCTCTGCGTAAAGCCGATCTAACGCAATATACCGGCGTTACTGTTGTCGGCGATAGCTTGGGTTTCCAATTTATCGACCGGCCTGCGCTTTGGCAAGGCAAAGTGACTTTGGACGAGGTTCTGGAGTTGCAAGAAGAATTCTTCGACGTGGCAACGATTGTCGATATTCCGTCACGGATCGTCACAAAGGGGTATCCAAGATTTAAAAACGTAACGGACTGCCGAGATATCACATTTGAAAATGGACGCTATTTTGAGAAGCGCCGGACGCCGGGGGCCGTCAAGCACTTAAACGTCATTCAAGGCCAGAATGATATTCAAGCCTTTCAGTGGTATGAGGTCATGAAGCCTCTCGAATTAGAAGGGTATGCGTTCGGCGGATACTGCCGATTGGACTTGCACTTCTTGTTACGCCTGATCCTCAAGATGCTTGATGATCAAGTGCTTGAAAAAGTTGAGCACCTTCATTTTCTTGGCACCGGTACGATTTCTTCTGCGCTGGCGCTCTCAGTCTTGAAGCAGGGAGTAGACAAGCTCCTTTCAAAGCCAGTTCCATTCACATTTGATACCAGCACGCCGTTCCGGCAGGCCATGCAAAACTATCAAGCGTTCGGATATCCAAAGTTTAATCCGAACTCCCTTACTATACCCATGTACAAGGCTCCACGAAGCCGTGAATATTTTGCCAGTGAACTACCATTTCCATATCAGACCAGCGCTATCAGTCGCCGTCTGACATGTGGTGACCTTTGCGTCAAAAATGAAAACATCCAAAGTCATGCTTGGGATACATTAAGTGGCGTATTGGTGGCCAATCATAATATTGATACGGCCATACAATGCATGGATCAGGCTCGTCTATTATTCGCGTTAGAACGTGAAGAGGCCGAACGTCACCTGCCTCTGTGGTTGCTAAACCTCAAAGAATTCATCCCAAAAATCCTAAAAACTGAAGAAGCAGGCGCACTTTTGAAACGCCATAAGGAGGATTTGCAAAAATTGAGTGGCGTCGTGCGCGCCGAAGAAGATGCAATTCTTCTATCCGACAAGATTTAATCGTCCCGACCCTGAATTTAGGAGAAAACCAATGTCATTTGAGATAGGTGTCACATTCCAGCATGCATTTAAACCCAAGCAGCAGCGCTATCTTCCATTTCCCGATGCATCGATATTCATCGATAGTAAGTTCCACCAAGGCTGCGCACGCATATTTGGGCAGCCCTTGAAGTTTAGGCCGTATTCCCATGTAGAGCGCGACGAACGAAAACGGATTGAAACGTCAGGAAGCCGGCGGAAATCGAACATCGACATTTTTCTGCCTTGTATGGTTGTTAATTCAAGCAGACAATATTTTAGTCAATGTGCGCGCTCCGTTTATAACCAGCATAAATTGGATGCGTACACACATCGATTCTGTCCTGAACTTACGCTCAAGATCACCGTCAACGCCGATTTTGATAACCAGCCGAGCGTGGTGGAGGAAAATGACATCCCACTTCCTGATCCAGTCAGGGGGGACGATAAAGGGGATGAGACTTTCAGCGCCTACCAATTCAAAATCGGAGGGAAGCACGGATGTTGGCCAGTTAGCATATATTTGCCTGGACGCAGCTTGGACAAGATGGCGCTAGCGTTTTCTAATGGTTCTGTTGATCATGTTCAGGCCCGTCGGAAAGCAAAATACGAAGACTTCCAAATTAACAAAACAGAAGACGGATTTAAGTTCTCATGCATCAGAGAATCAATCATTAGCGATGTAGACTCGGTTTCAAATTTTACGCCATTAAACTTGCGTCGGAAACTGGCGGCGTCATTTGGTATGAAGCAAATGCGGCCACGATACACCGAAGCCTACGTCGCCAAAAGATATACTGCCGACGCCACCTCTGCAAAATGCCTGGACGCAGCTTTGTCATTTGACCACTAACAAAATTGTGCCAAAGAGCCCTGTCTAAATGCGCAATATGTTTGAAGTCATGGCTACAGACCAAGGCGTTATCTCAGCGACAGGGCGTCTTTGGCGCTTGCAGGGCCCATTCTGCATGCGCGCCCAAGTCAGCCTCCGAGACCTCCTGAGGTATAACAAATAGCCAACTTTACTGTACTGCCAGCTATGATCTCAGCTTTAGGTCAAGTAGACCGAATAGTTGGCAATACGCTGATGGCCAAACCCTATTTTTGACAGCCAACAAACAGAGGGCTAAAATTTTTAAGCTCAGCGGGGGCGGGGATAATGGATCATTCCATCTCATTTAATGTATCTGATGCTACTCGAACCATTCACATTCGGAGCACTTACTTTTCCGAAGAGGAATGTTCTGACCTAGTAAGTGGCACAAAAAAAGAAATTAGCGCAAAGAAACTGCAATGCTGGATAATCGATGTAGCAGCGCGACATGAGTTGCGTGGAAAACGTATTACGACGGAAATTGAAGGGCAATCGAAGAGCACTGAAACAGATGGATACGAGTTGGTTCTTGAAGGATTTCGAGTAACTGGAGCACTTTGTTTACGCGATATCGAACTCATTCGATCCGTCTCTTTTCATTCCTGCAATTTTGATAGTATTATTTCTTTAAAAGGTGCCCGCATTCGTTCCTTATGTTTTCTAAATACAACTCTATCCGGCATTGATCTAAGTGGAGCGCGTATTGAGGGGTCATTACGATTTGGCTTGAATGGAAAGAGGCGAGATTCATTTAGATCATCAAATATGATTGACCTTAGTCTGTGCACGGTTTCTGGAGATGTGGTAATCTCAGGCGCAGAGTTAATGTATAGTCCCCTTACGGAGTACAATGCCTATGACGCATCCATAAATGACGGATGTGCTATCATGGCAGGAGGGCTAGTAGCGAATGCTTTCTGGCTAACGAATTCAATAGTAAATGGTCGTGTATTTCTTGCTGGATCACGGCTTTCCAGCATGGTTTCTATTCGACACTCAGAGCTATATTTGCCTATTGCAAACATATCCCAAGAAAGCCATGCAAACGACTCGAATTTGAATGTTGAGATTATTGGAAATCTTGAGTTTAAATATGCTGCGCTAGCGGTGAATGACGCAAAGATTGGAACAAAGCTATATATTCAGCAATCTGAAATTCATGGCCAAACAAAGCTAGCAAGGTCGGAAGTCGAAGGCGATTGCCAATTTCAGGGTTCAAAGTTCTTTTCGGCGTTTTCCTGCTTTGTCGATTACTTGATTGAGCGTTCCACGCTTACGCCATACGAAAAGTCGCTTGATTATTTTCGAGATTTAAGAAGTGAAAGCCATCACTTGGCTGCAATGCATGCATCCCGTGCCGACATTGGCGGCGGTGTGTTTCTTAATGGTGCAAAAAGTTTTGGAGAAATGCGTCTTAAAAATACGCGAATTCGCGGCGTACTCAATTCTAGAGGGGCAAATTTCTCAAGCCTGGCTGCTCTACAATATAATTTTCTAAGAAATGTTTCGGCAGCAACCAGCAACGAAAAAGTATTTTTTGCTGATGAAATAGATGAACAATTATACGAAACCGAAAATTCCGATATAGTCATTCCTTCTCAACGCGATAAAGAGATTAGAGAGTTCCAAAAAAAGATTGGACGAGCGTTATCGGGAATTGCGCTCTGTTTTGATAGGGCACGCATTAACAGCGGCGTATTTCTTGCAAAGGAGAAATCGGATTCAGCGAACAAGAACTCTATGGAACTCTTTCGTTCCTATGGCGAAGTTTCTGTTCGCCAGGCAGAAGTTGGAGGATCGTTTAATTGCAAGCATGCGAGAATGTTTGCACCTCCCTTTTTTGTATCGGATGAAAGTGTTCCACTCCATTCGACCGAACTTGGCCAAGAACATTTTGTTGCGCTTGCTATGTCAGGGAGCCATATTGGAGGAACAATATTTCTGTCAGGTGAATCAAGTGCAAAAAAGTTTTTCTCACTCGGCGAAGTCCGCCTAAGGGGTGCAACCGTAGACGGCAATATCATATTTTTTAATGGATATTTTCGTCACGCGCCGATTCAGCACTACACATCTGCATATCGCCATATTGTTGGACTATATCACCACCGACCCGTGATAAATCTTCGCACCGCCAAAGTTCGCGGCAGCATATTTTTTACGCCGGATAGCGAGCTTTTCAAAACCACTCAAGAGAAAGGCACTCAAAAAGATGCGTCCGCAGTTATATACGGAGGCATCGATTTCAAATTGGCCGAGTGCGCAGCATTGCAAGACTCACGTTCGAGTTGGCCGAAAGGCATAAAAATACAAAAAACAGGCAATATTTTCGCACGCCTGAATCAAAATGGTTCTGGCGGAAATTGGATTCAGTTGGATGGGTTTTCGTATAAGGCGTTGAGCAGCAATAAATTGAGTTGGTTTGACAGGCTAAAATGGTTGCGGCGTTCACCCAGAAGTTTTGACCGAGAAGGGAAAGAATTGGGTTCACTGCAACCCTATGAGCAATTGGCATCGGTATTAAAAGATCAGGGCTACATTCACGATTCAAACTATATTTTGTTCAAGCGAGGAGCTCTGGCTTGGATGCCGGCAGATTCTTCAGCGAGAAGCAATCCTCTTGGAGGGCTTGAAACATTTCTGGGCAGGCGGCTCCATACTCTTATTGGACCCTTCCGGGCTATAACCTATTTTCCCATCCGCGGGCTTTTCGCAATAACTGGCCTGGCGATACTATCATGCCTTCTTTTTTCCGATTTCTATAATTTAGGAATTATGAGACCAGCAGAAGAGGAGATTTTATTGAGTGATAGCTATAATCTTGAGGGACGAGTACCAAAAGAAATTCGGTTCAATGCGCTTGCGTATACAGCGGATCTAATAGTCCCTGGATTAGATCTGCGTCACGAACGGTTTTGGATGCCGAAACCAAAAATTTCAGCAGCACCCACTCCAAACACGCCAAGCGAGACTGATAAGGATATAAAGTTCACAAGTGACAGAGAATTGCAGAAGTGGGAGATGCGCCGCTTAGAGTTTTATAATCGGTACTACATTCCTTATTTGGCAGAATTTTTCGCTCGTGCTTTTGGATGGATTTTGTTCTCCTTAACAATAATCGGATTTTCCGGCATTCTGCGTCCAGACAGACAATAGGGGTCTAAATGCTCAACATACTGACCGGTTATGGCAAGCTCGGAACTTCTAGTCTGCATAGCCGAGAACGGGCTAGCCTGTTTAGCAGAATTGTTAAGATTTCTGTTAAGATAACATTCTCCGCCCAAAATTAGCACAGCTTAATTCATTGAATTAATTGAAATATTGGCTTACAAAACAGCCGGTACGGCAGTTCCCTCTCTCTCCGCCATCCGCCTTCGCTGATTTTGGCTTCGCCAAAATCTAGCTTCGGCGCGAAAAGCCGAAGCGTGCGAGGCGGATACCGCGCCGTAGCGCAGCGAAGGCGGGCTGTTCGAACCAATAACCTCTTTCTCCGCCATTCCTAGGCCCCGGGCGCTTGACGCAGGGGCGGCGCCGGGCTAGTGACCCCGCTCCCATAAGCAACCGGACGGACGAAGCCGGGGCGAAAAAGGACGCTAGGGCGCAAGCCGCGCCCAACGGAGTCGGCCATGTACGCAGTCGTCAAGACAGGCGGTAAGCAATACCGCGTTTCCAAAGATGATGTCCTTAAGGTCGAGCGCCTCGCCGGTGCCGCGGGCGACGTGATTACGCTTGACGACGTCCTGATGCTGGGCGACGGCAAGGATGTCACGGTCGGCGCCCCGAGCGTCGCCGGCGCCGCCGTCGCCGCGGAAATCCTCGAACAGGCGCGCGACCGCAAAATCATCGTGTTTAAAAAGCGCCGCCGCAAGAATTATCGTCGCACCAAAGGCCACCGCCAGCTTTACACATTGCTCAAGGTTACCGATATTCTGACCGATGGCACCAAGCCGAAACCGGCCGCGAAGAAGAAAGCCGCCCCGAAAGAGCCGCCGGCCAAAGCCGACGATCCCAAACCGGCGAAGAAAAAGGCGGCCCCCAAGGCTGAGGCGAAGCCCGCAACGAAAAAAGCCGCACCCAAAGCTCCCGCGAAAGAGGCGGACGATTTGAAACAGCTTTCCGGCGTTGGCCCGGTCCTCGAGAAAAAACTGATTGCCGCAGGGATTACGACATTCGCGCAAATCGCCGCGTGGAGCGGCAAGGACGTCGCCGAATTCGACGAGAAACTGGACTTTAAAGGCCGCATCGAGCGCGAAGGCTGGGTGGAGCAGGCCAAGAAGCTCGCCAAAGGCGGGAAGGAGTAAGTCATGGCGCATAAAAAAGCAGGCGGCTCATCGCGAAACGGCCGCGATTCGGCGGGACGGCGTTTGGGCGTCAAAAAATTCGGCGGCGAAATCGTCGTGCCGGGCAATATCATTGTGCGCCAGCGCGGCACGAAATTTCACCCTGGCGACAATGTGGGAATCGGCAAAGACCATACGCTGTTCGCGCTGACCGGCGGACGCGTGAAGTTTGCGACCAAGCGCGGCGGCCGAAATTTCGTTTTCGTCCTTCCGGACAGCGATTAAGGCAATTGGCTTGCCGGGTTCAACACCAAGACGGTTGAAAGCCGGCAAGCTGTTTGAATCCCCCTCGCCACGTTCTTGAAGAAAATGAGCGACGTCTCCGCCAAGCCCCACCCGCGCCTTCTCATCGATATTGTTTCCGATCCTGTCTGTCCGTGGTGTTACGTCGGGCTTAAATCGTTTCAGCGCGCTCGCGACCGCATAGCGGAGGAGTTTCATGTATTGCCGCGCATCCGCGCCTATCAGCTCAATCCGGATACGCCGCTGGAGGGGGTCGACCGCGTCGCTTATTATGCAAAAAAATTTCCCGATGAAACCAAGCGCGAAGAGATGATCCACGCCCTCAAGGCCGCCGCCGTCGGCGCCGGCTTTGCGTTCGATCCGTTAAAACCGACCCACCTGCCCAACACGCTCAAGGCGCACCAGCTAATCCGCCTCGCCCATTATGACGGCGCCCAGGAGCGTCTCGCCGATTTGCTGTACAGCGCCTATTGGGATCGCGGCGCTGACATCGGCGATGAGCTAACGCTTGCCCAACTCGCATCCGACGCCGGCCTTGATGCAGACAACGCGCGCCGCATCTTCTCGGACGATGAGAATGCCGCTGAAATTCGCGCCGAAGCTGACGCGTTTCAAAAGGCGGGCGTGACAGGCGTGCCGACCTATATCGTTAATGAACGGACCGGCTTTTCCGGGGCGCTGCCGCCGGCGCGCCTGGCCGACGCCCTGCGTCAGGCGGCGACGCAGGCGCAAAAAGCGTCTTCTGGCTAAGAAATTGCACGCAGCACGCCTTAAAAGGAGTGCGCCGTGCGCTTTGTTATCACCGTCTTCTTTGCCGTTCTGTTCGCCGCCGCGGCGCACGCACAAAAACCTGCGGACAGCCCCGGCGCGCTTAAACGCGCTGTCGACCAGGCTAAATCTGGCGCGGTTATCGAACTCGCTGAAGGGCGTTACGACCTGACCGATCTGAAATTGTCCCACGATATATCGCTGATCGGCAGGGGGAAAGTCGTGTTTTTTTCCTCCAATCCGGTCGCCAAAGGCATTTTAAACCCCCTGCCCGACGTTTCGCTTTATGTTGAGAATATTCACTTTCTTGGCGCCGTATCGCCGGACCAAAACGGCGCCGGCATTCGCCATGACGGCGATGATCTGACGATCGTGAATTGCGTGTTTGAAGGTAACGAGAACGGCGTTCTGAGCACCGGCGCGAAAACCGGTCGCATCCGCATTCGCGGCTCTTCTTTTCTTCGCAACGGTTTCGGCGACGGTTACTCGCATGGAATATACGTCGTTCGCGCGGCAAGTCTTGAAATCAGCGACAGCGTTTTCACCGGCACGCGCATCGGCCATCATGTCAAATCGCTGGCTGAGCGCACGCGCATCACCGGTTCGACGCTTGATGACGGCGACGGCCGGACAAGCTATTCGGTCGATGCATCGCGAGGCGGCGACGTTTTGATCGCCGACAACCGAATTGTCCAGGCCGCAGACGGCGATAACGTGACCATCGTCAACTACGACCTTTCCCGCGGCGGAAAAGCAATAGCGCTGACCATTACGCACAATCACATCGTGAACCGCCGCGCGAATGGACGGCTGCTACGCAATGCAACGGATCTCGCTGCAACGCTGGCGGATAATGAAATCGTCAATGAAGCGGGCGCAAGGCTCGACGTTTACTAAGTTCCCGGCCCGCCTCGGAAATCCGAAATACAACCTTTTGGCGGTGAAATTTTACAAGGTTTCATCCGTCGATTGTGCTTGACGAGCGCCCCGGCGAAGGCTCTATTGCGGCGCGCGACTTTGTTTTGGCCGACTTTGACGAGACTTGCCGACGGCCAGCTAAGATAAGATCCCAAGACATGGTTGCCTTTCCGCGACGCGCATTCGCGCGGCGCATACGCCATGAGAGGAGATCTTTGGATATGGCAACAGGCACGGTGAAGTGGTTCAACGCCACTAAGGGATTCGGCTTTATCGAACCTGATGAAGGCGGCAAAGATGTTTTCGTTCACATCACGGCCGTTCAGGCGGCGGGCCTTCAGGGGCTGCGCGAAGGACAGAAAATTTCCTACGATCTCGCCGAACAGCGCGGCAAAACCGCGGCGGCGAATTTGAAGGTCATGTAACGACCCCACTCTGTAGTGAGAAAGAAAGAGCGGCCTGATCAATCGGGGCGCTCTTTTTTTATTTGACGTTACTTGACGCTGACCGGCGCCGGGTTGCTTCGATGATGTTTCCCGCGGCTCGGTGCAGCAATGCGGTTTCTTTATAACAACAATTCGGCGAGCTTTTTGCGTTGCCAGGCCGCATCGCCATATTGCGAGGCGTGCCAGAGCGCGCGACGGCGATAAAGCCCGGCGTCGCATTCATAGGTAAAGCCAAAACCGCCGTGAAACTGGATCGCCCGATCGGCGGCGTAGGAAAGCGCCGTTTCCGCCGCCGCCTTGGCCATGCGCACAGCCACTTCACCGGCGCCTTGTTGGTTGAAACTGTGTGCGGCGGCGTAAACGTGAGAGCGCGCCTGCTCATATTGCACATAGGCGTCGACGGTCGGATGTTTGAGCGCCTGATAGGCGCCGATCGGCTTGCCGAACTGCTTGCGCGTGTTGAGATAGTCAATCGTATAGTCGATGACCGCCCGCGCGCCGCCCGCCATTTCCGCGGCGGCTAACAAATTCGCGGCAAGATGGATATGCGCCAGCGTTTCGCGCGCCTTGGCCGGGTCGAGCAGCCCGTTCCCCGGAACGCGAACACGGTCGAGGCTAAGCTCGTAGGTGCGTTTCGTCTCGTCGATGATGATTTCGCGGCGAAACGCGGCGGGTTCAATCGCAGAAGCTTCAAGGACGAACAGCGCAGGCCCGTCATCAAGCTGCGCTGCGACGACGATCCATTGCGCCGACATGGCGTCGGCGACGAAGCGTTTCACGCCGGAAAGAACGAAACCGTCGCCGTCGCGCGTCGCGCGCGTTTCAAAGGCGTCAACAGTCCAGCCGCCATGGGGTTCGGCGAGTGCAAGCGTCGCAACCGCGCCTTGTGCGGTTTTAGACAGTATAGCCTTTTTTTGTTCTTGCGTTCCGCCTTTGAGGATTGCCTGGCTTCCAAGCGTCGCCGCCGCGAACGGGCTTGCCAGCAAAAAGCGGCCCATCTGCTCCATCACCGGCGCAATCTCGGCCAGACTCAGGCCCAGCCCGCCATATTCTTCCGGTATTGCGATGGCGAGCCAGCCAAGGCTGGCGATTTCATCCCACAGGCCGGGATCAAACCCTTGTTCATCTTCAAGCAGTTTTCGGACCTTTTGCGCTGGAGATTTTTCACGGCAGAACCGCTCGGCCGCATCTAAAAGATCGGCCTGTTCCTCGCTCAATCCCATGCTTCCAAGATGATCGATGGCGCTATCCTTTCGGCAGACCGAGAACGTGCTCGGCGATAATGTTGCGCTGGATTTCGGAGGTGCCGCCGCCAATCGTGGCGGCGAAGGAGTTCAGATAGCTACGCGTCCACAGGCCCCGCGCCGGCGCATTGGGATCGCCCACATAATAGCCGCCATGGGCGCCAGTGAGCGTCACAGCAAACGCCGTCAGACGGCGGGCGAATTCGCTCCACATGAGCTTCATCGACAGCGCCAGCGCCATGGGCCGGTCCTGCACCAGCGGCGCGATGCGCCCGCGCGCATCGCACAGCCGCAGAGCCTGCCCCTCGATAAGAAACTCGACCAGCCTGTCGCGGACGACCGGGTCCTCGATCGCCGGTGCGCCGTCGCGTTTCATCTCCTTGGCCAGATCAATCACCGAAGCCACATCGATGGGCGTCATGATGTAGCCGCCCGCCTGCCCGCCGCGGACGGCGCGCTCATATTCCAGGGTGCGCATGGCGATAAGCCATCCCTGGCCCTCCTCGCCCATCAGACAGTCCGCCGGAATGCGCGCGTCTGTGAAAAAGGTCTGCGTAAAACCGTATTCGCCGGAGATCTTGCGGATCGGCCGGGTCTCAACGCCATCAACACACATCGGCGCAAGAAAGAAACTCAAGCCCGCATATTTGTTCGGCGCATCAAGATTGGTGCGCGCCAGGAGGATCATGTATTTGGCGTAATTGCCAAGCGTCGTCCAGATTTTGGAGCCGTTCAGGACATAATCGTCGCCGTCGCGCACGGCTTTCAGCTGCGCATTGCCGAGATCGGAACCGTTGTCAGGTTCTGAAAAACCCTGACACCAGATGTCTTCCGCTGACAGAATATTTTTTAGGTACTTCGTTTTGTCTTCTTCCGCGCCCATGTCGAGCAACAGCGGGCCTGCCCAGTTAAGCCCAATGGCGTTGAGCATGATCGGTGCCCTATGCCGGCGCATGGCCTCGGTCGCCGCTTTTTGAAATTCAGGCTCAAGACCGCCGCCGCCATATTCGGCCGGCCAGGCAGCGCCAAGATAGCCGGCTTCGTAAACCTTGCGCTGCCAGCGGCGCAGGAAGTCGAACTGCTGGTCCGAACCGACCTCAAGAAAGGAAAGCGGCAGCATGAATCCGGGATCGCCGGGCGTGTTTTCCTGAAACCAAACATCGGCCTCTTGAGCAAATTCGGCGAGTTCCTGCTGATCGACCTTGCCCATTGAAATCCTGTCGTGTTTCATCGCACCGAGGCGCCCAGAATCGTTTTATCGTCAGACGCCCGGCGCAGCAAAAGAGAAAAGCAGCGGTGAGCACCAGCGCTCAAAAAATCATCCGGATCGGCGGCGCCTGCGGCTATTGGGGCGAAAGCGCCATGGCGACGCCGCAGCTTCTGGCCGGCGGCGGGCTTGACTATATCGTCTATGATTATCTTGCGGAAATCACCATGTCGATCCTGGCCCGCGCGAAGGCGAAGGACCCGGCCGCCGGCTACGCGAAGGATTTCATCGGCGCGGTCTTAAAACCCAACCTTAAGGACATCGCGCATCAGGGCGTCAAAATCATCGCCAACGCAGGCGGCGTCCATCCCAAAGGCTGCGCCGAGGCGGCGCGCACCCTCATTCGCGAACAGGAGCTCGATCTCAAGGTCGCCGTCATAGAAGGCGATGATCTGATGAGCCGCAAGAACGAAATCGCCGCGACGGCGCCGAAGGAAATGTTCGCCAGCGTTGACTTTCCGGACCCGGAGAAAATCGCCAGCATCAACGCGTATCTTGGCGCATTTCCCATCGCGCGCGCGCTCACCATGGGCGCCGACATTGTCATTACGGGCCGCGCCGTCGACAGCGCGGCGACGCTCGGTCCATGTATCTACGAATTCGGCTGGGCGG
The DNA here is from genome assembly GCA_028280115.1 of Parvularculaceae bacterium. GTDB lineage: Bacteria > Pseudomonadota > Alphaproteobacteria > Caulobacterales > Parvularculaceae > Hyphococcus. The sequence continues at coordinate 35,724 of JANQMJ010000026.1, forward strand.
CGGACGACTGGGACCGGCTCGCCGCCGGCGCGCTCGCGGGGCATGTGCTCGAATGCGGGCCCCAGGCGACCGGCGGCAATTTCACCGACTGGGAGGAAGTCGGCGACATCGCCGATATCGGCTATCCCATTGCGGAAATCGAACAGGACGGCTCGTTCGTCATCACCAAGCCGGAAGGAACCGGCGGGATCGTCAATATCGGAACGGTTTCAGAGCAGCTGCTCTACGAGATTAGCGACCCGCAAAATTATATCCTGCCTGACGTCATCTGCGACTTTTCAGACGTTGTGATCACTGAAACCGACCCAGACCATGTACGGGTTGTCGGCGCGAAAGGCCGGCCCTCGCCTAGCGTCTACAAAACGTCGCTTACCTATGAAGACGGCTGGCGCGCCGGCGTTCTTCTGAGCTTTACCGGCTTTGACGCAGAGAAAAAAGCGCAGGTTTTCGCCGACGCAGCCTTCGCGCGCGCACGCAATATCTTTCGCAAGTTCAACGCCGGCGACTTCACCGAAACCAGTATTGAGGTGCTCGGCGCAGAAAGTCAGTATGGCGAATACCGAAAAGCAAATAACCCCCGCGAGGTCGTCGCCAAGATCGCGGCGAAACACCCGGCCGCCATGGGCGTCGGCGTTTTGCTTAAAGAAATCGCCGGCCTCGGGCTCGCCACGCCGCCGGGGCTTTCGATTTTTGCCGGCGCGCGCCCAAAGCCCTCGCCGGTCGTGCGTTTGTTTTCCTTTCTGACGCCGAAAGAAGAGGTCGACATCACGATCGACATTGAAGGCGATATTGAGCAATTCACCGACGCGCCAGGGGCGCCAGACAGCATCGCCGCCGACCCCCCGGCGGCGCCGGCCAAACCTGCTATGACGGATGACATGACCGAGGTTCCGCTGATCAAGCTCGCCTGGGCGCGCTCCGGCGACAAGGGCGACAAGGCCAATATCGGCGTCATTGCGCGGCGCGAAGAATACCTGCCCTATATCTGGGCGGCGTTGGACGAGGAAGCGGTCGCGAACCGCTTTGCGCATTTCATCGCCGGCGATGCGGACGCAAGCCGCGTGCAGCGCTTTTATTTGCGGGGCCCGAAAGCAATCAACTTCGTGATCGATTCCGTTTTGGGCGAGGGCGGGGTTGCGTCGATACGCAACGACCCCCAGGGCAAGGCGTTCGGACAGATCCTCCTTGCCCATCCGGTTTCGGTTCCTGCAACGCTTCTGGGCGGGGGCGCATGACAGTCTTTCAATCAACAGTGAATAAGGATTCCGACGCCTACAAACAGAACTACGCCGACATGTCAGCGCTGGTCGAAAAACTCAAGGCGCTTAACGCCCGCGCCCCGGCGCGTTCGGCCGCGCGTAAGGAACGTTTTGAAAAACGTGGCCAGCTTTTGCCCCGCGAGCGCCTGGCGCGCCTTCTCGATCCCGGCATGCCCTGGTTCGAAATCGGCAATCTCGCCGGCTATCTGCTCGATACAACGGTCGAGGAAAAATCCATTCCCGGCTCCACCATCATGGCGGGAATCGGTTTTGTCGTCGGCGTGCGCTGCGTCATCGTGAACGACGATAGCGGCATCAAGGCGGGCGCGATGACACACGCCGGCGGCTACCGACTGCGCCGCGCCCAGGAAATTGCGCTGGCGCAAAAGCTTCCCTTCATCCACCTTGTGGAAAGCGCCGGCGGTGACTTGATGAACTACACCGTCCAGGGATTCATTGAGGGCGGCGCGCTGTTCGCCAATCTGGCGCGCCTGAGCAAGGCCGGCCTGCCGGTGATTTCCATCCTGCACGGCTCATCGACCGCGGGCGGCGCCTATATGCCCGGACTTTCCGATTACGTCATCGCGGTCAAAGGCCGGGGCAAGGCGTTTCTCGCCGGCCCGCCGCTCCTGAAAGCCGCCACTGGCGAAATCGCAACGGAAGAAGAACTGGGCGGCGCGCAAATGCATGCGAGCGTTTCAGGTCTTGCGGAATATCTCGCCGAAGATGACGGCGAAGCGGTGTTGATCGCCCGCGAAGTCGTCTCGCGCCTGCAATGGAACCGGCGCTGTCCGGACATGCCGCAAGGGCGTTTTCGCGAACCGGCCTATGACCCCGACGAAATCCTCGGGATCGTACCGGTCGATTACCGTAAGCCTTACGACATGCGCGAAGTCGCCGCGCGGGTCGTCGACGGTTCGGACTTCACCGACTTCAAACCGCGCTACGGCGTTTCCACGGTATGCCTCCAGGCGGAAGTCATGGGCATGCCCTGCGGCCTGATCGGCAATAACGGGCCTATTGATCCCGACGGCGCGACCAAGGCCGCGCAGTTCATGCAGCTTTGCGATCAGGCGGATATCCCGCTCGTCTTTCTGCAGAACACCACCGGCTATCTCGTGGGCAAGGCGTATGAACAGAGCGGCATGATCAAACACGGATCGAAAATGATCCAGGCGGTGACGAATGTTTCCGTGCCGCGCATCACTTTTATGATCGGAGCGAGCTACGGGGCGGGCAATTACGGCATGTGCGGGCGCGGTTACGATCCCGATTTCTGCGTATCCTGGCCCAACGCCTCGACCGGTGTCATGGGCGGCGAGCAGGCGGCCCAGGTCATGACCATCATCGCCGAAGCGGCGGCCGATAAGGCGGGAACCAAGGTCGACCGCGAACAGATCGCCATGCAGGAAAAGATGCTGGTCCATCATTTCAATTCCCAGGCCGGCGCGTTTTACGCCTCGGGCCGCTGCCTCGACGACGGCATGATCGACCCGCGCGAAACCCGTCAGGCGCTGGCGTTTTTCCTGGCGACGGTCTGGGAAGCGCGCCATCGCACGCTAACGCCGAACAGTTTCGGCGTGGCGCGGATGTAGATGCTATGACGACGCAAGCGAATTCCTTTTCCAAGATCCTCATCGCCAATCGCGGCGAGATCGCCTGCCGTGTTATCCATACCGCAAAAGCCATGGGGCTAAAGACGGTCGCCGTCTATGCCGACGCCGATGCGGGCGCGCCGCATGTTAAACAGGCCGACGAAGCGGTTTTCATCGGGCCGGCGCCGGCCGCCCAATCCTATCTGAACAAGGACCGCATCATCCAGGCAGCGCGCGAAACCGGCGCTGAGGCGATACATCCGGGCTACGGATTTCTTTCCGAGAACGCTGCGTTCGCGCGTGCCGTCACCGATGCGGGATTGGTGTTCATCGGACCCGATCCTGCCGCCATCGCGCTCATGGGCGACAAGGCCAAAGCCAAGCGCCGCATGATCGCAGCGGGCGTTCCCTGCGTGCCGGGCTATGAGGACGAGGACCAGTCCGATGCGGCGTTCCTTGCCGCCGCAAAGAAAATCGGCCTTCCCGTCATGGTCAAAGCCGCGGCGGGCGGGGGCGGCCGCGGCATGCGTTTGGTTGCAGCCGAAAAGGACCTTGCCGCTGCGCTTAAAACCGCGCGCAGCGAGGCGGAAAACGCTTTCGGCGACGGTGCCTTGATTCTCGAGCGCGCCGTGGAAGCGCCCCGTCATGTGGAAATTCAGATCATCGCCGACCGCCACGGAAAGGTCATCCATCTTGGGGAACGCGACTGTTCGGTCCAGCGGCGCCATCAAAAAGTGATCGAAGAAGCCCCCTCGCCCGCCGTCACGCCAGGCCTGCGCGCCGCCATGGGTAAGGCCGCCGTCAAGGCCGCGCACGATATCGACTATGTCGGCGCGGGGACCGTTGAATTCCTGCTCGACCAATCCGGCGCCTTCTATTTCCTTGAAATGAACACGCGCCTGCAGGTGGAACATCCCGTAACGGAAATGATAACCGGCCTTGACCTGGTCGCCTTGCAGATTCGCATAGCCCAGGGCGCGCCACTCGGCCTTGCGCAGGAAGATATCGCCTTCAACGGCCACGCGGTTGAAGCCCGTCTTTATGCGGAAGATGTCGGCGCCGGCTTTCTTCCCGCCGCCGGGCCGGTCGACCTCTGGCGGCCAGCTTCAGGCGACGGCGTGCGCGTTGATGCGGGGATTGCAACCGGCGTCACAGTCTCTCCCTATTACGACTCCATGCTAGCGAAAATCATGGCCCATGGAAAAACGCGTGAGGAAGCGCGGCGGCGACTTGCCGACGCGCTCCAACGAACAGCGCTGTTCGGCGTTGCAAGCAATAAGCGGTTCCTCATCGAAGCGCTCGAACGGCCGGCTTTTGTCGCAGGCGAAGCGACGACCGCTTTCATTGCGCAGTCCTTCGCCAAGAAAGATCTCGCCGCTGCGTCCCTCACGCCGGAAATCGCCGCCGTCGCCGCGGCGCTGCTCTATCGCCAATCGCAGGCATACGCGCTTGCGAACGCCCGTTGCGTGGCGCCGGCGCTTACGGGCTGGTCGAGCGCAACGCCGGTCGCCGCGCCGTATCGCCTGCGCAACGGCGAAGAAATCCTGGAGCTATCGCTGACGGCGACCGGCCAAAACGCCTGGCGCGCTTTATGCGGTGAGAAAACCATCGCGGTTGAAATTCTGAAGATAAACACGCCGGACGCGCTGATTTCAGTCGATGGCGAAACCCGTCAGGTGCTTTTTAACCGCCCGGCGACGGCGCCTCAAGGATCGCGTTTGCAGCTTTGCGTCGACGGTTGCGATTTCGATCTCGAAAACCTCACCGCCGTCATGGCGTCGACCGAAGACGCAGCCGGCGCCGGCGCGGTCGCAGCCCCGATGCACGGATTGGTCGTCGAACTGTTCGCCAAACCCGGCGACCGCGTGACCAAGGGCGATCGCCTGGCGGTCCTCGAAGCGATGAAAATGCAGCATGAACTCTTCGCCCCGATCAACGGAGAAGTCGCCGCGGTGCATACGGCGGCCGGTTCGCAGGTCGCGGCGAATACGCTGCTTCTGGAGATTACGGCCGGTAACGCATGATCAAGCAAGCTGACGACTTCAAAGCGGAAAGCGACGCCCTCGCCGCGGTCCTGACGGATGCAGACGAGGATACATTCGCAACCGTTACGCTGTTCAAGGGTTGGAGCCTCGAGGACGTGATCGCGCATTTGCATATGTGGAATGTCGCCGCCGGTCTCTCGCTGGAATCGCGCGAGCAGTTTCAGGCGTTCTTTGCCGCGGTCGCCAAAGCGTTTATGGCGAGCGAAGGCCACATCGCAGTTCAGCGCCAATGGCTCGATGAAAACGAGGGCGGCGCGCGGGGTCGTGCTCTATTCGAAATATGGCGCCGATATTATCCGCGGCTGGCCGAAAGCTACGCTGAAACCGATCCGGACGCCCGCCTCGCCTGGGCAGGGCCGGACATGAGCGCAAAAAATGCGATCATCGCGCGGCAGATGGAGACCTGGGCGCATGGTCAGGCAATCTTTGACGCGCTCGGCCGCGATCGCGAAGAAAAAGACTGCATCAAGAACATCTGCCATCTGGGCGTTACGACCTACAGCTGGACATTCCGCAACCGGGGCGAAACGCCGCCGCAACCAAAGCCCTACGTCAAGCTGACGGCCCCTTCCGGGACATTATGGGAATGGAACGAGCCGCAGCCCGACAACGCCGTCATCGGCGCGGCTGTTGAATTCGCTCAGGTCGCCGCCCAGACACGCAACATCGCCGACACGTCGCTTGAAACCAACGGCGCAAACGCGAAACGCTGGATGGCCGTCGCCCAATGCTTCGCCGGTCCGCCCGAAGATCCGCCTGCCGCGGGCATACGCCACAAAGCTTGGTGAGGATTCACCTATATCGCAGCATTGAGCGGTTAAGGTCAGAGACGCGCCGGACGCCCATAAGCTTCATGCCGCGTTCTATTTCAGCGCGCAGGTTGCCGAGCACGCGTTCGACGCCGGGCTGGCCCGCCGCCGCCAGTGCGTAAAGATACATGCGCCCGCCGGAACACGCCTTGGCGCCGGCGGCGAGCGCTTTGAGGACATGCGTGCCGCGACGCACGCCGCCGTCAAGGATGACGTCGATCCGATCGCCCACAGCATCGACGATTTCGGCAATCTGGTCGAACGGCGCGCGCGATCCGTCAAGCTGGCGTCCGCCGTGGTTGGACACCATCACGCCGTCGGCACCGATATCGATCGCACGTTTTGCATCCTCAACGCTCATGACGCCTTTGAGACAAAACGGGCCCGGCCATTGGGCGCGCAGCGCTTCGGCGTCGGACCAATTGAGCGATTCATCCAGCAAATTCGAGAAATATTCGCTGACCGACATGGCGATATCCGACCCCTCGCGCGCATGCTCCTTGAGTTCGGCAAGTTCAAAACCGCCGCGCGCGAAATAATTTAGCGACCAGGCGGGATGGACGGCGAAACTCAAAAGGCTCCTCAGCGTCAGACGCGGCGGCGTCGTAAAGCCTGTCCTGAGATCCCGCTCCCGGTTGCCGCCCGTGGTCGTGTCGACCGTCAGCGCCAGTACGTCGAACTTCGCTTGCTTGGCGCGGGCGAGCATGGCCGCGTTCAGGCTGCGGTCCTTGTGGAAGTAGAACTGGAACATTTTCGGGGTTGAAGTCATGGCGCCGATTTCCGCAAGGCTGACCGTGCCGAGGGAAGAAACGCCGAACATGGTTCCATATTTTTCCGCCGCGCGCGCGACGGCCCGCTCGCCGTCATGATGAAACAGCCGCTGCAGCGCCGTCGGCGAACAAAAAAGCGGCATGGCGAGTTTCTGGCCCATGACCGTCACGGACATGTCGACCTTTTCCGGGCCGACGAGAACGTTGGGCACGAGATCGCAGTCGTCAAACGCAGCCGTGTTGCGCCGGCAGGTGATTTCATCGTCCGCCGCCCCGTCGATATAATGAAAGATCGGGCCCGGCAGGCGTTGTTTCGCCAGCGCGCGCAGATCCTCGATATTATGACAAGAGCTAAGACGTCGAAACATGGTGTGAATTTACAGGATTCGTCGAATGGCGCGCCAGAGCGGGTGAAAAACAGTACTGGTCAGCGTTGAGGGAAAGGGCGTGGAAAACGGCGTAATTTATCAGTTTTGGTCGGACAAGCAGTGGGGTGCGGTTTGGTCCAGCTCCCGCCCTCTAGTCTGGTAGTATCAATCGCTGGCGAACACGTTCTTTAATGTCGTCGGGTAACTCAATATCTTTAAGCGCCTTGTTTTTGCCACCGATATATTGTGACACGGCGAACAGTTCTTGCTGGATTTTTAGAGCGGTTTCTATATCGACCTCCAGAATTTCTGCTATGGCTTCGTAGGAGAGAAATTCTCCCGGCCACTTCACGGCGGCCCCTTTGATTAACGTGTCAAGGGTTGATTTGGAAAAATTCAGTCCGGTTGGGTGAAAGGCCCGTTCCCGTATTGTTTTTGCATCATTTGCCACATCAGTGAGTGTTCGCTCGATCCTCTCCAGTTGTTTCACGCCTTGCTCCAGAACCTCTTCATAGGGAGCTTTTAGTCTAAACGTGGTATGAAAATCTTTCAGATAGTATGTATAGCTTTTCTGGCATTTATTTCCGTCTTTGTCAGCGTAATGAAGGTGAACATCCATTCGGTCTTCTAAATGCTTTTGGAAAAACTGAAAGCCTGCGCAAGGGAAGTGCCTCGTCTCGCCGGGATGAATGATCCTGAAGGGTTCGGTGTAGGGCCGGCTCAGCCCCGGCGACCATTGTTGGGCAATACTAGCATTTTCAACGCCCTCGATCTGAATTGAGGTATCAAATATTGGGCCGATTCCCTCATTCTTGATTGAAAACGATACGCTACCGCCCTGAAACAGGATAGAAAGGGTAGCTCCGTCCGGGGAGCTGGCGACCCTTCTCCGAATATCGTCCACCTCATAGGCGAGTAACGGGTCAACCCGAAACAAGCGGCGCGCGTAATAACGTTTGTCCGCGGCCTGATGCGGCGCATTCAGTGACGGTGGCGCGTCAATGACCAGGATATGCCCGCCGTCCACATCGATCCGTTCAATCGAAATGCGAAGGCTTGGAGAAACACATGCCAGCAACCCATCCTCAAGCCATGACTCATGCTTCGTCGAATCAGTAATAGGCGCAATTTCTGCGATCCGACGCTGATTGTCCTCTTCTATGCCTATGATCACGATCCCGCCAATCGCATTGGCAAATGCGGTTATTTCGTTTGATAGCGATCCAAAAACCTTTTCGTTCTTTTGATTAAAGATAAGCGATGACTTGTACTCGAGCGTCGCCCCCTCTGCGTCTCCGCGATGCTTCATTTCAAGAATATCATCAATCGAATGCGGTTTGAAATAATTCATTCTTTGAGCCGATCTGTTCGCCTAGCAAGCATAAGGTGCATTTGGCCAAGCGTAACGCACTATTCAACTTCATTTTTAGGGTCAGATATTTGTGTTTGATAGAGACATAATACTCGGGGGGAGTTTTTGCTGAGAAAGTGGTATTCAGGAAAGCCAATTTAAATAAGCGCCCAGCAGGTGGCGCGCCCTAAGCAGTAAAACTGCGAACTGGAAGATGGCGATAAGCTATTGAGTTTACGCTCTATTTTAATTTATCAGCGCATAGTCGCTAGGAGCTATCCCCCCCTAAAGTCGTAAAGGACTCTTTTTCAGCCGGACCTCGTGAGGCCTGTAAGGATGAAATTCGGACAGTGCGTTGGCCTTACGGGGTCTGAATTAGTGTTCCAGACAGAGCGAAAGAACCCGGCTTAATCCGAACTTCGAAGGAAAGAAGGAAGAGACGGAAACATTATTCAACAGAACAGATAATTAGGATGCTCCGTGAATAGGAAATCCGCCAATATTCGTGTCAGATAAACGACAGCCACTATAGGCTAGGGAGTTCTGGATAAACCAATTCGGTCCTTTTAGTATATTAAATTTGTGCAGATTGTTCAATTCATTGACATAGACTGAAAAATCTTTATCCATACCGCCCACGAAGTCCCCTTGTGCCGTCGGAGATCCAGCATGCAATTTAATATATGATTCGCATTTTTAATAACGGCAACAAACACTTTATCCGAACAAACGACTACGGCAATTCAGTCCAAGGCGTTACGGTTTCGAAAAACCAACCGGCTAACAAAGAGATAGTTCACAATGGCGGAAACGCCAGCACCCGCGATCAGGCGAAACCCGTCGGCAAAGGCACCGCGGGCCATGACAGCACCTAACAGATAAATAACCGCCAAACGCGTCAACAACGCCACGCTGGCGGACAGGGCGGTCAGCCCGCCCCGCATTAGGGAAAAGGAGTTACGGGCGCGACGGAACGCCCAGAATTCGAACAGAATATAATTGACGCTAAGCCCGACAGCAAAACCAGCCGCCGCCGCGACGCCTAACGGGGCGTTAAAAATGCGCGCGAGCGCGTAGGCAAAACACATATCAACGCCGAAACTGAGGCTGATTGTAATCGCATACCGGACTTGTTTGCTGCGCAACATATCGTTCAGTAGACGGATTTGCATCCTATGCTGTTCCTAAGAGGTGCGTATCATGCGCTGCGCGCCATTCTGGTTTAACCGTTCGTGTGATTTCAAAGAGATCGTAAATATTATCAATCTTCGAGCCTAAAACAGAGTGCAACCCCGGAGCGTCCTGATGCGCATGAAATAATATAGGACGTCCGTCATCGCGCTCGTTTTTCACCAACACTGTTTTGACGTCAAACAAACTCTCACTGTATCGCATTTCGCGCAGACATGGCATAAAGCGCGCTGCATCCATCGTCATGTGTCTCCATCTCGATTGCGTCGCATATTGCGCTGCATATTCATAATTTGTTTTAGGGCCTTGCTGGTCCAGCCAACTATAATGAGGCGTGTAGCGCACATGGGTCAGGGAGTATATCGACTGCGCCGGAAAAGGCATGATGGAAAAGAACGGACCGTCCATTATTGTGACGCCATATCCCGAGAGATCGGCTGGACGATGCACAAGAGCCACTTCAGCCAGCTCGTGTTTTAACTTCAACGTTTTAAGGCCGCTCGCCTGGAGGAGAGAATTGAGATTTCCATATGTAATATTGAAAACGGATTTGGCAGCTAACTCTTGACCATCAGAAGTCTCGACGATGAGACGGCCGTTTTCGCTTTCGATTTTTCGCGCCGGCGTCTCAAAGCGTATCTTGATCGCGGTTTTGGCGAGGCGCTCCGCAAGCGCTTCCCGCAATCGGAGCCAGTTAAAGGCGACTTCATCGCAGCGAAAGATGTCTTCAATGTATCGGGAGTCGAACAAGGCGTATTCAGCGCGGCTCGCCGGCTCCAGCGGTGCGTCCATATCGCTATACATCTTGTAAAAGCGGCTGCCGGATACCTTTGAACGATAACGTGCAATCCCATAGAGCATCGTAAAATGATCATCAATCGCCTCAGGAAAATCCGCAACAAAACGCGACTGCAGATAGCGCGAGCGCAAAGCCGTCACAAAACTGCGCGGATAGTGAAACCCCGTATGCACCCGCGCCTGATTGACGCGTGAAGCGCGCGTCATCAGCGCGGTGTCGGCTTCCAGTACAAGTATGTTATCGGTGACGCTGCGTAAAAACAGCGCCAGGCAGCAGCCGTAAAAGCCGCCTCCCGCAATGATTACATCAAAATCCACAGGCGCTGCAGATTTTTGCACAGCATTCATTGCCGACTATCTCGACGCCGGATGATATACGCGCATAAGCGTCGCAAGCACGACCATCACGAGGTCGATCAGCGCGCCGGCGCCTGAAATTTTTGTGGGGATTTTCTCGTCTTGCGGATAAATACGGCAGGTGGCGAGCTCTTTGGAGCACAACCTTAACTGATTAGCGCGCACGGTAAGATAGGCGAGCAGTTCATACTTATCGAACACATCCCTGAAAGGCTGAACGCGATCATCACGCAAGTAAGCCGCCGAGTACGCTCTGTACCCTTGCGTAGTGTCGGTGTAGAGTCGCCCGGCGGCTATGCTAAGGATAGGCGCATGGATCAATCGTATGCCGAGAAGCCGCGCTAGGGGCGTGTTTTCGCTATACCCGCCTTTAATAAAGCGCGACGCCTGAACATAATGGAATCCCTCATCAAGCGCGGCGCCAAACGCGGGGATTGTGGACACGCCGTCCTTTCCGTTGCCGTCGATGGTGATAACGCCGTCATACCCCTCAAGTAAGACATAGGCGTATGCGCACCTCAATTGCGCGGAGAGTTTGCCGGGACCGGTCTTGGTAAGCAACGCGCACACACCGCATTTTTTCAGAAATTCGGGTTCAAGCGAGCCGTCCGTAGAACCTCCGTCGACGATAATGATGTCATATGCCATATGCAGACCAAGCTCGGCCATCTCATGCAACTGTTTTTGAATGCGTTCGCCTTCATTGATGACGGGAATCACAATCGCGTAGCGCGCAGCGCGGGACTTTAAGGCCGAGATGGTAAAATTAGGCGTTCGCCAACCGCGTTTTTTAATCTCATTGAGGTGGTCTAGAGCGCTCACGCCACCGTCTCCTTGCGCAGCGACATTGGATCTGCATCATCGGTCTCAACATTGATTTCACGGTTGGCTGCGAAAAAAGAGGTGTTCGACAACTCACCGACAATTTGCGAGCGATCCTCGGCGCGTAGCTTAATATATATTTCCGCCGAGCCCAAACTTAATAATCCTATGCCGCCGGCAATAAATCCAACCGACCCGGCCTGTACGATTGCGGCGGAGAACCAGCCTGGCTCCAATCCTTCGTAAAAGAAATACAGCCCTACTGCATAAAGACCGTATGCGATCGCGCAGAGAAACACTACGAGCGAAAACGCAGCGTAGGCTCTTAAAAAGTCAGCGACGGATGCGGTAAGAAGTTCAATCGCCAAATCATAGCGCTCGCGAAATTTCAAAGCGCTTGGCTTTTCAATTTGCGAGACGCCGCGATAGCGTTCGTAATTATCGACGCTGTGTTTTGGTTCGAAACGCAAATCGAGCGCAGCCGTTGGGCGCAACAGTATCGCCGCAAGTTTTTCACGAGGCGCAGCGATCGTCTTCATGTCCGCCGGGTTCACCCGATAAGCGGACAGCGCACGCAGCGCGGCGTAAAACGGATGATAGAACATTCGGCTGAGACGATTTCTTCGCGCAAGATGAATGCGGTCTTTTTCAAAGGCGCGATCGGCAATATCAAAACAATCAATACAGCCGATTTCATTCGCAGCCGAAATGACGACGACTTCGCCAATCGCCTCTGCGGCGACTGCAGCGCGCCGGCGATAATAGCCGCCTGAACCGTCTGCAATAATGATCCGCAAATTTTTTGCGTCTGAAAGAAGGCCTCCGGCGGCTTCCACGGAAGAAAGCGCCGCGCTGCGAATCATATAGAGCACTTCAAAATAAAGATAATGCGCCGCGGCCTTTTGCGTGAACGCCAATATGGTTTTCAGTTCCTTCGCCGCGTCGCCCTCTTGGACGAAACAAAAAGAGGCAAGAAAATCTCTTCTCATGGGCTTTCACCAGAAAGCGCGCGCGCGCAAATCGCCAACGCATTGTCAATAGCGTCTACTCCTTGCACATTATCTCGCCGCATCTCAATAGAAAACCAACCGTCATATCCGGCGGCTTTCAGCGCCGTCGCGGCGCGCGCGAAAGCGGCGGCGTCGGCTGGCGCGGGCGCTAATTGCGGTTCGCTGACATGCACATGAGAGACATGCCGTTTAGCTGATTCGTATAAAGCGCCCGCTTGTTCATAGTCTTCATTCATTATTAGGGCGCCAATATCGAAATTCACCGTCACGCCGGGATGATCCACGCGTTGGGCAAACGCCGCGGTCTCGCTAAGCGTGTTCAAAAAATTTGTACCGTAAGCGGCGGGGTTTGGCTCCAACGCAATTTTAACGCCTGCTTTGCGCGCCTTCTCGCCGAGCATACGAAATGAACCGATAGCGATTTCTTCCGCAGCCGCATGGTTCAACTCGTCGGGAATCACGCGATTTTTCGGCGAGCCCATGACGAGATTTGGAATTCCAAGCCGATTCGCCAGCGCGATCGCGCGTTCAAGTCCGCACAGGAAATTCGCCTGCTCTGTCTGTCCGCCAAACAATAGCGCGTCTTTGACTCCAAAAAGCAACGATTGCATTGAAACAAGGACCACGCCATGCGCGCTGAGCGCGCTGTTGAACGCCCGCACGGCGGCCGGCGACGGCGCGAAAGCATCGTCTTCCTGAGGGAAAGCCAGCCCAGGCGCAATCTCCAAGCCCCGCGCGCCGTGCTGCGCCATCAGCGATAGAGCGGCGTCCAATTCCTCCGGTCGCCAAGCAATATTGGATATAGCCAACTTCACCAAGGACGCTCCGTATCAAAAAAGGCGCGCAGCGCCTGCATTGTCTGCTCCCGGCTGAAATGATATGGGCCGCTGCCGCCGAACAGATCGCCATATAGAGTGCGAACGTCTTCTTTGATGATCGGCGGACCGGCGTTTTCAAAAGGATATCCTGTGAGAGACTCGTGAATCTCAAAGGCATGGAGCGGTTGGGAACAAATATTGAGAACGTCAATATCCTCCTCAATGACGGTTTCGACGTCGTCGGCCAGGCGTTCTAGATGATAACATTGGAAGGCGCTTGCACTGTTGGTGAACAATCGGGCGGTGAAGCCGGCGTCAACGAAGATTTTGGCAAGCTTATCGTCGGTTTTGTCGGCTTGCGCGCGCGCACGATCATAACGCAACATGCCGAGCGCCTGATCCAGCTCGAAATAGTCCCCGGCCAGCCTGGCGTCGGCTGCATCAAACTGCGCCAGCAGGCTATTCCATTTCTCCGGTTTCAAAAAAGAGGGAACGGGATTCATCAAATCGAAGATGAAGTTTTTCTTCAGCCCGCGGCCAAACAGCGCCGGAAGCCTGACAATCTGTGTGCGTCCCGGGCGGTTGATGAGCGCTTCTTCCAAAGCGCGACGGTTTCTACCGTAGGCTTTTTGCGTTTCATATGACGCGTCTTTTTCGGTGTATCCTTTGCTGACATCGTCAAAGACGGCAACGGTGGAAATGAGGATCAAGCGCTCGATATTCGCGAGCAAGATCGCCTTTGCAAGGCGATCGAGATTGCGTTGATCCTGTTCGGGATTGGCGTTTGCAGCCCACATCATCGCCGGCGCGCCAGCGCAAATCACCAAATCGAAGGATGATTCGGGAAGCGCATCGATATTGGACGAGTTGTATTGCTCATCAAACGATCTGCTGCGTGAAAGCGTGCGCCCTACAAATCCGGTATGTCCTATGATAGCCGTGCGCGGCATAGTATTCTTCGCCAAGATACTTAGACAAACGATGACTGCAGGCGTGGTAATGGGCATCATCCTATGAAGCACACTATCACGCGCCGCAAGAGCCCGAAAAATAGCGGGCGGGCTCAGGGTGAGCTATTTTTTTCTCATAGCGCCACAATTATAGTAGGCAATTCAACTTATCGGGCAAGGCCCGCCAAAGGGAAAATATGACAAATACCTTTCGCGCAGCCTTGCTGTATATGGGAGTTTGGCTGCCAATCAGCATTGGCGTTGCAGCTTATTGGTGGAGCATCGCCCCTCATGAAGGCTTCGCTTCTGAATTGACCACAAGTTCTGCGCTGTGGAACGACCTCAATAAACTGCGCGATCTGCAGATCGTTCCCTTGCTTCTTGCGCTGCAAGCGATGGGACTCGTATTCATGTGGGCGCTTTCGCGAAACTCGGAAGCTGAGCCAAGGGCGGCGAAATTTGAGACTCTGTCGAGGCTTGCCCCTGTTCTTGCGCTCGCGCTCGCAGTATTATTTGGTTTCGCGCCGGCTTTGCCGATCCTGGCGGTCGGTCTCCTTACGTTGTTCTATTATTGGCGGTATGTGGATTCCTGGCATCAGCAACTGACCAGGGGCGTCGTCGTCGCGATTGGGGCGATGCTGATCATACACAACGCCGTCGAGGCACCCGTCCACATATCATTGCTTGTCGGCATGGGGCTCGCCAGCTTATGCGCGGCGCCGGGCGCTTTCGGGCGAAAGCTGCTGGCCGTCTCCTATCCCGCCGGCGTAGTTGTTGTTTGCATTGTCTTCTGTTCAATAGCGCCCCGCTTTTGGCTGCATGAACGCCCCTTTGGCGCTTTGACCATACTCGATGGCGTATTCGCCATATTGGTTCTTACAACGATCATTCTTGCCTGGCGCAAGCTAAGGGAGAACAAACAACCTACGCCAGCGCCGCCGATCGTTTTGGCGATGGCGTTTTCTCTCTTTTTTGTTCGCGAGTATGGCGGCGTCAGCATCAGCCCCGATGACTATCATTTTGGGGAAAGGCTCGTCGCATTCGACGCTCTGGCGAACGGCAGGGGATTGTTCACGACGGTCATTCCCTCACACGGTTTTGCGAACGCTTTCGGCGGCGTGATTTCCTGGGCGGGCGGCGACGTGACTGCTGGCGGCGTCGTTTGGGGTGAACGGTTGGGTTATTTTCTCGGCAGATTCGCCGCGTTGACCCTGTTATTTTCGATGATCCGGGGCGGCTACGGTCTCGCCTTAGCGTTGGTTTTTCCCTTGCACCATCTGCACACGTATCTGACACCTTTCTTTACTTTATTGCTATTGGCGTTGAATTTTGTTCCGTCGGCGTTGCTGGCGGGGTTTTTTACGGCGGCCGTGAGCGCGGCGTCGATATTTTTTGCCGGCGGAATAGGAGCAGCGCTTGCGGTCGCAGGGGCCGCAGCACTGGCTGCAGTGCGTTTTCTCCGCTCGCCCCGTGAACTTTTATGGTTTGTGATCGGCGGAGCATTATGCGGCGCGTTGACATTAATTGTCTTCTGGGATCAGACGATCTCCTGGGCGAACTATTTGTTAATTTCGGCGCAAACAAACGTCGTAGTATATTCTATTGCCGAGCAGCGCTTTCCACTTTTCAAGCATGCATGGACCGACCACGCGTTCATGTTCTTGCCTAGTTTTGGCGCACTTATTTCAATTATTGCGATTCAGCGCAAACTGAACGGAAGAAGCAACGCCTTGCGCGCTGTTCTTGTCATTCTCCCCTTATTCGTTCTCGCTTTTCTCCTAAGCAACTACGCCATGACAAGGACCAGCGCCCACGCAACACGCGCCGTGAAGTCGACTCACATCGCTGCAATATTCCTCGCGCCGTGGGCGTTGCTGATGTTCCCCGGTCGATCCCCTGGCCTAGCTGTTGGTGCGTCCGTACTGCTTCTGTCCGGACTTTATGCAGGCCCTTCTAATTCTCCTTACATTTACGCGATCAATCAACGCGTCAACCTCATGCCGCAAAAAAAGCCTGTAAAGTCTAGCCGGATCGCTCCGCGTATAAAAGAATCGTTGCGGCTGGGCGCAGGCGCAATGTCGCACGAGCATCGCCAAGACATAACGGCCATTAAAGAAGTCATAGACGTTCTTTTGCCTGAAGGGGACTCCTTCGCTAATCTCACCAACCGTTCTGCGCTTTCATTCTATCTCAATCGACCGCCTGTGGAAGTTTTAACCAGCGCATACAATTCAGCGCCGCGGGCTTTTCAGGAGCTTACCCTCAAGCGTTGGCGCGCTGCGCCGCCGCCGCTAGCGTTAGTCGCCGCCAACAATGTGGAACATGATGGCAGAACTCTTCCATTGCGCAGTTACGGCCTGTACCGCTTCTTGATTGATGGCTATGAGCCTTTTATGATCGGCAGCAGGGTCTTCGCGGCGCCGAAAGGATCTGGGCTGATTGCGCACCGCGAATCTCACTTTACGCCGGTGCGGTTGACTGACAAGAATTGGATAAACGGCATCGGTGCGGGCGATAATAATTGGAGTTTCTTTCTTAGCCTGGATGACGCCGCCCATATAAATGAAGGGGACAGGCTTGTCTTTTCGGACGGTGTAGAGCGGGTTGTCCTTCGGCGCCAACGTGTGAACGTCAAAGTCGATGGTTCGCCCCTGAATCCAACAGACCTTGCGACGCACTCCTTTGTCATAAGAGACGATCCGCGACGACTTTCCAGTCTGGAGGTGTGGAATAGAGCTTTTCCCATTCGGCATTTTGGCAAATTGCCATCTGCATGGGGACGCTCTCTCTCGAAACTTCGCCGCCAAATCGCCGATCAACCGCAAGCTGTTTTGTCGCTGACGTCTGTGCGTGCGGCGCAGGCGCTCGACAAAGAAAACGAGTTCGAAATTACAGCCGACGATCCGCAATGGATATACCATGCAACATCCCCCATCGCGCCAAAGGGCTCTGGCTTGCTGAAGATGTTCGTCCGATGTGCGGACAGCGCGATCCCGGCTGTGCAGGTTTTCTGGCGCGCGCAAGGGCAGACTTTTGATGAGCGGCGCAGCGTAAGATTCCTCGCCACGAATGAAGAAAATCTCGTGCCACTCGATGCCTTGCCTAGTTGGCTCTTATCAGAACCGATCATTCACCTGCGAATCGACGTTAATAACCCGCAACAATGCCCTCAACCCATCTTGGGGCCGATCAGCCTTCACGCGCGCATAGATCCAAGTCTCGGGAGATAAACTAAACCGCCTTCCATCGAAGCAAGCCCCATGGCTGCATAAAAAGTGGCTGCGCCTTCGGGATATTGTCAGGCGCATCTAACCGGAAATTATCATTCCGGGCCGAATGACGCGCTAGCGAAAGCTATTTCCGGAACGCCTCCAGCGCACATCGCCGCCACCGTGGGATCGGTTTGCAGTTTTGTACGGGAATGGCGCGCCTTGGAGAGAGAATCGAGAAAGACCGGCCGCCGCCGAGCCGACCCTCACATAATCTATGCCTCAAAAGACGCTCTTTTCGCCGTGAACGATAAAGTATGGTTTTTAGGCAGTGTTCTCACGAACCGCGTAGCTGCCATTAGTGCGATTAGAAAAATATCGAAACCACCTTGAAGAAATTCGAAATGGTTTCCCCTGTGAGCGGTTCAAGCGAAGCTAGTGAGTTCTGCATCCGGCTGAAAGCCCTAAAGGCGGAGTTTGACAACATAATCGCGAACATTCGAAAGCGTCCGATGAACTGGCCGCATACCGCTAGACTGTGAAGCTTTAGATTTATATAGATTCCGAATTCGGGTTCGGTTACAGTTCTTATCATCTTTGCGGCGATGAACGCCGAAGTTTCGAATAGTCTGTAATGGCGATCAGGCGAAAACCAAGGAAACCCAAGGTCGCCGCTCGGGGCCTGAACGACAGCCGGACGCACGCCCTCTATCGGGCCGGTCTGCAATTCCTAGCGGAAAGCGATTGCGATGAGGTCTCTATCGCCCGGATCACAAAGGCGGCGGAATGCTCTGTCGGCGCGTTTTACGAGCGCTTCGCGGATAAGAACGCATATTTGGTTTTTCTTATTCGAAATTCATTTCGCACGAAAATAAACAGACTTGAAAATACATTACCGGAAATTACGCGCAGAAAATCCAATAGAAAATCGATTATTGCAGAAATTGCCAAATTTCTGGTCGATGAATTTTCAGGCGCAAAATCGGCCGGCATTATTCACGTCGCTTTGAAATTGGCGCCGACGCATCCTGAGGCGTTAACGCCAATTACGGAATATCGCGCCATTGCAAATGAAATAATATACAAAATTCTACAGCCTCGTATAAAAGGCCGTGGCGCACGGAATCGCGTTGAAGAAGCATTGCAGATCGTATTTTCGGTTATCTTCGACGCCATTCAGCAAAATCATGGGCCGCTGCAATTACATAATGCGCGCACGAGCGCGATATTGGCGCGGCAATTTGAGGCGCGAATTGCGGATAGTGCGAAATTGCCAATGGGCGCAGTCATTAATTCTACAAAATCGGCGCACAATAAAACTCAGGATAAAGAACTAGCGATTGACCCTGAGCGGATTGCACACTCTCCGCGTGATAAACGCCGAGAATCGGCGCCGGAGGCTAAATCAAGTAAGCGTCGGAATGTGAAAATGATCTGATTGGCGGCTTTATTGCTTTTATTTGGTTTATTGAACCCAATGGGAATTGCTTATGAAAAACGCCGAAAACCTTAAGGATCATGCGGGTGACGGGGATTATTCCCCGTTATTTGTTATTGAATTAGGCAAGCAATTTAATTTTGACGGCGAAAATTCCGAAATTATCGGAGAAATAAATTATATTCGAGACGGTTATATCGCCTCTAAGTCGGCGGATGGTCTTGAGGCGCATAGCAAGGCTGTTCGCGCGAAATATTTCGAGATCAAAAAGACCACCAATAAATTCCGCGCTATCCTGAAAAAACACGAAACCCAGGATTTAGCGTCGGATATGTATTACGGCGCGCTCTATTTAAGAGAAACACCGCCGCAAACCGAATTTCCTGAAATTACCGAATTCGAAAAAACGCGCGGGAAACCCTATTTTCTGGAATTAATGCGTTTATTGCGAATTTTTGAAAAAGGCGTTGATAAAAATATCGATCACCTAGCGCCATTACCGGGCAGAAAACCGGATTATCCGGTTCAGGCGCTCGTCCGCAGGGCGGCGGAATTTTGGGAAGATTATTTGAACAGGAAATTCAAGATCGATTATCATGCGGATGCCGCCTGGACAGACGCATTCTTATTTGTTCAGCGTCTTATTAATGAAATTGAGTCGACACCGGATAATAAAATAATTAATGCGATGAGGGCGGAAATTCGTATTCGGAATAAAGACAAGAAAAATTCCTGAGAATTAAATTACTCCGTAGGCTCACAAGAATGCCGCGTATTTTTCTAGAGCATTATTGATTGCGTTATTGCTTTGGCAAGCAACCGTTTCCGCTTAGGCTATTCGGGTTTTAGTAACCAGTACAACGCCTACCGGAACAGTTGCGTCATGTCAGTTAGCCACGATTCGAAAAAGCGCGCGCTTCACGCCGCCAATGATAATTCACCGGGCGAACGAAGCGTATCGATGAATTTCCCCGAAAATCCGCCTATTTCCATAGTTGAAGCCGAGCTTTTCGACCGGCTAATCTCGAACTTGGCGGAATTGGCCGCTAATGATGATGAGAAGCCCTCCAAGGGCGGCTAGGGAGTAGGAAATCTTATGCGTTGCGTTATCTACGCCCGTGTCTCAACAGCGAGACAAGCCGAACAGAATATCTCCATTCCCGACCAGATTGCGCGCGCTCGCAAATACGCTGAGGCGCGCGGGTTTGAAGTTGTCGGGGAATATGTGGAGCGCGGCGCCAGCGCCCGCGATGATCGCCGCCCGAAGTTTCAGGCGATGATTGAAGCGGCTACTCAGAAGCAAAAGCCTTTCGATATTATTCTTGTTCATAGCTTCTCTCGTTTCTTTCGCGATGAAGTGCATTTTGAGCTTTATCGTCGCCGTTTGGAAAAGCGCGGCGTCAGCGTCATCTCAATAACCCAGGAAATGGGCGATGGCCCAGGCGGAGAGCTAACTCGCCGCGTAATCGCTCTTATGGACGAAATGCGCAGCAAGGAAGACGCAAAGCACGTCAAGCGCGGCATGGAAGAAAACGCCCGGCAGGGGTTCTGGAATGGGGCTGTGGCGCCTCTTGGGTACAAGACCGTCGCCGCTGAAAAGCGCGGCGATAAAATCAAGAAGAAACTAGCAATCGATCCTCAATCCGCAGAAACGGTCAAACTGATCTTCAATTTGTTTTTGGAAGGAGACGGTGAAACCGGCCCTTTGGGCGTTAAAAACATCGCCCAATGGCTTAACGCGCGAGGCTATAAGACGCCGCGCGGCGGCGCGTATTACACGAGCCGCGTTTATGCCATTCTGACCAATGAAACCTACACCGGCGCCGCCTGGTTTAACCGAAAAGACTCGGTGACCGGCGAAACGCGCCCGCGTGAGGAATGGATAAATGTTGCCGTTCCGGTCATCATTCCGGAAGCGACCTTCCAGCGTGTGCAGATGCTGTTGAGCGACAAGCGGCCTACGAAAACGCCGCCCAGGCTTGCCAATAGTAAAGTGCTGCTATCGGGGCTCGCTCTTTGCGAGGGCTGCGGGAAGCCGCTGATGATGACCACCGGCAAGGGTGGCGCTTATCGCTATTACAAATGCTCTGGAAAGCATTTGAAAGGCCGCTGCAAAGGCGAGCTTTCCATCTCCATCCGCGAAGAAAAGCTTGATGAGCTTATCCTGGGAGCCCTCACGACACGCCTTCTAACGCCGCAACGAACGCAAGGCATTGTCGCCGCCGTCGCAAAACGCCGTGAAGGCGGGCGAAGTGAGGCGGATCACACGCTGAATCAGTTGCGAGGCCAGCTCGCCCAGGCGAACAAGCGCGTCCGCAACCTGCTAGACGCGCTCGCGGATGGTTTGGCCGGGGAAAGCGACCTCTTTAAGGAAAAGCTTTCACAAGCTGAATCCGAGCGGGCCGAACTCACCAGCCTTATTGAGGCCCAAGAAGCCCAGATCAAAGACGCGCTGAAACCAATTTCGATTGAAGAAGCGAAAGTGGCTTCTGCCAATCTGAAACGGCTTATCGAGGCCGCTCCGGCGGACCTCAAAAAGCGATATGTCCGCGCCTTCGTTTCGGAAATTGTCGTCGGCAAGTCTGAAATCGTGATTTCAGGGCCAAAGGACGCCCTCGCGGAAGCAGTTACCGGAATGCCGCCTGCGCATATCGCGGCGGCATCGGGACCGGTTCGCAGTTTGGTACGGGAATGGCGCGCCCGAGAGGATTCGAACCTCTGACCTCTGCCTTCGGAGGGCAGCGCTCTATCCAGCTGAGCTACGGGCGCCGAACGCGCTCTAGGCCAGCGGGCATACGCGATCGGGCGGGTGGCGGCAAGGCCGGCGGGCGCGAGACGAACGCGCATTCCTTATGGCCCGAGCGTGCGCCGTAATTTCGCAATATTCTTGCGCTATAGGGCAACGCGCTGGCCGCGGTGATTTCTTCCCGCGCCGAAACCGCCTAGACTGGCGCTGCGCACCAACTGTTCGCCGCTGGAGGATCAATGACCGCCCGACTGCTCAAAACCCTTTGCATTGTCGCAACACTGTTTGCGGGCGCTGCGGCGGCGCAAACGCCCGCGCCCGTCGCCGACGGCGGGCAAACAGCAACGCCGGCCATGTGGCGCACGGCCGACGCGGACACCGAAGTCTTCCTTCTCGGCACGTTTCACATCCTGCCGCCGGCGCTTGAATGGCGCAGCGATGATCTGGCCGCTGCGTTTACCGCCGCCGACGTCGTTTACTTCGAAGTCGACGTGGACGATCCGACCGCCCGGTCAAAAACCGTAAACGTGATGATGACGCAAGGGTTCAATCCGGCGGGCGTTACGCTATCGAACATGCTTGCGCCCGAGGATGCGGAAAAGCTGCGCTCCATTTCCGCAGCTCTCGGCCTTCCCTTCGGCGGGATCGATCCGATGCGGCCATGGCAGGCGTTTTTGACGCTTTCTGTGCAGTTCATCGTGCAGCAGGGATTTGAGCCCGGCGCGGGCGTCGACAGCAAGCTCGTCGCTGAAGCGCGCACCCGCGGGATGGAGCTGCGCTTTTTCGAAACCATCGAAGAGCAGCTTGAACTCTTTACCGGGCTCGACCCGGAAACGGAAAAGACGCTCCTGGTCCTGACGATCCGCGACTGGGAAAATCAGACCGAAACATTCAACGCGCTGTTTAGCGCCTGGCGATCGGGCGACGCCGACTTTATCGACGCCCAGATGAACGAACCGATGCGCAAACAGGCGCCGGTCGTGTTCGACCGCTTGATCGCCGAACGCAACAAGACATGGGCGGATGAAATTGCGCGGGCCATGGCCGAAGATGAAGGCGGAACGATTTTCGTCGCCGTCGGCGCGGCCCATCTTGTCGGCGATGAAATGTCCGTTCCCGCCCTTTTAACGGCGAAGGGCTTTGACGTCAGCCGCCACGGGGAAGCGGCGCGTTAAACATCCAACTCTGCGGCAAGGGCGTTTTCCTGTATGAACTCCCGGCGCGGCTCGACGATGTCGCCCATGAGGCGCGAGAAAATATCGTCGGCGTCGTCGGCTTCCTTGACCTTGACCTGAAGCAGAACCCGGGCGTTTTCGTCCAGGGTCGTCTCCCAAAGCTGGTCGGGGTTCATCTCGCCCAGCCCCTTATAGCGCTGCACAGAAACGCCCTTCTCGCCAGCAGCGCGGATCGCAGACAGGAGCCGGCCCGGACCGAAGACGGCGATCTCTTGATCCTTGCGCGTCCAGACGGCGGGCTTTTCAAAGATCGGAATGAGATCGCGCATGGCGGCCTGAACCCGGCGCGCATCGGCGCTGAGAAGCACATCGCGGCCGAGCGCGCGTCGTTCCTTGACGCCGCGCACTTCGCGCTCGAAGACATAGCCGCCCGCATCGTCGGGCGCGCCAGCCCAGCCGCGCTCGAACTCTTCGGCGACCATGTTGAGACGGTCGGCGACGCGCTGCGCGGTTTCTTCAGCGTCCTCGCCCGCCTCATGCAGCGCGTCGGCGATCGCGGCCTGCACGATCACGTCGCGGGAAAACCGCGCCGGCAATTCGCGGATCGCCTCGTCGGCCTTGCGCGCCTTGGCGATGACATCGGCGAGATCGGCGCCGGCGATAACCTCCCCGTCGGCCAGCGACAGCGCGCCTTCCGCAAGACCCTCCGTATAAAGATAGTCCTCCAGCGCCTTGTCGTCGAGCAGATACTGCTCCGACTTCCCGCGCGTAACCTTGTAAAGCGGGGGCTGGGCGATGAAGAGGTGGCCGCGCCGAATGAGCTCAGGCATCTGGCGGAAGAAAAACGTGAGCAGCAGCGTTCTGATATGCGCGCCGTCGACATCGGCGTCGGTCATGATGATGATCTTGTGATAGCGCAGCTTGTCGGCGTCGAATTCGTCCCGCCCGACGCCTGCGCCCAGCGCGGTGATCAGCGTGCCGATCTCCTGGCTTGAGAGCATCTTGTCGAAACGGGCGCGCTCTACGTTCAAGATCTTGCCGCGCAGGGGCAAAACGGCCTGATTTGCCCGGTTGCGCGCCTGTTTGGCGGAACCGCCGGCCGAATCGCCCTCGACAATGAACAGCTCGGCCTTGGCCGGATCGCGCTCCTGACAGTCGGCGAGCTTGCCCGGCAGCGAGGCGACGTCGAGCGCCGATTTGCGCCGCGTCAGTTCACGCGCCTTGCGCGCCGCCTCGCGCGCGGCGGCGGCTTCAACGATTTTCTGCACCACGCGCTTGGCGTCGCCGGGGTTTTCCTCGAACCAGTCGCCGAGCTTGTCGCCGACCGCGCTTTCGACAATGGGGCGGACTTCCGAAGAAACCAGCTTGTCTTTGGTTTGCGAGGAAAACTTCGGATCGGGAACCTTGACCGATAGAACGCAGGTCAGACCCTCGCGCGCGTCATCGCCGGTCAGCGAAACCTTTTCCTTTTTGGCGATGCCCGAGATCTGCGCGTAGTTGTTGATGACTCGCGTCAGCGCCGCGCGATAGCCGGCCAGATGCGTGCCGCCGTCGCGTTGGGGGATATTGTTGGTGAAGCACAAAACCTTTTCGTGATAGCCGTCGTTCCACCACATGGCGACGTCGACCGTGACGCCGTCGCGTTCCGCGGTGAAAGCGATCGGTTCGGAATTGAGCGGATTTTTCGACGAATCGAGATAACGCACGAAGGCTTCAAGCCCGCCGTCATAAAGCATTTCTTCTTCGCGCGTTTCCACATGGCGATCATCGACCAGGCGGATCTTGACGCCGGAATTCAAAAACGCGAGTTCGCGCAACCGGTGCTCGAGCGTGTCGAAATCGAATTTCGTGCCGGTGAACACCTTATCCGACGGCAGGAACGTGACCTCGGTGCCGGTCTTTACCGCGTCGCCGACAATCGCGAGATCCGCTTCCGGCTCGCCCATGCGGAAGCGCATGGAATGTTCCTTGCCGTTGCGGCGGATGCGCAATTCGAGCCATTCCGACAGCGCGTTGACCACGGAAACGCCGACGCCGTGGAGCCCGCCTGAAACCTTGTAGGAGTTCTGATCGAACTTCCCGCCGGCGTGCAGCTGGGTCATGATGACCTGTGCGGCGGACACCCCTTCCTCAGGATGCATGTCGGTCGGAATGCCGCGGCCGTTATCCGTCACCGTAACCGAGCCGTCCTCATTCAGAATGACTTCGACCGTGTCGCAATAGCCGGCCAGGGCTTCATCGATGGCGTTGTCGACGACTTCATAGACCATATGATGCAGGCCCGAGCCATCATCGGTGTCGCCGATATACATGCCCGGTCGCTTGCGCACCGCATCAAGCCCCTTAAGGACCTTGATCGACTCGGCGCCGTATTCTTCTTCTTTTCGCGCGGCGTTGTCCGCCATAGGTCTTCTTTCTCTTACGTCGGCGTTCGTTCGCAGAGCGCGCCGTCACGCGCTTCGAAATGCTGGGCGCGGCGACCCCAGGCGGTAAACAGCGCCTGGTCGGTGCCGGTCATCAATGTCTGAAAGCCGAGATCGTCGATAATCGAAAACAGGCCGGCGCGGCGATCCGGATCGAGATGCGCGGCGATTTCATCAAGCAGCAGGATCAACGGCGCGCCGCCGGAACGGCGGCTGAGCGCGCGTCCGTTGGCGAGCACGAGACCGATAAGCAGCGCCTTCTGCTCGCCGGTCGAACATAGCCGCGCCGGCCGGCCCTTTTTGCGATGAGAGACCAACAGATCGCTGCGATGGGGCCCGGCGAGCGCCCGGCCGGCCTCCGCGTCAAGACGGCGGCGCGCGCACAGCTTGTCAGCGAAGGCAGTTTCCGCGTCGGCGGGCTTATCGCCGTCAAGCGCGGTTTCGAGCTCGCCTTCAAGCGCGATGTCAGCGGCCGGAAAGACGCCGTCATCGTCGGCGACCGCCGCCGCCGCCAAGGCGGAAACCGTTTCCCGGCGCGCCGCAGCGATGGCAACGCCCGTTTCGGCCATTTGCGCTTCAAGCGCGTTCAGCCAGCCTTCTTCCGCACCGCCTTCATCGAGCAAGCGTTGACGCTGACGCATGGCCTGCTCGTAAGCGGACGAGGTCTTGCCGTGGGCGGCGTCGCGCGCAAGCGTCATGCGGTCGAGAAACCGGCGCCGCTCGCCGGCGCCGTCCATGAACAGCCGGTCCATCGCCGGCGTCAGCCACAAAAAGCGCAGATGGTCGGCAAAGGCGCCGGGACCGGATGCGGACGCATCGTCGATGCGGCACACGCGCCGCTGGGGTCTTGCAGCCTCGGCGCCGACGCCGAAACGGCGTTCGTCCTCGCCGTCGTCGATGCGCGCGGAAACCGCCCAGCCGCCGGCGCCGCCGATGCGCGGCAGTTCGTCAAGACGCGCGCCGCGCAGGCCGCGGCCGGGACCGATTTGCGACAGCGCCTCTAAAAGGTTGGTCTTGCCCGTCCCGTTGGCGCCGGCGATCACCGCGTGCCGGCCGTCAAAGGCGATGTCAGCATAGGCATATGACCGGTAATCGGTCAGCGTCAGCCGGCGCAGGCGCGCGGCGCGCCCCGCGTTGCACGCATGGGCCGGCGGCGCGGTCGCCGCGTCCACTTTCCTGATCGCCGTCTGGCTCAAGACGTTACACCCTCAGCGGCATCAGCACATAAAGTGCGCGCTCGTCCTCTTCGTCGGCGATGATCGTCGGCGAGGACGGGTCGGCGAGTTTGAAGGTCGCCGTATCGCCGTCGATCTGCTGGGCGACATCAAGGAGATAACGCGCGTTAAAGCCAATCTCGAGCGGCTCGCCGCCATAATCAACGCTTAGCTCTTCAAGCGCCGAACCCGCCTCCGGATTGTTGACGGTCAGGCGCAGATTGTCGGCTTCAAGCGCGAGCTTGATGGAGCGGGTCCGGTCCGCCGACACCGTCGACACGCGATCAACCGCGTGCGCGAAATCGTTGGTGTCGACACGCAGAACGTTCGCATTGCTCTTGGGAATGACCCGCTCGTAATCGGGAAAGGATCCGTCGATCAGCTTGGAGGTCAGCCGGCCCGGGCCGAAGCCGAAGCGAATTTTCGCTGATGAAACTGCGATCTCCACATGGTCTTCTGCGTCGTCGAGCAGGCGGGACAATTCCGCGATCGCCTTGCGCGGCACGATGACGCCGGGCATCGACGCAGCGCCGTCCGGGAGCGGCGCGTCAAGGCGCGCCAGCCGGTGTCCGTCCGTCGCGGCGGCGCGCAAAAGCGGCTCGTCATCGTCGGTATGGGCGTGAAAATAAACCCCGTTAAGATAATAACGCGTTTCTTCCTGCGACATTGCAAAGCGCGTTTTTGTCAACAACCGGCGCAGGTCTTCCGTCGGCATGGAAAACCGCACGTCAAGGTCGTCGCCGGTCAGGCTCGGAAAATCTTCGTCCGGCAACACGGCGAGCGCAAATTGCGACCGGCCGGCGGAAACCTGAAACCGTCCTTCGTCCGGCGACAGTTCAAGACGCACCTGCGCGCCTTCGGGCAATCGTTTGACGATCTCAAAAAGCGTGAGCGCAGAAACCGTGGTCGCCCCGCCGTCGGCGACGTCGGCGGGCGCTTCCTCGGATATTTCAATATCGAGATCGGTGGCCGTCAGCGTCAGCGCTGCGCCCTGGGCCTGAATAAGAACATTCGATAAAATCGGGATGGTGTTGCGCCGCTCGACCACGCTTTGCACATGCCCTAGCGCCTTCGACAGGGCGGACCGTTCAATCGTAACCTTCATCTAATACGCTCTCTTGGAATGCTGGCGACGCCTGAAAAATCACCCGTTCGGCGCCTTCGCGGTGACGACGCCGGCGCGGGAGAATCGCCGTCGTGAAATCACTGCGATTATAGCCGAAACCGGCCCCAAAAAGCTAGCGCCGACGCGGATTTCCAACGCCGGCGCGACACGATAATTCGCTGATTTCATACGCCTTTTCGGCCCCGGAAAATCAGCCCTCGATGGCCTCGCGAATCCGGCGGACACCGTCCTGAAAGGCCTTGTCGCGTTCGAGTAGCGCCTGCGCCCGGCGGTAGCTCGACATGACCGTCGTGTGATCCCTTTTCAGCGCCTTGCCGATGCGCGGGAAGGATTCTTTCAGGATCTCCCGGGCGCACCACACAAACGCATGGCGCGCGCGGACAATGCGCTGGGGCTGGGCGCGGGCGGTCATGTCTTCGAGCTTCAGCCCGAAGGCTTCGGCGCCGGCCGCAATCGCGTCATCCAGCGTGGCGACTTTGCGTCGGTCTTCAAGACGCGACTTGAGGATCGCCTTCGCTTCGTCGAGATCGACGCTTATTTCGTCTCGGCCGTACATTAAAAAGAGCTGGTTGAGCGCGCCGATGGTTTCGCGCGTGCTCTGGGTGAAAGTGCGGGCGATGAATTCGAGCACGTCGTCGGCAATCCGGCATTTGGCATCGCTGCCCTGCACGCGCTTTTTTAAAATCTCCAGCCGCAGCGCTTCATCCGCTTCATGGATCGGCGCGCATAGGCCTCCGGTGAGCCGATCGGCGAGCCTTTTGTTGACGCCGGCTTCCGCCAGCTTCGCCGGCGGCAGTTCGCCGGCCATTACCACCTGTTTTCCGCTGTCCAGCGCCGCATCAATCGCCACGAGCAATTCCTCCTGCGTTCTATCTTTACCTTCCAGAAAATGAATGTCGTCAAACGCGAGCATTTCGTTGTCGAGCAGCGCCTTGTGCAGCGCAGCCGTCGAGTTCGACAGCGCAGCTTTCACGCAGGCGTTGATCATGTTGCGATAGGTAATGTAGGCGCACGGACCGGCGGTTTCGGCGTCGCCCCATTTGAGGCAGATCGCATGCAGCAAATGCGTCTTGCCGACTCCCGACTGGCCGTAAAAATATATCAACTCGCGCGGTCCGGACTTCGCCAGCGCCTGTTGCGCGGCCGCCCAGGCGATCCGGTTGGAATCGCCGACGGCGAAAGTCTCGAAACTACGGCGCGGATCGAGCCTTGCTGCAATCTCTTTGAAATCGCGCAGGCCGGTTTCCTTGACGGCGAGTGCGGACGCCGACGCGTCATAACCGTTGCGCGTGCGCTGTTCTTCGCGCGCATTTATTTTCGCCGCCTGTTCGCTCAGCGCCTTCTTGCGAACCGTCAGCCGCACGCGGCTCACCGGTCCGACGGTTTGACGCCAGGTGTCGGCGAGGATCGGCAAAAAACGGTGATCAAGCATGTCGCGCTTGGCCTCCGAGCCCGTCGACAGCGTCACGCAATCCTTGGTTTTTTCCGCCAAGCCGAGATCAAGAAACCATGATTTGTATTTAGCATCGCCGACGCGGCCGCGCAGCGCGCTGAGATAGCGGTTAAATGCTTCCCTGTCGTCGGTTCCGTCCGTCTCGTCTGTGAGGTTCATAGTTCTCCGCCCATAATTTTCCGCACGCCAACTGGAGGCGATAAAACGCCTTTGCGCGATTTTTCTCTCGCGCAGTCGAAGTTTCAAAATTTCAGTCTAGTACGGCGCAACAGCGCCGATCATGAAGGCCGAAATCTAAATACAAAGAGAGCAGCGTTCAACCGTTGCAAACTCTACAAAAATGAAAGTCGGTAAATTACCCCTGCTCATCAGAAACCCTCGCTGCCCCGCCGCCTTTTGGCGCAGTTATAAACGCAGGCCGCCAAAAATTCTTGCTGGCGTCCCAATTTAAACTCAAAATCTAAACTTAACTTGATTTGCGAAATTGATCCGCACCCGTCGTAAAGACGTTAACTTCAAGTCTAGTTCACTGGGCCCGAACGTCAATAGTTGAAATGCGTTTCGCCGTGTATTTTTTTCATTTTTTTGACACTGATCAGAAAAAACAAAACCTTAGGCGCAATGCCGGATACGCCGCATTAGAGCGCAAATAATGCGTGACGTAAATAGTGCGCCTGGCGGCGTTTGTACACACAGATGAACTTTGTCGCGCGGACCACAATTATGCGCCGGCGTCGGCGGCGTTTTATCTAAGCGGATAGCGCTTTGATACGCGCAGAAAGTCGCGAAAGTTTGCGCGCCGCCGTATTTTTATGAACCACGCCTCTTGAAACGGCGCGATGCAACTCCGGCTGCGCCGCTTTGAACGCTTCACCCGCAGCGGATTTGTCGCCCGCCGCAATCGCTTCTTCCACCTTTGTCAAATAGGTTCGCATCCGCGAACGCCGCGACTTGTTCACAGCCGTTCGGCGCTTGATTTTGCGCACCATTTTCTTGGCGGAGGACGTGTTAGCCATTGCGAAATCAGTCTCAAAAACGCGCGCCCATCGCGGCGCGGGCTGGCGTATATAGCGGCGGGCCCAAGCGCCGTCAACACGCAAGCAAGGCCTGTATTTTGGGCGGATTTCAGCGCTGACAGCCGGGACAGAAAAAGGTCGACCGGCCGCTCTGAACAATGCGGCGCACCGGCCTTGCGCAGCGGCTGCAGATTTGCCCTTCCCGGTCGTAAACGCTGAAGCGGTGCTGAAAATAGCCAAGCTCGCCCTGCGCGTTGGCGAAGTCGCGCAAGGACGACCCGCCCGCTTCGATCGCTTCACGCAGAACGGCCACAATCGCGCCGTGAAGGCGTTCCCCGCGCCGGCCCGCCACCGACGCGGCCAGACGGCGCGGCGATATGCGCGCGCGATAAAGCGCTTCACAGGCGTAGATATTGCCGAGCCCGGCCACGATCCGCTGGTCGAGCAACGCCGCCTTGATCGGCGTGCGCTTGCCTTTCAGCGCATGATTGAAGTCCGCCGCCGAAAAGGCGTTGCCTAAGGGTTCCGGGCCCATGTCTTTGAAATGACGGCATTCTTCAAGCGCGTCCGTGGCGACGAGATCCATCAGGCCGAAGCGGCGCGGATCGTTAAACGCAATGCGCGCGCGTCGTTTGCCGGCCATTTCAAACACCACATGCTCGTGTCTGGGACTGGCAGCCTGGGCGCGACGGGCCGCCTGGCCGTATTCGACCGTAAAGCGCCCGGACATGCCCAAATGCATGACCAGGCTCTCCCCCGACGATAGCGCTGCGAGCATGTACTTGCCGCGGCGGCGCAGGGCGTCGACCCGCGCGCCCTCCAGCCGCGGAATGAAATCCGCCGGCAGCGGGATGCGCAAATCTGGCCGGCGGGTTTCGATCCGGGTGAAGGTCGCGCCCTCCATGGCGGGCGCCAGGCCGCAGCGCACGGTCTCGACTTCGGGAAGCTCTGGCATGTCGCTTATTGATATCGCCATTGCGCCGCCGGCGATACGACGCGCAAGAGGACGTCCGGTTCTGAGAAAACAAAACCTCCGGCGTCAGGCCGGAGGTTTTGCAGCATGAACGGGCGATTTGCGGCTTATTCCTGCTCGTCGTCCTGTTTGTCGGCTTTCTTGGCGGCCTTTTTATCGTCCTTCTTGTCGTCGCCCTTGAGCGCCGCGCCGAGAATGTCGCCTAGCGAGGCGCCTGAGTCGGCCGAGCCGAACTGCTCAACCGCCTCTTTTTCCTCAGCGATCTCGCGCGCCTTGATCGAGACGTTGATACGCCGCGTCTTGGCGTCGATGGTCGTGACCCGGGCGT
Source organism: Parvularculaceae bacterium (assembly GCA_028280115.1). Classification (GTDB taxonomy): domain Bacteria; phylum Pseudomonadota; class Alphaproteobacteria; order Caulobacterales; family Parvularculaceae; genus Hyphococcus. The sequence continues at coordinate 66,968 of JANQMJ010000026.1, forward strand.
CGACCTTGTCGCCCACGGCGAAGCGGTCGGGACGCTGTTCGGAACGTTCCTTGGAAAGATCGGACTTTCGAATGAAGGCCTTGGGGCCGTCCGAGCCGCCGATCTGGACTTCGATGCCGCCGGTTTCGATCGCCGTGACAGTGCAGGTGACATCGTCGCCGCGCTTGAGTTCGCCGATTGCGTCGAGGGGATCGCCGCTGACCTGCTTGACGCCGAGCGAGATGCGCTCCTTTTCCGGATCGACGTCGAGCACCTTGGCTTTGACCATCTGCCCTTTCTGGTAGTCCTTGATGGCTTCCTCGCCGGACCGGTTCCAGTCGAGATCGGACAGATGCACCATGCCGTCCATTTCCGCGGTTAGACCGACGAACAATCCGAATTCGGTGATGTTCTTGATCTCGCCTTCGATGATCGAACCTGCAGGGTGTTCCTGGGCGAATTTTTCCCAGGGATTGTCAAGGCACTGTTTGAGGCCGAGTGAAATCCGCCGTTTGACCTCGTCGACTTCGAGCACCATGACTTCGACTTCCTGGGAGGTCGAGACGATCTTGCCGGGATGGACGTTCTTTTTCACCCAGCTCATTTCCGAAACGTGGACCAGACCCTCAATGCCGTCTTCAAGCTCTACAAAGGCGCCGTAATCGGTGATGTTTGTGACCTTGCCCTTGAATTTGGCGCTGATCGGATATTTCGCGGCGACGCCTTCCCAGGGATCGGGCTGCAGCTGCTTGATGCCGAGGGAAATGCGGTGGGTTTCCGGATTGATCTTGATGATCTTGACCCGCACCGTGTCGTTGACGCCCAGCACTTCGGTCGGATGGTTGACCCGGCTCCAAGACATGTCGGTGACGTGCAACAGGCCGTCGACGCCGGGGGCCAGTTCGACAAAGGCGCCGTAATCGGTGATGTTCTTGACCACGCCTTCGCGCTCGTCGCCCTCATTGAGCTCCTTGACGACCTCCTGGCGATGTTCGGCGCGGTCTTCCTCGAGAATAGCCCGGCGCGAAACGACGATGTTGCCCCGGCGCTTGTCCATTTTGAGAATGCGGAAGGGCTGCGGAATGTTCATCAGCGGTCCCGCATCGCGCACCGGACGAATATCGACCTGACTGCCGGGCAGGAACGCCACGGCCCCACCGAGATCGACGGTGAAGCCGCCCTTGACGCGATTGAAAATCTCGCCGTCGACGCGCTCGCCGGATGCGTAGACCTTTTCGAGCCGGTCCCAGGCTTCCTCGCGGCGCGCCTTTTCGCGGCTGATGACCGCTTCGCCCATGGCGTTTTCGACCCGCTCGACAAACACTTCGACTTCGTCGCCGATGCTGAGATCGGCCGGCTTACCGGCGGTTGAGAATTCCTTGAGCGGCACGCGGCCTTCGGTCTTGAGGCCGACATCGATGACCGCGACGTCTTTTTCGATGGCGGTGACTTTTCCTTTGACGACCGTTTCTTCAAATTCTTGGCGGCCGACCAGGGAGGCTTCGAGCATTTCCGCGAAATCATCGCGGGTGGGGTTAAGGGTTTCAGTTGCGGGCACGTTGGTTCCTTGGGTTGATGGGTTCAAACGCCGACCAAGCGGACGAACGGGAAAGGCCCCGCGCGCAGGAATGAGCGGCAGTAATGGCTTTGACGCGCCCGCAAGGACTGACTTGGATTTGAGCCCCGCTCAGATCAGCTCTCGCAGCGCCGGAAAACGCCGTCTATCACGCGGCATGCCGCCGCGAAGGCCGCGTCTATAGACAAATGAGTCGTATCTAGCAACTCCGCATCGTCGGCCCGGGTAAGAGGGGCGTCGGCGCGGGCGGCGTCGCGCGCATCGCGTTCAAGCAAATCGTCGTAAACGGCCGATTCCTCAAGGCCCGGCCGGCTCGGCGCCAGCTCCCGCCAGCGGCGACGGGCGCGGACCCTGGGGCTCGCCGTAACGAAGAATTTCACCGCCGCGTCGGGGCAGACCACGGTGCCGATATCGCGCCCGTCGAGCACGGCGCCCTTCGCCCCGCCGGGGGGATGTTTGGCAAAGCGGCGCTGGAAGTCGAGCAGGGCTGCGCGCACTTTGGGATTGGCGGCGACAATGCTCGCCGCGGCGCCGACGTCCCGGGTGCGAATATCCGCGCCGGCGAGCTTTTCCGTGGCGTAGTCGCGCGCCACGGCGGCGGCCAGATCCGCATCCGCCGGATCGCCGCCGAGATCGAGGATGAGCCATGCAACCCCGCGATAAAGCGCGCCGGTATCGAGATGGGCAAGCCCGTACCGGTCCGCCAGCAGGCGGGCGAGCGTGCCTTTGCCCGACGCGGCCGGCCCGTCCAGGGCGATGACGAAAGGCGTTTGCATGGAAGCGCCAGTTATGGGGACGCGGCGCGAAAAGGCAAGGCGATCAGACCCGCAGCGGCTGAGCCGGTCCGGTTTCGCGCATGTCTTTCCAAACCGAATGGCGGCCGAAAACGAAGCCGTCATTGATATGGGCCTTGGCGGCGTAGTTTTCGTTTTCGCGCAGGCTGCGATGCAGCGCCGGCAGACGATAGAACGGCACCGACGCGTACAAGTGATGGTCAAGATGCAGCGCCACATTGTGCGGCGAGAACAACGCCTGCTCGATCGGCCAGCGATAGTTCACATTGCGCACTTCGCTGAAGAAGCCTTCATGCTTGAGCGCAAAATGTTCCGTAATCGCACGAATTCTCATAAGCGCGGTCAGAACAAACACCGCCGGAACGACCCAGAAGAGCAAAAAGTCGAGCCATAGGCCGAAATAGGTCAGCGCCGCGGCGATCAGAACATAACTCGCCAGCCGGATCTGACTGACGCGTTTGGCCAGGCCGTCTTTCTTGGGCGCGGCCGGTTTCTTCTCGCTCGACTCCTTGAGAAAGCCGAACTGATAAGCGATCGAGCGCTGCCATACGCGCAGCCAGTAGCCGAGCGACGCATTCTTCAGCGGAAAGTCCCAGGTCGATCGTTCTTCGGGATCGGCGAGCTTGCGCACCCAGTCGGGGTCTTTGTCCTCGTTCATCCATTTGTGGTGCGCAAGATGATTGTGGCGATAGGTCGCCATCGAGACGAAGGCCGGCCCGCCGCAGAACACTTCGCCGACGAGTTCATTGAGCCAATGGGTTTTGTAGGCGAGCCCATGGGTGGCGTCATGCATGAGGACGAGAATGGCGTGCTGGCGGTTGGCGATGATCAGCCACAAGAGCGGCCACGCAAGCCAGGTCCACATCGGCGCCGACAAGGTCCAGTGGCCGGCGGCGAGCGCCAGCGCAAGGACAGCGTAATCGGCGATCAGCGCGGCGGTGAAGCGCCGAGAATCGAGCGCTTTCAATTCTTCTAGCTTTGCTGAATCAATTGTGGCTTCGGGCATCCGACGGCCTTCCCAAATGTAAGCGAAATCGTATAGGCGCAGGCCCGCTGCGTCCAGATTTATCATGCGAATTCAGCTCGCTGACCGTCTGAATCAGCTGATCGCCGCGCCGAGTTTCGTCATCACCGGGAGGAAATCCGGAAAGCTCGTGGCGATCATCGAAACGTCGTCAATGGCGACCGGATTTTTTGCGGCCAGGCCCAGAACCAGAAAGCTCATGGCGATGCGGTGGTCATGACGGGCCTTGACGTCGGCCCCGCCTTTCGGCGGCGTTCCGTCGCCGATCACGCGCAGCCAGTCGGGCCCGCTCGCAACGTCAACCCCGCAGGCGGCAAGGCCCGCCTCCATGGCGGCGATGCGGTCGCTTTCCTTCACCCGCAGTTCCTCAAGGCCGGTCATTTTCGTTTCGCCGGCGGCGCAAGACGCGACCGCGGCGAGGATCGGATATTCGTCGATCATCGACGGCGCCCGTTCGGCCGGAACTGCGCAGCCATGCAGCACCGAATGGCGCGCGCGAATGTCCGCGACCGGCTCGCCGCATTCTTCGCGCGGATTTTCAAATACGGTATTCGCGCCCATATCGCGCAGGGTTTCATAAAAGCCCGCGCGCAGCGGATTGACCGACACGTTGCGCACGGTCACGTCGGAATTGGGCGTGATCAGTGCGGCGGCGACCAGAAACGCCGCGGAAGACGGATCGCCCGGAACCGCGAGGCGCGACGGCGACAAGCTCTGCCCGCCAGGAACGAAGATGTAACGCCCGCCCGCACCGTCCGCATCGAAGCGCAGTTCAACCCCGAAGACGGCGAGCAGGCGTTCGGTATGATCGCGGGATCGGACCGGTTCGTGAATGCAGGTGATCCCTTGCGCGCCCAAGGCGGCGAGAATGATCGCCGACTTTACCTGCGCGGAAGGCTGCGCCAGTTTGCAATCGATCGCCGCGAGTGGCGCGCCGGCGTCGATCGCGACCGGCAGGCGGCCGTCGGCGGCGGTCGCGGAAAGGCCCATCATGCGCAAAGGCTCGATCACCCGCCCCATGGGCCGGCTGCGCAGCGACGCATCGCCGTCGAACCGGGCGGCAACGCCCGCGCCGGCGACCGCGCCCATGACCAATCGCGCGCCGGTGCCGGAATTGCCGAAATAAAGCGCCTTGTCGGGCGATTTCCAGGCGCCGCCGCCGATCCGCCAGACCGGCCCGTCGCGCTCGACCGCCGCGCCCAGCGCGCGCATCGCCGCCGCGGTGCGCAGGACGTCCTCGCCGTCAAGCAGGCCGGTGATCTCGCTCCTGCCCGCCGCCATGGCGCTGAAGATCAACGCCCGGTGGGAAATCGACTTGTCGCCCGGGGCGGACGCCGCCCCGGCGAGCGGGCCGCTATTTTGCGAAGTCAGTGGACCGGTAAGCTGCATCTTCAGCGCTCCGCCGCATGTAGAAGTCTGGTTTCGGCCTGATGCATATCCTTTTGACAGCGCCGCCGGCCCGTGGCAACACGGCCGCCTTTCCGAACAATTTCATCGATTGCGGCGATAACTATGACCAAACCAGAACTGGGCGAAAAGCGCGACTGCCCCGAATGCGGCGCGCGATTTTATGACCTCAACAAGGAACCGGCGCACTGCCCGAAATGCGGCCATGAGTTCGTTCCCGAAGCGCTCCTGAAACCGCGCAAGACGCGCGCGGAAGAGGAAGCCACGAGCACGAAGGAGACAGAAGAGCGCAAACCCGCCCAGGAAACGTCGCTGCAAAGCGCCGACGAGGAGAAGAAAGCCGCGCAATCCAAACGCCGCGCCGCGCTGGACGAAGTCGAAGGCGACGAAACCGAGGATGACAACGACGAGGACGACGAACTCGCCGATATCGAGGATATCGACGTCGACATCGACGATGAGGACGACGACGGCCTGCTTGACGACGACGATGACGACGACGACGTGTCGACCATCGTCAAACCCGGCGGCGACAGCGACTAGCGAGCGCGCGCGGCAAACGCTTGCGCGCGCCGGCCGCGGCGGCTAGGTTCGCCGGCCCGCGGCAAAGGATTTTCCAACCCGGCGCTGGCGGTTTTATCCGGGCGCAAAACGGATCGGGGCTATAGCTCAGTTGGGAGAGCGCTTGAATGGCATTCAAGAGGTCGGCGGTTCGATTCCGCCTAGCTCCACCAGCCTTCGGCTTCGGGTGGCTTACGCCAGGAAGACAACCGAAGCCGATATAGGCGAAGCAGTGCCCGGCGAAGCCGAAAGCGAAGACGGGCTTTAACGGTCCGAGCTTTAATTCCGCTCAATGCTATATCTATTGTCCGCCCATGCTAGAACGCGGCGCGGAAATTGCTGCGGATGCGAGCGGAACCTAAGGAGACCACATGCGGCTGATGGTGACAGGCGGGGCCGGCTTTATCGGATCGGCGGTGGCGCGCCGGGCGATCGCGGACGGCCATGACGTTCTTAACGTCGACAAGCTCACCTATGCGGCCAATCTCGACAATGTCGCAGAAATCGCAAGCAACGAGCGCTATCATTTCGCCCAGCAGGACATCTGCGACCAGAAGGCCATGACGGCGCTGATCGACGGCTTCAAGCCGGACGCGATCATGCACCTTGCCGCGGAAAGCCATGTGGATCGCTCGATCGACGGGCCGCGCGATTTCATCGACACCAATATCGTCGGCACGTACGCGTTGCTCGAAGCAGCGCGCGGCTATGTGCGCAGCGGCGCGGCGCCGAAAGGATTTCGCTTCCATCACATCTCCACCGACGAAGTTTACGGCTCGCTGGGCGCGGAAGGCGCATTCACCGAAGACTCCCCCTATCGGCCCAACTCGCCTTATTCCGCGTCCAAAGCCTCGTCGGACATGCTCGCGCGGGCATGGAGCGAGACGTTCGATCTGCCGGTCGTGATCTCCAACTGCTCGAACAATTACGGCCCCTATCAGTTTCCCGAAAAGCTTATTCCCGTGGTCGTCATCAACGCGCTGGAGGGCCGGCCCATTCCGGTCTACGGCAAGGGCGAAAATGTGCGCGACTGGCTTTATGTGGGCGATCACGCCGAAGCGCTGCTGCTTGTTGCGCAACAAGGCGCGCCGGGCGAGACCTATAATATCGGCGGCCGCGCCGAACGCAGCAATCTCGACCTCGTGCGGATGATCTGCGCCCTGCTCGACAAGGCGTTGCTGGAAAGCGAAAGCCGGCCCCATGACAGTCTCATTGCGTTCGTCGACGACCGGCCCGGTCACGATTTCCGCTACGCCATCAATTGCGACAAGATCGAACGCGCCCTGGGCTGGACGCCGACGATGACCATCGAGGAAGGCATGGCCCGCACGGTGCGCTGGTATCTCGACAACCGGTCGTGGTGGGAGGCGATCCGCCGGCGCGGCTTCGACACCGCTAGGCGCCAGGGCCAGGCGCGCTAGAGGAGCCGGGCGCCATGCGGCTGTTGCTATTTGGAAAAAACGGCCAGGTCGCCCGAACACTGCTCGAGGAAGCGGCCGGCGTTCATGACGTCATCGCCCTTGGCCGCGCCGAAGCGGATCTTTCGCGCCCCGGAACCGCGGCGGCGGCGATCCGCACGCATGCGCCCGACGCGATCATCAACGCCGCGGCCTACACCGCGGTCGACAAGGCCGAAACGGAAAAAGAGGCCGCACACACGCTCAACGCCCTGGCCCCGGAGGAAATGGCCAAAGCCGCTGCGCAAGCCGGCGCGCCGTTTATTCATCTGTCAACGGACTATGTCTTCGGCGGCAACGCCGCCGGACCCTATGCGGAAGACGATGCGACGAACCCTATTAACGTTTACGGCGCGACCAAACGCGAAGGCGAAACCGGCGTCCTTGCGGAGAACAAAGACGCCGTCATCTTGCGCACGTCCTGGGTGTTTTCCGAATATGGCGCCAATTTCGTCAAGACCATGCTGCGCCTCGGCGCCGAGCGCGACGCGCTCGACATCGTCGGCGATCAGATCGGCGGACCGACGCCGGCGCGCGACATCGCCCGGACCGTCCTTACCATCGCCGGCAAGAAGCACCGTGGCGCGCCAGGCGCGAGCGTTTATCATTATCAGGGCGCGCCGGCGGCGAGCTGGGCGGATTTCGCGAAAAAGATCTTTGACTATGCCGGGCTTGCCGCAACGGTGCGCGCCATTGCGACCACGGATTATCCAACCCCGGCAAAGCGGCCGCTTGCCACGATCCTTGACTGCGCGCGGATTGAGCGCGATTTCGGCGTCGCCCAGCCCGATTGGCGCATCGGGCTCCGCCAGACGGTTGCGACGCTGACCGCCGCCGGGCCGGCGCCCTGACGCCCGCCCAAGTCCGTCCTTGCCGGTTGACGTCCGGGGGTTGCGCTCCGCCGCCGCGAGGCTCTATCTGACCTGCTCGATTGCGGCGCACGATGCTGCGATCGTTTCAAGATGTTGCGGAGACGGGCATGAAGATATTGGTAATCGGGGGAGATGGGTTTTGCGGCTGGCCGACGGCGCTGCATCTTTCCAATCTCGGCCATGATGTGATTATTGTCGACGATCTGTCGCGGCGTAAAATCGACGTCGAACTTGAAGTCGAATCGCTCACTCCGATCAAACCGATTTCCGTGCGTCTGGCGGCCTGGAACGAAGCCTCGGGCAAAACCATCCGGTTTGAGAACATCAACGTTGCGAAAAACTATGCGCGGCTGTTGCACCTTTTAATGAACGAAAAGCCCGCCGCCGTCGTGCACTTCGCCGAACAGCGCGCCGCGCCCTATTCCATGAAGTCGTCCTATCACAAGCGATATACGGTCGATAACAATCTTAACGCCACCAACAATATTCTTGCGGCGATCGTCGAATCCGGCGTCGACGCCCATCTCGTCCATCTCGGCACCATGGGCGTTTACGGCTACGGCACGGCGGGCATGAAGATTCCCGAAGGCTATCTGCCGGTGAAGATCGAGACCGCGGATGGCGGCGAAATCCGCCAGGAGATTTTGTACCCCGCCAATCCGGGCTCGATCTATCACATGACCAAAACCCAGGATCAGCTTTTGTTTGCGTTCTACAATAAGAATGACGGCCTGAAGATTACCGACCTGCATCAGGGCATCGTCTGGGGCACGCAGACCGCCGAAACCCGGAAAGACGAACGGCTGATCAACCGTTTCGATTATGACGGCGATTACGGCACGGTGCTCAACCGTTTTCTCATGCAGTCGGCGGTGGGCCATCCTCTGACCGTGCACGGCACCGGCGGTCAGACCCGCGCCTTTATCCATATTCAGGACACGGTGCGCTGCATCCAACTGGCGATCGACAATCCGCCCCAGCGCGGCGAACGGGTGCAGATCCTCAACCAGATGACGGAAACCCATCGGGTGCGCGATCTTGCTAAAATGATCGCCGACAAGACCGGCGCGCAAATCGCCTATGTGAACAATCCCCGCAACGAGGCGGCGGAAAACGAACTCGACGTGGAAAATCAGCGCCTTCTGGGCCTCGGCCTTGATCCGATCACCCTGGAAGAGGGCCTGCTCGACGAAGTCACCGAGATCGCCCGCAAATACGCCCATCGCTGCGATCTGACCAAGATCCCTTGTGTTTCCTACTGGACCGAAGCGCAAAAGGCGAAAAGCGACGACGCGGCCAAAGCCGGTTAGCGCAGCGGTTTTTTCTCGCTGCGGTCGATGCGCAGTTCGAACACATCAGGCCGCGCATAATGGCCGGCGACGTCGAAATCCATTTTTCCTTTGGCGATATCGCCCTTCGCCAGTTCTGCATACAATATTGTCTCCTCGCCAAAGACCGGCCCGGCGAGAATATCGCCCAGCGGCGAGACGATGAGCGAGCCGCCATTGATCAGCACCGTTTCCGGCGCGTCGCCCTGCACGGGACGAAAATCGTCGGGCGCATCGGCGCGGGTCATGAACTGACAGGCGGAAAGAACGAAACACCGTCCTTCAAGGGCGATGACGCGCATCAGCGACGTCCAGCTTTCGCGGTCGTCGACCGTGGGCGCGCAATAAAATTCAACGCCCTGGCCGTATTGCGCCATGCGCAGCATGGGCATGAAGTTTTCCCAGCAGATCACCGCGCCGATCTTGCCGCAGACCCCGTCAAACCCGCCCAGGGTGGCGCCGTCGCCCATGCCCCAGATGACGCGCTCCGCCGCCGTCGGCATCAGCTTGCGCCGTTTGCCGAGAAGCCGGCCGTCGGCGGAAAAGCAAAGCGCTGAGCAATAAAGCGTGCCGCCGTCCCGTTCGATGACGCCGACGACGACATCGGTCTTAAGATCGCCGGCGAGCGCGGCCATGCGTTCGGTTTCCGGCCCGGGAACGTCAATCGCGGCGTCAAAATAACGCCGGAACCATTCGCGCCCTTCATCGCTGCGCGAGCCCACGGGCGCGCCGAAATGATGCCCTTTGGGATAACCGCCGATGAACGCTTCCGGAAAGACCACAAGCTTGGCGCCCTCGCCGGCCGCGCGGCGCAGGAGGATTTCGAATTTGTCGAGCGTCGCCGACGTATCGAACAGCGCCGATCCCGATTGCACTGCAGCGGCGACGATCGTCGTCATAAGGCCTTCTCCATTATCTTTGCGGCGCGCCGTTCCATCCCGCAGATGTTATAACATGATAAGGCGCAAAACATTCTCGCGCAGTTATGAAATAAAGAAAGAAACTTTTGATCAGTTTCATTTGAATTTTTATTTCCAACACTTCGCACAGACGCCAAAAATGCTGTAAACATGACGGCGCATCCAACAGCGGAAGGATCTCAACATGGCGCATTGCTTTGTCGCCTTGCCGGAAGACGGCCGCAACACCTATCTGTTCAAAAGCGACAAGAAAAAGAAGTTCCGCCAGGTTCTGTGGGGCGATTTCCTGAAAATCGACGGCGAGGAGCCGGGCGGCTGGCTGCGCATCATCTGGGCGCCGAAGGACCCGACCAAGCGGGAAACGGTTTTCATCAAAAAGAAGGATACGGTCGAAACCCGCCCGCTCGAAATCATTTTTGTCGACGTGGGTCAGGGCGACGGCGCGGTTTTGATTTCCCCCGAACGCGGCGCCAATGAGCGCATCATGGTCATTGACGCCGGCCAGAGCGACAATATGGAGCGTTTTCTCAACGGGCGGTTCAGGGCCTATCGCGGCTTTAATTTCGACGCCGCGATCCTCACCCATCCTGACAAGGATCACTATCTCGGTTTTGAAAGCATTTTCAAAAATCGCAAGATCGGATTCAAAACCATCTATCAGAACGGCATTGTCGAGCGCCCGGTCAGCGGGAGCTTCGAAAAAGTCGGCGGCCTGAAGAAAGATCGCTCAAACGGCCTCAGATATATCCACGATCTGGCGACGTCGCGCGCCGACATCAGAAAACACTTCGCCGACGCCTCAAAATTCGGCCGGTTCGAGTTTCCGCCGGTGATGCACGCCGCGCTCAACAATCCGAAAATTAACGACTTCAAGATGCTGTCCGTCCATCACGGCGACAAGGAAAACGGCGCGACCTTCATGCCGGGCTTCGCGCCGGCGGACAGGCGCGGCTACACCATCGAAGTGCTCGGCCCGGTCGTCGAACCGGACGGCGCCGGCAAGCCCCGGCTGAGAAAGATCGGTTCTTACGGCGAAACGAAAAACGGTCATTCCGTCCTGTTGCGCCTGCAGTTCGGCGACTTCAGCATTCTGTTCGGCGGCGATCTTAACGAACCGGCGGAAAAGTTCCTGATCCGCCATTATGCGGGCGTTGACCGCTTCCCCCAGCAGGGCACCGCCGCCTATCGCAACATGGTGGCCAAGGCCGCCAGGAAATTCCGCTCCGAAGTGATGAAATCGTGTCATCACGGCTCGGAAAAGGTGACCGACGCTTTTCTCGAAGCGGTCAATCCCGCGGCCTTCGTCATTTCCTCCGGCGACAATGAAGGCCATGTGCACCCGCGCCCGGACCTTCTGGGGCGTCTTGGACTTTTCGGCCGCGGCGGCGCGCCGGTTATTCTGTCAACGGAGCTTCAGCGTTCGGCGCGCGAACGCGAAGATGCAAAGCTTGTCGCCAGCCTCAGAAAGAACGTCGATAAGCTTGCTGCGAAGGCAAGCCAAAAGCTGACCGACAAGATCAAAGAGCAAATCGACGAACTCGCCAAAAACAATGTCGCCGTTTACGGCGCAATCTATGTAAAAACCGACGGCGAGCGCCTGATCACCGCTTTCCGGACCGAGACCGGCTCTGAAATCAAGAAGTGGTTCTCTTTTGAATATCGCGTGCTTGAATCAGGCGAGATCGTCAGGCGAAATTAACCAGCGCCGCCAAAATAAGCTTTCAGCCGGACGCTCGCCTCATCCAGCACCTCACGTTTCTTGCAGAAACAAAACCGCGCATAGCAGCGCGGGGCATCGGTCTGACTGGGGTGATAGAACGCGGACAGCGGCACCGCGGCGACCTTGGCTTTTTGCGTGATTTCCCGGCAGAAGGCGGCGTCGTCCTCGCGTCCAACCGAGCGAATGTCGACGGTGACGAAATAGGTCCCCTCGCAGGCCATGACCTCAAATCCCGCGCGGGCAAGGCCTTCGCTGATGAGATCACGCTTTTCCTCCATCTCGGCGGTAAAGCGCGCATAATAGTCATCGCCGAACCCCAGCCCCGCAGCGACCGCCTTTTGCAGCGACGGGGGCGAGGTGTAGGAAATATGCTGATGGGCCTTCATCACGCCGGTGATCAGCGGCGCCGGCCCGATAACATAACCGATGCGAAAGCCGGTGAGCGAAAACGTCTTGCCCGCCGAGCCAATCCGGATGGTGCGTTCGAACATGTCCGGCAAGGTCATCAGCGGCACATGTGGGCGGCCGTCGAAAATAAGATGCTCATAGACTTCATCACAGATGACGATGAGATCCTTGGCTTTCGCCGCCGCGGCGATAATTTCTAGTTCGTCGCGCCCCATCACCTTGCCGAGGGGATTGTGCGGCGTGTTGATGACGATCAGCCTTGTCTTTTCCGTAACCGCCGCATCAAGCGCATCGGGATCGAGCCGCCAGGACGGGGGCGCAAGACTGACCGGGACGACGCGCGCGCCGGCGGCTTCGATCTGCGGCGCGTAGCATTCGTAAAACGGCGCCAGCACGATCGCTTCGTCGCCGGGATTGAGAAAACCCAAAAACGCCGCCGCCAAGCCTTCCGTCGCGCCGGAAACGATCAGCGTCTGGGTCGCCGGATCGATGTCGAGGCCGTAAAACCGCGCATTGTCGCGCGCAACCGCCTCGCGCAGTTCGGGGATGCCCTCCACCGGCGCATATTGGTTCGGCCCGTCGATGATCGCGCGCGCGGCGATGTCCAAAATCTCCGCCGGTCCATCCTCGTCGGGAAACCCCTGACCGAGATTGATCGCGCCGGCCTCGCGCGCCAGCCGCGACATGGTCGGAAAGATCGACTGCGGGCGCGCGGAAAAGACGGGATTAAGGTCTCTTGTCATAGCTATTCCAGTCCAGGGCCGGCTTGCCGTGGGGATTGAGAGGCGCCGCCGCGCGCCGGCGGGGCAATCATCGGCCGGAAGCTAGCATGGTCCCGCAAGGGCGCAATATCCCGCCCGGGGCCCGGCGCGCGCTTTTCGCCGGGCGCTTTAAGATCGCGTTTGTTTCAGGCCTTTGCTTGGGTTAGGCTGAACCCGCTCCAATGATGGTGTGGGGGGCGGAGCGTATGATCCCGTCGGCTCTTAAAGCGATAGACGTCCTTGATTTCGCCGGTCTTGTCGCCGCGTTGCCGGTGAAACCGGCCTGGTGGCAGCTTAACAATCCGGCGCGCTATCTCAACGGCTTCGTGAAGGCCTATAGACAGCTGCCCCGACGCGGCGTCGACAATCCGCTGCGGCTTGCGCATTTCCTCGCCCAGGGCATTTACGAAACGAATTACCTCCAGGCGCGCGGCGAAAACCTCAATTACAGCGCGCAACGCCTGACCGAAGTCTTTCCGCGCCGCTTTCCCACCATCGAAGCGGCCCGCCCCTATGCGCACGATCCGGAAAAAATCGCCAACAAGATCTATGGCGGGCGCCTGGGCAATGGCGACGAAGCCTCCGGCGACGGATACCGCTATCGCGGGCGCGGCTTTTTTCAGCTCACCGGCAAAGACAATTACCGCCGTTACAGCGAGCTCGCCGGCGTCAATCTGGTCGCCGATCCGGATATTCTGACCCGCGATCTGAAAACCTCGATCCTCGTGGCCGCGTCTTATTTCGGCAAGACGGGGCTCGGCGAATATGCCGACCGCAATGACGCCAGCGCGGTTTCGCGCGGCGTCAATCGCGGCGATCCGCAATCGCCCTACATGGCCCATGGCGAGGACAAGCGCGTCGAGTGGACCAAAACCGTGGCGGGCTTTTTGACCGCGCCGGTCCCCGCCGTCGCGACCGGCGGCGACGTCCTTGAACTCGGCGATCGCGGCGAGGCGGTGCGCGCCTTGCAGGAACAGCTCAACGCGCTCGGCTACGCCGCCGGCGTGGCGGACGGCATTTTCGGCCGCAACACCCGCCGCGCGGTGCTCGCCTTTCAGGACGAACACGGGCTTGAGCCCACGGGCGTCGTCAATGGGGAAACCGCAGCGGCGATCGAGGACGCCCTGCTCGATGCGCGCGGCGCCCGCACGCCCGAGCGCGAAGCGGCGACGGCCCGCGATCTCAACAACGCCGGCGCGAGCGATATCGGCCAATCGCAGCAGGCCGGCGCCGCCGGCGGCCTGGTCGGCGCCGCCGCAGCGGTCGGCGCGGCCAATGAGGCGGGCCTGATCGAGAGCGGCGCGGAACTGGCCGGCAAGGTCATCGAGGACGCCCGCGAAGGCGACCCCGGCGAAACCGCCGCGCCCGCGCCCGACGAAACCGAAGCCGAGACCGAAACCGCGACCGAGGCGCCCGCCGCGCCGCCGCCCGAAGCCGCGCCGGCCCATGAGGTCAACTGGGCGACCGTCATGATCCTGGTCGGCCTGGCGGTGGTCGGGATCTTCATCTTCATGCGCGCGCGCAGCGCCGTGCGCACCCGCGTCGACTCCCACCGCACCGGCCGGGGGATTTAGGCGCACATCCTCCGTAATCGGACGACAGCCGCAAGGCCGCCGCCGGAAAAGATTCACAATATCAAAGAGCCCGCGCCGGCGCGGTTTTCGCCGCCCTGCGCATGGACGCCGCAAGGGGCCTTGGCTGGTTTTGCGGCGATCCTTTGTTCCGGATCCGGCCGCCTTTGCGTCAACCGCCATCGACGTCGAGGCGCATCATAAGGCCGCCCGGAAGGTGGTTGATATCTACCGGCTGGATGATGGCGCGCCTTGCCCCACCAACATGGCGGATGGCGTAAATTCAGGCTTTGTTTGCAACCGCCGGGCGAGCGCGCGCAACCAGAGGGCGAGCCATGTTGCGTGCGGCGTTACAACAGCGAAGCGATCGTCAGCCTATTAAGGCGCTCGCCGCGCCGCCGTTTGTCTTAATCCGCGCGCTGGGCGACGGCTTTCATGACTTCGCCGGCGAGCGAGGCGGGCGCATGCAGCGCGATATCTTCAAGGCTGAGCATGCCGACGATTTCGTTCTTCGCGTTCTTGACCGGCAGCCGGCGCACGCGGTGCTGTTCCATAATCCGCACGGCGTCTTCAAGCTCTTCGGTATCGACGCACCACACGCAGTCTTCCGACATGACGTCGCCGACCTTGACCATCGCCGGGTCCTTGCCGGCGCCGACCACCCGGACGGCGATATCGCGATCGGTGATCATGCCGACCAGCTCGCCGTTTTCGATCACCGGCAAGGAGCCGATATTCTGGCTGCGCATTTTCTTTGCGGCGTGGGGCAGGGCTTCGTCCGGTTCGGCGATGCGGATGCCTTCGGTCATGACCTCCTGAACGCGCATGGTTTCCTCCTCATTCGTGTTATTATCTTTTATACATAGGCGCCGCAGCGCCCGTGACAATGAGAATCGTCACCCCCGGCCGCCATTGGCCGCCCGGCGCGCGGGCAAGCGGTAAATGGTCGCTACAGCCTAGAACAGCGAGGCGGCCCGCACCACAAGGATGGCCGACAGGATCAGCCCGGTAAGATAGGTGCCCGCGGCGCCGATCTGTTTTAACAGGTTCGCCTCGTAAACGCTGCCGCCGACAAGAATGCCGATGGCGTGGATGTAACGCGAGGCGACCGCGGCGGCCATCAAGGCGATGATCCACGCCGAAATCAGCATGGGGATGGCAAGGCCGATCGCCAGGATCATCAGCGAGAGCATCGGCACATATTCAATGCAGTTGCCATGGGCGCGGATCGCTTTTCGCAGCGCGCTTTTCGGGTCCGCTTCCGCCTCATGCTGGGTCGGGGCGACCGAGCGCCGCTCGCGGCTGACATTCGCGCCGAGGAGAAAGACGAGCAGACCCAAAAGACCGACGGAGAGGAGCGCGTATGCCATGGGAAGTCCTTTTCTTTGTTCAGTTTGGGCTAATGGTATTTGCGCAATGGAACAACAAGGTGCGAGCCTTTGGCAATCTCAGGAATCTTCCTCGCCCATTTATGGAGGAGGTGTCGCCCTGGACTTGTTCCGGGGCGACCGAGGGGCTTAATCAGAACCCGGACGGCGTGCTCGAAGCCATCCTTGACCGCGCGATGACATCACAACGCGCGTTTGAAATTGAAAAGCAACAAAGCACCGACAGCAATTAACCCCCATCGCCTCACTTCGTTCGGCACTTCCCTCGCCAACGGGGGAAGGAGGCGAGCGCTTCAAATTCGCGAGCAAACATTCGTCTGGCGCTTTTCCTCCCCCATTTATGGGGGAGGCGTCCCGAAAGGACGGAGGGGGTGAACATGAAAGCAACGGCGGGTTACGCTGTCGCTAACCCGTCCGACTCGCTAACCTAACCGCTCATTAGTTTTCTTCTTTACACGGCAGAATTTCTTTTTCGACGCGCGCATCATACGACTGCTTCACAAGACTGATGGCGTGCTCGCAATCTCTCCTATCTGGATAGGCTTCACCATGCGCGATTATCTTATTGTTTGCCGCCCATAAACGCCAACGAAACTGGTCATTCTTGTCCGTACAAATTTCAAAACGATGGCCTTCCGCCGATGCTGGACACGACTTTGCCTGTACGCTTGAAACAAGTGTTTGCACACCAGTGAGACCTAAAAGAATACGGAATAGATTTCGACGATCCATGAGACTTCTCCAACCAAACTGGAAACTCATGGATAATCTCATGTAGCAAGACGCCTCACAACTCTTTATTAGCGCATCGGATGGTCATATTGAGGCATATCCTGCGGCCTTGAAGTAATTTGCACACTCTTCAGGCTCATAGAGCATGGAGATATCGCCGATGGCGCGCCACAGGGCGTCGATTGTTCTGTGAGCGCCTTTTCGCAAATGCGCCTTGAGTTTTGAAAAGGCCATCTCAATGGGGTTCAGGTCGGGACTATAGGGCGGCAGGAACAGGGGCCATGCCCCTCGCTCCGCCATGGCGTCAGCGGCTGCGTCGCTTTTATGGGCGGCGAGATTATCCATGATCACCATATCGCCTCTCGACAATGTCGGGGCTAATTGCGTTTTGATGTAAACTTCGAAGGCGGCGCGGTTCATCGGGCCATCCAATACCCAGGGCGCCACGAGGCCCGAAAGCCTCAAACCGGCGATAAAAGTTTGTGTCTTCCAATGCCCATAAGGCGCATGGCCCTTGAGGCGTTGCCCGCGCGGAGAACGACCGCGCAAGCGGGTCATTTTTGTCGTGACGCCGCTTTCATCAAGAAACACAAGGCGATGCGCTTCACGCGCCAAGCGGGGCTGACGATAATTAATCCAGAGAATGCGCGCCGCATGAACGTCAGCGCGTTCTTGTTCCGACGCCATCAGCGTTTTTTTTATACGTATATCCCAGACGACAAAGAAAACGCGACAGGCTGGCGGGATCAACACAAAGGTCGTGGCGGTCGGCCATCAACGACGCCAGTTCCGGCATGGTGATATCGGGTTTGGCTTCCACAATCGCGACGACCTCATCACGCCAGCGAGCAAGCTTGCGCCGGCGATCGCCGCCTTGCGGTTTGGCCTTTAACGACCGTTCCCGGCGCCATTGAGCGACAAACCGAACCGCGCTTGCGGGGCTAATCCTGAATTTGCGCGCTGCTTCACGGCGCGAGCCGCCTTCTTCAACAAAAGCAACAACGCGGGTCCGGATATCTTCTGAAAGAGCTTGCATAATCCACCTCCAACCAGAGGGAATCACGCTTCGCTCAATCGTCAAAACTATGATTCAAACAGACCGTCCGATGCTCTATGGTTAGCGATTTGTTAATTAAGGCGAATTTGCGACAGCCCGCCGGTATCGCGCAAATGGTGGCGCGCTATTCTTGTTCGCTGTCGTCCGCGCCGGCTTTGTAGCGTTCGAACCAGGCGAGGATATGCTCGATCTTTCCGATCAGTCGCGACGGCCGCCCGGCGATCCCGTGGCTCGATCCCGGCACACGCACCAGCGCCGTATCGATCCCGCGCAGTTTGAGCGCCTGATAGAATTGTTCCGACTCCGCGATCGGCGTGCGGAAATCCTCCTCGCCGGTCAGCAGCATGGTCGGCGTCGTCACATTGCCGACCAGGGAAAGCGGCGAGCGCTCCCAATAATGCTGATATTCCTCCCAGGGCGTTCCCGGAAACTGATGCTCGATCTGATAGACGTAGATATCGCCGGTGAGCACCTTGCTGGTCCAGTTGATGATCGGCTTGGCGGCGACAGCGGCGCGGAAGCGATCGGTCAGTCCCACAAGATAAGCGGTCGCAACCCCGCCGGCCGAGCCGCCGGTGACGAACAGCGCATCCTCGTCGATGAAGCCCTTGGCGATCATCGCGTCGACCCCGGACATGTGATCGGCGAAGTCGTCCCGGCTGGGATATTTGTGCTGCAACAGCAGCCCGAACGCTTCCCCGTAAGACGAACTGCCGCGATGGTTGTCGTAAAAGACGACATAGCCTTCGGCGGCGAAACGCTGGACCTCAAGGGAAAAATGCGGCCCATACGCCGCATGCGGTCCGCCGTGAATTTCGAGGATCAAAGGATATTTTTTCGAAGAATCGAAATCCGGCGGCGTGACGTACCATCCGTGAATTTCAACATCGTCCAGCGATGACCGATAGACGATCTCGTGAACCTCACCGAGTTCCTTATCGCCGAGGGCGTCTTCATTAAGGGCCGTCAGTTGGCGCTCGCGCCCGCCTTTGATTGCCGCGACATCTGCCGGGCGGTCGGCGGCGCCCTTTGTGAACGCAACGACATTGTTGCGGGAAACCGAAAAGTCGCCGCTGACATAGGGACGGCCGAGGCTCGTGCCGCCGAGCCCTTCGGCGATTGTCCGGCGCTGGCCGTTGAGCCCGACATAACCGATCTTGCGCACGCCGCGGTCGTCATAAAGAAAATAAAGGCCGCGGCCGGCGCCGTCCCAAACCGCGCGCCGAACAGACCGGTCAAGACCGTCCGTCAACGACCGAACCCCGCCGCCGTTGGCATTCATGACGTAAAGCCGCCAGGTGCGAAAGGCGAGGCCTTTGTTCTCGGCGCCGATATAGGCGATGCGACCGCCCGAGGGCGAGACAATGGGCGCGCTCTCAGCGCCGCCTTTCGACGTCAGCTGCGTCAGCGTCCCGTCAAGATCGATCTTGAAGATATCGTCCTCAACGGTTTCTCGCTCCCAATTCTCATTCCGGTTGGCGGCAAACACGATCGATTTTGAATCCGGCGTCCAGGAAAGTGGTCCGTCATGATTATAATCGCCGCTGGTCAGGCGCCGCGTCGCCCCGCCGTCGGCGGGAACGACGAAAATATGCTCGTGCGCCGGGTCGAGATAGCCTTGACCGTCAAAGCGGTAGACCATTTCTTCGATATAGTTGAACGGCTCGGCCCATTCCGCGCCTTCCGGTTTTGCAGGAAGTTTTGCGAACGGCTCATTGTCGGTTTTGACGTCCATCACGAAAGCGATCATGCGCCCGTCCGGCGACCAGGCAAGATCGCTCGGCGCTTCGGTGAGATTGGTGATCAGCGCCGTATCGCCGGATGACAGCCATTTGACGTAGAGCTGGGGCGATCCTTCTACGGAGGAAATATACGCAATGCGGCCGCTATCCGGCGACCAGCGCGGAAACGAATAATCGGCGCGGCCGGAAAGGAGCGGGCGGTGATCGTCTCCGTCCGCGTCCACCAGCCAGATATTGGACCGCGCGCGGTCGGTCATGATGTCGTTGGACCGGCGGACATAAGCGACCGTCTCGCCATTGGGCGAGATTTGGACGTCGCTTGCATATTCGATGTCGAAAATATCGGCGGGCTGCAAAAACCGCTCTTTGCCGGCCTCTTCCGCGGCGAATGCGCCAGCCGTCGAAAAAGCAGCCGAAAAAACCGCCCAAAAGGCACCAAGCCCCAATCGCCGTCCCCGCATCGTCGCCTCCCGAACGCGTTTCTACAGTGCGGGGAACTATATGGGCATTTCGCTCCGGCGATCCATAAAAACCGGGAATGCGCCGGAAAGCCGATCGAACGCTCGATAAAGCGTCGATTCGCCTGGGGCGGCGGGTTCCCTGTAGCCGTCAAAAAAGCGCTCGGCGGCTATTGATACTTTCGCCTCAAATGAGACATATATGTCTCATGAGAGATTCGGTCCGTAAATCCGCCCGCGAGGCGCTTATCGCGGCGGCTTTTGAGGTCTTAAGCCGCGATCCGAGCGCGCCTTTGTCCCAGGTGGCCGAACGCGCCGGCGTCGGCCGGGCCACCTTGCATCGTTATTTTTCCAACCGAGAAGATCTCATTCGCGCCCTCGCCGCGATTGGGATCGCGGAAATGGAAAGTGCGGTGGAAGCGGCCTGCGAAGACGCCGATAGCTATGGTCAGGCGCTTCAGCGCATGTTTGAAGCGCTCATTCCGCTCGGCGACCGCCATGGCTTTTTAGCCCTCGAACCGCTCGATAACGATCCTCAATTCAAAGAAGAATTCGAACGCCAGCGCCGCGAGACCGTGGGGATGGTCGAGGCGGCCAAACGCGAAGGGCTGTTCGACAAGGACGCGCCGACGCCTTGGATCATTCAGGCCTATGAACACCTTCTTTACGCCGCCTGGGAAAGCGTCCGCGCCGGCAATGCGACGTCCGGGCAGGCCGCGGCCCTCGCATGGCGCACCCTGACGCGCGGACTTGGTAAGAACGGTGAATGAGCGCGCCATGAAAATACATGACCGGCGATTGTCGCTCGGCGCCCTGGTCCGCGTTTTCTGGCGCCGGGTATCGGCGACCATGGGGCTGACGATCCTCGAAACAGCGATGCTTGCCGCCTTGCCCCTGCTGATCGGCCGTTCCATTGACGGCCTGCTGAACGACAATCCGACACCATTCCTGTGGCTGCTTGGCGCCATGAGTGCGCTCCTGGTCGTGGCGATCGCAAGGCGGCTTTACGATACGCGCACCTATGGCGGCATGCGTGTCGAATTCGGCGACGCCATTGTGCAAAGAGCCAAAGGCGAACCGGTTTCCACCGTGAATGCGCGCCTTAATATGGGGCGCGAGCTTGTCGACTTTCTGGAAAACGAGGCCCCGGTCGTTTTGACGGCGATCATCCATCTGATCGCCTCGCTTGCGGTTTTGTTCTCATTTCATGGCTATCTTGCAATATCCGCCGGCGGCGCGGCGCTTGCGACCGTGCTGGTATACGGGTTGTCCAGCGGCCGGTTTTTCAACCTCAATCGCCGCCTGAACCGGCAGGTCGAAAAGCAGGTGGCGACGATCGAAAGCGGCGCGGCGGGCGCCGTCCGCGCGCACTTGTCCGCCCTTCGGCGCTGCGAGGTTCGCCTTTCCGATACGGAGGCCCTCGTCTACGGCCTGATATTCGCACTGCTCCTGGCGATGCTGAGCTTTAATCTGTGGTTCGCCGCGGCCCGCCTCAGCGCGTCGCCCGGAGAGATTTTTTCAATCGTGACGTATTCTTACGAGTTTATTGAATCGGCGGTCGTTTTGCCCGCCGCGCTGCAAAGCCTCACGCGCATTTCGGAAATCACGCAACGCATCAACGTTTCCGCGCCGGCGCAATGATGCGACGCCTTCGCTTAAGGCGCGGCGATCTGGTCGAGCGCCTGGTAAAGCGGCAGCGCGCCGGCGGCCACCTTGTCGCGCGATGGGGCGGACTGGCCCAGGCGATCGCGGTAAATCCAGAAATTGGTCAGGACTTTTTCGACGAAGTCGCGGCTTTCCCGGCTGGGAATGCTTTCGATGAACAGCAGGGGATCGGCGATTTCCATGCTGCGCTTCCAGCGGCGCAGATTGCCCGGCCCGCCATTATAGGCGGCGGCGAGATGGAATAGATCGCGGTCGGCCGCGCCCTCGATCAGATAGTCCACATAGGTCTGGCCGAGTTCAAGATTGAAGGCGGGATCGTAAAGCCGCTCGCGGCCGCTGCGATAGCGAAGCGAACGGTCCTTGGCGACATAGCTCGCCGTGCGCGGCATCAACTGCATCAGCCCCCGGGCGCCGACGCGGCTGGTGGCCTCGACCTTGAATTTCGATTCCTGGCGCATCAGCGCGTAAAGCAGCGCGCGGTCGACCTTGAAGCCGCTCTTCGGCGTGAAGCCGGGAATCGGAAAAAGACCCGCTTCGAGATATTTGCCGTCGCCGCTCATGGCGATGTCGATCTGCGCCGCCGGTAGATCGAGCGCGAAAGCGACGGCGAGGAGATCGTAATCGAGTTCGGGCGGAATCGATCCGTTGGCCCAGCGCAGTTCGAGATCGGCCTGGTTTGTTTCGCCGGCCTGGGCGAGCGCAATGGCGCGCGTCACCCGCGGCGCGGCGGCGATCAGTTTTTCAAATCCGTCCGCGGTGACGACGGGCGCGTCCCATTCATAATGATAGCGCCGGCCAAGCTGGGCGAGGGCGAGCTGGCCGTAAAACGTAAACGGAAATTCGGCGGCGATTTCGAGATTGGGCGCGATGTCTTCCGGCCTGCCGGCGGCGAGCGCGGTGCGTGCGGCCCAGAAGCCGGCGGCGGAACGCAAATCGTCAGCCTGATAGGGAACGGCCGCCATTTTGATGAAGTGCGCGTGCGCGGCGCCGATGTCGTCGTTGCGGAACGCAATCAGGCCTGCAATCCAATGGGCGAGAACGGCGCTGTCGCCGTTGGCCGCGGCGGCGGCTTCGGCGATGCGCTCGGCCGTGTCGACATAACCCTGATAGTAAAGGCTCGCCGCGATCCAGGATCGCATCCGGTCATATTGGCGCGCGGTGATCGCGCGGCGTTTTCGGTGGCGGTCGATTTCCTTGAGCGCTTCCATCGCTCGCAATCTTCCTGCAAGGTAACGCACGCGGCCTTCAATTCGCCGTAGGCTCGGCCGGCTGGTTTTGGCGTAATCGGCTTCAAGGTCGGGATGGAGCGCGGTTTCTGGCGCGCTGCGCCAATCGCGCCGAACCGGGCGAACCGGCAGGACTTCGCCGGAGGGTCGGCGGCGCAGGGCCAATCGATAGATTTTCTCCGCATCCGGATGATCGGCGTAATAGGCCATCCATTCCTTAAGTTCGCGGAAACTCGAGCGGTAATCGGTCGGATGCATGTAGCGCTGATATTTCACATAGCCGAGCAGGATGGGGTTTTCGATCGCGGCGATCTTTTCGTCCGCCGCGCGCCACCGGCCGTTTTCCTGAAGATCGAAAATATCCCGGTAAAGCGCTGCGTCGGCGTCGCTGAGCACCTGCATCGGGTCTGCGGCAGTCGCGGGCGCTTCCGGCGAAAGCATCGATCCTTGCGCCCATGCGGGCGCTGCGCCGATCAGGGCGAGAAGAACCAATACCCGAAAAAACGACTTCAACACGCTCGCAACCAATCCCATGAAACCAAAAAGGCCGCCGACGACAAGCGGCCCTTTGCGGTTCCGCCGAAAATGTTAGCACGCCCCACGATGGCAAATCACTACCAACAATTGTCTATTAATGACGGTTAATCTTGTCTTAACCGCGCCTGGAGCGATTTGAGATCGGCCCAGGCCAGACGCTTGCTCGCGGGTTGGCGCAACAAAAACGCCGGGTGAAAACTCGGCAGCGCTGCAACCCTTGCGCCGCCCGCCGTTTCCACTTCACGCCAGATGCCGCGTGCGCGCATGATGCCGGTAACCCCCAACAGCGCCTGCAACGGCGCGCCGCCGGCGATCAGGATCGCCTTGGGGCCGGTGATTTCAATCAACCGATCGACAAAGGGCCGGCAGATGGCTGTTTCAATCTGGGTCGGCGTGCGGTTGCCGGGCGGGCGCCAGTAGATGACGTTGGAGATCAGCGTGTCTTTCTCCCGCGAACGGCCGATGGCGGCGAGCATGCGATCGAGCAGTTGGCCGGCGCGGCCGACAAAGGGCTTGCCGACGCGGTCTTCGTCGCGTCCCGGCGCCTCGCCAATCACAAGAAGATCGGCGCCGGGCACGCCGTCCGTGAACACCGTGTTCTTGGCGCCTTGTTTGAGCGCGCAGCCTTCAAAACCGTTGACCGCCTGTTCCAGCGCTTCGAAGCTGTCGCAGGCGGCGGCGATGCGTTTGGCCTCTTCGATCGCTTCGTCGGCGGCGACCGTTTCCGGGGCCGGCGCCGAAGCCGGCTTTGCAGCGCGCGGCGTCGGTTTCGGCGCTGGGGGCGGGCCGGCGCGCCATTCGAAAAGATCGGTGGGGCTTGGCGCCGTCGCCTCGTCGACGCCCATCTCCGCGTACCAGCGTAGCAGTGCGGCGGCGGCGCGATGTTCGTCCGGTTCGGTCATGGCGCCAGTCTATCAGCGCCGCCGAGAGAAACAGAAGCCGCCAGCAGCAATTGCGCAGCGTAATAAAGCGGCAAACCCCAAAGCCTGTTGAAAAAAACCGGCCGGACGAAGCGGTCGCGGGCGACGGCGATGTCCGAAACCGCGAACATGACGGCCCCGGCGGCAGCCGGCCAGTAGGGCGCGCTTCCCGCCGGGCTCGCGGCGGCGAAACTGACAGCGACCATGGCGCCGATGACCAGGCAATAAAGGGCGACCGGCGCGCGAAACGCGCCCAGATGCGGCCACAGCCAGCGCAAAATGAGCGCGAAGCTAACGGCGATGACGATCGCCGCGCCGGCCAGCAGGACCGGCGCTTCAATCCTTATCGCGGCGAAGGCGCCGACATAGGCGCCATGGCCCAAGGCGAACGCCGCCATGCCGGCGAGAAAGGCGCGCGCGGATTTGCCCATCAGCAGAACATCGCCGGCAAAGCAAAAGGCGAGCCCGATCAGGATCAGCCGTCCATACTGGCTGTCCGTCGCGCCGCAACTAAGGGCAATGGCGATAAACGCCGCCGACGCGGCCGGTTTGGCGACATAGGTCAGGCGCGTGCGCCCGCCGTGCTCGGCGTAAAGCAGCGCCGCGACGGCGCCTGCGCAGGCCAGAACGATCGCTGTTTGGGTCACCCGTCCTCGTGAAATCCGCGCCATCGCCGGCGCGGCGACGCATATCATGGCTTTTTACTATGATATTTGCCAAAACCGGCCCCGAAAACAGCAAAGGACCGCCGCATGAACACCCAAGCGCCTGAACGCGAAGCCATGGATTTTGACGTCGTCATTGTCGGCGCGGGCCCGGCGGGGCTTTGCGCTGCGATCCGGCTGAAACAGCTCGCGGCTGAAAAGAACGCCGATGTCAGCGTCGTGGTTGTGGAAAAAGGCTCCGAGGTCGGCGCGCATATTCTTTCCGGCGCGGTGCTCGATCCCGTCGGGCTCGACCGGCTGTTGCCGGACTGGCGCAATATGGGCGCGCCGATCGACACGCCCGTTAAGTCCGAAAGCATCAAGATCCTGACCGAGACCGGGTCCATCCCGCTGCCGGTGTGGGGCATGCCGCCCATGGTGAAGAACCATGGCTGCTACATCATCTCGCTGGGCAATGTCTGCCGCTGGCTCGCCGAACAGGCCGAAGGGATGGGCGTTGAGATCTATCCCGGCATGGCCGCCTCGCAAGTTTTATATCGCGAGGACGGATCGGTCCGCGGCGTCGTGGTCGGCGAGATGGGCATCGGCAAGGAAGGCGAACGCAAGGATTCCTACGAGCCGGGCATGGAGCTGAACGGCAAATATGTGTTGATCGGCGAGGGCGTGCGCGGGTCGCTGGCCGAACAGCTGATTGAAAAGTTCAGCCTTAATGCTGACAGCGATCCGCAAAAATACGGCATCGGGATGAAAGAGCTATGGGAGATCAACCCGGAAAAATCCCGTCCTGGCCATATGGCGCATACGTTCTGCTGGCCGCTCGACAACAATACCGGCGGCGGGTCGTTCTGTTATCATTACAATGACAACACCGTCGCCATCGGCTTTGTCGTCCATCTCAATTACAAGAACCCCTATCTTTATCCGTATGGGGAGTTTCAAAAGTTCAAGACCCATCCGGAGATCGCCGCGCTGCTCGAAGGCGGCAAGCGCATCGCCTATGGTGCGCGCGCCATCAGCGAAGGCGGCTATCAGGCCGTGCCCAAGCTGGTTTTTCCCGGCGGCGCGCTGGTCGGCTGTTCAGCGGGCTTTCTCAACGTGCCGCGCATCAAGGGCGTGCACAACGCCATGCTGACCGGGATCATGGCCGCCGAGGCCGCTTATGACGCGGTCGCCGCCGGCCGGCAGGGCGATGAACTAACGGCCTATCAGAGCGCCTATGACGCCTCCGATGTCAAAGTGGAATTGAAAAAGGCGCGCAACGCCAAGCCCCTATGGACCAAGTTCGGCACGCTCTTGGGCGGCATCGCCTTTTCCGGTCTCGAATTGTGGACCAACACGCTTCTTCCCGGCTTTTCGGTCTTCGGCACGCTGCGCCATACCAAGACCGACGCCGAAGCGACGGAGCCGGCGGAAAAACACAAGCCCATCGACTATCCCAAGCCCGACGGCGTCCTGACCTTCGACCGCCTGACCAATGTCGCTTTTTCCGCGGTAAACCACGAGGAAGACCAGCCGGCCCATCTCCAGCTTAAGGATGCGTCAATCCCCATCGGCGTTAATCTGCCGGTCTACGCCGAGCCGGCGCAGCGCTATTGTCCGGCGGAAGTTTACGAGGTTGTCACCGATGATGGCGGCGCCAATCCGCAATTTCAGATCAATGCGTCCAACTGCGTGCATTGCAAAACCTGCGACATCAAGGACCCGTCGCAAAACATCGTTTGGGCGACGCCGGAAGGCGGCGGCGGTCCCAACTATCCCAATATGTAAGGAAGGCGTCATTGTCGCGTAAGTTCGTCATCGCTGCGCTGAGCGCCGCCGCCCTGTCGGCCGCCGGGTGCGTCTCCTACCAGCCGGAAGACTCCGCGGTGGGCGATTATCTCGCCGGCCGGCTGGCCGCCAAAGCCAATGACGTCGATACGGCGTCTGTCGCCTTCACCGCCGCTCAGGCCGATGCGCCGGGGGCGACGGCGCTGTTGCGCGATGCGTTTTTCTTTTCCCTGGTCGCCGGCAAGATCGAACAGGCGATGCCGTTGGCCGAGGCGCTGGCGAAACGGGAAGGCCATGAAGAAGACGGATTGTTGAAAATCGTGCTTGCCGCCCGCGCGCTTAAGGAGGGCCGATATGTCGAAGCGCGCGCGGCGCTGGGCAAAGAGATCGACGAGGGCTATCTCGTTCCGACGGTGAAAATCGTCAGGGCCTGGGCGACCGCCGGCGCGGACGGGCTCGACGCGGCGGCGCGAATTTTAAACGATCCGATAGCGGATGAATTCAAGGGCTTTTATCCCTTGCATGAAGCGCTCCTGGCCGAACAGGGGGGGCGCGTCGCCGACGCCCGCGCCGCCTATCAGATTTCCCTCATGATGATGAACGGGCCTTATGACGGCGCCGTCGGACGCAGGGCCTATGGCGCGTTTTTGGAGCGGTTGGGCGATGAAAAGGCGGCTCGCGATTATTACGCGCTGTTGTCGGACGATCCGCGCTTCGGGCGCCAGATCGCGCAACGCGGCCTTGCCCGGCTCGACGCCGGCCAGCCCAGCGCGGCCTACGCCGCGGCGCCGCCGACGCAAGGCGCGGCGATCGCCTTTTACGGCCTGGGCGCGGCGATCCTCGAACAAACCGCCAATGAACGCGCAGCGGCCGAGCGCGCCGGCTTTAATGTCGGCAAACCGAATTACAATATGTCCCTGGCGTTCTTTCAACTGGCGCTCTATCTCGATCCCGAACTCGTCGAAGCCCGGCGTTTGGCCGGATCGATCCTGAACAATTACGGCGAACACGACATGGCCATTGCGATGCTGTCCCGCATTGCGCCGTCTTCGCCCTATTACGAACGCGCGCAAATCGAGCTTTCCTTCGCCTATCAGGAACTTGATCAGCCTCAAGAAGCCATCGCCGTCTTGCGCCAGGCCTCGCGCCGCAGCGGTATGGGCTTTGACGCCCGCGTGGCGCTGGCGGCGCTGCTCGGCAGCCTCGACCGCCAAAAGGAAGCCGTCAAGGAGCTTGACGGGCTGATCGCGGCGCAGCCCGAAACGCCCGAGGAGGGCGCCTGGCGGGCTTATCTTACACGGGCCGCGGCGCTCAACGACCTCGGCGACTGGCCGCGCGCCGAAATCGATCTCAAACGCGCCGTGGAACTCGCGCCGGAAGAAGCAATCGTCTTAAATTATCTCGGCTATTCCTGGATCGAACGCGGGTTGCATCTCGAAAAGGCGTTGGCGATGGTTGAGAAGGCGGTTTCGCTCGCGCCCGAGTCCGGCGCGATCATCGACAGTCTCGGCTGGGCGCATTATCAACTCGGCAATTATGAAGAGGCGGTCGGTCATCTCGAACGGGCCGCCGGAATCGAACGCGAAGATCCAACGATCACGGATCACCTGGGCGATGTTTATTGGCGGCTCGGGCGCAAGCTCGAAGCGCGTTATCAGTGGCGTCGGGTGCTTGATCTTGATCCGAGCGACGCGCTCAAAAAGAGCGTGGAGGAAAAACTCGTGCAAGGATTGCCGGACCCGGTCGAATGATCAGCGAAACAGCCCCGGCGAAAATCAATCTGTTTTTGCATGTGGGCCCGGCGCGCGCCGACGGCCTGCATGCGATTTCAAGTCTTTTCGTGTTCGCCGAAGCCGGCGACAAACTCTCTGCCGCGCCGGCGCAGGACCTATCCCTTTCCGTGACCGGTCCGTTCGCCGGCGCGCTGTCAGAACTTCCGACCGAAGACAATCTCGTCTTCAAGGCGGCGGCGCTGTTGCGGGCGGAATTCGATATCGCCGACGGCGCGGCGCTGCGGCTTGAAAAAAACCTGCCCGTCGCCGCCGGCGTCGGCGGTGGATCGGCGGACGCCGCTGCGGCCTTGCGCGCGCTTATCAGGCTTTGGGACATCGAGATTTCCCAGGACGCGCTCGGTGCGCTCGCCTTTCGCCTCGGCGCAGACGTTCCCGCCTGCCTTCGCCGCGCGCCGGTCGCGGTCGCCGGCGCCGGAGAGGTATTATCGCTTGGCCCGGCGCTGCCGACGCTTTGGGCGTGCCTCGCCAATCCCGGCGCCCAAATGCCCACCGGCCCGGTTTTCGGCGATTTCGACGCTGCCCATCCGTCGCCGCCTCCGCCGCAGACGCCGGTGCTGCGGGCGCCGACCTATGTAGCGCTTGAGGCGTTCATGAATGCGAGCCGCAACGATCTCGAGCCTTTCGCCGTTGCGCGCGCGCCTAAGATCGCAACGGTCATAAAGCTTCTTCAGGATCGGCCGGGTGCGCTCGCCGCGCGCATGTCAGGGAGCGGGGCGACGTCGTTCGCTCTGTTTTCGTCCGAGGCCGCAGCCCAGCGCTGCGCCGCCGCGGCTGCAGCGCGCGGCTGGTGGGCCATGGCGTCGCGCATCACGGGCGGTTAGGCTGTAGTTTCCATTTAACGCTTGCCGCGCGCCTGGGGCGGCGGGGCGCTCGGGCAGTTGTACGTTTCGACGAGGTATTGGGTGGACCAACCTTTCATCATTATCGCGGCGGCGTTCGTTGCGCTGACCGTCTCGCTCGCCGGCGGACGGCTCGGCATGGCGAGCGCGTTTTTGCCCGATCAGCCCAATCACCGATCGAGCCATACCCATACGACGTCCCGGGCCGGCGGGCTTTCGATCTTCGCCGCATGGCTTTCGGGCATGTTCGTCATCGGCGCGTTTTCCGGCGACGCCGACCTCGCCATCGAAGCGGTCAAGCTTTCCGGTCTTGCCGCGCTGGCGTTTCTGGTCGGTCTTGCCGACGACCGATGGGCGCTCCGGCCGGCGTTTAAATTCGCCGGTCAGTTTGTCGTGGCGGGCCTTTTCATGTGGATTTGCGGGCCGCTGGAAATGGCCCCCTTGCCGTTCTTCGGCGAAACCACGCTGGGTCTTGCCGGCTATGGCCTCACGGCGTTCTGGATCATCGGTTTTATGAACGCCTTTAACTTCATGGACGGGGTCAACGGCATTGCGGCGGGATGCACGGCGATCGGCCTTGGCGCTTACGCCGTCATCGCGAGTTTTTCGGGCGCGCCCATGACGGCCGCCGCGGCGCTTCTTCTGGCCGTTGCCTGCTTCGGCTTTTTGCCCGCCAATCTCGGACGCGGCCGGTTGTTCATGGGCGACAGCGGCAGCCAGGCGGCGAGTTTTCTGATCGCCGCGCTCGCCGTTTACGGCGCGAATGCGTCTGGCGGCCGCGCCAGCGCGCTCGTGCTGCCGGTGATATTCCTGCCCTTCATATTCGATGTCACATGGACGTTGGCGCGCCGGTTATTCCGAGGGCAGAACATTCTCAAAGCACACCGCGAACATCTTTATCAGCTGCGCAACCGGCTTGGCGCTTCTCATGCGCGGGTCGCTATCATTTATATGACGCTGACGGCGTTCTCGGCGGCGGCGGCGATCTTGATGCTGACCTTGGCGCCGGCCGTCCAGGTGCTGGCCCCGGCGATATTGTGCGCCGTCTTCGCGGTGCTCGCTGCGATGACGCAAGCCGAGGCCGCCAAAGCCGGATTGCTGGCGATCTTAGCGCCGGACGTTCCTGAGGTTGACGAAAGGCTTCAGACCGCGCGCGACACCGACGTCGCGACGAGATCGGCGAGCGCGGCGGAATAAGCGTTTTCCGGCGCTTTCGACAGATCGGCGAGGGCGCTCTCGGCGTAGCCCCGGGCGCAGGCGACGGTGTCGGCGATGGCGTCGTCGCGCTGCATCAGTTCCCTTGCGCGGGCGAAATCGCCTGATTCCTGCAAACCCTCGGCGATCACGCGGCGCCAGAAGGTTTTCTCCGCCGGCCGGGCGCGGGCGATGGCGTAGATCACCGGCAGGGTCATCTTGCCCTCGCGGAAATCATCGCCCACGGTTTTGCCCAGGGTGGTCTCGCGCCCGGCGTAATCGAGCGCGTCGTCGATCAACTGATAAGCGACGCCGAGATTGCGGCCGTAGCTTTCAAGCGCCTCCTCCTTGCGCGCGCCGCAGCCGGCGATGAGCGCGCCCGAGCGTGTCGCGCCGGCGAACAGGGCCGCGGTCTTGGCCTCGACGACGGCGAGATACATCTCGAACGTGGCGGCGATGTTTTTCTGCGTCGTCAGCTGCAGGACTTCGCCCTCTGCAATGACCCCGGCGGCGCGCGACAGCACTTTCAGTACGGAAAGGTTTTCCGCCGCCACCATCAGCTCAAAGGCGCGCGAAAAGATGAAATCGCCGACCAGGACGCTTTCCTTGTTGCCCCAGATGATGTTTGCGGTTTCCGCGCCGCGGCGCAACGCCGAGGCGTCGACCACGTCGTCATGGAGCAGCGTCGCGCCGTGAATGAGTTCGACCGCGGCGGCGAGCTTGATATGGCCGTCGCCGCGATAATCGAACAGCCGCGCCGAGGCCAGGGTGAGCATCGGGCGGATGCGCTTGCCCCCTGCATTGACGAGATGGCCCGCAAGGTCGGGGATGAGCGCGACGGGCGAATCCATGCACGTCAGGATTTCGGCGTTAACGGCCTCAAGATCGTCGGCGAGCAGGTCGCGCATCGCGTCGACCGCACGTAAAAATCCGAACGATTTCTCCGACGCCGAAATGCGTTCCGCCGTCGCCGCCAAACTTGGAGCCAAAACACCCTCGCGCGCTGCTTGCCGGCTCAGATTGGGGGCTGGTCCGGGTCGGGTCAAGCGCCCCCGGCGGTCCAGGCAGCGGCTTTTTGGCGCTGAGTTTCCGCTGATTTTCGATTGAAGCGCCCCTGCCGCGCGCTTAATTGATCGGGATGCCCGAAAATCCCAACATTCTGCAGAAAATATGGCGCGCCCTGCCTTTTACCGGCGGCGGCGGGCCTCGCATCAACGTGATTGAGCTTTACGGCGTCATCGGCGGGGTCTCGCCGGGGCGCAAGGGGCTGAGTCTGCCGCGCCTGGAAAAGTCGATCGAGACGGCCTTCAAGCCCGACGATCTTTCCGCCGTGGCTCTGGCGATCAATTCGCCCGGGGGCTCGGCGGTGCAGTCGCGCCTGATCTGCCAGGCGATCCGCCGCTGCGCGAAGGAGAAGGAAATCCCGGTGATCGCCTTCATCGAGGATGTCGGCGCCTCGGGCGGTTATATCCTGGCGCTTGCGGCCGATGAGATCTACGCTGACGACAGCTCCGTTGTCGGGTCGATCGGCGTTATCGCCGGCGGTTTCGGATTTCAGGAGGCGATTGCCCGGCTCGGCGTCGAACGCCGCATCCACGCGGCGGGCGCGAACAAATCGATGCTCGATCCGTTCCAGCCCGAAGACCCGGACGATGTGGCCCGCCTGAAAACCATTCTCGACGACCTTCACCAACAGTTTATCGCATTGGTTAACGAACGCCGGCCGGGAAAGCTCGCCGACGATTCCGATCTCTTTTCCGGCGCGGTCTGGACCGCGCCGAAGGCAAAAAGTCTGGGCCTCGTCGATGGAACCGCTCAACTCGGCGATTTTATTCGCGCGCGCTATGGAAAAGATGCTAAGATTAAGCGCGTATCGCCGGCGTCGGGCTCGCTCCTGAAAAGGCTGCTCTCCGGCGGCGAGGCGCAGGCGGCGAGTTTACTCGACGCCGATGCGTTGGTGGAGGCGGCCGAACATCGCGCGCTATGGGCGCGGTACGGATTATAGGCCGATGCCGCAAATATACGGAGGAGGCAAATGGGCGCTGTGACCACGCTGACGGTCGTCGTCGCCGCCGCAATCGGCGGCGCTGCGCTTTACCGTTATATCGAGCGGCGCAAGCGGGCGTTGAGCGAGGTCTTTCACGACGCCAAGGCCCAGGCGAGCGCCCGGCGAGACGCCAAGGTCATCGACTATGAGCGCGACCCCGAAAGCGGCGTGTTCAAGCCGAAAGACTAGTCCTCGCGGTTGAACGTGACGATGACGCGCCGGCGATGCGGCGCGCGGCGATGTTCGAAAAGATAGATCCCCTGCCAGGTTCCCAGCATCAGTTTTCCGTCGCTCACCGGCACGGTCAGCGATGTCGCGGTCAGCGCTGATTTGATATGCGCCGGCATGTCGTCCGGGCCTTCCGCGTCATGGGCGTAAGCGCCGCCTTCCGGCGCGATGCGATCAAAAAACGCCAAGAGATCCTTGCCAACGTCCGGGTCGGCGTTTTCCTGGATCAACAGCGATGCAGACGTATGCTGAACAAATATATGCGCCGCGCCGTTCTTGACGCCCGCCTCGCGGGCAAGGTCTTTCAGATCAGAAGTGATCTCGATCAGCCCGCGGCCGGGCGTGGCGATGCTCAGTGTTTGCGGCATGGCGGAAAGCCTATGAAGTACAATACGTTAGCGATATCAGCGGGATGATCTTGCTTGTCACCGGAATATGGTAAGGAGGCCGCGGCCGCAACCCGGTCCCGACCTGGCCCCAACCCGGCGCCAACGCGGCTGCTAATTCGCCCGCGACCGACGCGGCGTCATCCTGGAGACTTTGTGGACAAAATCGCTTTCATCGACCTTGAAGCGTCGGGTCTGGGGGCGTCGTCTTGGCCGATCGAAGTCGGCTGGTGCATGGCGAAAGGCGCGGCCGAGGCCCGTTTGATCAAACCGGCGCCGGACTGGCCGCTTGACGCCTGGGATGACAACGCTGAGAGGCTGCACGGCATTTCGATCGATGAACTTGCCCGGCGCGGCGATCGCGTCGAAGATGTTTGCATACGGCTTAACGACGCCTTGAAAGGATTGCAGGTCTATTCCGACGCGCCGGACTGGGACGGCTTCTGGCTATTCAGGCTGTTTTCCGCGGCGGACATGGACCAGGAATTTTCGCTGGTCGATTTCGGCAAAATATTCAGCAGCATGGCGCGGCGCGACATCGATGCGCTGACCGCGATCGCGGCGAAAACCGCGCCGCACCGTCATCGCGCCCGCGAGGACGTGATGCATATGAGAACCGTCTTTGAGCTTGTGCGGGCGCGCAGCTGATCGAAATTGATTTTCGCGCCCTTCAAGGCATTGTCTTGCGATGAGCGATCCGTCAACAACTGCGCCGACGCGCCTGTCTGTTTCCCTGGAGGACGGGGAACTGGCCGGCTGGCGCTGGCGCAATGACGGCGCGCCGCCGCTTTTGTTTTGCCACGCCACCGGCTTTTGCGCGTCGACCTACAAACAGATGCTGCGCCGTCTGGCGGATCGTTTCGACATCTGGGCGCTCGACATGCGCGGCCATGGGCGCACGCGGCTGCCCGCCGACCCTAAAGAACTGCGCTCGTGGAACATCTATGCCCGCGACGTCGCCGGTTTTCTCGATCGGGAAAAGCGCGACGGCTGGATTCTCGCCGGCCATTCCATGGGCGCGGTGGTGGTCGCCATGGCCGCGCGCGGGCGCAATGACATTTGTGCGTTAAGGTTGATCGAACCGGTTGCGCCGCCGCTGGTCTATACGCTGACGGCGGCGTATGCGCCGTTCTGGCCGATGCTCGCGCGGCATATTCCCATCGCGCGCCGCGCCGCGCGCCGCCGCGCCCGCTGGTCCTCGCGCGAAGACGCGTTGAAATCCTATGAGCGAAAGGGGCTGTTTCGCGACTGGGCGCCTGGGGTCCTTGCCGACTATCTCGAAGACGGGCTGGTGATCGACCATGCGGGCGCGCGCCTTTCGTGCGACCCGGACTGGGAGGCCGCAACCTTCGCCGCGTCCGCTCATGATCTTTGGCGCGCGGTGCGCGTCGCGCCGGCGCCGATCGGCGTTTTCGCCGCCGGGGTCGCGTCAACCATATGGCCCACCGCCCGCTGGTGGTTTCGCCGCGCCGGCGCCGAGATGACCAAAATCGCCGAGGCGGGCCATCTCGCCCCGATGGAAAATCCCGCTCTGGCGGCCGATTTCATCGTTCAGGGCGCGCCGGCCGCGCGAAATTGACCCGGTGCGGCCTAAGCGCAGCCTAAAAGCTTGGACCGCCTCTCGCTTTTTGCTAATCGTGCCGCAAATTTCACAGCAAAAGCGAACCGGGCCGGCATGCGGCCGGCGATCCGGGAATGATGTTAAGGAAGGCAAGCCATGAGTGAGATGAGTGAGCAGCAAGCCCCGCAGGTTTCGGGCTCGATGTTTTTGTATGAGCGCCCCGAATTGATGAGCAAAGAGCAGCACGGCGCGCTGACGATCAAAATGCCGGAACAGCGCTACGCGTTCTGCGCAAAGGCGCGCGCGATTCCGGTGGTCGTGACGGAAATCGCATCGGCGATGAGAGATTTTCCGATCGTCTTTTTGTCCCAGGAGCAGCCGGTTCCGCTCGCCATCACGGGGCTGGTCGACGACGTCAATCTGTTCGTGGATGAAAACGGCCACTGGGAGCAGGACCGTTACATTCCCGCTTATATTCGGCGTTATCCGTTCGGCATCGCCAGCGAAACCGGCGGCGACCGGATCGCCGTCGTCATCGATACCGCCTTTGAGGGGTTCGGCCAGGAAGGCGGCGAGCCTTTGTTCGAAAACGGCGAACCGTCCAAGGCGACCCAGGAGATTGTCGAATTCAGCACGTTTTACGAACGCGACCGGCGCTTGACCGAGGATTTCGCCAGAAAGGTGGCGTCCTTCGATCTCATCCAGGGGCAGTCCGCCCAGTTCACGCCCAAAGGCGAAACCGAACCGCGCACCTTCGCTGAATATTTCAGCATCGACGAGACGCGTCTTAAGGCGCTGACCGACGACCAGATTCTTGAACTGCACAGGGAAGGAATGCTGCCGATCATCCACGCCATCATGATGTCCATGAGCAATTGGCAGTCCATGCTGCAGCGCCGGGCCCGGCGGTTCAATCTGAGCGAAGCCGACGTTCTCAAGAACGCGATGAATTAACGCCCGGGGCGGGCGGCGCTCACTTTTTGTCGAGCGGCGCGGAAAACCCCATAGACCTCATTGGCCTGAAGGCTTTGCTTCGCTAACTAGACGGCCATGATGTTTCGTCGGCTTATCGCTGCAGCGCTAGCTCTTACCGCCGCTCTTGCGGGCGCGGCGAACGGCCAGTTCTATGCGGATACGGACTATTCGACGACCGAGATCGTTCCCGAACGGCCGGGCTTCGTTCCCGGCGAAACGACCTGGTTCGCCGTGCGCCAGGAGGTCGAGGAAGGATGGCACGTCTTCTGGGTCAATCCCGGCGACGCCGGCATTCCGCTCGCGCTTGACTGGCGGCTGCCCGCCGGGTTCGCCCCCGGCGAGATCCTTCATCCGAGCCCGCACTATATTCCCGTAGGCCCGCTGGCGAGCTACGCCCATGAGGGCGAACCGGTCTTTCTCGTGCCTGTTGAAACGCCGGCGGATGCGCCGGTCGGCGAAATGATCGACGTTGTTATCGACGCGGAATGGCAGGTTTGCGAAGAAATCTGCGTGCCCGAAGAGGCGACGTTTGCGTTTTCCTTGCCGGTGCTTGAAAGCGCCGCGCCGAGCCCGGACCGGGTTTCGCTGTTCGCCGCCGCGCGCGCCGCGCTGCCCGAAGACGTTTTCGGCCCTGCGACCTTCGCCCGCGCCGGCGATCGCTATGCGCTCGCGGTTGAAAACTGGAACGCGCCTCGCGCGCGCGACGTCTTCTTTTTTCCCGTCATCGAAGGGCTGACCATACCGGCGGGCCGGCAGGACGCGACTATGCGGGACGGGGTTTTAACCGTGACGATGGAGCCTGGCTGGACCACCGACATCGACAGCGGCGCGGTTGCCGGCGTCATCGCCTATGCGGACGAAACCGGCGCCCGCCGCGGCGTGAACGTTAAAGCGCGCATCGACGGCGCGCTTGCCGCGCCGCCGGCGTCAGTGATCGCCGCGCCGGCCAATCTCGGCCTGTTGCTGGCGCTCGCCTTTTTCGGCGGGCTGATTTTAAACGCCATGCCTTGCGTCTTTCCCATCCTGTTCATCAAGGCGGCGGCGATCACCCACAGCGCCCATGGCCTGCCGGGCGACGTCAAACGCGACGGGCTGGTGTTCACCGGCGGCGTCTTGACGACGTTTTTGCTGATGGGCGGCCTGCTCCTGGCGTTGCGCGCCGGCGGCGAACAGCTTGGCTGGGGGTTTCATCTCCAGTCGCCATGGGTCGTGGCTCTTTCCGCCTACACGCTGTTTCTCGTCGGGCTTAATCTCGCCGGTCTTTTCACCGTCGGGGAAAGCATCGCCGGATCGGGCGAGGGGCTGGCGCGCCGCGGCGGGGCGGCGGGCGCGTTTTTTACCGGCGCGCTGGCGGTGGTGGTCGCCGCGCCCTGCATCGGACCATTGCTGAGCGCGCCCATGGGCGCCGCGCTGTTACAGCCGCCCGGCGTCGGCATGCTGATTTTCGCGCTCATGGCCCTGGGGCTCGCCGCGCCGTTTCTGGCGCTGTCGTTTATTCCCGCGCTCGGCGCGCGGCTGCCGGCGCCGGGGGCATGGATGAACGTTTTCAAACAGGTTCTCGCCTTTCCCGTCTTCGCGGCGGCGGCCTATTTCGTCTGGATCTTTGCGCGCCAGACCGGCGACGGCGCGCTCGGCGTTCTGCTCGCCGGCGCCATCTTGTTGAGTTTCGCCGCCTGGGCGTTTCAAAAAAGCAAGGGTGAGGGCCGCGGCGCGTTCCTTTTACGGATGGTTTCCGCGCTTGCCGTGGTTGCGGCGCTCGCTCCGGTAACGCGCATCAGCGCCGCCCCGGCCGTGCCGGCCCAAACCGGCGCCTATGGCGCGATCCCCAGCGAGCCCTACAGCGCCGCCGCGTTCGCCGACCTTCGCGCGGCGAGAACGCCGGTGTTCATCGACTTCACCGCCGCCTGGTGCGTAACCTGCCAGTTCAACAAGATGACGGTCCTCAGGACCCGCCCGGTGGCGGATGCTTTTGCCCGCAGCGGAACCGTTCTCATGGTCGCCGACTGGACCGTGCGCGATCCGGTCATTACGGCGGCGCTTCAGTCCTACGGGGCGAGCGGCGTGCCGCTTTACGTTTATTACCCGCCTGACGGGGAGGCGGAAATCCTGCCCCAGACGCTGTCGACGCGGATCGTGGTTAACGCGCTTTCCGGCGCCGGGCTCTAGGGAGCGGTCGGATCGGCGGCTTGCGCGATGACCGGTGCGGGATCATCGCCTTGATGGCGCCGCTCAAGTTCAACCGCCTTGGCGCCGAAAATCGCCGAAACCGCAACGATCGCCGCAAGGCTCGTCAGGGTTCTGGAAAGAAGCGGTCGGGAGGCGGGCTTATCGGTCATTGGGTCAGCAATAGCGCGGGATCGTTAATATGCGTTGAGCGCGCAGCGTAAAATCCCTATCAAGGCGCGCGATGACCTCAGTTTCCAAAATCGCCCAATGGAAGGCGCTGGAAGCAGACGCCGCCGGGCTCGCCGAAACCAGCCTGCGCGGCCTGTTTGCCGACGATCCGGGCCGGTTCGAGCGTTTCTCTCTGGAGGCGGCGGGTCTTTTCCTCGATTACTCCAAGAACAAGATCACCGACGCGGTCGTCGATCATCTCATCGCGCTGGCGACCGCGGCGGACCTTGAAGGCGCCCGGGCGCGCATGGTCGCGGGCGAGGCGATCAACGCGACCGAAAACCGCGCGGTCCTCCATGCGGCGCTCAGGGACTTCGCCGGGCGCACCTATCATGTGGGCGGCGAGGATGTTTCGCGGCTGGTGTACGCCGAGCGCACGCGCATGAAGGATTTTTGCGGCCGGGTTCACGACGGGGCCGTCAAGGGCCGGACCGGCAAAGCGCTCGATACGGTGGTCAATATCGGCATCGGCGGGTCCGATCTCGGCCCCTTGATGGCGGTTGAGGCGCTGCGGCCCTATTGGGTCAAGGGCCGGCGCGCTTTTTTCGTTTCCAATGTGGACGGCCAGCATCTCGCCGACACGCTGGCCCAGCTCGACCCGGAAACGACGCTGTTCGTAATCGCTTCGAAAACCTTTACCACCGAAGAGACCCTGACCAATGCGCAAAGCGCGCGGGCATGGTTTCTCGCCCAGGGCGGCGCGGAAGAAGACATCGCCAAACATTTCGTTGCGCTGTCGACCAACGAGCACGCCGTCGCCGCATTCGGGATCGACGCCGACAACATGTTTCGCTTCTGGGACTGGGTCGGCGGGCGCTATTCCCTGTGGTCGGCGATCGGGCTTTCGATTGCATTGCAGGTCGGGTTCGACAATTTCGAAAAGCTGCTCAGGGGCGCGCACGCCATGGACGAGCATTTTCGCGCTGCGCCCCTGCGTGAGAACATGCCCGCGCTTTTGGCGCTCGTCGGCCTGTGGAACCGGAATTTCATGGGCGCCGGCGCCCATGCGGTGTTGCCCTACGACCAGCATCTTCATCGGCTGCCGGCCTATCTCCAGCAGCTCGACATGGAATCGAACGGCAAGCGCGTGCGGGCCGACGGCGCCGCCGTTGGCTGCGCCACGGGGCCGGTGATTTTCGGCGAGCCGGGGACGAACGGTCAGCATGCGTTTTATCAGCTCATGCATCAGGGAACCGATGCGGTCTCGGCGGATTTCATCGCCGCGGCGGTGAGCCAGACCGAACTGGGCGATCATCACGAAAAGCTGCTGGCGAACTTTCTTGCCCAGCCCGAGGCGCTGATGCGCGGACGCACCCAGGAAGAAGCGCGCGAGGAACTCACCGGAGAAGGCAGAACGCAATCGGCCATCGATCGTCTTGCGCCGCACAAGGTTTTTCCGGGCGGCCGGCCGACCAACGCCATCCTGATGGAAAAGCTGACGCCGGAAACGCTCGGCGCGCTGATCGCCCTTTATGAGCACAAGATTTTCTGTCAGGGCGTTATCTGGGGGATCAATTCCTTCGACCAGTTCGGCGTCGAACTGGGCAAGCAACTGGCCAGGACCGTGCGCGGGGAACTCGCCGCCATCGGCGAGGAAAAACCCGCCGCGCGCGCCCATGACGCCTCCACCAACGGCCTCATCGACCGGATCAACGC
This sequence comes from Parvularculaceae bacterium, assembly GCA_028280115.1. Classification (GTDB taxonomy): domain Bacteria; phylum Pseudomonadota; class Alphaproteobacteria; order Caulobacterales; family Parvularculaceae; genus Hyphococcus. The sequence goes on from JANQMJ010000026.1 coordinate 106,576, forward strand.
GATCCGGCGCCGTGCCGAGGGAAACTGACATGGGCGTTGAGGCGTTAGGGCCGGTTGCGGATCAGACGGATCACCCGCTCATCCCGGACGCGCTGCAGCGCCCCGGATCGCAGTCCGGGGTGATGCTGCGCAGAACCGGGATCCAGCAAATAAAAAGATGACGGGCGAAGCCCGACTTTATTCATTAAGACTGGATTCCCGCTTTCGCGGGAATGAGCGGAGATATAAATTACGCAATCCGCAAGCCGCTATAGAGGACAATGACAAAGATAAGCAAATGAAATTCTTTCGTTCAAAGATCATCGCAACGCTCTGTTGCAGCCTATTTCTTCTTGTCCCCGCTGCGGCGCAGGACGCACCCCAGGCGAAGATCCAAACCTCCATGGGCGACATCGTCGTCGAACTCTATCCGGACAAGGCGCCGGCGAGCGTCGCCAATTTTCTCGAATACGCGGCCAGCGGCCATTACGACCGCACGATCTTTCACCGCGTGGTCGCCGGCTTTGTCATCCAGGGCGGCGGCTTTTCGAAATATTTCAACGAACGCCCGTTGCGCGATCCGATCCCTTATGAAGGCGACAACGGCCTTAAGAACCAGCGCGGCGCGCTCGCCATGGCCCGCCGCGACAGCCCGCAAAGCGCCCAGGCGCAATGGTTCATCAATCTCAAGGACAATGAAGATCTCGATCACCGCGTCGTCGAGGGCCTGCCGCTTTACGGTTACGCGGTGTTCGGGCGCGTCATCGAGGGCATGGACGTCGTCGACGCCATCGGCGCGGTCGAAACCGGGCCGGGCGGGCCGTTCGAAGCGGAAGTGCCGGTTAAGGCCGTTCTCATCCTGCGCGTCGATCCGGTCGAGACGCCGGAAGAGTAAGCAGGCCGACCCTTGCGCATTGCCGCCCGGTCCGGCATCGGCTATCCCGCCGGCCTATGGCCCAGAAAGACAAAAAGAAACAAAAGACCTTCCGGCCCAAGGCCCGCATTCCCCGGGGCTTTCGCGACCGTATCGGCGCGGAGATCGCCGCCGAGCGCGCGATGCTGGCGCGGATTTCCGCGGTTTTTGAGGCCTGGGGCTTTGATCCGCTGGAAACGCCGGCGCTCGAATTCACCGACGCGCTGGGCAAGTTCCTGCCCGATGTCGACCGGCCGAATGAGGGCGTTTTCTCGCTTCAGGACGACGATGAACAATGGCTGAGCCTGCGCTATGACCTGACGGCGCCGCTGGCCCGCTTCGTGGCGGAAAACTATGACGCCCTGCCCAAACCGTTCCGGCGCTATCAGGCCGGCCCCGTCTGGCGCAACGAAAAGCCCGGACCGGGGCGTTTTCGCCAGTTCACCCAATGCGACGCCGACACGGTGGGCGCGCCCGCGCCCGAGGCCGATGCGGAAATGTGCGCGCTTTTTTGCGCAGTCATCGAGGCGGCGGGGATTAAACGGGACGGCTATTTCATTCGCGTCAGCAATCGCAAGATCGTCGACGGATTGTTCGAAAAGCTCGGTCTTGAGGGCGATGCGAAGGCGGATGTGCGCCTTGCCGTCATGCGCTCCATGGACAAGTTCGACCGCTTCGGCGAAGAGGGCGTGGCGGCGCTGCTCGGTTCCGGCCGCGAGGACGACTCCGGCGACTTCACCAAAGGGGCCGGACTGGACGACGCCAAAATCGAAACCGTACTTTCGTTTTTGAAATCCGGCCCGGACGAGACGCGATTGCGATTTAAAGAAGACGGCGCCGGTCTTGTCGCGCGCGGTCAGGACACGCTGGCGGCGATCGCCGATCTTGTGGGCGAAACCAAAAGCGGCGCCGAAGGGCTGGAAGAACTTTCCGGCATCGAACGCGCAACGCTGAATTTCAGCGCATTGCCGATTATCTTCGACAGTTCGGTCATTCGCGGCCTCGACTATTACACCGGGCCGGTGTTCGAAGCGATGCTGCGCTCGGATTTTAAAGACGACAAGGGCCGCATGGTGCAGATCGGTTCGGTCGGCGGCGGCGGGCGCTATGACGGCTTGGTCGAACGCTTCAAGGGCGTCAAGGTTCCCGCCACGGGGATTTCCGTGGGCGTGTCGCGTCTGCTTGCTGCGTTGGCGCTGCAGGACAAGACCGCCGAGACGGCGCCCGGTCCGGTCGTCGTGCTTGCGCTCGAAAAAGATCAGATGTCGTCTTATCAGCAAATGGCTGCGGAACTGCGCGCGGCGGGCCTGCGCGCGGAAGTCTATCTCGGCGGGTCGGGCATGCGCGCGCAGATGAAATACGCCGACAAGCGGGGCGCGCCGGTCGCCGTCATCTGCGGCGAGGACGAACGCGCCAGGGGCGAAGCGACCGTCAAGGATCTCGCCCTGGGCGCCGAGCTTTCCAAGGACATCGAAGACAACAAGGCCTGGCGCGAGGACCAGCCGGCGCAGTTTTCGGTCAAACGCGGAGAACTGGTCGAGGCGGTGAAGAAGGTGTTGAATAGAAAGCCCTAGACGGTTGCACATCGCAAAGGAATGGGAAGGTGACTGCATTAACGTGCCGACTCAGAAATATTTTTCTCAGCGTCATCGCATTGTCTGCTCTGGCGCTTCCTGCGTGGGGCGAGACGCAAGCCGGTATCAAATCCACTGATCTTGATCATCAAAGTCCCTTCGGCTTTAGCTGGCGGTCTTTTGACGAACCGGGCGCGCAAATAGGAAAAGCTCCCCTGGATGTATGCCGGGAATTAATTGCTCCATTAGACGCGGTCATCGCGCCTGACAAACGAGAAGACTTCGCCAAGAAGTGCGCTAGCGAAAAATATAAAACAGTTTTTGTGTCTAATGATCGCGTATCGATATGGCTTCGCCAAGGAGAGTTATCAGTCGTACTGAGGGGAGAGTCGGAGCCCGTCTCCTACGATTACTCATATCTCCACCGTGTGCTTCCCGATGATGATCGGGAAAACACAATACGACGAAAAAATCACGCCTCCGCCATTAGAGAAGAATTGAATGACATTTATGGCTCGCCCGTTGCGGCGGGGTTTTTCGACCAAAACACCGAGACGGGATTCGTTGTTGATGACGGCAAAAATCAACCATGCGAATTTTGGGTGAAGGAGGACGTCGGCATATTGCTCTGCGCCGAAAGGGTGGTTCTTATTGATGGTATTGAGATGGCTCTGTCATTTATCAGATTAGGTCGGGCGTCCTATGGACATCAGCTTCGTTGCATGGTCGATCCCGCATCCCTTGATGATTGCGAGGATGCGCGGGAACGCGCTACGGATAAACCGGCTGGTGAAGTGGCCGGCTCTATTAAAATATTAGCGGATTGGTTAGGTTCTGACAGTTACAGCAAATGCAGTGCTGACGACCTTGAGCCGATCGAAAAGATATGGGCGTTACCGGAAACTGAGAAAGCAAAGCTGGCTGCTGTCCTGGAGGCGTATACCGGCGAAGATTTGGCGCTTTACGCCATCGATTACGCTAATAACATGGGAAGCGAGTCCTCGGCTGAGGCGCAAAATAAAATCATCATGTACTTGTTTAAGCGCGCTGCGTTGCAAGGAAGCGCGACGGCCATGAATGAAATTGGCGCAAGCCTGCTTTATTGCTTTCAGAATGTACGACAAGACACCGCAGCGGCGCTATATTGGTTGGAAAAGGCGGCTAGGGCTGGCGACGCGCGTGCTATGAGATCTCTCGCAGCCATGCATCTTTCGGGCATGACTGAAGCAAAGGATCAAGCTGGCGAGGCTGAACGGCTTCTGGAAGAATGCTCTAGGCTTGATAAGGCGATTTGCTCGAAGGAACTGACTGCGTTGAAAACGATTATCGCAGCACAAGACCAATAAGAGCGCGTTACTCATTTGTTATCGTCCCGCCACGGAATTTGGTCACGATTTTTATTTGAAGGCGTTTGATGGTGTGCGGCGTAATACGACCCCACTATCTATGCAAAAACGATCAGCCCCCCCGAGATCGTCAGTACCGATAGCATGGTCGAAAAACTCACCGCCGCGGCGGCTTCGGTTTTATAAACCCCGTACTGGCTCGCCATGACGAAGGAAACAACGCCGCAGGGAACGAAGGTAAAAAGCGCCAGCGCGCCGCGATAGGCGGGATCGGAAACGCCCAGGAGATATGCCGCGCTGAGCGCGACCGCGGGCAGCACGGCCATTTTCACAAGCGCGATGGATGCGATTTTGCCCGCGACCGATCCAAGCTTTGGAAAGGCGTGGGTCGCCAGGAACAACCCGAGCGCGAAGAGCGCCGTCGGCCCGGCCGCCCGCCCGAGCAGGTTGAAGAACGTTTCAAACGGGCCGGTAAACGGCAGCCCGAGGGCGGCGTAGACAAATCCCGCGACCATGCCGGCGACCAGCGGATTGCGAACCGCGCCGGCAAAAACCCCGGCAACGCGCGACAGAAAGGCGCCGCCATCGCGTCTCGGCGCGATCAGCGCTGCGCCGATGGCAAGGACGAAGGTTCCTTCAATCAGCATCAGGGAGACGAACGGGCGCGCCCAGCCTTCGATCGACAAGGCGATCGGCAGGCCGAGAAACACCGCATTGCCCAGGGTCGAGGCAAAGGCGTGGGCGCCGGCTTCCTGTTTCGTCAGTCTAAAGAGCGATTGCGACAGGACATAAGCGGCGGCGAGCGACACAAAGGCGGCAATTGCATATGCGCCGGCGATGGCGAGATCTTCCCGCCCCGGCGGCGCGGTCCCGGCGGTCAGGCCGAACAGCGCCGCCGGCATGGCGAAACGGAAAACGAATTTGTTCAGCGCCTGGGAGTCCTCGGCCGTCATGGCGCCAAGGCGGCCGGCGGCAAGACCGGCGGCGATGATCCCGAAGACGGGCAGAGCAACGGCGATGACGGCGTTCAAACGGGCTTCCCGGCGTATGGCGGCGGTCCCGTCTGTGGGACGCTTGGGCGGGGCCGGTCAAGGCGCGCGTGCTCGATGGGGGCTGTCAGGAAGTTGCCGGACGGGCGCGCTAGCGCGTTCTCCCGGGGGCTGGGGGCGATGGTTGAAAACCGGAATCCCTGCCGCAACGCCCGACCGACAAGACCAATCTGGCGGGCGATTGGGGCGCGGGCAGGGATCAATTAAGGCGATTTTAAGGACAAATCTCCCCGCCAAGACGGGGAAAAACCGGCTTTTCGGCTTGCCGTTTTCGCCGTCGCGCGCAAAAATCATCCCGATGCGTTCCCGTTCCCCCGCAATCCCGCCGCGTCGCGCGGTTCAGACCGTTTCCTTCACGCGCTCGGAATTGACCCGCATTCTCGGGGTCTACGGCCAATTCGTCGTCGCCGGGGAGTGGCGCGATTACGCTATTGACTGTCTGGAGGACGCGGCGGTGTTTTCGATCTTCCGGCGCGCATCGGAAATGCCGCTCTACCGCGTCGAAAAACGGCCCAAGCTCGCCCGCCGCCAGGGCGCCTATCAAATCGTCTCCATGAGCGGGGCGATCCTCAAGCGCGGCGCCGATCTTAGCCAGGTCCTGCGGGTTTTCGACCGGCAAAAACTGCGCCTGGCGACTTAAGGCGATCAGCGCGCGGCGCGGTGCGGCGTCCAGCCGAAATCCTCGCCGCAGCACGCCGCATAGGTTTCCTCGAAGACATGGCGCTGGGCGTGGCTGCCGCCGATGCGGTGCAAGCGCGGCAGGAGCGCCCCAAGCTTATCGGCCGCGTCGGCGCGCCGGCCGGCGGCGAAATCGACGATCGCCTCGCCTGCGGGCGCGGCGATATCGCGCCAGACCTTCCCGGCCTCGCCGGTCTGGCTTTGCGCATGGCGTTGCATGGAGGCGAGAAAGCCTTCCGTATCAAGATCGTTGCGCGCCAGCGCGTAAAGATAATGCAGATCGTGGAAGGGAAAAACGTGTTCGCCGGCGCGGGCGCGGGCCTGGTCGGCGACGGGCTTCCAGCGTTCGCCGACGTGAAGCCCGCGCAATTCAAGCCGCCACAACATGGAAACGGCGCCAATCTGCTCCTGCGGAAATTCCGGCCATTCGCCCCACAACCGCTCATCGTAAATCGCCAGCGCGTCTTCGTCGCGGCCGAGCGCCAGGCGGAAGAGGCCCGCATGCCACCAGTTGTGTTCGCGGATGAAGATCCCTTTTCGGTCCCAGACATGGGCGCAATGATCGAGCCAGCGCGCGCCTTCGCGCGGCCGGCCCTGGGCGTCCATGATATGCGCCAGCGCATGATGGGCCCAGGCGTCGTCGATGGAAATCTCCGCGGCGCGCAGACCGTGGTCTTCGGCTTCGGCAAGGCGGTGGTTTTGTTCCAGCGCGAACGCGATCATGCCGTGGGCGAAGGGCGCGCCCTCGTGCACGACCGATGCGCGCTGGCCGAAACGCAACAGCGCAGCCTGATCGCCGAGATTAAAGGCGTGATACTGGCCCCATTTGATGGCGCACAGATCGGCGGGCCAGCGCACCGTCAACTCGTCGAGACTGGCGAGCGCGGCGAAGAAATCTTTCGCCGCCCACGCCTCGACCGCGGCGCAGAACAGCTTTTCGCGCCCATTGGCGCGGTTTCCTGCGGCGCGCATCCGCTCAAGGTAAGGCCGTGCGAAAGCCCAGCCTTCCGCACCCTCGAACGCCATATGCAGCGCCGCCGCATGGGCGTTGATCAAGGGCGCGCCGGGACTGGCGTCGGCGACCGCGAAGAGATCGCGCAAGTTGGGGCCGTAGCCGAGAAACTCGGCGACATAGGCGTCATAGCCGGCGCCCGCTTCGGGGTCGGCGCCGGTCATGGGAAGATCGAAACAGTCTCTTGCGGTCATTTAAGGGACTCTATGGTCGCCTGGCCGGCGCGGCAAATGGATATTTTTGACAATCCATCACATCACCGGCGCCGGCAAGCCGGCTCTTGGTCCGGTTCGACAAGGGATCGTCCGGTGGCGACATTTATCGGTCCTTTTTCATGCGTTTAAACCTTCGGGCGATTAATGTGCATCGCTTCGTCCTTCGCGCGCACCGACCATCGCCCATGGCGCCGGGCCTGACAATGTTTGTGCGACAGGCCGCTCGGCAAACATGATGGGCGCGGCCATGGCCGGCGCAGAGACACGGTTCCAATATAAAAGCCCCCGCCGTTTCGGGCGGGGGCTTAATCCTTCAATGGCCGGCGCTTTAATCGCCGCGCATGATCCCGAGAATGTTCAGGATGTGAATGAACAGCGTGACGAACGAGCCGTAAAGCGCAAATGCGCCGAAGATCGAGGCGCGTTCGTTCATCGCCCCGCCGCCTTCGGTGTAGAGCGACTTGATCATTTGCGTTTCGTAGGCTGTCACGGCGGCGAACACCAAGACGACCAGCGATGAAGTAATCAGGCTGGCCATGCCGCTCTGGAAGAAGACGGCGTTAACGATGATGGCGACCAAAAGGCCGATGACCGCCATGAACAAAAAGCTCGCCCAGCCGGACAAATCTTTCTTGGTCGTATAGCCCCATAGGCTCATGCCGCCGAAGACCGATGCGGTGATGAAGAATGCGCGGTAAATATCCTGGGCGGCGCCGGCCTGCTGAAAAAAGAACAGCATCGGCGCGATGAGAACGCCCCACAACGCGGCGTATATCCAGAACATTGCATGCGCAGCCGCCTTGGAGCCTGAAAAGATGACCCGCGGCGCCAGGAAGCCCATGCCGATAATGCCGGCGAACACCACCCATTTTATCGGTGTGGCGGCGATCTGGATAACCAGCGCCTGGTTGCTCGCGATGAACATGGAAATCAGGCCCGTGCCGGCGACGGCGACGGCCATGTAGTTGTAAACGCCCAGCATGTATTGGCGCAGGCCTTCGTCGATGGCGACGCCGCGGGCGTCGGTGTCGGCCACGCGCGCTCCAAATTGTCTGCGCGGTTCGTTCATGGGGTCCGGTCCTTTCCGTTTCGCAATGCGGGCGCCCTTGGGCGCCCGACAATTCCGAGCCGTAATATCGTAAGCCCCAGGCCCGCAATCAAGGGGCGCGGCGGCGTTTTTAGGAACAATTCGCAATCTGGCGCGTAAGGGTTAACCGGTTTTAATTACAGCCGCTTTTTCGCAGGCCCGGCTCTCCCGCCGGCCGGTCAGCCCGCCAGCCTGGCGCAAAACGCGAAAAAACCGTCCATGCCGCCGCTTTGCCCCAGCATGAAGGGCAGGGTGCGCAGATCCCCATGGCGGTCGATCGCCGCTGCGAGGCCGCCGATCGCCTGGGCGTCAACCGGAACGCGGCGCAGCGCGCGATGGCGCGCCAGCGCGGCTTCGGCCTGTCTTTCGCCTTCCTCGGGCTGCAGCGAGCAGACGCAATAGACCAGCGTCCCGCCGGGCTTGAGCATGGCGATTGCCCGGTCGATCAGTTGCGCCTGAAGGCGCGCCAGGGCGGCGATGTCGGTTTCGCTCTTGCGCCATAAAATGTCCGGATGGCGCCGGATCGTGCCGGTGGCCGAGCAGGGCGCGTCGAGCAGGACGGCGTCGGCTTTTTCCGCCGGGGTCCAGCGCAGGACGTCTTGCGCGATGGTTTCGGCGGCAAGGCCGACGCGGGCGAGATTTTCCGACAAGCGCTCTAGGCGCGGCGCGGCGATATCGACCGCCGTGACCTGCGCGCCGGCGGCGGCGAGCTGCAGGGTCTTGCCGCCGGGCGCGGCGCAAAGATCGAAAACCTTTTTGCCGGAAACCTCGCCCAACAGGCGCGCAGGCAGGCTCGCCGCGAGGTCCTGCACCCACCAGGCGCCGTCATGATAGCCCTCAAGCGCGGCGACGTCGGAAACATTCCGTAAGCGGAGCGTATCGGGAGGCAAAAGATCGGCGCCGAGGCGCGCGGCCCAGTCGCGCGCGTCCGCCGCAATCTTGACGGTCAGATCCAGCGGCGGCGCGTGGCGATGTGCGTCGGCGATGGCGCGCGCGGCCCGGGGGCCGAAGGCGCGCTCCCAGGACCGCCACAGCCAGGCCGGCGTATCGGCGCGCGAGGGGACCTTTTCAAGCTGCGCTGGGCCCGCCTTGGCGATCTTGCGCGCAACGGCGTTGACCAGCCCCGCATAACCGGCGGTCTCGCGCCGGTCGCGGGTGAGCGCCGTTGCGGTCGAAACCGCGGCGTGATCGGGCGTCTTGAGGATCAGCGACTGGACCGCGGCAAGGCGCAGGACGTCCATCACCCGCGCGGCCTTTTTCGGCAGCGGCCGGTCGATATAGGCGCCGAGGATGTGATCGATGCCGCCCCGCCGGCGCAGGCCATGGCTCGTCAGGGTTCTGGCGAAGGCCCGGTCCGGTCCCGCAAGCTCGTTAAAGCTGCGGCAGGCGCCAAGCGCATCGTCGAGCGCCTCGCCGCGGCGCACCCGCTCCATAAGGTCAAGGGCGGCGCGGCGCGCATCGAGCCCGGCGGGCGCGGTTTCGTCGGCGGTGTTCATGGCCGGGGCTTAACCATGTCGCGGCGCGAAAGTCATCAGCGGGCTTGCCGGTCTGGCGCTTTGCGGGGGTCGGCCTTTTCGCTTATGCTGCCCGGCGGCGCGTAAGCGCCGCAACGTGTTTAGCGTGATTGGGGTTGGTCGAGGGGTTATGAAACAGTTTTGGGCGGCGGTCTGCGCCGCAATGACGGCGATTTCCGGCGCTAGCGCGCAAAGCCCGTCGGTCGCCAATCCAAATACAATCCTCGAGAGTTTCGAGGTTCAGGCGCTTGGCGCGGTGCTCAGCGAACTCGGCGCGGTCTGGCAAGCCTCCCAGGGCGCCGACGGCGCGCCCTTTATCGCGGCGAACGCCGGCGGCGAGGTCGTGTTTTTTCTCCAGCCGACCGCCTGCCGCGGCGCCAACCATACCAACTGCATCGGCCTGAGCATGGTGGCGTTGTTCACCGGCGCGGCCGATCCGCAGACGGTGAGCGCGTTCAATTACCGTTACGCCTTCGCCAGCGCCGGGATCGATCCTGCCGGCAACGCCTATATCAACCGCTATGAGATCGCCGATTACGGCCTGCCGCGGGGTAATCTCGCCATGTCGATCCTGGTTTTTGTCGAGCAGATCAAGATGCTGCGCAAGGAACTGTCGCTGACCGGCCGCACGGTGTCGCTGGAGGGCGAGGAAGAAGAGCTGACCTCGGCCATTCTCAACAGCATCGAGGCCGAACGCCTGGCCGGCGGCGACCATCTGCGTGCGGCCTCTGTCGACGATCATCAGCAGGCGCTGGCGGAATCGGCGCAGAGCGTGCGGCGGTTTATCGCCGACGACATGCTGCCGCGAAACAAGATCGACAATCTCATTCAGAACTAGTGTGGGTTGCGCATCAGACGAGTCACCCGCTCATCCCGGACGCGCTGCAGCGCCCCGGATTATAATCCGGGGTGATGCTGCGCAGGTTCGAAGCATGCTTCGAACGGATCCAGCAAACAAAAAATGACGGGCGAAGCCCGGCTTTATTCATAAGACTGGATTCCCGCTTTCCCCCCGATCAGGTCGGGGGGAATGAGCGGATCTTTGAGCTTTGCGGCGGGTTTCAGTCCGCCTTCGCCTGGCGGGAAAGTCGCGATCAATATCATCGTTTCGAATTAGACTGGCTTGCCGAGCCGAAGCCAGCGCAGCTGGCGAAGGCTGGTGGGCGCGACTGGGATTGAACCAGTGACCCCTACGATGTCAACGTAGTGCTCTCCCGCTGAGCTACGCGCCCGACGGGGGCTGATGCCCCGGCGAGAAGAGCCGGTCTCTAGCGTCAAAATTTCGGCGTGGCAAGGTTTGCCGCGATGCGCTTCAGGCGGCGACGACGCGGTCGACTTCCTGGACCAGATCCTTGAGATGAAACGGCTTTGACAGAACCTTGGCGTTTTCCGGCGCCTGGTTGGCGGCGTTGAGCGCGACCGCGGCGAAGCCGGTGATGAACATGATCTTCATTGCCGGATCGATCTCGGCGGCGCGGCGCGCCAGTTCGATCCCGTCCATGATCGGCATCACGATATCGGTCAGCAAAAGGTCGAATTCGCGCAGTTGCAGTTCGGTCAGCGCTTCATCGCCCTGGGAGGCGTCGACGACCATATGGCCGGCGCGCTCCAACGCTTTCTTAAGAAAGCGCCGCATTGAATCGTCGTCTTCAGCCAGAAGAATCGCCGCCATGCCGTTTCCGCCCTTTATTGTCCGCCAAATCTGTCCGATATCGGGATTGCCCCATCCCCATGCCGGGCCTAACGGACGATGTGCAAATTCCGCTCCGCCGGGAATGGCGTTATACCGTCCGGTCTTAACGAATCCTGCAACTTCACGCTAACATGCCCCAAGTCGCCCCATTTTCAACCCTGGATTAAGCATGCCGGAGCCGACGCAAAGACGGGACAGTCCGATTAACCGCCGGACCATCGATGTGGCGGCGCCGAGCGCGCCGAACGCGCCGGTGATCTTCGCCTCGCCCCATTCGGGCCGGGACTATCCGGCCGATCTCCTGAAAATGTCCCGGCTCGACCGCCATGGCCTGCGCCAGTCCGAAGACAGCTATGTGGATCTGATCTTTGAACAAGCCCCGCGCCACGGCGCGCCGCTGTTGCGCGCGCTTTTTCCGCGGGCCTATGTGGACGTCAACCGCGGCCGCGACGAGCTTGATCCGCGCATGTTCGCCGACGCCCTGCCCCATGACGCCGATACCCGTTCGAGCCGGGTGATCGCCGGGCTTGGCGTGATCCCGCGCATCGTCGCGGACGGTCAGGATATTTACAGCCGCAAGCTCTATTTCGCCGACGCCCAGCGGCGCTTGGCGGCGTGTTACGATCCATATCACCGCGCCTTGGCGCAGCTGATCGACGATGCGCTGGAGCGTTTCGGCTGCGCTGTGGTGTTCGACTGTCATTCCATGCCGGCCGCCGGCGGCGCGCCGTTCCGCGCCGGCGAGCCGCCGATCGATTTCGTCCTGGGCGATCGTTTCGGTTCTTCCTGCGCGCCGATGGTGACCCAGCTTGCCGAGGAGACCTTGAACGGGCTGGGCTTTGAGACCGCCCGAAACGCGCCCTATGCCGGCGGCTTCGTGGCCGCGTCCTACGGCCGGCCCGGCAAGGGCGTGCATGTCCTGCAGATCGAGATCAACCGCCGGCTCTATCTTGACGAGCGCCGGATCGCTCGCACCGATGGGTTTGACACGCTGCGCCGGGCGATGACCGAGCTGATCGCCCGGCTGGCCCAAATCCGGTCCGATGATCTATGGACCGCCCAGGCGGCGGAATAAGCCGGCGCCCGCATGAAAGGACCGCGGGCCGAAACCCGCGGTCAAGTTTTAGGGAGGAAACGCCCAAAAATGGGCAGCAGCGACAGAATCGCTGCGAGACAAAGCGTAACAAGGCGAATGTTGCGACGCAACAATTTTTTGCAGCGCAAAAATTCTTATATAAGACAAAGCGAACCTGAACCGACAGCCTTCCAAGCGGCGCTTAATTGACGAGGCTCAATTGTCATTCCGCCGCCGCTGGATTAGGCCAAGCGCCGTTTGGCGGATAATCGATAAGACCGAGATGACCCAACCCACAAAAGAAGAACCGCGCCAGCGCAAAAAGGGGGCGCTGCGCCGTATCGGGTCGGGCGTCGGCCGGCTGACCCGGGCCAAGCCCCGCTTTTCCATGCCCAGCGTTGAGCACGGCCTGAAAATCGTCGTCGCCACGGACGCCTGGAAGCCCCAGCTCAACGGCGTCGTGCGCACGCTGGAAACGCTCGGCGACATTCTCAGCGATTTCGGCAATGAAGTGCTTTACATCACGCCGAACGATTTCAAATCCGTGCCGCTGCCGTCCTATCCGGAGATCCGGCTGTCGCTGATGCCCAATCGCAAGGTCGCCAAACTGATCAACGAGTTTCAGCCCGACGCGATTCACATCGCCACGGAAGGTCCGATCGGCCGCGCCACCAGGCGCTTTTGCAAACGCCGCGGTTATCCGTTCACCACGAGTTTTCACACCCGTTTCGCCGAATACGCCAATGAGCGCTGGAAAGTCCCGACGACATGGGGCTACGCGGTGCTCAAGGATTTTCACAAGGACGGCGAGACCATGATGGTTGCGACGCCGGGCTTGATCGAAGAACTCAAAGAGCGTGGGTTTAACCGCATGAAATTGTGGGCACGCGGCGTCGATCTCGATCAGTTCAAGCCCGGCGACCGGTCGTTTCTCGATCATTTCGAACGGCCCGTGTTTTTGTATGTCGGCCGGCTTGCGGTGGAAAAAAGCATCGAGGACTTTCTCGAGCTCGACTTGCCGGGAACCAAAGTCATCGTCGGCGAAGGCCCGCAGCGCGAAGAGCTCGAAGAAAAATATAAGAGCGCGCAATTCGTCGGTCCGAAATTCGGCGACGATCTGACGAGATATTATCAAGGATCGGACGTTTTTGTTTTCCCGTCGCGCACCGACACGTTCGGGCTGGTGAATGTGGAAGCGCTCGCCTGCGGCGCGCCCGTGGCGGCCTATCCGGTGCGCGGCCCGCTTGAGATTCTTGACGGCGCGCCGCCTGGCTGCGGCGCCCTTGACGAGGATCTTAAAAAGGCCTGCCTGGCCGCTTACGAACAGCGCGATCCGGCGGCGTGCCGCCTCTGGGCGGAGAATTTCTCCTGGGAGGCGGCGTCGCGGCAGTTTATCGCCAATCTTGAAATTCCCGGCTTCGACGAGGAATTCTGGCTGCGCTCCGCGAAAATGATCGACTAGGCGCTCGCCGGCCGACCGTTCTAAATAAAGACAGTGCTTGACCGCGCATCCGGCGATTAACGCCCGCCGCCATGAATAAGGACCGCCCCGGCGGGCCCGTCCAAAACCGCCGCCGTCCTTATAATGCCTTCAATATCACCGGCTTAACCCGCATAGGGCGAGCCCTGATCGGCCATTTCGCGGTTCCCGGCATGCAGATTGCGTTTTCCCCGCCACGGGATCAGCGCGCCTGCCGGCGCCGCTCCCGCCGTTTTGGGAGGAGGCAAGTATGGCCCATCCGATCGATATTCATGTCGGCCGCCGCCTGAAGGCGCGCCGCCGCCTTTTGGGCCTGACTCAGGAACGGCTGGCCAAAGCCGTCGACATCCGGTTTCAGCAGATCCAGAAATATGAAAGCGGCGTGAACCGGATTTCCGCATCGCGCCTGTGGTCGCTGTCAAAAGCGCTCAAAGTGCCGGTTTCCTATTTCTTCGAAGGCATGAACGGACACGAACCGGTCAGCGAATTTGACATCAACGGCGATTACGGTTTCGCCGAAGCGCCCGCCGCGGAAATACTCGACGAGAAAGAAACCATCGATCTCGTGCGCTATTACTATCAGCTCAACGAAGAACCGAGAAAGCGCCTGTTGGACCTCGCCAAGGCGATGTCCGGCGAGAATTAACCCTCCGCCGTTGCTGCTTGCGCTTGTGCGCGGCGATTGTCATGATCGCCGCGCATGTCTTTTGACCCTCAGGAAATCGCCGAACTCGCAGCTTTCGCCGAACATCTGGCGGATGCGGCGCGATCGCAAACGCTGCCCCATTTTCGCGACCGGGCGGCGGTGACCGACAAGGAAGGACCGGTGTTCGACCCGGTCACCGACGCCGACCGCAACGCCGAGCGGAAAATCCGGACGCTGATCGAAGCAGCCTATCCCGGTCACGCCATCCTCGGCGAGGAATTCGGCGAGAAAAAAGGCCAAGGCCCCTGGCGCTGGGTCATCGATCCCATCGACGGCACGCGCGCCTTTGTCTGCGGCGCGCCCACATGGGTCACCCTGATCGCGCTCGAACATGACGGTGCGCCGGTTCTCGGCCTGATCGATCAACCTTATACGGACGAACGCTGGGTCGGGCAAAAAGGCGCCGTGTTCCAGCGCGGCAAGACGTCCGTCGCCTGCCGCGTCAGCGGCGTCACCGATCTCGGCCGGGCGCGGCTTTCAACCACCGATCCGCGCGCCGCGGGCGGTTATTTCAGCGACGCCGAAGCGGGCGCCTTTGCGCGTCTTTGCGAAAAAACGCAGGTTCAGCGCTTCAGTCTCGACGCTTACGCCTACGCGCTTCTGGCCCTGGGCGAACTCGACCTTGTGGCGGAGACCACGCTGCAGCGTCACGATTACGCCGCGCTCATTCCTGTTATCGAGGGCGCCGGCGGGGTCGTCACCAACTGGCGCGGCGCGCCGGTCGGATCAGACGGGCGTGGAGAAATCCTCGCCGCCGCCACGCCGGAATTGCATGAAGCGGCGATGGGCGTGTTGAAGGCGTGATTGGCGCGCCCGGCGCTTTGGGCTTTTGTTCTGAATCGCAGACCTTTCCCGCCGCTCATTCCCCCCGATCAGGTCGGCGACTATGCGGCGCCAAAAACCGGCGCGACAAACCCGTCGAACGCTTTCCAGTAAAGCGCGCGGATGTCGTTGCGCTCCATCATGATTTCATGCAGCGCGCCGGGGATCGTCACATGGTCGATGAGCTTGCTCGCCGCGGCGATCGCCTCATGATCGGCGCCGTGAACCTGCTGTTCGTTTCCCGCGGAGATGATGCGCGTCGGCGTTTTGAGATTGTCGAAAAAGCCGGGGGCGTGAATCTCCCGGTCCGCCTTGAGCGCCGCGCGCAGCCAGCCGAAGGTCGGACCGGTATTGGTCGCGCGTGGATGGGCTTCTTTAAGAACGCGAAAACGCTCATGGCGCACCGGATCGCTGGTGAAAATATTGCCTTCGAAGGCTTCCGACGGGTCCTCGCCGCGGGGCGTGTCGCGCGCCGCCGCGCCGAACAGGCACGCCGCTTCGGACGCAAGACGATAAAACGGCAGGACCGAAGGTTTGAACAATCGCGTCATGGGCGCGCACAACACCGCGCGGGCAAATCCCTCATAGCCGGAGGCGAGCAGCTTCAGGCCCGGCACGCCGCCCATGGAGTGGGTCATCAGGATCGTCGGCCCGCCAAAGCGCGGCTTGACGTGATTGTCGGCGAAATTTTGCAAGTCCGCCTGCAACAGGTCGAAATATCCGTTCCATTGCGACGCTTTCGGACTTTCCCGATCGGACAGGCCCTGGCCGCGCCAGTCCATCATGGCGACGTTGAAAGCGCGCGCCTGAAGATCGCGGACGGTTTCGAAATATTTTTCGATGAATTCCGACCAGCCGGTCATCGCGACGACGGTTGCGCGCGCATCGCTCGCCGGAAAAAACGCTGCGCGCAGCGGTGCGCCGTCCGCCCCGGCGATTTGGGCCGCCTCGGCGCCGTCGGGAATTGGATTGGACGGGATGCGGATAAAACCGCTCATCGCGTCCCGTCCAGGGTCAGCCGCGCCATGACGCTCATGTCGCCCGATATTCTCAGCCGGCCGGAGACATAAGCGCTTTCAAGCGCGCGCGCGCCGTCGAAGATCCGCATCAGGACATCCGCGCCGCCGCGCCAGGTGCAATCCGCCTTGACGCCTTTCGGCAGTTTGTTGCGGACCGCCGGCGGCTTCGCGCGGCCGTCGATGAAAAACCCATCGCCCCCGTCGGGAAGCACTTCGATCACGCCGCCAAAGGGTTCTTTCAGCGCCTCGGCGATTGCGGTTTTCAAGGATTTGGTCAGCTCGCTGTCCGGCAAGGCTTTTCCTATTCGAACAGGGCGCCGTCGGCGGCGATGGGTTTGCGGAACTTCAAGGTCATGCGGTCGCTTTCGCCGATGGCGTCATAGGGCGCATGGTCGAAGTCGGGATCTTCCTGACCGCGCACTTCCGACGACCGGCGCACCGGCGGCAGGGTCCAGACGCCGAAGGGATGGTCTTTGGTATCGTCCGGATTGGCGTTGATTTCCGAGGAAGCCTCGAAATCGAAACCCGCCCTTTGTGCGAGCGCAATCACATCGTCCGTATAGACATAACCTTTCGAACCGTCGCGGGGCAGGTCCGCGCCGTCGGCGCGATGTTCGACCACGCCGAGCACGCCGCCGGGTTTGAGCGCGCGGTAAAATTCCGCGAAATAGTCTTCGGCGACGCCGCGCGCGAGCCAGTTATGGACATTGCGGAAGGTCAAAACCGTGTCCGCCGCGCCTTCCGGCGCAACCGCGCCGCCATCGCCGAGCACGGTCATTTCAACCGCGCCATAGATGTCGGGCTGGTCCGCATACTGGCTGCGAAAAGCGGCCAGCGACTCGCGCACCCGCTCGCTGGCGCCGTCGGGAGAAAAGCCCGCCGCATAAAGCTTGCCGCCGTCGGATTTAAGATAGGGCGCAAGAATCTGGGTGTACCAGCCCCCGCCCGGCCAGACCTCGACCACCGCCATGTCCGGCTCGACGCCGAAAAATTGGAGCGTCTCCTTGGGATTGCGGCGCCCGTCGCGGGCCCGCTCCTCGGCGCTGCGCTGGGGCCCGGCGATCGCCGCCTCCAGCAAGGCCTCGGGGCTCGGCGCGGCTTCGGCGACGGCTTCGGCCGGCGCCTCCTTGCGCTCGCCGCAGGCGGCAAGGGCGATCAGGCAAAGGGCGGCAAGGGAAAATCTCATGGTCATGAAAGCGCTCCCGCATTCGGCTCGAACGCGCTCTTTACCATGGTTTCGCATGGGGTCCACGGCGCCGCTGCTTTGCCTGCCGGCGGGGTTGAAACGCCGGCTTTCGCGCCTATCTCAAGCGCGACGGAGGCCATCCGGCTCCGTTCGCGTCTTCTCGGCCGAATGGCGGGAAAGGCGCGCGCAACCCTCGCTTTATGAAGGAGGACGAATGAAAATGCGTACCTTTGACTTAACTCCCCTTTATCGTTCGACGATTGGTTTTGACCGCGTGTTCGACCTGCTCGACAATGTCGGCAAAACCGAAACCACCGGCTATCCGCCCTATAACATCGAGCGGCTGGCCGAAAACGAATATCGCATCACGCTCGCCGTCGCCGGCTTTGCCGAAAACGAAATCGATGTCGAGCTTCGCGAAAACACGCTGACCGTCTCCGGCTCGCGCAGCGACGCCGATGAAGGCCGTGAATTCCTTTATCAGGGCATCGCCGGGCGTTCCTTCGAACGGCGCTTCCAGCTCGCCGAGCATGTCCAGGTGACCGGCGCGTCGCTGGTCAACGGCCTGCTCAATATCGAACTCCGGCGGGAAATCCCCGAAACCATGAAGCCGCGCAAAATCGCCATTAACGGCGGCGCGCGCGTAAAAGTGCTCAAGGACGCAGACGCGGCCTAAAGCGAAGGACTTACCGAGAACTCCCTCTTTAGTTGCGTTGGGCGCGGCGCGAGCCGCGCCCTTTTTTATTCGCCGGCGGCTTGCTACACTCGCGTCCGGTCGGCGGGGCCGGGTCCGGGGAGACGATGATGGCGGCATTTTCAAGAGCGATAGCGGCGGTTCTGCTCGCGCTGTTTTTCAGCGCCTGCCAGTCATATGAGCCGAATTATCAGGGTCAGCCGTCGATTTCGATTCCCTACGATCCTTATGATTACGATCCCAAAGATCTTCTGGCCGAGGCCCAGGCCTATTGCGAGGCTTACCGGCTCACCGCGGTCTATGAAGATGAAACCGTCGATCCGCAATCGGTGCGCTGGCGCTATCGGCACTATCGCTGCGTTTAGGATTTGGATTGACGCATAACCGCTGGCCAAAATTATTGAGGCGCCGCTAACAAGCTCCTGGCGGCTATAAAATAACTTTCAAATTGCGAAATTTCAAAATTACGCCGTCAAGATAGGCTGGAAGAAAAACTAAAGAAAAATATGTTATTATAGCAAATTCCAACAATTAATATTGCTGTTATAACATTCAACGAATCTGATTATTATTTTGATTGTGAAGATCATATGCTAAGCTGCTCCCGTGGGGTCGGGGCTGCTCTATGCACAATCCGTTCGATTGGCGATTCAGCGCAATGGCGTGCGCTTTCTTCCTGTCCGGATGTAGCCTTTTTAAAACGCCTTATGCGCTCAAACTAACAGAAGTAGATGAAAGGGGTCCTCAGCGTCCTGCTGTCATCACGATTAGCGACCCGCAGGTTTATGCGCGCGAAACGCTGATCAACGACCGCCGGCGCGAAGTCGAGTTTCTCAAGCAACTACTCGAAGACAGCAAAGATGAAACATTTGCGCCTCAACTCGCGCGGGACTTGCGCAGCATCACGGCGCTGCGGGCGGAGCTTGGGCTCGCCTTCGATCCTGCAAAAGGAAGAAACGCGGAACGCAAGGAAGAACTTGACGCGCTGATCTTTGAACGGGACAAACTGAAGCTCGAGCAGGATCTGCTGGTCGAGCAGCGCCGTTTAGAAAAGATGCGGACGGAAGGTTTCGATGTCCAGCCGCGCACCGGGGCAGACGCGACCAATTCATTCGATGATAATGGCGCCGCGCCGACCGCGCCCACGCCAGACGCCGACCGTCCCGACGAATTCACAATAAACCGCGGCGCCGCTCCCGACCGATCTTCCATGGAGCAATCGCCGATCGACAAATTTCGCGATCTTCAGGCCTATCGAGCGGAGCTGAGGTCGGCCTTGGCGGCGGTGAATCTTGACGACCTTCATGACTTCGGCGGCAATACGCTTTACCGCCTGCAATTCGACGTGATGGTCGCGCCGGGAGAAAAGAAAAACAAATTCGGCGTCGCCGACCTCACCGTGCGCGCGCCGAAAGTAGATAAGGAACAAGTTGAAGCGCTTTATCTCAGATGGATAAGCGCGTTTACGGAGCAAATCTATCATGATCGGGCGGAGAGCGCCGCTCGTGAGAAAGAAAATAGAAGCCTAAGGAAATCAAGGATTAATGCGTTCAGAGATATTGCGCAGTCGTTTGGCCTGGAGCTGGCTCGGCCATTTAAAACCGATGATGAAATTCTTGTACCGAGTTCGCCGCCTTCCAAAACCCAATTGCCAGCTGTCGTATTTGTCGAAGGACGGAACGCGAATATTAATCCGCAAGACCCTGATGCGCGGCGGTGCTTCGAGGGCGAACTCAGCCAGGCGTGCTTTCAGTTTTTCTCCGCCGCTATTTTAGCGGGAGAAGGCGGCGAGGATTTTCTCGCTTTTTTGTCGGACCTTTATCAGGAGATTCAAAAGGATCCGAACAAAGGCGCGCCCTATGATGCGCAAGGAGGAAGCGGCCTGGCTCAGGATGAAATACCTGAGGCGCTTCGATCAGATTCGCTTCTTAGCGAAACCTCGCAACGAATTGAATTTCATAATGCATGCGGAATTCCGACGACGTCGCGTTTTAACGATGCTTTCAGCCGCAGCGCGCAACGCTGGGGAATAGGCTCAAGTGATCTTGAAGCTATGTTGGAATACCCATTGCTTCAGGCGGACATGCACGCCTTCATGGAAGATATTGCCTTGTCGGCGATTAACATAAGAAAATCTTATTTCACATTCTCTGCCGCCATAAAAAATATTGAACCGGATATAAAAGAGCCGATAGCACGCGATTTTGTCGACGAGATAAATTATCGCGCCACTCTATATTTGTTGTTGATGATTCAATTAACGCCGGAGACGAAGAGAAAAAGCTGCTCCGACCATATTGAACGGCAGCTTTTCATTGTGCCAGATAAGTTTCTTGATGTGGTTCTTGCCGATCGTGCAAACTGTAATATGTACGAAGATGACTGCGTTCTCTCGGGACAGTCGTTTGCATACGGCACGACGCCAGTAGAGCTCGCCCATCGAACGTCGACAATCTCAAGCGCGGCAAGATCGCTCGAAATCGCCTTTGCGGCGACTGCAAGCCTCGCCCAGGCTGGGGCGTCGGCGGATTTCGATACGTCTTTTATGAGGGCGTCGTCCGGCAACGTGGAAGCTTTAGAGCGACAACCGATCGTGGTCGGTTATTCTGATCGTCATGCCGCCGATATGACCGCCGCTGTTGAAGCCGGCCAAAAGTTTTTGCCGAATTTCGGCTGGGTGTTCGGACCCGAAGCTCGAATAGACGCCAAGAAAAACGAGATAACCTTGGAGCAGGTGTTAAGACGCCATAACGTAACGGCCGACATTTCCGCGCCAGCTTGGTGGCCGGCGATTGTTCTAGAATATGGGACCGCCTGGGCAGCCAACTGGCGCAAAGACAAGGTGATCGAACAAACGCGTCAGCGCGAAGGGGAGATCGTGGTCGGGTTGCCGATGAACGCGGCCGATCTCGATTCCTTGACGACGCATTTGGCGAACGCCGCTTTGCCTGGCAGTGGCGTCGAAATGTCGGAAACAAGCATCTCCGGCGTTTGGCCGAACACAGTCTCAGCCTGCACAGGCGAAATTACGTTCTTAATCGAGGGCCGAAATGTCTGGAGAAGTACGGCGGTTTATGTCGGCGGGGTCAAAGCGCGCGACATTACCGTTCTGCCCGACATGAAAGGGATCGCCGCAACCGTCGATGTCGGGCAACTCTTTTCCGGATGGTTCAGCAAATTTGAACCGCTTCGTGCGCATCCCAAAGCAAAACGCAAAGCACCCGGCGCATCTTCGGATGCGGCCGCTTCCGAGCCGCAGGTTCCCGGCGCCGCCGAACCGCCGCGGGAAGTGATTTATTCTCTCATCGATCGTTATGTTAAAGGCGATGACAAGGTCGACCTCGTCGTTTGGACGCGGAACGGAGCCGATAAACACGAAATCGAATTGCGAGGCGATGATGACGGCGGCGATATCGATTGCTTCAGCAAAGGATATGTAACCACACCCAATTGAAACAAAGGAATAATGCGCATGCCGAAACTAGAATTCTGCCGAGTGGTGCAAGGATTCACTCTGGCCGCCCTCATGGCGCTCATTGCGTCTTGCACTCAAGAGATGGCGGCCGATGAAGCGTCGGAGACCGCGGCGGTCAGTGAGGAAGAAGCTGCGGAGGACTTGTTCACGGCGGCGCAGGCGTCGGAAGATGCAATCGATATTGTCGCTCATGCCTATGAATTCTTGAATACATCTGCGCCGCAATCGCCTCAATCGCGGCCTGCGCCAGGCTTGCATAGCTATATACTGATGACTGAAAATGACGACTCAGCCGCCGTGCTGTTGAACGCCCTATTCGGCTCCGTTCGGCCGCTTAGCGAAGTGCAGGAAGTTTATCCGATTGCGCAGATCAATGTTTTCCATGTTCCCATTCGCGGCGATGAGTATGACAATTTTAGCGATTGGGCACCCGAGACATTATCAGAGGACGTGCGAAACGCGTTTGATTATGACTGGTCAAGCAGCGTGATCGACGCGCTTTGCGAGGCGGCCGAAGCGGACAGCTCCTGCGGCGTATTGTCCGGCGGCCCTTATTTGGTGACCTCATTGCTGCCGATCCAGCCTGACAATTCAGCCCTTCCCGCGCCGCAGAGTTTTCTCATGTTTGATTTGAGCACTGTGCCCGGAGCGCTGTGGGGCGATTTGCTGGAAACTTACAAGGCGGCTGTTATCGATGCTGAGACGCTGTCGGACCTGCGAGCAACCTCAGACATTGGATCGCGGGATGAAGACGGCGACGCCGTTTCAGAAACAACGGTGCTTCAAACTTTCGCCGGCACATTGCTGGCGATCGTGGATTCCGCTGAGATACCCGGACTCGTAGAAAGGATAGCGCTTAGAGTGCTGCGAACGACGAGCCGGTGTTACTATAATTCCGCCGGCGTGCTGGTTTGCACGGGCTAGGAAGCAGACACGCAAGCCGTTTAACGTTTATTCCATCGAAACGGTGAGGGAAATTTCCCTTATCCTTGCGCTTCGGGCGCCGCCAGCAACAACTCCTTGGCGCTGTCGTAAACTTCCGGATTGGCCGCGAGGATCGATCCGGCGACAAGGTATTTATCGCCGCCTTCGATTTCGCTCACCATGCCGCCGGCCTCGCGCACCAGACAGGCGCCGGCGGCGACGTCCCATGAATTAAGCCCGCGCTCCCAGAACGCGTCGAACCGTCCCGCGGCGACCCAGGCGAGATCGAGCGCCGCCGCGCCGAAGCGGCGCACGCCCGCGGTCTTTTCCAGCACCGCGCCGGCTTCGGCCAGGGCGCGCTGCCGGCCCGGCCGGCCGGCGAAAGGAAGCCCGCAGGCGAACACGCATTGGCTCAAGTCGCGCCGTCCCGAAACCCGGATGCGCCGATCGTTGAGCCAGGCACCTTCGCCTTTTTCGGCCCAGAAAAGCTCGTCCGTCGCCGGGTTGTAGATCACCCCGGCGTAAGGCTGGCGGTCTCGTTCGAGCGCGATGGAAACCGCAAATTGCGGCAGGCCGTGCAGGAAATTCGTGGTGCCGTCGAGCGGGTCGACAATCCAGCGGTTGGAATTGTCGGACCCGTCGATTTCGCCGCGCTCTTCCATGACGAAACCGTATTTGGGCCGGGCCGCGGAAAGCTCTTCGAACACGGTCTGTTCGGCCTTCAGATCGGCGCGGGTGACGAAATCAGCGGCGCCCTTGCGGGAAATCTGCAGCGCCTGGACTTCGCCGAAATCGCGCGCCAGGCCGCGCGCCGCCTTGCGGGCGGCGCCCACCATCACGGTGACAAGGGCGGAGGCGTGGGGCACGAAGGCGTTCCTCAAGATCAAAGGCGGCGCACCATACCGGCGCGCGCCGCCGGCGCAAGGGCGGAAAAACGGCGCGCCGATGAGGGCTTGTCGCATCGCCCGGCGAACTGCGCTAATCCCGAACCGAAGCCCGCCAGGCGCCCTATGTCAGAGATCTCGCCGCCAACCAATCCGCTGTCGCAGGCGCCCTTGCACGGGCGGATCGTGCGCGGCGCCGCCTGGGTCCTCGCCGCCGGTCTGTCGGCGCGCCTCTTCGGCGCGATCAACACGATTGTCGTCGCCCGGCTTTTGGTTCCCGACGATATCGGGCTGGTCGCCGTCGCCATCATCACCATGCAGTTGTTGCAGGGCGTTTCCGACATCGGCGTTTCCCAGGCGGTGGTGAAATTTCGCAACGCCGGCCGGGACGATCTCAACACGCTGTTCACCCTGTCGGCGCTGCGTGGGCTGATCATCGGCGCGGCGCTGGCCGCGGCCGCGCCGCTGATGGCGGCATTTTACCACGATCCGCGCATGGCGGGGGTTTTTCTCGGCGTTGCGGCGTTTCCGGTCATTGCCGGGCTGATCAATCCGAAATTCTTCGAGTTCGAGCGGGATCTTAAATTTTCCCGCGAGTTTATCGCCACGGTGCTCAACAAGCTCGTCGGCGTCGGGGTTTCGATCACCGTCGCCGTCATCTTTCGCACCTATTGGGCGATCATTCTCGGCCTGATCGCCGGCGGCGTCGCCCAGCTTGTCCTTTCCTATGTCATGCAGCCCTTTGCGCCGCGCCTGAGTTTTAAATCCTTCCGCAAGGTGTTCGGGTTCAGCAGCTGGCTCGCCGGGGTCAGTTTCGTTGCGGCGCTCAACAACAAGCTCGATACGCCGATCGTCGCTCGCGCTGTAAGCACCGAGGGCGCGGGCGCCTATTTCATGGGTTTTCAATTATCGGAGCTGGCGACCGGGCAAATCGCGACCCCAGTGACGCGCGCGATCTATCCCGGCCTTGCGGCGATGCAGGACGACGCGGCGCGCATGCGCCGCGCCTTTCTGCGCGGGGTCGAGGCGCTCGGCGTCTTCGCCATGCCGGCGGCGTTCGGTTTCGCCTTTGTCGCCGAGGATATGATTACGGTCGTCCTGGGCGAGAAATGGCGCGCGGCGGTTCCGGTGATCCAGATCCTCGCGCCGGTGATCGGCCTGCAGTCGCTGTTTACCGCCACCCAGGCCTATGCGGTCGCGCTCGGCCTGACGCGGCTCGTCTTCATGCGCGAATTGGCGTTTTTCATCGTCAAGCTGCCGGTATTCATCTGGGCGGTTCTGGCCTACGGGTTCATGGGCGCGGTCTGGGCCGCGGCGGCGACCGGGCTTTTTCATGTGGCGCTCAACCTTGCGCTTTATGCCCGCGCCGGCGGCGGCCGGTTCTGGGCGCCGCTGTGGAGCGCGCGCCGGTCGATCGCGGCGGTCGGCGCCATGGCTGGCTATTTCCTGTTCCTGCGCGATATGATCGCGCCGCCGCCGGAAGCAGGCGCGCTTGTCCGCCTCGTCGCGGACATCGCCGCCGGCGCGGCGATCTATGTGTCCGCCCTGGCCGGGTTATGGCGTCTTGAAGGCGCGCCGGACGGCGTTGAGCGCCGTCTTTTCGGCCTCCTGGTTCGGCGCGGCGCGGACCGCGCGGGCGACTGACGCGCCCCGCTGCGCACGGGTGTTTCCCGGCGATATCAGGTTCGCTATGAGACGGTGTGTTTCATGCTTGAAAGGACCCGCGACACATGGGCGACTCTGCGCCGACTGAACAGCCGAATCTGATCCTCATCGCGGCGAAAATCCTGTCAGAAGACCCGAGGTTCAAAGTCGGCGAGGCGGAGATTCGCGGCAATCGCTATCGCGTCTTCGAAAACGCGCCGCCCAACCTCAACGCCTTTTTTGCATACGGCGCCGGCCATGGCGAAAAGGATTTCCTGATTTTCGGCGATGAAAAACTGTCCTTTGCCGAGGTCTGGCGCCGGGCCTGTCGCTTCGCCCATGCCCTGGAAAAAGAGTTCGGCGTCAGGAAAGGCGATCGCGTCGCTATCGCCATGCGCAATTACCCCGAATGGTGCGTTTGTTATGCGGCGATCATTTCGCTCGGCGCCGTCGCCGTGCCGCTCAACGCTTGGTGGAAGGAACAGGAACTCGAATACGGCCTTGCCGACAGCGGCGCGACCATCGTGATCGCCGACGGCAAGCGCATGGAATTCATCGCGCCGCTCAAGGAAAAGCGCGGCCTGACGCTGATCCTGACGCGCGATGGCGAAGGCGCCGATTATCGCTATGAAGACCTGCTCGCCGCCGCGACCGACGATACGCCGCCGCCGGTCGATGTCCATCCCGAAGACGATCTGGCGATCGTTTACACCTCCGGCTCCACCGGCCAGCCCAAGGGCGTCGTGCTCACCCATCGCGGCGCGGTGTCGACGCTGATGTCCTGGGCCTTTCTCGCCACGGTCCTGACGGAATCGCGCGGCGGCGTCAGCCCGTTCGGCGACGATCCGGGAATCCTTCTCGCCATCCCGCTGTTCCACGTCACCGGCATGCACTCGGTGTTTCTTTTTTCCTACCTGATCGGCCGGCGCGTCGTCATGATGCATCGCTGGGGCGCCGAGGAGGCGGCCCGGATCATCGACAGGGAAAAGCTGACCAACTTCATCGGCGTGCCCAGCCAGTCCTTCGAACTGATGTTCGAGGCGGGCGAAGAAGGATTGCCGAGCCTGATCGATGTCAATTCGGGCGGCGCCAAACGTCCGCCGGAACATGTCAAAAGGCTGGCGGAAACCTTTAAGAACGCCAAACCGTCATCCGGCTACGGACTTTCCGAAACCAACGCCGCGGGCTGCGTCATTTCTTTTGAAGATTACCAAAGCCGGCCCGATTCGACCGGCCGGCCGCTGATGCCGCTCACCGACATCAAGATCATGAAGGACGACGCCGAAGCGCCGCGCGGTACAGTCGGCGAAATATGGATCCGCAGCCCGGCCAATTTCCGCGGCTATCATAATCTTCCCGAAGAAACCGAGGCCGCCTTGACGCCCGACGGCTGGTTCAAGACCGGCGATCTCGGCAAAATGGATGAAGAAAACTTCCTTTACATCGTCGACCGCATCAAGGATCTCATCATCCGCGGCGGCGAAAACATTTCCTGTCTTGAAGTGGAAAGCCGCGTCTACGAACATGAAGAGGTCGCCGAAGCGGCGGTTTTCTCCGTGCCGGACAAAGTGTTGGGCGAGCGGGTCGGGCTGGTGGTTTATCCCAAGCCGGGCGCGCAAATCGATGCCGCGCAAATGCGCGACTTTATCGCTGAAGGACTGGCCAACTTTAAGACGCCCGAGCGCATATGGATTTCGCCGGCGCCGCTGCCGCGACTGGGCACGGCGAAATTCGACAAGCTGACGGTCAAGCGAATCGCCCTGCAGCATGAGCCGGCGTTCAGCGTATAGATGGGGTGCGATGCGCGGCTGACGTCTTGATGAACCAGCGCGCCGAATAAGGACGAATGATGAGCGATCTTGATGCATTCCGCGCGGAAACGCGGGCCTGGCTTGAAGAAAACTGTCCCAAGGAAATGCGCGACGGCGCCGTCGGCGAGGAGCACATCTGTTGGGGCGGGCGGGACTGGACGTTTCAGTCCGACGCCCAGCGCGTCTGGCTCGAACGCATGGCGCAAAAGGGCTGGACCGTGCCGGCCTGGCCGAAGGAATATGGCGGCGGCGGGCTTTCCAAAGAGGAAGTCAAAGTCCTCAAAGCCGAAATGCGCAAGCTGCAGGCGCGCTCGCCGCTGGAAAGCTTCGGCATCTGGATGCTCGGCCCGGCGCTGTTGAAATACGGAACCCATGAACAAAAGCTGCATTTCCTGCCGCCGATCGCGCGCGGCGAAATCCGCTGGTGTCAGGGCTATTCCGAACCGGGCGCGGGCTCCGATCTCGCTTCTTTGCAATGCAAATGCGAGGACATTAAAGATGAAGAGGGGGGCGATCACTGGCTGGTCAACGGCCAGAAAACCTGGACGTCATACGCCGATATATCCGACTGGATATTCGTCCTGGTGCGCACCGACCCGAAAGCGACCAAGCATAACGGCATTTCCTTTATCCTGATCGACATGGCCGAAGCGGGCGTTACGACCCGGCCGATCAAACTGATCTCGGGCAAGTCGCCCTTTTGCGAAACGTTTTTCGACGACGTCAAGGTTCCCAAGGAGCATGCGCCCGGCGTTTCCGCCATTGTCGGCGATCTCAATCGCGGCTGGGACGTGGCGAAATATCTGTTGACCCATGAGCGGGAAATGATCGCCGGCGGGGGCGGGGGGCTGTTCGGCGGGCGCGGCATCGGCGAGGTCGCGGTCAGCCAGATTGGCCTCGGCGAGGACGGCCGTCTTTCCGATCCCATCCTGCGCGGCAAGATCGCCCAGGCGGAAATCGACGGCTGGGCGTTTTTGCTGACCCTTGAACGCATGAAGGACGAAGCCAAGGCCGGCCATGGCGTCGGCGCCAACTCGTCGATGCTCAAATATTACGGCGCTGAGTTCAACAAGCGCCGTTACGAGCTGATGATGGACGCGGGCGGGTCCGACGCGCTGGAATGGGAAGGCGAGCGCTCGAACGACGGCAAAATGGCCAAGGCGTGGCTGCGCACCAAAGGCAATTCCATCGAAGGCGGCACCTCGGAAGTGCAGCTCAACATTGTTGCGAAGCGCATTTTGGGGCTGCCGGATGCGTAACGGTCTGGCGTTGTCCTGTGCGCAACGCAATTCCCTCTCCCCTTGGGGGAGAGGGCTAGGGTGAGGGGGCAGGAGCATTTGCGCAGGGCGCTGGCGTTTCTTCCCCCTCACCCGAAATCAAAGATTTCGACCTCTCCCCGACGGGGAGAGGTGAGCATGACGCAAACTTAGGATGATATATAAACATGCCTCTCGTCCTCACTGAAGAACAGGAAATGCTGCGCGATGCGGCGCGCGGCTTTCTCGGCGAAAAAGCACCGGTTTCGGCGCTGCGCAAGCTGCGCGACGAAGACAACAAGGACGGCTTTTCCCGCGATCTCTGGAAAGAGATGGCGGAAATGGGCTGGGCCGGGATCGTCGTCGAAGAAGAATTCGGCGGGTCCGATTTCGGTTTCGTCGGCGCGGGCGTTCTCGCCGAGGAGATGGGCCGCACCCTGACGGCCTCGCCGTTTTTGTCGACATCGGTCTTGGCCGCGACGGCGCTGAAAAAAATCGCGTCGGACGCGCACAAGCAGGAACATCTGCCGAAGATCGCGGCCGGCGAAACGCTGTTCGCCCTTGCGGTCGATGAAACCGCCAAGCACGGCCCCGCCAATATCGCCATGAAAGCGGAAAAAGCCGGCAACGCGTTTAAACTTTCCGGCGACAAGACCTTCGTCGCCGACGGCCATGCCGCCGACAAGATCATCGTTGCGGCGCGCACCGCCGGCGCGCCGGGCGAGAAAGACGGCCTGACGCTGTTTCTTGTTGACGCCGCCGCCAAGGGCCTTGCCCGCGAACGCACGGTCATGGTCGACAGCCGCGGCTTTGCGCGTTTGTCGTTCGACGGCGTGGAAGCGACCGGCGACGACGTTATCGGCGAGGTCGATGGCGGCCATATGGCGCTGGAAGGCGTTTTAAACGCCGGACGCGCCGGGCTCGCCGCGGAAATGTCCGGCGCCGCGCAACAGGCGTTCAAGATGACTGCGGACTATCTTAAAGAGCGCACGCAGTTCGGCCGGGCGCTCGGTTCGTTCCAGGCGCTGCAGCATCGCGCCGCCCATCTTTATTCGGAAATCGAGCTGATGAAATCGGCGGTGCTCAAAGCCCTGCAGGACCTTGACGCCCATTACGGCATGGCGGGGATCGCCTGTTCGCTGGCCAAGGCCAAGGCCGGCGAGGTCGCCAAGCTCGCCAGCCAGGAGGCGGTGCAGATGCATGGCGGCATCGGCATGACCGACGAATTCGATATCGGTTTTTACATGAAGCGCATTCGCGTTGCGCAGGAAATGTTCGGCGATGCGGCGTTTCACGCAGACCGCATGGCCCGGATGCGGGGCTATTGATGGAAATACGCCGCGCGAGGCCGGACGACTTGCCGAAGATCGCAGCGCTGCATGCGGCGAGCTGGAAAGACGCCTATCGGGATATCCTGCCGGCGGACTATCTTGCGGGCCAGGTCGACGACGATTTGCGCGAGCACTGGCGAAACGCGCAAATCGGACCGCAAGATTGCGTGCTCGTCGCCGTAGAAGACGGAAAAATCGTCGGCTTTATCGGCGTGTGGGTTCGCGATGAAGCGTTTATCGACAATCTGCACGCTGCGCCGGAAATGCGTTCAAAAGGGATCGGGGCGAAGCTGATGCAGGCGGCCGCGGCGATTTTGCGCGAGCAAGGCGAGCGGACGGCGTATTTGCACGTCATAACGGAAAATAAGCGCGCGCTTGGATTTTATGAGCGGCTGGGCGGCGAAGTCACGCAGACGTTAATGCGGGATGTTTTCGGCACGCCCAAGCTTCATTATAAAGTCGAATGGCGCGACCTTTCGGTTCTTGCGTCATCCAACAGGAGTTCGTGAAGTCATGCCGTTCGCAACAACCGAAAACATTTCCGATTTTATCGGCAAGCAAACCGGCGTTTCCGACTGGATCACCATCGATCAGGATCGCATAACGCAGTTTGCGGAGGTGACCGAGGACCGGCAGTTCATCCATGTGGATCCGGAAGCGGCCAAGGCGACGCCGTTCGGGACAACCGTCGCGCACGGATTTCTAACGCTTTCCATGCTGTCGCGTTTCGCCGTCGAATGCGCGCTGATCCTCGAAGGCGATAAAATGTTCGTCAATTACGGTTTCGACAAAGTCCGCATGATCACGCCGGTTAAGTCCGGACAACGCATTCGCGGATCCTTCACGCTGATGTCGGCCAAGCAGAAAATACCCGGCCAATGGCTGTTCAAATACGCTGTCAAGGTGGAAATCGAAGGCGAGGAAAAGCCGGCGCTGGTCGCCGAATGGCTGTCGATGCAATTTGTCTGAGCGGCGCGCTAGGCGGGCCGCGCAGACGATTGGCGTTATGCAACATATTTACGATCTCATCGACGATGTCCCTAAAGGCCAAGTCGCCAGCTACGGCATGATCGCGAGCCTCTTGCCCGGCGTCGGGCCGCGTCAGGTGGCGCGCGCCATGCGCGCTGCGCCGAAAGGCTCGCCATGGCACCGCATCATCACGGCGTCCGGCGCCATGGCCGACCATAGCGGCGCCGAACGCCAACGATCCCTGCTCAAAAAAGAGGGCGTGACACTTAAAAAAAACGGCGCTGTCGACTGGCCGGCCCATCGCTGGCGCGGGCCGTCGCCGGCGTGGATCGTAAAAACCGGCGCCGATCCGGAAACAGTGATGGAAATCGTCGCCGGCTGGCGGCGCTGACAAACGGGTCTGGCGCTTGCGGGCCGGCGTGCTAGGCTCTCGCCTTCTCAACAGGGGAGCACTGTCATGCGGTTCATTGCAGCATCCATTATCGCGGCGGGCCTTGTCGCCTTTTCCGCGCCGGCCGAGGCGGCGCTCAATTCCTACCTCACCTTGGAAGGACAAACCCAAGGCCAGATTCAGGGAAGCGTGACCCAGGCGGGACGCGAAGGGACGATCGAAATCTACGGATTTTCCCATGAAGTCATATCGCCGCGCGATGCGTCGTCGGGCCTGCCGACCGGCAAGCGCCAGCACAAGCCGTTCTCGGTGACCAAGCCGCTCGACAAGGCAACGCCGCTCTTGCTTAACGCCTGGTCGAATAACGAAACGATCGCCAATTTTCGTCTCGATATGTGGCGGCCGAGCCGGGCGGGAAAAGAATTTCAGTACTATACGATTGAACTCGTCAACGCGACGATCGTATCGATTGAATTGAATTCCGGCGCCGGGCGGACCGATCCCCATACGGAAACGGTCAGCTTCGCCTATGAAAAGATCATCGTCACCTGGCAGGACGGCGGGATCACCGCCGAGGACGATTGGGAAGCCGCGGCGGCGCCGGCGCGCCTGCAGCTCAGGCGCAACGATTAACAAGCAAAACGCGCGGACTGGAAAATGGCGGAACGCATTGCAGTTGTTTTTGTGCTGTTCCCAAACCTCACGCAGCTTGATTTCACCGGGCCGCTGCAGGTCTTATCGCGTCTGCCGGGGGCGGACGTTCATCTGGCGGCCAAAACGCTCGATCCCGTGCCGACGGATGCGGCGCTGAACATCCCGCCGACCTGCACCTTCGCCGATTGTCCGCCAGCTGACGTCTTATGCGTTCCCGGCGGCTTCGGCGTCGACGAGGCGATGCTCGACAAAGACCTCATGGAATTCGTGCGCCGCGAAGGGGCGCGGGCGAGATATGTTACGTCGGTGTGCACCGGCGCCTTCGTGCTCGGCGCCGCGGGGCTCCTCAAAGGCAAACGCGCCACGACCCATTGGGCCTATCACGACGCGCTGGCCGATGTCGGCGCGGTTCCGGTGCGGGCTCGCGTCGTGCGCGATGGAAACGTCTTCACCGGCGGCGGCGTGACGGCGGGCATCGACTTTGCCTTCACCCTGGCGGCGGAAATCGCCGGCGAGGATTTCGCCAGCGCGGTCCAACTCGGTCTTGAATACGACCCGGCCCCGCCGTTCGACGCCGGCTCGCCCGACAAGGCGCCGCCGGATGCGTTGGAGGCGATGACAAAGCGTTACGCCCCGCGCTTTACGGCTTTTCGCGCCGCGCTTTCTCGCGCCCTTTCTCGCGCCATGACGAATCCGTAAGATGCGGCGGTCGACAATCGCCGCAAAATCGACGCATAGGATTCATATAAACGCGCACCGCATGCTGAGGAGAACGCCATGACGACCACACCCATTCGACTCCTTTTCGCGCTGATCGCCGCCGTCGTTGCGGTTTCCGGCGCGGCCCAGGCGGCCAAGCCGGCAAAAATCGACCGGCGCGTCGAAAAGGCGCTTACGGAATTTCGCCAGGACATTGGCGGCGCCGATGCGGTGCTCGACAAGGCGGCGGGATTATTGGTGTTTCCCCTGATCCGAAAGGGCGGCTTGGGCATCGGCGGGGAATACGGCCAGGGCGCCCTGCTCATCGGCGGCGATACCGTCGGTTATTATTCGACCACCGCCGCCTCCATCGGCTTTCAGATCGGCGGCCAGTCGCGCCGGCAGATCATCGCTTTTCTCGACCAGAGCGCGCTCGACAAGTTCCGCGCCAGCGAGGGCTGGGAGATCGGCGTCGACGCCTCGGTCGCCGTGATCACCCTCGGCGCCGGCGGGGCGATCGACACGACGCAGCTTAATCAGCCGATCGTCGCCTTCGTCTTCGACAACAAGGGACTGATGTATAATCTTTCGCTTGAAGGGTCGAAAATCAATCCGATCCACCGGAACAAATAGGCGCTAAATCCTATCGATCGCCGCAAGATGCGCGCGTTTTTCGCTTTCGCTGAGGAATGAGCCGGCGAAAGAGTTTTTCGCCAGGGTTTTTATATCGTCGCGGCTAAGATCGAGCGCCTCGATCACCGCCTTGAAATTGTCCATGACATAACCGCCGAAATAGGCGGGATCGTCGGAATTGACCGTGGCGTTGAGGCCGAGATCGAGCATGCGTTTGAGCGGATGCGCGGTCATGTCGTCGACCACGCACAGCTTGAGATTGGAAAGCGGGCAGACCGTCAGGGTCATCTGCGCGGCGCGCAGGCGCTCGACAAGGGCTTCGTCTTCAAGCGCGCGGTTGCCGTGATCGAGCCGGTCGATATGGAGAAGATCGAGCGCTTCGCGCACATAGTCCGGCGGGCCTTCTTCGCCCGCATGGGCGACGCATTTAAGACCGTGGTCGCGGGCGGCCTTGAAAACCCGTTCGAACTTCGACGGCGGATGGCCCGTCTCGGACGAATCAAGACCGACCGCCTCGATGCGGTCGAGCCAGCCTTCGGCCTGCTTGAGCGTTGCAAACGCATCGTCTTCCGGCAAATGGCGCAAAAAACACATGATGAGTTTCGACGTCACGCCGAACTGCGCCTTCGACAGGGAAAGCGCGGTCAGGATGCCGCTGATCGCCGTATCGAAGGGCACGCCGCGCTGCGTATGGCCCTGGGGATCGAAGAAGATCTCCACATGGCGCACATTGTCGGCGCGCACCCGGTTGAGATAGGCCATGGTGAGATCGAAAAAGTCTTCTTCGGTCAGAAGAACGCGCATGCCCTGATAATAAATGTCGAGAAAATCCTGCAGATTCGAAAAATTATAGGCGGCGCGCACCGCTTCGACCGACCCGAAGGGAATATCGACCTTGTTGCGCCCGGCGAGCCGGAACAGCATCTCCGGCTCGAGGCTGCCTTCGATATGCAGATGCAGTTCCGCCTTGGGCAGGCGCGCAGCGTATTCGATAAGCTCTGCGGTCAATTCATCCCGCCCTGTTACCGGAGGATCGGTTGCGCGCGCCCATAGGTCAGGGTGCGCCACAGCCATTCGAACGGGCCGAAGCGGAACAGCGCAAGCCAGATCGGCGACCAGACGAGAATGAACAGCCACACGCCGGCGACCACTTTGGCAAGGCCGTCAAAGCCCATGGTTCCGATCTTCCCAAGGCCCGGGGGACCGTAGAAAATGAAAACCCCGATGAAAGTCGAAGCAAGATAGTTGGTCAGCGCCATTCGGCCCGCGGCCGCAAACGGCGCGCGCAGCGGCTTGAGTTTGGCGATGGTGCACAGTCCCATCACCAGCGCCGCGTAGCCGAAAGACTGGACGAGGCTCGCCCAATAAAGCGCGGCGCTGCTGGGATAGGATTGGAGCATGTCGAAACCGGCGCTCATCGAATGTTGCGCCGCCCAGTAAGAGCCCGCCGCGCCGATCCCGGCGCAGGCCGCGCCAAGGCCGAAATAAACGCCGGCGGACCAGCGCAGGGTCAGGAAACCGCTTTTGTAAAGCGCCATGCCGGCCATCATGATCCCGATCGTGCGCAGGGCGAAGATAAGCCCCTGCATGATTTGCGACATGAACGAATCGAACGCCGTCGGCCCGACCCGCTCAAAAAAGCCGCTGCGATAGAGTTCGAACTCTTCTTCAAGCGCGTCCGGCGGCGGCGCCCACATTTGCGCGATCATCGTGTCCAGTTCTTCGGGCGACATGTATTGGAAGGCGAACTGCTGTGCGTAAAGAACGCCGAAGTTCAAAGCGATCAAAACCGCCGCGACGATCAACAGCCGGCGCGGCGTCCAGGTCCGCGCGCCGGCGACGATCAGCCCCGCAATCGCGTAGGGAACGAGAATGTCGCCGTACCAGAAAACGTAATTATGGATCATGCCGATGACGAACAGCCAGAACATGCGCGTGCGGTGGATCGCGGTTTTCGGGCTTGGTTTTTCCTCGCCGACCATGAGCACGACGCCGGCGCCGAACATGGCGGTGAACAGCGTGATGAACTTCATCTGAAACAGCGTTTCCGACACCGTCCACCAAAAGGCGCCGCCCTGTCGATAGAGTTCGGGAACGATGGTCGGATTGCTGATCGCGTACCAGGGAAAGCCGAAGGCCAAAATGTTGACGGCGAAAATCCCTAAAATGGCGACGCCGCGTAAAACGTCGAGGCTTTCAAATCGTTCCTGGCGGGGGCCGGCTTGCATGGCCGCTCCTCAAATCGGTTGGGCGATATTACCCGAAAAGAATGTTTTCCTTGAACTTTAATCCGTCGGAATCCTTAAACGCCGCGCCGCCTTGCGTCCGCGCAATGTCGAAACGGGCCTTTTCGAAGGCGTTATAGTTGCGGCTTTCGATCGTATCGACGGCCATGAACGCGGCCCGCGCCGAATCGCGCTCCACATGAAGATCGATGAAACCGTGATGCTCGCCGGAAAGATAGCGCACGTCCTTGTTGTCGCGATTGGTGAGGAGGGCGTATTGCTTGCCCTTGCCGCCGAGAAATTCCGGCCGGAAGGGCGACGGCGAGGTCACGGAGTTGACGCCGAGTTCGACGCCCATATGGGCGCCGTCGCGGGCGACAAGATCGTTCGCCCACCAGGTGTGCGTATCGCCGGTGACGACGATCATCCCTTCGGCGCCGGCGGTTTTGATCATGTTGTAAAACCGCTCGCGCGCCGCCGGATAGCCGTCCCAGGCGTCGAGATTGGCCGGCAGTCCGAGGGCGGAGGATTTTACGAAAGCGCGCGCCTGGGACCATTGCTGCTCCAGTGAAACAATGTCTTCTTCGGTGACGTATCGGGTAAGATCAGGGGCCGTGACTTTCGCCATGATGATCTGGTTGGCGATCAGCCGCCAGGGCTGGCCGGCGGCGACCGACTGGCGCATCGTCCGGTCGAGATAGTCGAGTTGCGCGGCGCCGAGCATGTCGCGGGTTTCGTCCCACAGGATCTGGTTCTTGAACCGGTCGACGTCTTCGGGCGTTTCAAGCGTCGGGATCACGTCGCTATATTCAAATTGGCGCGCGCGCGCCATGAGCCGCGTCTCGATGGCGGCAAGGGTCAAGAGATCGCCATAGGCATAGGAGCGGAAGAACGCTTCCGGCGCGCTCGCCGGTTCGCGCACGGGCATCCATTCGTAATAGGCCTGGAGCGCCGCGCGCTTGCGCGCGTTCCACTCGCCCTCGGTTTCCGGCTGGTGATTTTCCGCGCCGTTCTTCCACGAATTGTTCGAGGTCTCGTGATCATCCCAGATGGGGATGAGCGGATGAGCCGCGTGCATCGCCTGGCTCGCCGGGTCGGATTTATATTGCCCGTGACGGCGGCGGTAATCGTCGAGCGTGACGGTTTCGCGCGCCGGCTCGTGCTCGCGGCCCAGCCGCGCGCCGGTCTCGCCCCCATAGCCGTCGGGGCCGTACTCATAAATGTAATCGCCAAGATGCAGGACGGCGTCGAGACCGTCCTGGCGGGCGATCAGGTCGTAGACGTTGAAATGGCCGAACGGATAGTTGGAACAGGAAATCGCCGCAAACCGCGCGCGGTCGAGCGCGCCCACGGGCAGGGTCCTGGTGCGGCCGACGGGGGAATATTCATCGCCGATGCGAAAACGATAATAATAGGTTTCGCCGGGCGTAAGATCGCGCAAGAGGGTTTTTACGGTCCAGTCGCGGGACGGTCCGGTCTGCGCCTCGCCCTTGCCGCGCATGTCGGTGAACCCTTCATCGGCGGCGCTTTCCCACACCACCGTCAAGGGGATCGCCAGGCGCGCATTCGGCGGCGGGGTTATGCGCGTCCAGATCACGACGCTGTCGGACTGGGGATCGCCGCTGGCCACCCCATGGGCGAATATCCCGCCGGCGCCTTCGCCGACGGCGACATAAGGCGTCATCTTCGGCGCGGTCGCGCAGGACGCGGCGCCGAGCGCAAGGCCTGTCGTCAGCGCCTGGCGGCGCGTTACGAAATTGTTCATTGATCCCTCCCGACCGCTCGTCAATGTTGCGGCGCCATTGCGGCCGCACTGGCCAATTACGCGAGTCTTATGACATAAGGGCGCGCAATTTCGAACAAAGCGCGCATCAAAGACCGAGGAAATCATGAGGAAATGGACATGGGCGGCGCTGGCCGTTGTGCTATTGGGCGCCTGCGCCCGCCAGGGCGGGGATGGGGCCGCCGGCGCAGATCAAGCTGCGACGGCTGATTCTGACGCCGTGCGGCCGCCGACGGACCCTTATCCGTCGATCTATGAGGCGTATCCTTCGCAAACCGTGCTGATTTCCGGCGCCACGGTGCTCACCGGGACCGGCGAGCGCATCGATGAAGGGGCCGTGCTCCTTGAGGACGGCAAGATCGCCGCGGTCGGCGCCGGCGATGCGATCCAGGCGCCCGAAGGCGCGACGGTGATCGACGGCGCGGGCAAATGGGTGACGCCGGGCGTCATCGACATCCATTCCCATCTTGGCGATTATCCTTCCCCGCAGACGGAATCGACATCCGACGGCAACGAGATCGTCTCGCCCAACACCGCCTATGTCTGGGCGGAACATTCCGTGTGGCCGCAGGACGCCGGCTTTACCCGCGCGCTGGCGGGCGGGGTTACGTCCTTGCTCATCCTTCCCGGTTCGGCCAATTTGTTCGGCGGGCGTTCGGTCACCTTGAAAAACGTTCCCGCACGGACGGTCCAGGGCATGAAATTTCCTGGCGCGCCTTACGGTCTTAAAATGGCGTGCGGCGAAAATCCCAAGCGGGTCTACGGCGATCGCGGCGGACCGGACACCCGCATGGGCAATTTCGCCGGCTATCGCGCCGCCTGGATCGAAGCGGCGGCGTATAAAAAGAAATGGGACGATTACTGGAAAGACTATGACGAATGGGCGCAAGGCGACGGCGAGGACAAGGACGCGCCCGAGGCGCCGACCCGCGATCTAAAGCTTGAAACCCTCGCCGGCGTTTTGAGCGGCGACATTCTCGTTCACATGCACTGCTATCGCGGCGATGAAATGGTTCTGGTGCTCGATCTCGCCGAAGAGTTCGGCTATGAAGTCGTCGCCTTTCACCACGCCACCGAAGCCTACAAGGTTGCGGACTATCTCGCCGAAAACGGCGTTTGCGCCGCAGTCTGGGCCGATTGGTGGGGCTTCAAGCTGGAAGCCTACGACACGGTGACCGAAAACGCCGCGCTGGTGCACGCCCAGCCGAATGGCTGCGCCGTCATTCACTCCGACAGCGCCATCGGCATTCAGCGCCTCAATCAGGAAGCGGCCAAGGCGATGGCGGCGGGCCGGCGCATCGGCGTCGATATCGAACCGAAAGACGCCATCGCCTGGATCACCGCGAACCCGGCCAAAGCCATGGGCATTCTCGATCGCACCGGCACGCTGGAGGCGGGCAAGATGGCCGACGTCGTCGTCTGGAACCGCAATCCGTTTTCGGTCTACGCCAAGGCGGAGAAAGTCTATATCGACGGCGCGCTGATGTATGACCGCGCCGATCCGGCGCGTTCGCCGCGCATGGATTTTGAAATCGGTCAGCCTGGAAACGACTTCACCGGAGGAGCCGGACAATGACGGCGAACATGCAAAAGAAAATTCTCGCCGCCGGCGCCGCCGCGCTGTTCGCGATCTCGACCGCCGCCGCGCAACAGACCACGGCGATCATGAACGGCGCCGTGCACACGGTAACGAACGGCGTCATCGAAAACGGCGACGTCATTATCGAGGACGGCCGCATCGTTCAGGTCGGCGCCGATCTTTCCCCGCCCGCGGGCGCGACCGTCGTCGATGCGACGGGCAAGGTCGTCACGCCGGGCATTTTCGCGCCGATCTCGACCATCGGGATTGAAGAAATCGGCCTTGATGCGGAGGCAAACGATTCGAGTCCCGAACGGGGCGCCGGCTTTCCCCTGGGCGCGGCGCTCGACGCCGTTGACGCCTATCGGCCGATGTCGACGCTGATCCCGGTCAACCGCGCCGGCGGCGTTACCCGCGCGCTGTCCGCGCCGGCGCCGGGCGATTCCATCTTTGCGGGCCGCGCCGCCGTGATCGACCTGTCCGGGCGGCCCAATTCCGTGACCAAGGCCCGGGCGGCGCAGATCGTCGTGCTGAATTACAGCGGCGCGGCGCGCGCCGGCGACACAAGGATGGGATCGTGGGCGTTCGTGCGTCAATATCTCGACGAAGCGCGGGCCTACGCCGCCAATCCGGACGATTATGCGCGCCGTCCGCGCGACGATCGTTTCACCTTGTACGACCTTGAAGCGTTGGGACCGGTTGTCGCCGGCAATCAGCCGCTGATGGCGTATGTTTACGGCGAAAGCGATCTGCGCAATCTCATCCGTTTAAAGAATGAATATCGCCTGCGCGTCATCGCCGTGGGCGCATCGGAAGGCTGGCGCGCGGCGGCGTCGCTCGCCGCGGCGAACATTCCGGTGATCGTCGATCCGCTGGCCAATCTGCCCGCGCAATTTGAAGATCTGCGCTCGACGCTGGAAAACACCGCGCGGCTGCATGCGGCCGGCGTTGAAATCGCGTTTATCAATCCCCAAGAATTCGGCGCGCACAATCTGCGCCTGTTGACCCAGCAGGCGGGCAACGCCGTCGCTGAAGGCCTGCCTTACGACGCCGCGATTGCGGCGCTCACGCTTAACCCGGCGCGGATGTTCGGCCTTGACGCCCAGTTCGGTTCGCTGGAGCCGGGCAAGATCGCCGATGTGGTGATCTGGGACGGCGACCCGCTGGAAGTGACCACAAGGCCCGAGGCGGTGTTCATCGACGGCGTGCGTCAGGGCCTTGGCAATCGCCAGCAAATGCTCATGCAGCGCTATCGCGATCTTTCCCGCGGCGATCTTCCCCACGCCTATCGCGGCGGCGAGAATTAGGCGGGGCGGCGCACTCTTCCCCCGTTTACCGGGGAAGAGGCCCGAAGGGCCGACGGGGGTATTCAACGCAGCCGTATGGACAACCCCCTCCGTCCGCTTCGCGGACACCTCCCCCGCAAGCGGGGGAGGAAAGTCGCAAAATTCAGTATACTAATAAGTTGAATCGCATTTGAAAAATTCAACCCCAGGAGGGTATTCGGCCTTGAAACCCGCATTGCGTCGATAGATATCGAACACCTTCCGGCAGGCCGTATAATGCCCGGCTGATGAATTTGAACCCAACCATAACGCCGTCATCCCGTGCGCGCTGCAGCGTGAAACGCTGCTGCGCTGACACGGGATCGCTTGAAACAAACTCGGCGCAGGCCGATGGCGGTCCCGTGTCAGCAGCGCGTCATTTCATGCCGCCCCGACCGCGAAGGCGGTCGAATAATGATTGCGCGCCTTCGCGCGCGGGGCGCACGGTATGACGCGGAGTAGTCAAATGGCGCCCCACATTTGGACATTTTCCGCTTGAAACCGGGAAAGTCTCCGAACGCGAAGGGGTCAAATGGCGCCCCGCTTTTAGGGGCTTCAGCCCGCCGCCGCCTGCCGTCTTGCGGCGGTCCCGCCCATCGCCGCGGCGTTGAGCGCGATGACGGGCGCAAGGCTCAGGCCGATCAGCAACAAGGCGGCGGGCGCGGCGTCGGCGAGCCGTTCGTCCGAGGCCAGACGATAGACATGGGTCGCCAGGGTTTCGAAATTGAACGGCCGCAACAACAGCGTCGCGGGCAGTTCCTTGGCGATGTCGATGGCGACGATCGCCGCGCCGGCGGCGACCGCGCCGCGCGACAGCGGCCAGTGGATCTTGCTGACGATGCGCCCCGGGCCGGCGCCGAGACTGTGCGCGGCCGCATCCATCTGCAGGCTGATTTGCTCAAGCCCCCCGGCGGCGGCGTTATAGCCCGCGGTCAGGAACCGCGCCACATAGGCGTAAAGCAGAACGCCGACGCCGCCGGCGACCGCCGCGCCGGTCGTATGCGCGATCGTCGCGGTCAGCGCCAGAACCCCGATTGCGATGACCGCGCCGGGAATGGCGTAGCCCATGGTGGCGATGCGCAGCAAAACCGCGCCAAGACCGCCCCGGCTTCGCCGCGCCGCATAGGCGAGCGCCAGGGCCAGCAGGGCGGCGATCCCCGCGCCGGCGCCGGCGACGGCCGCTGTGTTGACGATGGCGGCGGAAAGACCGCGCGCGGCCCCGACGGAAAGATCGACATCAAGCTTGGCGATCAGAACCCCGGCGGGAACGATAAAGCCGAAGACCACGGGCAGGCTGATAAAGCCGATCGCGCCGGCGGCGTGATGGGGCGCCAGTTTGAGGCGTCCCGCGGCGCGCGGCGCCCGCGCGCTTTCCGCGGTCGCGCCGCGTCGGCCCGCTTCCTCGAGCAGCGCCAGGACGAGTGCGACGAAAAACAACATCGCCGCAAGCTGGGTCGCGCCGGCAAGATCGCCCAGCCCCTGCCAGGTGCGGAATATGCCGACGCTCAAGGTGGGCACGCCGAAATAATCCGCCACGCCGTAATCGGCCGCGGTTTCCATCAGCGCCAGGGCGAGACCGCCGGCGAGCGCGGGACGCCCGGCGGCGAGGAGAATTTTGAACGCCGCCCGCATGGGGCCGGCGCCGAGCGCGCGCGCAGCCTCCATATAGGCGGCCGAACGCGCCGACAGCGACGCCGCGAGCGCAAGATAGACATAAGGATAAGTCATCAGGGTAAGGATGAAAGCCGCGCCGGGCAGGGAGCGGATTTCCGGCAGGTTTGCCGCGCCGACAAATCCGGCGACCGGCCCGAACGGTCCGAGAAAATCGCCATAAGCATATGCGGCGACATAGGCGGGAATGGCGAAGGGCAGCGCCAGCAGCACCGCGAAGATGCGCCGGCCGGGAAAGTCCGCAAGACAAACGATCATCGCCGCCCCGGCGCCCAGCGCCGTTGCGCCGATGCCGACCAGCGCGCAAAGAATAAGCGTCGTTGTGAAATATCGAAGCCCGGTTTGCGAGGTCAACAATCCATCGCCCAGGGCCGGAACCGCGCCGGCGAGCGTTGCGGCAATCGGCGCGGCGACGATCAGCGCCGCAAGCGCGAGCGCTGTTGCGCGCGCAAAGGCGTATCGGTCTTTGTCGTCGCGATGGTTCATTGCGTCAGGGCCCGCCGAAAGGAAGAGATGACATCTATGCGAAATTGCGGCATTTCCAAAGCCGCCGCAATGAAAGCGTCCTGTCGTTCATGAGTCTCGTGCTGCGCAATATCTCCCATCGGTTCGGTCCCGTTGTAGCGGTCAAGGAGGCCGATCTTTCCGCGGCGGCGGGCGAAATCGTCTGCCTGTTCGGCCCGTCGGGATGCGGCAAGACCACGCTGTTGCGCATCGCCGCGGGTCTTGAACGCGCTCAGGCCGGCGAGGTGACGCTCAACGGCGCGTGTCTTGCCGGGAACGGCGTTCACACGCCGCCGGAAAAACGGCCCATCGGTTTTGTGTTTCAGGATTACGTCCTGTTTCCCCATATGACGGTGCGCGAGAATGTCGCCTTCGGGCTGGCCGGCGTAAAGAACGCGCGCCAGCGCATCGCCGATCAGCTTGAAGCGCTCGACCTTGAGGGGCTGGAAAAACGCTACCCCCACGAACTTTCCGGCGGTCAGCAGCAACGAACCGCGCTCGCCCGCGCGCTCGCCCGCAAGCCCCAGGCGCTGTTGCTCGACGAACCCTTCGCCAGCATCGATGCAACCCTGCGTCGGCGCCTGCGCGAAGAGTTGCGTTTGCTCTTGAAAGAACAAGGCGCCGCCGTCGTTTTGATTACGCACGATCCGGAAGAAGCCCTTGCGCTCGGCGACCGCATCGCCCTGATGCGGGCGGGGCGGATCATTGAAACGGCGTCGCCGGAAAACCTGTTTAACAACCCGGCAACGCGCGACGGCGCGAGCATTTTTCCCGGCGCCCAGACCATTGAAGGCGCGATCAAAGATGGGGGCATGGACACCCCGCTGGGCAGGTTCGATGCGGCCGGTCTTGGCGACGGTCCCGGCGTCGTTGTGCTGCGCGACGGCGCCCTGCGCGCGACGGCGAGCGCTGCCGGCCGGGCGCGGGTCGCCGATGCGCGCTTTGCCGGCCCCGGCTGGACGGTGCTGTTCGCGGTCGACGGCCTTGCCGCGCCGGTCCGGGCCGGGATGGAAACCGCGCCGGCGATTGGCGCGCGTTTCGCGTTCACGGTTCAACCGTCTTGCGTCTTTGTCTATTCAAATCAATAAGTTAGAATGGTTGCACTTAGCTCTAGGTATGCTATTAAGAATGAATTGCAAATTTTGGGGCTGATATGAACCTGCTTGCTTTGTGTTTTTCTAATGGGCGGTGCCTGGCGCTTTGCCTTTTCGCCGCGGCGCTGACGGCGGGCTGCGGCGATGGCGGCGCGCCGGCCGGTGAGGCGGCGAGCGATGCGGTCGCCGGCGAGGTCCCCGGCGAGGTCAATGTCTATTCCGGACGCCATTATGATTCCGATATAGCGCTTTTTGATTCGTTCACGGAAGAAACCGGGATCGAAGTCAATGTCATCGAAGCCGGCGGCGACGCGTTGATCGAGCGCCTGGCGCGCGAAGGGGAAACTTCGCCGGCGGATCTTTTCATCACCGCGGACGCGGGCATTTTGTGGCGCGCCGATCAGCGGGAACTGTTCCGCATGGTGAGCAACGCAACGATGGACGCGCGCGTGCCGGCGCAGTTCCGGCACCCGGAAGGCAAATGGTTTGGTCTTTCCAAACGCGCACGCATTATCATTTACAACAAGGATCAGGGATTGCCCGAAGGGCTCGACAGCTATGCCGGTCTTGCCGATCCCGCCTATCGCGGCATGATCTGCATTCGCTCGTCTTCGAATATTTACAATCAGTCGCTGCTCGCCTCGCGCATCGCCCATGACGGCGAAGACGCCGCTGAAGCCTGGGCGCGCGGCGTTGCGGCGAATTTCGCGCGCAAGCCCCAAGGCAATGACACCTCGCAAATCGAAGCGGTCGCCGCCGGCCTTTGCCGGCTGGGCGTTGTCAACAGCTATTATGTGGCGCGTTTTATCGGCGTGGAAGATCCCGAAAAGGCGGCGATCGGCGACAAGATCGGCGTTCTTTTTCCCGACCAAAACGGCGACGGCGCCCATGTGAACATTTCCGGCGCGGGCGTTGTCCGGCACGCGCCGAACGCGGAAAACGCCGAAAAACTGCTCGAATTCCTGTTGCGCGACGAAAGCCAGCAAGCCTTCGCCGAAGGCAATAATGAATATCCGGTGGTTTCGTCGGTTGCGCCCTCGGGCCCCGTGGCCGAACTTGGATCCTTTCGCGCCGATGAACTGCCTGTCGCCGCGCTCGGGGAACATCAGACCGCGGCGGTCATGATTTTCGACCGCGTCGGCTGGCCATAGGCGCTTAACGACTGTAAAGCGTGGCCGGATGGCGACGCGACAGAAAATCACGCTACAGGCGCTGCAAGAACTTGCCGAAGCCGGAGAAGCCGAAGCGCAATATGCGCTCGCCGGCGTGAAAAGCGCCGCCGGCCATAAGTCCGAAGCCGATCGCTGGCTGCAGGCGGCGGCGGACCAGGGCCATGGCGACGCGCTTTATACGCTGGCGACGCAGCAGCTCGACTCGGCCCGCGCGGCGGACGCCGCCGGCCATCTCCGCCAGGCGGTTGAGGCGGACTCTGTCTCGGCGCAAAGACTGCTCGGCGTTCTTTATGCGGACGGTATCGGCGTCGAGCGGGACTGGCGGA
This sequence comes from Parvularculaceae bacterium, assembly GCA_028280115.1. Taxonomy (GTDB): domain Bacteria; phylum Pseudomonadota; class Alphaproteobacteria; order Caulobacterales; family Parvularculaceae; genus Hyphococcus. The sequence continues at coordinate 150,968 of JANQMJ010000026.1, forward strand.
CCGCCGTTTCTCACGTCGTAAGCGCCGCCCGCGCCGACTTTGCGCCGGCCATGCGGGAAACGGCGATGCTGCTCTTCGCCGCTGATCCCGACGATGCGGACGGCGCCGCGCTGATCGCCGGCGCTGCGCGGCGCGATCCCTGCGCCGCGACGATCGCCATTCGCCGCGCCGTGGGCGGAAGAAAGCATGCGGATGCAGCTATAGCGAAAAGAGCACTGCGCGATCTCAGCGAAGGCCGATACTCGAATATCGGCGCGCTCAGAGCGGCGATGCAGTCGAGCCCGCCGCAACAAACCGCGGCGATAAAGGAACCGGACTGGGATCGCATCGAATCGATCGTTTCCAACGAACCGGCGCCGCCGGCGATTGAACCGGAAACCATATGCACGGCGCCGGCCGCGCGCGCTTATCGCGGCGCCTTCACGCTGGAAGAATGCGAATATGTCATCGCCTGCGCATCGCCCCGGCTGGGGCCGTCGATGATCGTCGATCCGGAAACCGGCCAGTCCCGGCGGGATGATTATCGCACCTCCCTGACGGCGGTGATGGTGCCGGCCGATCTCGATCTCGCGCTTGTCATGATCAACCGGCGCTTGGCCGCATTCGCAGGCCGCCCATTCGAAAACGCCGAAATGCTCAGCGTTCTGCTTTACGGCGCGGGCCATGAATATCGTCCCCATTGCGACTGGCTGCCCCCCGGTCCGGAATATGATCGCAACGGTCAGCGCGTTGTGACCGCGCTGGTCTATCTCAATGACGGTTATGACGGCGGCGAAACCCACTTTCTCGAACCCGACATCACGTTCAAAGGCGCGTCGGGCGACGTCCTTGTTTTCGAGAATGTCCTTTCCGACGGCGCGCCCGACGAAGCCTCCCGCCATGCCGGCCTGCCGGTGACAAGCGGCGCGAAATGGCTCGGCTCCAAGTGGTTTCGGGAAAAAAAATACGCTTTCTAGGTTCAAATATTGATATAACAAAGATATAACACTCCTCACTCGGGCGTGAGGGAGTTGATAATGGCGAAGGATCAAAAAGCGGGCGGCGTGTCTGGCCCTGAGGGCGGGGATGAGCGCCGCAGTCTGCCAAGCGGGCTGTCGAAAAATGAAAAGCTCGTCTGGGAGACGCTGGCCGCCAGCGTAGACGCTCTCAAAGCCTATGAAATACTCGACCAGCTCAAGGACAAGGGCGTGCGCGCGCCGATGACGGTCTACCGCGCGCTCGACGGTCTTGAAACCAAGGGCCACATTCACAAGCTCGACGGGCTCAACGCCTTTGTGCTGTGCAATCACGAAGGGCCCCATGTGGTGCAGACCTTTCTGGTCTGCGAAAGCTGTTCAACGGTCAAGGAACTCGAAGTCGTCGCCCTTGAGGCTGACATTCTGCCTGCCGTGCGGTCGGCCGATTTCGACCTGCATACGGCCCGGCTTGAGATTAAGGGTAACTGCGCAAGCTGCGGCGCGGCGGCGTAGGCGCTTGGCGCCGCTCATTGACTCCCTTTAGACGTCGCCTATTCTAATCACGTCTGCGTTTCAGGCGCAGGCGATTCCCTTGCGGGAGAGATCGCGCCGACGCCGGCAGGCGGCGGCCGACGCCGAAGGAGCAACCGCCCCGGAAACTCTCAGGCAAAAGGACCGCGAGGGAGCAAGGCAGGCTGGAAAGCGGGCGTGACGAAAGCGCCCCACCGAAGGAGTAAGCGGGCAGGGCCCATTGCGGCGCGCCGCGTGAATCTCTCAGGTCCCGTGACAGCCGGGGTCGCCGCACAAGCGGCGCAGTTGTCATGGGACGGATGAATGACCGACGCGCTCAAACAAACGCCGCTTACCGCGCTGCACCGATCCCTTGGCGCGAAAATGACCGCATTCGCCGGCTATGACATGCCGGTGCAGTTTCCCCTCGGCGTTCTCAAGGAACATCTCCACACGCGCGAAAAGGCGGGTCTTTTCGACGTTTCCCATATGGGCCAGGCGTTTTTGCAGACGACCGAAGCGGCGCTCGGCGCCGACGGCGCCCATGAGAAGATCGCCGCAGCGATCGAATCGCTGGTTCCCGGCGAAATCCGCAAGCTGAAAAAGGGCGGCATGCGCTACTCGGTGCTGCTGAGCGAGACTGGCGGCGTTCTTGACGATCTCATGATCACGCGGCCTGCGCGCGACGACAAACAGGGCCTGCTGTTCCTCGTGGTCAACGCGGCGACCAAGGCGCAGGACTTTGCGTTGCTGCAGGAAAAGCTGGGCGATCGCGCTGAACTCGAAATCGCTGATCATCGCGCGCTGCTCGCCCTTCAGGGGCCGAAAGCGGCCGGCGTGGTCGACGCGCTCATTCCCGGCACCGGCGAACAGACCTTCATGACCATGAAGCCCTATGAGTGGAACGGTGCCGATCTCATTGTCAGCCGCTGCGGCTATACCGGCGAGGACGGGTTTGAAATCTCGGTTCCCGACGAGCGGGCTGAAGAACTCGCCAAAGCCCTGCTCGCCAGCCCGGATGTGGAGCCCATCGGCCTTGGCGCGCGCGATTCTCTGCGGCTCGAGGCGGGCCTTTGCCTTTACGGCCATGATCTGACGCCGGAAACCTCGCCGGTCGAGGGCAACATCGCCTTCGCCATCGGCAAGCGCCGGCGCGCCGAAGGCGGCTTTCCCGGCGCTGAGCGAATCCTGCACGAACTTCAGGAAGGACCGTCGCGGCTGCGTGTCGGTCTCCTGCCCGAAGGGCGCGCGCCCGCCCGGGAGGGAACCCAAATTCAGTCAGCAGACGGAAAGCCGATCGGTTCGGTCACGTCCGGCGGGTTCGGCCCAACCGTCGGCGGGCCCGTCGCCATGGGCTATGTGGACACGGCATACGTCGAGGCGGGAACCGAGCTTTGTCTGATCGTTCGCGGCAAGGCGCAGCCCGCGCACGTCGCCGACATGCCCTTTACGCCGCAACGCTATTATCGAGGTTAGGGAGAATCACATGACGAAATACACCAAAGACCATGAATGGGCGCGCGCCGAGGGAGACGTTTACGTCATCGGGATCAGCGCCCACGCCGCCGAACAGCTCGGCGACATTGTCTTTGTCGAGCTTCCCGAACCGGGCAAGACCATCGCCAAGGGCGACGAACTGGCGGTCGTGGAGTCGGTCAAGGCGGCGTCGGACGTTTACGCGCCGGTCTCCGGCGAAGTGATCGAGGCAAACCAGCCGATCGTCGATGAGCCGGGCAAGGTCAACGAAGACCCGGAAGGCGCGGCCTGGCTTGTCAAAATCAAGGCGAGCGATCCGTCCGAGTTCGACACGCTGATGGACGAAGCAGCCTACAAGGAATTCGCGGAGAGCGAGGAATGAACAATCCGGAGCGCAAGCAAGTTCATAACAAATAGGAATAATTTCTGAATGCGATATCTACCGCTCAATGACGCCGACCGGCGCGAGATGCTCAAAACCATCGGCGCGCCGACCATCGACGCGCTGTTTGACGACGTGCCCGATGACGCGCTCCATCCGTCATTCGAACTGCCGGATCATAAAAGCGAATTTGAGGTCGAGCGCATGCTTGGCGCCATGGCGGCGAAAAACCGCGCGGCGGGCGCAGGGCCGTTCTTCATCGGCGGCGGCGCCTATAAGCATCATATCCCGGCGACGGTCGATCACATCATTCAGCGTTCGGAATTTCTGACCGCCTATACGCCCTATCAGCCCGAAATCGCGCAAGGCACCCTGCAATGCCTGTTCGAATTCCAGACCCAGGTCGCCGCGCTGACCGGCATGGAGGTCGCCAACGCCTCCATGTATGACGGGTCAACCGGCTGCGGCGAGGCGGCGCTCATGGCACGGCGCATTAAAAAGCGCGGCAAGGCTCTCCTGTCCGGCGGGCTGCATCCCCATTACGCGGCGGTGACGCGCACCGCGCTCGAACTGATCGGCGACCATGTGGCGCAAGCCCCGATCGACGTTAATGCGTCGGAAGATCTCGCCGCCATGATCGACGATGAGACCTCATGCGTCATCGTTCAGACGCCGGACGTCTTCGGCAATGTCCGCGATCTCGGTCCCGTCGCCGAGGCGGCGCATGAAAAAGGCGCGCTGTTGATCGCCGTCGTGACGGAAATGGTCTCCCTCGGCGCGCTGAAAAGCCCCGGCGAAATGGGCGCGGACATTGTCGTCGGCGAGGGCCAGTCGATCGGCAATGCGCTCAGTTTCGGCGGGCCCTATGTGGGCCTATTCGCCACGCGCCAGAAATACATGCGGCAAATGCCCGGCCGGCTGTGTGGCGAGACCGTCGATGCGGAAGGCAAGCGCGGTTTCGTTCTGACATTGTCAACCCGCGAGCAGCATATCCGCCGCGACAAGGCGACCTCGAACATCTGCACCAATTCCGGCCTGTGCGCGCTGGCGTTCACGGTTCATATGACATTGCTCGGCGAGGCGGGATTAAGACGGCTCGCCGCGCTCAACCACGAAGCGGCGTGCAAGACGGCGGACGCGCTCAGCGCGGTTTCCGGCGTGGAGGTCCTCAACACATCCTATTTCAACGAATTCACCCTGCGCCTTTCGAAAAACGCAGGCGAGGTGGTTGACGCCCTGGCGGCGCAGGACGTGCTCGCCGGCGTTCCCGGCGGCCGGTTATGGCCGGATGTTCCCGAGGCGGAAAACCTCCTGATCGTCGCCGCCACCGAATGCGTCACGGATGAAGATATTGCGACCTTCGCGGCGAAGCTGCGGGAGGCGATCTGATGTTGGAGTTGTTGCTAGCTGCTATATTTTTGGATTTACAGCCAATATCGCCAACCTACATCGATCGTCCAGAAACAGAAGAAAAATCAATTGTAGCGACTTGCGGTGAGACTGAATTTCAAATCGTAATCGTAAACCACTTACCAAAAAATAGGGGCTGGCGATCTCAATTGAAAGGCGCGCGCATAAACGGCGTCTTGCAAGATGCGGATTCGGTTACTGAACTATCTGAAGTAGTTGGAATTTTTAAAAATGTTAAGGCCATGGAGGTTCTCTGTGAAAGAGAAAGCAAAGCGCCCATTATAGAATTCTACGGAACGGTTGATCGCGACCGCGATACCTGGCGGAAAATTCAAGATTGTCAGGATCGAAATGGCATGTGGGTCGAAGAGGCGCATACGAGTGTTTCCTTTCGCGACGGCGAGTTTAAATCAAGCGGTCGGTATATTGGGCCAAGTTGTCGCGTACCGAATGTTCAAGCCATTACAGGAGTTGAACAATGACCATGAACACCCAAGGCCGTCCCACCCGCGCGAACGACGTTATGGTGAGCAACGTGAAGACCTTCACCGGTAATAAGGCGCTGCAGATCGAAGAACCGCTGATCTTCGAGTTCGGCGACTTTCATGGAACCGGCGTTGATCTGCCCGAGCCGGAAGGCAAGACCGACCGGCTAGGCGGTCTTAATCGCCAGGCCGCGGTCGGTCTGCCGGGCCTTTCCGAGCCGGAAACCATGCGCCATTACGTGCGCCTGTCGCAAAAAAATTACGCCATCGACATGGGCCCGTTCCCGCTCGGCTCATGCACCATGAAGCACAATCCCCGGCTCAACGAGAAAATCGCCCGGCTGCCCGGCTTTGCCGACCTGCATCCCCTGGCGCCGGAAAGCGCCGCCCAGGGCGCGCTGGAGCTGATCGACCGGCTGGCGTTCTGGCTTAAGGAGCTGACCGGCATGCCGGCGGTCGCCATGAGCCCCAAGGCCGGCGCCCATGGCGAACTTTGCGGCATGATGGCGATCAAGGCGGCGATCAGCGCGCGCGGGGAAGGCGATAAGCGCACCCATGTGCTCGCGCCCGATTCCGCCCACGGGACCAATCCGGCCACCGCGGCGCAATGCGGCTTTAAGGTCGACTCAATTCCCGTCGACAGCGGCGGGCGCATCGACCACGAAGCGCTGGTCGAAAAACTCACCGACGAAGTCGCCGGCATCATGGTGACCAATCCGAATACCTGCGGCCTTTTCGAGCGCGATATCCGCGCCATCGCTGATGCGATTCACGATGTGGGCGGGTATTTCTATTGCGACGGGGCTAATTTCAACGCCATCGCCGGCAAGGTGAAGCCCGGCGATCTCGGCGTCGACGCCATGCACCTCAACCTGCACAAGACGTTTTCAACGCCTCATGGCGGCGGCGGGCCGGGCTCGGGCCCCACGGTCTTTTCCGAAGCGCTCGCCCCGTTCGCGCCGGTTCCCTATGTCGTTTTCGAGGACGGCGCCTTCCGCCTCGTCGAAACACGGCGCGCGGCGAAGAAAACCGGCCAATGCGCACAAAGCTTCGGCCGCATGACCGCGTTTCACGGCCAGATGGGCATGTTCGTGCGCGCGCTCGTCTATATGAAAAGCCACGGCGTCGACGGCGTGCGGCAGGCGGCGGAAGATGCGGTTCTCAACGCCAATTACGTGCTGGCACGGCTGAAAGCTGAAATGACGCCCGCTTTCAAAGACCATTGCATGCACGAGGCGCTGTTCGACGATCATTTTCTCAAGGACACCGGGATCGAAACCATCGATTTCGCCAAGGCGATGATCGACGAAGGCTTTCATCCCATGACCATGTATTTCCCCCTCGTGGTGCACGGCGCCATGCTGATCGAACCGACCGAGTCGGAATCAAAACGCGAGCTCGATCTGTTCTGCGACGCATTGCTGTCGCTGGCGAAGCGCGCCAAGTCGGGCGACGTCGACGCGTTCAAGGCCGCGCCGGTTTACGCCCCGCGCCGGCGGCTTGACGAAACCGCGGCGGCCCGCCGCCCGGTGCTGCGCTGGACGCCGCCTGCGCCGGCCGAGGCCGCCGAATAACGCACAGCGCGTTCGTTCACGAACGATCACGATTGCGCCGACCCGCTTTTCCGGGACGGTGCGACTCTGCATAAGCACCAGCGCCGCGCCTCAGCGGACGAGAGGGAGTGTTGCAATGGACTTTCTGACCGAATTCACCATGGGCGGCCTCGAACTGCTGACCACGTTGTTCGTCTTTGTCGTCGGTCTCGGCGTTCTTGTCGTGATCGCTATGTATGTCGCCGATGCGACCCAGTCGCGCGACGCCGTGCGGCACAATTATCCGGTTGTTGGCCGGTTTCGCGACCTGTTCACGCGGCTTGGCGAATTCTTCCGGCAATATTTCTTCGCGCTCGACCGCGAGGAAATGCCGTTCAATCGCGCCGAGCGCGACTGGATCAGCAAATCCGCGAAGGGAAAGAACAACACCCAGCCCTTCGGTTCGACGCGCAATCTCAATCTCGTGGGCACGCCGATTTTCATCAACTGCGCATTTCCGCGTCTTGATGAAGACGCGAGCGATCCGCCGGCTGTCGAATTCGGTTCCCATACGCCCAATCCCTATCGCATTTCTTCCATCATCAATATTTCGGCGATGAGCTACGGCTCGTTGTCCAAGCCGGCCGTGCGGGCGCTGTCGCGCGGCGCCAAGCTCGCCGGGTGCTATCTCAACACCGGCGAAGGCGGGCTTTCGCCGTTTCATCTTGAAGGCGGCTGCGACGTCATCTTTCAGATCGGTACGGCGAAATACGGCGTGCGCGACCACAACGGCGAACTCGATGAGAAAAAACTCGCCGCGCTCGCCGCGCGTCCTGAAGTCAAGATGATCGAAGTCAAGCTCAGTCAAGGCGCCAAGCCCGGCAAGGGCGGCATTCTGCCCGCCGCCAAGGTCAATCGCGAAGTCGCCAAGATCCGCGGCATTCCCGCCGGCAAGCCGTCGATTTCGCCGAACCGCCACCCGGAAATCGACAATGTCGGGGAACTGCTTGATTTCATCGACCGCGTCCGGGGCGTATCGCAATTGCCGACGGGCTTTAAGACCGTGCTCGGCGCTTATGGCTGGCTCGACGATCTTTGCGATGAGATCGAACGCCGCGGGATCGAATCGGCGCCCGATTTCATCACCCTGGACGGCGGTGACGGCGGCACCGGGGCCGCGCCTATGTCGCTGATGGACAATGTCGGCCTGCCGCTCAAGCAGTCCCTTCCCATGCTTACGGACATTCTCGAACGCCGCGGCCTGCGCGAGCGGATCAAGGTGATCGCTTCGGGCAAGCTGGTCACCCCGGCGGAAGTCGCCTGGGCCTATTGCGCCGGCGCCGACGCGGTCAACACGGCGCGGGGTTTTATGTTTTCCATCGGCTGCATTCAGGCGCTGCGCTGTCACACCAACAACTGCCCGACCGGGGTGACGACGCACAAGAAAAGTCTGCAGGGTGGGCTCGACCCCAAGGAGAAAGGCCCGCGCGTCGCCAATTACGTCGACAAGATGCGCAAGGACGTCGCCATGATCGCCCATTCATGCGGCGCGCCTCATGCGCGCGCATTAAAGCGTTTCCATGTTCGCATTCAGCAGGATGACGGTACGTCCGTGCCTTTGGATCAATTGATGGCGCGCATGCGGCCCTTGGCGCCGCACGAATATGCGGCGGCGAGCTGAAGGCGGCCTACCAGATCCTTTCCTGGCGCGGGACCGGGCTTGGCGCCTGTAACAGGCGATCGCCAAGGCGCCGGGTGAAGACAAGCATCGGTTTTTCGATGAAACGGTGCACGGCGAACCCAACCGCCAGCGCAGCGCTAGCGCCGGTCGCGATGATGGCGACATTGTCGATCAGTCCGCGGTCGCCGAGAACGATGCTGAGCGACTTGCCGGTCGCTAACAGCACCGGGATGTGAAACAGATAAATCGAGTAAGACGCATCGCCCGAAGCGATCAGCCAGCGCGGCGCGGTGATATTCTTGGCGCGTTCAAGCCCCGCCGCGCCGTAGAGTATCAAGGCGAACGGCCCGGCGTAGGTCAGCGCCCGCGCCCCGTGATCCCGGGTCTGGGTCAGCGCCTCGCGGTCGAAGGGAACGAGGAGGACGGCAAAGGCGGCGAGCCCGATAAGGAGCGCGGGAAGCGCCGAGCGGGCGACAAAACCGTCCGGCAGCTTGCGCAGCAGAACGGCGACGCCCGCGCCGGCGAGAAACTCGAAGGTCAGCGGGTTGAACGCGACTTTCGTCCAGGCGTTCGCCGCGACCCATCCGGCCAGATTTGAAACCGCGATGATCAGTCCCCAAAGGACGAGCAGGACGAGCTTTCGTCTCGGCGCCGCGAGCAGGATGAGAAAGAACGCAACGTAAAAATACATCTCGTAGACCAGCGTCCAGCCGACATCGACGATCGGATGGCGGGGCTGCGGCAGAAGGGCGAGGGAGCGGAAAAGCCCGCCGGTCTGCGTTGCTTCGCCGAACAGGACGAACTTGCCCCAATAGAACACGATCATCGTCAGCGTCGCGACCCAGTAGACCGGATAGATGCGCGCGCCGCGATTATACATAAACCGCAATGCCTGGCTTCGTCCCGGGTCCATGCGCTCGGCCACATGGACCATCACGAAGCCGCTGATCAGGAAAAACAGATCAACGCCCATAATGCCGGCGGACAGTTGGAACGGGAGAAGCGATGCGCCGCCGTAATCCTTGTCCGCGCCCCAAACATGGGCCGACAACACCATCAGCGCCGCGATTCCGCGAAGCGCCTGAATGTTTTTGATATGCGACGTCTTTACGATGGCGAACGCCTTTCGTCTCGACCGGACAATCTACACGAATTGCTATGTCAGCGCCATGAACCTACCAGATGCGCTCCTGCCGTAAGGGCGGATCGTGCGGCGCGATCAGACGGTCGCCAAGCCGTTTGGTCATGGCCAGCGCCGGGCGCTCGATCAGCCTGTAAATCAGAAACGCGGCGACAATCGATCCCGCCGTCGCGAGCGCTATGATCGCCAGATTGTCAAAGACGCCGCGTTCGCCCAGAACGACGCTGACCAGCTTGGCGGCGACCATCACCGCGGGCAGATGAAAAAGATAAAGCGCATAGGACGCATCGCCCGTCGCGGCCATCCAGCGCGGCAGAACCAAGCCTTGCGCGCGTTCCATCGCCGCCGCGCCGTAAAGCATCAAGGCGAACGGGGGCGCGTAGGTCATGGCGCGCACGGCCTGGTTGTTCACCATCGCCGCCAGGGCGGCGTCGTTGAAGAAGAAAATCTGACCCAGGACGATCGCGGCGCCCGCCGCCAGCGCCGGCGCGCCCCATTTGCCGGACGTCCAGTCGATCAGCAAGGCGATCCCTGCGCCGATGAGAAACTCGAATGTCAGCGGACTGAAGACGAGTTCGGTCCAGGGGCTGGCTTTAGTCCATCCGGCGAAACTGCCAAGCGCCACGATCGCGCCCCAAAGCAGCAGCATGAGCGGCATGCGTCTCGGCGCGGCCAGCAGGATCAGCGCGAAGGCGAGATAGAAATACATCTCGTAAATCAGCGTCCAGCCGACGGTCAGGATCGGAAACGAGGCTTGCGGCAACAGCAGTAAGGACGGGATCAGCTTGCCGGTCTCGGTTGCTTCTCCGAACAGCGCCGCACGGCCGAAAAACAAAACGATCATCGCAATGGTTGCGATCCAGTAGAGGGGATAAATCCGCGCCGCGCGGTTATAGGCGAAGCGCAGGACGTTTCGCCATCCCGGCGCCATCCGGCGCGCCACATGGACCATGACGAAACCGCTGATCAAAAAGAACAGATCGACGCCGATAACGCCGATGCGCAACTGATCGGGCAGGATCGCGGTTCCGCCATATTCGGCGTCCATCGCGCCGACATGCGCGGCTAGCACCATCAGCGCGGCGAGCCCGCGCAGCGCCTGGATGTTTTTGATCTGCGACGGCTTCACAATGAAGAACGCCCGTTCCGCTTGAATGGCGGCTTACAATATACGATTTGCAGCGGGCCGCTACGGATTGAACCCGCCGGCTTTGAGAAAGGTGATCTCTTGCGGGGTCGACGGGCGGCCGAGAATTTGGTTGCGGTGCGGAAAGCGGCCGAAACGGGCGATGATGTCGCGATGTTCCACGGCGTAGGGCAGGTTCATCGTCCCCGGCAATCGCGCCTTGAAGAGCAAAACGGATTCTTCCTGCACGCCTAAATCTTCCGAATGCATGAACGGCATATAGAAAAATGCTTTCTTGCGGTTGTCGACCAACTCGTCGAAGCGTCGGCGGATCGCCTCGCGCGCGGCGGCGAGCGCCATTTTGTCCTTTGCGAAGGCGCGGCGATCGTCGCGATAGATGTTGCGCGATAGCTGATCGAGGAGAATGATCAGCGCCAGGCAATGGCGCGGGTGAACCCGCCAGACGTCGAGCCGGCCGGCGCCGGCGGCCGCATGCAGCGCGCCGAACCGCGCGCGCACGTTTTCATCGAAAGCGCGATCGCGGCGAAACCACTGATAGGGTTTGGCTTCGTCGAACCAGAAGGAAAGGACGGCTTCGGCGGCAGCGCCGACAGGCCGGCCGGTGAAAATCGGCGCCGTCAATTCAGCTTGTTGCGCAGTCCGGCGATGGCCTTGTCGATAAAGCCGGACTGGGCGCCCGAGTCCATGCGTTCACGGATGATCTCCCCGGCCGCGGCGACCGCAAGATCGGCGGCCTGGCCGCGCACCTCGGAAATCGCCTGGGCTTCGGCGCGGGCGATCTTGTCTTCCATGGCCTTGGTCCGCCGGGCCATCTGTTCGTCGAGCTTGTCGCGCGCTTCCGCGGCCATGCGCTTGGCGTCTTTCTTGGCCTGATCGATGATGGCGGCGGCTTCGTCCACGGCCTCGCGCTGGCGGCGTTGATATTGCGCCAGAAGTTCCTGGGCTTCCTCGCGGATTTTACGCGCTTCGTTGATTTCATCGGCGATCTTTTGCGCCCGCTTGTCGAGACCGGACGCGATCATCTTGTGCAGGCCGAAGCGGATGAAAATCCCGAAGACGACAAAAAAAGCGATGAGCAGCCAGAAAGAGCTGTCGCTGAGCAGCCCGCCGGACGCCGGCGCGCCATAGGCGTCTTCGGCGGCGGCTGCGGCGAGCACGGAAATCGAGATCATTGCGCGCTCCTTCCTACGAGTTCGCGACGGTGGTAATGGCGCGGTCGACGGCGTCCTTGGTCGGGGCCTCGTCGATCAGCGTTTCGACGACCGCGCGGGCTGCGTCCGCGGCGGCTTCGCGCACCTTGCTTGAAGCCTCGGCTTTCATTTCTGCGATCCGGGCCTCGGCGGCGGCGAGGTCCTTTTCCAGCACCGCGTCGGTTTGCGCCTGCATCTTGGCGATTTCCGCCTCGACCTCGGCGCGTTTGTCCGCGGCGATGGCCCCGGCCTTGGCCCGCGCGTCGGCCAGCGCCTGATTATAGGCGGCCTCGGCCTCCTCTGCGTTACGCTTAAAGTCGCTCGCCTGATCGAGATCGTCGGCGATGCGGTCGCGCCGCTCCTCAATCGCCCCGCCGATCGCCGGCAGGGCTTTCGACGACATGAAGAAATAAAGCGCGCCGAAAGTGATGACGAGCCAGAAGATCTGGCTCGGCCACCAGGCCGGATCAAGCTGGGGCAGGCCGGCGGATTCGGCCGCGCCATGGACTTCTTCGGCGGCGGCCGCGGCGGCGGAAACGATGGCGAGGACGGACAAAGGATTGTTCCCTGGAACCGGGCCGGCTTAGCCGAACAAAATGATGGCCGCGATGGCGAAGCCGAACAGACCCGTCGCTTCGGTCAGCGCAAAGCCGAGCAGCATGGTCGTCTGGTTAGCCGAGGCCGCGCTCGGATTGCGGAACGCGCCGGCGAGAAAGTTCCCGAAGATGAGGCCGAGACCGACCCCGGCGCCGGCGAGCGGCGTAACGGCGAGACCAGCGCCGATGAGCTTTGCTGCTTCCACCAATTCTGATTCCATTTTTTTCTCCTGTCGTGAGCCGGTTGTCCGTAGTCGCGGCGGGCTCGCGCGCCGCGCGGGCGTTGCTAGTGATGATCGGGATGTTCCGCGTCGCTGAGATAGATGCAGGTCAAGACGGCGAAGACATAGGCCTGAAGGACCGCCACCAGAATCTCCAGCATGGTGATGGCGATGACGCCGAACGCCGGGATGATCGCCATCGCCGACATAAAGCTTTGGGTGGCCAGCAGCGAAATGATGAATCCGGCGAATAGCTTTAAGAGAATGTGCCCGGCGAACATGTTGGCGAACAGTCGAACCGCCAGGGTGAAGGGGCGCGCCAGAAACGAAATGATTTCGATCGGCACAAGGATCGGCATCAGCCAGAGCGGCAGCCCCTTGGGCGCGACGATCCGCAAGAAGCGCAATCCGTTCTTCCAGAATCCGTAAACGATCACAATGGAAATCGTCAGGATCGCCAGCGCAAAGGTGACGGCGATATGGCTGGTCGGCGTAAAGGTGTGATATTCGTGCGGGATGATCGGCAGGGTCGGCAACAGGCCGAACAGGTTGGAGATCAAAATCCAGATAAACAGCGTGAAGACGTAAGGAAAGAACTTGCGCCCCTCCGATCCGATGGAATCGCGAACCAGATCGAAAACGAACTCGTAGAACACTTCCGCCACCGACTGCAGCCGGCTCGGAATCAGGCCCGCGCGGCGCGTCGCGAGGAGGAAGAAAACGATAATCGCGCCGGTGCCGAGCAGCATCCAGAACGCCGAATTGGTCAGCGATATGTCGATCGATCCGAGATGAAGATCGACAATGGGAATGATCTCAAACTGTTCCAGGGGATCGGCGGCGCGAAACTTCAGCATTCTTCTTTCCGTCTTCTAGGTTTCGTCCGTCGCCGGACGATGCGCCTTTATTCCTTCATGGAGCGCGCAATATTGCGCACGCCCGCCGCAAATCCCAATGCGATGCCGACCAGCAGGAGCCATGGCCCCGTATCCAGCCAGCGATCGAGTCCGAGGCCCAGGAGCGCGCCGACGAAAACGCCGGCGATAAGCTCCGACGACACGCGCATGGCCCGGCCCATTCCGGACTTGTTCCCTTCCGGCGGCTCCTCCGGCGCGGCGCGCCCGCGCAGAAGCTCCAGCCGCTCGGAGAACGCATCCAGCGAGGGCGGCTGGTTTTTGCCGGCGTCCTCTTTATCGCCAGAAGCCGCCATGAACATGCCCGAAAATGAACGCGCGGGAGATCGCGCGCCCCTCGAAATCGCGCGGACCATATCGGCGCCGCACCGCAGCGTCAAGCGACGGAAAAAAGCGCTAGGCGGTTGATTTTGATGGTCGAAACCCGGCGCGGCGTCTCGCCGCAATCGTATTGGAACAGCCTACTCAGCCGCCGCAAGCTGCTCAGCTTTGGTCAGGTCGACGGAAACCAGTTGTGAGACGCCGCGTTCGATCATGGTGACGCCGTAAAGCCTATCCATGCGCGACATGGTGAGCGCATGGTGCGTGATGATGATGAACCGCGTATCGGTTTCGCTCGCCATCTGGCTCAGGAGCCGGCAGAAGCGCTCCACATTGGCGTCGTCAAGCGGCGCGTCGACCTCGTCGAGGACGCAAACCGGCGCCGGATTGGCCATGAAGACCGCAAAGATTAGCGCCGTCGCGGTCAGCGCCTGTTCGCCGCCGGAAAGCAGCGACATTGAGGCGAGCTTCTTGCCCGGCGGCGAGGCGAAGATTTCAAGGCCCGCTTCGAGGGGGTCTTCGGAATCGATCAGCCGCAACTCCGCCTGGCCGCCATTGAAGAGGCGCTTGAACAGGCTGGTGAAATTGGCGTTGACGGTGTCGAACGCCTCGACCAGGCGCTGGCGCGCTTCGCGGTTGAGCCCGCCGATGGCGGCGCGCAGCTTGCGGATGGCGCCTTCGCAGTCTTCGCGCTCGGCGCCGAGTTCTTCAAGGCGCGCGGCGACTTCTTTGAGCTCCTCGTCGGCGCGCAGGTTGACGCCGCCGAGATTTTCCCGCTCGCGCTTGTAGCGTTCGAGCCGGCGCTCCACGTCGTCGCGCTCGGGCAGTTCCTTGCCTTCCTTGTGCTGAGCGATGTCGAGCAGTTCTTCCGGGGCGGCGTCGCAGGTTTCGTGCGCCAGACGGGCGGCTTCCTCGACCCGCTCGGCGGCGGCCTCGGCCTGGGCCTGAAGGCGCGCGCGTGCTTCGCGCGCCTCGCCGGCGTCGGTTTCGGCGGCCTTGGCGGCTTTGTCCGCCTCATGGGCGGCGTCTTGGCCCTGGGCAAGGGCGTCGGCGGCGTCGTTGCGGTGGGTTTCGGCGACGGCGATCTGATCGAGCAGCGCCTTGCGCTTGGTTTCGATTTCAGCCGGCGCGGCGCTGGCGGCGAGATGGGCCGCGGCGGCGTCTTCCCGGCGCGCTTCCAGTTCGGCGATGCGCCCGCCCGCGGTTTCGCCGCGCGTCGTCCAGACGCCCCGCTCGCGGCCGATTTCCGCCAGCCGTTCGGCGCGCATCTTCGCTTCCCGGGCGAGATCGTTATGGGCGGCTCTGGCCTCGCCGGCGCGCGCGCGCGCTTTCGAGACCGTATCGCGCGCGCCAGCGACCTCTTCGGCGATCAGCGCAGGATCGGGCAGGGCGTCGCGCTCTTCGCGCAATGCCTCGCTCTGGCGTCTGGTTTCCGCTTCGTCTTCGGCCAGGCGCGCAAGATTTTCGTCGATGGCGACGATCCGCGTCGAGGCGCGTTCATGTTCGCGTTCAAGACTCGACAGGGCGGCGCGGGCCTTGTCGAGGGCGCGGCGCGCATCGCCGTGAAGACTGCGGGCGTCGCGCTCGGCGTTCTGGCGGTTTCTGAGCGCTTCCACCGCCATGGCGTGCGCCCGGCGCGCCTGTTCGGCGCGACTTTGCGTGGTCTCGTAATCGCGTTCGAGCACCAAGAGGCGATTGCGCTGTTCGAGCCGGATCGCGGCGGCGGTCTTCGCATCGGCGCGGGCGGCAAAACCGTCCCAGCGCCACAGATCGCCGGCGCGGGAGACCAGCCGTTGGCCCGACCGCAATTGCGCGCGCAACATGTCGCCCGACTGCGCGTCGACGACGCCGATGGCGGAAAGCCGGCGCGCAAGCTGCGCCGGTGCGCGCACGAACCGGCTTAAGGGTTCCGCCCCGGCGGGCAGGGGGTCGTCGCAAGGCTCTTCGCCATGATGCGACCAATGGGCCGGCGCGGCCTCGTCGGTCGCCGCGCTCAAATCGTCGCCGAGGGCGGCGGCGAGCGCGGCTTCATAACCCGGATCCACATCGACCTGTTCGATCAGCGGGCGCCAGTCTTCGAGTTGGTCGGCGGCAAGGACCCGGCGCAGGGCCTCGCGTTCGGCGTCGATTTCCGTCAGGCTCTGTTCGGCGCGGCGCATCGGTCCGCGTAAGGAGGTTTCCTGTTCCTCCGCGCCGGCGCGCTCTTCCTCGGCGCGGTGAAACGCGGCTTCAGCACGGTCCGCGGCCTCCGCCGTCGCGGTGAATTTCGCCTGGGCTTCATCAAGGGCGCGCGCCTGTTCCGGCGTCGGTTCGATGAATTCGCGCTCTTCGCGGAAAGCGGTCGACTGACTTTCGATTTTTTCAAACCGGCGCTCGCTTGCGGCCATGGCGTCGGCAATCGCCCGGCGCCGGGCCTCGAGTTCGGCGGACTTGGCGCTTTTGGCGTCGAAATCGCGCTCCACCGTTTCAAGCGCTTCATTCGCGCTCGCCAAGGCGGCTTGCGCCTGGCTTAGCCGTTCGGCTTCGGAAGCCTCGCGCGCCTTGAGCCCTTGTTCTTCGAGGCAAAGGGTTTCGAAGGCTTCTTCGGCGTCGCTTAACAGCTCCTTTTCGCGGGCGATGTCGTCCTTGAGCCGTTCAATCTCGGCGGCGAGGCGGGCAATTTCCGCTTCGGCGCGGCGCGCTTCGTCGTCGAGATTTTCCCGCGCCACGGTCAGGCGATGAAGCGCGGCGGCCGCTTCGGCCTCCGCAAGGCGCAAGGGATCGAGCGCTTCATGGGCCTGGGTCTGCGCGGCCGACGCGGCCGCGGCGGCGCGGGCGGTGGTTTCGATCCGTTCGGCGATTTCCTTCAGGCCGCTGTCGGCCAATTCCTGCGCCGCGACCGCCTCGCGCCAGCGCAAATAGCTGAGCATGGCTTCGGTGCGGCGAATGTCGCCGGAAACGTTGCGATAGCGGGTCGCCTGGCGCGCCTGACGGGCCAGCGCGGCCTTTTGGGTTTCAAGCTCGCCGATGACGTCGTCGAGGCGTTCGAGATTTTGCTCCGCCGCGCGCAGCCGCAATTCGGCCTCGTGGCGGCGTGAATGCAGGCCGGTCACGCCGGCGGCTTCTTCCAGCAGGCGGCGGCGGTTTTGCGGCTTGGCGTTGATCAGGTCGGCGACCTGGCCCTGGCGCACCAGGGCGGGCGAATTGGCCCCGGTCGAGGCGTCAGCGAACAGAAGCTGGACGTCCTTGGCGCGCACTTCTTTCGAATTGATGCGATAGATCGAGTGCGAGCCGTCTTCCTTGCGGATGATCCGCCGGGAAATCTCCAGCGTGCCGGCCTCGTTATATTCCGCCGGCGCGGTGCGGTCCGAATTGTCGAGGGTAAGAATGACTTCCGCCCAGTTGCGCGCCGGACGCAGGGAGGTGCCCGAAAAAATGACCGCGTCCATGGCGTCGCCGCGCAGCGCCTTGGCCGAGGTCGCGCCCATCACCCAGCGCAGGGCCTCCAAAAGGTTCGACTTGCCGCAGCCATTCGGCCCGACAATGCCGGTCAGCCCCTCGCGCACCTCGAAATCCGTCGGCTCGACGAAGGACTTGAACCCGACAAGACGAATATTGGTGAATTTCACGCGTCATTTCCCGGCATAACGCCGCCCGGCGTCCACGTCCCCGGACCGCAACGGCAGACCGCCAATGATCGCCGATTCTTTAGCTTCGCCAAGCGGTTGAAAGCCTTATTTTCCCGCTTTTTCAAGCGCCTCATCAATGGCTGCGGAAAAGTCTTCGGCGCTGTTGAAATGACGCAGCTGGCCGCCGACGATAAAACTCGGGGTCGACCGGACGTTATGTTTCTGCGACGCCGTTTCCACATTTTCATTAATTAAATCAATCAATTCCTGCCTTCTTACGCACTCGTCAAAAGCGGCTTCATCCATCCCCGCCTGGCTGACGATTTTGATCAGTTCGGCGCGCGGACTTTCGCTGAAAATCCATCCGGTTCCTTCCCTTGGATCGCCCTGGGTTTTGAACAGCGCGCCAAGCACGAGATAATAAGCATCAACGCCGCCCCTGTCCGCGGCGCAGCGGGCCAGCATGGAGCCGACGACGGAAAGTTCCGCCGGCGCGGTGGGAAATTCTCGGAACACGAACCGCACCTTGCCGGTATCGATGTAGTTCTCCTTGATGATCGGAAAAATCGTTTCATGAAACGTTGCGCAGTGCGGGCATGTGACCGAGGCGTATTCGATCACCGTCAGTGGGGCGTCGGGATCGCCCAGCACCATTTCCGCCAGGGCGCCCGTGGCGCCGTCGTTTGCGATAATATCGTCCTCGCCGCTATCGCCGGCCGGCTCGTCAGACGATGCGCCGCTACACGCGGCGACCGCCAGGGCGACGGCGGATAAGACGGGGACGCAGGCGGTGCGTCGGATATTAGAAAGCAACATGGCGGAAGGCCTTTCATCTTGGCGCGCGGCGCGCTTTACGCCAGCGGCGCATAATAGGGAGCTGGCGACAAAATCCCCCATGGCGCCGCCGTGCGCAAGCCCTTGAATCCTCTATTTTTGGTTGTTGCGCCGGGTGACGGCGGCGCGGAAATTGGCCAGGGCGCGGCCGAGCGAGCCCCCGTCGCCCTCGGCTTCAGGCCGGGCCTTGGCCGAGGCGGTCTGCCGGATGGCGATTCGGGTGACGGCGCCGGGGCCGAGATAGGCGTTAACCCGGCTGATCAGCTCTTCGGTTCGCATCTGCAACTGGGCCGCCGCTGCGCCCGAGGATACATGCGCTTCCAGCGTTCGGTCCGCGCGGCGGCCGGCGATACGGCCCGGTCGGCACAGGGCGGCCATATCCTCCCCGGCGATTTCGTTCCAGCGTTCGGCGAGGATCGGATCGACATAGCGGGTCTGGCGCGCCAGCGCGGCGAACACCCCGGCGGCGGCGCGCGCAATCGGCGGCGGCGCGGCGCGGGCGGGTCTGGTGCGGGAATAATTCATCAAGCAGCGCTTTGCGATTTGCCTTGGGCTCGATCATAACATCCCCGCCATGGCTTACGAAACGCGCGAGATGAAAAACCTTTTCCAAATCGCGCCGGCGCTCTTGCGATGGTACGCCAGTCATGCCCGCGATTTGCCGTGGCGGATCGGGCCGGCGGCGCGCAAGGCTGGGGAAAAACCCGATCCTTACCGGGTCTGGCTGTCGGAAATCATGCTGCAGCAAACCACGGTGGCGACCGTCGCGCCGCGCTATGCCGCGTTTATCGATCGCTGGCCGACCGTCGAAAAAATGGCCGACGCCCCGCTTGAGGACGTGCTCGGCCAATGGGCGGGGCTCGGTTATTACGCAAGAGCGCGGAATTTGCACAAATGCGCGGTCGTGGTCGCCCGCACTTTCGACGGAAAGTTTCCGCATACGGAAGAAGAACTGAAAAAATTGCCCGGGATCGGCGACTACACCGCCGCGGCGATCGCCGCCATCGCTTTTGCCGCGCCGGCGGTCGTGGTCGACGGCAATATCGAGCGGATCGTTGCGCGCCTTTTTGCGATTGAAACGCCGCCGCCCGCGGCCAAGGCGGAAATCAAACGGCGTGCGGCGGCAATCTGGCCGAAAAATCGCTCGGGCGATTTCGCCCAAGCCCTTATGGATCTCGGCGCCGCGGTCTGCCGCCCGAAATCGCCCTTATGCGGGACGTGTCCGATCGCTTCCGCCTGCACGGCAAAGGGCGAAGGCGCGCCGGAAGCCTATCCGAAACGGCCCGCGAAAACCGCTAAACCCCATCGCCGCGGCGCGGCGTTCGCGCTTTTCAACGCCAAAGGTGAAATGCTGTTCGAGCGCCGGCCGGACAAGGGCCTGCTCGGCGGCATGCTCGGCCTGCCGGGAACAGCGTGGACGGCACAATTGGCCAAAAACGTTTTCACTCATGCGCCGGCGAAAGCAAAATGGAAGCGCGTGGGCGACATCGCGCACACTTTTACGCATTTTCACCTGGCGCTTGACGTTTACGCTGCAAAGGCGCCGA
Organism: Parvularculaceae bacterium; assembly: GCA_028280115.1. GTDB lineage: Bacteria > Pseudomonadota > Alphaproteobacteria > Caulobacterales > Parvularculaceae > Hyphococcus. Next base: position 170,919 of record JANQMJ010000026.1, read on the forward strand.
AGGGCTTTCGGCGCGCGCAAACCCAGCGATGGATAAAGCCGGAAAAGGCGCAAGTCCCGACGGTGATGAAGAAGGCCGTGCAGTTGGCGTTAAAGGCGCCTGCGGCGCACGGTCCGTAAGGGCGCTCCGCAATCGTCCTATTGACGTTTGATGGGGTCTTTTGGCGGCGCGAATCGGCGATCTTTGGCCTGTTGCGAGGCGTTCGACAGGGGCTGCGATTGCCTGTAATATTCAGCCCATGGAGGTTTTGACGCGCCGAAAAAAGGGCTTGGACTCGGAGGGAGAATATTCGTCATGAAGGGGATGACGTTTGCATTGGCCATTACGGCTGTCGGCCTTTCGGCGTCGGCGGCCGATGCGCAGCAGACGCTGCGGCTTAGCGTGGTCGACGATTTCGGCGCCGTTTCGCTGGCCAAGCCGGCGCTGGTCTGTTTCGATCCGCTGGCGGCGCTGGACCTTGAACAGGACGCGCGGCGCGGATCGGTCGGTCGGGCGACGCAAGAGGCGTTCGCCGTGGGCTCCTGCCTGGCGCTCGATGAAGGCGCGCCGCTGGCTGATGCGCAGCTTGTATCGATCGAAGATCAGGCCTTTGTGCGCGGAACGCTGGATGACGGCGTTTCCGTCTATATCCCTTTATGGGGCGCGTCGCTTGACGGCGTTGAGGGCGGCTATGACGCCGATCGCGTCGCCGTCGCGGCGCCGATGTTTGCGGCCGCCGCGGCGCTCAAGGGCGACATCGATGAAAGGCGCAAATGCGCCTCGGAGACGCAGGCCCTCAACAAGCGCATCGAAGATTACAACAGGCGCGCCAGCGCTTTTTCCCTCGAAGGCGAGGAGCCTGTCACCGGCAGCCGCATCGCCGGGGGCGCTAGCGGCACCGCGCCGACCTTGCAGATTTTCCTTCCGAGTACGGAAAATCGGGAGCTCAAGCGCGAGGGCGACGCCCTTAAGCAAGAAGCTGGCGCTCTGGACAAACGATGCCGTGAATATCGCGACGACTTAACGCTCGACCGGGATTATCTGGCCTATTACGGGCTGGGCGATTAGGGCGTTGCGGGCCCCTGGATGGGCGCTGGGGCGGGCCGCTTAGCCTTTCATGCCTTTTCTGATCTTGTCGCGCAGGAAGTCGATGGGCTTGCGCCCGGTGCGCGCTTCATATTGCCAATAGGTCCAGCCGTTGCAGGCTTGGGTTTTCTGCACCGCCGCGCCGACCTTGTGGATCGACCCTTGAATCTCTTCGCCGTCCTGCTTGACGTAGAGCGAACCGTCCGCGCGCACTTTCGCCTCGACATTGCCGCGCGGGGAATAAAGCTTTGCGCCCGGTCTGATCAGCTTGTGTTCAACGACCGCGCCGAAGGGCACCCGCGGCGCCGCTTTGGGCGAGGGCTGGGTTGAAAGGTCCTCGGCTTCGAGGGGTTTGACCTTGGCGATGCGTTTTTTCGCCGCCGCGGCGTAGGCCTTGTCCCGCTCGATCCCGATAAAGCGCCGGCCGAGCAGTTTCGCCGCGGCGCCGGTCGTGCCCGAACCGAAAAACGGATCGAGCACCGTGTCGCCGGGATTGGTGGAGGCGATCAGGATGCGATGAAGCAGCGCCTCGGGTTTTTGCGTCGGATGGGTCTTGGCGCCGTCCGCGCCCTTGATACGCTCCGCCCCGGTGCAGATGGGAAATTCCCAGTCCGAGCGCATCTGCAGATCGTCATTGCCGGTCTTGAGGGCGCGGTAATTGAAGCAATATTTCGACTTGGGCGATTTCGCCGCCCAGATCATTGTTTCATGAGCGTTGGTCAGGCGCGTGCCGCGAAAATTCGGCATCGGGTTGGACTTGCGCCAGATAACGTCGTTAAGAATCCAATATCCCGCATCCTGCAGGGCCGTTCCTACACGGAAGATATTGTGATAGGAGCCGATCACCCAGATCGCCCCGTCGGGTTTGAGGATCCGCCGCGCTTCGGCGAGCCAGGCGCGCGTGAATTCGTCATAAGCCCTGAACGAATCGAACTTGTCCCAGTCGTCGTCGACGCCGTTGACGCGGGAATTGTCCGGCCTTGTAAGATCGCCGCCGAGTTGGAGATTATAGGGCGGGTCGGCGAAAATCAGATCGACGCATTCATCCGGCAATTTCGCCATCGCCTTAACGCAGTCGCCGATAATGATCTTGTCGAGAAATTCGCCGGCGCTGTTTTTCGCGCCTTTGTTTTTCTTTTTCGCCGGCATCGCCCGGTCCCCTTTCGCGAAGCGCGGCATTTTTGAGTCACCGGATTCGGCGCGTCAAGAGTCGGCGGCGAAATTTGTTGAGGGGTCAGCGCGTTAACGGATTGGTCACGAATGTTAACGCTTCCGCTCAGCATAGCGGCGGAGAAGAGTCCGCATACAACATATTGTGGATCGGCGCGAAAGTTTTCCGGTGATGGGGCGTGATCCCGTAAATGTTGAGCGCTTCGCGATGCGCTGGCGCGGCGTAGCCCTTGTTCCTGTCCCAGGAATATTCAGGGAACTCGCGGGCAAGCTCGCGCATCATCCGGTCGCGGGTCGTCTTGGCGATGATCGACGCCGCGGCGATGGAAAAGGATTTCATATCGCCCTTGACCACCGTGTAGGCGGGACATGGCAGGCGCGGCTTGATCTTGCCGTCGACGATGCAGGCGGCGGGGCGCACCGGCAGGTTCGCCGCGGCGCGGCTCATGGCGAGCAATGTCGCCTGCAAGATGTTGAGCGCGTCGATTTCATCGACGCTGGCGATGCCGACGCCGATGGCCGACGTTTTCCATAAGTCCACCGCCAGCCGCGCGCGGCGTTTGGGCGTGAGCATTTTTGAATCGCAGATCCCTTCGGGCATGGTCGCAGGATCAAGCACCACGGCGGCGGCGACCACGGGTCCGGCGAGCGGCCCGCGGCCCGCCTCGTCGACGCCCGCGACGATGCCCGGGATCGTCTCCTCGATGTCGAATGTGGGCTTTTCAGCCATGGCGCGCCTTTCCGGATCCGGAACAATCCTTGCCCGAGTCGGGCGTCGGCTTAAAGACGCTGTTGAAAAATCGGGTCCGCACCGCCAAAGGACCATTAAAAACGCGAAAATGCTTCCGCAGCGTCTTGTCGTCCTTGACGGGAATGCCGCGCTTGATGTCGAGGGCGCCGGGCCGCGCCCGCATAGGCCGCCGCGCGCAAAATGCGCGTTTAAAACAAACTCAACTGCCCAGAGACATCCGCCGGGACGCGGAACAGCGAAAGGTCGAGCGGCGCGCGTTCGCGGTCGAAGCCGAGCAGGGCGCGGGTCCTGGCGTTGCGCTGGCCGATGAGCCGGGCGTAGGGTGTTTTAATCTCGCGTCCGCGCGACCAGTGCGGGTCGTAATCGCGCCCGCCGTTCATGTCGCGGATATGGCGCATGATGCGTTTGGCCCGGTCCGGCGCGAATGCTTCGAGCCATTCCTGAAACAGCGGCGAAACCTCCAGCGGCAGGCGCAAGATCGTATAGGCGGAAAAGCTCGCGCCGAGATCGGCGGCTTTTTCCATGATCGTTTCCATCTCGTCGTCGTTCAGGCCGGGGATCATCGGCCCGGTCATGATCCCCACCGGCACGCCGGCGCCGGCGAGCGCCTTGACCGCCTCGAACCGTTTGGCCGGGGCCGAGGCGCGCGGCTCCATGGAGCGGGCAAGCGCCTTGTCCTGGGTGGTGATGGAGACCATCACGCGCGTCAGGTTCTTTTTCGCCATGGGCGCGAGGATGTCGATGTCCCTTGTGATGAGATGCGCCTTGGTCAGGATCGTCACGGGGTGATTGAATTTGGCGAACGCCGACAAAATGCCGCGCATGATGAGAAATTTCCGTTCGATGGGCTGATAGGGATCGGTGTTGGTTCCCATGGCGACGACGCGCGGCCGGTAGTTCGGGTCGGCGAGTTCCTTTTCTAGCAGTTTGGATGCTGACGGTTTGGCGAACAGCCTGGTTTCGAAATCGAGCCCTGGCGACAGGCCCATATAGGCGTGGGTCGGCCGCGCGAAACAGTAAATGCAGCCATGCTCGCAGCCGCGATAGGGATTGATCGAGCGGTCGAAGCCCACATAGGGGCTCTTATTGAAGGTGATGATCCTGCGCGGGGTTTCGAGCGTTACATCGGTGCGCAAAGGCGGCAGATCGTCGTCGCCGCACTGAACGGCGCCGGACCAGCCGTCGTCGACCGTCTCGCGCTTTTCATTCTCGTAGCGGCCGGATTGGTTGGAGCGCGCGCCGCGACCTTTCCCCGGGAGGGGCGTCCCCTTGGCGGCAGGGGCGTCCTCTTTGGGGCGGTGAGGACGAAAGGAAAGGTGTGCGGCGCGCGCCATGGCCAAAAGCTATCACGCGACTAGAACAAATCAAGAACATTTTTTAGTGTAAAGGAACCTTGACATCTCTCCGTCGCCCACCTATGTAAAGGGTACTTTACATTCCGTGGCGGTTCAATGGAGGTGAAAATGGGCTGGAAGAAACTGATCCTTTGTCTTGTGTGGGGTGCGGCGCTGATCGCCTGGCTGGGGCTGATCCCGCTTTATGCAACCGATCCGTCGGTCAAGATGTGGGCGGCGGGCGTTACGGTCGTCGCCATCGCCACCGAGGTCGCGTTCTGGACGACGGCCGCGCTGCTCGGCGTCACCATATGGGAAAGCCGCAAGGCGGCGTGGCGGTTCTTAACCCGCCCTTTCCGCAAGCGGGAAATGCCATAAGGCGCGCGGTTCACAGAACCGTTTCTGAACTGACAATGTCGTGACGGCGCTTTTCCGCGCGCGGCCCATTCGCTAAACGAAAATGGAAGCGATTTCGGCCGCGCATGATTTCCGTCGTCATTCCCGCCTTAAACGAAGAGACCCGCCTTAGCGCCTGTCTTGGCGCTTTGTCGGGCGCGGCGGCCGACGGCCTCATCAAAGAAATCATCGTTGTCGACGGCGGCTCGGCCGACGGCACTGTAAAGATCGCTGACGGTTTCGGCGCACGCGTGTTGACCGCGCCGCCGGGCCGCGGCGGCCAGCTTCGGGCGGGCGCGGAAGCGGCCAAAGGCGCCTGGCTTTTATTTCTTCACGGCGACACGGTTCTTGCGGAAGGCTGGGAGAAAGAAGTCATCCGTTTCATCGAACAGAACAAATGCGACGCCGGCATCTTTACGCTCGCCTTTGACGCCAAAGGGCTCCTGCCGCGCCTTGTGGCGTTCGGCGCGATGCAGCGCACGCGCTGGGCGAGGGCGCCTTATGGCGATCAGGGCTTGTTGATTTCAAAATCTTCCTATGACGAGATTGGCGGCTTCGCCGATATTCCGCTTTTTGAAGACGTCGACATTGTCAGGCGGCTCATAGGGCGCAAGGGGCGCTTCGCCTTGCACATTTTCTCTTCGAAGGCCGTCACCTCCGCCGAGCGCTATGAGCGCGAAGGCTATATCAGGCGCGTGATCGCGAATTTTATTTTGTTGACGCGGTATCAGCTTGGCGCCGCGCCTGAAGACCTTGCCAAGGCCTATCGCTGATGCGCGGAACAGTGTTTGTCTTCGTTAAGGCGCCGCGCGCCGGCGCGGTCAAAACCCGGCTCGGCGCCGAAATCGGCATGGGCCGCGCGGCGGCGCTGTTCCGTATCATGACGGCACGAACGATCGCGCAAGCGCAAAAGGGTCCGTGGCGAACCGTGCTTGCGGTCGATCCCCCTGCGGCGGTCTCCGGCTGGAACGCGCTATGGCTGCGCCGTCTTGCGCGCATGGCGCAGGGGTCCGGCGATCTCGGCGCGCGCATAGCGCGGGCCTTTAATAGCGTTTCTCGCGGCCCCGCCGTGATCATCGGCGCCGATGCGCCGGGATTGCGCGCGCGCCATTTACGCGAGGCGTTCCGCGCTCTTGGCCGCGCCGATGCGGTTTTCGGCCCGGCAGAAGATGGCGGCTATTGGCTCATCGGTCTTGCGCGCCGACGCGCCGCGCCGCGCCTGTTCGACGGCGTGCGCTGGTCGACAAAGCATGCGCTCGACGACACGATCAAAAGCCTGCCGCCGACATTTAACATCGCCCGGCTTGAAACGTTGAGAGACATCGATGCGGCCGCCGATCTTGCGGCGCTGGGCCCGCGTGCTGCAGCGCGTTGACGCGGCTGCGCGCCCGGGTCAGATTTGCGGCTGGCAAGGAGGCGGCGATGTTCAAATGGATCGGCGGCGCGTTTTTGGCGCTTTTGACTCTCGGCGCGGTTGTTTTCTTCGTTGTTTTGCCGCCGCGGGTCGACGCCCGCATGAATGCCGTGCTCGCCCACGAGCCTTATCCCGTCAGCGATGCGGCGCGGGCGCTCCATGAAACCATTCCCGTCGCCGATCTCCATGCGGATACGCTTTTGTGGATGCGCGATCCGGCAAAACGCCATGCCCGCGGCCATACGGACCTTCCGCGCTTTCGCGAAGGCGGCATGCGATTGCAGGTCTTTGCATCCGTCACCAAAACGCCGAGCGGGCTTAATTACGATGAAAATGATGCAGGCTCGGACGATATTACGCTGCTAGCGATTGCCCAGCGCTGGCCGATCAAGACATGGGGCAGCCTTGCAGAACGCGCGCTCTATCACGCAGCCCGGCTACAAAAGCTCGACCAAGACGCCGGCGACGCATTCAGTTTTGTCAAAACCCAAGGTGAATTGCGCGCCGCGCTCGACGCCGGCGCGCTCGCCGGAGTGATGGCGACGGAGGGCGCGCATCCGCTTGAAGGCGAGCTTTCTAATCTGGATCGGCTTTATGGCGCCGGTTATCGCGTTCTGGGTCTGCAGCATTTTTTCGACAATGAACTCGGCGGCTCGCTTCATGGAACAAGCGGCGAAGGATTGACCGCGTTCGGGCGCGACGTTGTTGCGCGCGCGCTTGACAAAGGCATGATCATCGACGTCGCCCATTCTTCCGAAGCCGTGGTGCGCGACGTTCTCGCGATGACGGACCGCCCGCTGATTGTTTCCCACACGGGGCTCAAAGGCCATTGCGACAGCGCGCGCAACATATCCGACAGCCTCATGAAAGACATCGCCGACGCTGGCGGGCTTGTCGGCGTCGGGTTTTGGGACGGCGCGATTTGCAATCCGTCATTGGAAGGCGTCGCCGGCGCGATCGTTTACGCCATCGATCTTTTGGGCGCCCAGCATGTGGCGCTCGGTTCCGATTTCGACGGTACGGTGACGACGAGTTTCGACGTTTCGGAAATGCCGGCGCTCACCCAGGCGTTGATGGACGCCGGGCTCGACGATGAAACCATCCGCGCGGTCATGGGCGGCAACGCGATTCGTTTCTTTTTGAATAATCTTGCCGTCTGATAGATAGATCGCGTCTGCTGTATCAGCGCTAAGCGCGCCAGGCGGCGCATTACCGCGCGGGACAGGCGGAATAACATTCATCGAACAAGCCGGCGTCGGCGGTCATAAAGGCCGCCGGAATGGCGATCCCCATGGCGAGGATGGCGATGAGAATATAGAAAACAGCCAGCGCGGTTTTCGGTTCGATGAGGACATCCGATGCGGCGAATTCTTTAGGGTTCGTTGCAATGGCCATGACGCTACTCCCATTAAGGCCTTGTTATAAGGGCGGAATTGCCCTTCTTTTATGTGGCCGTCATAGAATTGTAATATAAATTAGCGCACTAATTGCGCATTGTCAAGAAAGTGTCACAAAAGTGTAATGTTTGGATTGGGCGGGCGTTCTAGTCGCTCAGCCCTTTTTCGGTTTGGGCTGGGGCCGGGTGAACACCCACGCGTCGTCGGATGAAAGCGTTTTGGAAAACTTATAGCCGCCGACATTGAATTTCTTGAGGTCTTCGGCGCGGGCAATCCGGTTTTCGACCGCCCAGCGCGCCATCATCCCGCGCGCCTGTTTGACGAACAGCATCAAGCTGCGCGCCTTGCCGTCCTTGACCTCTTTGAAATTGACCATGACGAAGGGGCTTTTCAGCGCCTTTCGGTCCACGGCCTTGGCGTATTCGTTCGACGCGAGGCAGATGATGGTGGGATCGTCATGGGCTTTCACGGCCTTGTCGAGTTCTTTTGCAATGGTCGGCGCCCAAAACGCATGAAGATTGCCGCCGCGAGGATTTTTCAGCCGCAAGCCCATTTCCAGGCGATAAGGCTGGATCGCGTCGAGCGGGCGCAATAGTCCGTATAGGCCGGAAAGAATGCGCAAATGGCCCTGCGCGAATTCAAGATCGGCCGGCTTTAGACTGTTTGCGTCGAGCCCGCGATAAACGTCGCCGGCGAAAGTCAGCGCGGCCTGTTTGGCGCCGTTGATCCGGCCGCCGGTCTTGAACGCCTTAAAACGTTCGTAGTTGAGATCGACCAGCTGGTCGGAAATCCCCATCAGTTTTTTGATGTCGGATCTTTTCAGTTTCTTCGCCACGGCGGCGATTTCTGCCGTATCTTTTGCGAGCGCCGGCTTGGTCGCCTTGGGGGCGTCCGGGACGGCGTCGAAATTCATGGCTTTGGCGGGAGAGAGCAGCATCAGCATAGGGCGAGGGTTCCTGTTAAAGCATCTTGCCGGGGTTCATGATGCCCTTGGGATCAAGGGCGTTTTTGACCGCGCGCATCATCTTCATCTCGACGGCGCTTTTGCGTTTGGCGAGGGTTTCCCGGCGATGGCGACCGATGCCGTGTTCGGCGGAAATCGAGCCGTTAAACCCGTCGATAATGTCGTAAATGGCGGTCTCGATGGCGGGCCGGACTTCGTCGAGCGCATGCTTGTCCGCGCCTTCCGGGCCGATCACGTCGTAATGAACGTTGCCGTCGCCGATATGGCCGAAGGCGATGACGCGGGCGCCGGGCGCAAGGCGCTCGATCGCCGCATCCGCCTTTTCAAGGAAGGCGGGAATGTCGCTGGTCGCCACCGAAACGTCATGGCGGACGCCGAGCCCTTCGGCGTTGATCGCTTCGGAAATCGAATGACGAATGCGCCAGAGCATCTCGTCCTGGGCCTTGCTTTCCGCGATCATCGCGTCGGCGATCAAGCCTTTTTCGAGCGCGTCGGCGAGCGCGGCCTCGATCGTGTCGCGCAGGGCCGATTTCTGTCCGGAGGAAAATTCCATCAGCGCGTAATAGGGATGCGCCGCCGTAAGCGGATCGCGCGTATCGGGAATGTGCTTAAGAACGATGTCGATACAACGCCGCGCCATGAGTTCGAACGCCGTCACGGCGCCGCCGGTCGATTCCTGCAGATGCGACAGCAGCGCGACCGCATTAGCGGGCGCAGCGAGCCCGGCATAGGCGGTAAGCATTTCCGCCGGCCGGGCAAAGAGTTTTAAAACCGCGCCGGTGACGATCCCGAGCGTTCCTTCCCCGCCGATGAGAAGCTGCTTGAGGTCATAGCCCGTATTGTCCTTACGCAGACGTTTGAGCCCGTTCCAGATCTTGCCGTCGGGTAAGACGGCTTCCACGCCCAGCGCCAGATCTCGCATATTGCCGTAGCGCAAGACATGCACGCCGCCGGCGTTGGTCGAAATCACTCCGCCGATCTGGCATGAGCCTTCCGCGCCGATCGACAGGGGAAAGAGCCGGTTCGCCTCGGCCGCGGCGTCTTGCGCTTCGGCCAGGGTGACGCCGGCGTCGACGGTCATGGTGTTGTTGAGCGGCGCGACCTCGCGGACGCGGCGCATGCGCCGGAGCGATAAGAGAATTTCATCGCCAAAGGGAATCTGTCCGCCCACCAGGCCCGTATTGCCGCCCTGGGGGGTGATGGCGGTATTGTTTGCCGCGCAGATTTTCACGACCGCCGCAACTTCCTCGGTCGAGGCCGGCGCGACGATCAGCGCCGCTTCGCCGGGCCAGCGTTCGCGCCATTCGGACAGGAAGGGCGCGGCGTCTTCGCCCTCGAAAACGCCCTTGTCGCCGACCGCCGCGCGGATCGCGTCAAGGGTCTGCGGCGAAGGCGGGGCGCGGCGGGAAGCTGTCATCAATCCGGTATCCATGGCCGACTAGGTCTCTTCTCTAGGCGCCGCGGCGGCGCGGTTCAAGCCGGGCGGAATGAACCTATCAGACCTTTTGCCTGGCGTCGGCAATACTGATAATGAACCGGCGACTGGGGCTCGCCGGACAACGCGTAAGGAAAGATCGGCTGGATGATGTTGAAAGCTCGCATGTTGACCTACTGTTTGACGGCGCTGGCGGCGATCGGCCTGGCGGCTTGCGGCGCTGATCGCGAAGCCGCAGCCGACGGGCCGGCCCGCGTCGACGACGCTTTGGTCGGCCCCGATCGCGAAGTGGAGGCGCTTGCCAATCCTAATCGGCTCGACGAGGACTGGGCCGACGATGAAATGCGCAAGCCCGCCGAGGTTTTGCGCTTTGCCGCCGTTAAACCGGGTATGACTGTATTCGAGATGGAGGCGGGCCGCGGCTATTACACCGAACTCTTAGCCTATCTTGTCGGTCCCGACGGGGAGGTCGTCATGCAATCGCCTGAGGAATTCGGTTTCCTGCGCGAGGCGATCGAGGCGCGTCTGGCCGATAACCGGCTGCCGAATGTGCGGCTGTCGCAAACCCTGTTCGACGATCTCGACGCCGAGGACGGTTCGGTCGATATGGTCACCTGGTTCCTGGGGCCGCACGAGCTATATTTCGCGCCCACGGGCGTCGATACGCTGGGCGACGTTGACAAGGCCTATGGGGAAATTCATCGCATCCTCAAATCGGGCGGGACGTTTGTCATCCTCGATCATGCTGCGGCGCCGGGCGCGCCGAACACGACCGGCGGCACGATCCACCGGATCGATCCGGCCATCGTCAAGGGGCTGGCCGAGGACGCCGGTTTCGAGTTCGTCGCCGAAAGCAATATTTTGCGCAATTCCGACGATGATCACACAATGAGCGTGTTCGATCCGGCGATCCGGCGCCAAACCGACCGGTTTCTTTTGAAATACCGTAAGCCTGAGTGACGCAGCGCGACGCGAATATACTCATCATCGGCGCCGGTCCGGTCGGGCTTGCCGCAGCGCTCGAACTGTCGCGACGCGGTTTTCAGCCGCGCATTGTCGATAAGGACGAGGACTTCACGCCTGCGGAGCAGTCGCGCGCGCTTGGCGTCAACAACCGCACCCTGCAGCTGTTAACGCCCTCCGGCGTTGCGGATGACTTGCTCGCTGAAGGCCACATGGTCAAGCGACTTCGCATCGTGAACGAAAAAGGGCGCGCCGTTATTCTGTCGGATTTTCAAAACGCCGACGCGTTTCACCCTTTCATGCTGATCGTCCCTCAGGGCAGGACCGAGCGCCTTCTCGCCCAGGCGCTGAAGGCCCGCGGCGTTGAGGTCGAATGGAACACGGAAATGACCGGCGCGAACGACGATCCGAAAAACCCGGCTGTAACGCTTGCCGGACCGAAGGGCGAGGAAACGGTCAGCCCGGACATGCTCATCGGCGCCGACGGGCCCGGCTCGGCGACGCGCAAGGCGTTCGGCTTTTCCTTCGAGGGCGAAGGATATCCCGCCGAATTCGGCCTGGCCGATGTGGAACTGGACGAAGATTTCGATGCGTCCGAAGTCGTCTTTCGCTTTTCGGCCGACGGCGCGCTCGGGCGCATTCCCATGGGTGGGCGCACGGTGCGCTACGTGTCGCCGCGCCCTGATATTTCAAAAGCGCTGCCGCCGGGCGTGAAAGTGAAAGCAGTTATCTGGCGTTCGAATTTCCGCATCAGCTTTCGCCATGTACGCACGATGCGCAATGGCGCGGTGTTTCTCGCCGGCGATGCGGCCCATGTACACTCGCCGGTCGGGGCGCGAGGCATGAATCTCGGGATCGAGGATGCGTGCTGGCTCGCCTGGCTGATCGAACAGGGCCGGGCGGAGAGATATTCCGCCCTGCGCCTGCCGTCGGTCAATAAAGTCATCGCCCAGACGAAACATCAAACGGATATCCTGCTGCGCATGAACATGTTCGAACGGTTCATTCGCGATCATATGGCGAATGCCCTCATCAAGCTGGCGCCGTTCAAGCGGGCGGCGCTGTCGCGCCTGACCGGCCTCGACTCCAAGGATCCGCCCTGGCTCGCGCGGAACGCCTAATCCTGGCGGACGAAAATGCGTCCGCCCCAGTCGAGGACCAGGCGCCCCTCGCCGTCGGGCCTGAAGACAAAAACTTGCGGCGGCATCGTGTTCCACAGCCCGATCTCGGCGAGATAGCTGTCCCCGCCAAGATATTCCAGCGAACCCGAAATGGCGCCGAATATGATTTTTATGTCGTCGCCTTCGGCGATGACGGACATTTCCCCGAGCCGGGGGTCGACGTAATCGCCGACCAAATCGGCGGCGGCGTAGACCGGCGGCGCGTCCGGCGCGTTTTTTCGCACTTGGGCGAGGTACTGCTCGAGACGGCCCGCGCCTTTCGCCTCGCGTTCGGCAATTTCTGAAAGGCGGTTTTCGATGCGCGCGCTGATGTCCTTCTTACCGAGCAGCATGTCATAAATCGTCGAGGCGAGCGCGTGCGTTACGTGAACCCCGACATTCAGCTCGTTGGTCAGGACGATGACGCCGTAGCCATGTTCCGGCATATAAGATAGATGCGTTTCGCCGCCGAAGTGGTGCATCAGCACGTCGCCTTCATAATCGGCTGAATAGACGCCAAGACCGTGCGCGAACCGCTTATAGCCGAGAATATCCCAATCGATCTGAACCTGGCGCGCCTTTGTCTGTTCGATGGCGCGTTTCGGCAGGACCTGTTCGCCATCGATCACGCCGTCGCTAAGGCTGATGATCACCCAGCGCGCCAGATCGGCCGGGGTGGAAACGCTCCCGCCGGCGGCGTGCATCTGGCTCTCGGTTTTGGTCAACTCCGGTTCGTATTCGGCGTTGAACCCGCCGAGATAGCCTTGCGCCATTGGACCATTTTCTGCTTGCGTCATTGACGTGAAGCTGTCGGTCATTCCTGCCGGCGCGAATATTTTTTCGCGGATGAGTTCGCGCCAGCTCATTCCGGTTTTGGCGCTGATGGCGCGCGCGGCCATGATCGGTCCGAAGTTCGAGTAACGAAACTTGATGTCTTTCGATTTTGAAAATTCATTGACATGGTCGACGAAGTCTTCTTCGGTGAGATTGCCCGCAAAGGCCGTACGGTAGTTGAGGCCGGCGTCGAAATAGGGCTGCGTGTGAGTCAGATGCGCGCGCAGCGAAGTCTGTTCCGGCCGCAGCCCGTCCGGAAAACGAAGATCAGGCAGGTAATCGGAAATCGGCGCGTCGAGTTCAATCGCGCCTTCTTCCTGGAGGATGGCGGCGGCGGCGGCGAGGAACGACTTGGTGGTCGATTTCAGATAAAAGCGCGTTTGGCTCGTCGCCTTTTCGCAAAGAGCAAGGTTGCGAAAACCGAAACCGCGCACATAGACGGCGCGGTCGCCCTTGACGATGGCGATTCCTGCGCCCGGCAGCGCGTCGGCCTTCTGCAGAAAATCCTCGATGCGATTTTCCATCATGCGCGAAACGACGCGGCCGTCGCGATAGCCTTCGCCATGATTGATTTTTGCCCCGCCGCAGGCTTCGACGGAAGGGGGCGCCGCCCAGGCGTTCCCGGCGCTTAACGCTGCGGCGCATGCGATAATGACGAATGGTCTGGCTTTCATGAAAGCTCCCCGATTCTGGACAAACTGAAGAGGCGGATTATCAGATTGTCGCCGCGGCCGTCTTGAACGCCGGTAACCTCATGCGCCGGAGAACATCCCGATCCCGACCGGGGTGACGCCGAGATGTCGCCGCATCGCCCGGGTCAGATGGCTCTGGTCGGCGAAGCCTGCGGCGTAACTTGCCGCCCCCGCCGTCTCGCCGCCATAAGCAAGCAGGCGCATGGCCCGGGAAAGGCGCGCCTCGCGGCGGCAGTCGGTGATCGAGCAGCCGTAATAACGACGAAAGCTTCTGGAAAGATGGACCCGGTGAACGCCGGCGTTCTGCGCAATCGCCTCGACGTCTTCGTCGGTTTCGAGAATCGCCTCGCGGGCGCCAACGAGCCATCGGGGCGGGTTGCCGGACCGGCGGCCGTCATCAGGCTGCGTCAGCGCCGCCAAGAGATCGATGGTCGCTGTCTCCATTTCACTCTTGTCGGCGCGGCTTCCGTTGGAAATGTTCCGCGACAGGAGCGTCCATTCACGGACGAGCGTACGACCCGGGCGCACGGTCCAGTCCTGCGCGCCCAGACATTCGCGCAGATGCGGATTGTCCGGACGCATATTAATCGACAGGATCAGGGCGCCGTCCGGGCCGAATTCATTGGCGTGTTCAAACTCGGCCGGTTTGAATTCCATCAGCATGGCGTCGGATTCGAAGTCGCCCCGGCGCGTTGTTTCGCGCGCCTGTCCACACAGTAGCGTTGAAAACTGTGCGACGTCATGACGATGGGCGCAAAGCTGTGCGCCGGGGGGATAGTAAACGAGGCGCCAGGAAATTCTGGAATCAGGCTGAATCGGCGCCACGGCGCGGATGGAGACGCCATTTTCCTCCCTGACCGCTGTCTCCCGCATTTTCGCAGGCATGGCTTTAACCCTTCCAAGGCGCGACCGCCTGCGCCAAGCGGTGATCGGTCTTCCAGCCAGCTTTCCTTCCATGGGGCGGACGCAGCGGCAATCGCCGTGAGACACGATGCGCGCCCCATGCGACCAACCGATTGGAATGGTTAAGAATTCGCGACCGCTTCCGACGTCTTTTTTATCGCAGATGCACCCAGCATCAGGCCGCGCCGGCGCGCAAGCGGCCCTGAGTTTAGACCATCTTAATTGTTTTCCTGCATTTATTTACCGCAATACGTGTGTTGCGTCTTTATTTAAACGCGATGCGGGAGCTGAAGTGAAATGCCTGGCCGTGAACGCCGTAAGGCAAAACGCTTTAAGTATTCGACCGAAGCGAAGTTCTTGCTTCGCGGGGATTGCGAAAGCGTCGGTAGGGTCCTCGACGTTTCCGAAGGCGGGATTGCGCTCTTTACCGACGCTGAAGCCGCCGAGGGCGACGAAATCGTTGTCTATCCGGAAGGCCTTGGCCGTCTGCAGGGCAAGGTCGTCAGAACATTTAAAGGCGGCGTTGGCATAGCGTTTTCGCATACGGACGCGCAGCGCAAAACAATTCGCAAAAAAATCACGCAGGCGCTGCAAGGCAAGCCTTACATGCGGCTTGCCGAACTGCGCTCGGGCGTGCGCAAGAAATACAATTTGGAGACCGTGGTTTCGATTGACGGATCCCCGCAATCCATTCCCTGCACGATTATCGACATGTCCGAGTCCGGCTGCTTGGTAAAGTGCGAGGCCAGGCCGCCGGTCGGCGCCGGCGTCAAGCTTGGCATGCTCAAAGGGCGGGTCAGCCGGTTTGACGATCAGGGCTTTGCCATCGAGTTTCAAGGCGGCGGCACTGTGGCCGAAACCGCTGAAGACAACGCCGAGCCGCAGGCAAAAGCGCAGCAGGGCTAAAAGCCTCTCTCGTTTCGATCCTTATTCCTGTTCTCTCGGCGCGGCGGCCCGCCTGAGGCGGTCGTTGATCGCCTCGCCAAGGCCTTCCATCGGTACCGGCGCGACCGCAATCGCGCTTATGCCTTGGATCGCGGCCATCTCGTCAAGCGCATGAAGATGGCGGAAAAGATTAGCCGCCGCCTCGGTAAGATCTCCTGAGACGCTCAAATTGAGGGCGTAAGGCCCCGCGCCGGCGAGATCGCCGAAACCGAGAAAAGCCTCGCCCCGGCGCTGTGTTTCGGCGTTAAGGCGCAGGGGCGTGCGCGGCGCGTAATGACTTTTGAGCATGCCTGGCGACTGGGGCCGCGCCGCCGGCGCGGCGTCGGGAACGGGCGCGCCGAGAAAGGCTTTAAGGTCATTGCGGGATACGCCGCCGGGGCGAAGAAGAAAAACAGAGTCTCCATCGATGCGCAGGATGGTCGATTCAACACCGACCGGGCATGGGCCGCCGTCAAGGACCATGTCGACCCTGTCGCCGAGGGATGTGCGCACATGCTCGGCGGTCGTCGGACTGACCGCGCCTGACCTGTTGGCGCTCGGCGCGGCGAGGGGCCGATCGACTTCTTGAATAAGCGCCTGCGCAATATCGTGCCTGGGCGCGCGCACGCCGAGCGTGTCGAGCCCGGCGCTCGCCAACAAGGAAATCGCGCCGTCGCTGCGCCGGTTTAAAACCAGCGTCAGCGGTCCGGGCCAGAACCGTTGGCTCAATGTCGCTGCAAGGGCGGGCCACTCGACGAAGCGTTGCGCCATCGCCGCGTCGGCGACATGGACGATCAGCGGATTGAGCGCGGGCCGGCCCTTGGCGTCGAAAATGCGCGCAACGGCTTTGTCGTTCGTTGCATCCGCGGCGAGGCCGTAAACCGTCTCGGTCGGCATGGCGACAAGCCCGCCTGCGCGGATAGTCTCGGCGGCTTTGCGCAATGCGTCCATGCTCGGTGCGGTCATCGCGTTCTGGAAAGGTCGACAACCCAGGCGCAGGGGCCGTCGACGACGCCGCCGGTCAGGCGTCCCTTTCTGTCGACGCGTCCTTCAAACAAGGTCGTGCGGCCGTCCGCAAAGGTGTAATCGCTGCTAAAAAATCCGGCGCCGGTCACGAAGCCTTTGACGGTCTGGCGGTTGCTGTCGTCAAAGGCTCGTAAAATGCCGTTGCGGATCTCCAGACGGTAAAGCGGCAGGATAGGACAAGACGGATCGGTAAGCTCGGAAGCGGGCCGCGCCGCACCCGTATAAACGCCGTCGAAGCGATCGCTGATGATCTGCGCGGCCGCGGGCAGGGCCAAGATTGCGGCGATGGCGCAGAAAAAACCGAGTGCGAATTGATGCGGCGATGACGGCGTCATGGGGCGCCCCTTTTAACCGTCTCAGAATAGCAGAAAAGATCGCCTATGGGCCATATGACGGATCGTCCGGCGCCGCATGCGCCGCGACGGTCAGCAGTCATCGCCCTGTGAACCGTTCGTGACCGTCTCCGAAATATGCGCTTTATCTTAGAACAGCGATTGCCGAGCGGCTGTGATCTCGATCAATGCGGCGCCCGCCGCGGAGGGTTATTTGTCGTGCATTGCCGGCGAAGCAGGACGCTGTAAGATCGCAGCAAATTGGCGCATATAGATGTCAACAAAGGAAGCTCCTCATGACCTTTTCCACACCTGTTCGCGACATGGCCTTCGCTCTCGACCGCATGGCGGGGTTTGGCGCGCTGGAAAAAACCGGCGCCTTTCCGGATTTGTCGGACGAGCTGGTGTCGGCGATCCTCGAGGAGATGGGCAAGTATTGCGACAACGTCGTCGCGCCGCTCAATGAAAAAAGCGATACTGAGGGCGCCGTGTTGGAAAACGGCGTGGTGCGCACCACGCCGGGATTTAAGGAAGCCTATCAACACTATGTTGACGGCGGATGGAACGCGCTCGCCTTTCCGCCGGAGGCAGGCGGGCAGGGCCTGCCCCAGGCGCTCGCCGTGGCGCTGGTCGACGGGCTCAACGCCGCGTGCATGTCGTTCGCCATCGGCACGACGCTGACCACCAGCGCCGTCAAGGCGTTGCTCCACGCCGGCACGCCGGAGCAGAAAAACCTCTATCTTGAAAAAATGATTTCAGGCGAATGGACCGCGACCATGAACCTGACCGAACCGCAGGCCGGTTCGGACCTTTCCGGCGTGCGGACGAAAGCCGAGCCGACCGGCGACGGTGACTATAAAATCAGCGGCCAGAAGATTTTCATTACCCATGGCGATCACGACATGACGGACAATATTGTCCATCTGGTGCTCGCGCGCCTGCCCGACGCCCCTGAAGGCACCGCGGGCATTTCCATGTTTTTGGTCCCGAAAGTCCGCGTCAATGAGGACGGCTCCCTCGGCGAAGCCAACGACGTTCAGTGCGTCGGGCTTGAGGAAAAGATGGGCCTGCACGGTTCGCCCACCAGCGTCATGGCTTTTGGCGAGAACGGACGGTGTTTGGGCACGCTGCTCGGCCAGGAGCACAAGGGACTCAAGAACATGTTCGTGATGATGAACGCCGCGCGCCTTGATGTCGGGATGCAGGGCGTGGGCGTCGCCGAACGCGCTTATCAGCGCGCGCTCGCCTATGCGCAGGAACGCAAGCAAGGCCGCATGCCCGGCGTCAAGACCGGCGATCAGGTGTCGATCTACGAACATGCCGACGTGCGCCGCATGCTCTATTCGATGAAATCCCTGGTCGAGGCTTCGCGGGCGATCTGCTACGCCAACGCCGTCGCCTATGATCTGGCGCGGCATTCGCCGGATGAGGACCTGCGGCGGCGGGCCAAGGCGCACGAAGAATTGCTGACGCCGATCTCAAAGGCGTGGTCCACCGACCGCGCCAACGAGATCACCTCGCTCGGCGTTCAGGTGCATGGCGGCACGGGCTTTGTCGAGGAAAGCGGCGCCGCGCAGCATATGCGCGACGTGCGGGTCGCGGCGATCTATGAAGGGACCAACGGCATTCAGGCGATGGATCTCGTGAGCCGCAAGCTGCAAGGCGACGGCGGCGCGGCGGCCAGGGTGTTCATCAAGAACGTCCAAGAAGAGGCGGTTATCGTCAAGGCGAGCAAGCGCACGGATCTAAGCCATATCGGCGACCGCCTGCAGGCCGCCGGCGAGGCGCTCGCGCGGTCGACGGACTGGCTGTTGGAAAACAGTGCGAAAGATCAGGGCCACGCGCTCGCCGGGGCGACGCCCTATCTCAAACAGTTCGGCAATGCCGCCGGCGGCTATTATCTGACCCGCGGCGCCGTGGCCGCGGCGCTGGCGATCAACGAAGGCGGCGGGGATGAGGCCTATTTCGAATCGAAAATCGCCATCGCGCGCTTTTACGCCGACAACTACCTCACCGAAGCGGTCGGGCTGACCGATGCCGTCACGGCGGGCGCGGAGGTTGTGGCCAGACTTGATCCTGATCTATTGAGCGCCTAGCAAGCTGACTTGCGTTCAAAACAGGACTTCGCCATGAAAAGACTGCTCGCCGCCGCCTTATGCGTGTTTGCGTTTGCCCCCGCCGCCGCCCAGGACGCGCCGATCATGACCGGCGACGAAGCGGCCCGCGCTTTCATCATCGTCGACGGCCATATAGACGCGCCGTCGGTCATCGCCAATGACGGCGCCGATATCGCCACCGGCGAGAACGCCAACGATTTTGATTACGACCGCGCCAGGGCAGGCGGGCTCGATGCGCCCTTCATGTCGATCTATGTATCGCCGGACTATGAGGATACCGGCGGCGCCAAGGCGCGCGCGGACATCCTGATCGGTCTGATGGAAGGCGTTGCGGCGCGCCATCCGGACAAGTTCGAAATCGCCTTGTCGCCCAGGGACGTGCGCCGCCTTCACGGCGAAGGCAAGATCGCCTTGCCGCTGGGCATGGAAAACGGTTCGCCCATCGAAGGCGACCTTAACAATCTCAAGCATTTTTACGATCGCGGCATACGCTATATCACGCTCGCCCATTCGAGATCGAACCACATTTCCGATTCCTCTTACGATGAGAACGAAAAATGGGGCGGGCTTTCGCCCTTCGGCTTCGAAGTCGTCCGTGTCATGAACAATCTCGGGATCATGGTCGACGTTAGCCACCTCACCGACGCGGCGATCGAGGACGTCCTGGCGACAACGCGCGCCCCGGTGATCGCGTCCCATTCCTCGCTGCGTCATTTCACGCCGGGCTGGCATCGCAATCTGCCCGACGATCTCGTGCGGAAGATCGGCGAGAACGGCGGCGTCGTCATGATCAGTTTCGGCTCGGCGTTCCTCACCGAAGAAGCCAACGCCTATAGCGGTCCGCGCAACGACGCCCGCGACGCGGAGGAAAAACGCATGGGCCGCGCCATGACCCGAGAGGAAATCGCCGCCTTTAACGACGCCTGGCGCAAGGAGCATCCCTATCCCTACGCCGCGCTCGACGACGTGCTCGACCATATCGACCGCGCGGTGGAGATTGCCGGGATCGATCATGTCGCCCTGGGCTCGGATTATGACGGGGTCGGCGACAGCCTGCCCGAGGGGCTCAAGGATGCGTCGACCTATCCGGCGCTCGCGCAAGGCCTCATCGACCGCGGCTATGACATGACGGCGCTCGAGAAGATCCTCGGCGGCAACGCCTTGCGGGTCTGGGAGGAGGTCGAAAAGGCCCGGCGCGGCCGCTGGCGGTAGGAGAACTGAACAATGACTTGGAAAATTACGCTTCAAAAACATGAAGACGGCGCATTGATGCCGCTTCCGGACGAGTTGGTAGCCAGGCTGAACGTCAAGCTCGGTGACTGGATTGAACTCGAAAAGACCGAGCGTGGTTTTTTAATGAAGAAGGCGGCGCAGCCGACAGATTCGACTAATCCATCGAGTTGATTTGCCGGCCGATTTGATCGCGGCGTCCGATGCGCTAGGTTTCGCTTGAATTCAAAGAACGTTCTTCAATCCGTTCTTTCCGGCAAAAGCCGGAATCCAGAAGACGCCGACGCTGGATCCCGGCTTTCGCCGGGATGAGCGGGGATTGGTTTGGCCTTTAAACGGCTTCAGGAGACACCCATGACCACCCTCAACGGAAAAACCCTGTTCGTCACCGGCGCGAGCCGCGGCATCGGGCTGGCCATCGCCCTGCGCGCCGCGCAGGACGGCGCCAATGTCGCCATCGCCGCCAAGTCCGCCGAACCTCACAAGCATCTGCCGGGCACGATCTACACCGCGGCGGAAGAAATCGAGGCCGCCGGCGGCAAGGCGCTGCCCCTCGTATGCGACATCAGGTTCGAGGATCAGGTTCAGGCCGCAGTCGAAGAAACCGTTGCGAAATTCGGCGGTATCGACATCTGCGTCAACAACGCCTCGGCGATATCGCTGACGGGCACGCAAGCCACCGAAATGAAACGCTGGGATCTGATGCATCAGATCAACGCGCGGGGAACGTTCCTGGTTTCCAAGACCTGCATTCCCCATCTTAAAAAAGCCCAGAACCCCCATGTCCTGATGCTGTCGCCGCCGCTCGACATGAGCCCGAGATGGTTTGCGCCCCATGTCGCCTACACCATGGCGAAATACGGCATGTCCCTGTGCGTGCTCGGCATGGCCGAAGAGTTCAGGAATGACGGGATCGCATTTAACGCCCTGTGGCCGCGCACGGCGATCGCCACCGCCGCGGTCAAATTCGCCCTTGGGGGCGACGCCATGATGGCCGCCTCGCGCACCACCGACATCATCGCCGACGCCGCCCATCTCGTCTTCACCAAGCCCGCGCGCGACTTTTCCGGCAATTTCCTGATCGACGATACGTTCCTTTACCAAAACGGCGTGACCGACTTTGAAAAATACCGTGTCGACCCGGCCAAGAAGCTTATCGTCGATTTCTTCGTGCCGGCCGAATACGCCGTCCCGCCGGGCGTCGCGGACACGCTGGCGACAGAGTTTTCCGCGTAAGCCGATATCCATAGCCGATGCGCTGTCCGGCTTGAAAGGATTTAACGTTCGCTGCGGATGAAAACGCTGCTTTACACCCACCCCGTCTTTCGCCGCCATGAAGTCCCGCCGGGCCATGTGGAGCGGCCGGAGCGTTACACATGGGTGGAAGAAGCGCTGCAGGCGGAGGAATTTTCCGACCTCGACCGGCGCGTCCCGCCGTTGGCGAGCGCGGTTGAGATCGACCGGGTTCATACCCAGTCCTACCGTGAACTGGTCGAAGAAAATGCGCCGCAAACCGGTCTTGCGCAGTTCGACGCCGACACGTTCATGGGGCCGTCTTCCCTGGAAGCAGCGCGGCGCGTGGCGGGCGCCGCCGTCGCCGCGACCGAAGCGGTGATGAAAGGCGAGGCAAAAAACGCCTTTATTGCTGCGCGGCCGCCGGGCCATCACGCCACGCCCGAACGCGCCATGGGCTTTTGCATTTTCAATGCAGCCGCCATCGCCGCGATGCATGCGCGCACGTTCGGCGCCCGGCGCGTCGCGGTGCTCGACTTCGACGTTCATCACGGCAACGGCACGGAGGCGGCCTTCTGGCATGACCAGGACGCGTTTTACGCTTCGTCTCATGAATGGCCGCAATATCCCGGCACCGGCCGCGCCAGCGATCGGGGCGCATTCGACAATATCGCCAATGCGCCGCTCATGACCGCCTCCGGCGGCGACGCTTTCCGCCGCGCCTGGGGCGAAAAGCTGTTGCCGGCGCTGTCCGATTTCGGCCCTGACTTCGTCGTCATCTCCGCCGGCTTTGACGCCCATCGGGACGATCCGCTGGGCGGGTTGGCGCTGACCGAGGCCGATTTTGCCTGGGCCATGGCGGAAATTGCTGCGGTCGCCAAGGACAAGGCCCAAGGCCGGCTGATTTCCACCCTTGAGGGCGGCTACGATCTTGCCGCGCTGGCCAGCAGCGCCGCCGCCCATGTGAAAGCCTTGATGGCGGCGTGAAAACCGCGCCATAAGGGCTTCGCAAAAAAGGATTACCGATCGTTCATGACGGGCCGGATCATCACCGCGCGCCACGGGCGTCCCGATCTATCGCGAGATCTTCGGATCACCGCGAAGGAGTATGGCGACTGGTGGGCGCGTTATGACGCCAGCGGATTGCACCCCGACGAACAGCCGCCGGAAAAACTCATCCGGCTCGCAAGCGGCGCCAAGACGTTGCTTTCCTCGACCTTGCCGCGGGCGATCGAAACCGCCGAGAAGACCGCCGCCGCCGACCGCGCCGCGCCGGCCGATCCTTTGTTCGTCGAAGCCGCGCTGCCGCCGCCGCCGGTGCCGTTTTTCAAATTGCGGCCGGGAACCTGGGGCGTCATCTCGCGCACATTCTGGCTGTTGGGCTACGCGCCCGAGGGCGTTGAAAGCCACGGCGAGGCCTGGTTGCGGGTGCGCGAGATCGCCGCGCGGCTTGCCGAGCGCGCCGGCGAAGGCGACGTCGTGTTGTTCGCCCACGGTTTTCTTAACTGGATGATCGACCAGCGCCTGCGCAAGGAAGGCTGGGCGCGCGTTGAAAACGACGGCGGCAATTATTACTGGTCCTGGCGGGTTTACGAACCGCCCCGGCTCAAGCGCGAAGTCGGGGCCGCCGCCGCGGCGGAGTAGCGCTAATTCATATTCTCAATTTTCGCGTATGGCCCGACGCCCGCGCCGGCATGCGCCGTAGTGTTTGCCGATAAGCCGAACGACACTTTGTCGATAGACAGTTCAATGCTCGACCATTTCGGTTTTGCGTGCGGCCGATAATCGACCTGAACGGTGACTTCTTTCGTCTCCACCAGCGAAACGAAGAAACCTAGAACTTTCCATTCATCGCTTCGTTTCACGAGATTGACGAGGAAAGATCCGGACGCCTTCTCAAATTCCGCGTTCGCCGTACATTGTGCGACGACGGTTTCGCCGGTGCTGGAATGCAGCTGGTAATGCGTCAGCGTACAGGTCGCGCCGTCATAAGTCGTCATGGGGCCGAACTGAAATTTTCCTGCGTCCATGATCTGCTGAAGCGCGCCATCGCTTAACAGCGCCGTCATTTCAGGCGATGCGCGTGCGGACAATTCCGCGCCGTTCCAGTTCGTGGCGACCGCCTGAATGGTCTCGTCAGCGTAGGTTTCGGCTTCTTCGATCAGGGGGGTGGCGCGCTGATAACCGACGAAAAAGAGCGCGACGAACAGGATGATGACGATAAGCGCCAGAGCGCCCAAAACCGCTAGAAATGTCTTCACCGGCCCCCTCCTGAATACCCCTTCGGATATCTTATGGCCTATCCAGGCGAATGAAAACCCTTAGCGCCGCCGCTGCATATGTCGTGCTTGCGAATGCTGTCGTGATAACGCAATAACTCAAATCCTCAGCCACGCTTTGACCGCGTCCGCCCGGGAGCGGCCGACGGGGAGTTCTGCGCCGATGGTGAGCGAAAGCCGGTAGCGGCTGCCTTTGCTGGCCTTGAAGCCGGTGACATAGGCGCGGTTGACGATGTGGGAACGGTGTATACGGAAGAAATCAGCGCCAAGCATGATCTCAAGATCCCGCATGGATTTTCGGGTAAGAAGCCTGCGCCCGTCGGCTAGCTCGATCTACACATAATCGTCTGCGCCGTGAAGCGCGACAATGTCGGCAAGCGGCGCGAAGGCGACGCTCGGTCCCGCACCCGCCGGCTCGGCGAGGGGATTGCGTCCTTTAAGCGCGCGGCCAATCGCCTGGGCGACGTGCTTGCCTTCCGCGCCGTTCCGCTCCAAAAGACCGCCCATGGCCAAGAAACCCGACGATATAAAGTCGCTGTCCTTCGAAAAGGCGCTCGCCGAGCTCGAGGAGATCGTGCGCAAGCTCGAAAGCGGCGAAGCGGAGCTGGAAGCGTCCATCGCTCTTTACGAGCGCGGCGCGGCGCTGAAAGCCCATTGCGAGGCCAAGCTCAAATCGGCCCAGGAAAAGATCGAAAAAATTGTCGTCGGTGAAAACGGCAAACCCAGGACCGAACCGGCGAAGTTTGAATAAGCTGAACTATCGTTCATTCGCTCTTGAACTCAAAAGTAAACTGCGTAATGCGATTTTCGCGGCACGCCGGATCATCAGGGGGCGGCGCTTTCAATCGCCAGTTTTCCATAGATTTAAGAGCCGTTTTACCAAAAGGATCAGACGACGTTTCTGCAAGAATACGCGCATCGTGTACGAATATGTCATCGCCCAGGCGATAGCCGATTAAAACGGCGCCGATATGTCCCTGCAACTCCGCTCGAAAGGGAAATCGTGGGGGGACCCTCTTGTCCCATTCATAGCCGCATTCGTACTGGGTTTTTGCTTCTTCAAAGTAAAATGCAAAGGGAAGCGAGGCCGCTGGGAGGCTTTCCTCGCCTTCGGGAAACGCCGTCTCACCTTCTGAATGCAGGGCGGCGCGAGCCGCAGCATGCCAGACCAGAACCTTAGCGAGTACTTTGTCAAAGGTTTCTAAGTTCTTTTGCAGCGGGAAAAGTTGCTCCGCACGCGTGAAATCTTCATGTGCTGCTCGCACATCGCTGATTTCGCGCGGAAAGGGGACTAGCCTTGCAATGCCGCTAAGCAAGATGGCCTGCGCTAATAGACGGCTTTCATTTGGTCGGGAAACAGATATTGCCGCCTCTGCAAATTTTGCGCTTTCTTTTGCGCGATCATATTGTTTGTCATTGACATCATTTGTCGCCACATGCAGCCACATGGAAGCGACGTTGGGATCAGCATAACCGGCTTCGCCGAAATCCATGAGCGCCTGGCGCAACCTGTTTTTACGCCGCTTCCCATCGCCGCTGACAACGAACTGGGCATAAGCAAAATAAACGTCCAGTTCAACGGCCGGCAGTTCCGCAACGCCTGCGTCGAGCAGTTCCTTTGCGCGCTCCAGGGCCGGCAGCGCGGCGTTCGCGTCGCTAAATAAGACGAGCTTCCCGTAATTGTAGGCGAGGATTGCAGTCAGCCGGTGATCGCCAAGGCTGGTTTCGGCGGCCTGCCAGGCGGCGCGGCCGTGACGGGCGGCGGCTTCGGCGTCGCCGTCGTCAAGCGCTTGGTTGTAGAGCTTATATTCGGCGAGATATTCCGGATCGTCCGCCGCCGGCGCGAGGCCCGGCGCGAGAACCAAAGCGCATGCCGTGAAAGCGCAAATCAGGCGAAGTCGAAATGCTTGCAATGCCGTATGAATATTAATGCCGCCCTCCCTTCGACAAAGCCCAAGCGTCTGTTTCATGGGTCATTCGGCGATATTTTTTCGGCAGGGTCAAGATTTGCGTCGGTGACGCCGTTTCCTGGCGAGGGGGCTGCGCCTTATGACCGGTCCGTGAAGACGCTGTTCATCGCCGAAGGGGTCACGCCCTATGTTAGCGTCGCCGCCCATGGGGCGCTGATCCCGCGTTATCGCCCGGCGCGCTTTCAATGCAACATTCGGCCTGAAAACGCCGACGCCTCGCCCCGAATTCGCCAGAAAATGGGTGGTAAATCCAATCAAAGCGACTAGAAGGGGCGGCTCCCGCATTGCAGCGAAGATAAGGATATGCTGCATTTGCGGGCTAAGAACGAAGAGGATGTCCCATGACCGTCGAAACGCCGCTGCTCGACACTGTCCAATACCCGGCCGACTTGAGAAAGCTCAACAAGCGCCAGCTGCGCCAGTTCGCCGACGAATTGCGCGCGGAAATGATCGACGCGGTCTCGGTAACCGGCGGCCATCTCGGCTCCGGTCTTGGCGTGGTCGAGCTTACGACGGCGATTCACTATGTCTTCAACACGCCGGACGACCGCCTGGTCTGGGACGTGGGCCATCAGTGCTACCCCCACAAGATCATCACCGGCCGGCGCGAGCGCATCCGCACCCTGCGCCAGGGCGGCGGTCTTTCCGGTTTCACCAAGCGGTCCGAAAGCGAATATGATCCCTTCGGCGCGGCCCATGCGGCGACGTCGATCTCCGCGGCGCTGGGCTTCGCCCGGGCGCGCGATCATCTCGGCAAGGACAATCACTCCATCGCCGTCATCGGCGACGGCTCCATGTCCGCGGGCATGGCTTATGAGGGGATGAACAACGCCGGCCATTTAAAATCGAAACTCGTCGTCATCCTCAACGACAACGACATGTCCATCGCTCCGCCGGTCGGCGCCATGAGCGCCTATCTCGCCCGGGCGTCGTCGTCCGGCGTCTATCAGGGCTTTCGCAAGATTTCAAAACAGCTTTCCAAGCGCCTGCCGCGCGCGATCTATGAAAAGATCGCCAAGGCGGAGGAATACGGCCGCGGCATGGTCACCGGCGGCACGCTGTTCGAAGAACTCGGCTTTTACTATGTGGGCCCGATCGACGGCCACAATCTCGACCATCTGATCCCGGTTCTGGAAAATGTCCGCGACATGGAAGAGGGCCCGGTGCTGGTCCATGTCGTCACCCGCAAGGGCGCAGGTTATGGGCCGGCCGAAGAGGCCTATGACAAATATCACGGCGTGGCGAAATTCGACGTCGTTTCCGGCAAGCAGAAAAAGGGAACGCCCAACGCGCCGGCCTATCAAAAGGTTTTCGCCAAGGCGCTGATCAAGGAAGCCGAGACCGACGAGCGCATTGTCGGCGTCACCGCCGCGATGCCGTCGGGCACCAGCCTTGACATGTTCGCCGAGGCCTATCCGGACCGCTGCTATGACGTCGGCATCGCCGAGCAGCATGCGGTGACCTTCGCCGCGGGCCTTGCCGCCGACGGCATGCGGCCGTTCGCGGCGATCTATTCGACCTTCCTGCAGCGCGCCTATGATTCCGTCGTCCATGATGTGGCGATCCAGAACCTGCCCGTGCGCTTTCCCATGGATCGCGCCGGCCTGGTCGGCGCCGACGGCCAGACCCATGCGGGCGCGTTCGACATTGCCTATCTCGGCTGCCTGCCGAACTTCGTCCTGATGGCCGCCGGCGACGAAGCCGAACTGGTGCACATGACGGCGACCGCGGTCGCCTATGACGAACATCCGATCGCTTTCCGGTATCCGCGCGGCGAGGGCGTCGGCGTCGACCTGCCGGAAAAAGGCAAGATTCTCGAAATCGGCAAGGGCCGGATCGTCCGTGAAGGAACGAAAGTCGCGCTCCTCGCCTATGGCGGGCGCCTCGCTGAAGCGCTGAAAGCCGCCGATACGCTGGAGACGCAAGGGCTTTCAACGACGGTTGCCGATGCGCGTTTCGCCAAGCCCCTCGATCATGATCTCGTTATGCAGCTTGTCAAAAACCACGAAGTCGTGGTGACGGTGGAGGAAGGCTCGCGCGGCGGCTTCGGCGCGTTTGTGTTGCATTTTCTGTCCGATCAGGGCGTTCTCGACAGCGGTCTTAAAATCCGCACCATGATCCTGCCGGATGTCTTCCAGGATCAGGACAGCCCCTACAACATGTACGAAACGGCGCGCCTTAACGCCGCCCATATCGTCGAGCGCGTGCGCGAGGCCCTCGGCATGAGCGCTGAAGTGGTGAATTTAAGGGGGTAAGCGGCGCGATGACAGAACCATCCGATGGCTGAAAAGATACAACGGCCGTCGATCCTTGTGATTATCCCGCCGCCGATTTGGGCCCTCATGTTTGTGCTGATCGCCTGGCAGGGCGGAAAGGCGATGGGGCTTGAACCGATATTTCGCACCAGCCTCGCCGGCTGGTCGGTCGCTGCGCTGGGTCTGGTCATCGCCGGGGCCGGGCGGTTGAAATTCGCCCAGGAAAAAACCGAAATTCTGCCCGCGTCGGCGAAGAATTCCGCGCTGGTTACGACTGGTCTTTTCAGTTTCACGCGAAATCCCATGTATCTAGGCTGGCTTATCGTCATGATCGGATTGGCGCTGGTCATCGGCGCGGCGCCGGCCTATGCGGCGGCGCTCGTTTTTTTCCTGTTCGTCAATTTCATCTCCATCCCTTATGAAGAAGAAAAGATGGAACGCCAGTTCGGCGACGACTATCACGCCTATAAAAAGCGCGTGCGGCGATGGATTTGACGGCGCGCCGTCAGGCGGCGCCGATCGCCGTATATGAAAATCTTATCGCAAGCGCTTAAGGATCATGCGGCTCGATCACTATCTCGTGGAGCAAGGGCTTTATGAAAGTCGCGCCCGGGCGCAGGCGGCGGTCCGGGCCGGGCTTGTGCGCGTCAACGGGGCCGTTGCGGCCAAACCCGCACAGGCCGTCGCCGCCGACAGTGTGGTTGAGGTCGAAGGCGACGCCCATGCCTTCGTTTCGCGCGGCGGAACGAAACTCGATGCGGCGCTGCGTTCGTTTGAAATCGATCCGGCGGGAAAAACCTGTCTTGATCTCGGCGCCTCGACCGGCGGTTTTACAGACGCGCTTTTGCGGCGCGGCGCGGCGAAGGTCTACGCCGTCGATGTCGGGACCGGCCAACTCCACGCAAAGCTGCGCGCCGATTCGCGCGTCATCTGCCTTGAACAAACCCATGCAAAGGATCTGTCCCGCGCGCTGATCCCCGATCCGGTCGACGTCATCGTTTGCGACGTCAGTTTCATTTCGCTCAAAAAGGCCCTGCCGCCGGCCCTGGCGCTGGCGTCGCCGGGCGCGCGCCTGATCGCGCTCGTCAAACCGCAATTTGAGGTTGGCCGTTCGCGAATCGGCAAAGGCGGGATCGTCAAACCGGGTTACGCCAACACATATGGCGTGGCCATGGACGTCGATGAATGGCTGGCAAGTCAGCCCGGCTGGAAAACAACGGGCTGGACAGAAAGTCCGATCCGCGGCGGCGACGGCAATCGCGAATTTCTGCTCGGCGCGGTGCGCTCGTCCAGCTGACGCCGCTGCCGCCGCGCTGTCAGCGGCTTCATCTGCAGGCCGGCGCACAAAGCCGACTCAAGCATCCTGTCGGCGGCGAGTCTAACCGAAAAAAATGCAAAGAATTTCAGCGCCATAGACCGCGGCTGGGTGCGCCAAACAGCGCCGGCTGCGACCCAACGCCGTCGCCGCGGCGCTTTACCTTGATCGTTGCCCAGAGCGGCCCCATTCTTAATACGATCGCAGCGAAGGATATCGGCGATGGCCGCGCTTAACACCATGTTCGCAAATGGCGCCAGGCGCGCCGCCTATGGCGCGGCGCAGGCGGCGCGGGTGCTCTGGTATACAGGCCATTATGCGGCCGGCCGGCGGCTGATGGGTCCGCTCACCGCGCCGGGCGATGCGCCCTATGCGGAGGAGTTCGGTCCGCTTGATCGCGACCGGCTGAAAGAATCGTTCCGCGCGCTGTTTCGCAACGACTGGAAGAATATCGAATCCGGCCGTTACCGACTGCCGCCGGAAATGCGCGCGCTTCCGTCGCCGGGCAAACTGCTCAAACAAAGCCGCGACTATCTGCGCGATGCGGAAAAGGTCGCAAGGCGCAAGGCCGCCCGCGGCCATTCCGAAGTGCTGACCGACGCCGCGCGGGAAAAATATCCGCGCTATTACCTGCAGAACTTTCATTACCAGACCGACGGCTGGCTGACCGCGGCCTCGGCGGAGCGTTACGACATGCAGGTCGAAACGCTGTTTACCGGCGCCGCCTCGGCGATGCGCCGCGCGGCCCTGCCTTATATCGGCGATGTGCTGGCCGGGCGCGACGCGGCGGCGACAAGGCTGCTTGATCTGGGCAGCGGCGCGGGCGGATTTTTGCGCGAGGTCAAGCACAACTGGCCGGCGCTTCAGGTCACGGCGCTCGATCTTTCGCCGGCCTATCTCGGCAAGGCGCGCGCGCGGCTGGGACGGTGGAAAGATATCGCCTATGCGCAGGCAAACGCCGAAGACACCGGTTTTGCCGACGCCTCGTTCGACATTGTCACCGCGACCTATCTCTTCCACGAACTGCCGTCGGCGGCGCGCAAGACCGTCGCGGCGGAAGGCGCGCGGCTGTTAAAGCCGGGCGGCGTCTTCATCCTGGTCGATACGATCCAGTATGGCGACGAGCCGGGGTTCGATATTCTTCTGGAAAATTTCCCGCGCGGCTTTCACGAGCCTTATTACGACAGCTATTGCCGCACGGATCTTGCCGACCTGTTCGGCCAGGCGGGCTTTGAAAAGCGCGACGAAACAATCGCCTTCCTAAGCAAGGCGAGCGTGTTTGAACGCGTCGCATAACAAAACGCCGGCCAGAAGGCCGGCGCGCCTTATGCGCCTTTTTCATCGATTTCCTGGGAGCGGCGATAGGCCGGCCGGGCCATGCAGCGCTCCGCATAGGCTTCGAGAATTTTCGACGGGGGCAGCATGCCGAACTGCTTCATGAACGCCGCTGATGAACCGCACATGACATCGGCGGCGGTGAATCTATCGCCGAGGATCCAGTCCCGGCCGCCAAGGCCGTTTTCGAACGTTTCGATCATCAGTTCGAAATCGCCCCAGCCGCTGCGCTGGCGATTGGGTTCGGTGTTGGCGAATTTTTCCGACATCGCCGGTTCGACGACGCCGGGCGTGAATACCATCCACCACAGATAAAGACCGCGCTTAGGATCGTCGATCGCCGGCGCCAGTTCGGTCTGGGGGTATTTGTCGCCGATATAAAGACAGATGGCGGCTGAATCGGCGAACTTGGCGTCGCCGTCCGCCAGCGCGGGCACCTTGCCCATGGGGCTCGCCAGGGCGAAGTCGGGATCGCGCGGCTTTTGCGGATCGCGGATGTCGATCAGCACCCGCTCATAGTCAAGGCCCGATTCCTCCATCAGCCACAACGCACGCTGGGCGCGGGTTTGCGGACACCAGAAGAGTTTCATGGAGCAGTCTCCTCATTCGCGAAAACAGTTGGCGATCGCCCACCGATGTAGCGCTTCCGCCGGTTCGGCGCCACTTCCCTGTGCGCTAACTACATTGCGCGCGGTGCAAGAGTGCGTGGTCGGCGAGGACAAGCGCCATCATCGCCGCGCCCACGGGCACGCCGCGAATCCCGACGCAGGGATCGTGACGGCCCTTGGTGACGATTTCGGTTTCCTCGCCGGTCCGCGTGATGGTCCTGCGTGGGGAAAGGATCGACGAGGTCGGCTTGACCGCGAAGCGCACGACAATGTCCTGGCCGCTGGAAATCCCGCCCAAAACCCCGCCTGCCTTGTTGGAAAGAAAATGCGGATGGTCGTTCTTCATGCGGATTTCATCGGCGTTTTCTTCGCCGGTCAGCGCGGCCGCTTCCATGCCGGCGCCGATCTCGACCGCTTTGACGGCGTTGATCGACATCATCGCGGAGGCAAGATCGGCGTCGAGCTTGGCGTAAACCGGCGCGCCGAGTCCCGCGGGAACGCCCGAGGCGACGACTTCGATCACCGCGCCCATGGACGAGCCTGCCTTGCGCGCGGCTTCGAGTTCATGTTCCCAGCGCTGGGCCGCCAGCGCGTCCGGACACCAGAACGGGTTTTTATTGACTTCGCTCCAGTCGAACCGCGCCCGGTCGATCTTGTGGGGGCCCATCTGCACCATAAAGGCGCGGATCGTCGGCGCGCCGTGCAGAACATGGGCCAGGGCTTTTTCCGCCACGACGCCGGCGGCGACGCGCAGCGCGGTCTCGCGCGCTGACGAACGCCCGCCGCCGCGATAATCGCGAAACCCGTATTTGGCGTCATAGGTAATGTCTGCGTGGCCGGGCCGGTATTTATCGCGAATGGCGTCGTAGTCTTTCGAGCGCTGATCCACATTGTCGATCATGAGGCTGATCGGCGCGCCCGTCGTGCGCGGCCCGTCGGTACGGTCATCTTCGAAGACGCCGGAAAGAATCTTGACCGTATCGGGCTCCTTGCGCTGGGTGACGAATTTCGAGGTTCCCGGCTTGCGCTTATCGAGCGCGGTCTGAATCTCTTCGGCCCGCAACGAGATACCCGGCGGGCAGCCGTCGATCACGACCCCGATCCCGGGGCCATGCGATTCGCCCCAGGTCGTGATCCGGAAAACCCTGCCGAACGTGTTGAAAGACATCGTAATTTTTCGACCGCGCTAAAGAGGCGATAACTATTCGACCGCCGATCATACCTCCCCTTGAAAAGGGAAGGTGTCAAATGGCGTGAGCCATTTGACGGAGGGGATCAATCTATAACAGCCTTTGCGCTGGAATGGTTAATGATCCCCACCCGAAACGCTGGCGCGTTTCGGCCTCCGCTTTATAAGGGGGTGAAAGGAGCCGGCCTTGACCGACAAGCTGATCCCTGCGAGCCCGAGCGAAGAGGCCTATGCGGCCGAGGACGATCAGGGCGATGTTTTCACCATCGACGATCCGTTTGCGCTGTTCGCCGACTGGCTCGCCCTGGCGAGCAAGACCGAACCGAACGATCCCAACGCCATGGCGCTGGCGACCGCCGATAAAAACGGCATGCCCGACCTGCGCATGGTGCTGCTGAAAGACGTCAGCGCCTGCGGGCTGACCTTTTACACCAATCTGGAAAGCGCCAAGGGTCGCCAACTCACAAAAAACCCCAAGGCCGCCCTTTGTTTTCACTGGAAGACCATTCGCCGCCAGGCGCGCTTTCGCGGGGTCGTGACGCCGGTCAGCGCGGAAGAGGCCGACGCCTATTTCGCCAGCCGCGCGCGCGGCGCGCGCATCGGCGCCTGGGTCTCGGCGCAGTCGCGCCCGATGAAGGGCAAGCTGACGCTGGCCAAGGAAGTCGGGCTCAAGGCCGCCGAGTTCGGCCTTGGCGAAGTGCCGCGCCCGCCCCATTGGTCCGGCTACAGACTTGTCCCGTTGCAGATCGAATTCTGGGTCAATCGGCCGTTCCGCCTGCACGACCGGCTGCAGTTTACGCGCGAAAGCGAAACCGCGCCCTGGAAGACCGAACGGCTTTATCCCTGATCCATGAGATTGTTCGCACAAGCAACGCCGCCGCCCGCCGACAAGCTCGCCTTTTTCGAAGCGAACGGCTTTGTCGTTTTTGAAAGCGCCATCGCGCATGACCAGATCGATGCGGCCATGGCCGACATCGAGCGCCATTTTCGCGACAATCCGCAGCTTAAATTTTCCATGGCGCGGAAAATCATCACCAATGACGAGCGCTGGCGGTTGGACGATCCGAAACAACATCCAATGCGGGCGATCGACCTCGAACGCCATGTCGAAACCGCGCCGGCGCTCTTTCTGCATGATCAAATCGTCGGGTTTCTCAAGGCCCGGCTTGGCGGTCCGCCGACCTGCATTCAGACCTTGTTTTTTGAAAAAGGCAGCGAGCAGGGGCCGCATTCGGACAGATATCTCGTTTCCCCGCCCACGGTGGGCGAAAACTATAATCGCGACACGTTGACCGCGGCGTGGATCGCCTTCGAAGACGCTAACGAGGAAAATGGCGGGCTGGTCTATTTTCCCGGCTCGCACAAGCTCGTGAAAAAGCGCCTCGGCGTCGATTTCGACAATGACCGCGATTACATGCGCTATGTTGAAGCACTGTGTACGGATCATGGATGCCGGCGCGAAACATTTCACGCGAAAAAAGGCGACGTGCTGTTCTGGCATGGCGATTTCGTGCATGGGGGCGGGCCGATTCGGGACCGGTCGCGCTCGCGCCGCTCGCTGGTCGCCCATTATGCTAAAGTCTCGCGCTTTCACCGCGCCCCGGACCACGCGCGCATGCGGCGCAAGTTCAATGGCGGGTATTTTTTCTTGTAAGCCGGGCAAGAACTGCGCAAATATTGCGTTCGTGTTTTCGTAGCCGAACCCTTTTACCATCGCCGGCGCGATAGGGAGACGCAACGCTACTATGTACATTATCCTTGCTATTCTCGGCGCGTTGGCCGCGGCATTTTGGGCCTTCACCCATTTTGTCAATGCGGCGAATGAGGGCCGCGATGCGGTGCGCGACGTCAAAGGCGTCCTGCGCCGCGGCAAGTGGAACCGCCGGATCGATCAGCGCCTGATCGAAAATCTTTCCGATCCGCGCGAGGCTGCTGCGATCATGCTCTACCAGATCGCCGCCTATGACGGCGCGGTCACCGACCGCCAGCATGAGCAAATCGTCGCCGACATGCGCGCCGCATTCGACGCCGACGAAGAAACCGGCGAGAGCCTCCTTGCGTTTGCGCGCATGGCCGTGGGGGAACTCAACGATGCGGGCAATTCGGTGCGCAAGATCCTGCGGCCCGTGGCCGAGGTCTGCACGCCCGACGAAAAAGCCCAGCTTGTCGCCATGATGGAGCGCGTGGCGGAAATCGAAGGTCCGCCCACCGACGTTCAGCGCCGCCTGATCGCCGAGGCGCGAAGGGCGCTGATTGCGGCGTAAGCAAATCGCCCTTTAGAATTTGCGCAATTGCGGCCGTCTTGCGGTTTATTCTATAATATTTCGACTTAATCTGATATTTCAGATATTTTATTATAAAATACATGGAGACGGCAATGAACTCGATAACAATACGTGTTTTTGTTTTGTCGACGATCGTTTTACTCTGCGCATGCAGTTCCGGGCCCACAACCAAACCGGGCACGGGCGCGCAAAACTGTTCCTCCTTTATGCGATCCATATCATTCGAAGACTATCTTGCGGATCAGGATGTGGAGTCCCTGGCGGAGCAAGACCTCTTGCCGACGTTTTTTACCGCGCCGGTGGCGACGCTCAAAGATCGTGCGCCTTCTGATGACGGCAGGGTCGAACTCAATATTCTCGTCCTTTCAGGCGGTGGGCAGTGGGGCGCTTATGGCGCGGGTTTTTTAAACGGCTGGTCGGAAATCGAACGCGTCGCGCCGGACCATGCGCCTTGGATGGCGCGCGGCGACGTGGATATCATCACCGGGATCAGCACCGGCTCCATGCAATCAAGTCTCGCCTTCGCCGGCATTAATGCGTCTTCAAGGGAGGCGGCCGACAACAGTCTTCGCAAAAATTATACGCCCGCAAACGCGTCGGACATTGTTAAGGAAAAGAACCTCTTGTGGGTCTTGCTGACCGGAGGCAACGGGACATTCAACCCCAAGCCGCTGGAACAGTCGGTCGCCCGCATGATCGACGAGTTTGGACCGGTAATCCGCGACGGCGCGCCCGACAATCGCCAACTGGTGGTGGGGCTTGTGAATTTGCGAACGGGCCGGTTGCATCTTGCCGATATGCGCGAGACGCTGAAAGCGGGCAGGCAGGATTGTTATAAGGAATTTTTGCTCGGATCGTCCGCGGTTCCCGGCACGTTTCCGCCGCGCTTCATCGACGGCGACATGTATGTTGACGGCGGCGTCAGGCTGGGCCTTTTCCTGCCGCTGTTTTGGGAAAGCCTTACCTATGAAGCGAGAAAATACGATCTTGAACCATCCGACATCCGCGTCAAAATACTCACGATCGTGAACGGTTCCCTATCGGCCAACCACAGCGCCGAATGCGAACACAATCCCAGCATGTGCCCCGAGCAGAAAAACAAACTGCTGCCCATTGCAATGCGGGCCGTCGAAACGCTTACCGACACGGTTTACAATTTTTCTGCGTTCATCATTCGTCAAAGAGCCGAGCAATATGGTTTTAAGGCCGAGTTTCGGATGACCTATGCTTCGTTGGATATCGTTCAGCTAGGCGGCTGCAAGAAGGAAGGCCATTTCGATCCGGTCTTTATGAAGTGCCTTTACGGTCTTGGGTTTGACGACGGTAAGAACCAGACCTGGCGCGATCCCTTCGCCGCGCGCTAGAGCGCCGCAAACGGGACGCCGCAAGCTCCAACCGCGCCGCCGCTTGTCTATAAAAAGAGGCGGCGCGGCGCATAATGCGAGCCGAGCCGGCCCATTGTGTTATGCTCGCCGGCGAAGGTGCGCTCGGAGCGGGCGATGACGGAAGCGGGCGCTGCTGATCGATCCTACGGGCTGTCGCTGCGGCAGGCGGCGCTGACGGCCGGATTTGGCATTCTTATCATGGCGTTTTTCGCGCCGGCCCGCCGAGTTTTACGTCTTCCCGAAACTATTCGTCGACGGAAATATTGAGGCGACCCGTCAGAATATCCTGCAAAACCGGGCGCTGTTCTGGTACGGCGCGATGGGTCATTTCATCACGCTGACTTGCGATATCTTCGTGGCGTGGGCGCTTTACGTCCTGTTTCATCCCGTCAACCCGGCGTTGTCTTTGCTCGCCGCGTTATTTCGGCTGGTTTACACGGTGATCGCTTTTGTCGGCCTGTTCAATCTGTTCACTGCGTTCCGGATGATGGCCTCGCCCGATCACGCCGCCGCCATCGGCGCCGAACAGCTAAACGCACAGGTCTATGTTCTGCTCAATTCGTTCGGGTACATTTGGAGCGCGGGGCTTATTCTTTTTGGCGCGCATCTGTTCTTGCTCGGCATGCTGATTTTGAAATCTTCCTACGTGCCGAGCATTATCGGCGCGCTTGTTTCTATCGCCGGGCTTGGTTACTTCGCTTATTATCTGAGCGCGTATGTCGCGCCCGACCTTGAGCTCGGCTGGCTCTTTTTCACTTTCTTCGGCGAACTGATTTTCATGCTCTGGCTGTTGATCGCCGGCTGGACGCTCAAGGGCCCGGCTTCGTAAGGGGCGGAGGATTTAATCCGCCAGACGATATTCCGATTTCAGCCCCGGTTCGCTGTCGCAGGCGACGCGTCCCAGACGCGCAAGGCGGATAAGATGGGCCAGGACGGTCATGGCCGCCGCCCCGTGCACGCGCGGATCGACCTCGGCGTACATGACCGCGACCATCTCTTTAATCCGGACGCGTCCATGTCTGATCTGCTCGAGGATCTGCGCGTCGCGCATCATTCGGTGCGCCCTGACCGCGCGGGTAAAGCGTTTCGGGTTTTTTATCGGCGCGCCGTGGGTCGGCAGGTAGATGTCGTCCTCGCGCGCCAGCAGAAGATCGAGACTGGCCATATAGTCGTCCATGTCGCCTTCGGGCGGCACCACGACCGTCGTCGACCAGCCCATAATGTGATCGCCGGTAAAGAGCGCCTTTTGCGCCGGCAGGGCGAAGCACAGATGGTTGGAAAGGTGCCCCGGCGTGTGTACCGCCTCGATGCGCCAGCCGCCCGCTTGGATGATCGCGCCGTCGGCGATGATCTCGTCGGGCGCGAATTCCCGATCGCCGCCTTCTTCGAGTCTTGGATCTTCGGGTTTTCGTTTGCGCGCGGGATGGGCGCCGAAACCGAGGATCGGCGCGCCGACCCGTTCAGCGAAGGCCCGCGCGCCGCCGCAATGATCGCGATGGGTATGGGTGATGAGAATATGCGCAACGCGCTCGCCTTGAAGCGCGGCGGTGAGCGCGTCCAGATGCGCTGGATCGTCCGGACCCGGATCGATCACAGCGACCTCG
This sequence comes from Parvularculaceae bacterium, assembly GCA_028280115.1. Classification (GTDB taxonomy): domain Bacteria; phylum Pseudomonadota; class Alphaproteobacteria; order Caulobacterales; family Parvularculaceae; genus Hyphococcus. The sequence goes on from JANQMJ010000026.1 coordinate 208,484, forward strand.
CCCTCGCCGATCATATAGGTTCCCGTGCCGGTATAGGTGAACGGGCCGGGATTATTGGCGATCACCCGGCGCACGCCGTCAAGCACGCGATCGGGCCGGCCTGGCGTGAAGTCGATGTTTTTAACGAACGGGATGGAGGCCAATGGGGGCTCTTCAAACAGCAACGGCCTTGTCGACCAGTTCGGCGAAGGCCCCGGCGAGCCCGCGCATGGCCTTGAGCTTTTCCGGGCCGGACAGCGCCGAGGGCGGACCCATGTCGGTCTTGTTGGCGTCGACGATGTAGATGCGGCCGTCGGCGCGGTCGCGCAAAATGTCGAGCCCGCCGAAATCGAGCCGCATGGCGGCGGCGAAGTCGACAATCCGCGCGCGCTCCTCGGCGGACAGCATGGCGTCGGCGTCGACCAGATCGACGCGCATGTTGTCGTTGGAAAAGCGCCGCTCGGGCATGCGGCGTTTGAGATAAACGAAGGGAATCCTCCCGCCGACGACCGGCGTTCTGATGTCGATATGCTCGCGGCCGTCAAATGTGTTGTCGATCAGGCGCTGGTAAACTTGTCCCGGCCGGGGCCGGTCGAGGGGGCATTCAATGATGCGACCGTCATGTTTGCCGTTGCCTTCGGATTTTTCCACCGCCTGTCCGCGATGATCGACCGGATCGATCTCGTAGCCATAGCCGAAGGTTTCTTCAAAGACACGCGCAACGACGCTTTTGCGGATGTCGAAACAGCCGATGTTGAACACCGGCCGGTTCGAGGGCGCGGCCGGCGGCGCGAGCAGGAATTCGCGATCCTCGAAATAAAAGTGCAGGTCGGCCTCGTCCGGGTCGTCCACGATCCTGACGTCGGCGAGCTGGCACACCGGCCAGATCGCGTAAAACGATCGCGGCTTGGTGGGAAAGAAGGAAATCCGCGCCCGCGGCTCGCGGCCCTTGACGATGCGGGTCGCCCTGACGGCGTTGATCAGCCAGACGAAGCTGACGATCCGCCAGGCCTCGCGGGCGATGCCGGCGGTTAACGGAATGACGGCGCCGGTTTCTTTGGCGACCACCGCATCCCCGTCGATCTTGAACCCGCCGAATACAGACATGCGCTTCCGCCAAACCCTTGCGGGGCCCGTTCCCGGCCGCGAAGGCGGCCGCGTCATCATTTGCGCGCCTTGGCGCGCAGGGCCGTTTTTATATGACGATCAAGGCGATAACACGAAAATCATAAGCCTGTGAACGGCAAAACCCTAGCCGGCGGGCCAGATCATGAATGGCCGGTCTTGGCCGGCGGCCCGGCATTTGCGACGGGGCGGCCATGTGTCCCGTTCGTAAACAAAGCGTTAACGCCGTTCTTCGGGTTTTCGCGATCGGATTAACGTTCGCCGGACCGGCGCTTGCCGGCGACGTTGGTGGGGGATCGGCGGGGGGTGTGGCGGTCGGCGAAGGCGCCGGGGGGATCACCGATCGCGCCTATGTCACCGCCCCGCCGAATTATCTTTACGTGATCGAGAAAGAGCGGGGGAGCTTTCTCGATTGCGGCGAGGGCCAGGAGGTCCGGGCCGTCGACAGCGACGGCCGCGACCGGGCCCATCTGCGCTGCGGCGTGACCCTGACCGAGACCATCGTCATCCCGGCGGCCGCTTCCAGCGCGCGGATCATCATTCATTATTAGAGAGCGTTTTCGCCGCCCAGATCTTTGTTTCGGGCGCGCGGCTCGTCAATTTCTATTATTCTAGCGGTGGAATTGGTCGCATCAGGCACCAGTCGGTTTCGTATTGTCCGTCTGCGGTCTTTCGCACAGTGAGATTATAGCTCTTTCCATAATCGAAAACGACGCCGCATTTCTTCGTATCGCTGGAGTGAAAAATGCGCGTGCGTCCCCTTACGCCCGCTGCATTGCCGGGCTGGATATCGAAGATCGTCGCCTGGCGGTCGTTGGGCGTGCGCCCGTCCGGGGCGACCGTCACTTCGGCGTCAACGACGATTCCTTCAAAATGTATAAGGGGCGATCGAAGTGCGTCTCGGCAGGAACATTTCATCCTGATCGACGGCTCGAGAAATTGAACGTCCGCCGCTGCGTCATCGGACTGAAGGGCCAAAGCGGCGATCCATATCGCAGAACCTGCAAGACCGGTCAGCATACGCACGAACTCCTCATGCCAGATCGTTTTCAGGCCGGCGCCGCGAGCGCGGCGAGCGCAGGCTCGTGGGCGGCGATATCATAGCCGGCCTTGGCCGCTTCGGCGATGATGTCCGCGGGCGGCCTGCCGGCGCGGGCCGCGGCATAGGCGTAAACGACGACCGAGCGTAGGCCGCTTTTGCAATAGGCGAGCATCGCGCCGTCGCCGGCCGCCCTGCGGGCCTGGTCCAGGGCGTCAAGATGATCCGGCCCGATCCCGCGGCCGTCCACAGGGATGAACGCATAGGCAATCCCGGCGGCTTGCGCGGCCGCTTCAATATCCGCGCTTTTCGGCTGGCCCAGCATCTCGCCGTCGGGGCGATTGTTGACGATCGCTGTCACGCCCAAAGCGGCGGCCTCGGCGATTTCCGCCGGCGCCAGCTGGGGCGCGACCCAGAATTGATCGGTGACTTTTCGAATTTTCTCCGCCATGCCGCTCCGTTGTCCTTTACCGCCCGATCCATATAGTGGCGGCGCAGTTGAATGAACAGGCGGCGCCTATGAGCCTTAGACCTTTTCACCTTGCCATTCCCGTCGACGATCTCGACACGGCTGAAGCGTTTTACGGCGAAACATTGGGATGCGGCCGGGGCCGGCGATCGGAACACTGGATCGATTTCGACTTTTTCGGCCATCAGCTGGTGACGCATTTAGCGCCGGAAGAGTGCGGCTGCGCGTCGACCAATCAGGTCGACGGCAAGACCGTGCCGGTCAAGCATTTCGGCGTGGTGCTCGATCCCGCCGACTGGCAGGCGCTGGCCGATCGCCTGAAAGCGGCGGGAACCGACTTTGTCATCGCGCCTTATCTTCGCTTTGAGGGCCAGCCGGGCGAACAGGGCACATTCTTCCTGCTCGATCCCGCCGGCAACGCGCTTGAGTTCAAGTGCTTTAAGGACATGGCGCAGCTTTTTGCGAGTTGAGGCGTGCGCGCCGGCGGCGCCGGGCCGACTAGTCCTCGTCGCCGATGTCGCCGAGATGGCGGATCGCGCGCCAGATATTCCACAGCACAAAGATCACGGCGGCGAAGACGATCAGAAACGCCAAAAAAGACATCTATAAGATGTGGGGAGCGATGTTTTTCCCCACAAGTAACATTTTTGCGCACTCAGTCCGCTTTTTTGTTGACGGAGGGCAAAAACGTATATACAAGGTATATACATAGGGTATGGGCGTTCGGGGGGACGCGGCGTGACGGGTAAAAAGGACAAGAAGAACAAAAACAAGAAAGACAGCCAATTGGTTATCCGCGTCGCCGCCGACGAACGCGACGCCTTTGTGACGCTTTGCGAGACGCAAGATACCAGCGCCTCGCGGGAAATCCGCCGCTTTATGAAGCGCTATGTCGCTGAGCATAAAGACGCGGAGAAGGACTGATGAACGGCCCGCAGAAGGCCGAATCGCATGATCGCGGCGATCGCCCCCGAGCGCTGCGTAAATAGCGGCAGTCAGCGCAGATGCCTTCGGCCTTTGGTCCGGGCGGCTGTGACTTAGAAAGACCGGCTTCTTTCCCCCAGAGCCGGTCTTTTTCTTTTGTCAGTCTTCAGCGCGATAAATGATCTCGCCGTCGACAATGGTCATCACCGCTCTGGTGCCGAGAATGTCCTCTGCCGGGACCGTCATGATGTCCTTTGAAAAGACCGTAAAGTCGGCGCGCTTGCCCGGCGCGATGGTTCCGAGAAGGTCTTCCTGAAACGACGCAAAAGCGGGCCATGCGGTGAACATCTTGAGCGCCTCTTTGCGCGAGACCGCCTGGCCGGGGCGCCAATTCTTGTCCTGATAGCCGTCAAGCCCCCGCCGCGCGACGGCGGCGTAAAACTCGATCCGCGGATCGCCGCGCTCGACCGGCGCGTCCGAGCCGCCGGCGATGATCGCGCCGGCGTCGATCAACGCGCGCCAGGCATAAGCGCCGTTGAGCCGGTCCGGTCCGAGCCGGCTCGGCGCGAAAAAAAGATCGCCGATGGCGTGGCTCGGCTGCATCGACGGTATGACGCCCAGCGCGGCGAAACGCGGAATATCTTCCGTATGAAGAATTTGTGTATGTTCGTTGCGCCATCTGAGGTCGCTTGCATCGGGATGGCGCGCGAAGGCGTCTTCATACCAGTCAAGCAAGAGCGTATTGGCCTGATTGCCGATGGCGTGGGTCGCCATCTGAACGCCCGCCGCGATGGCGCGGTCGAACAGCGCCGCGGCTTCTTGCTCCTGCATCAGCAACAGGCCGCTTGTGCCGGGCCGGTCGCTATAGGGCCTGGACAAAAGCGCGCCGCGCGAGCCCAGGGCGCCGTCCATGTAAAGCTTGACGGCGCGGGTGATGATATGCCCGTCAGCGCTGATGCGCGGGCCGCTCTGTTCCAGCGCGCCGAGCCCTTCGGGGTTGAGCGCATTATAGACTCGGATTTTCAGGGCCCCCGCGCCCGACAGGTCTTCCATCAGCGCAACGTCGTCAGGGTCGACCGACATATTATGGACGCCGGTCCATCCGTAGGCGGCGTAAACAGCCGAGCCTTTTTTATAGGCCGCGCGCTTTTGGCTTTCGTTCGGCGCGGCGATGAGATCGGCGAGGAGGGCCATGGCCATGTCGATGAGAACGCCCGTGGCGCGCCCGGTTTCGTCGCGTTCGATCTTGCCGCCTTCGGGATCGGGCGTTTCATCGTCGATCCCGACGGCGTCGAGCGCGGCGGTATTGACGACCACGGCATGGCCGTCGGCGCGCCGCAAGATCACCGGCGTTAAGCCGCTGGCCGGGTCGAGATCGTCGCGGGTCGGCATGCGCCCCTCCGGCCAGCCGGTTTCGATCCATCCGCGGCCGTAAACAGTTTCGCCTTCGCCCGCATGCTGAACATTCGCGGCCACGATGGAGACCAGTTCGGCGATCGACCCGACGCCTTCGAGATTGAGCGTCAGTTCGCGCATGCCGATCCCCAAAAGATGCGCATGGGCGTCGACAAAACCGGGAAACATCACCGCGCCGCCAAGGTCGATCGTCGTGACATTCCCGCCGGCGCTTTTCTCGATCAGCGTGCGGCTTCCCACGGCGAGAATAACGCCGTCCGAAATCGCCACCGCTTCGGCGGTGGGCGCAGCGTCAACGCCGGTGTAAATCGTTCCGCCGGCGAATATCGTAACCGGCGCGTCGGCCCCGTTATCGCCGCCGGCGCAGCTTGCGATCAGCAGGGCGGCGCCCGCCGCTAGGATACGCTGAGCGTTGATCTTGGATCCCATGAAGACCTCTCAATCCTGCGGTGCGATGGGCTTCGCGGCCGGTTTGCGCGTTTGTGATGGACGATAACGGGAAAAGCGCAAAGATCCGCACCGTCACAATAGTCTAGAAAGTGGCCGGCTTGGCGTGATTTGCACACGCGGCCCCTGCCTCCCGAATTCATCCAAAGGAGGAGAAAGTTATTTAAAATCAATAGTTTAGCAAGATCACGCTGTTTTGCAAAGGATCGACAGGAAGCAAGCTGCTCGTGACTGCTGACGCAGTGACGCGACGTTCTTGAACGCAATGCGGGTACGCTTGTGTCGGGGTTCATTCCCGGCAAATCGATCTCCTAAGGGATGGACGCCATTTTAAATCCCATTTTATCCGTCTGTTGAGCAGTTAAGCACCAATTTATCAGAGCATATGGTGATTTATGGCTTCAATTCCCGCAGACTCCTATGTTAAATCCCATTTCATTACATTTCTCCTTTTTTAAGTCCCAAAATATACATATATTCGGAGCGACAAGGAGTGCTTAATGCCCGAAAAATCGCTGGAGCAGCTGCCGGAAGTGTTCGTTTCCGATGCCGCCATCACCAGGGCGGTGTCGGCGGCTGTCGCCCGCGGGGAACTCCGAAAGCTCGGGTCGCGGCTTTATTCGCGCAATCTTGACGAAGACCCGGAAGCACTGGTGAAGCGCAATTGGTATCACCTCGTTACAGCCTATTATCCCGACGCGCTTATCACCGACCGAACCGCTCTTGAAAACCGGCCGGCCGAGGATGGCTCCATATGCCTTATCTCCGACAAAAAGCGCGACACCGAACTGCCGGGCGTCACCTTCCGTCCGCGAAAAGGGCCGCCGCCTTTGGAAAGCGATCGACCTTTTATCGGCGGCGCCCGGCTTGCTTCAACGGCGCGGGCGTTTCTCGAAAACATGAGGCCTTCCAGGGCGCGCGCCGGGCGCGTCGCCCGAACGCTGCCGCGCGAAGAGATCGAAGAGCGTCTTGACGCAATCTTGCGAGGTCAAGGAGAGGGGGCGCTCAATCGGTTACGCGACGACGCGCGCGCAAACGCCGTTGCGCTGGGGCTTGATGACGCGTTTCAAGAACTCGACAAATTGATCGGCGCGCTCCTCGGCACGCGAGAGACCAAAGCTAAAAGCCCGGCCGCAAAGGCGCGCATCGCCGGTGCGCCTTTCGATCCCGAGCGCATCAAGCTTTTTGAAACGCTTTTTGCAGCACTCAGGGAATTTGTGCCGGCAGATCGAACGGAGCCCAAGCGCTCAAGTGAGGCGCGCGCAACGCTTGCTTTCTTTGAAGCCTATTTTTCAAACTTTATCGAAGGAACGGAATTCACGGTCGAAGAGGCCGAAGAGATTGTCTTTCAGGGCGTCATTCCGCAAGAGCGGCCTCACGACGCCCATGATGTTCTCGGAACATACCGTATTGTCTCTGATAGGGCGGAAATGACGAGACTCCCCGCCAATTTTGATGAATTCATTGATATTCTTCGTCGTCGGCACGCAGCTTTCATGGAGGCGCGTCCGGACAAGAATCCGGGCGCCTTTAAAACCAAGTCGAACCAGGCCGGCAATACGGTCTTTGTCGATCCTGAACTCGTCAACGGCACGCTTGAAAAAGGATTTGAGTTCCTGCAAGGCCTTGGCGAGCCCTTGCAACGCGCGATTTTCATGATGTTCCTGGTTAGCGAAGTCCATCCATTTTCAGACGGCAATGGACGCGCCGCCCGGATAATGACGAATGCTGAACTCGTCGCCGGGAGCCAGGAGCGCCTTATCATTCCAACCGCTTATCGCGTCGATTATCTGGACGCGCTCAAATCCCTGTCGCAGACTGGCAATCCGACACCGGTGATACGCATGCTTGATCATGCACAACGCTATACTCATGCAATCGATTGGAACAATCTGGCGTCGGCCCAGGCCATGCTTGGCGATACCGGCGCATTCATGGAAGGTGAAAATGCGAAACTAAAACTGCCTGCGAACGCCGTCGCCTAAAAAGAAGATTGTCTCTCACACCGGTTCGGCGCTGGGCGACAGGTTTGGCTATGCGGGACATGATTGTTCTGCAACCCCGATGTCGGCTCTCTTGACGGGACGACGGCTAGAGCGCGTCCGCAAAAAGTGGGAGCCGGTTGATGGTTCCTCATCCATCAACTGTGAAAAGACGCCCGAAAACAAAAAGCTAGAGTGCGTCCATAATTCCGATTAAAGCGAACGTGCTCTGGGGACCATACGGGCGACTTAACCAACGGTCCGCGGCGATGAGCCGTTCGCTCAATCGTTACCGACGGCTTTGGTTCATCGACATCACTCAAGCACCGCTCGGCGGGCATCTTTGATTGCGTCTCTTGCGGCAGTTGTTGCCGCGTAGTCTTTTATGCGTATTCAGTGCTAGTGTGGTGGGTCCGAGAAATTCGCTCGATGATTGCGGCGAGCGGGAAGCGAATTTCGGACCCGCCACACCAGGCTCCATAATTTCTAGTGACCCGAATCCGAAATTCGTTTCGGCCTTTCCGGATATATAGGACGAATTTCGGATTCGGGTCACTAGCGAGCAAATTTCAAGGGATTGTATGGGCGCGCAACTGGTCGCGCCGCAAAGGGCATAAGGCAGTTGGCGCCGTCAAAATAAACCGGTAACTTTTGTCGCATCACGCCATTGGGGCTGAGCGAATCTGCGAGGAACGGGCGATTAACGACCGTAGGCATAAAGATCAACGTGATGACGCTCTGGCGCCTGGCGCGGAGTGGTTGGCGGACTATGCCCGGGAATACGGCGCGGTGCTTAAGCGGTATTTCCTCCGTCGCGGCGCCTCGCCAGACGTGGCGGAAGATATGGTCCAGGACGTATATGTGCGCCTTGCCGGGCGCGCCAGTCGTAGCGAAATCAAGAATCCGGAAGCATACTTAATGCAAACGGCATCGAGTGTCTGGGCGGATTCGTTGCGAAAGAAACGCAGCCGCAATGAAAAGTTTCATGTGGAATTCGAAGACTCTGCGCATTCTCCCGAAGGATTTTCGCCGGAATACGTCTTAGAGAGTAGGGACGAACTCAAACGATTTCTGCGTGCGCTTGAAGAGTTGACCCCGCGGACGCGGCAGATCTACCTGCTATGCCGGATGGACGGCATGAAAAGGCGGGATGTGGCGCGACGACTGGGTATCTCTGAGAGTGCTGTAGATCGTCATTTGATGAAAGCCGTCAAAATGATCGATCAGGTTTTTGGTGAGATAGTATGAACGCGTTGCGGACCGATGGCTCTTTGGAAAGCGTGGACGACATGGCCGCGTTTTGGCTTGTGCGGCTTTCGTCGCCAGACTGCACGCCGGAAGACCGGTACGCATTCGAGGCCTGGAAGCGCCAAAGTTTGGAACATGAGAGGGTTTTTGAGCGCATGCAGCGGCGAAACAGCGTCGCAGACCGGTTATCGGCTGACATGCGCGTGCAGGAACTTATCGAACAGGCGCGGACTGAAACGCGTCCGAGTTTCTGGCGGCGTCGCGGCGTCCAGGTCGCGGCGATGGCGGCGAGCCTCCTTGTAATAGTCAGCGCCGGGATTGGGATTGGCCTTTTCAACGTAGCGCTAGAAAACCCCGTAATTGCAGCGATTGAAGGATACGAGACCGCGATCGGGGAGCGTTCGACGGTCTCGTTATCGGACGGCTCTGTCGTAACGCTAAATACGAATTCGAAAATCGAGGTCGACTATTCCGAAAGGCGGCGCACCATACGACTTGTGCGCGGTCAGGGGTATTTTGAGGTTGCAAAAGACATTGACCGACCGTTTTCCGTTGAGGTCGGGGGCAAACGTGTTGTGGCCCTTGGAACGGTGTTTGATGTTCGCTTTGACAGAGAAGATATCGTCCAAGTGACTTTGGTCGAGGGACGCGTTCAAGTCGAAAATGCGCCCAGCCAGGTAAATCTAGATACGTCTGTTGCGGTCGAGGCGGCTGGCGAAAGAATTGAACTGAAGCCGGGCGAGCGCCTGCTGTCTTTTTCTGACGCTGCGCCTGAGATTGCGGTTACCGACACAGAGGTTGAGACGAGCTGGCGAACCGGGCGGCTTATTTTTCATGAGCGCCCGCTAGCCGAGGTTGTGGGTGAAATGAACCGCTACAACACGCAAAAACTGGTCTTGGATGATGACGAGCGATTGCTTGAAATGAAGGTGAGCGGCGTGTTCAATACGGGCAGAACCTCCTCATTTGTAAACGCTCTTGAGGTTATCCGCCCTTTGAGCGCCGAGCGGTCGGGTCCCAGCGAGCTGACCCTGGTGTGGCAAGAATGACACAGGCGTTTCGGCGCAAGATATTTTTTGCAAAGTGATCCGAAGTTTTTTCGCCGCCTTCCGTCTTCGTTCTTGAAGGGCGCCTTTGCGCTCAAAACTGAAAAAGAACGCGAAGGCGCGAGAGGGGTGTGAAATGGCATTCGGAACTTTTCGGAACTGGGCGCTTGCAGGGTGTGCGACAGCCGCGATTATCCAGTGTGCGGCATATGCCCAGGATGAAAAAAAGATAGATTTCAATATTGATGCGCAACCGCTGCCGGCGGCGCTGGAGGCGTTCGGCGTGCAGAGCGGCAGTGAAATCCTGTTCATTGGCGCGGAACTCGAAGGCAAGCGCACGAATGGCCTCAAGGGGCAATATACCAAAATTGAAGCCGCAGATGCGCTCTTGAAACATGCCGATGTGGAATACCGGTTCATCGACGACGGCACGCTTGTCGTCGGCGAGGCGTATGTAAAGCAGGTATCTTTACGTGCGGCCCAGTCGGATTCTGTCGTACAGGTGAGCGGCGACGAAGCCGATGCGCCTTCGGCGTCCGAAGGCGACGACGCCGTTAAGACAATCGACGAACTACGCGACCGCGAAGCGATCGAAGCGGAGGAAGAAGCGGCGAAAGAACAGCGCGGCCTTACAGACGTTATCATCGTTGAGGGCACCCGCAATGTCGGCGTTCGCCGTTTTGAAGACGATGCGCAGCCTTATGTTGTTTTTAGCGCAGACGATCTGCAACTGTCGTCGGCGTCGAGCCTCGAAGAATTTTTCCGTACACGTTTGCCGCAGAACACGTCAGCGCGTTCGAACGTCCAGCTAAACTCAATAGACGGAACGATTGGCAATACGAGTTCGATCAATTTGCGCGGTCTCGGCTCTCGTCAAACGCTGATCCTCGTCAATGGTCGTCGCGCGCCGCGCGTGAGCGCACAACTCAGTTCGCAAGACGACGGCGGTTTCAATTTTCAGCAGGCCGATATTAACGGCATTCCGATCGCTTCGATTGAACGTATCGAGGTGCTGCCGGCGACGGCTTCGGGCATTTATGGCGGCGGCGCCACGGGCGGCGTCATCAACATCATCACGCGTCGCGACTTTCGCGGCGGCGAGTTGAATGTTCAATATGGCAACACCTTCGATACGTCATTTTCAGAGTATCGCGTGGACGGAAGCTACGGCTTTGCGCTCGAAGGCGGCAAGACGAACGTGCTCCTTACGGGAAGCTATTCCGGGTCCGGGCAATTGCTGGTCGGCGAACGCGACTTCGGCGCGCGAAGCCTGGAGCTCCTGCTGGAAAACGATCCCGACAGTTTTTTCTCTGCAACGACGCCTCCATTGGCGGCGACGCCGAACATTCGTTCCCGTTTCGGCACTGATCTGATTCTCGATGACGGAACCAATCTCGGCAGCCCGGTTACTTTCGTGCCGTTCGGCTACACGGGCGTTGCGTCCGACGGCGGCCAGGGACTTGTCGACAATGCGGGTCAATACAACTTGACCCCCGCGGAAGATCTGAACGGCAATCTGCGCCCGATCCGGCAGTCTCCCGACATCTATAGCGGCGCGGTGTCGATCAGACGTGAGTTCACGCCCGATCTGGAGCTTTTTGTCGATGCGGCGTTCAGCCGGAACCAGGGGCAGCGCCTTCAGTTAACGACCCAGGCGCAAACGTTTATGCCCGGCGCCGCTCCCGGCAATCCGTTTCAGAATGTCGTGTCGGTGAACTATCCGGTTATCGGCCCCGGCTTCGAAACGCGCGTTCGCCAGGATACGCTTTCTTTTGTGGGCGGGGGAACCTATGACTTGCCCGGGGACTGGACCCTTTCGGCCGATTTCAACTGGTCGCGGGCCCGAACGGAACAAATCGGCACAACGCCGGCCTATGACAACTTTTTCGGCGTCCTTCCGGCAATTAACGACGGCACGCTCGATGTTTTCCGCGACCTGACGGCGTTCCCGCTGGATCTGTCCGCTTTCGAGCTGGTCTCGCCAAACAGCATTATCGGCCCGCGGGATTCTGTCTTGCGCAATGGCGCGATCCGCATCTCCGGCCCGGCCTTTGAACTTCCGGCGGGGTCGGTCAACATCTCGGCCCTTCTGGAGACCAGGGATGAAATCCTGAAAGATTACTATACCGAGAGCTACAACTTCCTCTCCGGCGTGCCCGGCGCGCTGGATACGTTCTTTATTCCGGAGCGCAAGCAGTCGACGGACAGTGTTTATCTTGAAGCGCTGATCCCGCTGTTCTCAGAGTCGAATAGCGTCCCGTTGATTCAGGCGCTGGATCTTCAGGTATCCGGGCGCTACGATCGCTACTCGACGCAGTCTCCCTCCAATACGGACAGATTCGCTGTCGATGCGCGCGGCGATCTGCCCGCCGATCCCATTGATACAAATCGAAATAAGTTCGATTCAGTCGACTATACGGTCGGCGTTCGGTGGGAAGTCAGCGACGATCTCCTGCTGCGGGCCAGCTATGGCACCGGCTTCCTGCCGCCGTCGGTGGGGCAGATTTTCAGAAGCGAAGATTCGAGTTTCTTCGTCAGCGGGTTCGACCCGATGCGCGGCGGCCAGTTCTTCTTTATACAGACAAAAGTCCTGTTTGGCGGCAATCCGGATCTCAAGCCGGAGGAGTCCGAAAGCTGGTCGGTGGGCGGCATTTTGACACCGCGCTTCATTCCGGGTTTTCGCCTTTCCGTCGATTATTCCGTGATCGAGAAAACGGATGAAATCCTGTTCGCCAACAATCAGCTCATTCTCGACAATGAGGAGCTGTTTCCCGGCCGGGTTGAGCGGGATCCGCTGACGCCCGCCGACATGGCGGCTGGATTTACGGGCGGCGAGATTACCTCCTTCGACCGCTCCGCGATAAACTTCGCAAACACCAAGTCGACGGCGCTGGATATTCAGCTCGATCAGACCATTGAATCCGACCGCTATGGCGAGTTCCGGCTCTTTGCGATCGCCACGCATCTGTTCAGTGTGGAACAGCAGTTAACGCCGGACAGCGACATTGTGGACAATGTCGGGTTCGATAACACGCCGCTGGCGTGGCGCGGCAACGCCGGCCTCACATGGAACGATCCGAGCGGCGACTGGACTGTCGGGTGGAACGCTCAGTATTATGACGGTTACTTTGTCTACTCTCCCACCTCGACGCAATTCATCATCGACCGGGCGGTTACGCAGCAGGGGGCGGACAAAATTTCGTCGGAAATCTATCATGATTTCTTCATTCGCCACCGCTTTAGCGCCTTCGACGGCCAGGCGGGCGGCCTTCTTGAAAATATGGAGTTGCGCTTCGGCATTCAGAACATCTTCAATAAAATCCCGGCGACACGGCCCGGATTTTCGCCGACCGACGGACGGTTCAGCGTTTACGGCGACAACCGTCTGCGACGTTTCACGGTGTCTCTGAGAAAGAGCTTCTAGAGAACCGTACATCTTATCGATATGCGCCTATGGCGCCCGCATGGCGAGAATATCCCTCTGTTCGCCATGCGGGCGTCTTTTAAATTCAGAATTTCCGGCCCGCCGGCTTCGCTCGCAGCGAGCGAACGGCTTCAAGTTCAGTGAAAGGACGCCCCTTAAATGAAATCCCTCCTCGGCCTCTTCGCCTTATGTGTTGTGACGGCTTGCACAGCGGGGACAGCGCCGTCCGATCTGCCGGACGGCGTAAGTTTTATCGAAAAGGTTGAAAGAACGGGCGACGAGATTGTCATCCCCTATGAGAAATTCGTTCTCGACAATGGGCTGACGATCATTCTGCACGAAGACAGGTCGGACCCGCTCGTGCATGTGGACGTCACCTATCATGTGGGGTCGGCGCGCGAGGAAATCGGCAAGTCGGGCTTCGCGCACTTTTTCGAACATATGATGTTCCAGGGCTCGGAGAATGTGGGGGACGACCAGCATTTCAAGATCGTCAACGAATCCGGCGGCATCCTGAACGGTTCGACAAATATCGACCGCACAAATTATTATCAGACGGTCCCGAAAAACCAGCTCGAAAAAATGTTGTGGCTGGAGGCGGACCGCATGGGCTTTCTGCTGCCCGCCGTCACCCAGGAGAAGTTTGAAATCCAGCGCGACACGGTGAAAAACGAACGGGCGCAGAACTATGACAACAAACCCTACGGGCTTCAGTTCGAGCGCACGGTCCAGGCGCTCTATCCGGACGGACACCCTTATTCCTGGATGACCATCGGCTATGTGGAGGATCTCGACCGCGTCGACGTCGATGATCTGAAAGCGTTCTTCTTGCGCTGGTATGGGCCGAATAATGCGGTGCTGACGATCGGCGGCGATATTGACCGCGCGCAAACGCTCGAGTGGGTGAAGAAGTAC
>JANQMJ010000006.1 GCA_028280115.1 Parvularculaceae bacterium
CAAGCGCGCCGGGGTTTTAAGCGAGCGGGCGTAGCTCAGGGGTAGAGCGCAACCTTGCCAAGGTTGAAGTCGTGAGTTCGAATCTCATCGCCCGCTCCATTTTTTCAGGAAAGTCAATTCATTACCGCGCGCATTAACGCTTGAGCGATGTTCACCTTAGGCGCCATTGGCGTAGCAGCAAAACTCTGCAGCATGCGCTTTAACGCACAGGTTGGGTGCGATCGAGATCTCGACGCCAAGCAGGAAGCGTATACCGCCGCCAGCGCGTTGTCGAATTTGGGTCTGACGTGACGTTGGGACTTGCTAGAAATTTGCGCCGATCCGGACAGAGACGGCGTTAGAATGGCCCCATCCCAACTGCTCAATCCGTTCATAATCGGCGCGCGCGAATGCGTTTTGATGCTGATAAGTAAGACCGGCGGCGATCGATAATGTCGATTGCGCATTGGCTTTGAACGTTTGGCTATGGCTGAAAGCGCCGATATCGGCATAGCCGACCAAAACGTTCGTATCGGATCTGATCGCGCCTTGATAGGCGATATCGAGACTGGGCGTCAGATAGCCCTTCTTCAGTTTCTTTTGATATCGCGCATAAAGGCCCGCCGACATGGACAGCTCGTTTATTTCCTGGGAGTCAAACATCAAGGCGTTGATGGACCCTTGTTCGGCATAGGCATCCAATTTCGTGTAGCTGCCCTCAACCGAGGCGTAGGGCGTTAGGGTCGCCTGATTCAAGGGGACGTCATAGCCGACAAGAATCGAATAGAGAAACTGATCGCCCGTTCTCTCGCCGGTAAATGCTTCCGCGCCCGCAAGGCGCTGGCTATCCAAATCAATATGCGTGTAACCAAATGCGCCTTGCAGATGGGTCTTTTCGCTTAGTACATAGCTGACATAGCCCGTTGCGCTATACGTCGCGACATCAATGGAAGACGCGTTCGTTGTGGTCGCGTCCTCCCGCCCATAACGCAGCGCAACGCCTGTTGCCAGTTTTGGCGTAACGCGTTTGTCAACGCCGAGTGTGATGTGTTTGACGGTAAAGTCCGCCGCAGCGTCTGTCTCGCCAAAAACAATCTCGCCGGCGGTCCAAAGCGCCCATCCATTTTTGAAAATGTCCCGACTCTGATTGAAGCCGCTTGTCTGGACAAGGCTGTTTGTCAGAAACAGCAAACCTGCATCGGCGCCGTTATAGGCCAGCCGAACGCCCTGACTGGAGGCATTTGACAAACTGTCGCGCGGCGCATGTAGAAAGCTCTTCAGCCTGTCTCTGACCGGCTTGAGCGTTTGGCGCGCAAGGCGCGGCGCAAACTGGTTGACGGTTTCAAAAAAGGCTACGGTGTCGGGATCGTCAAAAGGATCGGCGCGCTCCGCAATCGTCCAGGTGAACGCAGCGCTCGCCGTCAGGGCGCCGTCCGTCGCTGATATGGTGACGGAATAGACGCCCGCCTTCATACACTTGCCTTCAATCACGCCGCTTTGCGTGTTGATGGAAAACCCAGGCGGCAAACCGGAGGCGCTGAAGCTGAGGGCGTCGCTATCTGCGTCGCTTGCGTGAATCGCCATCGTCGCGGCGACGCCGACCGCTGTACGCTGATCGCCGATTGCCGACATAACGGGCGCTTCGTTCAAGAGCGGCCCGATCGTCCAGGTAAATGTTTCGTCGTCCGTGTCCGCGCCGTCGCTGACGGCGATGGTGGTCGTATAGGCGTTTTCCGTCGTCGGCACGCCCGTCACGGCGCCCGTATCGGCGTCGATTGCAAGCCCGTCGGGCAGGCCGGTGGCGCTGTAGATCAGCGTATCGAGATCGGCGTCGCTGGCGCTGACCGTCAGCGAAACCGCCGCGCCCACATTGCCGGCCTGATCGCCGATGGCGGAAAGAACCGGTGTCGCGTTCAAGGGCGACCCGATCGTCCAGGTAAATGTTTCGTCGTCCGTGTCCGCGCCGTCGCTGACGGCGATGGTGGTCGTATAGGCGTTTTCCGTGGTCGGCACGCCCGTCACGGCGCCTGTCCCGGCGTCGATTGAAAGCCCGTCGGGCAGGCCGGTGGCGCTGAAACTGAGCGTGTCGAGATCGGCGTCGCTGGCGCTGACCGTCAGCGAAACCGCCGCGCTCACATTGCCGGCCTGATCGCCGATGGCGGACAGGACCGGGGCCGCGTTCAAGGGCGGCCCGATCGTCCAGGTGAACGTTTCGTCGTCCGTGTCCGTGCCGTCGCTGACGGTAATGGTGGTCGTATAGGCGTTTTCCGTGGTCGGCGCGCCCGTGACGGCGCCTGTACTGGCGTTTATGGAGAGCCCGTCAGGCAGGCCGGAAGCGCTGTAGATGAGCGTATCGAGATCGGCGTCACTGGCGCCGACGGCGAGGGAAACCGCTTCGCCCACATTGCCGGCCTGATCGCCGATGGCGGACAGGACCGGGGCCGCGTTCAAGGGCGGCCCGATCGTCCAGGTAAACGTTTCGTCGTCCGTGTCCGCGCCGTCGCTGACGGTAATGGTGGTCGTATAGGCGTTTTCCGTCGTCGGCACGCCCGTCACGGCGCCTGTGTTGGCGTCTATCGAAAGCCCGTCGGGCAGGCCGGTGGCGCTGAAGCTGAGGGTGTCGAGATCGGCGTCGCTGGCGCTGACCGCAAGCGAAACCGTCTCGCCCACATTGCCGGCCTGATCGCCGATGGCGGAAAGAACAGGCGCGGTGTTGGTGGCCGCCGCGTTTATCGTGCCGGCGCTGAAGGTCGCGCGCTTGGCCGCGGCATCATAGGTGATCTGCACGCTTATCGAGTAGACGATGTCGCTATGCGTGTATGACCCCGCCACCGTATAGGTTGGACCGTCCGTTATCGAAAATAGGGTGGCGTAAGAATCAGCGATATTGGTGGTCGTGGCGCCGTCATTGATCGAATAGTTGTCCAGCGACTCCGAAATATTGCCGGGCAAATAGGCGTAGGAGCGAATATAGGGCCCGCCATATCTTTCATCGACAAACGTAACGCGAATCGTCGGCGCATCCGCCGTATTGGTGAAGAACCGGCAGTTCTCCGTTCCGTTCAGATCGACCAGCGCTTGCCCAAGAAAATTGGACGGCGTCATCCAAACCGTGGTGACGCCATTATTGTTGTAGGTGCAGGTCGCCTCCGCCCGCGCGGCGCCTGGATATCCCAGCGCTAGGAACAGGGCGATCAAAAGCGCGAGCGTCCGCGCGCTGTTTCCGCCAAACACTGATATGGTCAACGCCGTCTGCCTTCCCAACACCACGACCCCCGCTACAACTCGAGAGAAAACTGCAGCGTTTAAGTAGCCCCTCTTTGCTTAAGACCGGGTTTAAGCGACCGCCGCGCAAGCGCATATAAGTTTAAGCAAGCTGAAAGGTTTTTTCGGCGCCCTGTGTGTTGGGTGATGTTCGCTCCAGTGGTTTTCAAAATCCGCCTGGCGCATCAGGCGTCGGAGCCGGCGGACATCTGGGCGGGACGGATATAGACCGCCCAATAGCTGAGGGCGACACCGCCGACGCCGCCGACGACATTGCCTAAGCTTACCGGCACGAGGTTCGCGGCCACCTCCCATACGCCGCCATCCGCGCCAGCGGCGATGCCCGCGAACAACAGATACATATTCGCGATGCTATGCTCGAAGCCCAGTGCGACAAACGCCGTGATGGGCCAGAAAATCGCAAGGATCTTTCCGCCCACCGTGCGCGAGGCGAATGTCAGCCAGACCGCAAGGCAAACCAGCACATTGCACAGGATGCCGCGAGCGAAAGCGGCCATCGGGGACAGGGCGAATTTGGCCTCGGCGATTTCCGCAGCCTTTCGCCCCATGGCGCCGCCGCCCAGATCGTGGGTCTGCGCTAAAATAACCAGCCCGACCATGATCAGGGCGCCGAAGAAATTCGCCACGTAAACGACCACCCAGTTGCGCAACAGCGCTGCGGTGGAGACATGGCGGCTTACCCAGGCCATGACGATCAGGGCGTTGCCGGTGAACAGTTCCGCGCCGCCGACGATGACGAGAATAAGCCCCAGCGAAAACGCCGCCCCACCCAGCAGCCGCGACAGGCCATACCAATCGCCTGCGCCGATCATCACGAGCGTGTAGAACATCGCCCCCAGCGCAATGAACGCCCCAGCGAGCGCCCCCAGCGTAAAGAGCGGCAGCAGACCCAGCTGCGCTTTGGACGCGTTGGCTTTTTCCACCAACTGCGCAACCTCGCCGGGCTTATACGCATCGAGGCCAATCGGATTGCTTGCAGGATCGGACATTATGCTCCTCATATTGTCAGTGCGGCCAGGCGGCGTTTCTTGAGTTCGCCAATTATCGGTTTGCGGCTAACGAACCCGCAATTCCCCTTGACGGGGAAATATACATGCTGAGCCGCAAATCACACGGCAACTTAATCCGAATTGACGATCATGGCGATCTCGCACCGGGGATCGTTGCATCGCATTTCAACGCTTTGGCGCCATGAAGCATCTGGCGAAATTTCTTTCGACAGGCTCATTGAGCTTGCATGCGGGCTTTTGATTTCTCAGAAGAATGCGCCAAAGACAAAACGCGCATGACGTTGACGGTCACGCGGCGACGGCTTTATCGACCTCGGCGGCGGCGGCCTTGGCGCTGGGCAGCGATATGACGAATTGATTGCCTTCAGCAACCTCGCCGCGCAGGAACTGGCCGCCGCATAAATCAACGGCCCGGGCGGTCGTGCGCAGCAGCATCGGCATCTCCGAACCGGCGCTTGTCAGATAGCTGTCGATTTTGGTCAGCGGCTTGGTCTTTTCCAGAAAGTCCTCTTCGGAAATGGTCCGGCCGTTGTCGCGCACGACGATGCAGACCCCGGTGGCGGCGCTTCCCAGCATCAGTTCGACATGAGTCGCGTCGTTGTGAGTTTCATTGTAATACGCCGCAAGGCTTTCGACCGCGCATTTGACCGCCGCCGGGACAGTGAACACTTCGCCCGCCTGACCTTCGACTTTCACGACGATTCTCGCGGCGATCAGATCGCTGAAATCCCCAAAGGCGCGGTCGATGTCGACTTTGGCGTATCGCCGCCTTCGTTCGGATTCATCAAGTCGATGATAGGTCAGCAGGCTGTTCACGCTCTTGGACAGATTCGCCGTCGCCGTCTTGATATAGCGCGCGCCCTCCACACCCTCGTCATGGGAAATCCGTTTGTCGCCCCGGGTCAGGCTGTTCATCACAATATCGGAAAAACCGTTGATCTGATGCAGCGGCGTTTTGACGAAATGCACCAGCAGGTTCATCGCCGCAAGCTTGCGCTCATTGTCGCGCTGCTCGTCTTTCAACAATAGCTTCAGGCGCTGGTTTTGCTCGTCTATGATCAGCGTTTTTTGAAAATCGAACCGCCGGAACTTCTGCAACAGATAGGAGCCGATGCCGCAGACCATCGCCATGGTCAGCATGACGACAACCTGCAGATTGGCGCCCTCTGCGCCGGCTTTCATAGAGACAAAGATCGAGAACGTCGCCACCAAGAAGGCCAGTGCGGCGACCGTCTTCATAAAGCTCATGCGAAGCAGAAAGCACACAAATACGCATTCCTGCACCAAGCCGACGTAATAGGCGTCATCAAGGTCTGTGTAGAGATAAATTATAGCCACGAGCGCCAAACCCACCGCGAGCGATACGATCAGCGGCGTCGTCTCGCGCAGAAGCCTAATCTGGCTGGACTGGGCCAAAAGCACCAAGGCGATACCGAAGAAAACCGCTGCGCCGCGGATCGCCGCCGCCTGACGCCATTCGGCCAGCGCCATGATGTCGAGGATGATGTAAAGCCCCCAAATCGAAACGCCGACGAGCAAAACGTAAAAATTATTTCGCCAATCGCCTTCAAAGATAAAATCTTGATAGGCGTTTTCCGTTTCCGGCGATGCGAATCGCGCAGTGATCGGGGTGATTTTATTTTCCATTTCTCACAAACCGCCGCGGCGCGCCGTTAACATTTAACGCTGCTTCCCAAACTCGCCTGCAATCGGTCTACAGGATTTTCGTTAACGATTGACCAAACGCCGGAAGTCCGCGCCTGACGGCGCGCCAGTTCATAAAGTTAAGAAATCGGCCGGCTTTTGGGGTCTGCAGCGGCGAAATGTCCTTTTCTGAAATAATCCGCTTGCGGGATTCGTCGCGGGGCGCTAACTAAGATATTGTTAATAAAAGGTTAACAGATCGGGTCCCCAACGATGTCTGGAATGATGGAAAAACTGCGCGCGCGCTTTCAGCCGACCTTGGATGAATTTCTGGGCTCAAAGCCCATGGCGGCTCTTTACGCCGGCGAAATGACGATCCCGCAATATCGGGCGATCTTGCGCCAGATCTTCCACCATACCCGCGAAAATCCGCAGCTTCAGGCGCTCGCCACGGTTTATTTCCGCGGGCGCCAGCGCGATATGGTGCGGCCGTTTTTTGCTCACGCTTCTTCGGAAGTCGGTCACGAACAACTCGCCCTTAATGATTTCACTACGCTGGGCGGCGACTCCTCCGAAGTGCCTTACGAAAACCCGCTGCCGGCGACCTCCGCGCTGCTGGCTTACGGGTTCTATCAAATCTACAACCTCAATCCGCTTGGCTATCTCGGTTATCTTTTTTTCCTGGAATTCACGCCGACCTCGTCAGGCGAGAGCATGATGGAAAGTCTGCGCGCCATCGGCGTTGAAGACAACGCGATGACGTTCCTGCGCGATCACGCCGAAATCGACGTCGGTCACAATAAGCTGATGGAAAAATACGTGGCGCGGCTGGTGCGCGACGAAGCCGATCTTGACGCCATTGGCTATTCCATGAAAACGACCGCGCATCTTTACGAGCAGATGCTGATCCAGGCGGTGCAATACGCGGAAAAACCGATGGATGTCGGCTGGAACTGGCAGGAACTGAACGCCGACCGGCGATCGCCAAACACGTCCTCAGTTGCGTCATTGGCCGCCCAATAGGGTCTGCGCCGGCAACGGGCATGCGCGCGCAAGCGCGGCTAGAGATAGCGGGCGATAATTGAAGTTTTTTTGTCGTAAACGCGCCGGTCGGAGAGATCGACCCGCATAATTGCAACGTCGCCGAAGTTTGGGTGGTTTTTGTTCGGATTAACCGCCTCAAAGCACAAGCTTTGAAAAAACGGCACAAGATGCTGGTTGCAGTCGCAAAACCCCCATCGCATATGCCTGGCGATCGCCAGTTTGAAGCATTCCGCGCTTAGCAGAACCGGCAGCAACCGGCCGCGTTCGTTTCTGTGAACCATCAGCCGGGTGGAGTAGGAGACCTTGTCGGGATAATCTTCGCCCACGCTCTCGAGCTCATAAAAGTCGCGATAAAATCCCGGATCGCCGTCGCCGGCGAAATTCACCCGTACGGCGCCGACGATCTCGCCGTCCTTCAGGGCGGCGATATTATAGGCGAAATCGTCGAGACGATCTTTGATGATTTTTTTGCGATGGTCGGAATACTGGTCGTTCCGATTCATCTCATTTTCGTAAATATTATAACGAAAGGCGTAGATGTCGCCCGCGTCTTCGCCAGGCTGATAAATCCGAAAATCGGGCATTTCCGACCCCACATCCGCGCTGTAACCGCAGCGCAATCATTATGCCGCGTCTTCGCCGACGAGAATATCACGCTTCCCGGCATGGTTTGCGGGCGAGATTATTCCCTCTTCTTCCATTCGCTCGATCAGCGTCGCGGCCCGATTATAACCGATCTGCAGCCGCCTTTGCACATAAGATGTCGAGGCCTTGCGGTCGCGCAGAACAATCGCGACAGCGCGATCATAAAGCGCGTCTCCTGACGACGTGTTGCCGCCGATATCAAATCCGTCCGCGCCGGTGTCATCTTCGCTCATTTCCGTCACATCCTGGACATAGTCCGGCGCGCCCTGCTTTTTGAGGAATTTGACGACTTTTTCGACTTCCTCCTCGGAAACGAAGGCGCCATGCACGCGGCGCAAACGGCCACCGCCGGCCATATGCAGCATGTCGCCCTGACCGAGCAGCTGTTCCGCGCCCTGTTCGCCCAAAATCGTGCGGCTGTCGATCTTGGAGGTGACCTGGAAAGAAATCCGGGTGGGAAGATTGGCCTTGATGGTGCCGGTGATGACATCGACCGAGGGACGCTGCGTCGCCATGACAAGATGGATTCCAGCAGCCCGCGCCATCTGGGCCAGGCGCTGAACCATCGCTTCGATATCCTTGCCGGCGACCATCATAAGATCGGCGACCTCGTCGATCACGACAACGACGAACGGCATTGCTTGGTAATCAAGCTCTTCCGTCTCATAGACCGGCTCGCCGGTGTGTTCGTCATAGCCGGTGTGAACCGTGCGGGTTAAGGTCTCGCCTTTTTCCTCGGCCTCTTCGACTCGCGTGTTAAAACCTTCGATGTTCCGAACGCCGACTTTCGACATCTTCCGGTAGCGCTCTTCCATTTCGCGGACGGTCCATTTGAGCGCCACGACCGCCTTGCGCGGATCGGTCACCACCGGCGCTAGAAGATGCGGAATGCCCTCGTAAACCGAAAGCTCGAGCATTTTCGGATCGATCAGGATCAACTTGCACTGGTCCGGCGGCAGCCGATAGACCAGCGACAGGATCATGGTGTTGATGCCCACCGATTTGCCCGATCCGGTCGTGCCGGCGATTAACAGATGGGGCATGCGCGCAAGATCGGCGAACACAGGCTCGCCGCCGATGCCTTTGCCGAGTGCAAGCGTAAGCTCGCCGCGTGAATTTTCATATTCAGCGGCGCCCAGCAGTTCGCGCAAATAGACCATTTCGCGATCCTGATTGGGCAGCTCGATGCCGATGACATTGCGTCCGGGCACCAGCGCCACGCGGCAGGCGACCGCGCTCATGGACCGTGCGATGTCGTCAGCGAGGCCGATGACGCGCGATGATTTGACGCCCGCCGCCGGTTCAAGCTCGTAAAGCGTCACCACCGGTCCGGGACGAACATTGATGATTTCGCCGCGGACGCCGAAATCAGCCAGAACGGTCTCGAGCATACGCGCATTTTGTTCCAGCGCCTCGTCGGAGATGACCGGTTGGCGTCCTATCGCCGGCTTGGCGAGCAGGCTGAGCGGCGGCAATTCATAATCACCCGCGTCGAACACCGGCAGTACAGGTTGCGCTTCGCGGCGTTCGCGGCGGCTTTGAGAAGCCTTTGCCTTTTTACGAATGATCTTGCGGCGGCGCGAAGGCGGGGCGCGCAGCGTGTCCTCTTCATCCGCGTACTCTTCGTCTACGACATCGCCGTCTTCAAAACCCTCCTCATATTCCTCGCGCGCGCGGCCGGTCACGGCGTCGATGGACTTCGCAATCAGATCGCGCGCCGCATAAAATGCGTCTTCCAGCGCCCAATAGGCGTCCATCGCGCGGGCGCGGCTGAGACCGCAGACAATCGCATAGCTCATCAGCGCGACCACGCCCGCTGCACCGGCGACAAGCGCGCCGCCCAATCCCAGTCCGACCGCCGACAAGGCGCCGACGGCGGTGTTGAAGATCGCATCGCCGACGACGCCGCCGGTCCCGGCGACAAACGGCCATGTCGCCGGTGGCGGCGCGGCGGCGGCGGCCGCAGCGGCGGCGAACAAGGCGGCGGGAAATAGGATGAGACGCCGCCAGAAATCGCCGGGCGTTTCCTGCGGCGCGCCGTTGACCAGCGCAAAGCCGCCCCAGATCGCCATCGGGGCGATGAGCAACAGCGCTGCCCCGCCAAAGCCCTGGAGCAAGAGATCGGCAACCAAGGCGCCGATCGGGCCGGCGGCGTTGCGCGGTGGCGCGGCGGTGGCGGTATTCAGGCTTGGATCGCTGATGGAAAAGGTCGCCAACGCCGCCGCGGTCCAGATCGCCAGCAGCACCATGCCGAGGCCGCCGGCGCGCATCAGGACGTTTCGGGCAAAGACGCGCATCCCGCCGACCAGTTCGGCGAACTGATCAGGATTGCGCGCGGCGCGGCGGCGGGAAAGCGTGCGAGCGGAATTGGGCATAGCGCGTTGAGAAACCGGCGTTGTCTTTTATGTTTTTGAGTGTTCAATATTGGCACGGGGCCCGAGGAAAAGGGTTAACGCCGGTTAATTTTTCGCAAAAATCCTTGCTCCGGATCAGTCGCGCCGATGCGCTGCGCTTTCCTCGCCGCTGATGCGCATCCGCAAGCCGATGGAGAACTTCAAAGCCGTGGCCATCAGAAGCGTGAGCACGAATCCCCATATGGCGATCGCCGCCGCGCCGAGAATCTGGCCAGGAAACCACGCGTCGGGATTAGTCCAAGGGGCAATAAAAACGCCCCAGGCGCCGCAAAACAAATGCGCCGGCGCCACAACCCCGGCGTCGTCGATACGGTAGCGGGCAATAAAGGGCGGCGTCACCGTAACGATGACGCCGGCGACCGCGCCGATCATGACCGCCTGCCACAGCGCCGGATTCACCGGGTCCGCCGCCATCGCCGCCGCGCCGCCAATGGCCGCCGTCGAGGCTGAAACCAGTCCCGGGCGCTTATAGACGATCTGGGTCAAAATGATCGCCGCGATGACCCCGCCCGACGCGCCAAGCAAGGTCTTTACGGCCACAGTCCCCAGTCTGATCGCGGCCTCGACCGACGAAAGCGACCCCGACGCGCCGGCGAGGACGCCGATCCACGCGATCAACATCAATCCGCTCGCGAACACCGATAGCGGCAGCGCCGTCGACGGCTTGACGCGGTCATTGCCGTTCTGAAACCGGCCGGGGCGCGGACCGATGACAATCGCGGCCGCTAACGCCGCGGCGCCGCCGGTCACGTGGATCGTCGCGGCCCCGCCAAAATCATGAAAGCGCCATGCGTTCGCGAAATAGCCGTCGCCCCAGACCCAGGACGCCGCGACCGGATAGATCAAGCCCGCCATGGCGACGGTGAGAAAGAGAAACGGGAACAGCCGGACGCGTTCCGAGACGGCGCTGGCGACGATCGCCGACGGGATGGCGGCGGCGCCCATGTGATAGAGCCAGAACGCACCCGCGGCGCGCCCCGACGTCGCCGGATCGGCGTCGTCGGGACCCCAGGCGACGAATTCGCCGAGAAGTCCGCCGCTCTCGACGGAAAAAATCAACTGGTAGCCGGACAGCCAGAAAGCGATGGCGGTGACGGCGATGAGACCGATCATCCGTAAACAAACGGCCGGCGCGTTCTGCACGCGGGCAAGCCCCACATCGCGCAGGCCGAAGGCGCATACGAAAAGCAGGCCGGAAAGCCCGGCGACGATGTAAAGCGCGGAGTCGAATACGAACCGCGTCGTGTCGCTGGCGGGGTTAATGTCCTGGGCGCCGGCGGGCGCGAATGACATCGCCGCCATCAGCGCTGCTATGAGCCCTATCTGCCGCATGCTTGCCGCTTCCTTCTGTCGGCGCTCTTAATGCCGCGCTTTTCGCCGCAGCCGCAAGCATCTAGCTGGACGGGGCGCGGTTTCCGCGCGAAACTTGGGGTTATGGCGCAAACTCTTCGATTTGATATTGTCATCGTCGGCGGCGGCCTCGCCGGCGGGCTGGCGGGCCTGGCGCTGGGCGAGCGCGGCTTTTCCTGCGCGGTGATCGACGCTCAAGACCCCGCCGCCATGCGCAAGGCGGCATTCGACGGCCGCACCACGGCGATTTCCTATGCGTCGGTGCGGGTTTTCCGCCGTCTCGGCCTGTGGGACCGGATCGCCCCCGGGGCCGAGCCGATCCGCGACATTCTCGTCACCGACGGACGCGCCCGGACCCGCTTCGACGAAGGCGCGGTTTCGAGCTTTGCGCTGCATTTCGACAGCCGAGAACTGGGCGAGGATACGCCCCTGGGCTGGATTGTGGAAAACCGGCCGCTGCGCGAAACGCTGCTTGACGCCGCCGCAGCCCATGACGGCGTGACATTGCTCGCGCCGGCGAAACGAACGTCCACCACATTCGCCGCGGCGGCGGCTGAAACCCTACTCGAGGACGGCCGCACCGTCTCAGCGCCGCTGGTCATCGCCGCGGACGGACGGTTTTCCGCCCTGCGCGCGGAAGCCAATATCAAGACCAATCAGTGGCGCTATCCCCAGATCGGCATTGTCGCCACCGTCGCCCATGAACGGCCCCATGACGGCGTGGCGCACGAACTTTTCCTGCCGTCTGGGCCATTCGCCATTTTACCGATGACGGAAAATCGTTCGTCGCTGGTCTGGACCGAACGCGCCGAGGCGGCGCCGGCCTATCTCATGCTTGACGATGAACAATTCCGTACGGAAATCGAAAACCGTTTCGGGCCCTATGTCGGGGCGATCGAACTGGCCGGGCCGCGCTGGTCCTATCCGCTGGCTTTCACCCTGGCGCAGCGCTATATCGCGCCGCGCCTGGCGCTGATCGGCGACGCCGCCCACGCCATCCATCCCATCGCCGGCCAGGGCTATAATCTCGGCGTCAAGGACATCGCCGCGCTCGTCGACGTTCTTACCCAAGCGCGCGAACTCGGGCTCGATATTGGCTCTCTTGCGGTGTTGCAGAATTATCAGCGTTGGCGGCGGTTCGATTCCGCAGCGCTGGCGCTCGGCACCGACCTCTTGAACCGTCTGTTTTCAAACGACATTGCGCCCCTGCGCCTGGTCCGCGACATCGGCATGAACGCGGTCGGCAAGATCAAGCCCCTGCGCCATTTCTTCATGCGCCAGGCCGGCGCGGATTTAGGCGCGCTGCCGAGCCTGATGGCGCGGGAGGGTTAACCCCTCATCACCAGCTCGCCGGGGCTGACGTTGACGCTTTCGATGCGTGATAAAAAGCTCATGCCGAGAAGGTTGATGGAGAGCTGTTCGTCGGGGAGGACGAAAGCTTTGACGTCCTTGACGAGGATGCCGCCCACTTCCATTTCCTCAAGTGTGACGAAGGCGGCCTTGGTTTCGCCGTTAGCGGTGCGCACGGGATAGGTATAGTCCGTCCACGATGTATAAATGCCGGCGTCGCGCGCATCGGAATCGCGCAGCGCTACATAGCTCGCTCCCGTGTCGACCAGAAACCGCGCCGAACTGCGGTTGACGTCGGCTTCGACATAAAACTGCTGATCGTGCGCGGCGGCGATGCGCACTTCGCTGCCCAAATGATTGTTATAGGCGTGTTGCATTTTAGGCGCCGGCTGCGCGGCGGTCATCACAAGATCTTCCCCAGCGGGATCGGATTCGATATCCGCGCGCTCGATATACTTAACGCCGATGACGGCGGCGGCGACGATAACCGCTGCGGTAATGATTTCCGTGCGCATACGCATCCCTTCCCGTTGGGCCGCACTCTGACAGAGCATGGTTGCGGGAAGGTCTGCCGGACTGTTCGAATTCTATCTTTTTGAGGCGGCGCTAGAGGCCGAGTACGTCGCGCATCGAGTACAGACCGGGGGGCCTGCCCAGCGCCCATTTCGCCGCCGCCACTGCGCCGCGCGCGAACAGCGCCCGGTCGATGGCCGAATGGGAAAGGGCGATCACTTCGCCGTCCCCGGCGAAGGAAACCTTGTGTTCGCCTACAATCCCGCCGCCGCGCGAAACCGCAAAGCCGATATCGCCGGCCTTGCGCTCGCCCGTCCGCGAGCCGGCCATACCGGCGGCTTTTTCGTCGAACTTGGCACCGCGCCCGCGCGCCGCAGCGCGGCCCAGCATCAGCGCCGTGCCGGACGGGGCGTCGACCTTATGGCGGTGATGGGCCTCGAAGATTTCGATGTCGAAATCTTTGTCCAGCACTTTCGCGGCGTTCTCCACCAGGGCGTTCAGGAGGTTTACGCCAAGGCTCATATTGCCGGAGCGGACGACAGGAATTTTTTCTGCCGACTGGGCGATGGCGTTTTCGTCTTCCGGGGTCAGTCCCGTGGTGCCGACCACATGCGCAACACCCGCTTCAGCGGCGGCCTGGGCGTTGGCGACGCTCGCCGCCGGGGCGGTAAAATCGATCATCACGCCGGCGCGTTTGAGGCCCGTCGCCGACGCGTCCGCGACCGACAGCCCGAGCGCGTCGAGCCCGGCGAGGACGCCGATATCCTTGCCGATGTCGGGCCCGCCAGGGCGCTCAAATCCGCCAGCGAGGGTAACGCCGGGGGTTTTTAAAACCTCCGCGACGATCGCCTTGCCCATGCGCCCCCCGGCGCCGGCGACAAGGATAGATGTTTTGGGCATGCGCCTCGCTCTGATGTTAACGTGGAAGAGTGGCCTAACGTATCGGCGCTAAAGCGCAAGCGCCATCCAGACAAGACCGTGCGACCGGCCGGTCTCTTCCCAGCCCTGGGCGCGATAAAATCTCAGCGCACGGGCGTTGCGCGCGGTCACGTTCAGCCGGGCGCGCCTAAAGCCGGCGGCCTTAAGCGTGGCGCGCACATATTCGTCCATAAGACCACCGAAACCCTGGCCGCGATGCGCCGGCGCCACGTAAAGATGATGCACCTGGCCGACATCGCGGCTGCGGGGGGCCGCCCCGAGAACGACGAGACCGATGGGCGTATCCTCTTCAATCAAGAGCGCGGCGAAATCCCGATTGGCGCGGGCGGATCTGGCGATCGAGGCGGGAAACTTTTCCCCGCGCGGGCCATAATCCCGGCGGAACATCGCTTCGCCGCCGACGCTTTCCACATATAGATCGCGCCCGAAAGCGATCAGCGTGGCGGCGTCCGCTGCGGGATCGACGGCGCGAAAGACAAGGCTTTTCGCATATCGGTAAGGCGCGCTGTCGGACATCAGCGAAATATAGGCGAAGAGGCTGGCGTTTGCGAGCCGCGCCCGGATAACACGTCCGTCAATGCGGACTAGCTTTCCGGGAAACAGGCGGCGATTTCGTCTTTGACCGACTGATCCATCGCTTCAACGTCTTCAGGCGTTTTCAGCGCGAGGATGACGGCTTTGACATCGGGATTGGCTTCGGCCACTTCGCCGACACATGCGCATGGTTCGGTATCCCAGCCATTGGCGGAAGCAAATTCAACGCAGAACGCTTCGGTTTCGTTGGCCATGGCCGGCGCAAAGACAGCCGCTGCGGCGATCCCCGCCGCGCAGAAGAGCTTTTTCATGTTGGTTCCCTTTTCTTTTTCCCCGCAATCTTACGCAACAACAGAGCGGTTATTGAATGCGAAAAGACTGGCCCCGCCGGCCGCGCGCCGTCAACGCACAATAGGCGAAACGCCGTGCGGACGCGGCGAGACGATCGCAAGCGCGAAAAACAGGAATGGAAGGCGGGGACAAGCGCTGCCGCCAATCCTCACAGAACCAGCCGGACCGACGCTGAAGAACCCGCCACCGTACCCAGGGCCGATTTGCAGCCAGTTATTTGCGGATCTTCATCTATCGTCACATTGTTCGCCGCTTCGATGGAAACGGACAGTCCTTTTACATCCTCGGAAATGCTGACATTGTTTCCGGAAACGATTTCTACGTCTCGTGCTGTCGCATCTTCGCCAAGCGATATGTTCTGCGTTGCATAAAGGCCGATCGCTCTGGCGCCGGAACTGCAATTGTTTGTGTTGGTGATTGAACCGTCCTCCCCGAAGGATATTCTCCCGCGTGCGGCGATGATGACGTTTTCGATATCGTAATCCTCGCCGATATTGACATTGCCGTTAACGACATAGGCGGTGCCATTCGTGAGCGTTTTGGGCAGTTTGCTGACAACGCTGACATTGGTGATCGCCGGCGGCAGGCCGGCGCCAGCTTCAATATCGTTGATCACTTGCGCAATGTTGTTCGATGCGTCCATGGGGATGTCGTCGGCGAACAGGGCGCTTTCGGGGTATGTCGGATCTTCTCCGAAATTTATGTCGGACAGATTGAGCGCGCCAACCTTCGCCGGCTGCATGATTTCTGCGTCTTCACCGAATGAAACGCTGTTGCGCCCGTAAATACAGGTATTGCCGCTGATCCTTGCGTCCTCTCCGAAGGTCACTTCATTTCCCGCTCTGACGCCGTTGCTGGAACAATCGCCCAGGGCGTAAAACGCGACAGCCCGGGCCTGGATGTCGACCGCTTTAAAGCCGAACGCTCTTAGAAAAAATGTCGACGCCGCATTATCGTTGGACGCGCGGCGATAGGTCGTAACGCGCACCGCCCGAATGTCCGAACCGCCGGGACTGAATGTTTTGGTATTTTCGTCCCATGTGCCGAATTCGATCTCGCCTTCGGAGAGCACGGCACCGTAGCGCGATTCAGGCATGTTGTGTTCGACGATTGAAAGGGCGTAAGCAGGACCTGTCGTCTCGTAGTCGCCCGGCGTCTCCGAAATCGCGACGGCCGCCGCCAGGGCGGCGTTGTCCGCGGTAATTTGCAGACGCGCTTTTTGGTAATAAAAATAACCGACATCGATCGATAATGCGCCGAAACCGAAAAGAAGCGCCAACGCGACGCAAAACAGCGGCATGATGCTGCCGCGCTGCGCGTTCCGCCGGCGCGGCGCCATGTTCCCCCGCCTTGTCTTTTTAATCATATCAACTCTGCTTTCTCGCCGCGGCTCGAACTGACAATTGCTCCAGCGTAAAAACGCCAAAGGGATTGAAAACAACGAAATTCTCTGTGGGCATTGTAACGGTGACCACAAATGCCTGACCGGTATCGACAACATCAACGGTGTAATGCTCCGGATCTCTCATGGCCTGGTCGGCAACATATGTTTTCGCTTCAGCAGCGGTTTCGATCGTGCCGATGGAAAGTCCGCGCGCGCCCATTTGCGCCGCCTGAAGCATGTCCGTTTGAAAAAAGAAAACAAAGCCGTACTGGACAACGCCCAACAGGAAGAGCAGCAACAGCGGCGAAACGAGCGCGAATTCCACAGCTGCGGCGCCTGATCGGTCGCGAACCAAAGAGCGGCGAAACGCGCACATCATAAACTCTATCTTTACCTGCCTTACCGCCGCACCATTTATTTTACATACTTAGCATGGCGGAGGGCGATAAAATTTTAGGAAACACGTCTTGCCAATGCATTTAGAATTTCGCGTCGATTTTAATGAGTTGTTTTATATTCCGTTAACCAGAATGCGACACATACGGCGCGATGGCGGCATCGCCATGTTTGCGCGTGCCAGAACGTAAAGCGTTTAGACTGAAACGTCTCATCCTTCGAGACGGTTGAAATCACCGTGCCCTGCAGCGAACGCGTCTACCGCCCCTCGGTGACGTTCTCCCAGAATCGGCGGGCCCTGTCGAAAAAGCCGCGGTGCTGCGGGCAGCAGGCGTCGCCGCCGCCGGCTTCGCAGAACTGGGTGAGCAGTTCTTTTTGTTCCGCATTGAGGCCGGTTGGGGTTTCCACCTGGACCTCGACGAACATGTCGCCGCGGCCTTTTTGGTGAAGCTGGCTCATGCCGCACCCGCGCACGCGAAAGCGCCGGCCGGTTTGCGATCCTTCGGGTACGGAGATTTTCACCCGGCCGCCGTCGATAGTCGGGGCCTCGAACTCGCCGCCCAGCGCCGCCGTGGTCATGGGAATGGGCATGACGCAGTAAAGATCGGCGCCGTCGCGCTCAAAAAGATCGTGCCGCGCGACATGGGTGAAGATGTAAAGATCGCCTTCCGGCCCGCCGCGGGGTCCGGCCTCGCCCTCGCCGGAAAGGCGGATGCGGGTGCCGTCTTCAATGCCGGCGGGCACGTCGACGGAAAGCGCTCGCTCGCGCCGCACGCGGCCCTGACCGCCGCAATCCGTGCAGGGATCGGCAATCACCCGCCCCTCGCCGTGACAGGCCGGACAGGTGCGCTCAATGGTGAAAAAGCCCTGTTGGACGCGCACGCGGCCGGCGCCCTTGCAGGTGCCGCAATGCACCGGACCGGAGCCGGGCCTGGCGCCCGATCCTTCGCAGGTCTCGCAGGCGACCGAGCCGGGCACGCGGATTTCCGCCTTCTTGCCGGCGAAGGCTTCTTCAAGCGTGATGTCGAGGGTGTATTTGAGATCCGCGCCGCGGCCCGGGCCCGAACGCCGCGCGCGCGCGCCCATGAACTCGGAAAAAATGTCGTCGAAAATATCGGCGAACCCGCCGGCGCCGCTAAAGCCGCGTGCGCCGTTAAAGCCGAAACCGCCTGCGCCGTTGGCCTTGAAGGCGGCGTGTCCGTATTGGTCGTAAACGGCGCGCTTTTGATGGTCCGAAAGGATTTCGTAGGCTTCGCCGAGTTCCTTGAACTTTTGTTCTGCGTGCGGATTGTCTTGATTGCGATCGGGATGAAATTGCATGGCGCGCTTGCGAAAAGCGGACTTGATTGCCGCCGCATCGGCCGAACGATCAACGCCCAGAACTTCGTAATAGCATTGTTGCGCCATGGTTCTTCGCGCCCGCCCCTCAAAGCGTGAATGGTGAATTGTAAATGGTGAATAGCGGCAAAACCGCCCTACCCACTCACCATTTCACCATTCACCACTTCACGTCACTCTTTCTTCTCGCCGTCGACCTCTTCGAAGTCGGCGTCGACCACGTCGTCTTGGCCGCCTTCGGCCTTGCTTTCGACTTCATGTTCGACGTCTTCTTCCTGCTGCTGGCCGACGCCTTCCTTATACATGGCTTCGCCAAGCTTCATGGACGCCTGGGCGAGCGCAGTCGCCGCCGCATTGACCGCTTCGACGTCGGCGTCTTCTTTTCCAAGCGTCTCTTTCAGGCTGGCAAGGGAATCCTCGATCGCCGTTTTGTCCTCGGGCGCAAGCTTGTCGCCATATTCGCCGAGGTTCTTTTCGGTCGAATGGACCAGCGCCTCGGCGCGGTTTTTCGCCTCGACCGATTCCCGGCGGGTCTTGTCTTCTTCCGCATTCGCTTCGGCGTCCCTGACCATCTTATCGATGTCGTCGTCAGAAAGCCCGCCCGAGGCCTGGATGCGGATCGACTGTTCCTTGTTGGTCGCTTTGTCCTTGGCGTTGACGTGAACGATGCCGTTGGCGTCGATATCGAAGGCGACTTCGATCTGCGGCACGCCGCGCGGCGCCGGCGGGATGCCGATAAGGTCAAACTGGCCGAGGAGCTTGTTGTCGGCGGCCATTTCCCGCTCGCCCTGGAAGACGCGGATGGTCACTGCCGACTGATTGTCCTCAGCGGTTGAAAAGACCTGGGATTTCTTGGTGGGGATCGTTGTGTTGCGGTCGATAAGCCGGGTGAAGACGCCGCCCAGGGTCTCGATGCCGAGCGACAGGGGCGTGACGTCGAGCAGGAGAACGTCCTTGACGTCGCCCTGCAAAACACCGGCCTGAATCGCCGCGCCGAGCGCGACGACTTCGTCGGGATTAACGCCCTTGTGCGGCTCGCGGCCGAAAAACTGTTTCACCGTCTCCTGCACCTTGGGCATGCGGGTCATGCCGCCCACCAGGATGACGTCGTCGATGTCGCCGGGGCTGACGCCCGCGTCCTTGAGCGCCGCCTTGCAGGGCTCGACGGTGCGCTTGACGAGATCGTCGACCAGGCTTTCGAGCTTGGCGCGGGAAAGTTTGATGTTGAGGTGCTTGGGGCCGGTCTGATCGGCGGTGATGAAGGGCAGGTTGACTTCATATTGCGAGGTCGAGGAAAGCTCCTTCTTGGCTTTTTCGGCTTCTTCCTTCAGGCGCTGCAGGGCGAGCTTGTCGGTCCTGAGATCGATGCCCTGGTCCTTTTTGAATTCGCTGGCGAGATAATCGACGATCCTGAGGTCGAAGTCCTCGCCGCCGAGAAACGTATCGCCATTGGTCGAAAGCACTTCGAAGACGCCGTCGCCGATTTCCAAAATCGAAATGTCGAACGTGCCGCCGCCAAGGTCGAACACCGCGATCTTCTTGCCGCCTTCCTTTTTGTCGAGCCCGTAGGCGAGGGCAGCCGCGGTCGGTTCGTTGATAATGCGCAGAACTTCAAGGCCCGCGATCTTGCCGGCGTCCTTGGTCGCCTGGCGCTGGGCGTCGTTGAAATAGGCCGGCACGGTGATCACCGCCTGGGCGACCTCATAACCGAGATAGGCTTCCGCGGTCTCTTTCATCTTCTGCAGAATGAAGGCGGAAATCTGGGAGGGGGCGAGTTTTTCCCCGCGGCTTTCGACCCAGGCGTCGCCATTGTCCGCCTTGACGATCTTATAGGGGACCATGTCTTTGTCCTTCTGGGCGGTGGGGTCGTCATAGGGCCGCCCGATCAGACGCTTGATGGCGAAGAAGGTGTTTTCGGGATTGGTGACCGCCTGGCGCTTGGCCGGCTGGCCGATCAGGCGCTCGCCGTCTTCGGCGAAGGCCACCACTGAAGGGGTGGTGCGCGCGCCTTCTGCGTTTTCGATGACTTTGGGTTCTTTGCCCTCCATGACGGCGACGCAGGAGTTCGTCGTCCCGAGGTCGATGCCGATGACTTTCGCCATGTTTTCTTTCTCCTTTAAGCGAGCGGTCCTTGGGGGATTTCCGGCCTTTCGGCAAACGTCGCCGGCGGTTTGCCG
Source organism: Parvularculaceae bacterium (assembly GCA_028280115.1). Taxonomy (GTDB): domain Bacteria; phylum Pseudomonadota; class Alphaproteobacteria; order Caulobacterales; family Parvularculaceae; genus Hyphococcus. The sequence continues at coordinate 20,354 of JANQMJ010000006.1, forward strand.
GCGGCGCGCCAACTTAAAGCGCCAGAAGCGGACGCGCCCCTTCTCAAACACAAATGATCAGCGCGCCGGCGCGGCCGGCAACGCTTTCAGGCGGCATATAAGAAGGGGGCGATTGGCCCGCAACCCTAGCCGGTTCAAGGGCTTGGGAATTTTTTTCGCGCTGTTCGGGCGCTTTATTGCTCACCCGTAAAAACAGGCAGGGCTGTTACAGTATAATGTAACTATACTTATTTTCTATTATAATTCAATTTCAGATCTATTAATGCTATTAAATATAGATTGTTATCTAAAGGGGTGAGATCATGAAGTATATTGTGAAGCGGGTGCCGATACCGGCGCTTGTCGTGGGTATCTTAATGTTAGGGCTTGTCGGGTGCGCTTGCCTGAAGCCCACTGAAGAAGTCGACTACGCCACGGCGTGTCCAAACAGTTATCAGTATTTGAATTCGATGCTGTATGGCCAGCAAACCAATATGTGGTGTTGGGCGGCCAGCGGCCAAATGGTGATGGCCTATCTTGGCAATAACGTCGCCCAATGCGTGCAGGCGAATAACCGTTTCGGTCGCACCGATTGCTGCAACAATCCCACGCCAAACGCTTGCGTCAAGGGCGGATGGCCCGAATTCCAGAAATACGGCTTTACATACAACACGACGAGCAACGCGGCGCTAAGCTGGGACGCGGTGAAAAAACAAATCTCCGATGGTCCCGCACCTTGCCGCTATCGTCCTTTCGCCTTCAGCTGGCATTGGCCGGGCGGCGGCGGTCATATGATGGTGGCGAGCGGTTACGTGACGGTTTCAGGCGTAAACTATGTCCGCATGGACGATCCATGGCCCCCGAACCAGGGAAAACGCTCGTTTATCACCTATAGCTATTACGTTTCCTCGCCGGGCCGCCACACCCATTGGAACGATTATTACAACGTCACAAAATCTTAAGGGAGGGGTCAATGAAACATCTTATTTTATTATGCTCGATCGGGGCGGTGCTTTCTTCGGCCGCCGCGCAGGAAATGGTTATGCAGCGAGACATGCAAACAGAGGCCGCCGCCGCCGCACAAGAAGGCCTTTCATCTTTAAAACGCATCCTAGAAGTAGAGGGCCAGGCGGAATATCTCGGACTTGATTCGGCCAAAGATCTCGTCGGGGCCGAACTGGGAACGCCTTATCCTGTGCTTTTGCTCCGCTTAGATCATCTTCGCGCCTATGGCGGCGGCGATCCGCGCGAGGTGTTCACGCAAACCGGTCACATGTTGTATCCGGTCGAAAGGAGCGGCGCTACAAAGGCGTTAATTCGCGTCGCGCCCATAGACGGGGAAATGAAAACCGTCGAAGTCGGCTTGCCAAATGTGGCGCGGAATCTCACCAAAGCCAGCACAGCCGCCCAGGAACGATATGACGTCGCGTCAGGCGGGGTCTACTATGTCGAGGCCTTAGCCCTAAATATGGATTTTGTCGCCGTTGAATCCGGGGGCGATGTCTTGATGAGCCCGGTGTCCGCGGCGGTCATGCTTGATATGGAAATCGGCGACTTTCAGGACGCCGAGACCATTTTAAGACGCTTGCAAGTCTTAAGCGAAAATATCGATCCGGACGTGCCGCGGTAATCGCGGCACGATGAAGCGCAAGACGCGATCCGTCTTGCGCTTCGATCTGACCTAAACTCTGTGGGTTTGAACAACGGTTTTCGGGAAAATATTTTGCGAAAAATATAACGCCGACGGTTGCTTGCGCTGAGCAAAAAGATTCCTGCTCGGAGGCTCGCCCTTTCAGGCTTGGGGGCGCCGAGGGTAATCCCAGCCAAACGTCCTGACGCTGCCAGATGATGATATTGCCGTCGCCGCCGCCAGCGACAAAGCGCGTTTCGCCCGGCGAGCGCGTAGCGGCCGTAACGGTTTTATCATTGTGTCCGGGGGCAATGCCGCAATGACGTTTGCTGACGCAACACGCCAAATATAGGCGCCGGCGGCGCCCGTTCCCGCAAAGCCGGCCCGCGCGCCGCCTATTGCCCAGGCTAAGGGGCCCATGTAAGCTTCCTAATGGTGTTAGGGAACCGCAGTAAAATATCCAAAATGAATATTAAAATCAAAGCCTTGATAATTCCGGCACTGTGCTTCGCCATGGGGCTGCAGACCAACGCGCAGACCGTGCCGACGACGGCGACAGAACCGCCATTATGCGAAAGCGGGCTCTATGAGGGCGCATCTGCGGAGTATTGCGGGGTCACCGCCGTTCCAGCGGATCATTTCGCCGAAGCGGGGATAAGCCTTGCTCTTCCTTACAGGTGGATTGAGTCGAATAATCCCGATGCGAATCATCGCCCGCCGGTCATGTGGTTTAATGGCGGTCCGGGCCTTAGCAATCTCGAACGCGCGCCGCTTGGCGAATTCTTGAAGGACTTTAACATACTCTTTGTCGGCTATCGGGGCGTTGACACAGAGCCCGACCTTTCATGCCCGGAAATCGGCAGCGCCATAACGAGCGCAAGACGCGTGCTCGGCGACGGCGTTGAGGCGACAAGAAAAGCTATCGGACAATGCCTGGATCAGCTTGAAAACGAGGGCCATGATCCGCTTTGGTTTACCGTCGCCCAGACGATCCACGATGCGCGCCATGCGCAACAGCTTCTCGGCATCGATCGCGTTCACATCGTTGCAGGCAGTTTCGGAACGCGCCTTGGCCTCTTGTATCAGGAGATGTTTCCTGAAAACGTCGCGCGGTCTGTCTTCATCGGCGCCAACCCTCCTGGCCGAACCATCTGGACGCCGCAGTCTATCGATGCTGTCCTTTCCCGGATCGCGGCTTCATGTGCAGATCCAACAGCCTGTCGCGCATCGCCGCGAGAAACGCTGGCGGCGCTTAGATATCGCAGCGCAGACGACTTGCGCTTTCTTGGCTTCAAATTTGACGGTGAAAGGGCGCGCATCGCCTCGTTTCTTCTTGCTTATGATGCGGACAACCTTGCGCTCATTGTCGATGCGTTCATGGATGCGCAGCGCGGCGATAGGGCCGGTCTTTGGCTTTTGTCCCTCGCGCACGACCCGGCCGTAAAAGCGTCCGGCATCTCCTGGGGCCATTTCGTGCTGTTGGGCGCCACGGCTGATTATGAGCCGGATAGAGATTATGCGACCGAACTCTCGCCTTCGCCGGCAGCGCCGTTTGGTTCGCCTCTGGCGCAGCTTTTCTGGAGCGCCATGCCCGGCGCGGACATTCCTCAAATCGAACGGGACTACAGACGTCTGAGCGAACGCCCCCACCAGACGCTCCTGATATCCGGCGATCTCGATCTTTCAGCGCCGTTTGAGCAAATCGAGAATGAAATCATGCCCTATCGCCCCAACGCCGCGCATTGGATCACGCCGAATGCGGGTCACTATAACCTCTATGGGCGCGACCTGATGGAGGCGTCTGCAACGTTTCTGCTTCATGGCGCGGCTTCGCCGCCGGCGGGTCAAGAAAGCCTGCGCCTGAAACCCTCTTTAGGTCTGTCCGATATGGCTAAAATCGGGGGCGTGGCCGTATTGACCGGGTTGTTCCTGATTTTCGTTTTCTTGCAGCGTATACTGACCAATAGCCGAAATCGCAAATGACCGCGGCCTCTCACAAAAAGACTGCAACGCGCGACGCGCTTCTCCACATGGCTGCGGCGATGATCAGGAAAGACGGCTTTGCCCGTTTCACGTTGCGCGGGCTGGCGCGCGAAAAAGGCTGGAGCGCGCCGAGCATTTATGAATATTTCGGTTCGGTTGATGAAATCATCGCCGCGCTAAGGGGGCGTACGGAGGAAGAGTTTTACACCGCCCTGTCGGCAGGCGCGGGCGCCGCCGATAACCCATTGGAATGCGTCAGGGGGCTGATCGCCGCCTATATCCGGTTTTTCGACGGACGGCGCGACCGATTTGAAATCATGTTCGAGGCGTCGAAAACGCTTCGCCCTTCCGTTGACGCGCCGCTGTCTGAGCGATCGTCTTACGCGTTGCTCGTTAATGCGATGCGCCAATTGTGCGCCGAAAAAGCGTGCAACGAGCGCCTCGCAGAAGATTGGGCGTTCGCAGCGTGGTCATACGTTCATGGCGTCTGCGCGCTCAGAGCCGGCTATTTGAGCCCCCTTGCGCAAGATATTGCGCCGCTGGCGGCGCGCGGGGTTGAGATCCTTATCGCCGGCATTGAAGCGCAAAACGGCGCAAGGCCCGCATAGTCAATTCCCGCGGCGGCGACCAATGCGCCGCCGCAGGGGCCTAGACCGCGTTTCCGACGGTCTGGCCGATGAGACCGAGCACGAAGACCAAGGCGACGAGGTTCAATGTAAATACGACTGAATTCGACATGGGATCTCTCCTGTTGTTGTCGCCGGCGGAGCGGGCTGGCGTCGCCGACGGCGGCGAGGTTGCGCCTGTAACTGTCAAAATAATCTTTGACGGTTACGATTTATGCCCTATATTGTAACCGTTCAAATCATTTTTGCTGGTGTTAGAATGAGATTTTCTCCCTATCCCTGGACGGCCAAGGACATGATCGGCGGCAACGCCGCGCTCGATTTCGTCAATACCGCCTCGGCCTGGTCGTCAGGCGATCCGGTCTGTCGGCTCGGGGGGCCCGGCGCCTTCGCCGACTGGGCTGCGCTCGCCGGACTTGCGGACGAGCCCGAGGCCGGTCGCATCAAGGCGGCGATCGTGCGCGATCCCGACGCGGCCCAGCGCCTGTTCGCAAAAGCGGTCAAATTCCGCAGCGCCCTTTACCGGCTATTCAACGCCGTCGCCGTGGGCGGCGATATTGACGTCGAAGACCTTTCCGCGCTGACCGAATGGACCCGGCGGGCGGCGCGTTATTCCGAACTCGGCCGCGACGGCAAGGGCTTTCGCCGGTTCTGGACCGAGGAAGCGCCGCTGATCGAAATCCAGCTCTTCGCCATCGCCGAGGCTGCGGAAAACCTGTTGGAACATGGCCCGCTTAACCGCCTGCACGCTTGTGGCGGCGATAACTGCGAATGGCTGTTTGTCGATCATTCAAAGAACGGCCGCCGGCGCTGGTGCTCCATGGCGACCTGCGGCAACGACGCCAAGGTCAGGAAATACAGAAAGCGCCAGAAGAAGAAGGCGGCCTAGTTCAGCTCTTTAACGACCCGAAAGCCGTTGTCGAATTCGCGCGCGCTGAGCGTCTTGCCGATGCGGTGCGCCGAGCGCAGACGCCAGCCGCCGGTATTCCACGCCCCGCCCCTAAGCGTTCGCTTGGCGCAGTCGCCGGTCGCGCGGGCGGCGCCATTCGCTGACACGTCGGCGAGCGCGCCGGCCCAGCAGTCGGCGGTCCATTCCCAGACATTGCCGTGCATGTCGTAAAGACCGAGCGCGTTCGGCGCAAAGCTGCCGGTAGGCGTCGTCATGGCGCGGGTTTCCGCCGGCTCGCCGATATAGGGATATCGCGCATCGTAATTGGCGTTTTGCGGCGTCAGAACGCCATCCAACGCGAAGGGTCCGGCGCTGCCGGCGCGGGCGGCGTATTCCCATTCCGCTTCGCTCGGCAGGCGATAGGTCGCGCCGGTCTTTTGCGACAGCCAGCGCACATAGGCCTGGGCGTCGTCAAAGGAAACGTTGACCACGGGCCGCGCCTCGCGACCCCAGTCATGATCATAAGGCCTGTATGCGTTGCAACCGCCGTCGGCGACGCAAGCGTCCCATTCGGCGAAGATGACTTCGCGCGCGCCGATGGCGAAGGGGCGTGCGATCGCGATATCCTGCTGCGGGCCCTCGCTTGCCTGATGCATCGGTTCGCTCGCCGGCGAGCCCATGCGGAAAGTCCCGGCGGGAATGCGCGCCATTTGCGGACAGGACTCGCAGTCGCGGAAATAGCTGGCGTCGTTCGCTGCCGGTTCGGCGGCCGCCCCAGCGACCGGTTGATCCACAGCCCCAAGATCAGTGACGCCGGGATCGGAAGCGTCCGCATCGGAGGCGGCGGACTCAGGGTCGGCGGAATCGGGCGCAGCCTCTTGCGCCGCAGGCTGTGCGGCGAGCGCCGGATCGCTTTCCGGCGAGGCCGGCTCGTCCGTCGAAACTTCCTCCGTACCTGGAACAGTTTCCAAGTCGGGCGCCGATGGGGCGACTTCGCCTGCCGCTGTTTCGAGCGTTGCGGGAACGGCTTCTTGCGACGCGCCCTGGGCGGGCTCGCGCAGGACCGTCAGTTCGAAATCAGGCTGTTCGGCCGCTTGGGTCGCCGGCGCGCTTTGCGTTTCGTCGGCGGCGGACGGTTCCGCCGTCTCATCGATGGGCTGAACAAAGGCGATCCGGCCCGGTGTCGGGGCCGCATCCCGAGGCGAGGTCGAAAGCAGCACTGCGGCCCCGGCCGCCACCGCAAGCGCGGCGCCGGCGCTGAACGCCACGGCGACCGGATGAAATCGCCAGCGTTTTTTGGTTTGCGGCAAGGCTTCATCAGCGGGCGCGACTCCCGGATCTTGCAGCGCCGTTTCTGCCGCCGGCGCGAGCGCCTGGTCCGGAAGTTGTGTGAGCAGCGCAAGCTCTTCAAGCACGAAGCGCCAGCGCGGATCGTCGTCGTCGCCGCGCCAGCCGGAAAGATCCACCGGCGGCAGGACGTCAAACCCTTCCGGCGGGGCCGCGCCGTCGACCGCGACGGGGATCAACGCGCCGCGCAACAACGCGTCGCTCGCCTGGTCGTGCAGGCGAGCCAGGCGCAAGGCGGCTTCGGACCAGATGATGATGGCCGCGTCGTCGTTGAGGGCAAGGTCGCGGTCGCGCCGCTGGGGCGCATGACGCGCAATGTGGCCTTGGCGAGCGAGAGCGTCGGCGATTTTAAGACCAAGCGCTTCGTCCCGCGGCGCATAGAGGACAGTGACAGCAGGCATCGTCTCCCGATCCGATCGGCTGTTTTTCAGTCTCCCGCTCAGAAACTCAGCACTGGCGCAATTCGCGGACATTCCGCAAGGCGCAAATCTCCCCAGGGCGTTTAATGTTTGGCAAGAAACCCCCAGGCCGGGGGCGTCTTGTGGAAAACTCTATCCGGGCAGGTTTAGCGGCTTGGAAATATATAACTGCCGCCAGTCCATATTCTCCATCAGCATGGCGCGCGCGGCTTCGGCGACGCGCCGGCGCAGGGTTTCCAGCCGCGGCTCATCGGCGGCGGCGAGACGTTCGAATTTTTGCGCAATCGCGCCGAGCTGCGCGGCGGTGGCGTGGGAACGCTCCGCCGTCGAGCCGAATTCGCCCTGAACCCTTATGCCGAAAAACCCCGCGCCGAGCGCCGGAAAAAATGCGGTCATCAGGGTCACCAGGCCCTTGATCTCTTCCTTGGCGGTCTTGGCCCAGTATTGAAGCCCCGCCTTGCCGTCGCCGCTGGCGAACGCAAGGCCGAGATAGACAAGACAAGCCAGCAGGGTCGCGCCGAAGGCGTATTCGCCGAGCCGGTGAAGCCGGTGTTCCATGGCGTGAAGGGTCTTCGCCTTGCGCTCGTGATAGACGATCTGCGGGCGGACTTCCTCTTCAAGAATGGTTTTGGCGATAACGGCGATAGAGCCCGGCGCAAACGCCGCCGACGTCATCCCCGCCTCGCGCTGAACCGCGTTGAAATACCACTCGACCCAGCCGGCCGGCTCGGCGTCCTGCCCGGCATAGACATCCTCGCCCCGCGCGTCGCGGCCGAGCGTCAGATAGGAAAGCCGGTACTGCCGCAATTCCTCCGCAAGCTGACGATAGTCGATCCATTTTTTGTGCCAGCGGCCGCGCCAGCCCAGCCCTGTCACGGTCATGATCAAGGCGATGATCGTGACTTCCAGGCCGATCCAGATCGTCTTGTTGCCGAACCCGTAGCCGGATGCGACCAGATCGAACAACGCCAGGAACACCGCGACCGCCGCGAACAAATAGTTGAAGAAATACGATGAGCGATAAAGATTGCCGTAATGCACCGCGAGATGATCGGCCCAGGCGAAACGCGGTATGATAAGCTCGTTAAAGACGCGCTGGTCGTAATCGGACGCCTTTAGTTTTTGCGCCAGGGTCGATTTTCGGGCCGCCTCAATCTCCTCGGCCGGCGATGGACAGGTCAGCCCGACGGCGAACGGCCACCGACCGGCGAACGCCTTTTCCCAGAACTGAAAAAACGAGCCGTAATTGAAGCGATGGGCGCGTTCGCGCGCATAGGCGCGATAAGCCGAGCGCGCATGGGTGGATTTTTCCGAGTAGGCGCTTTCGATTTCCCCCGCCGCCGGGGGCGCGATAATGGCGTCGACCGTCTCGTATATGAAGGTGTCGCTGAACGCCGTCTCGCCGGCGCGCCGGGTCAGCACCGTCATCGGCTTGTCGGAAAGCGCGTTGATCCACACCACCGGCTTGCCGGCGGCGAGGGCTTCTTCTTTGATCATCGCCGTACCGCCGACGCCGCGCGCTTCCTCGCCGTCCCAGACCGCAATGATGAAATCGGACTGATCGACGGTGACGACGCCCGCCTGAAGATAGGCGCGGTCTTTGTCGGCGAGATCGCGGTGCTTTCCGTCAAGTTCGGCCGCCGCGTGGGCGCGCGCGAGGATCGCATCGAATTCTTCGCGATCTTCCGGCGCGAAATCGCCGCCATAGACCTGTGCGGAAAACGGCAGCGGCGCCAGAAGCAACCAGCCATCGTCCAGCGCCTTTTCGGCGGCGAACGTATCGGCGCCGTCGGCAAGGCAGCTGACGAAATAGCGAACCGGCGGGCCATCCGCGTAATCGACGGCGTATTTTTCATGGGCCCGGCGCAAGCCTTCCGAAACCGCGGCAAGCGCAGTCTCGACCTGCGCCTCGATGCGCTCGCGCTGGCCCGCAAGGCGGGATTTACGGTGGCCGGTGACGCCGACCCGGAACGCCATCACCGGCTTGGGCGGCTGCAATGTGTCGTCGGTCATGAGGGCGGATCAGGGTTTTGGCGGCGGCGCTTCATCAAACCATCGCCGCCATTCGTCAAGGCGACGCAATGGGGCGCGTAAAATGTTCTTGAAATGTTCTGTCTTTCAAGGCATGATCGCGCCGCAGCCAGGGGGAGCGCCATGGTCGCGCAAGTCGCCACATTCGCGTTTCACGGAGTCGAGGCGCGGCCGGTCAAGGTCGAGGTCCAGCTGACCGGCGGTCAGCCCGCCTTCGCCCTAGTGGGCCTTCCCGACAAGGCCGTTTCGGAAGCAAGAGAACGGGTGCGGGCGGCGTTGTGCGCCGTCGGTCTCGGCCTGCCGCCCAAGCGCATCACCGTCAATCTCGCCCCGGCGGACCTGCCCAAGGAAGGCAGCCATTACGACCTTGCCGTGGCGCTCGGCGTGCTGATCGAAATGGGCGCGGCGCCCCATGACGCCGCGGCCGGCTTTGCAGTGATGGGCGAGCTGGGCCTTGACGGCTCGATCGCGCCGGTGGCCGGGGCGCTGCCAGCCGCGGTCGCCGCCAACGCCATGGGGCTTGGTCTGATCTGCCCGGCCGAAAGCGGCGCCGAAGCGGCTTGGGCCGGGGGCGATGCGGAGATTTTGGCGCCCAAGTCGATCATCCAGCTGGTCAATCATTTCAAGGGCGCGCAAGTTCTTTCCCGGCCCGAACCGGGCGCCTTGACGGCGCCCGAAGCCGTCGCTGACCTCGCCGAAGTCAAAGGTCAGGAGACCGCCAAGCGGGCGCTGGAAGTCGCCGCGGCCGGGGGCCACAACCTTCTCATGATCGGTCCGCCGGGGGCCGGCAAATCAATGCTGGCGGCGCGCCTGCCGGGTCTGTTGCCGCCGCTGAGCGCCGCTGAAATGCTCGAAATTTCCATGATCCAGTCACTCGCCGGTCTGCTTGAGGGCGGTCGCCTCACCCGGGCGCGGCCGTTTCGCGCGCCGCATCATTCCGCTTCCATGGCGGCGATGGTCGGCGGCGGTTTGCGCGCCCGGCCCGGCGAAGCATCGCTGGCCCATCACGGCGTTCTGTTTCTCGACGAACTGCCGGAATTTTCCGCGCCGGTGCTCGACAGCCTGCGCCAACCGCTCGAAACCGGCGACGTGCTGATCGCACGGGCGAATTTTCATGTGCGCTATCCTGCGCGCTTTCAGCTTGTCGCCGCGATGAACCCTTGCCGCTGCGGTTATGGCCGGGCGAGCGGCCGGGCGTGCGGGCGCGGGCCGAACTGCGAGGAAGTTTATCAGTCGAAAATTTCCGGCCCGCTGCTCGACCGCATGGACCTTGCCGTTGAACTGCCTGCGGTCACGCCCGCCGATCTTGCCGCGCCGGCGAGCGGCGAAGACACCAAGACCGTCGCTGTGCGGGTCGCCGCAGCGCGCGCTTCCCAACTCGACCGCGCCGGCGCGACCAACGCTGCGCTGACCGATGCGGGCCTTTCCAAATGCGCCGCGCCGGACGCCGAAGGCGCCGCGCTTTTGTCTCGCGCGGCCGAAGCCCTGCGTCTTTCCGCCCGTGCTTACACAAGAATATTGCGCGTCGCGCGAACGCTTGCCGATCTTGACGGCGTAGACGGCGTGCGCCGCCGCCACATCGCCGAAGCCGTCAGTTTCCGCCGCCGCGAGGCCGGCGGCCCCGCCGAAACCGCCCAGATCAGCGCCGCGCGCGCATTTTAGCGGCTGCGTTAACCAACCCTCTCAACTTTTTTTCAAGCCGGAAACTGCACTGTGCAAAGCACTCGGGCAGGGGACGGTCTTGATGATGCAAAATGGCGACGGCGAAATTGCGGACGATGGCGACGAGTTTATCGTCCTTTGCGAGTCTGACGGCGTCATCCGTTTCGTATCGCGATCCTTCGCCGCCTTGTTCGGCGCACCCGCCGAACGATGGCAGGGCAAGACTTTCGCGCCGGGCGGCGGCGAGGCGCGCCCCGGCGCCCCGGCCTCATTTCGCACTACTATCCCTTTGAACGGCGGCGACATGATCGTCGACTGGGAAGAAACCGTCCTTTCCGGCGGCGAGCGGCTCTACGCCGGGCGCGCGCCAGGCGCCGACGGCGCGGCGTCTTCTCGAGGCGGCAAGGCCGCCGGCGACGCCAAAAAAATGCAATTCCTCGCCACCATGAGCCACGAAATGCGAACGCCGCTCAACGGCATTCTCGGCATGAACGGGCTCTTGCTCGACACTGCGCTTGAGCCCAATCAGCGTGCTTACGCGGAATCGGTGCGCGAATCCGGCGTTGCGCTGTTGGCGCTGATCAACGATCTCCTCGACTACGCCAAAATCGAGGCCGGAAAGCTCGAACTCGATTCGGAAGCATTCAGTCCGTATGCGCTCATTCAAGGAATCGCCGAGCTCCTGTCGCTGCGCGCTGCCGATAAGGGTGTAGAAATCACGTCCTTCGTGGACGAAAGAATCCCGCGCAAAATTTTCGGGGACGAATCGCGTTTGCGCCAGGTGCTGATCAATCTTACCGGCAACGCCGTCAAATTCACCGATACCGGCGGCGTCGCGCTGGAGGCGCATTTCGTCCGCAGCAGCGAAATCATGACGCATTTCCGCGTCGACGTGCGCGATACCGGCATCGGCATCCCCGAGCATTTGCAATCGACGATCTTCGAAGAGTTTTCCCAGGCCGATTCCGACCCCGAGCGGAAAAAGGAAGGCACCGGGCTCGGCCTTTCGATCGCGCGCAAGATCGTGCGCGCCATGGGCGGCGATATCTTGCTTGAAAGCACGCCCGGCGAAGGCAGCATTTTTTCCTTCGAACTTGGCTTTCCCTATGAAGCGGCCGACCGGCCGGTCCGCGAACCGCTCGGCGCGTCCGCAGTGATCGCGACAAGATCGCCCGTGCTCGCGCGCAGCCTCGAGCTCCAGCTCGCCGCCCTGAGCGTAACGCAAACCGTTTGCGTGACGTCGGCGGCCGAGGCGTTGAACGCGCTTAAGGAACGTCCGGGAGCGGCCTTGTTGTGCGACATCTACCTCGCCGGCGAAGGCGCGGCGTCGCTCGCCAGGGCGTGCCGGCGCGCGCTGGTATTGCTCTCGCCGCTTGCCCGGGACCGACTCGGCGAACTGAAAAAAGTCGGCTTCGATCGTTATCTGATCAAGCCGATCCGTCAGTCCTCGCTTTACGAACAGCTCGCCGAACGCGACCCCCCGCCGCCCCGTGAACAAATCGCCGCGCCGGTCGAAACCCAACATCCCGAACGGCGCTTCAACATTCTTCTGGCGGAAGACAATCAGATCAACGCCGTCTTGGCCACCGCGATCATCAAACGCGCCGGCCATGGCGTTCATGTCGCGAAGAACGGCGAGGAGGCCGTCGCCGCTGTGTGTCGGGGCGATTACGACATCGTCCTCATGGACATGCACATGCCCGAGGTCGACGGGCTCGAGGCGACGCGGCGCATCCGCGCGCTAGACGGCGAGCTTGGACGCATCCCCATCGTCGCGCTCACCGCCAACGCCATGGCCAGCGACCGGCGCAAATGCGTCGCCGCCGGGATGGACGATTTCATTTCAAAGCCTTTCGAACCGTCCGATCTGACCGGCATGCTGCAGAAATGGGGCGGCGCGAAAAGCGATTTTTCGAAGGCATCCTGAGATAAGCGGGCCCGTCCCGCCTTTATTCCGACAGAAAACCCGCCTAGCGTTTTCTCATGACGGAGCAAAAAAAGCCGGCCGCCGGCGTCAAGAGTTACGGTTGGACGGAACTTATCCGGGCGATCAGGCGCCGAAAGACTGGTGCCATGTTTGTCTTGGGTTTCGCAGCCGGTCTTCCCTACGTTCTGATCACAGGCACGTTGAATGCTTGGTTTACAAACGAAAACATAAGTGTTGCGACGATTGGGATATTCTCCTGGATCATTATCATCTACAGCTTTAAATTTCTTTGGTCTCCGGCGGTCGATCGCGCGCCGGCGCCGAAATTATTCGGCATGGGTCAACGTCGCGCGGCAATCTTGATATTGCAAGGCGTTATTCTTTCCGCGCTCTTCGCCATTTCGACCATCAACCCTTCGGAGCAGATTGGGCTTATCGCAATAGCTGCGGTCGTATGCACATTCGCGTCTGCCTCGCAGGACGTATTGATCGACGCGTGGCGTATTGAGGTCGCTGATGAAGAGATTACAATCGACCTTCTATCGGCGGTCTATCAGCTCGGCTACAGACTGTCCGTCATACTCGGCGGCGCCGGCGCCCTGATCGTTGCGGCGCGCATCGGCTGGAACGACACCTTCGTCGTCCTGACATTCTTGATGGCCGCCGCTGTCAGCGGCGTATTTGTCGCCGTCGACAGCCCGATCGGCGAACGCACGCGTAAGGTCGACAGCGCGCCGCCGCTATGGCGCAATCTCGCGCTGACGCCAGTATTGATTGGCTGGGCCTGGTCGTTCACGGCGCTGTTTGGGTTTATGGCGTTTGCGCTTAATGCGCCTGACGAGGCCAATGCGCGCGCCTTTACGTTGCAAACCGGGCCGCTCATTATTCTTGCGTCGATTATTGCGCCCGTCATCGCTGCGTCGCTGATGCTGTACGCCCATGCGCGCATCAAGCCGGGCGTAACGGCTCAAAAAACTTGGCCGGGACAAAAGATGCTGGACGCTCTTTACGGCTCCGTCCTGGCGCCCATGGCGGATTTGATCTCTCGGTTGAGGCTGGCCGCTATCCTTGTTTTGGTTCTTGTTCTTTCTTACCGCTTTACGGATCTTGTGTGGGGCGCATTCGCCTATCCTTTTTACCTCGGCGAGAATTACGGCGCGCTCGGCCATACGCTCGACGAAGTAGCCGTCGCATCCAAGTTGTTTGGCGCCTTGATGACTTTCGTCGGCATTGGCGTCGGCGGCGTCGCCATCGTTAAAATCGGCCGAATGCCCTGCCTTTTCGCCGGCGCTGTGCTGGCGGCGGCGACCAATCTCCTTTTTGCTGACCTGGCCTTGGGCGGGAGCAATACGCACGCATTTATGTCTGCGCTTCGCCTATATACGCTTTTTGGATTCATGCAGCCGCTAGCGGACTTTCTCCAGCTGCAAGTCACGGCGAACGAAGCGCTCGCGCAATTGATGGTTGTGATTGCGGCGGAAAATCTTGCGGTGGGTTTTGCAAGCGCGGCGATTGTCGTTTACCTCTCCTCAATAGTGAACAAGCAGTACGCTGCGGTTCAATACGCGCTGTTGGCGTCCTTGGGATTCCTGCTCGGTTCGCTTGGCCGCGGCGCGCTTGGCGAATTGATCGAAATTCGCGGCTTTGCCTATGTCTTTTACCTAACAGCCGCACTGGGGCTCGTCGCTGTCATCGCATCAGGATTGGAATGGGTGCGTCAGCGCCGCAGTCAGTCTTTGATTACGGAATCGGGGCCCGCCTAGCCGGCCGCGAGACAGGCGGAAAGGTCGGGTTTTTCTTCATCCGAACGGAGCGCGGCGGCATCCACATGGCGCACGGTCGCCGCGCCCATTTCATCAGGATAAAGAATAAGTATCAGCGCGCAGGTGCGAAGGCCGTAGCGGCGGTATTCGCCCTCGCCCTCGCGGCGCACCAGCGCGGGCGCGCCCAGGAGCGTATCAACCTCGCCGCCCGACGCGCCGAGAAGATCGCTTAACGCATAGACCGGCGCTGCGGGCACAGCGGTTTCCGCAGGCACCGCGCCAGCCTCGCGCGAGGACGTCGCGCAGGAAGCCGCGGCGAGCATGGCGCCGACGCTGAACACTATTCGAAACCCAAAAGACGAACCTGTCATCGCCGCCGCCATACAAGAAAGAGGTTAAGACCGGGAAAACCAGGCGCACCCTAACGGCGGCCGCCGCGGCCGGCAACGATAACCGCGTCGCCTTGCGCCAGCCGCGCGCGTTTTCTATAAGCGCGGCGTCTTTTCCAAGCACGCCGAAGGATTTCTCATGCCGGAACACCGCCTCGACGTCATCGGCGTCGGCAACGCCATTGTCGACGTGCTCGCCAAGGCGGATGATGCGTTCCTGGCGGCCCACGACATCCCGAAAGGCGGCATGATCCTCATTGATGAGGCCCGCGCCCATAAAATTTACGCCGCCATGGGCGCAGGGGTTGAAATTTCCGGCGGCTCCGCAGCGAACACCGTGGCCTGCATCGCCTCGCTCGGCGGTTCGGGCGGCTTTGTCGGCAAAGTCGCGGACGACACGCTTGGCGAGATTTTCCGGCACGATTTGCGCGCGCTCGGCGTTGAATACGAAACCGCGCCGCTCAAGGGCGGGCCGGCTACGGGTCGGTGCCTGATCAATGTGACGCCGGATGCGCAGCGCTCCATGTCGACCTTTCTGGGCGCGGCGGGTTTTGCCGGATCGGACGACATCGACAAAGCCCAGATCAAACGCGCGGCAATCATTTTTTTCGAAGGCTATCTCTTCGAGCCGCTCATCGCGCGCGAGGCGTTCGTTCACGCTTGCGACATCGCCCAGGCCAATGGCGTGCGGACGGCGTTGACCCTGTCGGACGCCGGCGTCGTCGAGCGCCAGGGCGCGGGCCTCATCGATTTCATTCGCGACCATATCGACATCCTGCTCGCCAACGAACACGAAGCCGAAGCGCTGTTCGGATCGTCGGACAGCGCGGCGCTGGGCGAGGCGGCGCGCAAGATGTGCTCCCTGACCGCCGTGACCCACTCGGAAAGAGGCTCCGAACTCATCCCCCGCGACGGCGCGGTCGTGCCGATTAAGCCCGCGCCGCCGGACCGGGTGGTCGACACCACCGGCGCGGGCGACGCCTATGCGGCCGGGTTGCTGTTCGGTCTGGCGCGCGGGTTTGCGCTCGACCGCGCCGGGGCGCTGGGCTCTCTTGCGGCCAGCGAGGTCATCAGCCATTTCGGCGCCCGGCCGGACCGGCCGCTCAAAACCCTCGCGGAAAAAGCGGGCCTGCTTTAGGCGAAGTGCGCCTTAATGTCGGCGAAGACCGTTTCGACCGCATGACGGGTTTCTTCCAAAGGCTGCGCCGTGTCGATGACATAATCGGCCCGCGCGCGCTTTTCCTCGTCGGGCAATTGCTCGGCGATGATGGCGTCAAGCTTTTCTTCCGTCATGCCTGGCCGGGCGAGCACGCGCTCGCGCTGAACGGCCGCCGGCGCCGAAACGACCACGACCGCGTCGAATATCGCTTCCGTTGCGTTTTCAAAAAGCAGCGGAATGTCGAACACCGCCGCCGGAGCGTTGGCGCTTTCCGCTTCAGCCAGAAAACGTTCGCGGTCCGCCGCGACCAGCGGATGGACAATGGATTCGAGCTTGCGCAATTGCGCGGGGTCGGTCAGGGCCAGCGCCGCAAGCCTGGCGCGATCGACGGCGCCGCTGACGATCGCATCGGGAAAGGCCGCGCGCAGCGGTTCAACCGCCGCGCCGCCCGGCGCATACATACGATGCACTGCTTCGTCCGCGCTCCAGACCGCCGCGCCGAGGTCCGCGAACATGCCAAGCACGGTCGATTTGCCCATGCCGATGGAGCCGGTAAGGCCGATCTTGATCATGGCCCGCTCCGCCGTTTGAGTTCCGCAACGAGGTCGGCGCGCAAAGCCCCATCGACCCGGCACGCCGCGCCAAACCAAGCGCGAAAGCCGGGCGCAGCCTGATGCATCAGCATGGAAAGCCCGTCGACCGTGGGATGGTCGCGTGCTTTGGCGGCGATCAATAGCGGCGTTTCGAGCGGCGAATAGACGATGTCCGCGATGAGGGCGGTCTTGTTCGCCGCGCTGAGATCAAAATCGAGCGGCGGCTGGCCGGTCATGCCCAGGCTGGTCGTATTGACAATGATGTCGGCCATACCGGCGGTGCTGTCGCGATCATCCCAGTCGACAGCGGTCAGACCGAACGCGGCGGCGAGGTCATCTGCCTTGGACCGCGTCCGGTTGGCGACGACAAGAGCGGCGACGCCCAGTTCCTTGAGCGCCAGCGCAACGCCCCTTGCCGCGCCGCCGGCGCCGAGGATAAGTGCGGATTTAAGACTTTGCTCGTCGCAGGCCTCGCGAACCGCGGCGGCAAAACCCGCAATGTCGGAATTGTCCGCATAGGGACCATCCTCGGCGAAGGTCAGCATGTTGGCCGCGCCGGCTTTTCGCGCCGCGTCGCTGGCGACCGCCGCATAGCGCAGCGCATGTTCCTTGTGGGGGATCGTGACGTTGACGCCGGCGAAGCCGACAGCGTCAAGCGCATCCATCGCCCGCGCGAAACTGTCATAATCGGGCTCGATCGCCAGCGGAATATAATAGCCGTCAACGCCTGCCCGGTCGGCCCAGATCGTATGGATCAGCGGCGAGAGCGAATGGCCCACCGGCCAGCCGACGACCCCGGCGAGGAGAGGCGAGCCGCTCACCGTTAAAATTCCAGCGCGCCCTGGGCGCGCAGAAACCCGAGCAGCGGAAACAGCGCAAGACCCAGCACCGCGAAATAATCGCCTTCGATGCGGTCGAACAATCGCGCGCCAAGCTTTTCCACCTGATAGGCGCCGACGCTGGCGAGAATGGGCTCGCCGGAAGCGGCGAGATAGGCGTCGATTTCCGCTGGGTCCATATTTCGCATGGTGAGCTGCGGGCGGCTGAGATTGCGCCAGACGATCTCGCCGCGTCGGGCGACCGCGACGGCGTTGATCAGCGTATGGGCCGCGCCCTGAAGCGTGAAAAGCCGCGCCCGCGCTTCATCCATGGTGCGCGGCTTGTCATAGGCGCGGCCTTCGAACTCAAGGATCTGATCGGCCCCAATCACCAGCGCGTCAGGCTCGGCCGCCACGCCAAGCGCTTTTGCTTCGGCGAGTTTCATGGCGGTTTCTTCTAGGTCGAGGCCCGCCACCATCGCCGCGCGTTTGATCGCGTCTTCATCCACAGGGGGGCTTTTCTGCTCGAACGGGACGCCGGCGCCGGTGAGTATGGCCGCGCGGATAGCGCTTCCCGAGGCAAGCACGATCCTCGGCGCCGGGCTCATTTGTTGCGCCGCGCGGAAAGCTTGGTGAGGATCGCCGCAGCGGTTTCCTCAACCGACTTGCGGGTCACGTCGATTGTCGGCCAACCATGCTTGGCGTAAAGCCGCCGGGCGCGCTGGACCTCGGCGCGGATGAGGTCAAGATCGGAATAGTCATCCGCCGAGCCTTGCGCCTTAAGACCGCCCAAGCGGCTTTTGCGGATTTGCGCCAGCCGTTCGGGGCTCGCCACCAGACCGACAACCAACGGTTTTCTAAGTCCAAAAAGTTCGGACGGCGGATTGCCGGTGGGAACCAACGGGACATTGGCGGCCTTAATGCCGCGATTAGCCAGATACATGCAGGTCGGCGTTTTGGACGTGCGGCTGACCCCGACGAGCACCACGTCAGCCGGCTCAAGATCCCACAGCATCTGCCCGTCATCATGGGAAAGCGTATAATCGAGCGCGGCGATCCGCCGAAAGTAATCTTCGTCGAGCTGGTGCTGGGCGCCGGGCCGAAGCGATTGTTCAAGACCGAGATATTCGGTGAAAGCATTAAGCAGGGGATCGAGCACTGACACGGCCGGGGTTTGCAGCTCGCTGCAGCGAATTTCCAATAGCCGGCGCAGTTCCGGATTAATGATCGTATAAAGCACGATCCCCGGCGCGGCCTCGATCTCCGCCAGGGTCCGTTCCATATGCGGCCGCGAACGCACCAGCGCATAAATATGCTCCAGCGGCTTGGCGGCGGCGAATTGGGAAGCCGTGGCCTTGAGCATCGCGTTGAGCGTTTCCCCCGTGGAGTCCGAGACCAGGTGCACATGGAAATAGGTCGCCAGCGGCCCGCCGATGGGGCTGCGTCTTTGACTGATCGGATTTTGCTCCTGTGCTTCACTCATGACGGGGATTTATAAGGGAAAAAGCGCACAAACGGCGAGAGGTTAATTGTCCCTGCGGAAGATATGCCATGTCATGCCGATGCGGCGCCCAGGGGAATTTGAAAACCCTTAATCCAGATAATTGACCCAGGAAATCCGCATGACCTGCGGAATCTTTTCCTTTCCACAAAACTTTCTGCCGCCCAATCCCGCTTCATGCTTCCCCGGAGCCGGCATTTCAACATATAGATGACAATGTCTTCCCGATGGGATGTTTTGTGGAGATGGCGGGCATACCGACCTGAAAGATTCCCGCTTTTCCTTTTCCCGACAATCCGGAGGGAATCTTTATATTCATCCTTTTTTAAGATTCCTTTATAGAAAGTTAATCGGTAAAGATTGGTTGCTTAATGACCCGGGACTCCCTCTTTCTCAAAACGCTGGCCGGCAAAGCTGCGGCCATACCGCCCATCTGGTTCATGCGGCAGGCGGGCCGCTATCTGCCGGAATATCGGGAGCTCAGAAGCAAGGCGGGATCGTTCCTCGATCTTTGTTTCGATCCGGCGCTTGCCTCGGAAGTTACGCTCCAGCCGATCCGGCGGTTTGATTTGGATGCGGCGATCCTGTTCGCTGATATCCTGCTAATTCCCCATGTGTTGGGTCAGCAACTGAGCTTTCAGGAAAATGAGGGGCCCAAACTCGATCCGGTTATAAGGCCGGGCGATGTGGATCGGTTTCGGCAACGAGACATCTTGGAACCGCTTGAACCGGTGTTTGAAACCGTGCGCCGGACGCGGGCCGAACTGGCCCCGGAAAAAGCACTGATCGGTTTTGCCGGGGCGCCCTGGACGGTGGCGACCTATATGCTTGCCGGCGGTTCCCTGCGAGATATGGCGGTGCTGCGCCAATGGCACTACCGCGATGAAGCGTTTTTGCTCGAACTGATCGATCTTCTGACGGAAAAGACCGTCGACTATCTCATCGCGCAGATCGATGCGGGCGCCGATGCGGTCCAGCTTTTCGACAGTTGGGCGGGCGGTCTGCCCTGGCCGGTGCTTGATAAGGTTTCGGTCAGACCACTGGAACGGATTGCCATGGCGATTGAAAAGGCGCGTCCGGAAACGCCGGTTATTCTTTTTCCCAAGGGCGTGGGAGAAAAAGCAACGGAATATGCCTGCCTTGGCGGGTGCGACGCCGTCGGCATCGACTACGCCATGGATCCGACCTGGGCGCGCGCCCATTTAAGCGGTCATACCGCTGTGCAGGGCGGGCTTGATCCGATGCTGGTGGTGGCCGGCGGGGAGAGGATGGAAAAAGCGGCGGAGATTTATCTCAAGCTTTTCCACGATGTCCCCTATATCTTCAATCTTGGCCACGGCCTGACCCCGGATACGCCGCCGGAGCATGTGGGCGCACTGGTCGATTTCATCCGCGGCGGAGGACTGAAAACTAAATGACGCCGGAACGCGTCAGGCTTTCTCCGGCCGCGATCCGGGCACTTTCGCCGCCCCCCGTCGCCTGCGTCCTCATGGCCTGCTCGCGGGTTTGGAATCTCGTTGCGCTCGGCTTGATCGCGGTGTTGATTGCTTCCTTTATCTGAAAGGCGCATCGTCGATGGCGGCGTTTCTCCAAGACATCTATCTTTGGATTAAGGCGTTGCACATCATCGCCGTCATCGCCTGGATGGCGGGGATCATGTATCTGCCGCGGCTCTTCATCTATCACCATCAGGCCGAAAAAGGCGGCGAGGCCGAGCGCCATTTCGTTGCGATGGAGCGCCGGCTGCTCAAGGGCATTATGAATCCGGCCATCGTCATCGTGTGGATATTGGGCGTTCTCATGCTCAGCGCCGATCGGTCGATCCTGTCGACCGGCTGGTTCGGGGTAAAACTGGCCCTGGTGCTCGCCATGTCGGTGGTTCACGGGTTTTACGCCGCGGCCCGTAGGAAATTTGAAGCCGGCGAGCGCCCGCACAGCCAGAAATTCTGGCGTATCATGAACGAAGCGCCGTTTTTGATGCTGATCGTCATCGTTTTCCTGGCGATCCTGAAGCCGTTTTGAAGCGACGCATTGACGGCGGCCCTTTGCGGCCTATATATTTAAGCTAACTTTCCTTCTTCGCCCGCGACCTACGGGGCGCACCTATTTTCCATTGCTGACAGGCCCGAACGCCCCGCTTTGAGGGCGCTTTTCCGATTAAGGATTCCCCCATGCCGCCGAAACAAATGACTCTCGACGAGCTGAAGGAAAAAACCCCGGCCGAACTTTTAGAGTTCGCCGAGCAGCTCGAAGTCGAAAACGCCTCGACCATGCGCAAACAGGATATGATGTTTGCGATCCTTAAGGAGCTCGCCGACCATGAGGTGGAAATTTCCGGCGGCGGCGTCCTTGAAGTGCTGCCCGACGGGTTCGGCTTTTTGCGCTCGCCGGAAGCCAATTACCTTGCCGGGCCCGACGACATTTATGTTTCGCCCAGCCAGATAAGGCGCTTCGCGCTGCGCACCGGCGACACCGTCATCGGCGAAATCAGAAGCCCCAAGGACGGCGAACGGTATTTTGCGCTTCTCAAAGTCGGCTCGATCAATTTTGAGGATCCGGAAAAAACCCGCCACAAGGTCCATTTCGACAATCTGACGCCGCTTTATCCGTCCGAGCGCCTGCACATGGAAATCATGAACGGCGCGGACAACAAAAAGGACCTGACCGCTCGGGTGATCGATCTTGTTGCGCCCATCGGCAAGGGGCAGCGTTCGCTCATCGTCGCCCAGCCGCGCACCGGCAAGACCGTCATTCTACAGAACATCGCCCATTCGATCGCGGTCAATCACCCTGAATGCTATCTCATCGTGCTCCTGATCGACGAACGGCCCGAAGAAGTCACCGACATGCAACGCTCGGTCAAGGGCGAGGTGGTTTCCTCGACCTTCGACGAGCCGGCGACGCGCCATGTCGCGGTCGCCGAAATGGTGATCGAAAAGGCCAAACGCCTTGTGGAGCACGGCCGCGACGTGGTGATCCTGCTCGATTCGATTACGCGGTTGGGCCGCGCCTACAACACGGTGGTGCCGTCCTCGGGCAAGGTTCTGACCGGCGGTGTCGACGCCAACGCCCTGCAAAAGCCCAAACGGTTTTTCGGCGCCGCGCGCAATATCGAGGAGGGCGGTTCGCTCACCATCATCGCCACGGCGCTGATCGACACCGGCTCGAAAATGGACGAGGTCATTTTCGAGGAGTTCAAGGGCACCGGCAATTCCGAGATCGTGCTCGACCGCAAGGTCGCTGACAAGCGGACCTATCCGGCGATTGACATCGCCAAATCCGGCACCCGCAAGGAAGACCTCATCACGCCGGCGGGCGACATGCAGAAGGTCTTCGTCCTGCGCCGCATTCTCGCGCCCATGGGCGTTTCCGACGCCATCGAATTCCTGCTCGACAAGTTGCGCCAGACCAAGACCAACAAGGATTTCTTCGACTCGATGAATACCTAGAGCGTTGCGCCAGGTTCTGTTTCAGTCGGCGCGTTTTGCGCGGGTTGATCCGGCAAATCGTCGATTTCTGGCGGAACACCAAAATCCGTATAAAGATAAATGAATTGACGCCCGGCATACGCTGTCGTCGCCACCCGCGCCGCATGGCCTTTTGAAGCCGCCCGAACCGGCTGCGGCGAAACAAGATGGCGCAAGGGGCGATTATTCGGCATAACCTGCACTTCTCACCGCGTTGAGAAAGGCTGCCGCTGTTGTCCCAGAAGAAGGCGAAATTCCTGCAAGGCGATCTGATGCGCCATATCGTCGTGATGGCGACATCGGCGAGCGCGGGCCTGGTCTCTGTCTTTCTGGTCGATTTCGTCGATCTTTATTTCATCTCGCTCCTTGGACAAAAGGAGCTCGCCGCCGCGGTCGGCTTTGCCGGCACCGTTCTCTTTTTCACCTTCTCGATCACCATCGGCCTGATGATCGCCATGGCTGCGCTCGGCGCCCAGCGCATCGGCCGGGGCGAGGAGGAAGAAGCGCGCCGCATCGCCACCAGCGTCGTAACGGTCAGCGTGATTATCGCCACGGCGGTCGGCGGTGCGGTCTGGATCGCCGCGCCGCAGATCATGGATATCATCGGCGCCCAGGGCGAAACAAAAGACCTAGCTGTGCGCTATTTGCGCATCGTTCTGTTGTCGTCGCCGGTCGGGGCGATGGCGATGGTCTGCACCGGCCTTTTGCGCGCCCATGGCGATGCGCGCCGGGCGATGAACGCGACGCTCATCGCCGGGGCGGTCAACGCAGTTCTCGATCCGATCCTGATTTTCGCCCTTGGGCTGGGCCTTGACGGCGCAGCGCTCGCTTCCGTGGCGGCGCGCCTGGCGATGATGGCGACGGCGCTTCATCCTATCATCAAGCATTATGGCGGCTTTGCGCCTTTTGACCTTGCCCATTTTAAAAAGGACTTGAGGCCGATTTTCGCCATCGCCGGGCCGGCCATTCTCACCAATATCGCAACGCCTGTGGGCAACTTCGTCGTGACGCGGGCGATCGCCCCGTTTGGCGACGCGGCGGTGGCGGGTTACGCCGTCGTCGGCCGCCTGACCCCGCTCGCCTTTTGCGTCATCTTTGCGCTGTCGGGCGCGGTCGGCCCGATCATCGGCCAGAATTTCGGCGCCCGCGATTATCCGCGGGTGCGCGAGACCCTGCGCAAGGCGATGCTTTTCACCGGGGTCTATACGCTCGCCGCATGGATCATGCTGTTCGCCGTAAACGGTTTCGTCGCCGAGGCGTTCGGCCTGACCGGGCCGGGCGGCCGTTTGATCTTCTGGTTCTCGCTTGCCGTCGCCCCCTTGTTTTTCTTTCAGGGCATGTTGTTCGTCGCCAATGCGGCGTTCAACAATTTGAACCGCGCCACATGGTCGACCTATCTCAACTGGGGCCGCAACACGCTTGGGGTTGTGCCGTTTGTCTTGATCGGCGCCGCGGTCGGCGGCGCGCCGGGCGTCCTGATCGGCCACGGGCTCGGCTCGGTGATCTTCGCCGTGCTGGGCGTCTGGCTCGGCTTTAAGCTGATCGACGGCTATGCGTCGGGCCGCGCCGATCCCGACAAGGGCTGGACGGTTCCCCTGATGCGCTCGCGCCCGCCGGGACCGCCGCAGCCCCCATTATCCTCGCCTTGAAGTGGGGCCGGTCGGACCTGCGGCGGCGTTGCGTTTACATGCCGACAATCGTCTTAAAGCCGCCCCAGAACATACGCCTTGCGTCGAACGGCAGGCCTTTCGCATCTTGCGGTATGCGCGGGTCGGCGACGGCTTTTTTCAAAACCGCGTCGCGGTTCTTTTTCGATTTGTAAACGATATAGGCAAAGACCACCGTTTCGCCTTCTCTGCGTTTCACCGCGCGATAAAAATCAGTGCTCTTGCCTTCCTGTACGTCGTCGGCGACGCATTCCACATATTGCAGCGCGCCATGCTCCACCCAGACCTTGGCCGCTGTTTTCGCCATTTTTTTGTACTCGGCGAGTTTGTCTTCCGGTACGGGCACAACGAATCCGTCAACATAAGTCATGGGAAAGCTCCTGATTAGCGGTTGAACTTATCAAAGGAGCAAGAAAACCAAAACCGCTTTGCAAGCCTCGAAGGGCGGCCCGCAATCGATGATGGGGTCAACCGGTCTTACGGTTTTGACACGCCGCAGGCGCCGTCTTCCGGCGCGCGTCCCGCCGCGAGGAGCGCGGCATGCGCCTCCCGCGGCCGGTCGGTGGCGATAATATCGACGCCCATGCGGGCGATTTCGCTATAGCGCGCATCCTCGCCGCTGCGGGCGATATCCCCGTCGATGGAGCCGGGCCCGCCCAGGGTCCCGAATATCACCTCTATATCCTGGCCTTCGAGCACGGAATAAAGCCGGGGGTTCGGCGCCTGCGTCCCGGTGAAGGCGAGAAGGCGCTCGCCCGGCACGCCTGACGCCACCGCGCGGTTAAGCTCGGACTGGGAGGCGAGCGAGAGCGAAATCATCGTCCGGGGCAGGAGGCGGTGAAGCTTTTTCGCCGACGCCAGGGAAGAGGCGATGAGCATGACGCGATCTTCCGCATCCTGATTTTTTATTTCGGCCGCGACGTCTTCATAACGCGCGGAGGGCTTAATATCGAGCTGAACGATGGTGCGTCCTTCAGCCCAGGCGAGGGCGTCGGAAAAACGGGTCGGCGCGAATGGCGTTTCCGTGCCGTCATTGTCTTCAAGGCGCAACTTTTTAATGTCCGCCCACGGAAGACTATCGACCTCGCCGGCGCCGGTCGTCGTCCGCCCGAGCGTTGCGTCATGCATGAGATATAAAACGCCGTCGGCCGATTGGGCGAGATCGATCTCCATGATCGCCGGCATGTCGGCAAGAAGCGCCGCCATGGTCTCAAGCGCGTTTTCCGGATAGCCCGGATAGGGCCCGCCGCGATGGGCCGAAATCAGGCTCATGCCTTCGGCAGCAAGGCATTCGAAAAAACCGTTGAGATCGCCTTGCGGGGCGATCGACCAGCTGGCGGCGGGCGCGGCGTCGAGGCCGTTCTGTGCGCGGTTGTCGGTCTCGGCGTCGCTGCAGGCTACCGCGCCGGCGATGAGGGCGGCCGCGGCCCCGCGAAGGAATAAAAATGCAAATGATTTCATGGTGTTATGACGATCGCGCCGACGCTTTTGCCGCTTTCGAGCAGGCGGTGGGCCTCGGCGATCTTATCTAGCGGAAAAGTATGGCCGATGCGCGGGGCAAGAACGCCCTGGGCCATAAGATCGAACAGCGCTGCAGCCATGGCGGGCAGGCGGTCGGGCGTTGCGTAGTGAAAAAGAGTCGGTCGGGTCAGGGTGAGCGAGCCGCGGCGGGAAAGCTCCAGCGGCGTGAAGGCGGAAACCGGTCCGGACGCATTGCCGTAGGTCACCATATGACCGCGCGGGGCGAGACTGTCGAGCGAGGCTTCGAAGGTCGCCGCGCCGACGCTGTCGTAAACTACATCGACGCCGCGCCCGCCGGTGAGTGCGCGAACATCAGCGGCGATGGATTCCGTCTTTGTACGGACGACCACATCGCTTGCGCCGTTTTCTTTCGCGAGAACGGCTTTTTCCGCCGACCCGACAACAGCGATGATCCGCGCGCCAAGATGCTTCGCCCACTGACATAATAGCGTGCCGACCCCGCCGGCCGCCGCATGGACGAGACAGGCGTGATCGGGGCCAAGGGCGAACACCTGACGGACCAGTATCTCGGCGGTGAGGCCTTTTAAAAACGCCGCCGCGGCGGCGGCGTCATCGATCCCGTCGGGGATCTTGGTCGCCAAGACCGCCGGAATGTTGGCGGCCTGGGCGTAGCCGTTTCCGCCGATATGGGCGACCCGGTCGCCCGGCGCAAAGCCCGATACGCCTTCGCCCACCGCCTCGACGATCCCGGCGGCCTCGCGGCCGAGAATCGCCGGCAGGGCGATCGGATAAAGCCCTGTGCGCTGGTAAATATCGATGAAATTCAAGCCGATAGACGTGTGCCGCAGACGCAGCGCGCCGGCGCCCGGCGGCTCCGGCGCGATCTCTCGCAGGGTCAGGGCCTCGGGGGCCCCATAGGCGTCGACGAACACGGCTTTGGTCATGGCGCAGGCTTTTCTATTGCAGCGCGGCGGATATGGCGAGTAGGTCTTGATCCCGATTTCGCGAGGAGGCGGCCATGAAGCTGACCATCAATATCGATTGCACGCCAGGCGAGGCGCGCGCCTTTTTGGGCATGGCGGATGTAGAGCCGCTCAACAAGATGATCGTCGACGAGATGACAAAACGCGCCAAGGAAAATATGGATACGCTTGCCGATCCCGAACGGATGATTGCTCAATGGCTGTCCTTGTCGGGCAAAGGCATCGAGCAGTTCAGCAATCTGATGACCACGGCCCTGGCCGGCGATACCGCAACGGGGACCGCCAAAAAGACATAAACCGCGCCCGTCGCCGGCGCCGCCGTCTTCGATCATGACCAACGCATCTGCGAGCACTCACACGATTTTCGCGCGCGCCTCGGGCGCGGGGAAGGCGGGGGTCGCCGTCTTCCGTCTTTCGGGTCCGGATTCGCACCGCTTGGCCAAGGAATTAATTGGTAAACGGATAAAAATGCGAACGCCGGTCTTCGCCGCGCTGACCGACCCGGCGACCGGCGAGCTTGTCGACCGCGGCCTGGCCATACTTTTCAAAGGACCGGCGAGCTACACCGGCGAGGATGTCGCCGAATTCCACCTTCATGGCAGTCGCGCGGTCGAAGAGTCTCTTTATGAGACGCTTTTGCGGCTCGGCGCGCGCCCGGCCGAAGCGGGCGAGTTCACCTTGCGCGCGCTTCGAAACGGCAAGATGGATCTCGCCCAAGCGGAAGCCCTCGCCGATCTTATCGACGCCGAAACGACCATACAGAAAAAGCAGGCTTTGGGTCAGCTCGACGGCCGGTTGTCTGCGGTCGCGGAAGACTGGCGAAAGCGCCTTCTGGCGGTGCTGACGCCGCTCGAGGCGGATATTGATTTTCCCGACGAGGGCGATGTGCCCGCCGCGGTCGCCACCAAGGCCGGCCCGGCGATCGCCGATCTTCAAAACGAGTTAAAGCGCTACCTTGCGCAATCGAGACAGGCGCGCCGCCTGCGCGAAGGGGTCTCGATCGCCGTCATCGGTCCGCCCAACGCCGGCAAGTCGTCCCTGGTGAACGCGCTCGCCGGTTCGGAAGTGGCGATCGTTTCTGAAACGCCGGGCACGACGCGCGATGTT
Source organism: Parvularculaceae bacterium (assembly GCA_028280115.1). Taxonomy (GTDB): domain Bacteria; phylum Pseudomonadota; class Alphaproteobacteria; order Caulobacterales; family Parvularculaceae; genus Hyphococcus. The sequence goes on from JANQMJ010000006.1 coordinate 47,776, forward strand.
GTTGAAACCCGGCTTGACCTTAACGGCGTCGTTGCGACCGTTGCTGACACTGCGGGACTCCGTATACGGACGGATAGCAAAATCGAAGAGGAAGGCGTGCGCCGCGCTCGCGCCCGGGCTGAGGCGGCGGATCTGCGTGTCGCCGCGCTCGATCCCGGTACGGCCTATGTTTCCCGTGAAACGCTCGCGCTGTTGCGCTCCGGCGACTTTCTGATTTGGTCCAAGGTCGATCTCGGCGCGGCCATACCAGACGACATCGCGCCTGACGACGTGACGATGCTCGCGGTTTCCGTGCGAACTGGAGAAGGCGTTGGCGACTTGATCGCGGCGCTGGGAAACGTCCTTGCCGGCCAGCGCGAGGCGGGCGCCCCGGCGCTGACCAGGGCGCGCCATCAAAAAGCGGTCAGGGACGCGATCGAGGCGCTTTCCCGCGCAGAACAAAAGATTAAAACCGCGCCGGAACTCGCCGCCGAGGATGCGCGCCTGGCCGCACGAGCGCTGGGATCGATCACCGGCGCCGTGGGGGTCGAGGACGTCCTCGGCGAGATCTTTTCAAGTTTTTGCATCGGGAAATAGGCGACCGCTCTGATCGGCGGTTCCCGGCGGCTGACGCTAACCGGTCTTTTGCCGCTAGCCGGCGTTGCCGGTTAGCGTGCGAAGATTGGCCGCCGCCCGGCGCAATACGCTGGCCGCATCGACCTGGCCGCGAAGGTCGAGCCTGCTCGCCTCGCGCTCGTAATTATCGATTTTTTCCGAAAGCCGGCGCTGCAACGTGCGGCAGACGCGCTGATGATTAAGGGTCCGGCGCAGCGTGAGGCCGCCGCCGGAATAGGTTGTCGGAAATCGCAAGGGTGAAGCCACCATATCTATACCCCTCAAAGCTGTCGTTCGTCGGGATACGGGGGTCTGTGCAGATTGTGTGCCCGCCCCGGCGCCCATGGGTCCGCCTTACGGAAATGTAAAACCGCGCCGCGCCGCCCGGCACCGAGGGTCAGAGGAATGGACGCACACGCGTTACCTTGTAACAATTCGTGATATTACAATTTATCTGCGCCCTTCTGGCCGGCCTTATCTTGTCCGCGCCGGCCTTGTGGGCGGGGCTGGGCAATTCCCAACTCAGCCGCCCTCGCCTATATGGGCGGCGCGAGAGAAGAAGATAAGAGATGAGCAAGGCATACGACGTCATTGTCATCGGGGGCGGGCATGCGGGCTGCGAGGCCGCGGCGGCGGCCGCTCGCGCCGGCGCGCGCACGCTCTTGGCCACCCACCGCCGGGACACAATCGGCGAGATGTCCTGTAACCCTGCCGTCGGCGGGCTCGGCAAGGGCCATCTGGTGCGCGAGGTCGACGCCCTTGACGGCCTGATGGGCCGGGCGATCGACCGGGCGGGCATCCAGTTCCGCATGCTCAACCGGTCCAAGGGCCCGGCGGTGCGCGGCCCGCGGGCCCAGGCCGACCGCAGGCTTTATCGCGAGGCGATACAGGCGCTGCTGGCGGAGATCGACAATCTCGACATCGCCGAAATGGCGGCGGAAGACCTGATTATTAAGGACGATGTTTCACGTGAAACAGTCGCCGGCATCATTGCGGCTGACGGCACGCAAATCCGCGCCGACGCGGTAGTGCTCACCACCGGGACATTTTTGAAAGGCGTCATCCATATCGGCGACAGGCGCATCCCGGCGGGCCGCGCCAATTCCCGCGCGACCGACAAGACCTGGGGCGGCGGCGTCGAGGCCCCTGCCCTTGGGCTTTCGGGCCGACTCTACGGCCTGGGGCTCAAAATGGGGCGGCTCAAAACCGGGACGCCGGCGCGTCTCGACGGGCGCACAATTGACTGGGACCGGCTTGAAAGGCAGCCCGCCGACGCCGAACCCGTCCCGTTTTCGTTCCTGACGCGCAAGATCGAGGTTCCGCAGATCGCCTGCGGGATCACCCATACCAATGCGCAAACCCACCGGATCATCGCTGAGAATATCGAAAAGTCGGCGGTTTATGGCGGCGCCCTCGCCGGGCGCGGCCCCCGCTATTGCCCGTCGATCGAGGACAAGGTGGTCAAATTCGCCGAGCGGGAAAGCCATCAGATCTTTCTCGAGCCCGAAGGCCTTGAGGACCACACGGTCTATCCCAACGGGATCTCCACCTCCCTGCCCGAGGCGGTCCAGGCGGCGTTCTTAAAGACCATTCCCGGCCTCGAAGAGGCGGCGGTCATCCGCTACGGCTACGCCATCGAGTACGACTATGTAGACCCGCGCGCTCTCACCCCGGCGCTCGAGGTCAAGGTGCTGCCGGGCCTCTTCCTCGCCGGCCAGATCAACGGCACCACAGGCTATGAGGAAGCCGCTGCGCAAGGGTTGATGGCGGGGGCGAATGCCGCGCGCCGGGTGACGGGCGCGGCCCCGTTCGGCCTTGATCGCTCTCAAGCCTATATCGGCGTCTTAATTGATGATCTTGTAACGCACGGAGTTACAGAACCCTATCGCATGTTCACCAGCCGGGCCGAATATCGCCTGACCTTACGGGCGGACAACGCCGATCAGCGCCTGACGCCGCTGGGGATCGCCGCCGGCATTGTCAGGCCGGCGCGGGCTGGCGCCTTCCAAAAAAAGCAAAGGGCGCTCGATGAAGCGCGCGCCTGGGCCCGGGAAACCGGGCTGACGCCCAATGAAGCGGCCAAACATGGCCTTAAGCTCAACCAGGACGGCCGGCGCCGGTCGGCGCTCGATCTCCTCGCCCTGCCCGGCGTCGGGATGGACGATCTCGCGCGCATCTGGCCGCGGCTTGGCGAGCTGCCCCGCGAGATTGCCGAACAGCTCGCCCATGATGCGCTTTACGCCGGCTATCTGCACCGCCAGGAAGCCGACATCGTCGCGTTCCGCAAAGACGAATCCATCGCCCTGCCCGCCGATCTCGACTTTGCGGCGATACCGGGATTGTCGAACGAAGTGCGCCAAAAACTTGAAGACGCCAGGCCGGCGACGCTGGGTCAGGCCGGTCGCATCGAAGGCGTCACGCCGGCGGCGCTCGCGCTCCTGCTTGCCTGGGTCAAGAAGAAAGCAGAGCGGGCGGCGGGATGACTAGATCGCATGGAATTGCCTCCCCCGCTTGCGGGGGAGGTGTCCGCGAAGCGGACGGAGGGGGTTTTGTTGAGGGCTCAACATCGCCCCCCATCGACCCGCGCCTCGCGGCGCGGGCCACTTCCCCCGTAAACGGGGGAAGAGAAGTCTGTCGACGACACGGCTGATGATGAACTCACTCATGACGCCCGAAGAATTCGCCGACGCCGCGCATGTTTCACGTGAAACACTCGGCCGCCTTCTGGCAATGGATCGCGTGCTGATCGATTGGACGGCAAGGCATAATCTCATCGCGCGCTCGACCATCGAAGACCGCTGGCGCCGGCACTACCTCGATTGTGCGCAGCTTGCGCCGCTTCTGCCGGCTCAAGCCCGCAGCATTGTCGATCTCGGTTCGGGCGCGGGTTTTCCCGGTCTCGTGCTGGCGGCGATGCTCGCGGAAAAGGACGTACACGTCACATTGATCGAGGCGACGAAAAAGAAGGTGGCGTTTTTAAACGCGGCCGCGACGGCCATGGGGCTGACCAACGCGGCGGTCATACCCGAGCGGATCGAGCGCGCCGTTTTGCCCGGCCGGCCCGACATCGTCACCGGCCGGGCCCTCGCCCGGCTTGATAAGCTTTTGGGCTACGGTCATGGAATTGGCGGCGAAACCGCCCGGTATTTCTTCCTGAAAGGACAAGATGTTGAGGATGAATTGACCCAAGCCGCTAAATCTTGGCATATGGATGTGGTCCGCCACCCCAGTCTGTCCAGTCCCGGCGGCGTTGTTTTGGAAATCGGAAATCTCGCCCGTGTCTCAAAACCTTAGCCATCCCCGCACGATCGCGATTGCGAATCAGAAGGGCGGGGTCGGCAAGACCACGACAGCGATCAATCTCGCCACCGCCCTTGCCGCCGTCGGCGAAGAGGTGCTGCTGATCGACATGGACCCCCAGGGCAACGCCTCGACGGGCCTGGGGATTTCCGCCGCCGAGCGCAACGTGACCACCTATGACGTCCTGATCGGCGAGTGCCGGCTCGAGGCGGCGGTCGTCGAGACCGATATTCCCGGCCTCAGGCTCGCGCCCGCCGGGGTCGATCTCGCCGGCGCCGAGGTCGAACTGATCGACGCCGAGCGTCGCCGCTATCGTCTCGCCGACGCGCTGGGGGAATACGCCCGTTCCGGCGCCGGGCGGTCAGTCAGCTACATCCTGATCGACTGCCCGCCGTCGCTCAGCCTTCTTACCGTTAACGCCCTGGCCGCCGCGGATGCGGTCATCATCCCGCTGCAGTGCGAGTTCTTCGCCCTCGAAGGCCTGTCGCAAATCCTGCGCACGATCGAAACCGTCAGGACACGAATTAATCAGCGGCTCGAGCTTCAGGGGATCGTGCTGACCATGCACGACCGGCGCAACAACCTCACCGCCCAGGTCGAGGAAGACGTGCGCGCCCATCTCAAGGACAAGGTCTACCGAACGGTCATTCCGCGCAATGTGCGCATTTCCGAGGCGCCGAGCCATGGCAAGCCGGCGCTGCTTTACGATCTCAGATGCCCTGGCAGTCAGGCCTATATCCAACTCGCCAGCGAAGTGATCCAGCGCGAGCGGCAGCGACCGCGCGCGGCCTAGGAAGGGACCGAGCCGATGGGCGTCGCACCTAAAAAGAAAAGCCAAATCAAAGGATTAGGCAGAGGGCTCGATGCTCTTTTAGGCGATGCGCCAAGCGACCGGCCGGCCGGCGAGGACGCCGCCGGCAAACGCGAACTGCCGATCGAGCATTTAAGGCCCGGCGCCAATCAGCCGCGCCGCATGTTCGACGCAGTGGGGATCGACGACCTTGCCGCCTCGATCAGGGCGCGTGGCCTCCTGCAGCCGATTCTGGCGCGGCCCACGGGCGACGGTCAATATGAAATCGTCGCCGGCGAGCGACGCTGGCGCGCGGCGCAGAAGGCGAAGCTTCACAATGTTCCGGTAATCATCCGTGATCTGACGGATGATCAGGCGATGGAGATCGCGCTGGTCGAAAACGTCCAGCGCGTCGATTTGAGCCCGATCGAAGAGGCGCACGGTTATGCCCGCCTGACCGAACAATATGGCCGCACCCAGGAGGAGATCGCCAAGGCCGTCGGCAAGTCGCGCAGTCATATCGCCAACATTTTGCGCCTCCTTAATCTGCCGGCCAAGGCGCGCGATGCGCTCGCGGCCGGCGATATCACCATGGGCCACGCCCGCGCGCTGCTCGGTGCGACCGACCCGGATGCAGCCTGCGCCGTCGTTATCAAGCGCGGCCTGTCGGTGCGCCAGACCGAAGCCTTTATTCGCGAATCGGAAGCGCGTCTGCGCGACGGCAGGTTAGGGAAAAGCAGAAAAGATAAAAGAAAATCAGGGGGTAACGGCGCATCAAAAGACGCGGACACACGCGCGCTGGAGCGCGATCTTTCCGCCGTCTTGGGCCTCGACGTGGAGATCGCGCATTCGAAAAAAGGCGCCGGCGCGATCACCATCCGCTATCTCAGCCTCGACCAGCTTGACGATCTTTGCCGCCGCCTCATGGGCGCGGGCGTTTGAACGGCGAAGACCTGGCGCTGACCCGGCGGGATCGGGATGCGGCGTCGACGCTTCTGTGCGAGGCTTTTTTCGACAATCCTGCGCACACTTATATTTTTCCGGACGAACAATCGCGCGCTGCGGATCTCAGCCGTTTAATGCGCGTCAACCTGAACGGTCAGATGAGCGTCGGGAAGAGTTTTGGCCGCCGCGGCGCTGACGGCGCGTTGGAGGCGCTGGCGTTCTGGCATCCGCCGGGAGCGCCGAAAGCGAATATGTTTGCGCTGGTCCGCTACGGCTTTCTGACCATCCCCCTTCGCTGCGGGATCGACGCCTTTCAGCGTTTGCTGCATACGGTAAAGATCATCGAAGCGCGTCGGCTGGAGGCGCTCGGCGGCCGCGAGAGTTGGTATCTGAACAACATGGTTGTATCGCGGCGCCAACGCGGTTGCGGGTTGGGGCGCGAACTGCTGATCGGACAACTGCGCGCAACTGTCGATCCGTCGGCATTTCCAGCCTCGCTGGCCACGCAGAAACCAGAAAATGTTAATTTTACAGCAAGTTAGGTTTCCATGTGGCCGATGACCGGCCGGTGACCGACAAATCCGAGCGCGGGTTTGAAAACTGGATCATGCTTTACCATCCGCCGGCTTAGAGCCGGTTGCGGATTGGGTGCTTCATATCTCCGCTCATTCCGGTCCTCGGACCGGCGAAGGCGGGAATGAGCTTTGGGAGCCGCCCCTTGAACGGCGCGCATGGATAAGTTGAACACGGACTGAAAAATACAATCCAAAGAGGGTATTCGGCCTTGAAACCCGCATTCGGTCGATAGATATCGAACACCTTCGGAACGGCCTTATAATGCCCGCCATGATGAATTTGAACGTTAAAACAAATTCCGGCGTCATTCCGGGGCCGGCGCAGCCGGAACCCGGAATCCATGGCGCGACATTGCCGCGGCGACGACCGGCGAAAAATGACGCCATGGATTCCGGATCGGCCTTCCCGTCTGGTCAGGCCGTCCGGAATGACGACGCGTGAAACAGTCGCGAAATGGCGCCCCACATTTCGGGTTTTTCGGCTTGAAACAGGGAAAGTCTCCGAACCGGCCATGATGAACAAGAGTTTGCGAATAGCGAACGATGTCATTCCGGACGGCCCGACCGCGAATGCGATTTGTCCAACCCGCAACTGACCTTAACGCGCCGCCATCAACGCCAGGCGCAAGGCGGCGCGCTCGATGATTTCGCGCTGGGGCGCGCCGGTGGTTTTCGCCTCCAGTTCCACATCGATCAGTCTACGGAGCGCTCTGTCGAGTTTGGGCCCGCGCCATTTGGAAAGCCGCGCCTCGAAGGCGCGCTGCTCGGCGAAGAACACCGGCGGCCGAAGTTTTTTCATGGCGCTCGCGGCGCTTTCGCCGGCGTCGATGAAATCGCGCGCGGTTTTGAGCCGGGCGAACTGGCGCTGCACGGCGCGCAACAGACCGACCGGGCTGGCCCCGGCCGCCGCCGCCCGGTGCAGCGCTGTCGCCAGCCGCTTCGGCGCCCCGTCCGCGCAGGCCGCCGCGACGTCGTCCATGGCGTCGCCGAGACCGTCGGCCAAAGAGGCGCGCACATCTTCGAGCGTGATCGTGCCCGGCCCGGAAGAACGTAAAGATTTCGGGCCTTTATAGAGGATTAACTTGTCGATTTCGGCACGCGAGACGCCGTGATCCTCGCCGAGGATAGAAACCAGAAGGTCGAGCGCATCAGGATCGAAATTCAACTCTTCGGCGCGGGCCGCATCCTGCGCCAGGGCGCGCACATCCGCCGGTCCGTCCGCATAACAGGGCAGCGCCGCGCCGGATTCGGCTTTCTCGAACGCCTTGCGAAGGCCCGAGCGCGGAGTTAGCGCGCCGGCTTCGATCAGCACCAGGGCGTTGGACTTGATCGCGCCGCTGTCGAGCGCAGATAAAAACGCCGCCGCCGATTTCGCCGCCGCCTCGCCGCTGGTTCGCAGGCGGACGACCCGTTCGCCGCCGGCGAAGGAAAGCGCCGCCGCCTCGTCGGCGAGCCGGCCGGGCTCGGTCTTAAGATCGGCGTCGGTCAATTCTATATAGTTGAACGGGTCCTTGAAATCGGCCACCACCGCGCGCGCCAGCTTATCCGCCCGCGCCCGCGCCAGCCCCGCGTCGGGCCCGTAAATCAAAACGGCGACGACTTGCGGGTCCCGTTTACCCAGAAAAGCGCTAATCGCTTTGCCCTTAAGCGCGACCATTATTCGTTCCGGTGGGTGTCGATGACCTCGCCCCAGTCGGGCTCCTGAAGGATTTCCGTATCGGCGTCGAGTTCGATGGGCGTGGTTTTAAATTCCACGCCGCCGCTGGAAAACCGGACCAGCAAATCCCGTTCGATCTCTTCGGCGAGCAAGGTGGCGGCCTTTTCCTGCGCGGTGCGTTCCGCGAACAGGGTCGAATATTGCGAACTGACGATATTATATGACGTCACCGCCTGCGCTTCGCCTGTGGCGCGCGCGCCGGTGTCGAGATCGGTCAGCGTGTAATTTGCGCGCAGCCGGTAATTATAGCGCGTCACCGTGGCGTCGATCTGAACCGCCAGCCGTTCCGCCCGCTCCGTGGCGACGACGTCTAGATCGTATTTCGGGATTTCGCCTTCTTTGAGAACAATGCGGTTGTTCAGGGCGCTGACGATCAAGGGCCGGACCGTTTGCGGCGCAGCGACCTGGCGCACGGCGATCAGTTGGTTGAGCGCGGCGTCCGCCCCTTCCACGGGCGTTGCATAAATCGGCCGAAAGCCACACGCAGGTAAAGCAAACGCGCAAATGATGCATGCTAAGGGGATGAGATGACGGTTCACTTAGGACGCTCCAATCTCGCCCGCAAGCGTTGAGCGCACCCTGGGGCCGGCGTCGCCTTCGTGATCCCTGACGGCCTCAAGAAATTGGATCATCAGCCCGCAGTATCGGGCATCGTCAGCGCGCCCGTTTCCAATAATGCCGAGTTCTTCCTCGGTAACACCGTTTTGGTGCATGACGGCGATAACCTCGCCCCAGTCAGCGTCAGTGACACTGCCATGATCGGCAGGAGCGCTTCTGCCTGCATGGATCGTTAAAAAAGTTTCCGCCGAAACGTAATCTAAAATGGAAAAATATTTCTGCAGCGAGTTCATGGGGATTCCGTTTGCACCTGCCAGGGCGACGGCGCCGCAGATTTTTTCGCCGTCTTGGTCACGCACCGCCCGGAGAAGCCGGATATTTGCAGACGCGAGAGTCTTCAATTGTTCATCCGGCGCCTTGACCATCGCAGATGCATGTTTGCGCCTGATTTGCATGGATACTTCAGACCCTCGAATGCGAACGGCTTGGGCGTCTCCTCCCTGCTTTATGGCTACGAGCAAGCCTGAGATCATCTCCGCATAATCTTCGGGAAAATGTTCTCGCAGCACGGCGAGGGTTTTCGGCAGGCCGTCGGCAAGGTCGCCAATGAGTTGTTCTTCCGTATAAAGCGCACGCTGACCTTCGAAAATAGCGCGTTTTGTCAGGACGCCTGTAAAGCTTGCGACGAGAAGGCCGAAAACAATAGATACGACAATGACGAATGTTTTTTTCAAAAAGAGCCCTGTTAATTGGCGACGATGTTGACGATGCGTCCCGGCACCACGACGGTCTTGCGGACTGTCATGCCGGCAATATGGCGCTGAACGGCCTCAAGCGACAAGGCCGCGTTTTCAACCGCCGCCTTGTCGGCGTTCGCGGCCACTTCGATCTCGGCGCGGCGCTTGCCGTTGACCTGAACCGGCAGGACGATCGTGTCCTTGGCGAGCAAGGCCGGGTCGGCCGCCGGCCAGGGCGCATCGCAGACGAGGCCATTGCCGCCCAGGGTTTCCCAGCATTCCTCGGCGAGATGCGGCGTGAACGGCGCGATCAGACGCGCCAGGGCGGAGAGCGCCTCGGCGCGCGCCCAGCCGTCCGCGCCATCGGACTTGCGCAGCGTGTTGAGGAATTCATAGATCCGCGCAATCGCCTTGTTGAACCGGAAATTTTCAATGTCGTCGGTGACGCCGGCGATGGCTTCGTGGGTCGCGCGCCGCAGGTCCTCATCGGCGTCGGCGGTCGGGCGTTCGGGATCGAATGTTTCAAGCGCGCCCTTGGCCGAAGAAACCGCATCCCAGATCCGTCCGATCAGCCGCCAGGCGCCTTCGACCCCGGCGTCGGTCCACTCGACGTCGCGCTCGGGCGGGCTGTCCGACAGCATGAACCAGCGCGCAGCGTCCGCGCCGTAGGTTTCGGCGATCCGCTCCGGCGAGACGACGTTCTTTTTCGACTTGGACATCTTTTCGATAGGGCCGATGAGAATCGGATTGCTCAAAGGCTCAACGACCGGCGAGTTGATCTCACTTACTCTCGTTTTTCCATCGTCTGATACATAATCATAAAAATAATACTGCCCTGTTGAATCAGTTTGCTTCAGATATTCTTCTTTGAATCGTGAATGATCATCGGCAAGTCTGTCCAGCTCGTCGACAAGCCATTTTCGACGGGCCTCACTTACCTGATCCTTATAAAAAAATTTCACGTTTTCAGGGAGAACCCATGTTCCTAGGTGCGTGCGGTATGTGGCGTGAATGACCATGCCTTGCGTGAAGAGATCGGCGAACGGTTCGTCTACCGATAAATAGCCGCAGGCCTTCATCGCCCGCGTGAACCAGCGTGCATAAAGCAGGTGCAAAATGGCGTGCTCAACACCGCCGATATATTGATCGACCGGCAGCCAGTAATCGGCCTTGTCCTTCTCGACCGGCTTTTCTTCATGGGGCGCAGCGAAACGGACGAAATACCAGGCCGAATCGACAAACGTGTCCATCGTGTCGGTCTCGCGCCGGGCGGCGGCGCCGCATTTGGGGCAATCGACGTTTTTCCATTCCGGATGACGGTCCAGGGGATTGCCGGGAATGGAAAATTCCCTGGCGTCGACTTCCGGCAGCAAGACCGGCAGGTCCTTCGCCGGCACCGGCACGGCGCCGCATTTATCGCAATGGATCGCCGGGATCGGACAGCCCCAATAGCGCTGGCGCGAAAGGCCCCAGTCGCGCAGGCGGAACAGGGTCTTGCCCTCGCCCAGCCCCATCTCCTCGATCTTATTGATCGCCGCCTGGATGGCCTCGTCGACGGCAAGCCCGTTAAGAAAGCCGGAATTGAAAATTGTTCCCGGCCCGACATAGGCCTCGTCTTCAATGACGAAGGTCGCCGGGTCCTCGCCCGTGGGCAGCACCACCGGCGGTACGGCCAGGCCATACTTGCGGGCGAATTCAAGATCGCGCTGGTCCCCTGACGGGCAGCCAAAGATAGCGCCGGTGCCGTATCCCATGAGCACGAAATTGGCGACATAGACCGGCAACCGCCGGTCGTCGAACGGATGGCCGGTTTCGAAGGGCAGCTGGTAGCCCTGCTTTTCTGCTTTTTCGATCGCCTCTTCGGAGGTGCCGATTTTCTGGCAGTCGGCGATGAAGGCGCGCAGCTCGGCGTCGGTTTCGGCAAGTTTCGACGCCAATGGATGATCGGGCGCAACGGCGATGAAGCTGGCGCCGAAAAGCGTATCCGGCCGTGTGGTGAAAATCTCGATTCCGTCCTCAAAACCGGTTGGCGGTTTTGTTCCTTCGGCGAAACGGAACTTCATCTGCAAGCCCTTTGACTTGCCGATCCAGTTGCGCTGCATGAGGCGCACATTGTCCGGCCAGCCTGCCAGGCGGCCATCGTCGAGCGCCGCCAGAAGATCGTCGGCGGCATCGGTAATTCGGAAAAACCATTGCGAAAGCTTGCGGCGCTCCACCGGCGCGCCGGAGCGCCAGCCCTTGCCGTCGATCACCTGTTCATTGGCGAGCACGGTCTGGTCGACCGGGTCCCAATTGACGTCGCTTTCCTTGCGATAGGCCAAATCCTTGGCCCAGAATTCCAGAAACAAGCGCTGCTGATGACGGTAATACTGCGGATCGCAAGTGGCCAGTTCGCGCGACCAATCAATGGAAAGGCCCATTTTCTTGAGCTGTTCCTTCATGGCGCCGATATTGTCGTAGGTCCAATCGCGCGGGTGCTTGCCGGTTTGCATCGCCGCGTTTTCCGCCGGCAGGCCGAACGCGTCCCAGCCCATGGGATGCAGGACATTAAAGCCGCGCGCTTTTTTGTAGCGCGCAACGACGTCGCCCATGGCGTAATTGCGCACATGGCCGATATGGATGTGTCCCGACGGATAGGGAAACATTTCAAGGACGTAGTATTTGGGCTTGTCGCCGCCGGGCTGGGCCTCGAAAGCGCCCGCCATGCGCCAGCGCTCTTGCCATTTGGGCTCGATTTCCTTGGGATTATAGCGGGGCATGGAACAAGCTTGGGGTTAGGATTGAGCGCTGAGAAAGCCCTTACGAGCGCCTTGCGCGTCTCACAAGCGCGCAAGGGGGATTTGGTCCGATTTCAGCCGCTAAGCGTTGCGACCGGAATCCAAATCCTTATTCGTCAAGAACATTTAGTCGAAGCTGGCGGGCGCGGGTCAGAATCGCGTTTTCGATTTCCCGCGCGGTCGCCGGGTTGACCGCCGCGTCGAGCCAGGACCCGTCTTCCATCCGCTGCTGGCGAAAGATCGAAACCCTGAGCGCGTCGGCCCGGAGCGCGCTGTCGAGGATGTAGACCGTGGTCTTGAAGCGCTCCGTCGGGGCCTCCGGATTGACATACCAGTCGGATATGATCAGCCCGGCGATCGGGTCCGCCGAATAAACCGGCAGGAAATCAAGGGTTTCCAGCGACGCGGCCCATAAATAGCGATTGACGGTGGCGGCCTGGCTGCCGCTTCCGGTGGAATAGGACGCGAGCGAGGCGTTTCTGTCTTTCTTGGCGCCGGACCCGCCGCAGGAGGCCGCCAGCGCTGCGCCGCAAAAAATGACTAACAGTTTGTATATAAAAGAACTTTTGAGCCTCATTGGCGACTTTCCATTCCGGCGCGGCCGCCCCGCATCGGCCCGATTACGTGGCTTTCCTACCACATTACCAACCTTAGACAATGACTTTCGCCAATGCCTGCTTGAACCGCCCCATGCCGGGCGCCATTATCCACAAAGGTCTTGAAGCTGTTAACTTCAAGCCGCGAACCCGTGTCAAATTTATTCGCGCGGATCCGGCTTGGCGACGCACAGTTGATTGGCCCAGGGGCGTTGCGTGGGGTTTGCCGGCGAAGCCGGCGAAAAATTAATTTGCGAAAGGCCGCCGCAACGGGCGACGGTCTGGCGCGAAGGATGCGGCGCGGCCTCGGCCGTCAATGAGACTGAGCGATGATCGGTTTGCGAAAGGCGTTATTGGGCGTAAGCGCGGCGGCATTGACCGCCGGCGCTGCGTATGCCGCCGATCCGGTCGAGATTGACGTTGAGGGCTCGGCCAGCCTGGTTGCAGGCGTTTCCGACGGCGATGGGGACGCCGACGTCAATGCGACAGTAAAGGTCACGGGCTCGACGGTCCTGAACAGCGGCCTTGAATTGGGCGCGGCGGCGGAAGCCCGTCTCGACGCCGACCAACCCCCGCAACTGTTCGCCGGCGGGCGATATTCAAGCCTGTTGATCGGCGGGCCGCGCGGTGTCGCCCCGCTTGACTCTGACATTTATTTGCAAGGGGCCTACGCCTACGCCAAAGGCTCTTTCGGCCAGTTGATCGTCGGCCGCGATAAGGGCGTGGCGCGCATGCTCGCCGTAACCTCGCCGACGATTTTCACCGCGGTCAACGTCAATGATTGGCAGACGGATCTTTCCGGTCTGAACGACGTTCACACGGTGAACGATTTTACCGGCTATTCGACGAAAATCACCTATATGCCGCCGGCGAATTTTCTCGGCGGCGTGTTCGGCGGGCTGCAGCTTGGCGTTTCCTATTCGCCGACGCTGAAGAATTGCGGCGATCGCTTATGCGCGCCCGAGGCCGGGTTTATCATTGCGCCCGACGGCACGATGCTGACCGAAGCGTCAAACTGGGAAGACGCGATTGAGGCGGCGCTTTATTACCAAAAGCCGATCAAAATCGGCGGCGATCGCCTGCTCATCGGCATTGGCGCAAGCTATGTCACGGCCGATGAGGACGCGCTCGCTGACCTGCCGCTCTATGACGATTACGAATCCTATTCCTTCGGACTGAACCTCGCCTATCGGGGTATCACGCTCGGCGGATCGATCAAGAACACCAACGCCGGCCTGGCTTCCGTCGGCGACAACGAATATCTCGCCTTCGACGCGGGGATCACGTTCCGGACCGGCGAAGACGCCGGGGACGTGGCGTTCATGCTCGGCTACGGCCAGTCCGAAGCCAATGTCCTGGGCCCCAATCCGCTTGATCCGACGCTGTTCCGCGACACGCAAACCGCGCAGGCGGGCGTGACCTATGTCATCAAGCGCGGCATCACCATCGGCGCCGCCGCCCAGTATGTCGAATCGACGAAGCCTTTGGCTGTCGGCGGGCCGGAAGACGCCACCACGGTCGTGATCGAAAGCTCGATCAAATTCTAAGTTCTAGGCGCCTAGGCTTAGAGGGGATGCGGAAAACGGGACGGCTTCAAGCCGTCCCGTTTGCCAATCTGGAACGCGCCCGCATGGTTTTCAGAACTCGCCTGCTCGCCGCTCTTCCGATTGTCGCCGTCGCGCTTGCCGGCTGCGGCGAAGAACCGGCCGCCGGCGCCGCCGCGAACGAGGATGTCGCCATGAAAGATAAGAACAATCACATCGATTACGTTGAATTCGCCGCCCAAGATCTCGGCGCCGTCAAGACATTCTACGGCCAAGCCTTCGGTTGGGAATTTCAGGACTGGGGGCCGGACTATGTCAGTTTTTCCGGCGCCGGGGTCGAGGGCGGTTTTCGCGGCGGCGAAACACCGGTCGCCGGCGGCGCGCTTGTCATTCTTTATGCAGACGATTTGGAGGCGAGCGAGGCGAAAGTCGTCGCCGCAGGCGGCGAGATCACCGAGCATCACGAATTTCCCGGCGGACGCCGGTTTCATTTCCGCGATCCCGCAGGGAACGTTCTCGGCGTGTGGACCGAAGTCGAAACCAGCGACGAAGCGGCCCAATAGTCAACCGGCACGAAATGCGCCGATCGCGGCCAAACCGGCGACATTCGGTCCGGTGAGAAGGTCCGCATTGGTCTCGTCAACCCCGCCCAGCGCCAGCACCGGCAACGGCGATTGGGCTGCGACGGTTTTAAACCGCGCCGGGCCCAACGCTGCCGCGTCAGGATGGCTTGCTGTCGGAAAAACCGGCGCCAGCAGCGCGAGGTCCGCGCCAAAACGGGCCGCTTTTTCAATATCCTCAGCGCCATGACACGCGGCGGTGACGATCAGGTCGTCCGCCGGCGGCTCGAATGTTCGGGCGCGCCAGGACGGGACATGAACCCCGTCCGCGCCAACCTTTCTGGCCAGCGTTGCGTCAGCGCCGAGGATCAGGAATGCGCCCCGGGCCGTTGCGATCGATTGAAGCCGGCGCGCCAATGCCGCGCGATTGGGCGCGTCATAGTCGCGCAGAATAAAGGCCGCACCCCGCGGCAGCGCCCGGGCGATCAGCTCGAGGTGCGGCGCGCGGGAAAGATCGCTCATGAACGCCAGGGAAAACGGCGCGCCGGAAACGCCCGACCGACGTTTGAGGCGGCGCGCGGCCGCTGCTAGTTTCGCCGCGCGCGTGCGCAATGATTGTATGTTATCAGCCAAGCCGACCGATCCTTGACAGACGTAAATCCTGATCCTGCCGCCAATCTTCGCGCAATCCGCGAAGAACTCAACGCCATGCTTGAGGAAGCGGGCCGCGCGCCAGACGCTGCGGTCGTGACGGCCGTTTCCAAGACCCATGGCGCAGAACGCATCCGGCCGCTGCTTGAGGCCGGCCATCGCATCTTCGGCGAAAATCGCGTGCAGGAAGCCGCGGCGAAATGGCCGGCGCTGAAAGCCGACTATCCCGATATCGAACTCCATCTTGTCGGCCCGCTGCAGTCGAACAAGGCGAAAGAGGCCGTGGCGCTATTCGATGTTATTGAAACGGTCGACCGTCCTAAAATCGCCCGCGCCCTTGCCGCTGAAATGGACCGGCAGGAAAGAACGCCCCGCCTTTTCATCCAGGTCAATACCGGCGAGGAAGACCAAAAAGCCGGCATTGCGCCTGATGAGGCCGATGCCTTCATCGCTCAGTGCCGGGAGGAATTCGGCCTGGTTATAGAAGGGCTGATGTGCATTCCGCCGATGGGCGACGATCCCGCGCCGCACTTCGCGCTGTTGGCGAAAATCGCCGCCCGCAATCGTCTGACGGCGCTGAGCATGGGCATGAGCGGCGATTACGCCGTCGCGGTACGGCTTGGCGCCACCCATGTGCGGATCGGAACGGCGATCTTCGGCGAACGGGCGCAGGCGGGCGCTTAATGAAGGATTGTTTATGTTTTTGGCGTTCAAGAGTAAGCTAGCGTTCGGACGCGAGCGGCCGCTGTCTTTGCCGACGGCGTTTGCAGGCGAGATCACAAAGCGCTGGCGCGGTTGTGAATTCCTTGTGAAGACGGTTCAACGCTAAGAGAGCGCCCCACTACGGCCTAAAGCGGGCGATGGATTGAAAAGATGACGCGGGCGAAAAAAATACTGCTTGTCGACGACGAAGAGCTTTTAACGGAAACCTTGATCGATCAGTTCAGGGCGCATGACGAATTCGACGTGGAGCCTATCGACACGGCCAACGACGCCATCGCGCGGGTCAAGGAAGAAGCCCATATCGACCTGATGATCCTCGATGTGGGCCTGCCCGACATGGACGGCCGCGAGGCCTGCCGCATTATGCGCAAGAACGGCTTCAAGTCCCCGATCATCATGCTCACCGGCGCCGATTCCGACGCCGACACGATTTTGGGGCTGGAGGCCGGGGCCAATGACTATGTGGCCAAGCCCTTTAAATTCGGCGTGCTGCTGGCGCGCGTGCGCGCCCATCTGCGAAGCCACGAACAAAGCGAGGACGCCGTCTTCAAGGTCGGGCCCTATGAATTCCGGCCCGCGGTCAAAATGCTGGTGACGCCGGAAGACAAAAAGATCCGGCTGACCGAAAAAGAAACCTCCATTTTGAAGTTTCTTTATCGCGCCGGCGGCAAGCCGGTGACGCGAGATGTCCTGCTCGATGAGGTCTGGGGGTATAATTCAGGCGTGACGACCCATACGCTCGAAACCCATGTTTACCGGCTGCGTCAGAAGATCGAGCCGGACCCTTCCAATGCGGCGATCTTGTTGACCGAAAGCGGCGGCTATCGGCTTGCCCTGTGAGGGGCCGGAACGGATGACGGTCACGATTTATCACAATCCGCGTTGTTCGAAGTCGCGCCAGACATTGGGGCTGCTCGAAGAGCGCGGCGTTATGCCGACGATTGTTTTCTATCTCGAACAGCCGCCAAGCGCGAGCGACCTCAAGAGCATCCTTGCCAAGCTCGGCAAACGCCCCCGCGACATCATGCGGATCAAGGAACAGCCCTACAAGGACTTGGCGCTCGGCGATCCGGATACATCCGATGACGACCTGATCGCGGCGATGATCGCCCATCCGATCCTGATTGAACGGCCGATTGTCGTTTCGGGCGATAAAGCCGCGCTCGGCCGCCCGCCCGAAGCCGTGCTCGAGATTTTATAGCGGCTTTGCAACAATCGGTCAGTCGGCCAACAGCGTTTCCAATCGTTCCCGTTCGGCAAGCAGCGCGCTGCGCCCCGCCTCGATGAAGTCATCGGCGCGGTCGAACGCCGTCGGCAGGGCGTCGCGCATATCCGGCCGCAACAAAATGTTCGGCTGATCGATTTGCGCGCGTGCCCGGGCAAGATGCATTTGATGAATGTCGGCGGCCGCAAATGCGGTTTCGAACAGATGCGGCGACGCGTCGGCGCGCGCCTTGGCGAGTTCGAACTGGCGGCGGATGGCCGCCTGGGTGTCTTCGATCAGCCGCTCGACAGCGCCGGCGACGCCCGGCCTGGCCGGCGAAGAGTCAATAACCGCCGGAACACTCGCGGGCGGGGCGTCGAAACGATCAAGCACGCGCGGTACGGCGTTGAGATCGACCGATAAAACGACATCGGCGCCCAGCGCGCGCGCCAGCGATGTGGGCGCCGGGTTGGCCAGCGCGCCGTCCACAAGCCAGCGACCTTGGTGCCGGACGGCGTGGAAAACGACCGGAATAGCGCTGGACGCGCGCACGGCGTCAATCACCGAACCGGTCGTGATGGGGACTTCTTCGCCAGTGGCGAGGTCGGCGGCGACCGTTCCGAATTTGATGCTTAGGTCTTCGATGTTTTTGTCATATTCGCGGAACGCTTCGAACGCGGGCGCAACGTCGATCAGACCGCCGCGCCGCACTTTCAGGGTGAATCGTTCCAGCGCGGAAAGCGGCTTGAGCTCTTGCGCCCACATCTCAAACGCATCAAGCGCGCCGATAAGATGGGCCCCGCCGACCAGCGCGCCGACCGAACAACCGGCGATAATATCCGGCTTAACGCCGATCTCCTCAAGGCCTTTGAGAACGCCCACATGCGCCCAGCCCCGCGCCGCGCCCGATCCCAGCACCAGTCCGAATGTCTTGGTCAACGATTTCTCCGCGTAAGGAATTGTTAAGCATTGTGCAGCGCCGCGGACGCCCACCCGTCAACGCGCGCTTAACCATAAAGCGCCAATCTGCGGTCTTGAAAGGGCGTGATATGGACTTGACGAAGATTCCATTGCTGTCCGGGCTGGCCGCGCGGCTTGATTTTCTCGCCTCGCGCACGTCGGTGATCGCTGAAAATATCGCCAATGCAGATACCCCCGGCTATGTTGCTAAGGACTTGAAAACGCGTAACTTTCAAGCGATGGCGCAATCCGCCGCGCAGCCGCAGCCCATGCGGGTGAGCGATCCGCGCCATGTCGCCGCTGCTCCAGGTGCGCAGGCCCGGTCCTTTACGGTCGAGCGCGCGCCTGACGGCGAAGCCTCGTTGACCGGCAATCAAGTCTCGCTCGAAACCCAGGCGATGAAGCTTTCCGAAACGCGGCAGGAATACGCTCTCGCTGCCAGCCTGTACCGCAAGGGCCTGGCGATGCTGCGCCTCGCCGCCCGGGGACAATAGGACATAGAAGATGGACGATATCAGCACCGCCATGCAGATTTCCGCCGCCGGCATGCGCGCTCAGTCGGCCCGCTTGCGCGTCGTCGCGGAAAATCTCGCCAACGCCAATTCCACTTCCGAAACGCCCGGTCTTGATCCTTACCGCCGACAGATCCCGGTGTTTTCCTCCTATGTGGACCGCGCGCTCGGCGCTGACCTTGTCGAGGTTTCGCGCGTGACGCTCGACCCGTCCGAATTCACTTTGCGGTTCGAACCGAGCCATCCGGCGGCGAACGAAGAAGGCTATGTCATGCTGCCCAACGTCAATCCGATGGTGGAGATGATGGATCTGCGCGAAGCGCAGCGCAGCTATGAGGCCAATCTCGGCGCGCTCGACACCATGCGCTCAATGGCCGCTTCCACCTTGAGGATCCTGGAGTAACGCGATGAGCATCGATTCTATTCGCGCCGCGCAGATTTACGCCGACATCGCCAAGGTCGGGGCGAATGCGCCGCATACGGAAAATGCCGCCGAAGCGGCCAAGCCGAATTTCGCCGAGATGGTCAAAACGGCGGTTTCCACAACCCAGGAAAGCCTTAAGGCCGGCGAAAGCGCGGCCGCCGCCGTCGCCGCGGGCGAGGCCGATCTCGTCGACGTCGTCACGGCGGTGAGCGCGGCGGAGGTTTCCCTGGAAGCGGCCATCGCGGTGCGCAACCGCGTCATCGAGGCCTATCAGCAAATCCTGCGCATGCCGATTTAAGGCGCGGATTTACCCCCGCTTAACCCAATCCAAACCGCTCCTTAACCATCACGGCGGCAATATTTGCCGGGCAGTCATGGTGAGATGCCGATGGGCGCCGGCGCCGAAATTCTGGAGATTGCGCGCGAAGCGTTTTGGGTGACCTTGCTTGTCGCCGGCCCGCCCATGCTCGCGGGCCTTCTCGTCGGGCTCGTCATTGCGCTGTTGCAGGCGCTGACCCAGGTTCAGGAACTCACCCTCGTTTTCGTGCCGCGCATCATCGTGATGTTCATTGTCATTGCGATCTGCCTGCCCTTTATGGGCGGCGCGCTGGGGCGCTTCGCCACGGCGCTTTACGCGCGCATTGCGGCGGGCGGCCTCGGAGTGGGCTGATGGCCGTCTCCTTTTCTTTGGCGTCTTTGCCGATCGATGTGTTTCTGGTCTTCGCCGTTTTCTGTCGCGTCGGGGCGATGTTCATGACCGCGCCGGCTTTTGGCGACTTCACCTTGTCGCCGCGCCTGCGGCTGGCTGCGGCCATCGCCGTGACAGCGGCGCTTGCGCCCGTGGCGGGGCAATTTTATCCGGCCTGGGCGCGCGAGGGCGGACTTTCCGTCATGAGCGCGGTCATTATCGGGGAGCTTTTAATCGGCGGGTTTTTAGGCCTTGCCGCCCGGACGTTTTTCGCCGCGCTCAACGTCGCCGGACAGACCATCGCCTATCAGATGGGCCTGTCGTTGTCGCAGATCTTCGATCCCAGCCAGGAGCTTCAGGGCGCCATTGTCGGCGGTTTTCTCGCCGTGCTTGGCACGACCATGATCTTCGCGACCGATCTTCATCATATGCTGCTGACGGCGCTTAAAGATTCCTATTTGCTCATGGCGCCGGGCGCCTTGCCGCGTTTCGGCGACATGTCCTCGCTTATGGTCGAGACCTTGTCGGCGGCGTTCTCGCTCGGACTGCGCCTCGCCGCGCCGTTCATCTTGTTCGGTCTTGTCTTTTATATCGGCGCCGGCGTCTTGAACCGCCTGATGCCTCAGGCGCAAGTCTTCTTTATGCTGATGCCGGCCAGTCTGACGCTGGGCCTGATGCTCCTGATGCTGACGACCGGACTTGTCATGGTCTTGTTTCTTGAGCGCTTCGAAACGTTCCTGTCGCAGTTTCTCGCCTAAGGACGCGTCATGGCCGAACAGCAGGACCAGGCCCAGCGCACCGAGGAGCCGACCCCGAAACGGCTTGAGGAAGCCCGCCGCAAGGGCGACGCGCCGAAAAGCCAGGAACTTACCGCCGCGGTGATGCTCGCCGCCGGGGCGCTGTCCTTATGGCTGCTTGCGGGGCCGGCCTCGCGCGGGGTTTTGCAGGCCGGCGCGGTATTTCTCGACCATCCCCATGAATTCCTCGCCGACGGCGCAGCGTTGCAGCGCCTCTTCGTCGGCATCGCTCTTGCGCTGGCGGGCGCGCTGGCGGGGGTCGCCGCGTTGGTCGCCGCGGCCGCGGTCCTCGCCAATATCGTTCAGGCGCGGCCGGTGTTTACGACCGAGCGCATGAAGCCGTCGCTGGGCAAGCTATCGCCGATCGCCGGCGCCAAACGGATTTTCGGCCCGTCGGGTCTTTTCAATTTCGCCAAGGGCGTCGGCAAGATTATCATTGTCGGCGCGGTGCTGGCGTTCGCCCTGTGGCCCGACCGCGAACTCCTGGCGACGTCGCTATATGCCGACAGCGCTGCGCTGCTCGACATCGTTCAGGCGCTGTCTCTCAAGCTTATCGGGCTGACGGTGTTCGCCATGATCGTCATCGCCGGGCTTGATGTCGCCTATCAGCGTTACGCCTGGAAAAAGCGCCTGCGCATGACCAGGGAGGAAGTGCGCCGCGAACTCAAAGAGACCGAAGGCGACCCGCAGATCAAAGGCCGCCTGCGCCAGTTGCGCGAAACGCGCATGCGCAAACGCATGATCGCAGCGGTCAAGGATGCGACGGTGCTGATCATGAACCCGACCCACTATGCGGTCGCGCTCGATTATGAAATGGACTCGTCCGCCGCGCCCCTTTGCGTCGCCAAAGGCGTCGACGATCTGGCGCTGCGCATGCGGGCGGTTGCGGAGGAAAACGACGTGCCCGTGGTTGACAACCCGCCGCTCGCCCGCGCGCTTTACGCCGCTGTCGACGTCGACGAGGAGATCCCCCTCGAACATTACGAAGCGGTAGCCAAAGTGATCGGGTTCATCATGCGCCAGGCGAAATCCGCCCCGCCGCTGCATTAACCAGGTTTCTACGAGTGGAAAACCAGTGCTGCCGCACCGCCCGGCGGCGGTAGTTTCATGGCGCGAAGACCGCCATAATATCCGCCGCGAATCACTTAAGCGTCGGAGAACCAAGCGTCGTGGCGAACGCGCAAGCAAAGAAAATGACGCCGAAAAAAAGGCGCGCGCGCAAAGCCCGCGTCCCCGAAGCGGCCGACAAGACGGTCAAGAAACCGGCCCCCCGGCCGCCGACGCCCGATGAAATCGTCGCCATGCTCGACGCGGCCGCCGAAAAGCATGAGCATGAACATCCTCCCGCCAAGCGGTCAAACCCATGGCACGCCGTATCGTTCTGGGGCTTGTGGGCGAGCATTTTCGCCGGGCTCGCGGCCGTCGCCTATGTCGTTCTTTCCGCCCGGTCCGCCAGCTTTCCGGCGCTGGCGCTGGCCGGCGTTTTCGCCCTGGGCGTTGCGCTCTTTCTCGCGGCCGCGGCGACGAAACTGTTTTCGCCTTTGCTGCTCGCCGGGGCCATGCTGCGCCGCGCCGCCGGAAAGCCGGCGGGAGAGGCCGCCGAACTCGCCAGCGCGGAAATCCTGAGCGCCCTGGGGCTTGCGGAGGGCGTTCTCGACGCCGACCAGGACGCCCGGCTCGTGGCCCGGCGCGACGGCGTGGTGACCTATGCCAACCGAGCCTATTTCGAACTCGCCAAGGAAGCCGGCGTGATGGGGCCGGCGGGTCTGCCGCCGCGCATCGACCGGCTTTTCGCCCAGCAGGGCGCAGAGGCGACAAAAGTCTTCCGCCTTTGTCGGGCGGCCAAGGGTGGAGAGCCCGCCGAGGAAACGATTTATCAGGTGATGGGCCTTGCCGGCGGCGGCCGTCGCCGACGGTTCGAGGTCAGCGTGCGGCCGATCCCCGGCTCCGACGAATATGTCGCCTGGCGGTTGCGCGACCTGCCGATCGAAGAGGAAGAACACGATGCGCTGGCGGCTGCTTATGCGGACTTTCCGCGCGCTGTCTTTGCGCTTGAAAAATCGGGCCAGATCGCCTGGGCGAACGCGGCCATGCGGGACCGGCTCGGTGCCGAACGGGGCGGTCTGCGCCATATTGACGACGTCATCCTCGGCGAAACCGGCGATATCGTGCGCGCTTTGTGGCGGCTCGATCGCGCGCCGCAGACGGCACTGGCGCGCCGGCGGGGCGCCGACCCCATCGAAGCGACCATGACCGCCTTTCGCCGCGGCGGCGTTGGCGAGGGCTTTGCCTGCGTAGAGCTTTGCGTTGACGAGACCGAGGAGGAGGCCGAGGAAATCTCGCTTTCCGGCGATATTTCCGAATCGCCTTTCGGGATCGCGATTATCGAGGGCGAACTCAACCGCGATGGTCGCATTGTCGAAGCGAACAAGGCGTTCACCGACGTATTCGGCGCGATCAAGAAAAACGCCCCGCTCGCCAAGCGGTTGAGCGCCGAAACGCTCGACGAACTCGCCGCTGAGATTAAGCAAAAGGCCAAAGCCAGCGCCGCGCCGAAACCGGTGGAAACTGCTATGGGCGCCGGCTCCGAAATGCGCAATTTCGCCATCTATGCGCGCCCGGTGCGCCGCCGCCGGGGCGCCTACGGGATACGCAAGACCATTTTATATACGGTCGACATTACCGACCGGAAGCGGATGGAAGAGGACTACGCCCAGGATCAAAAGCTGCGTGGGATCGGCGAACTTGCGAGCAAGGTCGCCCATGACTTCAATAATTATCTCCAGGTTGTGCTCGGCCATTGCGAACGGCTGATGCTCAAACACCCGGCTGGCGATCCGGCCTATCACGAACTGGTGCAGATCCGCGAAAACGCACAGCGCGCCGCCAATACGACCAAGCAGCTGCTCGCCTTTTCGCGCAAGCAGACGCTCAAGAAGGAAGTCGTCTCGATCACCGAAATTTTGCGCGACTTTTCGCGGTTCCTGACCCGCGCCATCGGCGAGAAAGTGCGGCTGGAACTGATCAACGGACGCGGCCTGCCGTCGATCAAGGTCGACCGGTTTCAGGTGGAGACCGCGATCATGAATCTCGCCGTCAATGCGCGCGACGCGATGGCGCCGGGCGGCGGCGCGCTGACGATCCGCACGCAAGCCATCGACGCCGAGGCGGCGGCCGCGCTCAACGTGCCCGGCATTGAAGAGCAGGACTACGTTCTGATCGAAGTCTGCGATACGGGTCCCGGCGTGGCGCCCGACATAGCCGACAAGATTTTCGATCCGTTTTTCACCACCAAGGGCGAAGGAAAAGGCACGGGGCTCGGCCTTTCTACGGTCTACGGCATCATCCGGCAGATGGACGGCGCCATCGCGCTGAAAAGCAGTCCGGGCGAGGGGGCGGCCTTCCAGATCTACCTGCCCGCCTATCTTGAAGAGCCGGCGGAGGAAACTGTCGCCGCGCCCGCCCCCGACGAACAGCGCGACCTTACCGGGGTCGGCCGCATCCTCATTGTCGAAGACGAGGATTCGGTCAGGACATTCGTCGTCGCCGCGCTCAACGATTGCGGCTATGAAGTCACCGCGGCCGAAGACGGCGAGGACGCGCTCGAGATCCTCGAAGAGGAAGGCGCGGACTTCGATCTTGTCATTTCCGACGTGATGATGAACGTGCTCGACGGTCCGTCCTTCGTCATGAAGGCGCGCGAACAGTTCGGGCTTCAATCGGAAATCATCTTCATGTCGGCCTATGCGGAATCGGCCGTGCGCGAGCAGCTCGATATGATCGAAGGGGCGGGTTACATTCAAAAGCCCTTCACGCTGAAGGGGCTGGCGGCGCAGGTGAAAGAAACGCTTTATCCGTTGGCGGAACAATAGCGAGAGCGGCAAGGACCATGCGGCAAGTCGTATTCGATCTGGAAACGACCGGATTTAAACATTCCGAAGGCCACCGAATCGTCGAGATCGGCGGCGTCGAGCTGGTCAACGGCGCGGTGACCGGGCGGAATTTTCATACTTATGTGAATCCCGAACGCGACATGCCCGAAGCAGCGTTTCAGGTGCACGGCCTCTCAGCGGAATTCCTCAGCGACAAGCCGCTCTTCGCCGATCAGAGCGCCGCGCCGGCGTTGTTAGAATTTATCGGCGACGCGGAGATGATCGCCCATAACGGGCTCGCCTTTGATTTGCCGTTTCTCCAGGCCGAACTTGACGGCGCAGGGTTGCCGGCGCTGGAAAACGCGCTGACGGACACGATGATCATGGCGCGGCGGAAATTTCCCGGCGCACCGGCGAGCCTGGACGCGCTGTGCGCACGTTTCGGGATCGACATTAATGAGCGCCAGCGCGAAGGTCACGGCGCGCTCTTGGACTCAAAGCTGCTCGCGGCGGTCTATATCGAACTCACCGGCGGCGCACAGGCGGGTCTTGATTTCGCCCGTCATGACGCTGCAGAAGAGGATCGCGACGATGGGCGCCGGGCGCGCAGCGTCGTGCGGTCGCGTCCCCGTCCGCTGGCGCCGCGTTTGACGGACGCCGAGCGCGCCGCCCATGAGGAATTCATTGGCGATCTTGGCGAGACCAGCCTGTGGCACCGGCTCGCCTAGCTGGGCTGGGCTTCGGCGGCGGGGGCCTGCTCTAGCGCGCGTTCTTTATTGGCGATGAAAATGCCCATGAAGTCGATCGGCTCCATCATCAGGGGCGGGAAATTGCCGTTGCGCGTCGCGTCGGCGACGATCTGGCGCATGAACGGAAATAAGTAGCGCGGGCATTCCACAAGCATCGCCATTTCGAGTTGCTCTTTGGGCAGGTTTTTGATCTCGAAAAGCCCCGCATAGGTCGCCTCGACCACGAACAAGGTCTTTTTGTCGCGATTGGCGGTGGCGGAAACGGACAATTCCACCTCGTACTGATCGTCGGCGATGCCGCGGCCCTGAACATCGACATTCATTTCAATCGCCGGCGAAGCGCTGTTCTGGAAACTGCCGGGCGCGAGCGGGTTTTCGAAGGAGAGGTCCTTAAGATACTGCGCGCGGACGGCGAAGGACGGACGCATCTGTTCGTCGCCGCCGGCCGGGCCGCTGTTATTGTTTGGCGTATCTGACATAACGTCACCGTTTATGGGAAACCGGAAAGCGCGCTCCTTACACGCGGGGTTGCCGGCCTGCAACCCGGCGGATCAATACCGGCGGATCGTAATCGTCGCCTCGCCCCGGTCGATCCGCCTGCGGATTTCGCGCAACGCTAGGCGCGCCAACATGCGACGAATCGGCGGAACCAGCAGGAGAAAACCCATCGCATCGGTGATAAAGCCTGGGGTCATTAAAAACGGCGCGGCCACCACCAGCAGCGCTCCATCCACGGCGGAATCGACCGGCGGCCGGCCTTCGTTAAGATCGCGCCGTGCGGCGTTGATCGCCGCCAGGCCCTGGAGCCTGATGATCCAGCCTCCAAGCAGGGCGGTGGCCAGGCAGGCCGCAAGCACCGGGGGCGCGCCAAACAGGCCGCCGGCGGTCAAAAGCACGTAAATCTCGGCGATTGGGCCTAATACGAACAAGACTATCAGGATTAATGACATTAGCGTTGTATTTTTTCTCCGCTCGCGCTCCTATATAGAGGACGAACGTGCAAAATTAAGGTTTTCCGGGCATTTTTGATCTCTTATGGACCCAGTTCTGCTTATTCTGATCGGCGTTACGGCCTTTATCGTGTTCCGGCTGATTTCGGTCATGGGCACGCGCACCGGCCACGAGCAGCGCCACGACCTCGAAGCCCTCAAGCGCAAGACCGCCGCGGTCGAGCGCCGAACTGAGGCAGGCCGCGACGAATCGCCCGCCGAGGCCCCGCCGCAGCCGGTGTCCACCAATGCCCGGCTTTTGCGCGAGGCCGATCCGCAATTTGATGAAGCGGCGTTTTTGAAGGGCGCCCGCGGGGCCTACGAAATGATCGTCGAAGCGTTTGCGGCCGGCGATCTGCGCTCCATCCGGGCGTATCTTAACGATTCTGTCTATGATGCTTTCAAGCAGGCGGTGGTTGCGCGTGAGAACGCCCAGCAGACGACGGATCTGAAATTCGTCGGCATCGATCATGCGGCGATCGTCGGCAGCGATTATGACGACGAGTGGATCACGGCGACGACGGAATTCGCCTCCAATCAAGTGCGCGTCACGCGCGACAAGGACGGCAATGTCATTGAGGGCGATCCCAATCGGATCGACCTCGTGAAGGACCGCTGGAGCTTCTCCCGCAAGCGCTCTAGCAGCGATCCCAACTGGATTCTTGTCGCGACGGGCGACGCGGCCTAGATTTTCTCGGCGTTGCAGTAAAAGACGCCGCATCGGTGAAAAACCGCGATTTCCGTTTGACGCTTTTGATCTTCGCGACCGCCGTTCTTGCGGCCATGGCCGCGGCGGTGATCGTGTTCGGCGGGTTTCTGCCGCCCTATTATGAAAAACGATTCGATGCGTCGGCCTTCGCGCCGCCCGAACTCGTTTACCGGCCGGCGGACTATGCCGAACTCGCCGGCTGGATGCAGGACGATCTGCAGCCGGCCTTTGCGGCCTATCTTAAATCATGCGCCGTTCTCGCAGAACGCCATCCGGACGCGCCGGCCAATCCCCATGAAAATCTTGGCGACGCCCTGCGCGGGGCGACGCTTGGCGGCGCGGCGGCGGACTGGCTGGCGCCTTGCCGCGCCGCGGCGGAGATCAACGCTCAAAAAGATGCGGATCCCGCCGGACTGGGCAGCGCGTTGCGCGGCTTTTTCGAGACCCACTTTCAGCCGATTGAAATTCTCGCACGACGCTCGCCCTTGCCGGGCGGGCCGGCGCGGCGGCTGCGGCCGCGCATCGACGCCGAAGGAACCTTCACGGGCTATTTCGAGCCGGTCTACGCCGCCGCGCGGCAGGCGACGCCGACATTCAGCGCGCCGGTATACCGCCGTCCGACCGATCTCATCGACGTCGATCTCGGGGTTTTCCGCGACGAATGGGCCGGCGAACGCATCGCCGGGCGGCTCGAGGAAGACCGCCTGGTTCCCTATCCCGACCGCCAATCGATCGACGAGGGCGCTCTGACTGACATCGCCGAACCGATCGCATGGATGGAGCCGAACGACCTTCTCTTTTTGCAGATTCAAGGGTCGGGACGGCTAAGGTTTGAAAGCGGCGGCGCGCTTCGGGTCGGCTATGCCGGGCAGAACGGCCATCCCTATACGGCGATCGGCCGCGTCATGGTCGAACGCGGCGTTGCGCCGCCGGAAGAGATTTCCATGCAGACGATCCGCGCCTGGCTGGCGTCGGCGACGCCCGAAGCTGCGCGGGAATTGCGCCAACAAAACGCATCTTACGTTTTTTTCCAAACGCTCGACGCGCTTGATGACGATCTTGGGCCCCTTGGCGCCCAGGGCGCGTCCTTGACGCCGGAACGAAGCCTCGCTGTCGACCGGCGCTACCATACTTTGGGCGCGCCGGTTTGGGTCGATATCGATCCGGTGGAGGCGCTGGGCCCGGAACCGATACGCCGCTTGATGATCGCGCAGGATACGGGCGGAGCAATTCGCGGTCCGGTTCGCGGCGACGTCTATTGGGGAACCGGCGCGGCGGCGGGCGAGATCGCCGGCCCCATGAATGTCCGCGGACGGTTTTACGTTTTTCTGCCGCGGCCGCTGGCGGCGCGGTTGCCGTGAAGCGTCGGGGCCTTTCCGCCGAGGAGCGCGCGTTGTGGCGGCGCGCTATGCGCAATGTCGCTCCGCTTGCAAAAGGCGGTTCGCCGGACCTATCGGCGCGTCATGGCGGCGATAAAAGCGCCAGTCCTGCGCCATCTTCAGGTCGCGCGCCGCCGTCCGGAATACCCGCGCCCCGGCCGAACGCGGCGCGCGCCGCCGATCCGTTCAGTTCCGGCGATCCTCGGCTCGACCGCCGCGCCGGGCGCGGGCGCATTCCCATCGAGGGAACGCTTGACCTGCACGGCCTGACCCAGGCGGCGGCGCGCCAGACGCTGTTGACCTTTTTGACCAGCGCTCGGGCTGCGGGAAAGCGCTGCGTTCTGGTGATCACGGGCAAGGGCGCGCCCTATCCGGCGGCTTCATCGCCGGCGCGCGGCGTTTTGCGAACCCGGATGCGTGATTGGCTGCGCGAAGACGCCTTTCGCATCCATGTAGCCCGCGCGAGCCAGGCGCATCGCCGCCATGGCGGCGCCGGCGCGTTCTATCTGTTTTTGAAATCGCCCCGGGCCCGATACCGCGGAGAGAAGTAGATCGCCGGCTTATTGCTTGAGCAGGAAATACCAGAGCAGGAAGGCGATGATCAGCACCGGCGCGACGAAATACGCAAAGCGAATGAACATCGTGTAGCTGAAATCGCCCAGCCACGCGACGAGAGCCTCGTTCCACCAGCGACGCGGCCTGTGCCTGGGCAGTTGCGCCAGCGGCGGCATTCCGTATTGGTCCTGTTGCTCTGGATCGGTCGCGAAAGGCATCGCCGCTAACACCCGCACGCCGCGGTTCTTCCAGCGCTGGAAAGTCTTTTTAAGCGCGCCGTTGACGACCGAACCGCGCAGGCGCCGGCTGAACATGGCGAACGGTCCGTAGCTGAAATCCTGCGCATCGAATTCGACATCAAGTACAAGCCCCGCCGGCGCCGCGGATTCGCTGTCTTCGTCGACGCGCACGACGGAATGCCGAATGCCGAAATTGCGCAAATAGTTCTCGACATCGCCGAGCGAGGCGGCGTCGCCGTCGCGGCGCATGAAAAACATTACGCGCACGCCGCGCTGGCCGGCGCTTTTGACCGACAAAAGAACCCAGGCGATCGCGCCGGCGATCGCGCCAATCCCGACCGCGCCGGCGGACGAAAGGGACGCCAGCCAGGAAAGCGATGCCGGGACATTGGCGAACGGCGCGGCGACCCCGCTCAAAAGACCATAGCCGCCGAAAATCAGCATAAGGACGGCGACCGTGCCGAGCGTAAAGCCTGCAAACTGCATCAGGCCCGCCATGCCTGCGCCGAAAGACCATGTCTTGCGCGCGATCGCGTGCAGGCGCCGGCCCCAATAGGACGTGCGGGCGTCGGTCGTGCGGTAGGCGTTCTCAAAAAGCGTGTGGTCGAAATTCTGCTCGACCACCATGAAGCGCGTCTTGTTCGGCGGCGCGTCGTCAAAATCATGATCGACGATGACATAGTCCGACGAACGCATGGCGACTTCATAAGGCAGCACCATGCCGAACAGCTTGCCGGACTGGGATTCTGCGCTGAGCGTTGAATGAAACCGCGTATCCCCGGTGGCGGGATCGTAATGCGTGTTGGTCTGCCGCGAGGTGTTCGTCGTGGCCCGCGCAAGCCTTGCCAGCTCCCGGTGCGGTTCGACCATCTGCGAGATTTCCTGCACATCGATGCCGATGACGCGCAGCCCGTCAAGCTTGGACTTGCAGCGGCGGGCCGCTTCCGGGCCGGCGTAGACGACATCGATCCGGTCACGGATCAATTTCTGATCCGCCATGTCGATCGGCAGGCCGGCGCGCGGCATCTCTGCCTGATAATCCGCGCCGGGTTCGTTGCCGCTGCCTGAATCGATCGTGCCCCAGGACTTGCGAAAACGGCGTTGCAGCGCGGAAAACCCGGTGCCGGGATGGGCCGACTGAATGATGTCGTAAAGCTGCGATTCATGCACCGCCAGGCACATGGTGTCGGTCGCTTCGATCTGCTGTACGCCGCAGCAGGTAAAAAGGCTCGCGACCGCGCGCAGCGATTCATAGTCGTAGCCGGCGTAAGGATTGTAAAACGGGATAAGCGCGAAATCGGCCGTGTCCTGCCGAACCGCCATCAGCGCCTGTTCTTTTGTCCTCAGCGGCTGGGTAATCTCATAATTATAGTCAAAGCCGCTGTTTGAACTGGCTTCGTCGAATTCATCTTCGACGCGGCCGCCGCCCACCGACCATCCGGCGTCGGGCACGGTGCCGCGCGCGCGCGCGTTGCGAATGAACTTTTCGGCGGCTTTGTAGCCGAACCCCCATTCTTCGCCGGTAAAGGCGATACGCGGCCGCTTCTTGCCGGAAACAAGGGTGCTCTTATTGTCGTCGGCGAAGTCGGATTTGCCGCCGCTGCGATTGGCCGGCCTGTCCGAAAAGCGCGGGTCGACGTCTTCAGCGTAATCCAGCATGGAGCGCCGTCGAATTCGCCTGGATGCGCCGTCAGCCATGACTATGCCCCACAATCACTCCCTCTAGCCCGATAGATTAACCTGCTATTAACGTTCGCGAAAGCCCGGTTTTGCCCCCGCGAAGGCGGATTGAGCCCCTGCCGGCGGGCCCGCCATGCTGCAGGCGCGAACGGGAAATCCAATGTTTTCAACGCCATGCGCAGTCCGGCGCGGATCGCCCGCCGGAATTGCAGGAAACGCCTGGCTGCGGGGCCCGTTGCAGAATTGTTTCAATGACAAAACAATATAGGCGAACTATAGGATATACTTGGACAAATCCGCATTTCGGGTAATTTCGCCCAGCCGCGCTTCCACATAGGCCGCATCGATCCTGACGGTCTCGCCCGACCGGTCGGCGGCGGTGAACGAGATCTCGTCGAGCACGGTTTCCATGATCGTGGCGAGCCGCCTGGCGCCGATATTTTCCACCCCGGCGTTGACCGCTGCTGCGGCGTCGGCAAGCGCGTCGGCGGCGTCGTCGGTGAATTCGAGCGTGACCTCTTCGGTCGCCATCAGGGCGCAATATTGCCTGATCAGGCTGGATTCGGGCTCGAGGAGGATGCGTTTGAGATCGTCCCGGGAAAGCGCGTCGAGTTCCACCCGGATGGGCAGGCGGCCCTGGAGTTCGGGCAGGAGATCGGACGGCTTTGACTGGTGAAACGCGCCCGAGGCGATGAACAGCACATGATCGGTTCTGACGGGCCCGTATTTCGTCGCCACGGTCGCGCCCTCGATCAGGGGCAACAGGTCGCGCTGTACGCCTTCGCGCGAAACGTCCGCGCCGGCGCGGTCTGCGCCGCGGGCGATCTTGTCGATTTCGTCGAGAAAAACGATGCCGTCATTCTGCGCCAGTTCGACCGCCTCACGGGCGAGCGCATCCTCGTCGAGCAGGTTGTCCGATTCCTCCGCGACCAGCGGCCGATAGGCGTCCTTGACTTTCACGCGGCGCGTCGCGCGCGGCCCCTGAAACGCCTTGCCCAGCATATCGGTGATGTTGATCATGCTCATTTGCGCGCCGGGCATGCCGGGGATTTCGAAAGACGGCGCATGAGCCCCGGTTTCGCGCAGGTCGATTTCGATTTCGCGATCGTCGAGTTCGCCGTCGCGCAGTTTCTTGCGGAAATGATCGCGGGTCGATTCCGACGCCCCCGATCCCGCCAGGGCGTCGATGACGCGCGCTTCGGCCGCCTCATGGGCGGCTGCCTTGACGTCCTCGCGTTTTCGGTCGCGCACCAGACCGACCGAGATTTCAACGAGGTCGCGCACGATGGAATCGACGTCCCGGCCCACATAGCCGACCTCGGTGAATTTGGTCGCCTCGACCTTGAGGAAGGGCGCGCCCGCCAGCCGGGCGAGACGGCGGGAGATTTCGGTCTTGCCGACGCCGGTGGGGCCGATCATGAGGATGTTTTTCGGGGTGATCTCATCGCGCAACACATCTTCGACGCGCCGCCGGCGCCAGCGATTGCGCAGCGCGATGGCGACGGCGCGTTTCGCCGCTTTCTGACCGACGATAAAGCGGTCGAGTTCGGATACGATTTCGCGCGGCGAAAAATCAGTCATGCACTATGTCCTAAAGTGTCAAAGGCGAACTTGTCGCGGCGGCGGTAAGCCCGGCGTCCGCCCACAGCTATTTATCCGTATGCAGCTTTTCAATCGTCAAGGCGTCGTTGGTGAACGCGCAAATCGACGCGGCGATCGCCATCGCCTTGCGCACGATCGCTTCGGCGTCGAGGTCGCTTTCCTCGATCAGGGCGCGCGCGGCGGCCCGCGCGTAATCGCCGCCGGAGCCGATCCCGGCGACGCCGTATTGCGGTTCGAGCACGTCGCCCGCGCCGGTCAGGGTCAGGGTGACGGATTTGTCGGCGACGATCATCATCGCCTCAAGGCGGCGCAGATAGCGGTCCGTGCGCCAGTCCTTGGCGAGTTCCACCGCGGCGCGGGTGAGCTGGTCGGGATATTGCTCAAGCTTGGCCTCCAGCCTTTCGATCAGCGTGAAGGCGTCGGCGGTGGCGCCGGCGAAGCCGGCAATAACGCGGCCGTTCGCGAGCCGGCGGACCTTTTTGGCGTCGCCCTTGACGATGGTCTTGTCGAGACTGACCTGCCCGTCGCCGCCAAGGCAGACGGTTTTGCCGTGCCGCACTGCGAGAATGGTCGTACCGTGCATGCTTTTCATGCCCATGGGCTGTTCCATAACCGAAGCGACGCTGGCGTCAAAGACAACCCTTGACGAGGCGCGCGCCGGCGCCGATTTCATTCATCATTGACGCCCGCGCATAAAAGCCTTTAGGCCTTTCGGCGGGGCGCATTGAGTGCGGCATAGCCTGAAAACTTTCCACAGGCTAACCTACAGCAATCGTTGGGGGCGGTGGGATAGGCGCCGGCAATGAAGCTGGACAACATCGAGTTCGAACTGAAATTTTCCGGGCCGTCGCCGGCGATCGCCGCGCTGCCGCAAAGCCGCTTTCTGCGCGCCATGGGCCCCGGCGCGGGGAGGTGGGAGCGGCTGGCCTCGACCTATTACGACACCGCCGACCGCGCCCTTGAGCGCCGCGGCTTGAGCCTGCGTTTGCGCGAGGAGGCGGGAACGCTGGTCCAGGCGGTCAAGCGGCCTAATGGCGTCGGCGCGGTGGCGCGCACGGAATTCGAAAGCGAAATCGCCTCCGAAACCGCATTTCCGGCGAAAACCGGCGA
Organism: Parvularculaceae bacterium; assembly: GCA_028280115.1. GTDB lineage: Bacteria > Pseudomonadota > Alphaproteobacteria > Caulobacterales > Parvularculaceae > Hyphococcus. The sequence continues at coordinate 81,312 of JANQMJ010000006.1, forward strand.
TGCGGATATCGACAAGCTGATCGCCGAGCACAATGGCGCGCTTCGGCCTGTGGCGCGCACCACGGTCGACCGCTGGGCGTCGGTGCTCGGCTATGGCGCGTCGAAAATCGAATTCGCTGTCGATCTCGGTCTGGCGCAAAGCTGGAACGGGAACGGCCCGGCCATCGAAACGCCCCTGGCGGAAGCCGAACTCGAATTGGTTGACGGCGATCCGCGGGACATTTTCGAGCTTGGCCGCTTGTTGGCGGACAACGCGCCGGTGCGTCTTTCTGCGCGCACCAAGCTGGAAACCGCGCTGTTGCTCGCTCGCGACGGGCTTTACGGTATCGGCAAGGAAGAACGCCTGACGGTAGCGCCGGAAACCACTGCCGCCGACGCCCTGCAACAAACACTTGGCGCCATCGCGGCGCGGCTGGCCAACCTTCAGCCGGCCATGCTCGATACGCGCAAAGCCGAGGGCGTGCATCAAATGCGCGTTGCCCTGCGCCGTTTGCAAGCGGTCGAGCGCATCTTCCGGCCCTATTGCGACGCGCCGGCGCTGCGCGATCTCGCCGGCCGCGGGCGCCTGCTGCGTAAAATCCTGGGACCGGCGCGCGACTGGGATGTCTTTCTGGGCGAGACCCTGCCGGAAGCGACGCGCAACGAGTATGCGCAGGAAGGCATGCGCCGCCTTAAAATCCGGGCGGAAGCGGCGCGGGCCGAAGCCTGGGCGCAGGCGGTGGCGGCCGTCGCCGATCCCGCCTTCACCGGTTTCCTGATCGATCTTACCGAAGCGGCGACCGTCGCCGCGTGGCGCAAGGAGGCGGGCAAGGCGCTTGGCGCGCCGCTCAGCGATTTCGCCCCGCGCGCGCTGAACCGGGCGTATAAGAGGATGCGCAAGACGGCGCGCAAGATCGACCGCTCGCACCCCGCGGGCTATCACCCGTTGCGCATAGCGCTCAAAAAACTGCGCTATCCGGTGCAGATGTTCCGCTCGATCTACGCCAAAGAAGAGCGCAAGGACTTTATGGCCGCGCTTGCCGGCCTGCAGGAGGATTTCGGCGCGGTCAACGACGCGGTGATCGCCGAAACGCTGGCCAACGCCGCCGCCGCGGGCGAGGGCAAGGAGGCCGCGCGCGGCGCCGGCTTTATTTCCGGCTATCGCGCGGCGCAGGCCGCTGAGGCGACGCGCAAGGTCGATCGCGACTGGCCGGCCTTCGAGGCGATGACGCCGTTCTGGCGCAACTGATATACGATCAGTATACGGATTATAAGCCGTCGCCGGCGACGGCCTGCTTTCCTGCGTCGCTTTATCCGTCATTCCGGGGCCGACTGACCGCGAAGGCGGTCGAATGATGATTCGCGCGCATTCGCGCGCGGGGCCGGAACCTGGAATCCATGGCGCGCCCCTGCAACCGTCGCTGCGGCGGCGAGGCCTGTCACTGGATTCCGGGTCCGCGCAAGCGCGTCCCGGAATGACGCTGGAAGTTTTTCTAAAGTCGGTTCTCATCACGCCCGGCAGTATAGGGCCTCCCGGAAGGTGTTCGATATCTATCGACCGAATGCGGGTTTGCGGGCCGATTTTGCGGTTATGGTTGTATTTCGCCGGTGCGGTTCAACCAAAGCGTGTGGGGCGCAAAGCGGTCAGACCTTTTCCGCGATCCGGATCGCCGCGCGGCAGCCCAGCTTGATCGCTGAGGATAGGAGGCCATAGGGCCCAGGCGTCGCCGCGCCGGCGCTTTCGGCGGTATGCTTATGTTCGAGTTCGTCGTCGCGGAACTTGCGCACGGTCGCGGCCAGATCCGGTTCGTCTTCGGCAAGAGCGACGGCCTGGGCGGCGTAGTGTTTTTCGATCACCTCTTCGACCGCGGCGGTGCAGACCATGGCCGCCTTCTCGCCCATCAGGGCGGTGGCCGCGCCAAGGCCGAAACCGGCCGCGTTCCATAAAGGCGACAAGAGGCTGGGGCGCACCCGGCGCTCGGCCAGCAGCGCATCGAAGGTTTCCAGATGTTCGATCTCGCCGGCTTCCATTTCGGCGATGGTCTTTGCGGTGTCGGCTTTGTGCGGCAGCTTTGAAAAGACCGCGTGCTGGCCGCGATAGATCGCAACGGCGCCGTATTCGCCGGCGTGATCGACCCGCAGCATTTCGCCGATCCGCCGCCCGCGGGGGCCGGGTTTTTCCGGCGCGGCGCTCATGACGCGTCCTCCCGCGCTGCGGGTTCGTTGCGTTTGGCGCGCGCATGGCGGGCTTCGGCGAAGGCGGCGGCAAGGGTCAGGGCGAACAGGCCCGCCGATGCGAGCATATTATAGCCCGCCATGGAAACGCCGAGGAACCGCCATTGGGGATCGTCGCAGGACGGCGGCGTCTCGTTGCTCTCAAGCGCGGCCGAAATGGCGTTGATGTCGACGGAACCGCCGCCGGCGCAGATCCGCGGGCCGGGCCAGAAATTGTATTCAACGCCCGTATGATAGAACGCGAGCCCCGCGCTCACCGCATAGACCAGCGCTGCCGCGCCGACCGCCGCCGCTGCGCCCAGCCTGGAGCGGAACAGCCGCGCCGCCGCAAGTCCCGCAGCGGCGACGGCGAGCGCCGTCCAGTGGGCTTCGCGCTGATCGAGACAGAGAATGCAGGGGACGAGCCCGGCGAGCTTTTCGTAAAGATGCGCCGCGATCAGCAGCGCGCCGCTCGCCGCAAAGGCGACGGCGAGCGCGCGCTCGGTGAACGATAATGACAGCAACGCCTTGGTCATGGGGGTGATGATAGGCCCGGCGAGGGCTTTGCGCCTCTACGCGGGCTGGGACCTATAGTCGCGCTGCGAGCCAGTCGCGGATCAGACTGGCGGCTTCATGCCCTAGAAACACCAGGAGCGCCGCCCAGACAAAGCCGATCAAAAGGCCGGCAATGACCAGAACGCCGTCGCGTTCAATGATCCCGAGCGAGGCGATCGCCACCCCGATCCCGGGCACGGTGTTGGTCGAGGGCAGCGGCACCAAGATGGATGCGCAGGGGATCAGCAATAGCGCGCCCACCAGCCGCATGCCGAGATGGCCGGTGGCGGGCAGAAAACGCGGCCGGGCGAAATGTTCGATCCAGCCGACATATTTTTCGCTGCGCTTGACGACCTGCAAAAACGCCCGCGGGGAAAAGCGCCGCTGATTGAGGCTGGGCGGCAGCCAGGGATGATGGCGTCCGGCCGCGAGCTGGCCGGCCAGGGCCAGCATCGGCAGGGCGACGATCTGCGGCAGCACATAAACGAAGGGCAGACAGCAAGGCAGGGCAAGCAGCAGCAACAAAAAACCGAAGGCGCGCTCGTCGAGCCGCTCGACGACATCGCCGAGCGCGGCGTCGGGCGCATCGTTGGCCGCGTCGTCATCATCGCCCTCTTTCGCCGCGCTCCGGTCAAGGTCTTTCAAGACCCCTTCCAAGACGGCGATGGCGCCGGGCGCGGCGCGGCGGCGGGAAGAGTTTTCGGCGGTTTTCATCAACATCTCGGGCGGCCCGGTGCGGCATACAGCTAAGGCGGATCGCCGCGATCTTCAAACGCAAGCGTAAACAAACCGCCAAGCGCTTGACCGGACGGGCCCGCCGCCTATCATCCGCGCCGCAATACGCGCCTTTCCCGCGCCCCCGTGGTGGAATTGGTAGACACGCGTGACTCAAAATCACGTGCCGCAAGGCGTGTCCGTTCGAGTCGGACCGGGGGCACCACATCCATTTAGAGCGATTACGTTGACTGGATGCGGACCGGGGGCGCCAGCTTTCGCCAATTTAATTATTTGCGCGCCTTCGCCCGCGGGGCCGGCTTCGGCTCGGCAAGCCAGCCTAAGCCAGTTGCGGATCGCGTCATCCATATCCCCGCTCATTCCCGCGAAAGCGGGAATCCAGCACATCTATAATGTCGAGCGGAGCCCGTCTTTTTTCTTTTACTGGATCCCGGCTCTGCGCAGCATCACCCCGGACTATGATCCGGGGCGCTGCAGCGCGTCCGGGATGAGCGGGGGTCTGTCTGGTCCGCAACCTGCACTAATGCGCTACATTGTTTTGGGGAGGAACCTTTCCGCCGGTCGTTTATATTTTTTAAGTCGGGCTACAAACCTTAACCGTGCAATTCTGGAGGCCGGTGCCGGATTTTCCTGGTTATATAACCGATAAAACACCCCGGCGCGCAAGGCCGTCAAGCGCCGTGAGGACCTCTTTCAGATGCCCCCGCAGGCGCTCGGCGCGGGTCTCGCGCCAGGTCCAGGGCGGGTTTTCGTCCATATAGGCCCGTTGCGCGAGCTCCATCTGGATCGCATGGATGTTCTGCGCCGGCCGGCCGTAATGGCGCGTCGTCCACCCGCCCTTGAAGCGGCCGTTGACGACGTGCGTATATCCTTCCGCGCGGCGGCAGATATCGGCGACGGCCTTTTCTATCTGCGGCGCGCAAGTTGCTGCGTCATTGGTGCCGATGTTGAAATCCGGCAGCACGCCGTCGAACAAAAACGGTATCTCGGACCGGATCGAATGACAGTCGTAAAGAACGGCAAGGCCCCAGGCGTCGCGCGCGCGATTGATCTCGGCGGCGAGGGCGGCGTGATAGGGCGCGTGATAGGTTTCACGGCGGCGGGCGATTTCCGCTTCGTCCGGTTCGCATCCATCGCGATAGACCGGCTTTCCGAAAAAGTCCGTAACCGGACAAAGGGCTGTCGTGTTTTGCCCGGGATAAAGACTCGCCCCGGCGGGGTCGCGGTTGGGATCGATGACATAGCGGTGATAAGTCGCCCGCACGAGCGTGGCCTCGGCGAGCAGGCCGTCATAAAGGCGATCCACATGCCAGTCGGCGTCGGCGCGCGCTAAGCCCCTGTCATTGAGCGCGGCTTCGATGTCGTCGGGGATAAAAAGCCCGGCATGAGGGATCGCCAGGATCACCGGCCCATCGCCGCGCACGACTTCAACCGGGTTCATGGCCCTCCCGCCCCTTTAGATCGCCGCACGGCGCGCCGCCGAACCGATTGCAGCGCCCGGTGTTATGGCTGTAGATGGCCTATCGTCAAGGCGAGCGAATGCCGATGCAGAAGATCTGGGCGGAAAAGGCGCTGACGGCGGCGGGATGGGCGTCCTCGGTCGCCGTTGCGATCGGCGATGACGGGCGCATTGAGGCCGTCGCCGAAAACGCCGCGCCGGCGGGAACCCGCGTCGGCGTCCTGTTGCCGGCGCCGGCCAATCTGCACAGCCACGCCTTTCAGCGCGCCATGGCGGGGCTCGCCGAAAATCGCGGACCGGACGGACGCGATTCCTTCTGGACCTGGCGCGCGCTGATGTACGCATTCTTAAATCATCTTGGTCCGGATGAAATCGAAGCGATTACGGCGTTCGCGCAGATGGAAATGCTTGAAGCGGGCTACGCAAGCGTTGCGGAATTTCATTACCTGCACCGCCAGCCGGACGGCGCGCCTTACGCCGATCTTGCCGAACTGTCATGCCGCATCGTTGTGGCGGCGGGAGAGAGCGGGATCGGGCTCACGCTCCTGCCCGTGCTCTACCAGCAGGGCGGCAGCGACGGACGGGGGCTCGAAGGCCCGCAACGAAGGTTCGGAAACGATGCGCAGGGCTTCGCCAAACTTGTCGACGGGGCGGCGAAGGCGCTTGCGGGTCTCGCCGCCGACTGCCGGCTGGGGCTTGCCGCGCATTCGCTGCGGGCGACCAGCCGCGACGGGCTTGCGTTTTGCGCCGGCCTCAGGCCCGAAGCGCCGTTCCATATTCATATCGCCGAACAGACCGGCGAAGTCGACGAGGTCCTGGCGGCCTGGGGCAGGCGCCCCGTTGAATGGCTTTTGCAAAACCACGACGTCGATGCGCGCTGGTGTCTGGTCCACGCCACCCATATGACGCCGGCGGAAACCCAGGCGCTCGCCGAGAGCCGCGCCGTCGCCGGGCTGTGCCCCATCACCGAAGCCAATCTCGGCGACGGCGCGTTCGACGGCGCGCAGTACGCCGCCCATGGCGGCCGCTACGGCGTCGGGACCGATTCGAACGTTTCCATCGCCTTCGCTGAAGAGTTGCGCCAGCTCGAATACGCCCTGCGTCTGCGCGACCGCGGCCGCGCGATCATGGCGCACGGGGCCGCCTCGACCGGCCGGGCGCTGTTTGACAATGCTGTGCGCGGCGGGGCCCAGGCGCTCGGCCGTGACAGCGGGGCGATTGAAGTCGGCGCCTTCGGCGATCTTCTCGCCCTTGACGCAGACGCGGTCGATCTTGCCGGTAAAAGGGGCGATGCAATTCTAGACAGTTTCATTTTCGCGGCCGGCGGCCGGCTGGTCAGCGACGTGTGGTCCGCAGGCCGCCATCTCGTCCACGAAGGCCGCCATGTTAAGCGTGCGGCGATTGAAGCGCGCTATCGCAAGGTGATGGGCGCGCTGTTGGCCCGAATATGAAAACGCCCCCGACAAGCGGGGGCGGTTTCATCGTTTGGAACTGTTCTGTTAGCGCCGGCGCTTCTTCTTTTTGTCGCCGCCGTTGTTTTCCATGAAATTGTTCGTGATCTTCGGCTCGAGCCCGTCGCGAACGAAGATTCCAAGCCCTTCATTGCCGACGATGTCGTTGTCTTCGATGACGCCATTGACGCCGAAGGGGATGGCGACGCCGTCGCCAGCGTTGTGGACGATCTCATTATAGCGCACCAGGGAGAGCTTGGCGTATTTGTCGAGAATGACGCCGGACCCCTTGTTGTTGCGGATTTTGTTGCCGATCAGCTTGGCCGCGCCATAGCCCGACGCTTTCACGCCCGAGTCGATATTGTCGAAGATCTCGTTGCCGGCGACGACTACGTCGGCGCGGCTGCCGGTGGCGATGTCCACGCCCACCTTGTTCTGCAGGATCTTGTTGTCGATGATGAAGCTTTGCGACAGGGAGTGGGTCTGGGCCACAAAAACGCCTTCAGAGCCCGCGCTGATGCGGTTTTTCTCAAGCATCACCGTACCGCCGGAAATCTTCACCGCCGGCCGCACGCCGGATCCTAAAACGTCGCTTTCCTTAAGCGTGAAAACGCCCTGTTTGACGTCGACGCAGGCATCGGCCATGGAATTGATCTTCGCGGCGAACTGAACGTTGGCCACGACCGCATGAGCGGTCGACTGGTCCGGCGCGAATGTCAGGCAGGATTGATTTTTCGGCGGCGAAATCTCGACCCCCGAGCCCGGACCGCGATCGCCCTGAATGAAGATCGATTTTTCCAGCGTGATCGATTCGTCATAGACGCCGTGCATGACATAAACGACGCCGCCCTCGGCGACGTCTTCGATCGCGCTGGAAATCGTCTTGTAGGGTCCCGGCCCGTTGACATCGACGATGATCTGAAGCGGACCGTCCTTGTCTTTCTTGTTGGCGGCGCCGCTCGACGCTGCGGCGCCGGGCTCGCGGATCGGAAAGCCGCCGAGCGATTGCGCGTTCGCCGCTTCGGCGAGAACATATCCGCCGGCGAGCAGCGCAGCCGCGGCGGGGATCAATTGTCTCATCAGAGCGCGTTTCATGTCGAACCCCTCCACTACTGAATGTCGCGCGTATATTCGAAGCTGAGCCGGCGCAGCGCGTCGTTCGCCGGCTTGTATCCGAGCGCCGAAGCCTGGGCCAAATGATACGCGGACTTGCGCTCGTCGGGCTCGACTTCATTAAGGCCCGTGGTGCCGTCGCGATACACGACGCCAAGCGCGTAGTGCGCGATCGCAAGATCGTGCTCGGCGGCCTGTTCAAGCCAATTGACCGCTTTCTTGCCGTCCTGTTCGACGCCGATGCCGCGCACATACATGATGCCGTAAACATATTGCGACATCGGATGCTCTCCGGCGGACGCGTCCTTAAACAGTTCGACCGTCTGGCGCGGCGTCAACACGCCGGTGACGACGGCCTGCTTGTCTTGCTCGCTCATGTCGAGGTTCTTGGCGACCGTAGCGTATTGGAACCGCCGGATCGCCTCGCGCGTAGCCGGGCCGAGCTTATTGTCGACGACGCCGGCGCGGAAGCCGAGGGCGTTGAGCGCGCGCTGGATCAGTTCGACGTCGATGTCCGAAACCGCCTGTAAGGCGTCGGCCATCTTGATTTCCTCCAGCTCGCGCTTGAGCCGTTCGAGCTCTTCCTGCTGCGGGGTCTTGCCCTCATGTTCGGGCGGCAGGGGCGGCTGCCATTCGGCGGCCGATTCAAGCGCGTCGTCGATTTCCCTCGACGTCATCAGCGGCTCGAGAAACTCGTATGCCGCGCTCGCCGCGCCGACGCCGCGCTCTTTCGCGAGCGCATACATCTGCAGGGCCTTGGCGTTGTTCTTCTCAAGGCCGGCGCCTTTCTGATACATCTGGCCAAGCCGATAAAGGTCGTAGGCGCTGCCCGCCTCGAATGTCTGCGAAACGACTTTCTCCGCCTTGCTGACATTCGACGTGCTCATCCGTGCACGGATGTCCGGAAGCCGCTGTTCGGCGAGGATGCGCGCGTTCACTTCCGAGGCGCTTGGCGTCTGATAGGCGGTGAAATCGTGATAGGCCGCAAGCGTATACCAGACCAGCGCCTGCACGTTGTCGACGGGGATTTCCTCAAGCGGCGTGGCGGCCTCCTTGGCGCCTTCCAGCGTCATGCCCGAATAGACGTCGCCGAGAATTTTCTTCGAGCGTACATCGCCGGCGACCGCGAACCGCCGCCAGATGTCGAGCGCCTGGCTGTACTGGCCGTTCATATAGGCCTGAACGCCGGCTTCATACTTTGCATGGGCCGGCGTCGCGGCCATGAACGCCAATGCGGACGCCGCCGCGAGCGGCGCCAGGGCGCACCGCGCCTTGCGAATAAAGGTCATAGATTTTCTCGTCATACCCAGCTTCCCCTCACCAGACACCCCATAGACCCCGTTATGAGGGGCCCCGCAGTTGAACGCGCCGCCTCCGGGCAAGGTCGATCGCGCGTTTGCCGGCGGCCATTAAAGCACGGCTTCGCGCGTGGCTCCAGATTAACCTTAAGCCTGGCCAAAGCAAAATCTGGCTCCGGTTATCGGCCCCAAACAGCCTGGATTCAGGCGGGTTTGGCGCCCCGCGTGACCAGAAAGACGCAGTTCGGGGGATCGGCCTTAATTTGTGCAAATCCGTGCCCCGCCTCGCGGCAAAAATGGGGAATATCCACGGCCGCGATGGGATCGTCAGCAAAAACAGTGACTTGGGCGCCCTCGGGCAGACGCCGCAACGCCGCCCCCAGGCGGATCGCCGGGACGGGGCAGCGATAGCCGCGCAGATCGAGCGTTTTTCCCGCGCTGTCTTGCGATTCGGCCATGGGCGATTTTCCGTTGTCGTGACAAAAGCCCTGCGCGCGGGGATGCGCGCAGGGCCAATAGTACGCCGCATGCGCTTAGATTTCGATGGCGCCGCCGAAGACGGCCGCGTCTAGAAACCGCCTTCGCGGACCGTCTTGGCGACTTCCTTCATGGAGAAGGGAAAGACGATCGTGTTGGTGCGGTCGCCGGCGATCTCCTGCAGGGCGTTGAGATAGCGCAGTTCCATGGAGCCGGCCTGGGTGGCGAGCACATTGGCCGCTTCGGCGAGTTTGGCGGCGGCCTGAAATTCGCCCTCGGCGAGGATGACTTTGGAGCGCCGTTCACGTTCGGCCTCGGCCTGCTTGGCGATCGCCCGGATCATCGACGGGTCGACGTCCACATGTTTGATTTCCACATTCGAGACCTTGATGCCCCAGGCCTCGGTCTGGTGGTCGAGGATTTCCTGAATGTCCTTGTTGAGCTTGTCGCGCTCCTGCAGCATTTCGTCGAGATCGTGCTTGCCGAGGACCGAGCGCAAGGTCGTCTGGGCGAGCTGGCTGGTCGCGGCCATGAAGTTCTCCACTTGCACGATCGCGCGCACCGCGTCGACGACGCGGTAATAGATGACGGCGTTGACTTTCACCGACACGTTGTCCTGAGAGATCACGTCCTGGGTCGGCACGTCATGAACCAGGGTGCGCATGTCCACCTTGCGCATCACCTGGATGCCGGGGATGAGAATGATGAGGCCCGGTCCGGAGGCTTTTCGGCCGACGCGGCCGAGAGTGAAGATCACGCCCTTTTCGTATTCTTTCAGGATTTTGATGACGTTCGTCAGGATGAAGATGACTAAAAACGCCAACAGGCCTAATAAGCCGACGCCCGGCATAGCTTGCTCCTTCGTGGTTTCGCCGGACGGGTTCCGGCGCTTGACTGTTCTAGAGCACGTTCACTTTAATCGGAATCACGAACGTGCTCTAGATTCTTGTTTGGTCGCGTTTTCGACGGAAAACCGGTTCCCACTTTTCCTGAAAACACTCTAGTGTTTCCTTCGCACTTCCAGCGTTAGCCCATCAACGCGCGCGACTTCAACCGTATCTCCGGGCTTGATCGGGTCGGGCGATGTCGCGCGCCACAATTCGCCGTCGGCGCTGACCATGCCCTCGCCGCCCGCCCACTCGACCACCTCGACGCGGGCATGGCGCATCTCGTCGCCGACCCGAAAGGGCGTCTTCCAGCGCCGTTGCGCCACGCCCCAGATCACCATGAAAAGCGTGGCCACAAGCCCGCCGATGGCGACGACAATCAGCGCGTCGTAAAGGGAATAACCGTTTTCCATGACCGCTCCCGCGAATTCCCTTCAGCCGTTGCAATGCCGGCGCAGGATCATGCAGCGCCCGCCGGCCATAAGTCGCGCGACGCGCGGATGGTTTTAAGATCGTGGTTCAACGTTCGCGCGCCGATAAAATAGCCGTCATTGATATGGGCGCCGTTCTTATAGGCGGGATCCTTTTCCAATAGGGCGTGCAGGTCCGTCGCGCGGTAAAACGGCACGGCGGAGTAAAGATGATGGTCAAGATGAAAAGAAACGTTATGCGGCGCAAACATGAATTGCTCCGCGCGCGAGCGGAATTTGACCGTGCGCGTTTCGGTCAGTTCGGTTTCGTATGAAAGACCGAAATGCTCTGCGATCGAGCGCAGCCGCAACATAAAGGGCAGAACCGTAAATGCCGGCAACACCCAGAACAGAAGATAATCGATCCACAAGCCGAAAACGGTCAGCACGATAGCGAGTACGACGTAAGAGGCGAGCCGCGCCTGAACCAGCCGCTTGGCGAGGGGATTAAGGCCGGCCTTGTTCCTGGCGCCCTTAAGATTGCCGCCGAGGATCTTGAACGAAAAAACCACCGCATGCGCCCACAGCTTGAGCCAATATAAAACGGACCGGTCGTTGCGGGGAAACAGCCAGTAGGGGCGCTCTTGCGGGTCCTCCAGTTTGAAGCGCCAGTCGGGGTCTTCGGATTCGTTGGTCCATTTGTGATGGGCCAGATGATCGCGGCGATAGGTGAACATCGAGATGAACAGCGGACCGGCGCATAACAACTCGCCGATCGCGTCATTAATCGTGCTGCGGCGAAAGGCGAGCGTGTGCGCCGTATCGTGCATCAGGATCAACAGCGCGTGCTGGCGCGAGGCGATCACCATCCACAGGGCGGGCCACAACACCCAGGTCCAAACAGGCGCCCCGAGCGTTGCATGACCGATCACAAGGCAAAGGCCGATGACCGCGTAATCGACCGCCAGCGCGGCGCAGAACCGGGCCGGGGACAGCGTCTTGAGCGGCGCCAGCGCTTGCGGATCGACCCGGACGCCGGATGATTTCGACGAGATCATGGTTTGTCTTTGCTCACGTCATTTTGCTCATGTGGCTTCTCCCGGCATCAGGCCGCCGAGAAAACTCTGTGCTTTGGCCTGTTTGACGGTCACCACCAGTCCGTCGACCTCGACGACCTTGACCCGGTCGCCGGGCTGGAGCGGCTTGTCGCAGCGCGCGCGCCAGCGCTCGCCTTCAATGATGACCCAGCCTTCCTTGCCGTGCCACTCGTCGACCACGCCTTCGCGCTTGCGCACGGCGTCGCCGCCGATCATCGGGCCATGGCTGCGCGAACCGATCACCGCGAACAGGACCACGGCCAAAAGGGCGCCCGCGATGGCGAGCACCGAGCCGATCACGGCGGGCGCGACCCGCAGGGTTTCCGGAAACAGGAAATACATCCCGATGCCGAACAGGACGAGACCGACCAGGCCCGCAAGGCCGAATGTAGGCGTATAGGCCTCGATCAGTATCAACAGCGCCCCAATGCCCATCAGCGCCAGGAACAGGCCGTTGCCCGAAAGAACCTGAAAGGCGTAAAGGCCCATGACCAGGCACATGATGCCCACCAGGCCGGGGAATATGGATCCCGGATTCCACATCTCGATAATGATGCCGGTGGTCGCGAGCGACATCAGGATCAAGGCGACATTGGGATCGGCGATAAAGCTGAGAACCTTTTCGATCATGGTCGGCTCGACGCGGACGAGTTTAATGTCGGTTGTTGAAATTGTTTTGGGGCCGGCGGCGGTCTCAACCGTGCGGCCGTCGATCTGGGTCAGGAGATCGTCGATGTCTTCCGCCACCAGATCGATGACATTGAGTTCCAGCGCCTCGCGTGCGGTGACGGAAACCGCGTCGCGCACCGCGCTCTCGGCCCAGTCGGCGTTGCGGCCGCGCTTTTCGGCGAGCGCCCTGATATAGGCCACCGAGTCGTTGATGATCTTCGCCCGCAAGGCGCCGTCGTTCGAGAGCGGGTCCGCCGCATCTTCAGCGTCCTGAAGCGGTTCGGATGCGCGTTCGCCGGCCGTCTCATCTTCTTCGGCTTCTGCGCCGCCCGCGGTCGGCTGCGGATTGGTTGCCTGCTCACTATCGTCGCCGGCGGCCTCTTCTGCTTCTTGCGGATCGGCCTCATCGTCCGTCGGCGCCGGGTCCAGGCGTTCGAACGGATCCTCGCCCGGCCCGCCCATTTCGATCGGCGTCGCCGCCCCGGTGTTGGTCGCCGGGGCCATGGCGGAAATATGCGCCGAATACATGATGTAAAGCCCGGCCGATGCGGACTGGGCGCCCTGGGGCGAAACATAGGTCGCCACCGGCGTTTCCGAGGCGAGGATCGCCTTGATGATGGTTTTCATGGAGTTCATCAGGCCGCCAGGCGTGTCGATTTCAACGATCACCAGTTCCTGGCCGGCGTCTGAAGCGGCGCCGATCTCGCGCTCGAGATATTCGGCGACCGGCGGGGTCACGGGACCCGAAAGGGTCAGGATCACGCCTTGCCTGTCCGCCTCGTCGGCGCCGCTCTGGGCCAGGGCGGAGATTCCGAACAAAACCGCGCCAAGGGCGAATAGACAGGAGAAAACCCCGATTCGGCGATGTTGACGCATCCTATGGAGCCCTCCCATGTTGGAGCCCTATAAATAAGCCGGAAACCGCCCGTTGCAACGCTGAAACGACACGACCATGCTGCCTGAATATCGTCCCGATTCGCAATTTTTCGCCCTTGGCGGCGAAGACGGCGCGCCGTTTTACGATGCCGTCGAGGCGGCGGCGTTTCCCGAGCATATTGTGCGCTTTCGCAATCGGCGCTGGGCGGAAAAGCTCGGGCTCGGGGGCCTGAGCGAGGCGGCGTGGATCGACCATTTCGGGCGTTTCAAGCCGCTTGAGGGCAATCTCGAGCGCCCCGTGGCGATCCGCTATCACGGCCATCAGTTCCGCGCCTACAACCCGGATATCGGCGACGGGCGCGGGTTCTTGTTCGCCCAGCTGCGCGACGATCAGGACCGGCTCCTCGATCTCGGGACCAAAGGCTCGGGCCAGACCCCCTATTCGCGCTTCGGGGACGGCCGGCTGACCCTTAAGGGCGGGGTGCGCGAAATCCTGGCGACGGAAATGCTCGAGGCGCTCGGGGTCTACACCTCGAAAAGCTTTTCGCTGATCGAAACCGGCGAGCGGCTTTACCGCAATGACGAGCCATCGCCGACGCGTTCGGCCGTGCTCGTGCGCCTGTCCCATTCCCATGTGCGCTTCGGAAACTTTCAGCGCCTTGCCTATGAAAAGGACGACGCGGCGATCGGCGATCTCGTCGATTATTGCGTCAGGCAGTTCTATCCGTCGCTCGCCGAAAAAAACGGCGCGGACAAGATCGTTGCGTTCTATCGGGCGGCGGTCGCCCGCACGGCGCGGCTGGTCGCCCAGTGGATGGCGGCGGGGTTCGTGCACGGCGTTCTGAACACCGACAATATGAACGTCACCGGGGAAAGCTTCGACTACGGACCATGGCGCTTTGCGCCGACGGCGGACCCGAATTTCACCGCCGCCTATTTCGACCACACCGGCCTTTACGCCTTCGGCCGCCAGGCGGAAGCCGGAGTGTGGAACCTAGCGCAATTCGGCGGCGCCTTGTCGCGGCTCGCGCCCGCCGACGCCCTGACCGAGGCGCTTCATACCTATGGCGCCGATTACGAACAGGCGATGATCGATGCGTTTTTCAGCCGGCTAGGTCTTGCGCCGGCGGGTGCGGGCGATTTCGATTTCATCGTCGCGCTGCTGCGCTGGATGACCGAAACCGATGCGCCTTATGAGCGCTTTTTCTTCGACTGGTTTTGCGGCCGGGCCTCGCAAGACCGCGCCGCGCAAAGCCCCGTCGCCGAGCTTTACGAAGGGCGCAGCTTCGCCGCGGTAAAGGAAAAGCTTTTATCGTTCGAACCGGCCGACCCCGCCCGGCTCAACCATGCCTATTTCGAGGGCGCTAAGCCCTGCGCGATGCTGATCGACGAGGTTGAGACGCTGTGGGACGCCATCGCCGAGCGGGACGACTGGTCAGCGTTCGAGGCCAAACTCCAGGCGATCGCGCAAATGCGCGAGGCCTATGGCTTTAAAGCGTCCGCCTATTTGCCTTTGTCCCGATAGGAATTTACGCTCCCTTTCCTGAAGGGGCGGGCAATCATGACGGCTGAGCAACTGTTCTCAATCGCCAATCTGACGGCGCTGGTCGGCTGGGCCATTCTGGTCTTTCTGCCGCGGCGCTTCCCGCTCATCTTCTGGATTCCCCAATTCGTCATTCCGGGCGTTTTGTCCCTGGGCTATGCGACGCTGGCGCTGGTCTATTTCGCCCAAGGCGAAGGCGGGTTCGGTTCGATCGCCGAGGTGCGCGCGCTCTTTGCCCATGACGAAATCCTGCTCGCCGGCTGGATCCATTATCTCGCCTTCGATCTTTTCATCGGCGCCTGGATCGCAAAACAATCCGACGCGGCGGGCATCCCCCGCCTTATTCAAACGGTTTTTCTCGGCGCGACCTTCATGTTCGGCCCGGCCGGCTTGGCGTTGTTTCTCATCACCCGCGCCCTGATGTTTAAACGGGCGGGATCGCAAGCATGAGCGCCCCGCAAGGCTTCCGTTTCGACGACGATCATACGACGCGCGCATGGCTCGCCACGGCGTGGTTCATGTTCGCCTGCCTTGTGGTCACGGCGCCCGCGGCCCTGATCGACGAGCGCACGCTGTGGGAGATCAGCGTGTGGTGGAAACCCTTAAAATTCGAAATGGCGCTACTGGTGCATTTTGCAACGCTTGCCGTACTCGCCCAGCAGTTGCCCGCCAAAAAGCGCGCAGGACCGATCATGACGGTCGTCGTCTGGTCGTCGGTCGCCGCCGCGCTGATCGAGATCGGCTATATCACGATCCAGGCCGCGCGCGGGCGCCACTCTCATTTCAATTTCGACACGCCGCTTGAAGCGTTGATGTATAGCGTGATGGGCGTCGGCGCGCTGTTGCTCGTTCTGGCGGCGCTTGTTCTGGGCGTATTCCTCGCTTTTCAGCGCGATGGGAACAAGAGCGGATTCCGTCTTGGGGCTGTGTCAGGACTGATTATCGGTCCCATACTGACGATTGTCTTCGGCGGTTATATGTCCCTTACCGGCAGCCATTGGGTCGGCGAGGCCTATAGCGACGCCGGCGGCGTGCCGTTGCTGAGCTGGTCGAAGGAAGTCGGCGATCTGCGCCCGCCGCATTTTTTTGCAACCCACGCCATGCAGTTTCTGCCGCTGGCGGGGCTTGTCGCGGACCGGCTGGCACCCGGCTTTGCGCGCCCGCTTGTCGTCGGGGCGGCGGCGCTGAATATCGCAATTGCGGTCTTTTTGTTCTGGCTGGCGCTGCAGGGCAGACCGATTATTGGCGCGTAAGGCGCTGCTGCGTTAGTTACTTGCCCCGCCCCGCGGCGTATTTTTCAACGCCGCGCTGCACCAGATAGGCGCCGGAAAGCAGCATATTCGCCGCGATGAACCCCATGATCAGGAGTTCCACCAGGCTCAGGCCTTCGACCAGACTTAAGGGGCTCATTTGCGCCTCCGCCGCTGACGATCTTGCCAATGGTCGGATTTTCGCCAAATGAGATTAAAATTTTCCCCAAGTTTTAGAAGGGTTTGGTGAAGATCGCGGTAACCGGCCAAGCCCTTGCCGGGGAAGGGGTTTTCTGCCGATCGCCGGCCGCCGGGGGCCTTGTCATTGTTTCCTTGCGCGGGTTTTGCCGCTAACATTGCCTCCCGCCCGCGCCGGCGGGTCCGCGGTGGGGAAGTCGTGAGGGGTCGATGACATCGGAAGTCGTGTTGATGAACCGCCAGGCGGTGGCGATGGCGGCCGACAGCGCCGTGACCATCTCCGGCGACCGGTATCTCAAGACCTATCAGTCGGTGGACAAGCTCTTCCCGCTGGTCGACGGCCAGCCGGTGGCGGTGATGATCTATAACAACGCCGAGATCATGTCGACGCCGTGGGAGACGGTGATCTCGCTTTACCGCGAACAGTCGCGCGGCCGGCCGATGGAGACCGTGGCGGCCTACGCCGAAGACTTCATGGAGTTCCTGTCCGGCAATCCCGACCTTTTCCCGGCGGACCATCAGGACACGGAATTTTTCAAGGTCGTCGCGGTGGTCTTCACGGTGATCGCCGAGGAGTTCGACTATCAGGTCCAGCAGTTCCAGCAGTCGCGCGCCGGCAAGGTCCGCGATCATCTTTCGGCGATTTTCGAATATGTGGTCGGTCAGATCCACGCCGATTATGAACGCTATCCCGACGATTCCCCGCGCGCGGAACTGCCCTGCTTTCCCGGCGGCATGGCCGAGCAGGTGCGCCGGCGCTACGGCGCCGAGATCGACCAGCTTATCGAGAGCCTGCTTTCGTCGCTGCGCGCGGAATTTCCCGGCCTTTCGGTCACCGAGGCGACCAGGGCGAGATTGCGCGACATCGGCGTTTTCGCCGCAACCAAGGACGCCTTTTTCGAGCATTACACCGGCGTCGTCTTCGCCGGCTTCGGGGCGCGGGAGAAATTTCCCTCCATGCGCTCTTATCTTACCTCGAGCGTCATTCTCGGCATCTTGAAGCGCAAGCGCGACCGCGCCGCCGACATCAACGCCGATTCCGGCCCGGTGTTTCAGCCCTTCGCCCAGGACCGCATGATCCGAACGTTCCTGACGGGCATGGACCAGTATTTGCGCATGTTCATCTTCAGCGAGACCTTGAAGCTTTCGACCGGGCTCGTTTCGGATATCGTCGGCCGGACGCCCAATCTCACCGACGCGCAGCGCAGCGCCATCCACAAGGATTACAGCCAGAACAATCTGCGTCTGGCGCTGACCGAATTCTTCCGCTCGGTGGATAATTATCAGTATGCGGTGCATACGCGGCCGATCCTGCGCGCGGTCAACTCCCTGCCGAAAAAGGAACTTGGCGAGACCGCGGCCTCGCTGATCAAGCTCAACTCCTTCCAGCAGAAAGTCATGCATTCCGTTGAGACCGTCGGCGGGCCGATCGACGTCGCCGTCATCACCCGCAATGGCGGGCTCGAATGGAAACGCGAAAAGGCGGAGCTTTAAAAATGGGCGATCGTTTAAAAAAGATCTGGGCCGGTTTTGAAGCGACGACGACGCGCAACCTGACGGGCAAGGGCGTCGATAACATCGTGGTGCCCCATCACACCGATTACGCCGAGGAAGACTGGCAGTTCCTGCCGGAGGATTTCGCGGCCCCGTCCGAGCGCGCCTTTAACGCTCTGAACGAAGGCATCAAATCCTCGAAAAAGCGTTTCGGCCGCAAGCGGGCTAGCGCGCCTTTATCGCCAGAACAGCCCCAGCCCATGGCCGCGCGCGCCTTTAACGGCGACGAACTGGTCAAGGGATTGCGCGCCACCGCCATGCGCACCGAGCGTTCCTATCTCGATTACGAGCGGTTTTTGTCCTCCGACGCCGGCAAGTCGGTGCTGAAGAAAACCCGGAAAAAGCGCTTCGGGATTTTCTAGCCAGGACAATGTCCAATAAAGGCAGTTGCTGGATTGCCGGAACAAGTCCGGCAATGACGGCGAACGATATTGAAGGCTAACCTTTCTAAGCCCATCTCTCAGGCGGCTTAAAAAGGAGAATTCCATGATCGTAGTCACTACCGACGCGCCGCCGGGCCGGGAGGCGGGCGAAAGTCTGGGCGTCGTCGCCGGCGAGGCCATATTGGGCGTCAATATCTTCCGCGATCTGTTCGCGGGCCTGCGCGACATCATCGGCGGCCGCTCCGGCGGCTATCAAAAGGCCCTGCGCGAAGCGCGCGATCACGCCATGCAGGATATGGAAGCCGAAGCCGCGGCCCTGGGCGCCGACGCCATTGTCGGCGTCGATATCGATTATGAAGCCATCGACACCCAAAAAGGCGCGATGTTGATGGTGTCGTGCAACGGAACCGCAGTGAAGCTGCGCTAGCGCGGGTCTATTCGTCCGCGGGCTCGGCGCCGTCGCCGGCGGGCGCCGCCTCGCCTTCGTCGGATGCTTCGGGCGCCGGCGGCGGTTCGGGGAACGGAACCGCGCTGTCCGACAGGGTCTGGAGATAGGCGAGAATGTCCGCACGCTGATCGTCTCGGGCGAGACGCTGCACCATCGCGGTGCCGGGAATATATTCCTGCGAATTGCGGATATATTCATCGAGGCGCTCATAGGTCCATGCGCCGCTGAAATCGCGCAGCGCGCTGGTGTAGCCAAAGCCCGCATGGCCGCCGACCGGGCGGCCGACGATATTCCACAAATTGGGGCCTGCGCCGTTGGCGCCGCCTTCTTCAAAGGTGTGGCACGACTTGCACAGGGCGGCGCGGCGCTCGCCGGCGGCGGCGCTGGCGCTGGCCAGGAGCGTGGCCAGATCGGGCGGGGCCTCTTCCGCCGCGGCGGCCGAGGCCGTCTCCAATTCGACGCAACAATAGGCCAGATGGAGTTCTTCGGCTTTGCCGCCGTGATGGCCCCCGCCCAGGATCGCCTTGGTCAATTGCGGCAGACCGAACACCAGCAACAGCGCCGTCAGGGCGGCCGCGACGATCTTGTTGGACAGAAGTGGGTCTTTTTGGCTTTCGCCCTGCATGACAACGCCCCGCAAATGCCCCTGCAAGAGGACCGCAAAGGATGAGAACCGGATTTGCGCGCGGGTTCTAGCGAGCTTGGTCACGTCGCGCAATCAACCGGCGCGATCCCGGGGCGCGGCCTTTTCGCGCGGGCGCGCATTGCCATTGGGCCCGTCCTTGGGGCATAAGCCGCGCGATTTTTGCATGAGCCGCATCATGACCGAAGAAAACAACGCTTCCGCCGGCAAAATCGCCTTTCAGGGCGAGCCCGGCGCCTTTTCCGAACAGGCCTGCCGCCATTTCGCGCCGGACCTGGAGCCGTTTGCCTGCACCACCTTTGAAGGCGCGTTTGAGGCGGTGACCGCGGGGCGCGCCGTCCGGGCCATGCTGCCGATCGAAAACTCGCTCGCCGGGCGGGTAGCCGACATTCACCATCTTTTGCCGGATTCGGACCTGCACATCGTTGCGGAGCATTTCCTGCCGGTGGTGCATCATCTGATGGCCCGCCCAGGCGCGGCGATGAGCGACATCAAGACCGTGCACAGCCACGCCATGGCGCTCGGCCAGTGCCGCAATTACATCAAGGCCAAGGACTGGCGCGCGGAAATCGCCGGCGATACGGCGGGCGCCGCGCGGATGCTGGCGGAAATGAACGTCAACGACCAAGCGGCCATCGCTTCGGAACGCGCCGCTCAGATTTACGGTCTGACCATCCTGGAACGGAACATCGAGGACGCCGGCCACAATACGACGCGTTTTCTCGAAATGTCCGCCGAGCCGATCGACGCCGCGCCCGACGAAGGCCCGGTGCTGACCAGCTTCGTTTTCCAGGTGCGCAACATCCCCGCCGCGCTTTATAAGGCGCTGGGCGGTTTCGCCACCAACGGCGTCAACATGACCAAGCTGGAAAGCTATCAGCTTGAAGGCTCGTTCAGCGCCACCATGTTCTACGCCGATATCGAGGGCCATCCCCAGCACGAGTCGGTGCGCCTGGCGCTTGAAGAACTGGGGTTCTTTTCGACCAAGCTGAAAATATTGGGCGTCTATAAAGCGGCGAAGACGCGTTAAGCGCCGGGCGATAAATTGCGAACAGCTCAAAGCTCCGCTCATTCCCCCCGACCTGATCGGGGGGAAGGCGGGAATCCAGTCTTAATGAATAATGTCGGGCTTTGCCCGTCATTTTTTGTTTGCTGGATCCGTTCGAAGCATGCTTCGAACCTGCGCAGCATCACCCCGGATTATGATCCGGGGCGCTGCAGCGCGTCCGGGATGAGCGG
>JANQMJ010000021.1 GCA_028280115.1 Parvularculaceae bacterium
CAGACCGTTGAGCGCCGGGCCCATTTCCTTGCGCTCTTCCGGGCTCATCTTGCCCAGCGTTTTCATACGCTCGGAAATGACGCCTTTTTTGCCGAGGGCTTGCACCCGCAGTTCTTCGAGCGCTGCTTCGGTTTCCGCCGTAGCGATTCTTGCGGCAAGGTCGCTCTCTAATGTTTCGATGTCACTCACTTTTGGTCCTCTCAAAAGCCGCCTTTGCTTCTAAAAGAAGGTCCGGAAATTCTTCTTCAACAACAACCTCGCCGGTCAACGATATCTTGATCGTTCGCTGAGAGATTTTGTCTTCCGTCTGTTCGCGCTCAATAAACGTGAATTGCTGATTCTCCCATTCGAAATCGATTCTGGACAAATCGCTGAGCGACACGGTGCGTTCTATGATTTTAGCCGACCCGTCGGTTGGTGAAATGATCTGCATTTTTGCGTCGTCCTCACACGAATAGAATTCGTCCTGGTTTGAATCCTCATCAACCACCAGCGCGAAAATGAGACCCTCGGAGTCGTCTTCGTAATAGGCGTAAGCCGGCACAAACACGCGGCGATCGAACACCGCAACTCTTTTGCCGATTTCCGCGTCCAATCGAAGAAGATTGACGGTCGGCAAGCTGCATCCGCCGCCATCCATAACTTTGGCGCCGTCTTGTCCCGAAAAGCTACTGAATTCCCCGCCCCAATACTTCGGTGGGCCCATAAGTACAGGAACCACCGGCGATTCTCGCCCGCCATCCATCCAGCTTGGCCCCTTCATGAACTGAACCGGCACGCTGAGTTTGGCGCGGTCTTTTACAGGAATCTGCGCCCTTTGATAAATGTAGGCATAAGGATCAGCTTCTTCTTCAATCGCATCAAAAATTCCTAAGTCGGGGCCAATCCCATACTTTTCCGCCACCCAGCTTCCGACGAAAATGAGAACCGCAATTGCGGCGATCAGTGTTATGAAACCATGAATGAACCGCATTTTCCCCTCCTGTCGTCACTCCGACTCGCGCGCGCGTTTTTCCAGAAGCGCCCGCACCTTATCCAGCGGCAGCGCTTCAACGCGCGACGGCTCGCCCGTACCCGTATTAAATCCGTCCATCGTCTGCGCCATGAAGAGCGAGTTCAAAATCGCTTCTTCCGTCGCTTCGATGGCCGCCTGAGACAGCGGCGAGAAAAGGCTGTTGGGCAGGTCTTTGATCGTCGAAACTTTGCTGCGCCGTTCGGGCGTGCGCCGGACAGACCGAGCCGTCGAAAACGCGATCACATAATCGCCTGACCCGTTGGTCATGGACGCCCCGGTGCGCGCCAGACCGGCCAGCGCGCGATTGGCAAGCCGCTCTAGATTGCGGTCGGACAGCGGCGCGTCGGTCGCCACGACAATCATGACCGAACCGTCCGCCTTCGCCAAGGCTTCGGCGGACGGCGCATGCCCCGCCGGCGGAACCGTCAGCGAAAGCGCGTCCGCGTCGCCCTTGTCGGCATGTTCTTTCAGATAATATTGGCCCAGCGCCTCGCCGACCCGCACGCCGTCGATCATTAAAACGCCGCCGAAATTCGACTGGACCAGCACGCCGAGGGTCCAGCCGCCGAGCGCGTCGGGCAGCTTGCGCGAACTCGTCCCGACGCCGCCCTTCCAGCCGAAGGCGCGGGTTCCCGTACCGGCGCCGACCGCGCCCTCTTCGACCGGACCCTTCTTCGCCTTTTCAATCGCGCGGCGGATCAGTTTCGCCGTCAGGGCGCGCTTGCGGATATTGTTAAGCCCGCCATCATTGGTTTCGCCGACGACGGCGTTGACCGATCCGACCTTTTCATTGCCCGGCCGGTCCAGCGTCCATTCGATGGCGGCAACGGCGCCCTCGGGCACGCTCAACGTATTGGTCAGGACGATGGGCGATTCGATTTCGCCCAGTTCGCGAATTTGCGTCGAGCCCATGAGCTTGCCGTAGCCGTTGCCGACGATGACGGCGGCGGGAACTTTGTCCTGATAAAGATTGCCGCCATGGGGCAGGATCGCCGTGGCGCCAGTGCGAATGTCCGGTCCCTTGATCAGCGTGACATGGCCGACCCGGACGCCGCCGACATCGGTGATGGCGTTAAGCGGTCCGGGCGCGAAAATGCCCGGCGCGACGCCGAGATCGCGCGCCCGCGCGTCGTCCTCCGCCCGGCCCGGCCCGCCAAGGGCGCAGGCGGCTGCCATCGTCAGCATAATACCCCTCATGAGATTCACTGGCTGCTCTCTCCAAAACAAAAAAGCGCCATCCGATCGGATGACGCTTACCGGCTGCCGTCGCCGTCGTCACCCGTTCAGAAGGCGTTCCTAAAAAAGAAGAATCCCGCCGCGCGACCGCGAGCGGTTCCGTCGAAAAGGTCTTGGCCCTTGGATGCGGGTTGCCTTGTCATGGCCCCTAGATAAAAAAACCGGGCCCCGATGTCGAGGGGCCCGTCAAGGTAAGGCCGATGGGCTGACGACAGCGCCGCGCCGGTCAGAACCGCCGCGCTATTAGGAAACTGCCTTAATAGACAATCGGTTAGGCAAGAGCGGCCTTGGCCTTCTCGGCCAGGGCCTTGAACGCCGCAGGCTCTTTCACCGCCAGGTCGGCGAGCATTTTGCGGTCGACCTCGATACCGGCCCTGGAAAGCCCGTTGATGAACCGGGCATAGGTCATCCCGGCTTCGCGGGCGGCGGCGTTGATGCGCTGGATCCACAAGGAGCGGAAATTGCGCTTGCGCGCCCGGCGATCGCGATAGGCGTACTGGCCGGCCTTTTCCACGGCCTGGTTGGCGACCCGAAAGGTATTTTTGCGTCGGCCGTAATAGCCCTTGGCCTTTTTGATGACCTTGCGGTGGCGGGCGTGGGCGGTCACGCCTCTTTTCACACGAGACATTTTCGCAGCTCCTTAGCGGTCGTAGGGCATGTATTTTTTGACGATCTTGGCGTCGCACGCTTCGAGCACGTCCATGCCCCGCTTCTGGCGGATCTGCTTGGGCGTGCGCTTGATCATGCCGTGGCGTTTGCCGGAGACGCCGACCTTGACCTTGCCGGAGGCAGTCATCTTAAAGCGCTTTTTCGCGCCGGATTTGGTCTTCAATTTAGGCATTTCGCTTTCCCGAAAAGGGCCCCGAAGGGCGCAGCAAGGCCGCCAAGGCATGCCGTCCCAGCTTCTGGGGCCCGGCGACCGGTTCAGAGCGGCGGGTTATAGCGGGAAGGTCGCAGCTTTCAAGAGCCCGCGCAGGCTTTTTCGCGCCTGCAGCAAGCTGAAAGGGAGAGCCGGCAAGGCGGGCGGCGGGAAGCCTCCCCTTCGGTTTGGCAGCAATTATTGCGGATTTCGGCGTTTGGTCGCTGAAACAGCGCGGTTCGCGGTGAAGTGAAGTTAGAAACGCGGCGAACCGAATGACGGCGCGCGCGATTTTCGGCTAGAACTGCACAACCAATTAAAGCTTGGCGGCGGAAGGAGTGAGCATGCGCTTGATGCTGGGAATCGTCATTTTCCTGATCACCGCCGCGCGCGCCGCAGCCGTCGAACCTGTCGCCTCCGTCCCCTACCGCATCGATTATGACGGCTGGTACACGATCGACGTTAACGTCAATGGCCAAGGGCCTTATCATTTCATCATCGACACCGGGGCGACGCTGACCGCGGTGTTTGAGAGCATCACAGCGAGCCAGCCCCTTTTCGACGCCGTCGGTCCTGACTTGCGCATCCTCGGCCTTAGCGGGGCGCAATATCTGCCGCCTGTTACTATCGGCGATATCGACATCGGCGGGCTCGAATTCACCGATCACGTCGGCGTTGTCATTCCAGATTGGGACGGCGTAGAGAACATGCCCCACGGCGTATTGGGACTCGACTTTCTGTCCGCATACACCGTTTATTTCAACGCACCCGCCGGGCGAATTGAATTTTACGCGCCAGACAATCCGCCAACGGACAAACTCACCGACATGGGTCGGACGCGGCTCGAACTTAACCGATTCACAAGACGAAACGATGGCCTTTACGCCGTGACGGCGACGATCGACCGGCGGCGCATACCGTTTATTCTCGATCTGGGCGCGGCCGGCACGATCATTAATTACAACGCCATGCGACGCCTGCTCGGCGGGATTTATATCGACGCCCCGCGCGGGTCGGCGGCGTCGACCGGATCGAAGATCCGCGACATTTTCGGCGATCAAAGCATTGCCCGGTCGATCAGGATTACATCGATCCGAATGGGCGGCGCACGATGGGGCCGGCGCATATTGGTTGTTTACAACGCCGGCATTTTTAATGAGCTCGGCCTTTACTCAAGACCTTACGGTCTTATGGGCGCCGACATGTTCCGCGACCGCAGTTTTATCCTGGATTTCGCCGGCGAGCGTTTATACCTCTCGGGCCCGGTGATCGAGTCGTCATAGCCGCCTTCGGCCGGATTGCGCTTCGCGCCCGCATCTGGAAAACTGGCCCGTCGAACAATTGAGGGGCGCCATCATGACACGCCGACTGCTTCCCGCCGGCTGCATCGCCATTTTCTCTATTCTCGCCGCCGCGCCCGCCCAGGCCGCCGACTACGCCGTCATTCACGCCGGCCGGCTTTTGGCCGCGCCCGGCGGCGCCGTGCTGAGCGAACACTCGGTCATCATCAAGAACGGCCGCATCGCATCGGTGACGCCCGGCTATGTCGACGCCGTCCCCGAAGCCGGGCCGGACGACCGAGTCACGGTGCATGATCTTAAGGACATGTTCGTCCTGCCGGGCCTGATCGACGGTCATGTCCACATCACCCATGAGAACAATCCCAGGGGCCGGCTCCAGCGCGTTGAAATGTCTTCCGCGGATTACGCCATCGCCGGCGCGGGTTTCGCTCGCACGACCCTGATGGCGGGCTTCACCACCGTGCGCGACGTCGGCGCGCGCGAGCGCGACGCGATCTTCGCCCTGCGCGCAGGCATCGACCGCGGCGATGTGATCGGCCCGCGGATTTTCGCATCGGGCTCGACCATTTCCGTCACCGGCGGCCATGGCGACGGCACGCAGGGCTATCGCGACGACATCGGCGAGCTGCTGCATCACACCGGCGTTTGCAACGGCGTCGGGGAATGCCGCCATGCGGTGCGCGAACAGGTGCGCGCCGGCGCCGATCATATCAAGCTCACGGCGACCGCAGGAGTTCTTTCCAACACCGCCGCCGGGCTGGAACAGCAGTTCTTCGAGGACGAACTAGAAGCCATCATGGACGCCGCCCACGCCATGAACCGCAAGGTCACCGCCCACGCCCACGGCGTCGCCGGCATTAACGCGGCGCTGCGCGCCGGCGTCGACGCCATCGAGCACGGCACCTATCTCGACAATGAATCGATCCGCCTGTTCAAACGCACCGGCGCCTATCTCGTGCCGACCATTCTCGCCGGCGTCACGGTCGCGGAATGGGCGGCCGACCCCGACTCGCATTTATTGCCGCCGCAGCGCGCCAAGGCGGCCGAGGTCGGCCCGCGCATGCTGGACATGGCGCGCCAGGCCCATGCCGGCGGCGTCAAGATCGCCTTCGGCACCGACTCAGGCGTTTCAAGGCACGGCGAAAACGGCCGCGAATTCGGCCTGCTTGTCGAGGCGGGCATGACGCCCATGGAAGCGATCAAGGCCGCCACGGTCTGGGGCGCGGACAATCTGGGCAAATCCGACGTCCTCGGAACGATCGCCCAGGGCAAATACGCCGACATCATCGCCGTCGACGGCGATCCGCTGGCCGATGTCGACGAACTCCTCGACGTCGATTTCGTGATGAAGGAAGGGGTTGTTTATAAAAGCCCTTGATCCGTTCACGCATAATCGAGCGGCAGTTCGGTGGTGTATTTGAGTTCCTCCATGGAAAAGGTCGACGTCACGTCGGAATACTCCGCCGCCGAAATCAGCCGCTTATAGATGCGGTCGAAATGGGCCATGTCGGGTGCGACGACCTTCATGAGATAATCGACATCGCCGCTCATGCGGTGAACCTCGACGACTTCCGGGATGCGCCGCACGGCCTTGGCGAATTTTTCGACCCAGGTTTCGCTGTGCCGGGCGGCCTTGACCGCCACGAACGCCGTCAGGTTGAGATTGAGCGCGCCCTTGTCGGCGAGCGCGACCCGGCGGCGGACAGCCCCTTCCTCTTCGAGCTTTTTGATCCGCCGCCAGCAGGGCGTCGACGACAGGCCGACCGATTCGGCGATATCGCTAACAGGGGTCGCAGAATCGCGTTGCAAATGCGCCAAAATCCCCTTATCGATTGTGTCCATTCTAATTTCTCGACTATTTTTAGAAATTAGTCGCACTTTATAGTTTTTCTATCGCAATTAATAGGGAATTTTTTCGCCCGACATCTCCTAGAGTGCCAAGCGAAGTCAGAAAGCGGGGGGAGACGCCGTCGCCATGATCAAGCGCGCCTTTACCGAGCACCCGGCAAGCGTCGGCGAGAGCTATTTCGAGCATATGGGCATGGCCCTGCGCTTCAGCGCCAAGATGCTGCTCGGCGGGCTGGCCTGTCTGGTGCACGCCTTTTTCCCGTTCCTGTTCGTCCGCACCGGCAGCGAATGTATCGACACCTTGCATGAGCGCATGGTGACCAATCGCGACCGCCGCAAATGCGCCGAAACCGCTGCGCAGATGCCCGCCCTGCCGCGCGACGGCGCAAACCTTACGGCCGCTGAATAACGACTGGCGGCTTGATTGAGCCTTTCGCACCCATCCGGTGATCGCCCGCATGACTCTTGACCGCCTGCGCGGATTTGCGCCCGGCGTCCTGCTGGCGGCGACGATTGCGCTCGCCTCGCAATTCATCGCGGCGCGCTATGGCGGCCCGGTGATGCTCTACGCCATTTTGTTCGGCATCGCGTTCAACTTTCTCAGCAACGATCCGAAATGCGCCGCCGGTCTTCAGTTCGCCTCCAAGCGCGTGCTTCAGGCCGGCGTCGTGCTGCTTGGCGCGGCGGTGACATTTTCTGAAATCGCCTCGCTCGGCTGGGCGACGGCGGCGCTGATTGTCGGCGGCGTCGGCGCCACGATCGCCGGGGGCTATCTTATCGGCAGGGCCGGCCGGCTCGCGCCCCAATACGCCGTCCTTTCCGCCGGCGCGGTGGCGATTTGCGGCGCCTCCGCGGCGATGGCGATTTCCGCGGTGCTGCCCCAAACCAAAGACAGCGATCGCCAGCTCATCATGACCGTGGTCGGCGTCACCACGCTCTCGACCATCGCCATGGTGGTCTATCCGCCGCTTACCCATGCGCTCGGTTTTTCCGACATTCGCGCCGGGGTTTTTCTCGGCGCCACCATTCATGACGTCGCCCAGGTGCTCGGCGCCGGCTATATCGTTTCCGAGGAGGCCGGCGCGACGGCCGCCATCGTCAAACTCATGCGCGTGACGCTGCTGGCTCCGGCGGTTTTCGCCATCGCCCTCATTTTCTCGCAAAAGGGCGCCGGAACCGACGCCGCGCAGCGCGCTTTTCCATTATTTCTGCTGGGCTTTGCGGCCTTGATGGCGGCCAACAGCATGGGGCTGGTCCCGGCTGAATTTCGGACGTTGCTCGGCGATCTGTCGCGCTGGTGCCTGGTGATTGCGGTGTCGGCGCTGGGCGTTCGAACCTCGCTCAAAGATCTTGTCGATGTGGGGCCGCGGCCGGCCGCGGTGATGGCGCTGCAAACGCTGCTGCTGGCGGCATTGGTTGCGGCGGCGACGTTTGTCTTCGCCGGCGCGCTGCCGCAATAGCGCCTTAAGAGAGCGTAAACGCGCGCATAACCGCACATTTCCTTTCCACGATTTTAACCCGATGGCGCCAGGCTCGAACGGCATGTTTCCCGACGGGAGTTCCGCTCATGTCCGACCAGTCCCTCGAAACCCGCCTCGTGGCCATCGGCGCGGACGGATTTGTTTCGGCCGACGAAGTCCTCTTCCTGCGCCGCTCGGTGTTTGCGGACGGCATCGTCAGGCTCGATGAGCTTGACGCGCTTTTTCAACTCGGCGACCGCGCGCCGGAGGGCGATCCGGAATGGCCGCAATTTTTCGCCGAAGTCGCAGCTGATTATTTTCTGCGCGAAGAGGAGCCCCAGGGCTATCTGACCGCAACCGAATTCGCCGCCCTCAAGGACCGGATCACGCGCGACGGGCACGCCAACGGGCTCGAACTCGGACTGCTCGTCAAGCTGATGGAGACGGCCGAACGGACGCCGCCGGAAATGGCGGCCTTCGTCGGCAAGCAATTCAAGGCCGCAATCCTCGACAAGCCCGGCGACGTCGGCGTTTCGAAAACCGACGTGATGTTGCTGCGGCGCTATCTTTTCGCCTGTGGCGGGGACGGCAATGTGGCGGTGACGCGGCGCGAGGCCGAGCTTTTGTTCGACATCAATGACGCGACGGAAAACGCCGAAAACGATCCCGCCTGGACCGAACTTTTCGTGCAGGGGATCGTCAATCATCTCATGGCGCATCTCGGCTATAAGACGCCGAGCCGGGAAGAAGCGTTTCGCCGCAACGCCTGGGCGCGGGACCGCTCGGTCAATGTCGGCGGATTTTTCAAGCGCATGGTCGCCGGCGGTTTCGGCGCCGTATTCGACGCCTATAAGGATAAATCCGCTTACGAACAATATAACGAACAGCGCGACGCGGACGCCGCCGCGGCCGCCGACATTACGCAGGGCGAGGCCGACTGGCTGGCGGCGCGCATCGGGCGCCATGGCGGTTTCGGCGAAAACGAACGCCGGCTGATCGATAAAATGCGCGAACTTGAAAGCGACCTGCCGGAGAACCTGAAAGCGCTCGTGGCCCGCGCGGCCTGAGGCAACCTGACGAGCAAAGCACTTGCCGCCCTGCGCCAGCCGATCTTTAAGAGCTTGCGCGCCCTGCCCGGAACTTGTCGACAAAGGCCGCAATGATGTCGGCCCAGCGTCCGATATTCTCGGCCAGATGTTCTTTCGTCACGCCGCCGTCCAGTTCGATGACATAGTCGACGCCGACCTGGTTCTTGCTTTCCAGGACATAGGCGCGGCCGAATGTCTGGCCGTCGCGAAAATCATCCGCGATTTCAAGATCGCGGGAGTCGGCCTCCCGCCCAAGATCGAAATTGGCGAAAAAGATGAGATGCGAGCATGATGGCGGCGTTCCCGAACAGGAAAGCGCGCGGACAAAGAATTTGAATTCGCCGGCCTGACCGCTGGCCACCGGCGCGCCGGTGGCGCTGTCTTTAATTATGGTCGCCTCAAGGCCGGCGGCTTCCAGGGCGGCCTCAAGCTCGTCGCCGGTAACCGAATGGATGATCTCCGCCCAGGCCGGCGCCGACATCAATCCCGCCGCCAATAAGCCCGCGCAAGCGCGTTTGAGGTGTTTCATCATCATACCCCGCCCTCCCCGGCGTTCGCCATCATGGCCGATCAAGGCGCATGTTGGCAATGGCGCCGGTTTCTCTGTCGCGTTGACTTGCCAAAGGGACAGCCTATTTTCGCGCCAGTCCCCTTAACCCCTCCATCTTGCAGGGAATTCATGGCTAAGGATGCAACTCCGGCGCGGCCGTTATCGCCGCACCTGCAAATCTGGCGCTTCACCGCCCCCATGGCGGCCTCCATCACCCATCGCGGGACCGGCGTCGTCCTTTACGGCGGCACGGTTCTGCTCGTTTGTTGGCTGGTCGCCCTGGAACTTCACCCGCCCGGTTTTGAGCGGATCGCCGCCTTCGCCAACTCAGCCGTCGGCCTGATCATCATTGCCGGCTATGTCTGGGCGCTGTCGTTTCATCTGCTCAACGGCCTGCGCCATCTTTACTGGGACAGCGGCCGCGGCCTGGCGATGAGAACCGTCCGCATCATGTCCTGGGCGATCTACGCCGCGGCGACCGCGCTTGCCGCCATTGTCATGTGGGCCGGCTTTTTCAGCGGGCCCGCGTAATGTCACAAAAAGGCACGTCGAGCTTCATTATCCTTCGCGCCTGCGCGGTGCTGCTGTTTCCGCTCAGCGTCTGGTTCTTGATCAAAGTCGTCAGCCATCTCGGCGGGAATTACCTGGAAGCGCGCGCCTTTGTGGCCCAGCCGCTTAACGGACTGCTGCTCGGCGCTTTCATTATCATCGGCGCCTGGCATATGCGCATCGGCGCTGCGGAGATCATTTTCGATTATGTCCATTCATGGGCGCGGGACGTTCTTTTATTCGTCAACTGGCTCGTGTCGCTGCTGCTGATCGGCGGCGCCGGATGGGCGATTTATATGATTTCATTTGCAGGCTGACCGATGAGCAAGGCTTACGAGATCGTCGATCATCAATATGACGTTGTCGTCGTCGGAGCCGGCGGATCAGGCCTGCGCGCCACGTTGGGCGCTGCCCAGGCCGGGCTGAAGACCGCCTGCGTGACCAAGGTCTTTCCCACCCGCTCGCACACGGTCGCCGCCCAGGGCGGCATTTCCGCGGCGTTGGGCAATATGGGCGAGGACGATTGGCGTTGGCACATGTACGACACCGTCAAGGGATCGGACTGGCTCGGCGATCAGGACGCGATCGAATATCTGTGCAAGAACGCGCCGGCCGCCGTTTACGAGCTTGAACATTGGGGCGTGCCGTTTTCGCGCACCGAGGACGGCAAGATCTATCAGCGCGCTTTCGGCGGCATGACCAAAAACTTCGGCGAAAGCCAGGCCCTGCGCACCTGCGCCGCCGCCGACCGCACCGGTCACGCCATCCTGCACACGCTTTACGGCCAGGCGGTGAAGAACAACGCCAAGTTCTTTATCGAACATTTCGCCCTCGATCTTCTCATGGCCGAGGACGGCGCCTGTCGCGGTCTGATTTCGTGGGAGCTCGACACCGGCGTCATGCACCGCTTCGCGGCCAAGATGGTGATTCTCGCCACCGGCGGATACGGCCGCGTTTATTTTTCCTGCACGTCGGCGCACACCTGCACCGGCGACGGCAACGGCATGGTGTTGCGCGCCGGCCTGCCGCTGCAGGATATGGAGTTCATCCAGTTTCACCCCACCGGGGTTTACGGGGCCGGCGTGCTCATCACCGAAGGCGCGCGCGGCGAAGGGGGCTATCTCACCAATGCCGAGGGCGAGCGCTTCATGGAGCGTTATGCGCCGTCAGCCAAGGACCTTGCCTCGCGCGACGTCGTCTCCCGGGCCATGACGATCGAAATCCGCGAAGGCCGCGGTGTCGGACCGCAAAAGGATCACATCTATCTGCATCTTGATCATCTCGATCCCGAAGTGCTCGCCGCCCGCCTGCCCGGCATTTCCGAGTCGGCGAAGATCTTCGCCGGCGTCGACGTCACCAAAGCGCCGATCCCGGTGCTGCCGACGGTGCATTACAATATGGGCGGCGTTCCCGCGAACTATATGGGTGAGGTCGTCACCAAGCGCGGCGAAAACGCCGACGTCATCGTGCCCGGGCTGATGGCGCTCGGCGAGGCGGCCTGCGTATCGGTCCACGGCGCCAACCGCCTGGGATCGAATTCGCTGATCGACCTTGTGGTGTTCGGCCGCGCGGCGGGCCATCGCTGCGGCGAGGTGGTCGACGCAGACGCGCCGGTTCCGGACCTGCCGCCCGGCGCCAGCGAGGAAGCGCTCGCCCGCCTCGACCGCTTCCGCCACGCCAAGGGCGACACGCCCACGGCGGCCCTGCGCGCGCGCATGCAGAAAGTGATGCAGGACTATTGCGCCGTGTTCCGCACCGGCGAGACGCTGGAAGAGGGCCGCGAGAAAATCCGCGAGGTCTATGACGGCCTTCCCGACATCGGCGTTTCCGACCGCACGCTGATCTGGAACACCGATCTCGTCGAGACCCTCGAATTCGACAATATGATCGGCCAGGCGATTGTCGCCATGGAAGGCGCGGCGAACCGCAAGGAAAGCCGCGGCGCCCACGCCCGCGAGGACTACCCCGACCGCGACGACGCCAACTGGATGAAGCACACCGCCGCCTGGTTCGCCAACGGCAAGGCCACGCTCGATTATCGTCCCGTGCATGACTATACGCTTACGGACGAAATCGATTACATCGAACCGAAAAAGCGGGTCTATTGACCCGCATTCAAACGGCGTGAATTTCAACGTTCAACAATGGAGCCCTGTGATGAAGAATGAAACCCTTTCGCAAAATCCGTCCACTTCCGTTAAAGCGGACGAAAGAATCGCCGCGAACAAAATGCTCGACCACCCATACTATCGCGATTGGGTTGCGGGCGAATTATCGCGCGAATCGCTCAAAGACTATGCAGAACAGTATTTCCACCATGTTGAAGCGTTTCCGCGCGCTGTCTCCATGACCCATACGCTGTGCGATGACCGCGAAGGCCGGCGGATGCTGGCTGAAAACCTCGCCGAAGAAGAAGGGGTCGAAGCCGGCAAGACGGACCACCCGGCGCTTTGGATGCAATTCGCCCAGAGCATGGGCGCAAGCCGCGACAGCGTCGCAAATGCGCGCCTTTATGAGGGTACGACGAACCTCATTGACGCGTTCCGGCGCCTCAGCCGCAAGAGCTATGCGGCAGGGCTCGGCGCGCTTTACGCTTATGAAAGCCAGATGCCGGACGTCGCGCGCACTAAAATCGACGGCCTCAAACGCAATTACGGCGTCGACGACGAAGATGCGCTGAGGTTTTTCTCCGTACACGAAGTCGCTGACGACGAGCATGCCGAGGTCTGCCGCAAACTGCTTGACCATCTCGACGGCGGCGAAAGCGATGAAGCGGCGGACGCCGCCGAAGAGCTCTCCCGCGCGCTTCTTGGTTTTCTCGACAGCGTCGACGAGGCGCGCCGCGTCCATTAAACGCAGCCACACCGATAATCGGGGATTGCAAAGCGCACACAGACTCTTGGCGCAAACGCGGGAGGAAATGCAACACATGCTCACCAGACGCGACGCCATTCGTCTCGCCGCTGGCGCGACGGCATCTCTTACCGGCGCGCGCGCAGCGCAATCGCCCGAAAAGCTCAAACGCCTTTACGACAAGGCGGTCGTGATTGACGCGCTTTCCTTCGCTCGTGAATGGGACGACGAGGAATGGGCGGCGGTTCAGCAATCCGGCTATACGGGCGTCGTCGACAGCCTCAACCGGCGGGACCTGCAAACCGCGATCGACGAACTCGTGGCCTGGAAAAAGCGCGTCCAGGACTTTCCCGACCGCTATATGATCGCCCTGGAAGCGGAAGATTTCCTCCGCGCCAAACGCACCGGCAAGCTTGCGGTGATGATGAATTTCCAGAACGCAACCATGCTGGAAGGCGACGTCGACAATGTGGATGCGCTGCACGCGCTCGGCATGCGCTGTTTTCAGCTTACCTATAACAGCCGCAATCTGCTCGGCGACGGCTGCACCGAACGGACCAATGCCGGACTATCCGATTTCGGCGTGGAAGTGGTCGAGCGCATGAACGAGGTCGGCGTGCTGATCGATCTTTCCCATTGCGGCTCGCAGACGACGTTTGACGGCATCGAAATCTCCAAAAAACCGGTCGCGGTCACGCATTCGATGATTGAAAAGCTTCGCCCCGGCCACCCCCGCGCCAAGACCGACGACCAGTTAAAAGCGCTCGCCGACAAGGGCGGCGTCTTCGGCGTCGCGGCGCTCGGCTATTTCATCGGCCGCGATCCCGGCGGCAAGACCGATATCGAAACCTACGCCGATCATGTCGAACACGCCGTCAACCTCATCGGCGCAGAACACGTCGCTCTTTCTACTGACTTTCCGGTGCGCGGCATCGCCAGCTGGGCGACGCGCGAGGAATGGTACGAGCCGCGGCTGAAATTCTTCAAGCCGAGCTACGACGTGCAATGGCCGCCGTGGATCCCCGAGCTCGACACGCCGGACCGGTTCCGCAACGTGATCGCCGTGCTTGACCGGCGCGGCTGGAAGACGCGCAATCTCGAGCGCCTTCTGGGCCGTAACTGGCTGCGATTATTCAAGGATGTCTTCGGCGCCTGAGCGCGTTGCGACGATCAGCGCTGGAAATTCAGCGTCGCCTGCTTGCCGATGTCGGGGCGCGGCGCGCCATTGACCGTCTTGGGATTAAAGCGCCATCGCTGAAGCGCGGCGAGCGCAGATTCATTGAAACAGGCGTTGGTCGAGTTCAATACGCGCGCATTCGCGGGGCGCCCTTCCGCCGTGATGTCGAATATCACCGTCACCCGCTCAAGATCGGCCGCGCCGCGGTCGCACGCCGCCGGATAGCGCGGGGCGACCGATCGCGTCAGGCGGGGATCGACGATAACGGGATCGGCCGCGGCGGCGGCGTTGGTATCGACAACGTCACCCGTTTGCGCGGGCGCGGCGACGTCCGCAACGGCTTCTTGGGCGGCGGCTGCAGCGGCTGTCTCTTCGCTGTCTGTCGCCGGCGTGGCGCTAGGGTCTTCACTTACGAGGGTTCCGCCCTCGCTCACCGCCACGACGGGCTGATCGCCGGGCTGGGCAGTCGCCGGCCGCGGCTGCGGGGTCGGCGCGGCGTCGCTTTTCAGGATCACGTCGGGCCCAGCATTCACCGCCCCGTCCGAATTGGCCTGGCGATCGCCTTCGCCGGCGATCTGGACCACGACCCAGATCATGAAAATCAAAATGGCGAAGACGCCGAAGATCGAGGCGAGTTTAGCGCCGCCGCCGACATCGGCGGCGCTGTGGGCGGAGTCTCGGCGGGACTGTTCCGACAGGGCGGCATTGTCGGCCCCGATATCGGCCTTGAACTGTCGCGCCAGCGCTTCGCCGTCTAGGCCGAGAAAACCCGCGTAAACCTTGACGAATCCCACCGCATAGGGCGTCGCGGGCAAGGCCGCAGCATTGCTCGCTTCGATCGCTTCCAAATGGTCGATCTTAACTTTAATAGCGTCGCTTACCGCAGCGAGGTCGAGACCCGCCGCCCGGCGCGCGCCAGCCAGGAATTCGCCCGCCGTCTCTTTCCCGCCTGCTTCAGCGGCCGCCCGCGAAGCATTAAGGTCAATGATTTCAGCGACTTTTTCCTGC
Source organism: Parvularculaceae bacterium (assembly GCA_028280115.1). Lineage (GTDB taxonomy): Bacteria > Pseudomonadota > Alphaproteobacteria > Caulobacterales > Parvularculaceae > Hyphococcus. Next base: position 14,945 of record JANQMJ010000021.1, read on the forward strand.
GACATGACGACCCGACGCAAAACTCACGCAACCGCCGGCCCGCAAGCGCCAGCGGCGCTCCGGGTCAAGCATAAACGGCGCCAGCGTCAGCGCCCCTCAACTGCCGCTGCGCCTGCCCATTCCCGCTTGCAGGGGTTAATGTAGCATCAAACCGCTGGCGTTTTGAACCCGTTTTCAACCGGAGATCGCTCTATGGGCTATGAATGTTTCACGCTCGATATCGCCGACGGCGTCGCGTATTTGCGCTTTTGCCGGCCGGACAAGTTCAACTCCTTCATTCCGGCCTTCTGGCGGGAACTGCCCGAGGCGGTAAACGAGATTTCCGAAGGCGCCGGCGCACGGGTAATCGTTCTGTCTGCAGAGGGAAAACATTTCACCGCCGGCATGGACATTTCCGTCTTTATGGAGGGCGGCCTTAAAGCCCCCACGGAAAACCGCCAGGTCGCGGCGGAGCATTTCCGCCACACGGTTAAAGCGCTGCAGGATACGTTTTCCGCGCTCGAAAACGCACGCCAGCCGGTGCTGGCGGCGATCCAGGGTGGCGCGGTCGGCGCCGGCGTCGATCTCGCAACCGCCTGCGACTGCCGCTACGCCAGCGAGGACGCATTTTTCTGCGTGCAGGAAACCGCGGTCGGCATGACCGCCGATGTGGGCACGTTTCCGCGGCTGGCGAAGGTCATTCCCGAAGGCTGGGCGCGTCAGATGGCTTACACCGCCGAACGCGTGCCCGCGGCGAAAGCGAAGGAAATCGGTCTCGTCAACGAGGTCTTCGACAGCCATGACGCGCTGCTCGACGGGGTTATGGATATCGCACGCAAAATCGCCGCCCATTCGCCCCTCGCCGTCGCCGGCTGCAAACGGCTGATCAATTACGCACGGGACCATTCGACCGCCGACACGCTCGATTACATCGCGCTGTGGAACGCCGCCATGCTGCGCGGCGAAGACATTATGGAAAGCTACATCGCCAAATCGGAAAAACGCGAAGCCCGGTTCGACGATCTGACGGCAATCAAGAAATCGCTCTGACGCCGCGACGATCGGTCATTTTAAAACCCCGATCGCGACAAAACGCTGATCGCCGCGACGCAGAGAGTCGAAGGGCCAGCAGGTGACCAGTGCAATCTCCGGCGCGCCGCCGTCCGCATAGAGGCCGGACTGCGCGGCGTCGACAATCCTTGTCTCATCGATAACGAAGACGATGCGTTTGCCCTGCGCCGTCGTCACGACGATCTCGTCGCCGATTTCCACGTTTTTTAAATGCCTGAAATGGGTGTCGCGATGGGCGGCGACGACCGCAAGGCCGGGTTCGCCCGGCATGGATACCCCGTTTTGCATCACGCCGGGACCGAACGCCATTGCCTGGCCGCTGACGCTGGAAAGCGCGATCGCCGACATGCCCAACCGCGGCGCTTCGATTTTCAGCACCGGCCACACATCCGCCCAGGGCCATGGCCTGACCTCGGTTTCGCCGTTGAGCGTGCGCGCCCAGGCGCGCTTGAGCAGCACTTGCGCGACAACCGCTTTCGCCTTGATCCCTGCGCCGCTTGAAATATCGGCAAGCCCCGCCGCGCATATCCCCAAGGCAAGAAGCAAAATGAGGAAGCCGCCGCGCTTGCGCAGCGGATTCCTCGCCTTGTGCATCGATAGCGTGTTCATGCGCTAACGCGCCGGCCGCGCCAGTGCAGAGCGAACACCAGCATGGCGAGCGCGATCAGGATCAGCCCGCGCAGGAGTTGCATGTCGGCAAGGCTCGCGCCCTGGGGCAGCGCGAGGCCGGAACTGCCTTGCCCTGCCGGCGCGGGCGCGGCCTCCGCCGCTGCGACGCGCGTCTTCAACACGCCCGGCGCAAACGCCTCTCTTTGAAGCGGCGGCTTCGAAGAACCGAAGACTTTGTCGAAGTCCCAGCCCTCCGGCAGGTTGAGCGGAACATTGGCGCGCGCCAGCGTTTCGCCGTCGGGTCGCGACGGCGTTACGTCGACGGCGACAAGACTGGTCAGTCTACTGATAAGTTTGTGCGTTAACGCGGTTTTCAAAATTGCGCCGTCAAGCGCCTCGCCGTCCGCGCCCGGGCGCGCCCGGCCAAGTTCCAGTGAAGCGATTTTCTTGCGCGCCCATAGTTTTGAAATCCCCGGCCGTTCGGAAGCCTGAGCAAGCGGGATGTCGATTTTCCAGGCCGCGCCGGCTTCCTCGCCGGATATGGCGAGCGCGCCTTTTGCATCCGGCGCGCGGGCCGCAACGACAAGCACTTCGCCCTTGTAAAGATCGGGAATGGGCGACGGCCAGGCTTCGACTTTCACGTCTTTCGGCCAGCGCGCGCGGATATTGGTGACCGCGGGCGCTTCAAGCTTGGCGAACAAGGCGCTCATGCGCTCGGAGACTTCCGACACGGCGCCGATATGGGTGAACGCGCCCTGGCCGATTTCCGCCGCGCGCGACATGAAGTACGAATTCGGCGCCGAGCCGATGCCGACGGTGAAAATGCGCGCATCGCCCCGGCGCTGGGCGATCGCTTCGAAGAGCTGGCGTTCGTTGCCGATGGCGCCGTCGGTCAGGAAAACAACCTGCCGCAGACGATCCCCCCCGGCGCCGCGGTCGGCAAGCGCCGCCTCCAAAGCGGGCAGCATCATGGTGCCGCCGCTCGCCCCCAGCCCGCTGACATAATTCAGCGCCGCGCCGATGGTTTCAGGATCGACCGGCCGGGCGCTTGGATAAAGCGTTTCATAACGGTCGTTGAACTTGATAATGTTAAAAGCGTCGCCCGGTTTCAAACGCTTTAGAGCGAGCAACAGGCTTTCGCGCGCCTGACGGATCGATTGCCCGCCCATGGAGCCGGAAACGTCGATGACGAAAATCGCCTCGCGCGGCGGCGGCGGCGCGGCCGCTTCGCCCGCAGGGGGCGTAATCATCAAGAGGTAATATGGCTCGCCGTCGACAACTTCCTTGAACAAAGCCGCGCTCGGCGCGAGGCCGGCCTTGGGCGACCAGATCAATTCGAAATCGCGGTTCGCCGGAACCGCTTCGTCCGCAAGCGTCAACCGCGCTTGCGCCGGCTCAGGGCGGTCGACGGCGATCTTATGATAGCTCGATTTGATTTCGCCGATGGGAAAACCCGCATCGATGTCCACGCTCAAGGCTGCCCGATTGACCGGACCCGCGTCCGGATGCAGCACCGGCGGTTCGATGCGGGCGCGATCGGGCACGGGATCGAATACGCCCCAGCCGCCGCCGCTAAAGCTGACATTGTGAACCAGCGGGGGCGGATTAAATCGCGGTCCGACGACCATGGGAAAGCGCAGCGAGAATTTTCCGTCCTCGAGTTTGACGCTCTCCTGATATTCGATCTGCACGACGACGCTTTCACCAGGCCCGATATTGGCGACGGCATTGGTGAAGATGTTCGGACGTTCTTGTTCGAGCAGGCTCGCCTTCTTGCCCTCGCGCTTGGCCGCCTCGTAGATTGCCTTGGCTTTTTTTCTTTCCTTGACGACGCCTTCGATCAGGCGGTCGCCGATCTGCATTTTCAGCGTATCGACGGCGGATTCGTCAGGCAGCGGAAAGACGTAAACCGCCTCTATCCAGCCGTCGCTGGGGTTTTCGAAACGCTGGGTGACGCGGGTGCGCGCAATCGGGCCCGAGACGGCGATCTCCACATTGCTGGCGAGCAGCGGCGCCTCGACGTAAAAACCGGCTTCGCTCGCCGGCAGCAGCAGCGTTCCGCTGGTCGCCTCGCCCGGCTTGACGAGGCGCGGTTCTTGCGCCCGGGCCGGCGCAAAGGACAAAACGGCGATAAAAAGGGCGGCGATCAGGAAATGATCGACGCCCTTGATGATCATGGCGCGATTTGTCTTTCGTGAAACAAGGGGTGGGTGGATAATGGGCATGCAAACTCTCCCTCAACGCAGTTGACCGTCGCCCGCGCCGATATAGGCGGGCCAATGCGGCAAGATCGGTTCGGGGTTGCGGCGGGCGAAGGAAATCTTCGGGTCATTTTTGCGGCGTTAAGGCCGCAGGCGCGCCTTAATAACGCGCACGCAGCGGCTTTCCCGATCCATCAGATTGGGATAGGAACGTCTCGGTGCCGCCAAGAAAAAAGTCTGGAAAGCTCGACAAGATGGTCCAGTTCGTTCTGCCGAAAAACTCCAAGGTCAAAAAAAGCGGCAAGTCCTGGCCCGCCCCAGCCGGCGCGAGGAACACCCGCATGTTCCGGGTTTACCGCTACGATCCGGCGACCGGCGAAAATCCGCGTCTCGACACCTATACTGTCGATGTGAACGGCGTTTCCATGGTGCTTGACGGTCTCATCCGGATCAAGAACGACATGGATGCGTCGCTGTCTTTCCGTCGCTCCTGCCGCGAGGGCGTTTGCGGCTCCTGCGCGTTCAACATCAACGGCGCCAATACGCTCGCCTGCACCAAGTCGCTGGACGAGCTTACCGGCGACATCGTGGTTTACCCGTTGCCCAGCCGCCCGGTGCTCAAGGATCTCGTGGTCGATCTTTCGAATTTCTATAAGCAACACGCCTATGTGGAGCCGTTCCTCAAGGCGAAAGCACAAGAGCCTGAGGACGAGTGGCGCCAGTCTCAGGCTGACCGCGCCAAGCTCGACGGGCTTTACGAATGTATTCTTTGCGCCTGCTGCTCCACGGCGTGTCCGTCTTACTGGTGGAACGGCGAAAAGGGCGGCGGCGAGGAGGAATATCTCGGCCCCGCCGCGCTGTTGCAGGCCTATCGCTGGCTCGCCGACAGCCGCGATCAGTATGCGAATGAACGCCTGGACGCGCTAGAGGACGACTACAAGCTCTACCGCTGTCATACGATCTTCAACTGCACGCAGGTGTGTCCGAAGCACCTGAACCCGGCCCTCGCCATCGCCGAAATCAAGAAGCTGATGATGAACCGGCCGCGCCGGGAAGGCCCGAGCGCGCCCAAGGGCGCCGCAGCCAAAAAAGCCGGCGCGCAGTCTGATCCGACGGCCTAGAGGTTGAGCGCCGGTCTCGAGCGATCGGCTATGACCACGCCCATATCCCCGTTGAACGCCCGGTAAGCCAGTTCCTCCAGGTTTCGTTTCGAACCCGGACCGCCCACACCCGCCTGAGCCCGCCGCTCCTTTGAGACGGCCTCCAAAGCGACGCGATGCTGATTTTTTCAGCCATACTTCTTGACGATGCAATATTATTTCCATATTTCTCGAATTATGGAAATAAATGATGCCTGCACCGCTTTTAGCGCCCTCTCGCAAGAATCCCGTCTGGCGGTTCTAAAGCGCCTGATCGTCGCCGGGCCTGGCGGCGAAGCCGCCGGCGCCATCGCCGAGAGCCTTGATGCGCCCGCCTCGACCATGTCCTTCCACCTTAAGGAGCTTGAGCGCGCCGGGCTCATCCATTCCCGCAAGGAAGGCCGCAGCGTCATCTACGCCGCCGACTATGGCGGAGTGCGCGAACTCATCGATTTCCTGCTCGCCGACTGCTGCAGGGGCGACAAGCGCCTTTGCGGCCCTTACGTCATCAAGGAGAACGCCGCATGAAACGCCTGCATATCCATTTAAAAACCCGCGATCTTGACCGCTCGATCGCGTTTTACAGCGCTCTCTTCGGCAAGGCCCCGGACCGGGCCGAACCCGATTACGCCAAATGGCTGATCGACGACCCAAGGGGCCATGTTTCGGTTTCGACCCATCATGACGGGCCCGAAGGCATCGATCACGCCGGGATTTCCATCGAAACCCGCGACGGGCTCGATGAAACCGCCGGCCGTCTGCGCGATCAGGGCTCCAGCCTTTTCGAGGAAACCGGGACCACCTGCTGCTACGCCCAGAGCAATAAATTCTGGGCCAAAAGCCCGGAAGGCGCGATCTGGGAGCTGTTCCAGACCTTCGGGGACAGCGCGGTCTACGGCGCAGAACCCGACCGGAACATGGCGCCGGCCGCAAAGGCCGCCGAGCCGCAATCCCCTGCGGCCTGTTGCGCCGAATAATGCGCAACATCCTGTTTTTATGCACCGGCAATTCGGCCCGCTCGATCATGGCCGAGGCCTATATGAACCATGCCGGGGCCGGGCGCTGGCGCGCCTTTTCCGCGGGATCGAAACCCGCCCGCGCGCCCAATCCTTTCGCGCTCGAAACGCTGCGCGCCCATGCCGTTCCGGTTCCCGGCGACAAGGCCGCCCCGCGCTCGAAAAGCTGGGACGAATTTGCCGGCCCCGACGCGCCGGTCATGGATGTGGTGGCGACGGTCTGCGACAACGCCGCTGCGGAAGTCTGCCCGGTATGGCCGGCGCAGGACGACAAGGCGCCGTCGACGCTGCATTGGAGCTTTCCCGATCCCGCCGCCGCAGAAGGCGACGACGCGGCAAGGCGCGCGGCGTTTGAAAGCGTATTCGCCGCCATTGCCGAACGGATCGACGCTTTCCTGAAGGAGAACGCGGCGTGACGTTTTCCGCGGCGCAAAAGCTCGCCGCCGAAGCGCTGGGAACAGCCCTATTGCTGGCGATCGTGGTCGGCTCGGGGATCATGGGCAATGCGCTTTCCGGCGGTAATGACGGCATCGCCCTCCTCGCCAACACTATCGCCACCGGTGCCGGGCTTTATGTGCTGATCACGATTTTCGGGCCGGTTTCCGGCGCCCATATCAACCCCGCCGTCACCCTTGCCTTTCTCCTGCGCCGCGATATCGCCGTCGCCATGGCGGGCGCCTATATGGCGGCGCAGATCGCCGGCGGCGTCCTTGGCGTGTGGCTCGCCCACGCCATGTTCAATCTCGACATCGTGCAGTTTTCGGCAAATCCGCGCGACAGCGCCGGCGAGGCGCTGGGCGAAGCGGTCGCGACCTTCGGCCTGGTGCTGACGATTTTCGGCGCGCTTCGTTTTCGCCCCGAAAGCGTACCGGCCGCGGTTGGGCTTTTCATCACCGCCGGCTACTGGTTTACCTCCTCCACATCCTTCGCCAATCCGGCGGTGACGATTGCACGCACGCTGACCGACAGTTTCGCCGGAATCCGCGCGGCGGACGCGCCGGTTTTCCTTGTCGCCGAGTTTTCCGCCGCCGCGGCGGCGGCTTTGCTTGCCGCCTGGCTCTTCGCTCCGCTTGCGCGCGGAGAAGGCCCGCGTGACGAGAAAGCCGGCCCGCGCTATAGCCAATCCGATGAAGCGGGGGCCAAGACCGCGATATGACGCGCTGATCGACGCCGATGCGCTCAAGCGCGACCCGGCGCAGGACGAAGCCGTCGATCGGCTTCAGTCGATCCATGACGCGTTCAAAAAGCACCGCAGCGGTTTGGGTCTGTTCGGCGCGCGCCGCGAGGCCCCGCGCGGGCTTTATCTTTGGGGCGACGTCGGCCGCGGCAAGACGCTGCTGATGGACCTGTTCTTCAACAATACCGACATCGCCCCCAGGCGCCGCGTTCACTTTCACGAATTCATGGCCGAGGTTCACGAGCGCATCGCCGCCTGGCGCGCGGCGGACGACCGCACGAAGCGCCGTCACCGCGCGCGAAACCGCCAGGCGCCCGACGATCCCATCGCGCCGGTCGCCCATGACATCGCCCGCCAGGCGAGGCTTTTATGTTTCGACGAGTTCCAGGTGACCGATATCGCCGACGCGATGATTTTGGGCCGGCTGTTTACGGCGCTGCTTGCGGAAGGCGTCACGCCGGTCGCCACTTCCAACCGTCCGCCGGATCATCTTTATAAGGACGGCCTTAACCGGCCGCTTTTCCTGCCCTTTATCGATCTGTTGAAGGACCGGCTCGATATATTCGAACTCAAGGCGGCGACCGACTATCGCCTGGCCAAGCTCGAAGCCGCGCCGGTCTATTACCAGCCGCTGGGCCCCGAAGCGGATGCGGCCATGGACGCGGCGTGGCGGACCATGATCTGCGGCGCGCGCGAACATCGCGAGATGTTAACTGTCAAAGGCAGAACGCTGCACGCGCCGCGCGCCGGGCGGGACGCGGCCCGGTTCGACTTTGCCGACCTTTGCGAACAGCCCCTGGGCGCGAGCGACTATCTCGCCATCGCGCGCCATTACGGGACGCTTTATATCGACCATATCCCGGTCATGGGTCCGGACAGGCGAAACGAAGCCAAGCGTTTTGTCACGCTGATCGACGCCGTTTATGATACAAGAACCAAACTCGTTTGTTCCGCGGCCGCCGAGCCGCACGAACTCTATCCGGCCGGCGACGGCGCGTTCGAGTTTCAGCGCGCCGCCTCGCGGTTGATGGAAATGCGCTCGGAAGAGTACCTCGCCCAGGAAGGCCGCGTCGTCGAAGACGATTAGGCGCGTTTCGTCTTTTGTTTTGAATGTTGCGCCAAGATAAGATTGCGCCATGCCCCATCGTCTTTCCGCAATAAAAGCCGACATTACCACGCTTGACGTCGACGCTATCGTCAACGCCGCCAATGAAGCGCTGTCGGGCGGCGGCGGCGTCGACGGCGCGATCCATCGCGCGGCGGGCCCGGAACTGCTTGAGGAATGCAAAACCCTGGGCGGCTGCAAAACCGGCGCGGCGAAGATCACCAAGGGCTACAATCTGCCGGCGCGGTTTGTCATCCACACGGTCGGGCCGGTCTGGCGCGGCGGGACGCAAGGCGAAGACGACCTTCTTGCTTCGTGCTACCGCGCCAGCATGGCCCTCGCCGTCGAGCACGGGGCGCGGTCCATCGTTTTCCCGGCGATATCCACCGGGGTTTACGGCTTTCCCCAGGATCGGGCCGCAACCATTGCGGTCAGGACCGTCGCCGACGCGCTGACGGGGATTGCGGACATGGACCGCGTCATCTTTTGCTGCTTTGGCGCGCAAAGCCTTGAACTCCACCGTCGGGCCCTCGACATGACCCTGCAGGCCGGCCGATAATAGGGCGCACCGCCAAGGGAGAGCCGCAGATGCAGAAAGTTCGAACGCTCGCCGCCCTGGTCATCGGGGTCGTGCTGGTCGCCGCCGTCTATTCCCTGGCTTCCACCGGCCGCCATGAAACAAGGCTGAGCTTCGACAGCGACGAAGGCCATATCGTGCGCCATACGATCAGCGGCGACCGCGGCGAATTCGTGCTGCGCGACGACGATCGCACGATCAAGGCTGAATGGCGCGGCGATTTCAACCTAAACGATCTTGGTACGGATATTTCATCGCTCGACGACCGGTTTGAAATCGAATTCGAAGAAAATGGCGTTAAGGAGCGGGCGGAATTTCGCAGCGAGGACGACGGGGTTCGCCGCGTCTTTTTCATCGACGGCGCCGAACAGGAAGACGACGAGGAAACCAACAACGCCGTCGCCGATCTTTTGCTGCGATTTCTGCGCGCCAGCGGCATCAAGGCGGCCGAACGCATCGCCGCGCTGCTCGATCAGGGCGGGCCGGCCGCCGCGCTTGACGAAATCGATCTTCTTTCCGGCGATCACGCCAAAAGCGCTTACGCCGTTACGCTTTCTGAAAAGGCCGATCTCGCGCCGGCAGAACTCGAACGCCTGGCGGCGCGCCTTGAGACCGTCGAAAGCGATCACGACCTGGCGCGCGCCCTCATCGCGATTCTCGAACATGAAAACATCACCGCCGAAACCGCGCCGTCGCTGATCGAAGCGGCGAACACCATCGACAGCGATCACGATCTGCGCCGCCTGATCGAAGCGCTCGCCAAACAGCGGCTCGATGATGAAAGCCTCGATCTTGCGCTTGAACTTTTCGGAGAGCTTGACGGCAATTACGATATGCGGGTCGCCGCCGCCGCATTTCTTGAACGGGACGCGCTTAACCCATCGCAGGCCGCGCGTCTTCTCGATGTGGCGGGGCGGCGATTGGATAGCGATCATGACCTGCGGCTTGTTCTGACCCAGGCGGCGCCGTTCTATGCGCGCGCCCCGGAAGCGGGCAAGGCCTGGCTTGAGGCATTCGAAGAATTAAGATCGAGCCACGACATGCGCCTGTCGCTGGAAGAAGCCGCGCAAAGCGGCGCGCTTGACGCCGCGCAATGGACCGCCCTGATCGAAGCGAGCGAAGAAATCGACTCAAGCCATGATCAGCGGCTCGCGCTTGAAGCCATCGCCGCGCAGATGGGCCGGGATCCGGACCTGGTCGCCGCCTTCCGCAAAGCGGCGGCGGAAATCGATTCCGATCACGACCGGGAGCGCGCCCTTGACGCTATTCAAGATTAGAGCGCCGGTCGATTAATCAGCAACGGAAAACCCCTCACAACCCGTTCTTATCCACTTGCTGGACCCCGACTTTCGTCGGGGAGATCGGGTTGAGGGTTCAGGAATACACTCTCACCCCGTTCTTTCCGGCGAAAGCCGGAACCCAGCGAACAAATAATAATGTCGGGCGAAGCCCGTCTTTTTATTTTTACTGGACCCCGTTGACGGTCCCCTAACGTCAACTTCGTCGGGGAGAGCGAAAGAGATGGATGGGGATATGCAATATATTGCTCGAAGCTCTAATCGCTCGCACGCCCCGGCATGCGGATGGCGTCGACCATGCTGCGGACATTTTGCGGCGTCGCGGCGGTGAAATGCGCCACCATGGCGGCGACGGCGAAATTCACCAGCATGCCCACCGCGCCGATGCCTTCCGGCGATATGCCGAACAGCCAATGTTCAGCCGTGTTCGTCGCCCCGAACCACGGCGACTTGAAGTAAATGATATAGCCGAGCGTAAAAATAAGGCCGGCGACCATGCCGCTCACGGCGCCTTCGCGATTCATCCCTTTAAAGAAAATCCCCATCAGGATCGCCGGGAACAGCGACGCGGCGGCAAGACCGAAAGCTAGCGCAACGACCTGAGCGACGAAGCCCGGCGGATTGATGCCAAGATAGCCCGCGACGACGATCGCCGCGGCCGCCGAAGCGCGGGCCGACAGCAACTCCGTGCGCTCGGTAATCTGTGGTCGGAAGGTTTTCTTTAATAGGTCGTGGCTGATCGACGTGGAAATCACCAGGAGGAGGCCGGCCGCCGTCGACAACGCCGCCGCAACGCCGCCGGCGGCGACCAGCGCGACGACCCAGCCGGGAAGGCCTGCGATTTCCGGATTGGCGAGCACCATGATGTCGCGATCGACCGCGATCTCGTTTGCGCTCGCCGTCGGCGCATTATCGAGCAATCGCTCGCCATGGCGTCCCGCCTCGCCGCTGAACGCGACCCGGCCTTCAAACGCATCCCCGGCGGCGTATTGAATGACGCCGTCGTCATTCTTGTCGATCCAGGCGATGAGGCCGATGTCCTCCCAGGTTTTCACCCAGGCCGGCGCCTGCGCGTAGGGTTTTTCATGCACGCTGTCGATAAAATTGAGCCGCGCGAAAGCGCCTACCGCCGGCGCGGTCGTATAAAGAAGCGCGATGAAGACAAGCGCGTAACCCGCCGAGCGGCGCGCGTCCGCCACTTTCGGTACGGTGAAAAAACGCACGATGACATGGGGCAAGCCCGCCGTCCCGACCATCAAGGCCAGCGTAATGGCGAAAACGTCAATCCTGGATTTCGTGCCTTCCGTAAAGGCGGTGAATCCAAGATCGACCAGCGATCGGTCGAGCCGTTCGAGCACGGAAACCCCGCCGGCGACATCCGCACCGAGACCAAGCTGCGGCACGGGATTGCCGGTAATCAGGATCGAAATAAAAATCGCCGGCACGAGATAGGCGAAGATCAAGACGCAATATTGCGCCACTTGCGTATAGGTGATGCCCTTCATGCCGCCCAGGACTGCGTAGAAAAAGACGATCCCCATGCCGACGATGACGCCTGACTCGATGGGCAACTCCAGGAAACGGGAAAAAACCACGCCGACCCCGCGCATCTGGCCCGCGATGTACGTGAAGGAAATCACAATAAGACAGACGACGGCGACGACCCGCGCCGCCTTTGAATAATACCGCTCGCCGATGAAATCCGGCACGGTGAACTGTCCGAACTTGCGCAGATACGGCGCAAGCAGCAAAGCCAGCAAGACATAGCCGCCGGTCCAACCCATGAGATAAACCGACGCGTCATAGCCCGCGAACGCGATGATGCCGGCCATGGAAATGAACGACGCGGCGCTCATCCAGTCGGCCGCCGTCGCCATGCCGTTGGCCAGGGGATGAACATGGGCTCCGGCGATATAGAACTCGCTCGTCGAGGCGGCGCGCGACCAGATGGCGATGCCGATATAAAGCGCGAAGGATCCGCCGACGAAGATATAGGTGAGCGTCTGGACGTCCATCAGTCTTCGGCCACGCCGAGGCGTTTTTCCACGGCGTGAATGCGCGCCGCGTAGACGAAAATCAAAATGACGAAAACGATAATTGAGCCCTGCTGGGCGAACCAGAAGCCAAGCTTGAAACCGCCGATCTGAATCGCGTTTAGAAGATCGACAAGCAAAATGCCTGCGCCGAATGAAACAGCGAACCAGATCGCGAGCAAGGTGCAAAGAAGCTTGACATTCTCGCGCCAGTAAAGCCGGGCCTTGTCGGCAGGCTGTGTTTTTTGAGTGTCGGTCAAATCGGACGCCTTTTCATTTTCGAAGGCCGCACCTTAAAGGCGTTTTGGGCGTTTTTGCATTTCTTTCCGCCATTGCCATTCCCGGTTCGGGCGCGTACCCCCGCGTGATGGACGCCGCCCGACTATCCCCCGCCAAGCCGCGCATCGGCTTTCCCGAACTGGTCGCCGTGATCGCGTCGGTGATGGCGCTCAATGCGTTCGCCATCGATATGATGCTGCCGGCGCTCGGCCATATTGGCGACGAGCTCGGGACGGCGCGCGAAAACGACCGCCAGCTCATTATTATCGTCTATGTGCTCGGCAATGGAATCGCCCAGCTGTTTTTCGGGCCGCTGGTCGACCGTTTTGGCCGCAAAAACGTGCTGATGGCGGCGCTGGGGGGTTATATCCTCGGATCGATCCTGAGCGTTTTCGCCGCTTCCTTTTCGCTCTTGCTGGCCGCACGCGCATTTCAGGGCATCACCACCGCGGCCGCGCGCGTCGCCGCTATCGCGCTGGTGCGCGATCAATGTTCGGGGCGAAGAATGGCGCAAGTCATGTCGCTCGCGATCACGATTTTCATGGCGGCGCCGATCCTGGCGCCGAGCTTCGGTCAGCTCATCTTGTTCGCCGCCCCCTGGCGCGGCATCTTTATCGCCCTGTTGCTCTACGGCGTCGGGCTCGCCCTGTGGCTCGGCTTGCGGGTGCCGGAAACCCTGGCGCCGGAAATGCGAAAACCGCTGCGCGCCGCGCCGATCGCCGCCGCCTATCGCGAGTTCGCGACCAATCGGACGACGGTCGGTTATACGCTCGCTTCGGCGCTGTGTTTCGGCGCGCTGTTCGGTTATATCAGTTCGTCCGAACAGATTTTTCTTGAGACTTTCGACCTCGGCGAGTCGTTTCCCCTGGTGTTCGCGGCCATCGCCGCCGCGTTCGCCGCCGCGGCCCTGGTCAACGCCCGCCTGGTCGCGCGCCTGGGCATGCGGCGACTGACCCACGCCGCGCTCATCGGGATGATCGCCGTCAACGTGGTTCATATCGTCCTTGTGGCGATGTTCGGAGAATCTTTGCTGATGTTCATCACCTTCATGGCTGCGTCTTTCTTCGCGCTCGGACTGATCGGGCCCAACGCAACGGCGCTGGCGATGGAGCCCATGGGCCATATCGCGGGCGCCGCAGCGGCGGCGAACGGTTTCGCCGGCACCACCATGGCGGGCTTGCTCGGCGGCCTTGTAGGCCAGACCTATGACGGCACAACGGGGCCGATCAATGCGGGTTTTGCTATCCTTGCATCGCTCGCGCTGGTTCTCGTCTACTGGACGGAAAAGGGCCGTCTGCTCCAGCCACATTATACGAGCCCGGCGCCGTGACCGGGCGCGCCCAAAAGCGCGTCTGCCTTGGCGCCTTCGCCGGCGCCCATGGGGTTAAAGGCGACGTCAAAATCAAGGCGTTCACGCAAAAGCCGGAAGCGGTCGCCGCCTACGGACCGGTGGAGACCGAAAGCGGCGCGCGCTTTACGCTGAGCGTCATCCGCATCCTGAAGGACGATCAAGTGCTGGCGCGGGCGCCGGAAATCAACAGCCGGGAAGACGCGATCGCACTTAAAGGCGAACGGTTTTATGTGGACCGCCAAGCCCTGCCCCCGCCGGATGAAGACGAATTTTATCTCGACGATCTCGTCGGCCTTAAAGTCCTCGACGAAACCAGGGCCCCCATGGGCGCAGTCAAAGCGGTCTATAATTTCGGCGCCGGCGACGTGATCGAACTTATGGACATTCCCGGGATCGACGGCCTGCGGCTTGTCGCTTTTACAAAGGATAATGTTCTTAGCGTCGATCTTGACGCCGGCTGGATCACTGTTCGCCGTGATGCGGTCGACATCGCAGAGGAAGGCGCGCCGGCCGATGAAACGGCTAACGCGGCCGCCATGGGCGAGGAGGATGCGTGATGTGGCGCGCGACGGTGTTAACCCTTTATCCGGAACTGTTTCCCGGCCCGCTTGACGCGTCGGTCATCGGACGCGCCCGGGCCGAAGGTCATTGGGCGCTCGACACCGTCAACATCCGCGATTTTTCCGATAACAAATACGGCTCGGTCGACGACGCTCCCGCCGGCGGCGGGCCGGGCCTCGTCATGCGCGCGGACATTCTCGCCGCCGCCATTGACAGCGTCGACCGCGCCGGCCGGCCGCTCATCGCCTTAACGCCCCACGGCGCGCCGCTGACCCAAGCCCGCGCGCACGCGCTCAGCGAAGGCCCTGGCCTGATCGCCCTTTGCGGCCGTTTCGAGGGGATCGACGAGCGGATTTTGAAGGCCCGCGAGATCGAGGAAATCTCGCTCGGCGACTTCGTCCTCGCCGGCGGGGAAATCGCCGCCATGGCCCTGATCGAGGCTTGCGTCCGGCTGATCCCTAAGGTATTGGGCTCGCCTTCCTCGCTGGGCGAGGAAAGCTTCGAGGCCGGCTTATTGGAATATCCCCAATATACGCGGCCGCGGGAATTCGAAGGCCGGGCGATCCCGGATGTGCTGCTGTCGGGCGACCATCGGAAGATCGCCGAATGGCGGCGGAAAATGGCGGAACAAATAACGCGGACGCGACGACCGGACCTCTGGGAGAGGTTGCAAAAAGACGGTCCTATCCGGCGCGGCAAGAACAAGGACCAGGATCCATGAACATCATCGAGCAGCTCGAAAAAGAGCAGATCGAAGCGCTCGGCAAATCCGTGCCGGACTTCGCTCCCGGCGACACGCTGAAAGTCAACGTCAAGGTCAAGGAAGGCGAGCGCGAGCGGCTTCAGGCCTTCGAGGGCGTGTGCATCGCGCGGTCCGGCGGCGGCCTTAATGAAAGTTTCACGGTGCGCAAGATTTCCTTCGGCGAAGGCGTCGAGCGCGTGTTTCCGGTTCATTCGCCGCTGGTCAATTCCATCGAAGTCGTCCGCCGGGGCAAGGTGCGCCGCGCCAAGCTCTATTATTTGCGCGAGCGCCGCGGGAAACGCGCGCGGATCGCCGAAAAGGTCGACCGGCGCCAGAAGAGCGACGCTTAAAGCGCCGTTTTACGGCGCTATTCGCCCCGTCCGGCGCACAAAACCGGCCTATTAGGCCATCCTCGCGCCCCGTGACCGCGACCTCCTGAAATGGTAGTTTTCCCCGCCATTTGCGAGGGAGAGGCCAGCTATGGTTGGAAAAATTCTCGGCGGGATTGTCGCCATTATCGTCATCATTTTTGCGCTCGGTTTCGTCCTGCCCGACAAGGTTCATGTGGAGCGGGAAGCGGTGATCGACGCCCCGCAAGAAGAGGTGTTCGCGCTCATCAGCGATTTCAAATCCTGGAATTCATGGTCGCCCTGGGCGGCGAAAGACCCGGATACGAAATATACCTACTCAGGCTCCGGCGTCGGACATAAGATGGTTTGGGAAAGCGAAGATCCCAATGTCGGGAACGGGTCGCAGGTCATCACCGCGTTCGAAGCGCCCAGCCTTGTGGTTACGCATCTGGAATTTGACGGCATGGGCGGCGCCGACGCGTCGTTTACCCTGTCGCCCGTCGAAGGCGGCGGGACCAAAGTCGTCTGGGCCTTTCACACGGCGATGCGCGACGGCTTTCCCGTCTATATGAAACCCATGGGCGCCTATATGGGCTTTTTCATGGATGGCTGGGTCGGCAAGGATTACGAGCAGGGGCTCGCCAATCTCAAACGCGTCGCCGAGGCGGGTTAAGCAACGGTCGCTAGGGTCGGTTGCGGATCAGACAGATCGCCCGCTCATCCCGGACGCGCTGCAGCGCCCCGGATCATCGTCCGGGGTGATGCTGCGCAGAGCCGGGATCCAACAAACAAAAAATGACGGGCAAAGCCCGACTTTATTCATAAGACTGGATTCCCGCTTGCGCGGGAATGAGCGGAGATATGGATTGCGCGATCCGCAACTGACTCTAGCGCAGCGAGTCGAGTGAAATCGACTCGCTGACGATGGTTTCTCCGTCATCGCCGCGAATGAAAGCTTCCAAAACCCCCGCCTCCCAGTCGATGTCGATCAGCCCGTAATTGGCGTCGATGATCATGTCGGTGATGCGGTTCGGCCCGGGCTCCTGCTCATAGGGTTCGTCCGGGTCGATCCAGTTGCGCAAAGGCAGGTTGAGCGACGACGACGTCGCTTCGAAAAGCGGATAGTCGTTGACGCCTTCCTTGCGGTAAAGCGCCGCCGAATGACGGTCGCCGGAAAGGATGATGAGGCCTTTCGCATCGGTTTCGTCGATCAAGCGATAAAGCCGGTCCCGTTCGGCGGGCAGCATCTTCCACGCCTCCCAGCCATGGCCGTCGGCGATCACCTGAAAAGACGACACAAGCAGACGCAGATCGGCAGGCTTTTTTAACTCGCCTTCGAGCCACGCCCATTGGTCTTCGCCGAGCATGGTTTTGGACAGATCGGGATCGGGGATATAGCGCTCCTTGCCCCTGGCGCCCCATTCATCCGTCGCCATCAGCTCGGAGCGGAAATAACGCGTATCGAGCATGATGATCTGCACGCGCCTGCCGTCTTCGCCGCCGATGATCCAGGAATTATAAACGCCGGGCCGCGACCGGCGCGGATCGTCTGCCGGAACGTTCCACACATAGTGAAAGAGCGCTTCGGTTGCTTCCTTATACTGATATTCCCCGCCAGCGTCGTTCATACCGTAATCATGATCGTCCCACACGGTCAGCATCGGCGCCGTCATACGCACGCGGGAGAAGGGTTCCGATTGCGCAAGACGCATATAGGCGGCTTTTAGTTCAGGCAGCGCCGGATCGCCCGAGCGCACGTCGCCATAGACATTATCGCCGATATAAAGGGTAAGGTCCGGATTTTCCGCGGCGATCACGTCCCAGATCGACTGATCTTCCTTCTGTTCCGCGCAGGACGCGAAAACGATGCGGGTCAGGGTTTTCGTTTCGTCGAGCGGCGCGGACGGCATGGGAACGGCGTATATCGCGCCGTTTGGCGCATTCGGGTCGGAAACCAAGTAATGGCCGCTGCTGAAAACGACATCATCGTCACTTATGGACGCTTGTTTCTCATCCGTCGCACAGCCCCAAAGCGCGACCGCCCCGCAAAGAAGCGCAAGTTTTCGCATCGCCCGTTCCTCCCAGTCACGGCGCCGGTTTATCATGGCTTCATGACGCCCGCTTGACGCGCTCAGTCCCCGGCGTCGTTCACCGGCAACCGGCCGAAATCGCCGTCCATTTCCGAGGCCATATATATAAACGCCGCCCAGGCGGCGACGTTCTGGCGCAGCGCGTCCGGGTCGACCTTGTCGAGCGTGTCTTCAGCCGTGTGATGCAGGTCGAAATAATCCCAGCCCGTCTGGCGCAAGGAAACCACCGGCACGCCGAGATCGCGGATCGGCAACACATCGGGACCGCCGAAGGCCGGCGTGTTCCCCGGTATGATCGACAGCCGCTGCAGCGCCTGGGCCATGACCGCGCCCTTGGCTTCGGCGCCTTCGCCGAAACGGATATCGAAGCTATAGATCTCGCCGCCGCCGAAATCGGATTCGCTGGCCAACACATGCCGGTCGAGTTCGTCCTTGTGCTGTTGCGCATAGGCCCTGGCGCCGTGAAGGCCGGTTTCTTCGGCGCCCCACAGGACGACGCGGATGGTGCGCCGAGGTTTGCCCTTTAAGTTGTCGACGAGTTTTGCCGCCGCCATGGTGACGGCGACGCCGAACCCGTCGTCAAGGGCGCCCGTGCCCAAATCCCAACTGTCCAGATGTCCGCCGATGACAATGAGTTCGTCCGTCTGGCCGGGAATTTCGCCGATGACATTGCCCGACTGGACGCTGTCTTTCCACTCGGTTTTAAGATCGAGCTTTACCGTCACCGGCCCCTTGGCCAGCTTCAAAGCGCGCGCCAGTTGATCCGCATCGGGATTTGAAAGCGCCGCCGCCGGTATGGGCCCAAGGCTCGCCCCGCCCCGGACCGACGCGCCCGTATGGGGCGTGCGGTGTCGGCTCGTCCCCACGGACCGAATAAGCACGCCGGCAGCGCCTCTTGCTGCGGCCGCGATCGCGGCGCGGCTGCGTTTTTGAACAGCGACGCCATAGCCGGCCCCGTCCTGGGTGCGCGTCATGGGTTCGTCGACAAAGACGATTTTGCCTTCCAGACCCTCGCTCGGCGACGCCTCCAGCTCAAACAAGGCGCTGAACCGAACCACTTCGCCGGCGATACCGCCCTCGGACGTTGACGGCGACTGACCAAGCGCGGTCACGGTCAGCGGCTGGGGAAAGGGCGCGACGATTTCTGCAGATTCCGAAACGCGCGCCCAGTAAGGCATCTCGAACGGCTCGATACGAATGTTCTTGAAACCGAGTTTTTTGAATTTGTCGACGCCCCAGTCGCGGGCGCGCGCTTCGGCCTCGGACCCCGGCGGACGCGCGCCGATTTCCGTGGTCAGGTTTTCCAAAATCGTCCAGGCGAGATCGTCTTCAAGGCCCTTGTCGATCAGGCGGTCGACCGTGCGCGCCTGATCGTCCGAAAGCGCGGGCGCATCCTGCGCGGCCGCCGTCGCACAAAAGAAAAGCGCCAGTGCGGCGGCGCCGATCCGTTTCATCATAATGTCCCATGCGTTGCGTGAGGCCATGGTGACGAGATTGCGCGCCGCGTCAACGGTTGACTTGTCACCATTTCTCGAGGCGGGACGGCGTCAGGCGGCGGGGCGCTCGGCAAGTTCGTCGATCTGCCGGGAAAGCCAACGCTGGTGGGTTTCGATGCGCCTGACAAGATCGTCGTCCGCATATGACGCCGCCATCGCCTGCTCGACCCACAGGCGCAAAACGCGCTCCTGGGTGACGAGCCACATGATGATCGATCGGTCCCGGTCGCAATTCGGCATCGCTTTCGCGTCCTCCCTGTTCATTGCGTCCTGCCCCCTCAAAATCCCTGCCGCCAGCTGATGGCGGCCTTTAAGTTACGGCCGGGCTGGCTCACCCCCGCGGCGACGACCTGGTAATCCGTATCGGCGACGTTATCGACGCCGAGATCGAGGCGCAGACCTTCAAGCGGACCGCTTTCCGGCTGCCAGACGAAATAAAGGTCGCCGACGACGTAACTGTCGCGCATGAGCGTCGGGCTGTTGACCGACTCGAAATCGCCCGCAATCGTAACGCGCCCGCCGAACCGGATGTCGGTTCCCGGCGCCTTGACGCCAGCATCGATGAAGAAAATATCCGGCGTCAGTACGCCGACGAAATCGCCGGTGTCGATGTCGCGGCCGTCGATCGTCGAAAAATTCGCCCGCGCGTAGAAATAATCAGAGTCGTAATAGCCTTCCAGTTCGAAGCCTTCGAGCTCCGCATTGGTGACGTTGACGTTCTGGCTGGTGTTGCCGAAGGGCTCGCCCGAACCGCAGGGCGGGAAAAACGGCAACACTTCAGGCGGCGTGAGAAAACAAGTGAAGGGAATGTTGACATCCAGATCGATAAGATTGGTCACGTCGGACCGGTAATAGGATCCCTTCGCCGTGAAGCTGTCGCCTTCCAGCAGGACGCCGTTAAGGTCGACGCCCGCACCGACTTCCCAAGTCTCTGATTCTTCAGGGATGAGATCCGGGTTGGGAATGAAGAAGTTTGTTACGAACGCCGGCGGCCCAAAGGGGCCGAACGGTCCTGGTACGGAAAGGTTGGGAATTCTGAAATGAACGCCGTCTGAATAAATTTCATTAAAAGACGGCGCGCGGAAC
Organism: Parvularculaceae bacterium; assembly: GCA_028280115.1. GTDB lineage: Bacteria > Pseudomonadota > Alphaproteobacteria > Caulobacterales > Parvularculaceae > Hyphococcus. The sequence continues at coordinate 35,105 of JANQMJ010000021.1, forward strand.
GCCTCGGCCCAGCTGCCGAACAAGATCAGCTCGGGCACAGGCTTATAGGAAACGCCGACCTTGGGAGAGACCGCTTCGTCTTGCGTCGACGGCTCGCCCGGCGCTTCATTTTCGAATTTATCCCATCTTACGCCGGGAATGACCGTTAAAACGCCGGGCGCGCCTATCGGACGCTCAAGCGCCAGTTCGGCTTGAACGAAAGCGCCGTAAAACTTGCCTTCTGCGTCCGGCACCCCGCCGCGGGCGCCGTCCGTCGTCGTATTGTCGCGGCCGATTTGCTTGTCGCGATAATATTCCCCGCCATAGGTGAAAGTGAGGTTTGCTGCGTCGCCTAACGCGAATTTCGAGCGGTTGTCGATGGAAACGCCGACGGTTTCAACGTCGCGCGTGATGACCCGCGTGGAGTCAATGACCGATTCTTCCACCTCGTTTTGCGTCCAATAGCCGACGATGTTCAGATCGATCAGATTCGTATTCGCCGGCGCGTAATTAACGAGGCCTTGAACGGTGTTGCTGTCGATGTTGCGGTCGACGTTTTCATTGCCGGGATTGGCGATATTGGCGCCTTGCGGATTGTTGGGATCGACGCTTTCGCCGTCAAAGCGAATCCACGATGCCGAGAATGTGAGCGCATCCGATGGGCGAACCGTCGCCTTCAGCAATGAGGAAAGAAGTTCATCGTCCGCCGGCAGGTCGAGGTCGTTGCCGAGTTCGATGTCGCTGGAATCGCGATAGGTAAGATTGCCGACGACGTCGAAAATTCCATTGGCGGTGCGCCAGGCGCCGGTCGCGCCGCCGCGCCATTCTTCGTTGACGCTTTGATAGCCGGCGCTGAATTTTATGACGCCGGTTTCATCTTCATCGAGAAGATCTTCCGCCGTCACCGTGCGCAGCGCGATGACGCCGCCGAGCGCTCCGGATCCGTAAAGCGCCGAGGTCGGCCCGCGCACCACCTCCACCGCCTGAACAAGGTCGGGATCGACGAAGAACCGCCCGTCATGACCGGAAAGAAAACTCTGCCGCGCGCCGTCGAACAGGACGAGCACGCCGGCCCCGGAAAGGCCGCGAATGGCGGGACTGTCCCCGGTCCGCCGCGGGCCGCTGTCAAATTGCGCGCCGGGCACCGCGTCGAAAACGTCTGAAATCGTCGATGGATTGAAATCATCGATCGCATCACGATCGACCACGGTGACCTGGCCGGGATAGTCGAAGGCCGGAATCGGACTGCGGGTGGCGTAGACCGTGATCTGATCCGCCGCCGCGAGCCGGATCAGCGCCTCGGTGCTCTGCGTTTGCGCCTCGCTGTCCTGGGCCAGCGCCATGCCCGCCTGCAGCGCCCCCGCCGCAACGCCGATGAAAAGAAACCGTTTCATGATCCCCTCGCATTGAGAATGATTTTCAATTGCGGCTCCCGTAACATCTAATTTTTGAGATTGCAACTCAGAATCGTTCGCAATATAAGATGAACACCGGCGCGGCATGAAGCTGCGCAGCAAAGACAGACATTCGCGGGTGCGATCATCGAGGACTGATATGCGACTTTTTCACAGCGGCCTTGCCGGCGCCGCGCTTCTGGCCGGCCTTGTCACCATCAGCGGCTGCGCGAGCGCGCCTGTGGCCGCCTCCGCCCCGGCGATGGAATCCAAGCAAGCCCAAACAGAGACATTCGATCAGGATCGCCAGGCCATTCTGGCCATGGTCGGCGATTTTAAAGTCTCGTTCGATTTCACGGAGACGGTCTCTTTTGACGAGCGCTACACGCTGAAGAAGCCCTATATCACCGGGGGCGATGAAATCGTCCGCGTGATTGAGGATCGCGGCGACTTCATCAGCCTGCAGCACATTCTCGTCGTCGGCGACGAGGAAGAAAAGTTCCCCGTCAAACATTGGCGTCAGGACTGGGCGTATGAGCCGGAAAGCGTGCTTGTCTTCGTCGGCGGCAACGCCTGGCGCAAACGCGCGCTCAGCGCCGAAGAAACGCGCGGGAAATGGACGCAGACCGTCTATCAGGTCGACGATGCGCCGCGTTACGGCGCGCTGGGCGCTTGGTCTCACGCGGACGGCGTATCGCAATGGACGCCGCCGATGGAATGGCGCCCCCTGCCGCGCCGCGATGCGACCAAACGCGACGATTATCACGCCATTAACGCCATTAACCGGCATGTCATCACGCCGGCCGGCTGGGCCCATGAACAGGACAATACAAAGTTGATCCTGAAAGGCGGCCAGCGCGCATTGGTGCGCGAAATCGGCGTCAACACCTATGCGCGTTCGGACGATTTCGCGATCGACGTCGCCGAAGACTATTGGGCGGAAACGCAAGACTATTGGGCCGCCGTGCGCGACGAATGGACCCGGCTGGAAAACGAAAACGACGCCTTCGGCCTAACCATTCAGGGCGAGCCGGAAGAACTTTACATGAAGCTGCTCGAACTGGCCGGCGAAGTCGAGGACGGCGAACGCGAAACGGCGGACGCCGTAGAAGAAGCCAAAAGCATCATCGCCGACTATACGACAACGGACATCGGAACGCTGGCCGACCGTCTGCGCGTCGAAGTCAAATTATCTCAAAAATGATCCTTGCCGGGACAGGGCGGCGACGAGCCGCCCGTCCCGCAGCGGATTTTCGTGTTTCACGCCTTAGGTTCTTACAACTCGCCAAAGCGGGCAAGCCAGGCGTTGCGTTCCGCCGCCCAAATGTCGAGGTGATATTCCCAGAATTCGAATATTTCGCCCGACTTTTCCTCGCCGATCTTGCGCGCCACGGCCTGGCTGTTTGCATTATCGGGATCAATAATCGAGATGATGCGGGGAAGGTCCGGAAACCGCGCGAACGTCCAGCGGATCGAAGCGATGGCCGCTTCAGGCGCATAGCCTTTGCCCCAATGGGCCTTGACGATCGACCAGCCGCATTCGAGGCCGGGCCAGCCTTCGGGCATCCATGGACCGACCCGGCCGACCCATTCGCCGGTTGCTTTTTCCTCAACGGAAAAAAAGCCAAACCCGCGGATCTGCCAGTGGCCGAGATAGCTGGCGAATTGCCGCCAGCGGTCCATGCGTGATTCTGGTTTCTTATTCGGCGTTAAATAAGCGGCAAGAGCCGGATCGCCGAGCATATCGATGTGAGCGTCAGCATCTCTTGCTTCCATGGGACGCAGGAGCAGTCGGTCGGTTTCGATGCGGATCGTCATGAGCGCGCTTCCAGCAGTTTTTCGGCGATCGCTTCAACCCGGCGGGCGGCGCCCGCCCAGGTCAAATCGCGGCGGATCAGATTAGCGCGCGCCGCCGCGCCGAGGCGCGCGCGAAGCGCCGCATTGTCTATGAGCGCGGCAAGCGCCTTGTCAAAGCCTTCCGGCGAAGCCGGATCGAACAGCGCGGCGCCTTCTTTATCGGTCAGGATTTCCCGAATGTTCGGCTGGTGCGGCGCGACGATCGGTTTGCCCAGCGCCATATATTCAAACAGCTTAAGCGGCGCGGCGTAGGCGGTGGCCGCCGGTTGCAGCGCGATGTCGAAGGCGGCGACATGTTCGGGCAGCGCCTCGCGCTGGACGACGCCGGCGAAACTGATGCGCGCAGAAAGGCCAAGCTCTTGCGCGCGTCTTTCAAGGCCGGGCCTTGCCGGGCCGTCGCCTGCCAGCAGAAGATGCAGATCGTCGCGCTTGCCGCCGGCCATAAAATCGAGAACCCGGTCGAGCCCATGCCAGTCGCGCATGAACCCGGTAAAGCCCAGGACGGTTTTGCCCTCAAGGCCGTAGCGTTTTCGGATGACGCCTGGATCGCAATCGGCCAGGAACGCCGGCCCGGCGCCATTATAAACCACATGAACTTTTTCCGGCGCAACGCCCGCTTCGCGCAGGCGCTCGGCCAGGACGCCGGAGACCGCGAGCGCAGCGTCGGCGGCGCGCCAGATTTGCCGCTCGCTTCTCGCGGCGCAGGATTTCCAGAACAAGGTCCCATGTTCGGCGCGTTCTTCGACGAGCGGCGCATTGACTTCGAGCATGAACGGCAAGCCGGCGCGGCGCTTCAGCCAGACGCCGGCGTGATAATAAAGATTATAACGCTCATAGATGACGTCGGGCTTCGCTTGCCGCGCATGCGCGCGCAGGCGGCGATAGGCCGGCCAGGAATATCCGTATTCGGCGCATTCATAGGCAAACGCCGGCAGCCGCGAGCGCATGCCGCCGCTGCGCGCATGAAGCTGTTTGGCGCCTCCGCCGCCCGGGCCCGCCATAACGACGTCATGGCCGAGCGCTTTTAGCGCTTCCGTCAGTTCACGGATGTGCACCGACTGCCCGTCCCCGGACCGCGTTCGATGCGAATATAAAAACCGCATGAGATGTTTCATATCCTGATGCGGCGGCCGCGCAATACAGCCCTTGCGCGAAACACGCAGCGGCGGCTCGCTCTAAAGGCGGCAAATAAGACGCCAAAGCCCCGCCGCGCTTGAACATTTCCCTGGGCCGGCGCAGGCTGAACCCCATGCTGTTTCGGGAGATGGGACAATGAATGGCAAGTGGGCGATCGCGCTGGCGGCAGGCGTTGTTACAGGCTTAAACGCGGCGGCGGCGCATCCGGGACCAAAGCTTTTGACCGCGGGCGGCGCCGAGGAACGAACGGCGATGACGCCGGGCATGACCTATGAAGACGTCGACGGCGTTCACATCTTTCGCGGCACGCCCGCCGCCGCGGCGCCGGAAGCGCCTGAGATTGGGCCCGAGCCGCAAAAAATAAAGATCATCGTCAAGCACGAATACGCCTGGCGGTCATTGCGCCGGCTGCGCACGCAAGGGTTTTATGCCGGCCCTGGTTATCCGTCGCGGCGCTATACCCAAGGCTTTTACAGCGGGCGATGAACGCCTTTAGAGACGCCCGTCCACGATGGCGGCGTCGACGGATTCAAGGATGATGTCCACCGCCGGCCGATCGCGATAACTCCTGTCATTCGTCAAATAGTCGGTTTCATAGAGTTTGGCGACGATGGTCTTATCGGGATCGACGATGAATACGACGGGATGGGGCACGCCGAATGCGTAATGGCCTTCCTTGTGCTGCTCGTTGCGAATGCCGAATGAGTCGATGATTTCGCTTTCGGGATCGGACAGGAGCATCGATTCAATCTTGCGGATTTGAACGAATGTCTGCTGATCCGCCACGGGATCGTAACTCACGAACACGACGCGAAGACCGCGCGCTTCGAATTCGCCGGCGCGCCGGTCCACATCCATGGCCTGGATCTGACAGAAAGGACACCACTTGACCGACCGAACGAAAAACAGCGCCATGCCCTTTTCGCTCACAAGCGTTTCGAAGCTTTGCGCCGTCCCGTCATAGGCGTTGGCTGAAAGATCGTGCGGTATTAAAGCGCCGACCGGCGGGCCGAGTTCCTCAGCGGAAGCGGCCTCTTCGGCGGCGAGCGGCGCGGCGCTGAGCGTCAGCGCCGCAATCAGCATTGCGGTGAGTTTCATGATGTCGCCCTCGTCTTTGCGCCAATCCTATCGGCGAATGGCGGCCCGACCAAGCAACCGGCCTATCACATGAACGCGAGCCTCGCTGTTATCCCAGCGACGGCTCCAGCTTCACGCAGGCGTCCATGAGCTCGCGCACGGCGGCGACGGAATTGTCGAACATCGCGCGTTCTTCGGCGTTGAATTTCACTTCGACGACGCGTTCGCAGCCATCCGCGCCGAGGACGATGGGCGCGCCCACATAAAGGTCGTCAACGCCGTATTGACCGGTCAGATAAGCGGCGCAGGGAACCACCAGCTTTTTGTCTTTCAAATAGCTTTCCGCCATCTGGATCGCCGAGGCCGCCGGCGCGTAATAGGCCGAACCGGACTTAAGCAGCGCGACGATTTCCCCGCCGCCCTTGCGCGTGCGCTGAACGATGGCGTCGATGCGGTCTTGCGTCGTCCAGCCCATCTCAACGAGGTCCGGCAGGGGAATGCCGGCCACCGTGGAATAACGCGTCAGGGGGACCATGGTGTCGCCATGGCCGCCAAGCACGAAGGCGGTGACGCTTTCGACCGAGACGTTGAATTCCTCAGCGAGGAAATAGCGAAAGCGCGCGGAATCGAGAATGCCCGCCATGCCGAGGACTTTATTCTTCGGCAGGCCGGAGAATTTCTGCAGCGCCCAGACCATGGCGTCGAGCGGATTGGTGATGCAGATGACAAAGGCGTTCGGCGCATATTGCGCAATCCCGTCGCCCACCGCTTTCATGACCTTGAGATTGGTGCCCAGAAGGTCGTCCCGGCTCATGCCGGGCTTGCGGGCGATGCCCGCCGTGACGATGCAGACATCGGCCCCGGCGATGGCCGCGTAATCCTGCGCGCCCTTGAGCCCGGCGTCATAACCGTCGACCGGCGCGCTTTCGGCGATGTCGAGCGCCTTGCCCTCGGGGATGCCTTCGAGAATGTCGAACAGGACGATGTCGCCGAGCTCCTTCTGGGCGGCGATATGAGCAAGCGTGCCGCCGATCATGCCGGCGCCGATCAGGGCGATTTTGTTGCGGGCCATGGAATGTTCTCCTGAAATGCGGCGCTATGCGCCGTTTTGTGAATTATCGGCGCCGGTCTAGCTCATGGGATTGGTCTTTAAAAGGCGACGCCGCGCCGCGCTTTATTTGCGCGCGATCGCAAGCCCGGCCGCAGCGGTCAGCAACACGCCGCCGGTGATGCGATGGCGCCACCGCCCGATCCGGTGGAGAAGCGGCTGCAGTTTCGCGGCGAAAACCGCCCAGCAGCCGTCAAGAACCGCCGCGATGACAATGAAGGTGACCGCAAGCAAGATGAGTTGCGGCGTCGCCGGAGCGCCGGGCGAGACAAACAGCGGCAGAAAGGCGCCGTGAAACACCAGCGCCTTGGGGTTTGTGAGATTGACGAAAAAGGCCTCGGCGACGGTCCGGCGTCCCGATCGATGCCTGATCGCGGGCGTCAATTCATCAGCCGGCGCGCGCAGGGCCTTCACCCCCAGATAGATAAGATAGGCGACGCCGATCCATTTGAGCCAGACGAAGGCGTCGCCGACCATGTTCAGGATCAGCGATAAACCGGCGACAACGACCGCGAGCTGCGCGGCGGAGGCGGCGGCCGAGCCGATCAGCGCCATCAGGCCATGGCGCAGGCCATGGCTCAGGGTCGTGGCCACCAGATAAGCGACCATGGGCCCTGGCGTTAGCACCAGCGCCGCCGATGCGGCGACAAACGCAAGATAGAGTTCGAGCGACATGGCGCGGTCAGAAGTGCTTGCGCAGCGAGATCATGACCGAGGAGGACTGATAGCGTTCTCCGACGGTCGCCGTTCCAAACGGTCCCTGCGGGGTAAAATCCTCAGGATTTGGCCCGTAAACGAGTTTGTTTGAGCGCAAAAATACATATTCAAGATCGGCGGACAGCTTGTCGCCTAGCGCCAGCGCCACGCCGCCCCGAGCCTGCCAGGCGAGCGCCGCATCGCGTTCGCCGAATTCATTTTCGACGAACGCGCCGCCGACGCCGCCGCCGATAAAGGGCGTCAGGGGACCGTTATTGTAAAAATCGAAATAGAAATTCGTCATCAGGAAATGGCTGTTGATATTGTCGTTCGGCGCGAGGCCGCTCACTTCAATTGCGCTTTCAAATAATCGGATATCTGAAATCTCCGCGCTGGCGTAACGATATTCGAGTTCGGTGCGGATGCCGTCGGCATAGTCGAAGCCCAGCGCCGCCCCGGCGACGAAGCCTTTGCCCAGATCAAGGATCTGACGATCGGGATTGCAACCAAGGGCGAGGCATCCGCCGGATCCGGGGCCCGGATTGCGCACGAAATCCTGCTCCCAGTCGCTCGCAAACGTTACGCCCGCGCCGAGGCGCGCGTAAACGCCGTCTTCGCGCGCCGGCGCGTCCTGCGCCGAGGCCGCACCGGCCAAAACCGCCGCTGTAACAACCGAAACCGCAATAACCCGCTTCACCTTGGAACTCCTTCAACACCAGACGGACCATAGCCCACCCCGATATTGCGGGGCAACCAGCGCGCAAATCAAACGATCGCGTTCCGGGCGCGTTATTTTTGGGCGTCCGCCGCCTTGGCCATGGAAATGACGACGCCGCTGAGCGCGAGGATGGCGATCAGGTTCGGGGTCGCCATGAAAGCGTTGGCGATGCCGCCGAGCTTCCAGATGAAATCGACCTGCTGCAGGGAGCCAAAAAACACAAAAATAATCCAGATGTAGCGAAACGGTTTCGCCGCCGCATCGCCGATCAGGAAGGTCACCGCCTGCTCGGCGTAATATGCCCAGCCCAGGATTGTGGTGAAGGCGAAGACGGCGAGAACGGCGGCGATCAGGATCCCGCCATAGGGCACGCCCGCGCTGTAGGCGGCCGCGGTCACCGCAATGCCTTCCAGTTCGGTCGACTGCCAGGCGTATTGCACCGTTCCGCCCTCGCTGGCGAACTCGCCGGGCACCACAAGGATCACCAGCGCCGTCATGGTGCAGATGACAAGCGTGTCGATGAAGGTGCCGAGCATGGCGATTTCGCCTTGACGCACCGGATCGTCGGTCTTGGCGGCGGCATGCGCGATGGCCGTTGAGCCCTGGCCGGCTTCGTTCGAGAACAGACCGCGCTCGACGCCGAACCGCACGACCTCCAGCACGACATAGCCGGCGATCCCGCCGACGACCTGTTGCGCGCCGAAAGCATAGCCGAAAATCATCCCAAACGCGTCGGGAATGCGTTCGGCGTTCATCGCCAACACAATGATGGCGAGAAGAATATAGCCAAGCGCCATGGCCGGTACGATTTTACCGGCGACGGAGCCGATCGACTTGATGCCGCCGATGATCACGGCGAAGGCAAGCACCGCCACGATGGCCCCGAAAATCCAGTTCGGCGCCCCGGTCGCCGAAGAAAGACCATTGGCGATGGAATTGGCCTGGATCATATTGCCCGTCGCCAGGGCGGAAAAAATCGTCCCACCGGAAAACAGCGCGCCGAGCCAGATCCATTTTTTGCCGAGCCCGTTCTTGATGTAGAACATCGGCCCGCCATGGGTGCTTCCGTCGGGATGTTCTTCGCGATATTTAACCGCCAGACTGGACTCGGCGAAGGCCGAGGCCATGCCGACAAGCGCGGTGATCCACATCCAGAATATGGCACCCGGACCGCCTAACGTAATCGCGGTTGCAACGCCGGCGAGATTGCCGGTGCCGACCTGGCCGGAAAGCGCTGTCGAAAGCGCATTCCAGGGCGAGATCTCGCCGCCGCCCTCACGACCCTTGACGCCGCGGCCGCGCCATAAGGCGCCGAACGCCGGGATGAGTCGTCGGAACGGGCGCCCTTTCAACACGATCATATAGAACAGCCCCGTCCCCAGAAGAACGATGATCATCGGGCCGCCCCAGATGAAAGCGCTTACATTGTCGACGGTCGCGTAAAAGGCTTCCATAACGCTCAATACCCCTCTGCCGCGCTTTGCCGCGCTTGTTCAAAATTGCGCCGACCTTAGGCGGGGCCGCCCATGAGGGGCAAGCGAAACCCGCCGCCCTTGCTGCATCCGCGAAAACGGCGCCGCGAGCGCGGTTGCAGTCCATGCTCATGCGCAAGTTCTGAGCGCGTTGGCGTGTCGGCGCCGCCCCATTTTCGCCGCATTTTGAAAAGCCGGCCAGCCTGTGACGACCATCACAGGCGATTTTTCAGATCTCATTATGGTTAACGCCATCGGATAACACCAACCCGCCAAAGAAAAGGAGAAAGAAAATGTTGAACAAAAAAACCATCCTTACCGCCATCGTCGCCGCCTTCGGCCTGTTCGGGACCGCCAACGCGGAAGACCCCTTCGAACTCGACGCAGTGTTCGACAGCCATGTGCTGCTTCAGAAGATCAACGCCGCGATGGACGAACAGCGCGATGCATTTTTCCTGGAAGTCTCTGAGACCGCCGCCGCAGGCATCGAGCGCCGCCTCGCCAAGATCGACAACGCCATGCCCGCCCCCGGCGCGCACGCCCACGCGATCACCATGAGCGCCAATGTCGTCGAGGCCTCCGAAACCGCGCAAGAAACGTTCGAGCTTCAAGTGCTGGCCAAGGCGGAAGCGGGGATTGCGGAAAAGATCGCCAACATGAACGCCGCGGACGCGTCGGCTGCAACGGTCTCGGTCGGCTACTAAGGCTGAACGAGAAGGCCCGGCGCCTTCCTCGCGATCCCTCCTCCCGGCGGCGCGCCATGCAACTCAGCATGGCGCGCTTCTTGGTTGAAGTGTCGAGGCTTGCGCGGCTATTCGGCCTTTTCTTCTTGAGCGCTTTCCTCAGCCGGGGCCGCGTCGGCGGCGGCTTCCTCGGCCGGGGCCTCTTCAACCGCGGCTTCCTCGGCGGGCGCTTCTTCCGGCGCCTTGGCGGCTTCTTCCGCGGCGGCCTTGGCGGCTTCGGCCTTTTCTTTCTTCTCGGCTTCGCGTTCCTTGGCCTTTTCGCCCGGCTCGCCCTTTTGCGGATTATTGCCGTGCTGCCATTTCACCAGGCCGCTTGCGGATAAAAACCGCGCGACGCGGTCGGTGGGCTTGGCGCCGACGCCGAGCCAGTGCTTGACCCGCTCTTCATTGAACTGAACCCGGTTGGGATCGTCCTTTTTGAGCAGCGGATTATAGACGCCGAGCTTTTCGATGAAGCGGCCGTCGCGAGGCATGCGCGAATCGGCGGCGACGATCGAATAGAACGGACGCTTTTTCGCCCCGCCCCGGGCCAGTCTGATTTTGAGGGACATGTTGGTTTTCCTTCGTCTTCAAGTTTTCAGTTGAGGGTAGAAAGCTAAATCCGCTTTTCCCGGCGCCCGCGCGCGAAGGCGCGCTAATTATAGTTAGACCGCATTCGCGGTCGGGCCGGGACCCAGCAAATGAACAAAGCCGGGCAAAGCCCGACATTTTACATTCACTGGATTCCCGCTTTCGCGGGAATGAGCGGGGGATGGGTTGGCTTAAAAAAGTCATGACGCCAAACCGAGTTGTTGCTGCGTGAATGAAATTGCGAGCGCTTTGACGATATCTAGCGATGCAGAGCCAGAAACTTTTTTCAGGCTTGCAAGTGTTTTCTTCCAGATATTCTCGTCACGAATAGTATCAAGGCAATCATGTCCGGCCCATGTGATTCTAAGCGGCATATAGGCCCTACCCATACTACTCGAAACATCAATTGCATCAATAAATCCGGCTTCTTGAAGCTGCAGTACATGATCGGTCAAAACGCACTCATCAATATCCGAAATCGATATTCTAAGCCCTTCCCCATCGCCCTTGTCGTTACGCTCTATTTGCAAGAGAATTTCCCGGATCAACGCCATATCCCGTTTCATCGCGCTACTTCTTCTTTCCCAGGCCGCCCATGCCCGGCGGCATCGGGGCCTGGCCGGCGAGCGCCTTTTCGATGGCGTCGAAATCGATATCGTCCGTGGCCTGTTCTTTCTTGGCCTTGCCGCCCGGCGCGGGCGCGTCGGCGCCGGCGAGTTCGGCCATCGCGCCGGGACCGCCCATGGCCGCCATCTGGCGAGCAAGACCCTTCATGCCGCCCTTGCCCATCTTTTTCATCATGTCGGCCATCTGGCGGTGCGCCTTTAAGAGCTTGTTGATTTGCTGAACGCTGGTTCCCGAGCCTGCGGCGACGCGCTTTTTGCGCGAGGCGTTCATCAGCCCGGGCTTTTTGCGCTCGGCCTTGGTCATGGAAGAGATGATCGCTTCCTGACGGATGATTTCCTTGTCGTCGAGGCCGCCGGCCTGATCGACCATCTTTTTCATCTTGCCCATGCCGGGCATGAGACCGAGGATCGCGCCCATCCCGCCTATTTTGCGCATCTGGCGGAACTGGTCGGCGAGATCGTCCATGTCGAACTTGCCCTTGGCCATTTTCTTGGCGGCTTTTTCCGCCTTGGCCATGTCCATTTCCTCGCTGGCCTTTTCGACCAGCGAGACGATGTCGCCCATGCCGAGAATGCGCCCGGCCATGCGCTGAGGCTCGAACGTATCGAGGGCGTCGAGCTTTTCCCCGACGCCGACGAATTTGATCGCCGCGCCGGTGACCGCGCGCATGGAAAGCGCCGCGCCGCCGCGGGCGTCGCCGTCGATACGGGTCATCACGACGCCGGTGACGGGTACGCGTTCCTTGAACTTCTCCGCTGTCGTCACCGCGTCCTGGCCGGTGAGCGCGTCGACCACCAGCAAGGTCTCGATAGGGTTGGTCTCCCGCGCGATGTCGGCGATTTCCGCCATCAGCTGTTCATCGATGGAAAGCCGGCCGGCGGTGTCGAGCATGACCACGTCAAAGCCGCCGAGCTTGCCCGCCTCCAGCGCGCGCTTGGCGATATCGCGCGGAGACTGTCCGGCGATGATCGGCAGGGTTTTGACCTCGGCCTGCTTGCCGAGAATTTCCAGCTGCTCCTGCGCGGCCGGGCGGCGCGTGTCCAGCGAGGCCATTAGGATCTTTTTCTTTTCGCGCTTTTGCAGCCTAAGCGCGATTTTCGCCGTCGAGGTGGTTTTGCCCGAGCCCTGCAGGCCGACCATCATGATGACGGCGGGGGGCGCGGCAGCGAAGGAAAGCGAGGCGTCGGCCTCGCCGCCGAGCATGTCGACCAGCGCGTCATGGACGATCTTGACCACCTGCTGGCCCGGCGTGACCGAACGCAGGACTTCCGCGCCGATTGCGCGTTCCTTCACCTTGGCGATGAAGTCCTTGGCGACCGGCAGCGCGACGTCGGCTTCAAGCAGCGCAATGCGCACTTCGCGCAGCGCTTCATTGACGTCCTTTTCCTCGAGCGCGCCCCTGCCGCGCAGGTCTTCGAATATTGCGCCTAGGCGATCGCTGAGCGATTCAAACATCATCCATTTTCCTGCGAAATGAAGGCGGGCGCCTGCGCGGCAAAACTGAATTTTCGAGCGCGTTCGCGCTCGGGGCGCGCAGGCCTTCGAAGATTGCGCCTAGGCGATCGCTAAGCGATTCAAACATCATCCATTTTCCTGCGAAATGAAGGCGGGCGCCTGCGCGGCAAAACTGAATTTTCGAGCGCCTTCGCGCTCGGGGCGCGCAGGCCTTCGAAGATTGCGCCTAGGCGATCGCTGAGCGATTCAAACATGTTTCCTCTCAATCAAGGGATTAGGTTTTGGGTGTTAGGGGTTAGGGGAAAAGATGAGACCCCTAAGCCCTAAAACCTAGAACCTAAAACCCAACGCACTTTACCACCGCGAGGGCGTCACCCCGGCGGCGGGACATCCCCGGCCCCGTCCCTTTGTTTATCTAGGGGGTCGTGCCGGCAGACGCGGGAAAACAAACAATTTCCCGAAGAGGCGGGCTCTATAGGGGGTCCGCGCCGAACGCGCAAGGCCCGGCGCTAGCCGCGCAGCCGCCGGGCAATTTCCGGCAGGCGGACGACGAGCCAGATTGCCGTCCAGACATTGCCAAGGACGAAGATCGGCAGCGCCCAGACCGCGGCGATCAGCTTGTTTTTTTCAAACAGGAAAATCACCGCGGCGGCGATTAAAAAGCCGAGATAAAGATCGGCCAGCGTCACCACCGACCAGGGCTTGGCGAGCATTTCCGCAAGCACGGCGCCGAGCCCGCGCCCGTCAGCGCCCATGGCCCAGATGATCGCGGCGACGAACGCTGCAGCGGCGAGAAGAAAAATCAACCGAATAATAGTCATGGTCCGACCTACGTGGATTGCGGCTGTGCGGATCACGCGCGCGTACTTAGCTTTATTGTTAAGCGATTAACTCAGCGGCTTGGCCCGGAAGATGTCTTCATCGAGCTGGCCTTCCCATTTGGCGACCGCCGTTGCGACCGCCGTATCGCCGGTGACGTTGGTGACCGTGCGCATCATGTCCAGGAGCCGGTCGAAGGGAAAGATAAAGCCGATGACAAGGGCGATATGCGCGGGATCGACATTGAAGACGTCAAGAACGATGGAAAGCAGGAACAGCGAGGCTGACGGCACGCCCGCCGTGCCGATGGAAACGAGCGCGGCGGTGAGCGCAATCAGAAAGTAATGCTGGGGTGCAAGCTCATAACCGAACGCCTGCGCGGTAAACAGCGCGACGATGCCGAGATAGAGCGACGTGCCGTCCATATTGATGGTCGCGCCCAGCGGCAGCACCGAACCGGCGACGGATTTCTTGATGCCGAGATTTTCCGTCGCGGCGCGGATCGTCACCGGCAAGGTCGCCGAGGACGACGAGGTCGAATAAGCGACCATCATCGGATCCAGGATGCTTCGGAAATAGGCGACAAACGGCAGCCGAAGAACGACGCGGACCAGCCCGCCATAGACCAGCAGCATGTGCACGGCGCAGCCGAGATAGACCGCAAGGGTGAGCGACAGGATCGCGGTGAAGGTCGCAATCCCCTGGGTGCCGGCGACATAGGCGATCAGGCCGAAGACGCCGAAAGGCGCAAGCTCCATGATGATATGGGTCATCTTGAGAATGCCTTCCGCGACCGCCTCGAAAAAGCGGCCGGCGGCCGCGCCGGCCTCCCGCGCCATCAAAAGACCGACGCCGAGCAGCAACGCGAAAAAGATCACGGCGAGAATATCGCCCTGCACCAGCGCGGCGAACGGGTTTTCCGGAATGATCCCCATCAGCCGCTCGCCGATGGACGGCGCATCGGCGGCAAGTTCCCGGCGGGGGCCGTCTTCGGAAAGCGTCACCCCGTCGCCGGGACGAAACAGCGTGCCCATGCCAAGACCGATGAGATTGGCGAAGAACGTCGTCCCGAGATAAAGCGCGAACGCCTTGATGCCGATGGTGCCGAGCTTTTTCGGATCGCCCATGGCGTAAATGCCCGCCACCAACGTGAAAAAGACCAGCGGCACGACAATCATCCGTATCAGGCGGATGAACACGTCGCCGATCACTCTGACCTTGGCCAGAAGCGCCTCGCCTGCTTCGGGGCCCATGGTTTGCGTCACCGTAAGGCCGAACGCCACGCCAAGCACGAGGCCGAGAAACACGCGCTTCCAGAGTTTGATCCCGAACCACCAGGCCATGCGCCGCTCCCTTTATCGTTATCCGGTCTATTGCGATTGGGCCGGCCCAGAAAGGCCTATGGCTCTAATGGCCTGATCGTAAAGCGCGCGAAACGGCGCCCGGCGATCCGGCCCGAGCGAACCGAAGGTGATCAATGACGCATCCGCCATCTCAAGGCGCACGCCCCGCGGCTTCATTTCGCCGGACAAATCGTTCCAGTCCGCGCCGGCGTCGATCATGAAGACGAGCTTGACACTGCCGCCGTCGCCGGCGGCGATGTCGAGCCCGAAAATCGATTCGCGCGAGAACAGTCCCGTGGACGTGGCCACGCGACGGTCGTCGAACAAAACCTCGTCGACAAACCAGCCGCGCCGCCAGCGCAGGACATGCATCTCGCCGTCGATCGCCAGTTTGACGTCGATCTTTCGCCAGGCGCGCGAGAGCAGAGAAGCGTAGACTTCGGTCATAAATTCATTCAGCGGCAATCAATTTCGTTGAGCGTCGTCTCGATAATCCTTTGTCAGAAGCCGAATTATAAGGGTATGTCTTCCAAGTCGGCTCATATTCATCATGCGCCTCATTTCCCCAGTAACACCATCCCCTACGTGTTCCGCGAGCGAATAATTCTAAAAAAGGCCCAGGGCTGCAATCTTCAATTATTCTATATTGCTCGTCCGGTTTGCGCGAATGCTCACGCTTGCGCGAAGCTATAAGATTCACTTGACGTCGACCAGGAGCCAGAGTTCGTGCATTTTTTCCCCTAACGCCGAACAGAATAAGCTCTGTTACATTCCGGAAATAAAATCCGACCCCACGCCCATCAGATCCCCCATCTTTTCTGATTTTGTGCCAAACAATATTACTTTTGTAAGCAAACCCCCACGCCTCCATAACTTTTAATCCATCGGGGAGCAAAGCGTTTGGCACCCAAAGGTACAAATGCGCTGGGTCAGTTACAATATCAGCAATTGGCAAGCTTGCGATTTCATCGGATTTCATCGTCTGATATCGCGCAAGTCGCTTGTGTTCAGGCGCCATTTTCCCAGTCCTATTCACAAACCGCCACGGAGGGTCCGCTAAAATAGTACTGAACTTCTTCATTCCAACTGAATTAACTAGGCTTTCGATCGGTGTATCATCTTTAACGGTCATCCACATACGCCTCCGGTTTGATGCTAAACACTGCAACTGGACACCCGCCAGCGCCGCCACCCAATATTTTAGGAAACAACTTTTCAGAATGGGTCGTGGATTTGCCGTAAGTGCCCTTGCCCCTATCAAGTTCGATATGATTATTGAGCAACCACTCTTGCAACGCTGTAGTCCGTGTAATGATTATACCTAAATCTATTACGCGCAAATCGTACAATAGTCGAAAATTGTTCAGGTCTCGGTCAAAAAACGGATCTTTATTGTTCCATTCAACCTCTACCGCTACGCGGTTTTTAAAGCAGTCTACGCTATGTGTAGGTGATGGCGATTCCACATCATCGACAATGATCTTTGTATCAAAAGCTCTCTCCTCCCATCCGCGTTGATAAAGCGCAGAATCTAACAACTTTGCAGTTTCAGTTTTGTTCTTGCCCTTTGCCGCCAATGCAGTATGCGCCAATTGAAAATTTGAAAGGACTTCTATCAAATCACACCATTCATCTGCATGCGCGCCTTGGAGCAGCAACATTGCATTCCGCCAGTCAAAACATTCGAATTTTTCCAAAATTGCTTCTGGAATTTCCACAGTCGACACTCCCGGCGCGGATGCGTATAAAGCAGTTTGTTCTTACTTTGTTCTTTTGATTTGTCAAGAATTGCCATAACCAAAAAGGGCTGATTGCCCTTAAGGAGCAAGAGATTAATCGTCCCCTTCGCCCATCAGTTGGCGGACGAAATAGACATATTCGAGCGCCGTCCGGTACGCGAGCTGTTCCTGGTTCGCCGTGCCGCCATGACCGCCTTCGATATTTTCGTAATAGTAAAAGTCATAGCCGAGATCGGCGAGCTTGGCGGCCGCTTTGCGCGCATGGCCGGGATGGACCCGGTCGTCCTTGGTCGAGGTGTAAAACAGGACTTTTGGATAGGACTGATCCGCCTTGAGCTTTTGATAGGGCGAGTACTGAGAAATATACGCCCACTCTTCAGGGATGTCGGGATTGCCGTATTCGCCCATCCATGACGCGCCGGCGAGCAGCTTGTTATAGCGTTTCATGTCGAACAGCGGCACGCCGATGTCGATCGCGGCGTAAAGGTCAGGGCGTTGCGTCAGCATCGCGCCCATCAACAGACCGCCATTGGAGCGCCCGATAATGCCAAGCTTTTCCGGACTCGTTACCCCCGTCGCAATGAGGTCCTCCGAAATGGCGATGAAATCGTCGAAAGACCGCTGACGGTTTTCCTTGAGCGCCGCCTCGTGCCAGCCCGGACCGTATTCCGAACCGCCCCGGATATTGGAAAGGACCAGAACGCCGCCCCGCTTCACCCACATGAGCCCCGCAAGGGCGCCGTGCTGCGGGCGCGACGGATCCGAATAATACGCCGGCAAGACGGCCGCCAGAAACCCGCCATAGCCGTATTGCACGGTCGGGGCATTGCCCTCGCTCAGCGCCGACTCCATGCCCATAATGTAATAAGGCACTTTCGTTCCGTCTGCGGACGTTGCAAAACGCTGCTCGACGACGACGCCGGTCGCATCGTAAAAAGCCGGCGTTTCGGCGATTTTTTCGACCTTGTTTTTCGCCGTCACGAAATAAAGCGTTTCCGGCGTGGTCAGGCTTTCATAAGAAAGCATCGCGTCGTCCACGCCGCCGCCGGCCGAAACGATTTCCACGACGCCATTGGCCGGCAGGTTGATTTCCCGCGCCTTCCAGCGGCCGGATTTGGTGCGTGAATAGCGCGCCGCCTTGCCGGACACGTCTTCGAGATATTGAACGACAATGTTGGACTTGCCGACCTCGACATCCTCGATGGACTGATTGTCTGCAGCGACCGCGACAAGTTCCGCCGCCCCGCCGGTCAGGTCATAGGCGACGACCGATCCGGATGCGTAGGTTTCGTCTTGATAGGTCCAGTCCTCGCGCAGAAAGACCACCAAGCGCCCGTCAAGCACGCCCTGCGCGTCGGCGTTGGGCGGGAAGGGCAGTTGCTTAAATGCGCCCCCCTCTCCTTCAAGATAGGTGATCCGTTCGAAAAAAGACGGCGCGCGCAGGCCAAAGACCCAGGTTTTGTCGCCGTCCCGCTCGGCATAGGCGTAGGCGGAAACGTCGCTCGCCTCGCCTTCCAGGATGGCGGCGGCGTCGCTCAGGCGCTGGCCCCGGACCCAGCGCTTGGCGATGCGCGGATAGCCGGACGTCGTCAGCGAGCCTTCGCCGAAATCCGTCCCCACAAGGAGCGTATTTTCATCTTGCCAGGAAACGCCCGACTTGGCTTCTGGAAGATAAAAGCCCCCTTCGACGAAGGATTTGGTTTGGGTGTCGAATTCGCGCCAATAGCCCGCATCCTTGCCGCCGTCGGACAGTTCGACCATGCAGTGGCGATATGCCGGGCTGAGACAGGCAACCGAGCCGCGAATCCAGTTGCGGCCTTCGTCGGCCGCCAGCTTGTCGTAATCGATCAGCGTTTCCCACGCCGGGGCGCCGGCGCGGTAGCTTTCAACGTCGGCCCGGCGCCAAAGGCCGCGCACATGCGTATCGTCCTGCCAGAAATTGTAAACATGGCCGTTGTGGATCGACCCGGGCGCCAAGCGCTCCGTGGAGTTCAGCACCGACAGGGCTTCCTGGTAGAGCGCGTTAAATCTCGGATCGGCTTCGAGTTCGCCAAGACTGCGGGCGTTCTGGGCGCGAACCCAGTCCAGCGCTTCCTCGTCTTCGACGTCTTCCAGCCAGAGATATGGATCGTCGTCCGCCGCCAGCGCCATGGCGAACGACATTAACACCGCCATGGCGGCGCCGACAGATTCTTTCATCATTTTGTCTTGCTCCTGAGCGAGTTTTTTTGGCGCGCTCCCCGGTTAACCATACAAAGCCTTGAGGCGCATGAAAAGCGCGTCCTGCCGCCCAATCCAGGCGTTTGGCGCGGCCGCTAAAAACCCGTCTTACATTTTAGAAAATGATTGAGCGCTGGCCGCTAGATTGCAAGGACAGTGCGTTGATTTATCGATTTCGGGACACCAGAACAATGGCGAAAAACGAGGCCAGACGGTTCCGCCGCATCTGCCTGAGCATGCCGGCGCATATTATCGTTAACACCGTCGACGCGTATGAGGGCCGGCTGGTCAACATCTCGCCCGGCGGGATGGCGCTAATCGTCGACGCCGAGGTCGTGCCGGGCGACGCCGTCGTCGTCCGCCTCAAGGGCCTCGATGTTATCGAAGGCACGGTGGCGCGCACCTTCCCCGACGGTTTTGCGGTGTCCTTCCTTCTGTCCAAGCGCCGGCGGGCGGCGCTGACCGAAAAACTGATGCTGATGAACAATGCGCCTTTCGCCGACGGGCTCGGCGACCAGCGCAGCGCGCCGCGCCACAAGGCTTCGGACTCCCGCGCCGTTTGCCGGCTGTCGGACGGCGCGTCGCTTTACGTCAAGATTATCGATATGTCGGTGGACGGCGTATCCGTCGATGCGCCGCGCCGTCCGCCGATCGGCTCAGAGATATTCATCGGCCGCCATCGCGCCGTTATCGTCCGCCACACGCCGCGCGGTTTCGTTGCAGTCTACGAAGACGTCGGCCGCAGCGAAAAACAGCCCTTTCTGCGCGCCGTCTAAACGCGGCTAATACCCCGCCGCCGGCTGATCGCCCAGCACGATCGGTCCGAGATTGCGCAACACTTCGCGCGCGTCAAACGCGTGCGGGTTTTCCGCAGGCTTTTCGCCTTTATGCATGGTGACGAACGCCACGGCCGAGTAGCGCGTTACTTCGCGCATATAGGTGTCGTAAGGATAGCCCCAGCCGAAACCGTATGCGTAATAAGGAAAAGCGTAATAGGGGCGGTGGAACGGATAACCGTAACCATAGCGGCCGTAAAACGCCGGATAAGACGAACCGCGATAGCTGGTGCGCGCTTCGGTTTCATTTTCCACGACGATGAAAAAGTCAAAGCCGCGATCAACGGTGAGTTCGGCGGCCCGGTAAAGCAGCGAGTTTTCCACCGTTTCGCGCCCGGTCAGGGAATTGCCGCGGAAAGTGATGCGGTAGCGGTTTTGTTCGATCTGCTGTTCGGAAAATCCGTAACCCCCGCCTTCCGACGCCGGCCCATAGGGCGTCGCCGTCGTGCAGGCCGCCAGCAGAAGCGCCGCCGCCCCGCCCAGCGCTAAAAATCTCATCATGCCAAGTCTCCCGACTGTCAAAACATCTCGCCCAACCATTGCGCCCGGGCGTTAATATAGTCCTCCGCTGCGCTGCAGAAAAGCCGCCCGCGGCGATCTGATCACTTCTCGCGGATTTTTGAGATTTCGGCCCCGGCCTTTGATTCCAGCGCGATTTCCATCTTTTCGGCGCCGGACTTGATGTGCAGGTCCCGTTGCGGGAACGGCACTTCAACGCCCATTTCGGCGAGCATGTCCCAGATCGCCATCATCACGTCGCTGCGCACATTCGAGATGCCGTTGGACGGATCGTTGATCCAGAAGCGCAGATCGAAATCGATCGAACTGTCGCCGAACTCCATCAGATTGCAGCGCGGCGCGGGCGATTTCAGCACTCTTTCGACGGTGATCGCCGTCTCTTCCGTCCGGCGGGCAAGACCGCGTAAATCCTCGGTCGAATAGGCGACGCCGAACGGCGCATGAATACGCACCACGCGGTCGTCATGAGACCAATTCGTCACCCCTTCATTGATGAACCAATCGTTCGGCACCAGATGCACCATGCCGTCGCGGGTGCGGATCGAGACATAGCGGGCATTCATCTGCGTCACCCATCCGAAGGTATCTTTAATCTCGATGACATCGCCCGGCTTGATCGACTTGTCCGCGATCAGCGTGAAGCCGGCGAAAAAGTTCGACACCGTGCGCTGCATGCCAAGGCCGATCCCGAGGCCCACCGCGCCGCCGAAGATCGCCAGCGTGCCGAACGGAAAGCCGACGATCTGCAGCGCCGCAACCAGCGCAATCACCGGCAAGAGAACGTCGAGAATCTTCGATAACAGCGCCTTGAACGAAACCGTCAGTTCGTCGATCGTGCTGATGCGCCCTTTGATGAATTTGTTCGCAAAGCTCGCGGCCCAGAACAGAACGCCGAAAACCGCCAGCGTGCGGATGAAATCGAGCGCGGAATAGCGCTGCGCTGCGCCGGTTTCGTCCTTGCCGATGGGAATCGAGAAGGCGTCGAGCTGGCGCACCACGTCGTCGAGCACCCCGAAGGCGTCGAGGGCTGCGATCGGCCAGACAATGTAGAATGCGAACCGCGACCAGAAGGGAGAGCGGATGACCAGCGTCACCATGCGAATGATGATCCAGGCGGCGAGCAGCGTGACGCCCACCTCGACAAGCCCGCGCGACATGCCGAGCGTGTCGAGCAGAACGACGGTCAATTGCAGGATGATCAGCAACGCAATGGGCGTTGCGATATAGGCGAACGCGTTCGCCGCCCGGCGCAGTGGCCCATAAGGCGCGCGCGGCGCAATCTGGCTCTGGATCAGTTTTTTGAGCTGCGGGCCGAACACCGCCGCCGGCGCCAGGGCGATGAACAAAATCCCCGCCTGGATGGCGACGTCGACCGACAGCATCTGGCCTTGCAGCCAGGCCAGCGCCTTTTCGATATTGCCGGTGACCGCGTCCGCGCCGACCAGGGTTTCGATCGCCGAAGCGTCCGGGTCGATGTCGCTCAGCGGTTCGTCGCCGCTTTCCGGCGCAGCGCCAGAGGAAGGCTCCGGGGAAGGTTCCGGCGCATCGCTCGCCGGCGCTTCATCCGATGGATTTTCTGCAGGCGCGTCCTGATCTTGCAGCATTCATGTTCTTCTTTCAGGGCGCTTATTATCTAGGCTGTCGTTTCCATTTAGCGTTTACCCGCGTTCGAGACCAAAATCGCTTTGGGCCAGGAGGAAAGCGCAAGGAAGTGTAAACCACTTTCGAGCATTTCCGACGCCGTCCAAGGCGATTTTGGCCGAACCCCGGAGGGGCGCGGCGAAAAACCGCCAGTTTGGCGTCGGTCGTCCTCGAATATGGCCGGCATGTCCTTCGTCCTCCCTCCTGAAACTGACGGTTTTTCGCCAGCGCGCGGACAAGCGGTAAATGGAAACGACAGCCTAGCACGCTCGCCCGCCGGGGCAAATCGATGAAAGAGGCGATCGGTTTGCGCGCGGACGATCGCGGCGCATTAGGCCGACGCGGCGATCTGCATTTTCGACAGCGCCGCGCAGCCTTCCTTTGCGAGCGCAAGCAGCGCCGCGAACTGCTCGTCCGTAAAAGGATCGCCTTCCGCGGTCGCCTGAATCTCGACCAGACCGCCGGCGCCGGTGATGACGAAATTGGCGTCGGCCTGGGCCGTCGAGTCCTCGTCGTAATCAAGATCGAGCGCCGGCGCGCCGCCGACCAGTCCGCAGGAAACCGCAGCGACCCGGTCGCGTATCGGATTGGCTTTGACGATCCCCTGCTCGGCGGCCCATTTACAGGCTTCGTTCATCGCCACCCAGGCGCCGGTGATCGCCGCGGTGCGGGTGCCGCCGTCGGCCTGCAGGACATCGCAGTCGACCAGGATCTGGCGCTCGCCCAAAGCCTTGAGATCGATGACGGCGCGCAGCGAGCGGCCGATCAGGCGCTGGATTTCCTGGGTGCGTCCCGACTGGCCGCGCTTGGCTTCGCGTTTCATCCGTTCGCCGGTCGAACGCGGCAGCATGCCGTATTCCGCCGTCACCCAGCCCCGGCCCGAGCCGCGCAGCCAGGGCGGCGTGGTCTCGTCCCAGCTGGCGGCGCACAAGACATGCGTATCGCCGCACTTGACCAGGCAGGAGCCTTCAGCGTGTTTGGCGAATCCTGGCTCCAGGGTTATTTGCCGGAGTTCATTGAAGGCGCGGCCCGAAGGTCTCATATTTCTCTCCAGATGAAAGCGGGTGTTCCTAACGCCGCGACCGCGCCTTTGTCGACTCGGGACCTCGACGACAGCTTGGCCCCTTGGAACCGGTCGCGGACATTTCTATCCTGCACGCCATGCAAACGGCCGCGCCGGCACCATGAACCATGAAGACCTTAGGCGATATTGACGAACGGTCCCGGGAGATTTTCCGCCGGATCGTTGAAACCTATCTGCTGACAGGCGAGCCGGTGGGCTCGCGCACCCTGAGCCATGATCAGGAAATCTCCGTCTCGGCGGCGACCATCCGCAACGTTATGGCCGATCTCGCCGATATCGGGCTGTTGCATGCGCCGCATATTTCAGCGGGCCGCCTGCCGACCGAGCTGGGCCTGCGCCTTTTTGTCGACGGGTTGATGCAGGTCGGCGAACTGACCGAGGAGGAGCGCCGCGCCATCGACACCGACGCCGCGTCCGGCGGTCTTGAAACGGTGCTCGAAGACGCCGCCTCGCGACTGTCCGGCCTCACCCAGACGGCGAGCCTGGTGGTCGCCCAGCACAGCGACGCACCGCTGCGACAAATCGAGTTCGTCGGCGTCGGACCGGGCAAGGCCCTTGCCGTTATCGTCTTTGACGACGGGCGGATTGAAAACCGGGTGCTTGAAACGCCCGCCGATCTTCCCTCTTCGAGCCTGGTCGCCGCGGGCAATTATCTCAATGCGCGTCTGCGCGGCAAATCCCTGGGTGAGACGCGCGCGCGTATCCTAGAGGAAATCGAAACCAACCGCGCCGAACTCGACGAACTGACCGCCAAGCTGGTGCGCCAGGGCGTCGCCGACATCGCCGGCGGCGAGGACTGGTCGCTGATCGTGCGCGGGCGCGGCCATCTGCTCGACGACACCGCGCTTGGGGATATCGAGCGCGTGCGCATGCTGTTCGACGATCTCGAACGCAAGCGCGACGTGATCGACCTGCTGAACGCGGCCAAGAACGGCCCCGGGGTCAAGATTTTCATCGGCTCGGAAAACAAGCTGTTTTCGCTGTCCGGCTCCTCGGTGATCGCCGCGCCCTATCGCGACGAATCGCGCAAGATTGTCGGCGTTCTCGGCGTCATCGGCCCCACCCGGCTCAACTACGCCAAGGTCATCCCGATTGTGGATTACACCGCCGAAGTCGTTTCGCGCATGTTGAAATAAGCCTTTCCGGCGCGTAAATGGCCGGACGGCCAAATTAGAAATATTCAAGGTTTCATGAACGATCAGGACTATCCGCCAAGCAACGGCCAGAACGAAGAGCCGCCAGAAAGCCCGGCCGAGCTGAGCGAGGACGACCGCGCCGAAGACGCCCCTCAGGACGCTTCGGGGGGCGGCGACGTCGCCGAACTCAACGACCGCATCCTGCGCCTGGCCGCCGAGCTTGAAAACACCCGCCGCCGGGCGGAAAAGCAGCGGGCCGACGCCGGGCGCTATGCGATTGCGGAATTCGCCCGCGATCTCTTGGGCGTCGCCGATAATTTCGAGCGCGCCCTCGCCGCGGCGGGGGTGACCGGCGACGCCATCCCCGAAGGCCATAGCGATGCGTTCAACGGGCTCGTTTCGGGCATCCAGATGACCGAAAAGGAACTCATCACCATCCTGCAGCGTCACGGCGTTGAGAAAATCTCGCCGGCGGGGGAAAAATTCGACCCGCATTTCCATCAGGCGGTGGCGCAGGTGCCCAGCAACGAGATTCCGCCGGGCCATGTCGTCGACGTCGCCCAGCCGGGCTTTACCATCGGCGAGCGCGTTCTGCGCGCGGCCATGGTGACGGTGTCAAGCGGCGCGGCGGCCGGCGGCGGCGATGACGCCGAGCCCGGCGCCCAGGTCGATACGAAAGCGTAAGGGTCTTTTTAGGCGCCTTTGGGCCCGGCCGCGTTGACCGCGTCGTCGACATAAGGCGCGAATATCTTGAAGTTCTCGGTGAACATCGCCGCGAGTTTTTTGGCCTGGGCGTCATAGGCGTCAGGATCGTCCCATGTTGCGCGCGGGGTCAATAAGCGTTCGTCGACGCCGGGCACATGATGGGGAACGGCGAAACCGAAGATCGGATCGTCCGTCATCGGCGCGTCATGGAGCGATCCGTCGAGCGCGGCGGCGAGCAGCGCCCGGGTTTCCTTGATCGGCATGCGCTTACCGACACCGTAGGGTCCGCCGGACCAGCCGGTGTTGACCAGCCAGCAAGCCGCCTGACGCTGGTCGATCAGTGCGCCGAGCAGCCGTCCGTATTCGGACGGATGGCGCGGCATGAACGGCGCGCCGAAGCAGGTTGAAAACGTCGCTTCGGGCTCCTTGCCGAGGCCTTTTTCCGTGCCGGCGACTTTCGCGGTGTAGCCCGACAGGAACATGTACATCGCCTGGGCCGGCGTCAGCCTGGCGATCGGCGGCATGACGCCGAAGGCGTCGCAGGTCAGCATGATGATGTTTTTGGGATGACCCGCATGGCCTTCCGGACTGGCGTTCGGAATATAGTCGATCGGATAGGCGCCGCGGGAGTTCTCCGCCAGGCTGGGATCGTCAAGATCGAGTTCGCGAGTGACCGGATCCATGACGACGTTTTCCAGGACCGTGCCGAAACGCCTGGTCGTCGCAAAGATTTCCGGCTCGGCGCTGGGCGACAGCCGGATCATTTTGGCGTAGCAGCCGCCTTCGAAGTTAAAGACGCCATTCGGTCCCCAGCCATGTTCATCGTCGCCGATGAGCGTGCGTTTGGGATCGGCCGAAAGCGTCGTCTTGCCGGTGCCGGAAAGACCGAAAAACACCGCCGGGTCGTCATTCACGCCGACATTGACCGAACAGTGCATGGGCATAACGCCCTGTTCGGGCAGAATGTAGTTCAACAGCGAGAACACCGACTTTTTCATCTCGCCGGCATAGGACGTGCCGCCGATCAGAACGATCCGGCGGACGAAATCGACCGCGATCACGGTTTTGGTGCGGCAGCCGTGACGTTCCGGGTCGGCCTCGAAACCGGGCAGCCCGACCACCTTGAAGTCCGGGTCGCCGCCGCGTTCGTCCATGGGCGGACGGACCAGCAGATGCTGGATGAACAAGGCGTGCCAGGCATATTCGTTAAAGACGCGCACGCCGATCGCATATTGCGGATCGGCGCCGCCGCGCAGGTCCTGCATGAAGAGTTCGCGCTCGCCCGCATAAGCGAGCATGTCGGCGTGAAGCCGGTCGAACGCCTCCGGCGTCATCGCCTTGTTGGCGTCCCACCAGATTTTGTCCTCGATCTCGGGATGGCGGACGATGAACTTGTCCTGGGCGGACCGGCCGGTGTGCTCTCCGGTCTTGACGACCAGCGGGCCGTCCCTGGCGACCGCGCCTTCGCCGCGCCTTACCGCCAGTTCGTAAAGCGCCGCGGCGGTCAGATTGGCGAGCCCCGCGGGCGCGCATTGATCAAAGGCTTTTGGGGCGCGGCTATCCGCCGGCATGGATACGCTCATATATTTGCTTCTCCCAAGGCTCCAACATTATGGAGCGGCGACCCGACCGCCGCAATTGGGCGCAGCGATCAAAGGGTCGCATGACGGGGCTTTAATCCAAAAAAAGCGTAATGGCCACCGGGCCGCTCAGCAAACCGCAGGTTAACCAGAAACCGGCGGTTTCCAATGACGGTATACGATCGATTTGGGATGATGGTTTGCGCCTGCGTCAGGCTGGCGGGCTGCGGCGGGTGATCAATCGCGCCTGCGATCTAGTCGAAATAGAATTGCGCCGGCGGGGGCAAGGCGAACTTGTCGAACGCATGGTCTTTTTGCGGGCCGTCACGGTCGACCCAGCCGAGAAACATATGCGCGGACCAGGCGTTCGGATTGGGCTCGATGCGGCCGTGAAAATGGCGCTGTCCCTGATAGGCCACCGCGTCGCCGGGCTTCATTTTGGTGCGCACATAATCGAGATCGCCGAAATCCTCATAGGCGGTCCGGTGATCGAGATTGTTGTCGGCGATCCGCCCCGGCGCGACGCAAAAATCCCAGATGATGTCGTCGGAATAGGCCAGCGTCAGATTAAGGCTGTGCTCATTCGACTCCCGGTCGTTATGCACCACGCATTTCGCGCCCTTGGGATAGACCCGGCTCCAGGCGTATGCGGGCAGAAGCTTCTTCTGGGTGACCTTCTCCATGATCGGGGTCAGCCCCCACAAAAAGCCGTAAGAAAACGGAAAACTCGTGGGCGGCAGTTCGTAGGACGGAACCGGCAGCAGCAATTCATCCGGACCCGAGAGGAACTTTCTCTGGCTTTCCAGCGTATTGCCCATGGCGAGCTGCATGATCGACGTCAGCGTGCTTACGACCTGAACCGGCATCAACTCGGGCAGGCATACGAAACCGTTCGCGTAATACTCTTCAGATTCGTCCGTCATGGTCTCGTCGCTTGTCGGGCGCCTGGCGCCACGATCGCGGCGCGCTGATGGTTAATGCCTGCTTTGCCGCGGGCCGCAAAGACTACATTTACGCCTTTTTAAACTCAAGCTCGGTCCCATATTGCGAGCGCGCGCGTCGCCGAGATTTGCTATGATGACCCATCGACCGTTCATAAAGGCTGGAAAGCCGCCGCCGGAGCCGACCTCACTCTTGACCGCCGACACCGCCACAGCCGAGGCGCGCGCGCCAGCCAAACATATTGTCGACGAGCTCATCGAAGAGCGCGCGCAAAAACTCATGCGTTCATCCTTATGGCCGCTTTATAGAGCGTTGCTGTATCCCATGCTGCTGTACAAGCCGGCGGTCAAAATGGCCGACGCTATCGCGCCGTTGTCAGCGCGGGGGGTCTTTGACTATGTCAGCGCGCTGTTGCATCTCGAACTGGAGGTCGCCGGGCTCGACCATATCCCGCCCAACGGGCGCGTTTTGATCGCCGCGACGCACCCGACAGGCATTCCGGACGGCATCGCGATGTTCGACGCGCTTAAAGATCGCCGCCCGGACATGACGTTCTTCGCCAATCGCGACGCCATTCGGGTCGCCCCGGCGCTGGAAGACATGATCATCCCCGTCGAATGGGTTCCGCAAAAGCGCACGCGCCTGCGTTCGCGCGAAACGCTCGTCTCGGCCATTCGCGCCTTTCAAGCCGAGCGCTGCGTCGTTCTTTTTCCCTCGGGGCGGCTCGCGTTCATGGGCGACGACAAAGAGCTGGTCGAGCAAGAATGGCTCCCCTCGGTGGCGATTTTCGCGCGCAAATATAATTGCCCGCTGGTGCCGGCGCATGTCGATATGCGCAATTCCGGGCTTTATTACTGGTTCTGGAAAATCAATACGGAACTGCGCGACATCACGCTGTTTCACGAACTCCTCAACAAGAAGGCCAAGCGCTACAAGATTACCTTCGGCCCGGCGATCGCGCCCGATGCGTTAAAAGGCGATCCGCACGACGTCTCCGCAGCGCTGCGCGAACACGCCGCAAGCGCCGTCGTCGCCGGCAGGCCCTGGCGGCCCCTTGAACCGTGAGGCGCTACGGCGCCGGCGTCACGCTGATCGGTCGGCGCGCCAGCACTTTCTTGTTACCTTGAATATAGCGCAGTTCGTAATCGCCCGATTCCTTCGGCATACGGACTCTCGCCGGACTGCCGCCGCGGACATAGCCGTAAGTGACGTATTTTGTATCCTCGGACCCGAGCGCGGAAACCGCTACATAATCGCCCGACCCCGGCGGCGGGCCGGTGAAGTCGACCTCGACGATCGTATTGGCCGGCGCCGAGGCCGGGGCGTTAAGCGTCGCCGTCGCCGGGGTCACGGTGATCGCCTGGCGGGCGATGACTTTCTTATTGCCCTGCACATAACGGATTTCATATTCGCCCGCATCGAGCGGCATGCGCAGCTCGGCCGGGCTGCCGTTTCTGACATA
Source organism: Parvularculaceae bacterium (assembly GCA_028280115.1). GTDB lineage: Bacteria > Pseudomonadota > Alphaproteobacteria > Caulobacterales > Parvularculaceae > Hyphococcus. Next base: position 63,964 of record JANQMJ010000021.1, read on the forward strand.
GCCGTAATCGTTATATTTTTTCTCCGGCGCATCGGGTTTGGTCACGGTGATGAAATCGCCGGAGCCGGCGGGCGGACCAGTGAATTCGACGCGCACAGTTTCCCCGGCGATCGCCGTGGATTTTGCCGAAACGCTCGCCTCAGCCGGCGTGACCGTGATCGCCTGGCGGGCGATGACTTTCTTGCCGCCCTGAACGTAACGGATTTCATACTCGCCCGCATCCAGCGGCATGCGCAGTTCGGCCGGACTGCCGTTTCTCACATAGCCGTAATCGTTATAGTTGTTCTCCGGCGCATCGGGCTTGGTCACGGTGATGTAATCGCCGGAGCCAGCGGGCGGGCCGGTGAACACGACGCTCACCGTTTCCCCCGCGATCGCCGTTGATTTCGCCGAGACGGTCGCCAGCGCCGCCGCAACCGTGATCGGCCGGCGGGCGAGCACTTTTTTATTATTCTGTACAAAGCGCAATTCATACTCGCCGGGCTCAAGCGGCATGCGGATGGTCGCGGGACTGCCCTGCCGCGTATAGGCGTAATCCCTGTAGTTGTTGTCGGGGTCGTCCGGTTTGGTGATCGTGATGAAGTCGCCGGACCCTGGCGGCGGGCCGGTGAAGTCAACGCGCACCTCTTCTCCGGCGACCGCTTCATCCTGCGCCGACAGCGTCGCCGTCGCCGGCGTCACGGTGATGTCGGCGCTGGCGAGCGTGCGGATCGGCCGTCCGAGCATGTAGCGCACTTCGTATTCGCCGGGTTCGACCGGCAGCCGAAGCTCGACCGGATTGCCCTGTTTGACATAGCGATAGCCGCGATAGGCCCCGGCGTCGGCGCCCTTTTCCGCCACCGCGATATAATCGCCCCGGCGGTCGGGACCGGTCCAGTGCACATTGACATTCGTCCCGGCCACGCCCTCGCCGGCCGGTTCGAGGCGCAGCGTCGCCTCGACCGGAAAGGTCAGCGCGATGGTCACCGTCTTCCAGGTGTTCTGGCTGATCCGGACGCCTTTTTGCTCGCCTTTAAGGCCGTCGGACGGGCGCGCCACCGCGACGTCATAGGTTCCCGGGGCGATTTCGACGTCGAGCACGCCGGCGTCTTGTTCGATCACGACGGGATCGCCGCCGCCCGCCGGCGTCACTGTCCAGGTCAGGCCTTTTTCAATCACAAGCCCGCCTTGGAGTTCGGTGGCGCGCAGGCGCACCTTGGTGACGGTCACGGCCTCAGGCGCTGCGGCGACGGTGCTTTCCAGCGCCGCGCCGAGTTCGAAAGCGTTGGACGCGGAAACGAATTTGCCGCCGGTGTTTTCCGCAAGGCACTGCAATTGCGCCAGGGCGTTTTCTTCGGAAACGTCAAAGCCGATAACATGGGCCGTGAAATCCGCGCCCGCCTGTTCCAGCGCGGCGGCGACGCCGCAGGGGTCCGGCTCGCAGGTTTCAATGCCGTCGCTGATGAGAATGACGGTCGCTTTTTCTTCCGTATAGCGAAGTTTTTCCGCCGCGAGCTTGACCGACGCGGCCATCGGCGTCTTGCCCTTGGGGTTGAGCCCCTTGACCGCAGCGGAGATCGCCGCGCGATCTGTCCCGACGGCGGCCAGTTCTTCGATGTCGCCGCAATCGCCCTTGCGGTTATGGCCGTAGGCGATCAGCCCGAGACGCCGCTCGGCGGGCAAGTCGCTGAGAAGATCGGCGAGCACGGATTTGGCGATGGCGATTTTCGCCTCGCCTTCGATCTGGCCCCACATGGAGCCGGAGGCGTCGAGCACCAGCATGGCGTCGCTGTCTTCGGCCGCCGCCGCACCGGCGCCGGCAAAGCCAAACATCGCCGCGCACAGAAAACGGAAAATGCCGCGTCGAGTCATTTCGTTCCCCCTTCGAAATCTTGCGGGAAACGATTTACCCGATTTCGCCCAAGGGGGGAAATCGCGCCCGGGCGGTCAGTCCGGCCGGCGATAGGTCAATTCTAAAAACACATCCTCAAGGTCGGCTTCCTCGGTCGAAAGATCCTTGACGCCGACGCCTGCGGCGGCGAGCCGCTCAAGGATGTCGGCGACCTGCGTCCGGCTTGGCTGATAGGCGATGGCGAGCCGGCCGTCGGGTTTGAGTTCCGCCGTCAAGGGCGAAAGATCCGGCGCGGCGCCCATATCGGCGAGCGGCGTGACCATCAACGTCTTGCGGTCGAGCGAGGCGACGAGTTTTTCCGTCGGCTCGCAGGCGACCACATCGCCCTCATGGATGATGGCGATCTCGTTGCACAGTTCCTCGGCCTCCTCAAGATAGTGCGTGGTCAGAACAATCGTCACGCCCGATTCGTGCAGTTCAAGCACATAGTCCCAAAGCTGGCGGCGCAATTCGATGTCGACGCCGGCGGTCGGTTCGTCGAGGATCAGGACCGGCGGCGCATGAACCATGGCCTTGGCCACCAGCAGGCGCCGTTTCATGCCGCCGGAAAGCTGGCGCACATAAGCGTCAGCCTTGTCGGCCAGCCCCAGGGCGGTGAGAATCTCCATGGTGCGGCGCTTGGTCTTGGGCACGCCGTAAAGGCCCGCCTGGATCTCCAGCGCTTCTTTGGGCGTAAAGAACACGTCCATGTTGATTTCCTGGGGCACCACGCCGATCGCCGCGCGCGCCTGACGCGGAAAGCGGTCGATATCAAAGCCCCAGACCGAAACCGCGCCTTCGGTCTTGCGCACCAGGCCGGCGAGAATATTGATGAAGGTCGACTTGCCCGCGCCGTTGGGACCCAAAAGACCGAAGATCGCGCCCCGGGGCACGAGAAGATCAACGCCTTTGAGCGCTTCCTTCGGCGCCGCCTTGGCGTTTCCCGCATAGACCTTTTTAAGGCCTCGCGCGGCGATGGCGTAGTCGTCGGAAGGGGCGGCGGCGTCCATGGGACGCGTCATATCGGGGCCGCGCCGCGCCGCGTCAACCGCCGCATCATCCGTTGGGGGCGCTTGACGAAATCAGCGCGTCCCGGCAAAGCACGTCGCTTAAACCATTAGGCACGCCGCGCCATGAGCGAACAAAGCCCGTCACCCACGCCCGATCCGGAAGTGATTTACGTCAATACGCGCCGCGTTTCCTGCGACGGCGGCGGCGGCGCGCTGGGCCATCCGATCGTCTGGTATTCCCTTGAAGACGGCGAGGCCGAATGCGGCTATTGCGACCGCAAATTCATCTACCGGCCTGACAAGTCAGCCTGAACCGGCGCCGCTGCACGGCCTCGCCCCCATAAATGCCGAATTAACTCAATGCCGGATTAATTCGCCGGCAAATCGTAATTGTTCATGATCTTTGAAGGTTCGCTTTCTTCGGCGCCTTCATAGGCGGCGGTCCAGAGCGCCGCCGCATTGTCCGCATCGACCAGCGTCGTCAGCTCCGCCGCCTCGCCTTCTTCCACTTCAAGGGAGGACATGAGCGTCGGGCCATAGGCCGTGATGGTGAAATGTTCCATGAACGATCTTACGACGCCGCCCCACAGGCGGAAGGTGCTGTTGATGTTTTCGCTTGTAACGCCGCCTCTGACCACGTTGGGGAAAAACACCGTCATCCGCCTGAGGTCGGTGGTGTTGTGGGAGATCTTTCCGAAGATCCATTCGCCGTTAAAACTGTTGACCTGCTCGTAGGGAACGTTGTTCGCCCGCGTGTAATTCATGACGTACTGATAGCGCTCGCAGCCCGTATTGTCGCTTTCGCAGCGATAAAAGAACACAGCGAATTTGAGGCCGTTTTGAAATTGCGCGGCGACGAATGGTTTGCCCCGACTGTCCGGAACAACCGACGCCGAAACGCCGTTATTGCGGATCACATTGGCGATTTGTTGAGCCGAGACCCCCGTATGGACTTGATACTGGGCCCATGCGGACGCACCGAAAAGAACCGCCCATGAGGCCGCCAGCGCAGCAATCACCGCGCGCACGACACGCGCGCTTATTGTACGAAAAGCCATTGATATTCCCCTAGTTTTCCCACGAGCGCGGTGCAATAGCGCACGGCTCCGGCAAAGACGATAGCACAGCGGCGGGACTGGTCAATTTGCGGCGGTTTTCCGGCGATTTCAGTGCGTTTCGCTGCGCGCTAGGCGCCACACATCGCGCATTTTCGGCGGCGAGGCCTGCAGGATCGCCTGGCGGAAAATCCGCCCCATAATCCGCATCATCATGATGGCGAAGGCGAGCATCAACGCCGTCGCGCCGATAATCTCCCATAGGGGAGGATCGGCGGCAGCGCGCATCATCACCGCATAGGGCGTATAGATGGGAATCCATGTCAGGACGCTCGCAGCGATCCCGTTGGGATTTTGAAACACCATAATCATCAGCGGCAACGGCGCGAAAACAATCAACATGACCGGGCCCATATAGGACTGGGCGTCCTGCAGCGAATTCGACACCGCGCCGATGGCCAGAAACAGCATTGAGAAAATCAGATAGGCGCACAGAAAATAAAACAGATAAATGGCCAGGAGATTGGTCGACAACAATGTCTGCAACGCCACGGCCACAAAGTCCGCATCGTTCGTCGACGCCGCGCTCAGCGCGATCCCGCCGACCAGAAAAATCGCCGGCATGGTCAGACCAACGGCGGCGATGCCCGCCAGCTTGCCCATCATCAGCTGGTTGGCGGTGACCGAGGATAAAAGGATCTCGACGATTTTGTTCGAGCGCTCCTCGATCGTGTTGGTGAGCAACAGATTGCCGGCGCCGAAAATGATTACCAGCAGCATATAGGTCAAACCCGCCGGCAGCGCGGTCTCGATGCGATCCTTGATATTAAGCTCGGCTTCCTCCGGCGCCCGGTCCGGACGGAAGGCGGCAAGCGGCGCGTCGATCGCCGAAACGTCGTCGAGAGTATCCTCGGCAAGACCGTATTCGGCGATGGCGGCGCGGCGCAGCGCCGCATCGAGCGCATAAGCGACAGTGGTTTCAAGCGCCTGATCGGTGAGATTGCGGCTCCAATATTGCGCCGGCGCAGCGTCTTCGCCGGGGCCGAAATCCGCCGGGATCAGGATCGCGGCGAAAAGCGGTTGCGCGCCTTCGCCGGGAACCGCCGCGAGCCGGTCCTGCGTCAGATAAGGCCTAAGGCGCGCTTCAGCCTCTGCAACGGATGTCGCCAGGGCCGCATCGCCGGGCAAGGCCAGCCGCTGGAACGACCGCTTCGGCGGCGCAAAGGCCGGCATGTCGGCTTTGAGATAAGACCGCACCGCCTTGGCCGCGGCGTCAAAACCGCCCGCCGCCGCGAATGCGCGGCTGCGCCGTTCGGTAACGTCGTCCGGCGCGAAAGGCGCGGGAACGGCGCCGGCCGCCAGGGCTTCAGGATCGGCGGCGAAAGACAGCCACGCGTCCCAGGCCGAAATCGCGGTCTTCATGTAGCGGCGTTCGATTTCCCGGTCTATATCATCCGTATAGGAACCGATTTCGTCGTAAACCACGAAATAGCGGATCGGCTTGTTGCGCTCAAGAAATTCCAGCGCGAATCCGATGGCGAGCAGGCCGAGGGGAAACATGACGAGAAACAGCAAAAACCCCCGCGAGAAGACATATTGGCGGTATTCACGCCAGGCGATGAGGAAGATCTGCTTCATTCGGCCGCCTCCCGACGCGAGCGCGCCGGCTTGGCCTGTTGTACGGGCTGTTGTGCGTCTTGGGCGCCGTCGCCGGCCAGCGACACGAAAATATCGTGCAACGTCGCCCCGGCCTGTTCGAAACGCGACATGACGATCCCGGCCGCGACCGCGCGCTGAAGAAAATCCTGCGGCGCGGCGTCGTCTTCCAGCACGATCTGATAGGTGGTTTCCGCGCCGTCCCGGGCGGTTTCCTCGACATCGATCGACGCCACGCCGCCAAGGGCGAAAAGAACCTCAGCCGGCGCGGCGGTGCGGATATGCAGGCGCTGGGCGAAGGCGGCGCGCGCCTCGGCAAGGGCGCCTTCAAAGCGCTTGCGCCCCTGGGCCAGAATCAAAAAGCGATCGCACAGACGTTCCGCATGCTGCATGACATGGGTCGAGAAAATGATCGTGCGGCCCTGTCGGCGCTGCTCGCGGATGAGTTCTTCAAGGGTTTGCTGATTGATCGGATCGAGACCGGAAAACGGTTCGTCGAGGATGAGAAGCTCCGGCTCATGGGCGATGGTCGCAAGCAGCTGGACTTTCTGCGCCATACCTTTTGACAGCGCCTCGTTTTTCGAACGCGCAAATTCTTCAAGTCCGAACTGCGCGAGCAGATCGCGCGCCTTGGCGTTGGCCGCCTTGCGATCAAGGCCGCGCAATTGGGCGAAATATGCAATCGAGTCCGCCGCTTTCATCTTGCGGTAAAGCCCGCGTTCTTCGGGCAGATAACCGATGCGCCGGCGCACCGGGATCGCGGACGGCGAACCGAGAATGGAGATCTTGCCTTCGCTCGGCCGAATGATGTCGAGCATCATGCGCAGGGTCGTTGTCTTGCCCGCGCCGTTGGGCCCGAGAAAACCGTAGATCTCGCCTTTGGCGACCGCGAAGGAAAGATCGTCGACCGCGGTGAACGGCCCATAGCGTTTCGTGACGTGAGAAAGGGAAACGGAATAGTCCGTCATCGCTGGCCCTAAAACTGTTGCGCCTTTATCGCCTTCGCGCTGTTAACGAAGCGATAACCGGCGGCGATGTCACCACGCGCCGGTGTTTTCCATGCTAGCCCAGGGCTCAGCCGGGGCCAGCGCCGCGCCGCGCTGCAAGAGTTCGATGGAAATGCCGTCGGGCGATCGGATGAACGCCATATGCCCGTCCCGGGGCGGGCGGTTGATGACGACGCCGGCGTCCATCAGTTTCCGACAAAGCGCGTAGATGTCGTCGACCCGATAGGCGAGATGGCCGAAATTGCGCCCGCCCTGATACTCTTCCGGGTCCCAATTATAGGTCAGTTCGACCAGCGGGGCTTGTTTCTCTTTGGCTCTTTCAACGTCCTTGGGCGCGGCGAGGAAGACCAGCGTAAAGCGGCCTTTTTCGTTTTCCATGCGATCGACTTCGACAAGGCCCAGCTTGCTGCAGTAAAAATCAAGCGACGCGTCGAGATCGCGCACGCGCACCATGGTGTGCAGATATTGCATTTCAGTCCTCCTTGGACGGTTCCCGGGCGCGGATGATTTCCTCGCGCAAATAGCCGGGCCTGCGGCTGTGATAGCGCCGCATGAAAAAGGCGACGATCGCAAGCCAGATCATCAGGATTCCGAAGAAATAGTAAAAGCCGGAAAAGGCTTCTGCGATATAAAGCTGGCATTGGGCGCTGCATTGCCATGACTGCGTCTGCGCCGTTTCGCCAAGCGGCACGGACTGGACGATTTCAATCGGCGCCGGCCATAGGCCGAATTTTTCTCCCGCCCAGACCGATCCCGCAAGCAATATGAATGAGACCGGCAGAGAAACGACAAACGCCGCAACCGTCGCCAGCGCGTAAGCAGGAAAGCGCGGCAGGTGCACGCGGGCGTAGACTTTGCGAAAACTTTCTTCGGTCAGGCCTTCGACGAACTCCGGCTCGTATTCGCGAAACCGCCGCCATTCGATGTCGGCGCCCTCGACGATTTCCGCATCCACGCGCCGGCGCCAACGCCAGTAAAGCGCCCAGGCGGCCGCGACAAGGCCGACGAGAATCGCGAAAAACCAGACCATGCTATCGGACCCGAACCGGCTTTCCCTAACCTAATCTCGCGCCCGGCCCAAGGCCCCGGCAAGCGCCGCCGCGAACCGGCCGCGCTCTTCAGGCGACAAAAACGCGCCGAGGATCAAAACGCCGCCCTTGCTTACAACCTGCACCTGACTTTCATGGCGCACCGGCCGGTCGATATGAACCCGCGTCCAGTAAGGCTGCAGCCGCCAGCGGGTTTCGTGACCCGACGGCAGGACCCGCGCGACCCACATATCGTCTTGGGTGACGCGCACGCGCTCGCGCAGCCGCCCCTGGCGATAGCTCAGCGTAAAAGCGAGCCAGACCAGAAATACGTCAAGGCCGCAAAAACCGATCACCGGCCAGGCGCCGATCAGAAAAAAATAGGTCCCGAACAGGAGATTGGCGCCGATGACCACGCCCATCACGGCGATAAAGCCCGCATTGGGCAGGGAACGGTTGGGATAAAGAACCGCATCGAACAGGCTCGGCCCCGCCGCAACGACGTCGTCGAGGCGCGACTGCGCCGAGGCCCGGCCTTTTGCGACCGGTGCCATGGTTTCGACGGGCTCAATGCGGTTCATGATCGAATGATAGGCGCATGGCGCCGGTTCGGCAATTTGACGCCGGTCAACTTGCCGTGGGGCGCGCCTGCGCTATGGTCGCGCCCAAAATGGGATCGCTTGCGACATGGCCAAAAAACTGACGCGCGAAACCGCGCGGGCGATCTATCAGCGCCTCGCCGAGGCCAATCCCGCGCCGGACACCGAGCTACATTATAAAAGCGTCTATACGCTGCTGGTGGCGGTGGTCCTTTCCGCCCAGGCGACCGACGAAGGCGTCAACAAGGCGACCAAGACGCTGTTTCCCGTCGCCAATACGCCGCAAAAGATGGTCGCGCTCGGCGAGACAAAACTTGGCGGCTACATCAAGACCATCGGTCTGTGGCGCAACAAAGCGAAGAACGTCATCGCCCTGTCGGAAAAGCTCATCGCCGAGCATGGCGGAAAGGTCCCGAACGACCGCGCGGCGCTGGAAGCGCTGCCCGGCGTCGGACGCAAGACCGCCAATGTGGTCATGAATGTCGCCTTCGGCGCGCCGACCATCGCCGTCGACACGCATATTTTTCGCATTGGCAACCGCACCGGCCTGGCGCCGGGCAAAACCCCGCTGGACGTCGAGCGCGGGCTTGAAAAAATAACCCCGCCGGCATTTTTACACGGCGCCCATCACTGGCTGATCCTGCATGGCCGCTATATCTGCAAAGCGCGAAAGCCCGAATGCTGGCGCTGCGTCATTGCGGATTTATGCGCCTTCAAGGATAAAACGCCCGCGCCGAACGCCGATGGGCTCGCCCAACCATCGGTCAAGAAGACATCAGCCAAGAAAAAGACCGCGCGCAAGCTCAGTGCCGCGCCCAAGCTGCGCGCCGCCAGCAAACCAAAAAGCAAAAGTAAAAGCAAAAAGAAAGTAAGCGTATGACTGCGAATGACCGCCTCATCATCGCCCTCGACCTGCCGGATATCGAGACCGCAGAGCGCATGGTCGACGCGATCGGCGAGGCCGGAACATTTTACAAAATCGGCTACCAGCTGATCCCGCTCGGCGGGTTCGATCTCGCCCGGCGCCTGTCGGCGGCGGGCAAGAAGGTCTTTCTCGATTTAAAGTTTCACGATATCGGCGCTACGGTCGAACGCGGCGTTAAAAGCGTGCGGCGGCTCGGGGCGGACTTTCTCACCGTCCATGCCGAGCCCGACGTTCTGAAAGGCGCGGTCGCCGGACGCGGCGACAATGGGCGGCTGAAAATCCTCGCCGTCACCGTGCTCACAAGTCTCGATCAGGAAAGTCTAAAACGCATGGGACTGGACATGCCGCTTGAAGACCTGGTGCTCAAGCGGGCTGAATTCGCCATGGAGGAAGGCGCGGACGGCGTCATCGCCTCGGCGCGCGAAGCCGCCGCCATCCGCGCGCGCTTCGGCGACGGCCTTTTGATCGTTACGCCCGGCGTGCGCCCCGCCGGCGCCGGCGCCGACGATCAAAGGCGCATTCTTACCCCCGCCGCGGCGATCGAGACCGGCGCGGACCATCTCGTCGTCGGCCGGCCGATCATTGCCGCGGACGATCCCAAAACCGCCGCAGAAGCGATCCTGGTCGAGATCGCAGCCGCAAAAACCGACCGCTAACAACCCCTGCATCGCCTGCGCGGGCGGGCGGGCGAGGCTTTCGCTGCGGTGCGATGAACCCCGTCCGAAATCGTTTAAAGCGGGCTTTGCGCCGGCGCGCGGTTCGGTTACGCTGTTTTTAACCGCGTCCTGATAAAGGGTAGGCAACAGGGAGAAGGCGGTTCCATGGGCGATGCCATTAGGCGCATCGAGCGGCGCTCGAAGCGCGCTATTTTTCACGCCTATCTGGCGAGCGCCCGCAAGCACGGGGCGAGTACAGTCGCGCTGACCGACGGCGACGGCAAGGAATTCACGTTCAAGGAAATTACACGGGCGTCTTTCGCCCTCGGCGGCGCGCTGGGGCGCAAAACCCGCCGCAACGAAAACGTCGGCGTTTTGCTGCCCACGGGCGCCGGCGCGATGATCGCCTTTTTTGCGATCCTGTCGCGGGGCCGGATTCCGGCGATGCTCAACTTCACGTCGGGGCCGCGCAACCTGCTCGCCGCCTGCCGCGCGGCGGAAGTCAGCCGCATCGTCACGGCGCGCAAATTCGTTGAACTGGGCGGTTTTGAAAATCTCATATCGTCGCTCTCCGAGGCCGTCGACATCATCTATCTCGAAGACCTCAAAAACGAGCTGACCTGGCGCGACAAAGCGCTCGCTATTTTGGGGCCGATTGCGCCGGACCTGTTCGCGGCGGCGCCGCACCATGACGACACCGGCGTTATTTTATTCACCTCCGGCACCGAGGGCGCGCCCAAGGGCGTCGCCCTGTCCCACCGCAACATCATGGCGAATATCCAACAGATCACCGAACATGTCGTCTTGTTGCCCACGGACATCTTCTTTAATCCGCTGCCGACCTTTCACTGCTACGGGCTGACCGCCGGCGCGTTATGGCCGCTGCTCAACGGCCATCAATTGGTCCTGCATCCCACGCCCCTGCAAGTAAAAGTCATTCCCAAACGGATTTTCGACACCGGCTCGACGGTGCTGTTCGCCACTGACACGTTCCTGTCGCAATATATGCGCGCCAGCGAGGACGGGGCGATGTCTTCCCTGCGTCTTGCGGTTTGCGGCGCCGAGCGGGTGCGCGACGAAACCCGTCAGGCGGCGGAAAAGCGTTTCGGTTTCGAAGTGCTCGAAGGCTACGGCGTCACCGAGACCGCGCCGGTGCTGGCGGCGAACCAGCCGGGCAATATCCGCGCCGGCACGGTCGGCCATATGCTGCCGGGCATAGAGGCGAAACTCGAGCCGGTCGAGGGCCTTGAAAACGCCGGCCGGCTTTATGTGCGCGGCCCGAATGTCATGAAGGGCTACATCACCGCCGAAGCGCCGGGCGTCGTCAAGCCGCCGGCGGAAGGCTGGCACGACACCGGCGACATCGTCGCCATCGACGACAAGGGCTATGTTTCCATTCGCGGACGGCTTAAGCGCTTTGCCAAGATCGGCGGCGAGATGGTGTCCCTGGCGGTGGTGGAGAATTGCGCCTCGGCGGTTTGGCCGGACAATCTCCACGCCGCGGCGATCCTGCCCGATATGAAAAAAGGCGAGCAGATCGTGCTGGTCACCGACCGCGCAGAAGCGCCGCGCAGTCTTTTGCTCGCCTGGGCCCAGTCCCACGGCGTGCCGGAAATCGCCGTGCCCAAGAAGATCGTCTCGGTCGCCGAAGTGCCTGTCCTCGGCACCGGCAAGATCGATCATCTGAAAGTCAGGACCCTTGCGGAAGAAGGCCTTGCGGCGCTCGCCGCGGCGCCGGCCGAGCCCGACCCGGAACCGAGCAAGCGCGACCTTAAAAAACGCGCCGCCGAGGAAAAGGCCGAGCGCAAGCGCGCCAGAAAGGAAGCCAAGGCCGCAGAAAAGGCGGCGAAAAAAGAGGCCAAGGAAGCCGCCCCGGAAAACCCCGACCAACCTGATGCGCAGGCCCCGGAAGGGCCCGCCGCAGACGGCGCCGACGCCGAACCGGCTGCCCCCGCCGCGGCCCCCGCCGCGGCCAACGACGACTCAAAGGATTTCAAGGACGCGGCGGAATAACGCCCTTGCGCTCAAACGCCGATCATTGATCTTCTTCGAGGCCAAGCTGCCGGGCGTAGTCTTCTGCATCAAAACTTCCCAACGATTCCGCGATCAGCTTGTACGCGCCGAAGCGCCAAGACTCCCGCCCGCTAATGCGCACCGCCCTGCCCTTGCCTCCCGGTCCGGTATTCGTCCCGATTAATGTCCAATGAAAAACGGTTCGATCCCCGTCCGCGGAGAGCGCGTCAAAGGTAACGCGCATGTCCGGAAAGGCGGTCATGAAACCGCGCGCGACCTCTTCTATCGCCTTCCGTCCGACAGCCGGCGGATCGTCATTGACTTTCAATGAGCCGTCTTCGCTAAAAAATAACGGGACGCTTTCGGGTTTCTGGCTTGACCACGCGTCGGCATAGCGGCGGGCGAAATCCTGAAGATCGGATGGGTTCATTCTCATCTCCGATTGCTTCGGTGCGGATGAATTATCCGCTTCGCCGCAGTTCACGATAAACAAAGCTGCACAGCAAATCAGAATGGCCCGCATTTTCTTCTCCGATGTTTTGTAATTGGCATTTCGTAAGATGAAACAGCGCGCCATGTCGCCGGCAAAGGCTGCTGTATTCAGGAAACCTTCCGCGCGGCGGCGGCGGCCCGGTCGGCCTCTTCGTCGTCATGGATATGATCGTCGTCATCGTCCGGCGGCGGCGGAACGGCAACGGCCTCCACCGCCGATTTTTCTTGAGATTCTTCAGAGTCTGCTGACGGCGCATCGGCGGCTTCTTCTTTCTCCGCCGCCTCTTCGATATCCGGCGCGGGCGGCGCGGTGAGGAGACGAATTTCCTCCGCCGACATGCCCACGGCGTCTTCCAGCGGCGGCGGCGCAAGGCGGGAATGGTCCATATATTCGCGCGTTAAAAGCGCCCAGCCGGCGCGGGTAAAATGAAACTCCCCTTCCGCGCCGGGCCGCGGATCGCGCGGAGCGGCGGCGGCGCGTTCGAGCCAGCGCCGGCCCGCCTCGGGCCCGGAAAGCCCCGCCACGGCGTCGGCCATCACACGATATTCCATCGCGGTCGGCGATTGCGTCATCAAGGGTTCGAGCTTTGAAACCGCCTTCCCCCATTCGCCGAGCAGAATATGGGCCCGCGCTTCAAGACTGCGCGCCTCGCGCGCGGCGTCGTTTTTCGCCGCCAGCTTGCGCAGCCGCTCGGCGCGCTTTTCCGGCATTTCATCCGTATAAAGACTGTCATAAGCGCGCGCCAGCGCCGGATGGGGATCGGCGGAAAACGCCGCTTCGATGACTTTCGCCGCGCGCCCTTTCCTGCCCTCCTCCGTCAGAAGTCGCGCGGCGAGCGCCGCCGCCGGGGTCAGGCCCGGCGCGAGTTTGAGCGCGGCTTCGGCTTCCAAAAGCGCGGCGGTCTTATCATCGCTTGCCGCGGCGGCGTAAGCGTCGGCGGAAAGCAGCGCCGCCATGGCCCGATCGGCCGCATCCTTGGCGATCAGATTGTTGCGCTTTGCCTGCAAGACGGCGTCGCGGGCCTCGCCCCAGGCGCCGCGTTCAAGGCACAGGTCGAGCATGGAATCGAACGCCCAGCGCGCGCCCGAGCGCAGGCGGAAGGCCCGCTCGGCATATTGCCGCGCGGCGGCGCGGTCGTCCTTCGCCATGGCCTGAAGATAAAGGCCTTTAAGGCCCAAAAATTCGGTTTCCGGCGCTTCCAGCATGGCTGAAAAGCTTTCCTGCGCGGCCTGTTCGTCGCCGCTGAGCTGGGCGGCCTGGGCCGAAAGCAGCCGCGTCAGCGCGACGTCGTCGAGGTTGCGCCGGGCGATCCGGGCGTGGCGGGCGGCATCGGCCGCATCGCCCACCGCGACCGCTTCGAATCCTTGCGTCAGCGCCGCCACGCCGCGGGCGCGCCGGGCTTCGGCTTCGCGCGCTTTGATCTTGCCCGGCGTCGCCATGATGTCCTTGATCTTGTGGGTGCCATAGATCGCGATCAGGAAGGCGGCGATGATGACGCCCAAAATCCAGCTCGAGGGGCCGTCGAACTTCCAGCCGAACGCCTCGCCGGTGATGCGGCTGTCAAGACTCGCCAAAGAGGTAAGGACGAAAGCGAAGAAGACAACGTAAATGAGAAAAATCAATATACGGATCATTGCCGTTTATTCCTCAACCGGCGTCAGGAATATCGCGCCAAGCGCTTCGACCGCCTCGTCGACGTCGGCGCGGGCGCGCGCCTTGCCGGTCCAGCCTTCCATGGCGGTTTGCGCGGCGGCGGACAGGGTTTCAAGTTCGGCGAGCGCGCCGGAAAAATCGCCTTCCAGGGCCGCGGCCTCGGCGCGCGAGATCACCGCGCCCGGACTGTCGCCCGCCTGGGGCTCAGCGGGGCGCACGCTGACGACGCTGCCGGCGCGGGCGCCAAGTTGGGCTAAAAATCCTTGGCCCGCCTGTTCCCGGCCCGCCGCGGCGAGCCCTTCGCGCGCCGCGGCGGCGAAGGCCGCTTTGAGCGCATCGGCGGTCGGCGCGCCGGTTTCCGCATAAAGCCGCAAGGTCCCAAGTTCGGAAAGATCCGGCGCGAGGGACGCCAGGCGATCAAGCTCGGCGAGAAACGGCTGGCCGGCCGCCGCCTTTTCCTTAAGCGCCGATAAAACCCCGGCCCCGACGCCGCGTTTGGCCTCGGTCAGATCCGTATTGGCGCCGATCTTTTCAAGCCGGGCGCGCAGGTCCGCCATTTGTGCATTGGCGTTTTCATCGCGGGCGGCAAGCGCGGCCTCGAAGTCCCGGCGCATGGCGATGATCGCCTCGCCGAGAGCGGCTGAGCGCGCCCGCTCCTCGTCAAGCGCGTCCGCCAGGCGCTGGGTCTCCAGGCGGAAAGACTCCTTGAGCGCCTCAATGTCGGCATTGTCGATCTTGTCGGCGGCGCGTTCGTCGGAAACGCCGATGTCGGGCTCGCTTTCCGGCCCGATCGTCGGGCTTACGTCTTCGCCCTCAATGTCAAATCCCTGAACGCCGCCGGTAGTTGGGTCTTCGGCCGGCGGGTCTTGGGCGCCGGGCTCGGACTGTTCCATGAAGTCTTTGGCCGCGTCCTGCTGGCGCTGATTGTCGATGACGGACCCCTCTTCCGGCAAGGGCGGCAGGAACGTACCGTCCGTCTGCGGAATATTGTCGACCGAAGGCGCGGGGCCCATCAGAGCCTGCCCCGGCTTGATTGAGCTGGCGTCATTGTCGATTTTAAGATCGTCGGTCAACGCAGAAGACGACGGCTCATTAGCGTCGTCGCCGCCGGCGTCCGGCAGCGCATCGGCGGGCGTTTCGGGCGGCGCGCTTTCTGCGCCCTCCCCTTCCTGTGTGGCGGCGGGTTCGCCGGCGGTTTCCGCCTCGTCCTGGCCGCCGCTCTGGAAACGCCAGAACGCCACCGCGCTTATCGCCAGCACAGCGAAGGCGATAAACATGATCACGCCAGGCGTCAGGGTCGACTTGCGCGGCGCCGGTTCGGGCGTTGTTTCAGACGTTGTTTCGGGATCGGCGCCCGCGTCCGCCGTATCATCCGGCGCGTCCTCTAGCGTGTCCGCCGGGGCCGCTTCGCGCGTTGTCTCAACGTCGGTTTCCTCAACGACTTCGGCCTCGACTTCCGGGGCCTCGACTTCCGGAACCGTCGCTTTGGGTTCGGAAGGATCCTTGCCCGTTTGATTTTTTTCGTCTTGTTCGTCCGCCATGACGCCTCGATTGATGCGGAAAACCGCTTTGCCTTTCTTTGTCCGCGCGCGCTTCCCTAGTTAGGCCCGCCTTCGAATGCACTCAAGCATCGCCGCGCATCAGCGCGATCATCGCTTCGGCGCGGCGCGCCGGCGCGATTTCGAGGGCGCGCCAGGAAAGCGCGCGCGCCGCGTCGGCGACCGCTTCGCTTAAACACGCCGCGCGAATCTGCGCGAGCCGGTCCGACAGCCGCGCCGCGGCCACAAGCCGGACGAGCAGCGCTGCGCTCGCCGGCGAGAACAATGCAACCCAGTCGACCGGCGGCGACGAGGCGATTGCATGGATCGCCGTTTCGGGCAGCGCTTCGGCTTCCCTTGCTTCGTAAAGCACGCAGCGGCGCGCGTTAACGCCGGCCGCGCCGAGCGCGCTGACAAGATCGCCCGCACGGCGCGCGCCCGCGGCATGGAGCACGGCGCCGTCAAACCGGCCGCGCGCATCGGCGATCAATGCCGCCAGGGCGGTAACGTCGCCGCCGGCGGCGACGACATCCGCAAAACCCGCCGCTTGGGCCGCCGCCGCGCTCGCCGGACCGACGGCAAAGACCGGCAGATCCCGCACGGGGCTGTTGGCGGCGAAGGCGCGCACGCCATTGGCCGAGGTGAAGGCGAGCGCGCCGACGCCGTCGAGCGCCGTGGGCGCGGGCCGGCTAACAATCTCCATCAACGGACAAACCACCGGCTCAATGCCGGCGCCCGCGCACAACGCGGCGAAAGCGTCGGCGTCGGGCTGGGGCCGGGTGATCAACGCTTTCATAAACGCCGGTTCCCGGCGTCATAACCAAGACGCTGCAAAGACCGTTCACACAGCGAAACGACCTGAAGCGAGTTTAGCAATATGACGCAAGCACTTGCCATGACGGGATCATTTACTGTCCATGCCTATGCGGCGCCCATATATAGCGCAAGTTGGATATGACCCGATCTTCGCCTTCGATAAGTGTGCTCGGCATCGAGACCAGTTGCGACGACACCGCCGCCGCCGTCGTGCGCCGCGAGGCGGGCGGTCGCTGCCGGATTCTTTCGAATGTCGTCTGGACCCAATATGACGACCACGCGGCCTATGGCGGCGTGGTGCCAGAGATCGCCGCGCGCAGCCATGTGGAACGGCTCGACGGGATCGTGACCCGGGCGATGGCCGAGGCCGGTATGGCCTATGGCGCGCTTGACGCCGTCGCCGTCACCGCCGGACCGGGCCTGGTGGGTGGGGTCATGGTCGGGCTGACCATGGCCAAGGCGATCGCCCTCGCCCACGACCTGCCGCTCATTCCGGTTAATCATCTCGAAGGCCATGCCCTGTCGGCCCGAATGACCGAGGACGCCCCCTTCCCTTACCTCCTGCTGCTGATTTCCGGCGGCCATACCCAGCTTTTGGAGGTCGCGGGCCTTGGGCGCTACCGGCGCCTCGGCGCGACGATCGACGACGCCGCCGGCGAAGCCTTCGACAAGACGGCCAAGCTCCTTGAGCTGGGTCAGCCTGGCGGACCCAGGGTCGAATCCGCTGCATCGGGCGGCAGGGCGGACCGGTATGACTTTCCCAAACCCCTTGAAAAGCGGGAAGGGTGCGACTTTTCCTTTTCCGGGCTGAAGACCGCGGTGCGCGAGACTGTTACAGGTATGGCCGGACCGTCGGGCCAGGACGTCGCCGATATCGCCGCCTCGTTTCAGTATGCCGCCGCGCGTCACCTCGCCCAGCGCACGCAAAACGCCATGGATCTTATGGACGACCGGGATGACTCGCCGCGCCTGGTCGCCGCCGGCGGGGTCGCGGCCAATTGCACGGTCAAGTCGATGCTGGATGCGATTTGCGAACGCAATGGCTGGCGGCTGATAACGCCGCCCGCGAAATACTGCACCGACAATGGAGCGATGATCGCCTGGGCCGGCGCGGAGCGCCTCGCCGCGGGCAAGGTCCCGGATCGGGACTTAGCGTTGAGCGCGCCGCCGCGGGCGCGCTGGCCGCTTGCCCCGCCGCCCAAGGGACGCGAGATCGGCGGCGGCCGGAAGGGACCGCGCGCCTAGACATTAAAGGGTCGCTAAGCTGGCCGGTATTACCCGGCGGCCTTGATGGCGCGCACCAGATCGCGCAGGGAACACCCCGCCAAAGCCTTGAAAAACGCCGCCTCGGCCTCTGCGGCCATACCGCCGAGCGCGGTCTTGACGTTGCGGCCGACGGGGCAGGCGGGATCGGGCGCATTGCGCGGCATGGCAATCAGCCCAGGGGTTTCCACGGCGTTGAAAATCTCCAGGAGCGATATTCTCTTGGGCCCTCTGGCGAGTTCAGCGCCGCCGCCCTTGCCGAGCCGGGCGCTGGTCAGACCGGCGCGGGAAAGATCGCCGAGCAGCCGGCGCACCACCGCCGGATTTGTCTTAACGCTCATGGCGAGCGCTTCGGACGTGACGGTATGGCCGCGATTGAGCGCCAAAACCGCCAGCATATGGGCGGCGACAGCGAAACGGGTCGAACTGGGCATGGCGGGCCGGTTTTCGTCGAAGTAACTGTAATTACGTTAGTAACATAATATTACTAAAGCCCTAAGACTTTGAATCAATTTGGAGTACTACCCGCTCCCATGGTCCCCTTCATCCCAATCCAGCGCAAAAAAAAGCGCGGAAGCCGGGGTGGACTTCCGCGCCAGGGCGCCGCTGCAGCGTAGGGAGGTGTCGTCCTTTCAGGGGGGAGGGGACGCGCCGCAGCGGCGAGGGGTTTTTCGGGCGTTAGGGGATGATAACGCCCTGTGTTGCGAAGTCGGCGACGCCGAACAGGACCGCGCCAAGCAGTCCGGCGAGCGCCAGCGTGACAGCGATTTGCATCGCGAAGTCTCTCATTGATCCATTCATGACTAGTCTCTCTTCATTCTGATAGGGCAATAGCTCGTTTCTTTTGTTTCCAACGCAGGCGGCTGGGTCGAACCGGGCTTTGCCAGCGTTGACGGGCAGATAGTGAACCCCTGAAACTTTGTCAATGAACAAAATCGTTAATATTCATTTTTTAGCACCGGAAATTCTCACAACGGCGTTAGGCCTCCTAAATGTTTAGGTTTTAGCACTTTTTCGAGATCAGCGCGCAATGAGCGCTGCATTCAGCAGGGTTTTAATAGCAGAATACTCTAAGGATCAGCTGGAATTTTCACCGGCCTTTTTGCGCTCGGCCGCCCCCTGCCGGGCCGCCCGCCAGGCAAACCCGTCCAGCACCAGATCGATCACGCCGTTCAGTTCCGCGGCGAGCGCATCATATTCGCCCTCGTGAAAAACCGCCGGGCTGGTGAAGCGAAAGGCGGCGTCCTGGAGGATTTTCGCCATTTTCGCCGCGTCGACCACCGCGAAAGCGCCCTCTCTGTCGCCCTCTCTGAGAATCTGCGCAAGCACCCGGCCTTCGGCGTTTTCCCATTCCAGCGCCACCTTCGGCCGTTCATGCAGCAGCGAACTGGAAAGCTCGAAGGCCTTGGGTCTGTCGTGAAACCGCTCATAGGCAAGGGTGAACTTCATCAGGAAGAATTCCCGCAGCTTTTGCGCCGGGGTCTTGCCTGTCGCCTCGGCCACCGTGCGGAGTTTGGCGATATGGTCCCGCCGCAGGACGGCGACGAACTTTTCGGCGATGTCGAGCTTTGACGGAAAGTAGCGATAGAGGTTGCCGGTGGACATGTTGCAGTCCTCGGCAATCTCCGACATGGTCGTTTTCTTGTAGCCGTAATGGAGAAACCGGCGGCTGGCCGCATCGAGAATCTGCTTGCCTGTCTCGTCGAGTTGTTCGGTCGGCATAAGCTTCCCGCTGGTTTCTGAGTAGTACATAAACCGTTCAATCCTCAGCCGACAAGCGCCGAGCCTGTCACAATCACGGTATCCCCCGGCATGGCATCCCACCGGCCCTTTCAGTCTATCGCCGTGATCGGCGGCGGCGCCTGGGGTACGGCGCTGGCGAGTCTGTGCGCGGGAAACGGCGTCGACACCCTGATTTGGGCCCGCGAGGCGCCCGTCGCCGAGGCCATCAATCAGCGCCATGAAAACACGGCCTTCCTGCCGGGCGTCATGTTGCCCCCGGCGCTTCAAGCGACCGGCGATCTTGCCGGCGCCGGCGGGCGCGAAGCGTATGTGTTCGCGGCGCCGGTTCAGCACAGCCGCGCCGTTCTGAACGAACTCAAACGCTTCGCCCCTGAAAACGCGGCCATTGCCCTGTGCTCCAAAGGCATCGAGCGGTCGACCGGACTGTTGATGACGGAATTGCTCCATGAAGTCTGGTCGTCAGCGCGGCCGGCGGTGCTTTCGGGCCCGAGCTTTGCCCGCGACGTCGCTGTGGGATTGCCCACGGCGGTGACGCTCGCCTGCGCCGATGAAGCCCTCGGCGCGCGCTGGACGGCGACCGTGGGCGCGCCCCATTTCAGACCCTACCTCGCTCACGATCTGATCGGCGCCGAACTGGGCGGCGCGGTCAAGAACGTACTCGCCATCGCCGCCGGAGCGGTCGAGGGGCGCGGGCTCGGCGAAAGCGCCAGGGCGGCGGTTATCGCCCGGGGCTTTGCGGAATTTCAGCGCCTGGGCGTGGCGCTCGGCGCCGACCGTCAGACCATGGCGGGACTTTCCGGGCTCGGCGATCTCATCCTCACGGCGACATCGGCCCAGTCGCGCAACATGTCGCTTGGCATCGAACTGGGCAAAGGGCGCGCGCTTGCCGACATCCTCGGCGAGCGCAACACGGTGAGCGAAGGGGTCGCCACGGCGAAAGCGGTGGTCGATCGCGCACGCAAGGCCGGCGTTGAAACGCCGATCTGCGAAGCGGTCGCCGCACTGGTCGCCGGCGAGACATCGGTTGACGAGATTATCGCCGGGCTGCTCGCCCGCCCGCTAAAATCGGAAGCGTAACGATGGCCCAATTCATTCTTATTCGCCGCGACAAAAAAGGCGCGCTTGAAACCCGGCTGGCGACCCGGCAGGCGCATCTCGCCTATGTCGAAAAGGCGGGCGCTAACGTATTGCTCGCCGGGCCGATGCTCGACGATGGGGGCGATTTCTGCGCCAGCGTTTTTATTTTGGAAGCGGAATCGGAAAGCGACGCGCAGCGTTTCGCCGACGAGGACCCTTACGCCAAGGCGGGGGTGTTCGGCGAAACGGAAATCAGGCCGTTCCGGATCATCACCGGATCGCTGACGCCGAAATAAGCCCTAGCGCTTCGGGCCGATCAACGTTTGCGCTTATAGGCCCGGCAGCTTGCCTCATATGGCTTGGCGGATAGCCGCGCATTCCAGCCGGCGGTCCATGCGTCACCGCCGTCGACCCCGCCGCGGGCGCGGCACTGTTCGAAGCCGGTGCGGTATTCCGGCGAAATCACCGCAACCTTGCCGGCGAGGGCAAAAGCTTCGTCATAGCATTCGCAGATCAGGTCCTGACCGGTCGCGCTCGCGGACAAGCTCGGCGTGGCGCTGGTCGCCGTCGCGGCGACCGTGGTTTGGGACGCGCCGGCGCCTGCGCCGCCGAAGGTGGTGCTGGTGATGGCGTAAATCGCAACCCCCAATACGGCGAGCGCCAAAACGCCGCCAAAAAGGGCTTCAATCTTCAAATTCATAACAACCCCTCCTTCGCGCTTGCGGGCGCGCAGAGACCGATGTTAGCCCGAAGCGCAGTCTTAAAAAAGGGTTAAAATCCGGCCAAACCCGCCCCGGCGGCCAATTTCCGCGCTCTCGGCCGGCGCTTTATGAGGCGAGATTATTCGGCCTTAGCCCTGAACATCCACAGCATGGCCCGCGTGAAACCGATGGGAAATGTCGTCTCATGGAGGCTGTCCGGGATGATTTCGTCCCTGACCGCAAGGCCCGGATAGCCTCGTGCGCGCAGCCGCTCGGCAAGGACCGTCTGGTCGCCGACAAGGTCATGCCGCGTTTCCTGGCCTTTTGCTTCATGGGCGCCGGTCGCGAAATAAACCCGCGCCCGCAGGTCCGCATGGCTTGCAGCGTAGTCTTCTTCCAGCGCAAAAATATGCTTGTCGTCGAACCACAGCGACGGGCTGGTCAGGATATAGTCGCTGAAAACGTCCGGCTCCGTGAACAGCACATAGGCGCCGAACAGCCCGCCCAGGGACTGCCCGGACAGAACGCGGCGATCAGGATCGGCGCGATAGGTCGTTTCGACGAACGGCAGGATGGACGACTTCATGAAGTCGAAATAGGCGGCCGCGCCCCCGGTTTCCCGGCGCCAGTCCTTATCGACGCTGGGCGTATAATCGCGCACCCGGCTGTCCATGCCGTTCTCGCCGTCGGCGAAAGAAATGCCGACCAGGATCGCTTTTTCGAACTGGCCGAAATTCATCGGCAGATGGGTCACGCCCGACGCGACCTGGAATGTGTAAGGCCCGTCATTCAAATAGATGACGGGGTAGGTTGTCGCTGCGTTTTGCGGATCGCTATAGCCGCGCGGCGTTTTGACGAAGATCTGATAGGTCCGGCTAAGTTCCTGAGATGAAATCGTATGAATCTCGGAATTGGGAATTTCAAAGCCGGCTGACGCGGCGCGCGCGCCGGCCAAAACCAGAAAGAAGCCCAGGACGATCGCCGGCGCTAAAAGCGAGCATTTGATCGCAGCCAATCGACGCGCCAAACCATTTCTCCGCTGTTTGGTTTTATTTTCGCTTGCCCAGCAGTCTGAGCCGCAAAGCGTTCAGCTTGATAAAGCCTTCCGCGTCTTTTTGATCGTAGACCGCATCTTCTTCAAAGGTGACGTGTTCTTCGGAATAAAGCGAATGGGGCGACGATCTGCCGACCACATTCGCCGAGCCCTTATAGAGTTTGACCCGCACCGTCCCGTCGACATGCTCCTGGCTCTTGTCGATCAGGGCCTGGAGCATTTCCCGCTCCGGCGTGAACCAGAAGCCGTTATAGATCAGCTCTGCATAGCGCGGCATGAGTTCGTCCTTAAGATGGGCCGCGCCACGATCAAGGGTAATCTGTTCGATCCCGCGATGGGCGGCGAGCAGGATCGTTCCCCCGGGGGTTTCATAAATCCCGCGCGATTTCATGCCCACAAAGCGGTTTTCCACAAGGTCGAGCCGGCCGACGCCATGCTTGCCGCCAAGTTCATTAAGTTTCGCGAGCAGCGCCGCGGGGCTCAGCGCCTCGCCGTTCACCGACACTGCATCGCCGCGCTCAAAACCGATCTCCACATATTCCGGCTTGTCCGGCGCAGCCTCGGGATCGACCGTGCGCTGATAAACGTATGACGGCGCTTCCTCGGCCGGGTCCTCGAGCACCTTTCCTTCAGAGGAGGCGTGCAGGAGATTGGCGTCGACGGAAAACGGCGCCTCGCCGCGCTTGTCCCTGGGAATTTCGATCTGGTGTCTTTCCGCCCAGTCGATGAGCTTGGCTCGGGAATTGAGATCCCATTCCCGCCACGGCGCGATGACGCGGATGTCGGGGTTGAGCGCATAGGCGTTGAGCTCGAAACGCACCTGATCGTTGCCCTTGCCCGTGGCGCCGTGGGCGATCGCGTCGGCGCCGGTTTCGGCCGCGATTTCAACCAGCCGCTTGGCGATCAGCGGCCGGGCGATGGACGTGCCGAGCAGATAAAGTCCCTCATACTGGGCGTTGGCGCGAAACATGGGGAACACGAAGTCGCGCACGAAGGTCTCGCGCAAATCCTCGATATGGATTTCCGTAACGCCGGCGCGCTCGGCCTTGCGCCGGGCGGGGTCGAGTTCCTCGCCCTGGCCGAGATCGGCGGTGAAGGTGACCACCTCGCAGCCATATTCGACCTGCAGCCATTTTAAGATCACCGACGTATCGAGCCCGCCGGAATAGGCGAGGACGACTTTGTCGATCTTTTCCTTTGGGCCGGTCATGGGCGGGCGACGCTCCGAATGCTGCAAAGCAGCAATAGCGCGGGATCGGACCGAACGCCAGCGGCGCGCGCTTTGGGCGGGTTTTGCGGGAATGGCGGCCACGCGCCTCGAGCGGCGCGCCAGGCGCTGCGCATCAACTCGGCATGGCGCCCCAAAAGATTGCCCCTGAGTCTTACGGAATATTTGCGCAAAAGGCCCGCGCGCAAACAAACATATGAACCGTCATCGATTTTTGCGATAAAAACGGAAAGAAAAATTTCAGTTCACGCCAGGCTTCATTATCAAAACGATTTATTCTTTCCGCCCTTGTAATGAAAAAACACCTGTTGACGCGTCATTACACAAAACAATCTTTCATGAGACTTTGATCGCCAAGCGCACGACTCTTCGGGGTATGCGTTTCAGAAATGCACTAAATGCGGGAAAAATATTCTGTTTGCGATTTTTTCTTGCCTTAAAGTTGTTTTTATGCCCAAATTCTCGCTGTAAGAGGGAAGTCTGGAGGGGTTATTGGAAATGACCAACGTCGAAACATTCAAGCTCAATGATCGGGCCGATGAAGCCGATGTGCGCGAAGACCAGCAACAGCTGATCGAGGCCGAGATTGCGGTAATGGACGCCCTTGCCGCAACGCAAAAGGCCACGGCGGCTAGCGTCTCGTTCATTCGTAAACTAGGATTGTCTGTCGTACATCCCAGTGCGAGAAAACTATTGCAGAGCATTCCTGAGTTGAGCGCCAATGCAGCAACGCTTCCATTACAGCTTTCGGAATGCCATCGTCTTGCGGAAAGGATGGCGAAGGCCAGCGACAAGAAGGTCGTTATGTCCGGCGGAACGGGAAAAGACGCGCCCCCCGAAAGGAACGTGGACCCGGTCGACGTTCCGGAATTCATGTGACGCCTTCGCCAACAGGGAGTAATGGATCACTACCTATTTTTCTTCCTGTTCTATTTTGGATTGTCGGCCTCGGTTGCGACCATCGCAATATTGTGGGGCAGCCATAGTAAAATTACGGGCGCCGGTCTGGTGCTGGCGTCCGTTCCCATATCCAACGTCATATTGCTGCTCTACCGACTTGGGCAGATCGAACTAAAGCATTATCCGCTTGGCTTTGCGGTTCTTGATATCGCCCTGCTTGGGGCTTTCTATCTGATATACAAACGATCCCTTCGCTGGCAGCCAAATCGATGGGCGGCGGTGGTCGCCATTATCCACGGCGCCATGGCGTCGGTTAATATTGCCGGTTACGCATTTCCAGATGTCGCCGCGCCCGGGACATATCGCCTGACGCTTAATTTGCTGCTCGTTGCGGCGCTGGTGGCTTGCTTAGTAGGCTTTACGCCCAAGAGCATCGATGAAGCCAGGGGCATTCTCAAGCTGAAATGGATGTACTTTAAGTCCGATATTTTCCATAGATGGTCTGCGCGACTAGGTTTGACGGGAATAAGGCCTATGCCAATGCGTTCAAAAAATATCGACCCCAAGGAATTCGACAAGATTTGCGGGATGAAAATCCGCGAGGCCAGAATTGTGGCCGACCTTACGCAGAAACAACTTGGCGATGAGATGGGCTTTTCTGCTTCTCAGATCCAGAAATTCGAAAGCGGCGCCAATCGCATTTCCGCAAGTCTTTTGTATGCGTTCGCAAAATTCTTCAAAAAAGACACCAGTTTCTTTTACGAGACCGTCGACCAGGAATTGCAGACCAAACCGGCCGAGGGTTAAGCCGCGAAAGACGATAAGGCCCTGGGGCGCGCCTGTTTACTGTCGGCCATAGCGCAGGCGGCGGCGCGAACGTTATGATGAGACGCTATTGCGGCGCCGTTGCGCCGGGGCCGGCTGCGACCAGCCGCTCCTCGCGCGCGATAAAACGATTTGCCCGGCCCGGCCCGGCCCGATAGCATTGCTACGAATGTAACGCGGGATTGGGAGGGCTCATCATGCGCGTTTTATCGGGATTATGGCTCGCGGTCGGCGCGGGCGCAGTTGCATCCTGCGCGGCAGCGCAGCCGCTGACGACTTATCGCAATGTCGACGCCATCGTCGTCAAGGATTTCATCGGCACGGTGACGATCGATGTCAGCGACGAGGCTTCCGCCGCGCTGACGGTCGCCAAGGGCGAAGACGACGCTTATCCGGTGATTACAGACAAGGACGGCACGGTCCTTTCCGTGCGCAGCGATGAGAATCCGGACCGGACCCGTTGGCGCCGCGACGTGCAATGGCGCCTCCACAAGGATCGCGCCTTTGAAAAGTTTCTTGAAGATTATCCCACGCTCGCCTTCTCGGTCCCGCCTGGAACCGCCGTGTCTTTCGACAGCGCGGTCGTAAGCCTTGACGCCGGCGATGTCGGCGGCGCCTTCAGCGTGCGCGGCGGGCATGTGGACGGCGAAATCGGCGATGTCGCCGAAGCGGAAATCGGCATTCACGGCTCGGCCGATTTGATCGTCGGCGATGTCGCGCAACGGCTTGATATCTCCATCCACGGATCGGGCGACTTTGAAGCGGGCGAGGCCGCCCGCCTTATCGCGCGCATTCACGGTTCCGGCGACATTACGCTTGGCGACGTCGCCAGCGACGCCGATACGAGCATCCACGGTTCAGGCGATATCGAACTCGGCAAGGTCGGCGGCGCGTTCACCCTCGACAGCCATGGATCGGGCGACGTCGAGGTCGGCCCCGTGGGCGACGGCGCGGAGATTGAAATCTTCGGCTCAAGCGGGGTTTCGATCGACGACATTGCAGGCGAAACAGAAGTCGCCATCAACGGCAGCGGCGACGTGCGTATTGACGGCGGCCGCGCGGAAAATCTTCGCGTGCGGATTCGCGGATCCGGCGACTTCGACCTCGACGGGGTGGCGGTCAATCCGGACGTTTCCGTCCACGGTTCCGGCGATATCCGCATCCGCCGGCACGAAGGCACGCTCTACGCCCGCGGCGACGGCGACATAAGGATCGGCAGGGTTCGCTACGGCGACGACGACTAAAGCGCCAGCGGCTTATTCCTGATCGAACAGCATCATCGCGGAGATCGTCATCGCCTCCACGGCGGTGGTGATCGACGGTTCCGGTTCGATCTTGAAAAACGGCGAATGGTGCGAGGGCGCGTCCTTGACGTCTTTTTCAGGCGTGCCGCCGACATTGAAATAAACCCCATTAACGCCGGTATCCGGCGTGACGAAATAGGCAAAATCCTCCGCGCCCATCCCTTGGCGCGGTTTGTCGATAAGATAGCCGTCGCCCATTTTCTCTGTAATCGCCGCGCGCACCAATTCCGCCGTCGGCTTGTCGTTGATGGTCGGCGGCGTTGTTTCCGTCTTGGAACGGATCACTTCCGGCATCAGCTTTCTGGGCACGCCCATGGAGACGGCGACGCCTTCAACGACCCGGTCGATGCCGTCGAGAAGCTGCTGGCGGATCTCTTCATTGTTGGATCGCACGGTGAGCTGCATCTCAACACGGTCGCTGATGATATTGTGTTTGCTGCCGCCGTTGATGGCCCCGACGGTGATGACGCCGGCTTCCTGAGGATTGATCGTGCGCGAAACGATCGATTGCAGGGATACGACGATCTGGGATGCGATCAGCACCGGATCGATCCCCTTGTGCGGCGAAGCGCCGTGCGCGCCGACGCCGTGCACGACAATGTCGACGCTGTCCGAGCTTGAAGCGCGGATGCCGAGCGGGACTTCGATGCGGCCCGAGGGCGTGCCCGCGGAAACATGAAAGGCAAGCGCGTAGTCGGGCTTGGGAAAGCGCTTGTAAAGCCCGTCTTCGAGCATGGCGCGGGCGCCGGAAATGCGTTCTTCGGCGGGCTGGCCGATGAGCACCAGCGTGCCCGACCATTGATCCTTGCGCGCCATCATCTGACGCGCGGTCCCGACCAGCCCGGTGATGTGCGTGTCGTGACCGCAGGCGTGCATCACCGGCTTGACGACGCCGTCGATATCTTCCTGGGTCGCGGTCGATATGTAGGGAAGGTCCGTATCTTCCTTGATCGGCAGGCCGTCCATGTCGGCGCGGATCATCACCGTGGGCCCGTCGCCGTTTTTAAGGACCGCGACAATGCCCGTGCCGCCGACGCCTTCCGTCACCTCATAGCCGAGCGCGCGGATTTCCGCTGCGAGCCGCTTGGCGGTTTCGAACTCGCGATGGGAAAGCTCCGGGTTCTGATGGAAATGCTCGAACAGTGCGCGCAAATTGGCGTCATAGTCCGCGGCGATGGCGGCGCGCAGGTCCGACTGGGCATGCGCCGGCGCAGCGACGGCGAGCGCGGCGACAGCGACGGCGGTAATTGAAACGACGGTTTTGAATTTCATGGAAGCGCCCTCCAGACCCGGAATGTGCGCGATGATAGGGACGAACGCAGGCCCGGTAAATTGCAGCGTGTTTGCCCGCTCCAGCTTTTTATCCAGAGTTGGCCATAGCGCGCTCCCTTGCCTTTATCCGGGCCGGTCATGGCCGCCCGGTTTTATCCGGGGCTGGCCTTCGCCCGCTTTACCCGATCCCGGGCCGGCCTAGGCGCTCCCTCGCATTTAGCCCGGCTTGATCCTATCATGGTACCATGATACTAAACCCCATGACCGAATATCGAAAATCCGTCGCCCGCGTCCAGACCGGCGTGCGCATCGAAAAGCGCATTCTCAAAACGCTGAAAATTATCGCCGCCCATAAGGACATGTCGTTGGGCGATCTTCTGGAGGGTATCGTGCTTAACGCCTTTGAAGGAAAGGCCGCTTTCGGCAAAGAAACGTTGGCGATGATCGTCGAGACGAAAAAGGCCGTGGGTCTCGACCTGACCGCCGCCGATAGTCACAAACTTCTGGAATCAAATAGTAATTAGAGCTTTTCCCCATGACGATCAGAATCGAACCGCCCTATCGCCGCAAGCAGACCGCGACCATTCATGTGGCCGCCGCCCCGGACGCCGTTTTCGCGCTGATGTGTCCGGTGCGCGAATATGAATGGGAGCCGGGCTGGACGACCAATCTCATCCTGTCGAATTCAGGGCTTGTGGAAGAAGACTGCATCTTCACGACGCCGGGCGGCGCGTCGGCCGGCAGCAATGGGGCGAGCCCGGAGGCGATTTGGGGGACGCCGCTCCATGACCCCGAAAACCGCCGGCTGGTCATGATCAAGGTGACGCCCGGGGAATGCGTGACCCGCCTAGACATCGCCGTCGATCAAACGCCGCAGGGCGCGGCGGTGACCGCGTCTTACGAACATACCGCGCTTTCCCGCGCCGGGCGGGCGCTGGTCGACGGCCATACCAAGGCGCGTTACGCGGCGATGATGGCGGGCTGGCGGGCCGCGATCGAAAAGCGCCTCGGCGAAGAACCAGCGGCGGTCGCGGCCTGAAGCGCCAGGCGTAAGACTCGCTACGCAAACTTTCTCCCGTCCCGATTTCCGCGACGAACGCCGGTCTCCAGAACTGCAGCGGCTGCGCTGAACAGTCGGGTGCCGGCTCTTCATTCTGCGCCTGTCGAAGAACGCCGCCCGGCGCGCAACCCTGTTGACAAAATCGTTTATTTATACAAATATTTCTACAAATATTTGTAAATATGGCGACAGCCCTATGCCGTTTCAAACGCCGGCCTATCTCGGTCTCCACCTCGTTCAGCTGCTTTCCACGGTGGAATCGCAGGCCGATGAATTACTCAAAGAGCACGGATTTGAAGCGCCGTCGCGCATCTGTTCCGTGTTGATCGCGCTTGAAGATAGCGGGCCATGCGCCATTGCCGACGTTGCGCGCAAGCTGCGCATCTCTCACCAACTTGTCAGCCATCGGATTAACGTTCTGCTCAAGCTCAGATGGGCGAAAACCTGTGCAAACCCTGACGATGCGCGCAAGGTGGATATCCGCCTGACGCGCAAGGGAAAGGAAGGGGCAAAGCGCCTGTCCCTTATCAGCGAACGCGCCGGGCAAGCCTATATGGCGCTGTTTGAGGAAATCGGGATCGACTACGCGGCGGCGACGCTTCGCACGCACGCGGCCTTATTGGACCGACCGCTCAATCTGCGCATACGCGACGTTCAAGATTCAAAACGTACAAGGGCAAGGAGAGCGGCGCGATGAACGGTTCGTCTCGCCTCTTTGCAGCGTTTGAAATCGCGATCGTCCTTGCTGTCTTCGTCTCGGTGAAAGCGGCCTTCGATCCCTACACATGGAAATATTCAAGCGTCATTGCGGGATTTACGACCCTGGCGGCGGCCACGCTGCTGCTTCATTTTCGCAAGGACAATTGGTCCAATCTTGGATTGAGATTGCGCGGGCCGACCTCTTTGCGGGCGTTCTTCGTTACGACCGGTCAGATACTTATCATTTTCGTCGTCTCTGTCGGGCTCGGTTATGCGGCCGCCTTGCTCGCCGGCCTATATTTCGAACGCCCGCCCGAAACCGACGATCGCTTCGGCGATTTGGCGGGCAATCTGCCTTTGTTTTTGTGGTGGCTCCTGATCGCCTGGAGCCTTGGCGGATTTATGGAAGAGATGGTTTTCCGCGGCTATCTTATTACAAAGCTTGAGACCGCTTTCGCCGGCGGCGCGCCGAAACGGAATTTTTCTCCAGCTTCAATCGCCGCCGTTGTTGTTTCAGCTTTATTGTTCGGGCTTGTGCATCTTTATTATCGCGGCGCGCAGGGCGCGATCAGCCTCGCCGTTGTCGGATTGATCTTGGGGCTTTTTTATCTTGCTTTCAACCGAACCCTCTGGCCGCTCATCATCACCCATGGCGGCGTCAATTCGCTGGCGATTTTGGGACGCTATCTGGGGCAAGATTGGTGACGCAAAGGCGCGCCCTTGCGCTCTCATCTCAAACGACGCGGTCGCGTCAGCTTGCCAAGGCGGAGGGATTATGATCGGTTCCGGGCGCTGCACATCGGAAGGAGCGCCGCCATGGGTCAATCAAGGTTTCGGATCATGCTCGCCGCGTCAGCGGCATTTTTCGTAACAACCGGGCCTCTTGGCGCGGCCTCGCTCGCCGACGACCCCAAGGTCGCCGCGAAGCTCAAAGCCGCCCAGCTATGGCTTGAAGCGACGCTGGAGCACGAGGCCGTCCCAGCGGCGTCGGTCGCCATCGTACACGATCAGGAGGTTATCTGGGCGGACGGCTTTGGCGTCGCCAGTCTCGATGCCGGCGCGCCGGCGACGGCGGACACGCGTTACAGCGTCTGCTCGATCTCGAAATTGTTCACCAGCATCGGCGCCATGCAGCTGCGCGACGCCGGCGCGCTTAATCTCGACGCGCCGGTGGGCGCCTATCTCGACTGGTTCGAGATCGGCGACATTGACGGCGCCGAGGAGCCGGTGACGCTGCGCAATATCCTTTCGCATGTCTCCGGCCTGCCGCGCGAAACGGATATTCCCTACTGGACCGAAGTCGATTTTCCCGACATCGAGACAATCCGGACGACGGTGACGACCCAGGAAAAACTCTATCGCCCATACGATTATTTTCAGTATTCGAACCTTGGCATGACTCTGGTCGGAGAGACCGTGGCCGCCGTTTCAGGGCGCGGCTTCGACGATTATATGCGCGAGGAGATTCTTGAACCTCTCGGCATGGCGCAGACCACGACCGACCATCCCCTGGCGCTGCGCGGCGGCGACTTCGCCGTCGGCTACAAGGCGCGCAACGGCGCCGGGGAGCGCGGCCCGTTCGAAGGCTATACGATGAAAGGCGTCGCGGCGGCGGCGGGCTTTGTCTCGTCGGTCAATGATCTTTCCAAGTTCGCCAGGTGGCAGTTCCGCCTGCGCGAGAATGGCGGCGAGGAAATTTTAAAAGCGACAACGCTGCGGGAAATGCAGCGCGTGCACTGGATTGCGCCGGATTTCGACGGCGTCGCCTGGGGGCTGGGCTTTGCAACGCGGCGCCATCAAGGCAAGACCTTCTGGGGCCATGGCGGCTATTGCCCCGGCTATCGCTCGGAGTTTTTGACCCGGCCGGAAGACAAGCTCGCTTTCATCACCATGGTCAACGTCAACGACGTCAATCCGCGGGAAATCGCCTTCGCCCTCTATGATCTTGTCGCCGCCGACATCAAGGCCGCCGCGGAGGCGCGCGATAACAAAGACGGCAAGAAGGACCGAAAGAAAAAATCGAAACGGGATTATTCCGTCTATGAAGGCGTCTATCTCATCGAGGGCTACGACTGGCACACCTATTTCGGTTTCGACGGGAAAACACTTTTCAGCATCGATCTCTATACGGATAATCCCGCCGGCAGTCTCAGCGAATATGCGCCTGTGGAGGGCGAAGACCATCTCTTCAGGCGCAAGCGCGAGGACGGTTCTCTCGCCGAGACCGTGCGCTTTGAGGTCGATAAAGACGGGCGCGCCGCCCGCGTCTGGCGGCACAGCATTTACCTGACGCGCCAGGACTATAGGGCCGGGCGGTAAATCTGCATCACCGAAAAGATGTCCTTGTCGCCGCGGCCGCACATATTAAGGAGCAGTATTTGGTCGCGGCCCATGGCGCCGGCATAACGCGGGCGGGTGCCGTCAACTTCCGTCAAGCGCTCGTATTACCGCGCTCGGATTGCGGGCGATGACTTTGAGATATGCCTTGGCGGCACCGTCGGGTTCATAACGGGCCTGCTCCCAGTCCCGCAACGTGCCGATTGCGATCTGGAATTTCGCCGCAAATTCCTCCTGCGTCATGTTCAGTGCGCGGCGAATGATTTTCGCTTGCGGCGTCCGCCGCATGCGCCGCATATCGCCGGCCGACAAAGGCTGCGCATCAGGGTCGGACAAAGCCGCTTCAAGCTTTTCCTGGTCGCTCATCGCGTCGAATTTTGACCAGCCTGCTTTTTTTGCCTTCTTACTCATTTTCCTGCATGTACCGTCGTCTTTCATTCGGCAACGCGCCGCGCGCCGAAATGATGCGTATGCGCTGTTCTCTCATAGTATAGGCGACGAATAACACTCTGTTTTCGGCCATTCCCAAGATGCGATGCCGGATTTCACCATAGCCGGCGTTTTCATCGATCCATTCCAAAGCGAAAGGATCGTCAAAAACGCCCCTCGCTTGTTCAAAGGCGACGCCATGTTTTTTTGCATTCGCGTCCGCCTTCTCATCATCCCACTCAAATTCATCGTCGATCATTATATACGGGCAGCCCGTAGTTTTGTCAAGTCGCGGAATTCTTTCAGCCGTTGTCAGCCGCCGCCCAGCGCGTCCATCACCGAGAAGATATCCTTATCGCCGCGGCCGCACATGTTGAGGAGCAGGATCTGGTCGCGGCCCATGGCGCCGGCCTTGTCGACGGCGCGGGCAAGCGCATGGGCCGGTTCAAGCGCCGGGATGATCCCTTCGAGCCGGGCGCAAAACTGAAACGCCTCAAGCGCTTCAGCATCGCTCGCGGATACATATTCAACCCGGCCGGTCTCATGAAGCCAGGCGTGCTCCGGGCCGATGCCGGGATAATCAAGGCCCGCCGAGATTGAGTGGGCTTCCTGGATCTGGCCGTCCTCGTTCTGGAGGAGATAGGTCCGGTTGCCGTGAAGGACGCCGGGCCGTCCGCCGGCAAGGGAGGCGGCGTGTTCGTCGGTCTCGACGCCCTTGCCCGCCGCCTCGACGCCGATGATTTCAACCCCTGCGTCGTCAAGAAAGGGATGGAAGAGGCCGATGGCGTTGGACCCGCCGCCGATGCAGGCCATGACGCAGTCGGGCAGGCGGCCTTCGGCGTCATGCATCTGGGCCTTGGCCTCTTCGCCGATCACCGACTGAAAGTCGCGCACCATGGCCGGATAGGGATGCGGGCCCGCCGCGGTGCCGATGATGTAAAAGGTTGAGTCCACATTGGTGACCCAGTCTCTGAGCGCCTCGTTCATCGCGTCTTTGAGGGTCGCGCGGCCCGACGTCACCGGTATGACCTCGGCGCCGAGCAGCTTCATGCGGAAAACATTGGGCTTTTGCCGCTCCACATCGGTTTCGCCCATATAGACCACACAGGGCAGACCGAAGCGGGCGCACACCGTCGCCGTCGCCACGCCATGCTGGCCGGCGCCGGTTTCGGCGATGATGCGGGTCTTACCCATGCGCCGGGCGAGCAGGATCTGACCCATGCAGTTGTTGATCTTGTGGGCGCCGGTATGGTTGAGCTCGTCGCGCTTGAAATAGATTTTCGCGCCCCGGTCAGACCCGGCCTTTTCGCGGACATACCCGGTCAGCCGCTCGGCGAAATAGAGGGGCGAGGGCCGGCCCACATAATGTTTCAGGTAATACGCAAGTTCTTCCTTGAAACTCTTGTCCTTTCTGGCCGCGTCATACTCTTTTTCCAGGGCCAGGACGAGCGGCATTAAGGTCTCGGCGACGAAGCGGCCGCCGAACTTGCCGAAGCGTCCTTCCGGGTCTGGGCCGGCGCGGTAGGAATTAGGGGGATGAGTGTCGGGTTGGGTCACGGCGGTAAAAACGGGGTTTAGCTTTAGCCTTCGCTAAGTTGGGCGAAAAGTAATTCAGCGAGATACGCCTCTAGCTTCGAAAAATCGAGATTACCTTGATCCCAGGCATGATCCGCCGCTTGCAGCGCAAGATAATATGGTTTCCTGTTTTCACGGATTCTTTCAGGCAAGATCTTTTTGCCGGGCAGCAATGTTCCGGCTCTGGCGCAAATCAAATAATAGCAAGCTGCACGAGCAGTGCGGCCATTTCCTTCAATAAAAGGGTGAATCCACAACAAGCGCCACAAACCGTATGCGCCTAACTCCGTTGGGGACCAGTTGAACCAGTTTTCATGAATCGTTGAGATGAAACGATCCATAAGCGCCGGGACTTCTTTGAAATGCGGCGGCTTATGATTGCCGACATAGATCGGTTCTTCCCGGAACCGGCCGGCGAACTGGCAGATATTTGCAACCGCTACGTGGTTCAGGTGCCATAGAACATATTTATCGAAAGACGTGTGGCCATACTTTAAGCCTATCTCTACACAGTTCGTTAGAAGATCGTATTGTCGCGCAAGGTTCGCTTCCTGAACTTGAGCGTATAATTCAGGGTCCTGCTCTTCAATAACGATCATTACTTAAGGGGTCGTTTCTAAGCCGAAATCAGCCTATTTCGCGTTGAAACGCGGCGGGCAGATTCCTTAGTAATGCGATCTGCGCCGTCAGGCGCATTGCCATACACGAAGCTAATACGCTGCTCGCGTAATTCTTCGTCTGAAACGCCTTTTTTCTTCGCCTCTTCCAGAAGCGCATTTAATTCCGGGCGCTCTGGAGCAGGTTTTAAAACTGATTTTCTGGCTGCCATTTTTATTCTCGCTGCGGGAACGAAATATAACCCGTAATGCTAAGCGCGGGAATCTCCTAAATTCGCTATATTGTATATTTAAGATCAATCTTTGACGAAAAAATGCGGCCAATTACATTTATCTCGATTATTAAACCTCTTTAAAAACATGCCATTATAGGAAAACCCAGACCCATCTCGGGAAAATATCCGGTTTCAAGTCAAAAACCCTATTCCACCGCCGGCGTGATCGGCGCCTCGCCAAGCTTGACCTTGATGCGGGCGAAAGATGTCCAGTCCGGCGGTCTGACCAGGAAGATCGCCCCTGAAGGAATCTCTTCTTCGCCCGCCTCTGCGGTAGCGCCATAGAGCGGCGCGATGTTGGAATGGCTCGACAGGATGATGTTGGTTCCGGGATTGGCGGCGAGTTCGGTCTCGATCTTCTTTTTGAACCCAGCGACCGCATCGGCGTCGGTGGTCATCTGGGAATCGCTCGGCGCTACCGGCGCGCCGCCAGCGACAAGACGCGCCGTATCCCAGGCGCGGCACATCCGGCTGGTATAGGCGTTCAAGATCGGAACTTTTTGTTCCGCCAGTAATTCACCCAGCGCCCGGGCCTGAAAAAAACCTTCGGCGTCGAGACCGCGACCTTCGGCCAGCGTGCAGCCTGCGCTCATGCCCACTGAAGCCTTTTGACCGTGGGGCGAATTGGCGTGACGCATGACGAGGACGACGCCCCCTTCGCGCAACTGGTCGAACGCGCCCTTGTCCGCGCCGGCTTCGTCCGTCTCCAGCGCCAGGGCCGGGGTCGCCGCGGCCGCCAGCAACAATGCTGCGCACAAAAACCGCATAAACGCCTTTCTAGTGAGCCGATTTCGCATTCAAAACAAAGGCCTTGACCAGATCGTCGTCCTTTTCGCCGAGCGCTTTTTCAACCCCGCTGGAAACGTCGACGCCGAAAAACGCCGCCGCGTTCTTTTGCGCGGCGATCGCCGCGGCGACATTGTCCGGGCCGAGTCCGCCGGCGACCAGATAAGGCGTTTCGCCGCCATAGGCCGCGAGCGCCGACCAGTCGAAGGCGGCGCCGTGCCCGCCCGGCCGAGCCGCGCCCGGCGGCGGCTTGGCGTCGAACAATAAAAGATCGGCGGTTTCGGCGTAGTCATCGGCGCTCGACAAATCGCCCGCAGCGCCGACCGGTATGGCCTTGATCACGTCGACGGCGAATTTTACGCCCATTTCCGCGCAGCGCTCAGGGCTTTCGCGGCCGTGAAACTGGAAATGGGTGAGGAACGGCGCGGCCTCGGAGAGTTCCTTTTCGCCGGCGTCGACAAACAGGCCGACCAGTTTCGGCAAGGCAAAACCATCGTCGAAGCTGGCTTGTTTGAGTTCCACAACAAGCGCCTCGGCCGCCTCGGACAAGATGAAACGCGGGCTTTTGCGGAAAAACACAAAGCCCAGCATATCCGCGCCCGCGCGCGCCGCGGCCAGCGCGGTTTCAAGGCGGCGCACGCCGCAGATTTTGACCGCTTTGGCGCTCATCGGCGCGGGAAAAGAAAGATTTCAGGCATCGTTGCTTTCAAGCAGGGGCGGCTGGACGCCGCCCACCGCGGTCTCCGCGGCGCGCAGTTTGGCCTGCGTGTCCTTGAGTTCCTTGCGCAGGGTCTTGAGTTCGCGGTGTTCGGCGCGGGCGCGTTGGCGTTTCGGACGGGCGGAAAGCCACATGCCCGCGGCCCCGGCCCCCAGCCCCAGGAACAGCATCGCCATGAGCCAGAACCACAGGGGCAGGCCCGGCG
This sequence comes from Parvularculaceae bacterium, assembly GCA_028280115.1. Lineage (GTDB taxonomy): Bacteria > Pseudomonadota > Alphaproteobacteria > Caulobacterales > Parvularculaceae > Hyphococcus. The sequence goes on from JANQMJ010000021.1 coordinate 100,351, forward strand.
TGGAAAGCGCCGGATTATCGGGTCTGAACGGATCGAAGCTGATCGGAACCGGCTGGCGGTTGGCGACCAGGAACGTCACCATGACGACCAGCGCCGGGATCCAGAGGAGACGAAAAAGCCACTTTTTCATGGCTGCAATGTCTCACATCAGGCGCAATGCGCGCAATCGGGCGCGCCTTGCGAATAGGGCGTCATTCGGCCGGGGCCTCGCTCATATCGCGGGCGGCCGCGGAAAACCGCCCCTCGCGATTGAGCCGGTCGCGCAATTCCTTGCCGGCTTTAAAGAAAGGCGACCATTTTTCCTCTATATGGACCGCTTCGCCGCTGCGCGGATTGCGGCCGATGCGGGCCGGCCGGTGCTTGACGGAAAAGGCGCCGAAGCCGCGCAGTTCTACCCGATCGCCGCGCGCCAGCGCATCGGTGATCTCGTCGAAGACAATGGAGACGATACGCTCGATGTCGCGATGGAACAGATTCGGATTCTCATCGGCGAGTTTCTGCACCAATTCGGATTTGATCATTTCCCACTTGCTCCCCGCCGGCATCGCTGTGACACGCGATACACGATCCAATGTTGGAAAAAATACGCGAATTCAATCAGTTACACTGGCAAACGCGGGATGCGGCGTCAAGGCGCTTTTCGCATAAAGTGCGGAAATGTAAGGACGATTTATGACGCAACGCGAAGAAGGCAAAACCAGCTTCGGCTTTCGCACCGTAAAGGCGGGCGAAAAGGAGCACTTAGTGCGCGGCGTCTTCGACAGCGTCGCCGGACGCTACGACCTCATGAACGACCTTATGTCCGGCGGCGTTCATCGTCTTTGGAAAGGCGTTCTGCTCGACCGGCTCAATCCTCAGCCGGGCCAGCGCCTGATCGACGCCGCCGGCGGCACCGGCGATATTGCGCTGGGATTTTTAAAGCGCGCCGGCGGACGGCCCGGCGCCGCGCATAAGCCGCCGGCGCAGGCGGTGATTTGCGACATTAATTTCGAAATGCTGAGCGCCGGCGCCGCGCGCAAGGACGCGGGAAAATTTTCCGGCCGGCTTGCGCGGGCCGCCGGCGACGCCGAGCGCCTGCCGCTTGAAGACGGCTGCGCCGACGCCTATGCGATCGCCTTCGGTATACGGAACGTTACCGACATGGACGCCGCCCTTGCCGAGGCGCGGCGGGTTCTGCGAATTGGCGGACGGTTTATTTGCCTTGAGTTTTCTCATCCGACGACGGAGGGTTTGCAAAAGATTTACGACGCCTATTCGTTCAATGCGATCCCGAAGCTCGGCGAGACGATCGCAAAAGACCGCGACGCCTATCAGTATCTTGTTGAATCGATCCGCAAATTTCCCGGCCAGGAGGCGTTCGCCCGGCACATCAAGGCGGCCGGGCTTTCCCGCGTCGCTTACGAAAACCTCAGCGGCGGGATCGCGGCGCTGCATATGGCCTGGCGGATTTAATCATGATCGCCGCGCTCGCAGACGCCGCCCGCCTGATCCGCGCCGGATGGACGCTGATGCGCCATGACGCGCTGATCCCGCGCGAATTCGCCCATCTCGCCCCGGCGTCGGTGCGCGCGTTCGGCGCGGTGACGCGCATCGGCGCGCGCGGCGGCAACAAGCGCCCCGGCGAGCGCCTTGCCGCCGCGTTCGAAAAGCTGGGGCCCATGTATGTCAAGCTCGGCCAGTTCATGGCGACCCGGCCCGACATTATCGGCTTTGAAATGGCCGACGATCTTTCCCGGCTGCAGGACAAGATGCCGCCCTTTTCGGAACGCGAAGCGCGGCGGGAAATCGAACGGTCCTTCGGCAAGCCGGTCGACGAACTTTTCGCGGAATTTTCCGCGCCGGTGGCCGCGGCCTCCATCGCGCAGGCGCATCGCGCCAAACTGAAAGACGGCGACGAGGTCGCCGTGAAAATCCTCCGCCCACGAATTGAAATCAAAGCCGCGCGGGAATTTCGCGCCTTCGGCCGCGCCGCCCGCGCCTTTGAGCGGTTTTCCAAAGCCGCGCGCCGCCTGGAGCCGGTGAAATTCATCGAGACGCTCAAAACCGCGGCCGCCATCGAACTCGACTTGCGCATGGAAGCCGGCGCGGCGTCGGAACTCGCTGAAAACCTCGCCGGCGAACCGATGGTGCGCATCCCGGACGTGGTCTGGCCGCTCAGCGCGCGGCGGGTGCTGACCGTTGAATGGATCGACGGGATTGCGATTTCCGATCTCAAGGCCCTCGATGCCGCCGGCGTCGACCGCCCGGCGCTCGCCAAGCACGTCATCTCGACTTTCCTGAAGCAGGCCCTGCATACCGGTTTTTTTCACGCCGACATGCATCAGGGCAATCTCATCATAGACGGCCAGGGCCGGCTGTGCCTGATCGATTTCGGCATTATGGGCCGGCTCGACGAGGACGCGCGGCGCGCCTTTGCGGAAATCATCTACGGCTTCATCGTGCGCGATTACCGGCGCACCGCGGAAGTCCATTTCAAGGCGGGCTATGTGCCGCCGGGCTATTCGGTCGAAGCCTTCGCCCAGGCCCTGCGCTCGGTGGGCGAGCCGCTGCAGGGCAAAAACGCCTCGCAAGTCGACATGTCGCGCATGCTGCAGCAGCTGTTCGACGTCACCGCCCTTTTCGACATGCACTTGCGGCCGGAACTCGTCCTGCTTCAGCGCACCATGGTCGCGGTCGAGGGGGTGGCGCGGCTGCTCGATCCGGAGATCAACATCTGGGAGGCCGCCAGCCCCGAGGTGCGCGCCTATGTCAATGACGCCATCGGCCCCCGGGCGCAGGCGGAAAAAGTCAGGACTGCCGCGCAGCAGGCGCTCGAACTGGCGCCGCAACTGCCGCTTTATGTGAGCGAAATCGGCAAGGCGGCGCAACGCATCAACGAGGACAATCTCAGCCTTTCGAATGCGTCGACCGACGCGCTCGCCCGCGCCCTGTCGCGCGAGGGACGGATGACTCGCGCCGCGCTCTGGGTCGCGGGGCTTGCGGCTGTCGCTCTTCTCGCGATTGTGATGCTCCGGTGAAACGATAGATCCGGGCGATTTATCACCGACGCAAAACTCCTCACTCCGCTTTCCCCGGCGCCCGCCGTCATTCCGGACGGCCTGAAAAGGCCGATCCGGAATCCATGGCGCCGCCGTTCAGCCGTTTCAGCGGTTATGGAAATGGCCGGTTCATATTCGCCGGCTCCCGAGCCAGCCGCAAAGCGCCATCGGTCCGAACACGATCCATTGCGGCAAATTGAGCGGGTTGAGTCCAAACGCCAAAATCACCGCCCAGATCAGGACGAAGAACGAAGCAGCGAGCGCTGAGGCCAGTTTGACGCTGTCCGCCGAGCGCCGCCAGAAGATTGCGTCCGCAAACAGGAGCGCCATGCCGGCGAGCACCACACTGATCCCATGCCAGCAAAGATAAAGCGTCATGCGCGGCAAGGTCGAAAGCTCGCTTTCCAGAAGCGGGCGCGCAATCAGCCCGCCGCCAATGAAAACATGCACCCCCGTCATCACGACGGCGAGGGCGAAGGCGCTGATTAACCAGAGATTTTTCACTTTTAAGGGGCCTTTCCCGCGGTCGACTTTCCGCCAGCGAACGCCTATCTATAGCCCGCAATGGAAACCCGTTCGATCCTTCTCGTCATCGGCGGCGGCATCGCCGCCTATAAGTCGCTGGAACTGATCCGCGACCTGGCGCGGCGCGGGATAAAAACTCGCGCCATCCTCACAAGGGCCGGCGGCGAATTCATCGCGCCGCTTTCAGTCGCAAGCCTGACCAAAGAAAAGTGCTATACGGATCTTTTCGATCTCACCGATGAAGCGGAGATGGGCCATATCGAATTGTCGCGTTCGGCCGATCTTGTGGTCGTTGCGCCGGCGACCGCCGATCTGATGGCCAAGGCGGCGGGCGGACTGGCGAACGATCTCGCCTCGACGGCGCTGCTCGCCACCGACAAGCCGATCCTTTATGCGCCGGCGATGAATGTGCGCATGTGGGACCACGCGGCCACCAAGCGCAATCTTGCGGTCTTGAAGATGGACGGGGCGATGTTCGTCGGCCCCAATGAGGGCGACATGGCCTGCGGCGAGTTCGGTCCCGGACGCATGGCCGAGCCGGTCGAAATCGCCGACGCCATCGAGGCCTATTTCGCCAGGAGCGCCGCCGGACCGCTGACCGGCCGGCGCATTCTCGTCACCGCCGGCCCGACCCATGAGCCGATCGACCCGGTGCGCTATATCGCCAACCGATCCTCCGGCAAGCAGGGCTACGCCATCGCCGCGGCGCTGCGCGATCTCGGCGCGGAGGTCATCTTGGCGACCGGTCCGACCAGCCTGCCCGTGCCCCAGGGGGTTAAGACCGTGTGGGTCGAAACCGCGCGGGACATGATGGCGGTCAGCGAAAAGGCGCTGCCGGTCGACTGCGCCGTCTGTTGCGCGGCGGTCGCCGACTACCGGCCCGCGATCGAAACCGAGCACAAGATCAAAAAGGAGCGCGGCGGGCTCACCAATATTCAGATGGCGGAAAATCCCGACATTTTGAAAACCATTTCCCAGATGAAGAAGGGCCGGCCGCGCCTGGTGATCGGCTTTGCAGCGGAAACCGACGACATTTTGTGCAACGCCGAAGTCAAGCGCAAGCGCAAGGGCTGCGACTGGATCATCGGCAATGACGTTTCGCCGGGCGCCCAAAGCGCCATGGGCGGCGAAAAGAACACGATCATCCTGATCACCGAGGACGGCGACGAAGCCTGGCCGGAAATGACCAAGGAAGACGTCGCCCGGCGCCTTGCCGAACGCATCGCGAAGGCGCTGAAAGGCCCGACCCTGGTGAAGGCGGCGGAATAAGAAGGCGCATATGCAAGTTGAGATTATCGTTCCCCTGATCGTCTTCGCCTCGATCGTCATCATCGTGGCGCTGCCGTTTTATTTCCGGCATCGCAACCGGCGGGTGATCTACGACGCCATCAAGACCAGCGTGGAAAAGACCGGCGAGGCCGATCCCAAGCTGATCGCCGCCATCACCCATGACACGGTCGGGCCCAACGCCGATCTGCGGCGCGGCATCTTGCTGCTCGCCTTTGCGGCGGCGTTGTTTCTGATCGGCATGCTTGGCGGCGATGTCGACGGTTTTGCCTTCTGGACCGTCGCGCTGATCCCCGGCCTGATCGGCGCGGCCTATGTGGCCTTGCACTTTTTCGCACCGCGCGAGCCGACGGTCTGACCGGGACTGTGACGGCGCAGCCGGGAAGGACCGTATACGGATAAAGTGCGCAGAGCCTTCTTCCCCCATTTATGGGGGAAGTAGAAGTAGCGCGGGCTTTAAGCCTTTATAGCGCTGAACCCTCCATCCGCTCATTCCCGCGAAAGCGGGAATCCATCATTCGGTGTGTTATCCGCCTATACGACGCAGGCGAATTAAGCGGGGACGTCGCCCCTTTTCACAGGATCCATGCTTGCGGAAAGCGAACGGCCGCTGGATTCCCGCCTTCGCGGGAATGAGCGGGGATGGGTTTGTAAAAACTCTTGAACAGCGCACATGGATAGGTTGAGCATAGACCCAATAATACAATCCAGAGAGGGTATTCGGCCCGCAAACCCGCATCGCGTCGATAGATATCGAACACCCTCGCAACGGCCGTATAATACCTGCCATGATGAATTCGAACGTTAAAACACATCCCGCCGTCATTCCGGACGGCTCCGCGCGCGAAGGCGCGCAAATCATAAATCGACCGCCTTCGCGCGCGGGGCCGATCCGGAATCCATGGCGCGACATCGCCGCGGCGCTCATGCGCGAGGGATGGGATTCCCATTCGCCCGCTTTTCCCGGCGAAAGCCGGGATCCAGGACGCTAGTTCCAGCGCTTGCCGTTTCTGGACCCCGACTTTCGTCGGGGAATGCGGAAGAAAAAGAGGGCGGCGCGTGAAACAGTCGCGGGAATGGCGCCCCACATTTGGGCGTTTTCCGCTTGAAACAAGGAAAGTCTCCAAACGCGAAGGGGTCAAATGGCGCCCCGCTTTTCTGGCGCGGCTGGGGAAAAGCGCGGGGCGGCTTCCGGCCCGAATCCGGGCATAAGAAGGCAGGCACACTGCACCGACAAAGGAACCGAGCCATGTCCGCGACTGCGCTGAAATCTTCCTCCCCAGCCGAAGCGCCGGCGGACGCGGGGCCCCTAGTGCGCATCAAGCGCCTGGCCCATGGCGAAGGGCTCGACCTGCCGCGTTACGAAACCGCGCTGGCGGCCGGCTGCGACGTGCGCGCGGCGGTGACGGCGCCCTTAACGCTCCGCCCCGGCGAGCGCTTCATGGTCCCGACCGGCATCGCCATCGCCCTGCCGCCGGGCTGGGAAGCGCAAATGCGCCCGCGCTCGGGACTGGCGGCCAGGCATGGCATTTCCTGCGTCAATTCTCCGGGCACCATCGATGCGGATTACCGCGGCGAACTCAAGGTGATCCTGATCAATCACGGGACGGAGGATTTTGTCATCAATCGCGGCGACCGCATCGGCCAGATGGTCATCGCCCCGGTGTTCCAGGCACGGTTTGAAGAAGTCGGCGAGCTTGACTCAACCCAACGCGGTGAGGGAGGATTTGGCTCGACAGGGGTATGACATGCTGTGGATCTGGCTCTCTTTTACCGGCGCAATTCTCTGGGCAACGTGCCGTATAGGGATGATTTCTTACGTACTTGTCGCCAAAGAACCGGTGAGAAGTCGTTGGCCAGAAATGAAATTCGGTGAGAAGCTCATCGTCATAGGAAATTATGTTGGCCCCGTCATTATGTTAGCGGGCTTCACGGGCGTTATAATAGGAATTATACTAGGAAAATGAGCGCTTTGCTCACTTCCCCCAGAACCGGAAAATCAGTGTCAGGACGATCGAGACAATAATCATTGTCGTCAGGGGAAAATAAAACGAAAACCCGTCGCGCCGGATAATAATGTCGCCGGGCAGGCGACCGAGGCCGAGTTTGGCGATCACCGGCCATAACAGCCCCGCCGCAAGCAGCACGAGACCGAGAATGATTAGGGTTTTTTGCATGGTCTCCAAATAACACTGAGCCAACCTTCCGTCATCCCGTGCGTATTGCAGCATCTTTGATGATGCAATGCAGACACGGGATCCACAGACCAAACCTCGAATGCGGCGCCATGGATCCCGTGTCAGCGCAGCAGCGTTTCACGCTGCAGCGCGCACGGGATGACGGCTGGCGTCCCGCTCAAAGCGCCTTGCGAAAGCACACAATGCGTTCTTCTTCGGCGAAACCGAGCCGGCCATGGGCCTTGATGCTGTCGGCATTGTCGACAGCCGCATCGCTGGCGATTTCCGCATAGCCGGACCGGCGGCCCCATTCCTCGACCGCGCCGACCAGGGCTTTGCCGACGGCTTTTCGCCGCCAATCCGGCGCGACATACCAGCCTTCGAGATAGGCGACCGGCGTCGACCGGCAACCTTCCGCATAGGGCCGCGCGCTCGCCTCAGCGAAGCCGACAATGTCGCCCGCCGCCTCGGCGACAAACACGGCGCAATGGTCGAACCCGTCAAAGGTTCCGGTCTCAAAAAAACCGTCGATTTCCGGCGGGTCGAAATCCGGCCACAGCGCCCGGCGCAGGCGCGCCCAGGCGTCCCGGTCGCCGGGAGAAACCGGCCGCACAAGCACTTGCGTATGTTCGGGCATATCGGGCCTTTCCCTGTTCAAACCGGGCTTTCGCCCATAGATAAGGCGCCATGAACGATGCGCAACGCGAACGCTACGCCCGCCATATCCTGCTCCGCGAAGTCGGCGGTCAGGGCCAGCAAAAGCTGCTCGGCGCGCGGGTGCTGGTCGTCGGCGCCGGCGGGCTGGGCGCGCCGCTGATCCAGTATCTTGCGGCCGCCGGCGTCGGGACCATCGGGATCGCGGATGACGACGCGGTGGCGCTGTCGAACCTTCAGCGCCAGACTGTTTTCCGTACGGACGATGTAAGCCGCGCCAAGACGGCGGCCGCGAAAGACTTCGCCGCGGCGCTTAATCCGGACGTTGCGATTGTCGAGCACCGCCTGCGCGTCGACGATGAAAACGCTCGCGCTCTCGTCGCCGATTATGACCTGGTCGCGGAGGGCGTTGATAATTTTGAAACCCGCTATGCCCTCAACCGCGCCTCCATCGCGGCGCGCAAGCCGCTGGTGTCCGCCGCGGTCGGCCGGTTCGACGGCCAGCTGTCAGTCTTCAAGCCTTTCGAAAATCCCGGCGTCCTGCCCTGTTATCGCTGTCTCGTTCCGGAAACGCCGCCGCGCGAGGCCCAGGTCAACTGCGCGGAGGAGGGCGTTCTCGGCGCCGTCACCGGGGTGATGGGAACGCTCGCCGCCATGGAAGCGCTCAAGGAATTGTTATCTATCGGTGAGCCCCTGGCCGGCAGGGTGTTGCTATATGACGGGCTCGCCGGCGCGGTTCGAACGATCGGGTTGCCCGCCGATCCGAATTGCCCGGACTGCGCCGCGCGAAAGTGAACCGCGATGAAAGAATCCGATGCGCGCGCGCCATCTGTCTTGCTTGGTCGTCCTTTGTCTGTTGTGCAGCGGCTGTGCGTCGCTGTTAAAGCCTGACGTCAGCGCCGAACCCGCCGCCTTGCGCCCCGGACAATATGCGCTTGATCCCGATCACGCGGCGCTGTTGTTCAAGATCGATCATCTCGGCTTTTCGAAATTCGTCGGACGGTTTGAAAGCGTAAAGGCCAGCCTTGACTTCGACGAAGCCGATCCCACCGCGGCGCGCATTGAAGCGATCGTCGACATGACCAGCCTCGACATCGCCAATGACGCATTCGCCGCAACGCTGATGGGCCCGGGCTGGTTCGATGCGGAAGCCTTTCCGGAAGCGGTCTTCCACTCCACCGCCATCGAGGTGACAGGCGAGAACCGGGGCCGCATGACCGGCGATCTGACCTTGCGCGGCGCGACCCTCCCGGCGACGTTCGAGGTCGTCTTCAACGGCGGCGGACGCGACCGGCTGCGCGGCGCCTACGTGGTCGGATTTTCAGCGACCGGAAGGATCAGCCGCAGCGCATACGGGATCGACCGGTTCGGCGCGCTGATCGCCGACGACGCCGCGGTCGTCATCGAAGCGGAATTCGTCAGAAAGCAGCGGGTCAGTCCTTAAGGGTGATGACGATGACGCTGCCCGGGGCGACGTCCACCTTGGCCTCGTCGAAACGCGGCTTGCGCAGCTTAATCTTGGCGCGGCCCGAAAACGCCAGCGGCTCTTTCGGCACGCCGAAGATCCCGCCGCGGTTGAGTTTGCCGTCGCCGTTCTCGTCGAGATAGGCGGCGAAGGCGTAAACCCCCGCTTCAAGGCCGTCGAGGGCCAACAGCGCATAGCCTTGCTCGTTGATCGGCGCTTCCAGCTTGGCGCGGGCGGTTTTTAAAAACGCCTCGGCGCTGTCATAGATCGATAGCCGAACGGCCTTGCCCGGCTCCACGGCAAAGTTGGTTTGGATCGCCGCGACGGGAAAAGCGGGATCGGCGTGGACGGAAAAGAGGCTGACCGGCCTTTCCGGCTCGGCCTGGGCGGCGCTCGCCGTCGCTAAAAAAAGCCCAATCCCCAATAACTTACGCACAATCGCCATTTCCCGGCAAAGCCGCTTCCGCAAGACCGGCGCGGCGCTCGATCCACGCGTTCATTAGATGCCGACAGATTGCTGCGATTCAACTAAAATTTTCGGTAAATCATACAGTTACGATAAAGTGTGGCGGCCGCACCGCGGCCGGTCACTGATCGGCGTCAATCCCGAGAATGACCCGATCCGCCGGCTTATGGCCGTCGGCGAACATCTTGATGTTGATGATCACCCGCTCCCCCATCTCGATCCGGGTTTCAATCGTGGCCGAGGCCATATGGGGCAGCAGCACCACATTGGGCGCCTTTAACAGCTTTTCGCTCGGCCAGCCGCGCTCATAGACGTCCAGCCCGGCCCCTGCGATCCGCCCCGCCTCGATGAGATCGGCGAGCGCCGCCTCGTCGATGATCTCGCCGCGGGAGATGTTCACCACATAGGCGTGCGGTTGCAGAAGCTCGAGCCGGCGCCGCGACAGGAGGTGAAATGTCGCCGGCGTATGGCGGCAGTTCACCGACACGATGTCCACATGGGCGAGCATTTGGTCGAGACTGTCCCAATAGGTTGCTTCCAACTCGTCCTCGATATGGGGATTGATCGGATGGCGGTTGTGATAGTGGATCGAAAGGCCGAACGCCCGCGCGCGGCGGGCGATCGCTTCGCCAACCCGGCCAAGGCCGATAATGCCGAGCTTTTTGCCGCGCACCCGATGGCCGAGCATCCATGTCGGCGCCCAGCCGCGAAACTCGCCCTGTTCGAGCGCGCGCACGCCTTCGACCAGCCGGCGCGGAACCGCCACGATCAACGCCATCGCCATATCTGCGGCGTCTTCGGTGAGCACGGACGGCGTATTGGTGACGACGATGTCGCGCGCGTTCGCCGCGGCCACGTTAATATGATCGACGCCGGCGCCGAAATTCGCGACCAGCTTCAACCTGTCTCCCGCGGCGTTGAAAAATTCGTCGTCAAGCCGGTCCGCCAGCGTCGAGACGAGAACGTCCGCGTCGGCGGCCAGCTCGATCAGCGCCGACGGCGACGGCGGCGTATCGTCCTTATTGAAGGCAACGTCGAACAGCGCGGCGAGCCGGTCTTCGACCGGCTGGGGCAGTTTTCGCGTCACCGCGACCTTTATCTTCTTTCCGCTCACCGGCGCGCGCCCGCTGCGATCGGGGGACCGAAACCGGCCGCCCGGGTTAACCTCGAATTAACGGCTTTGCAGTTTGTTAAGTCTTTGTTCATCTTTGATCATGTGTTCGCGTTGATGACCGTCAATCCCCGTTCCTATTGCGTCGCCGCGCTTGGCGCGGCGCTTGCGGCCACTATGGCCGCGCCCGTATCGGCTTCGCAAGCCGCCCCGGCGTCCGTCACGCAGGCCAAGGTGCGTTTTGACACGCCCTCGGGCCAGCCGGTGCCGCGTTTTGTCTCCCTCAAATCCGACAAGACATTCTGCCGCACAGGGCCCAGCTTCGCCCACCCCGTGCGGCTCACCTTTATGCGCCGCGGCCTGCCGGTGATGGTGGTGGCGGAAACAACCGATCATTGGCGCAAGATTCGCGACCCGGAAGGCGATGAATGCTGGACGCACAAATCCAAGCTTTCAAGCGTCGAAACCGCGCTGGTGCTGGAGGACGGCCTGGCGCTGCGCAGCCGCCCGAGCGAAACCGCGCCGGCGCGGGCGCGGCTCGGCCGCGGCGTGGTCGCCCGCGTGGTCGCGGCGCGCGATGGCTGGCTGCGTCTTTCCGCCGACGGCCGCAAGGGCTGGGCGCGGCGGTCCGGCCTGTGGGGCGGGACGCTTTTGCAAATCAATGCTGCGTCGCAGAATTGACCGCCTGCGCCCCCGCCTATACCAAACGGCCAGGAGAGGAAACGACAATTTTCGGGCATGACGGAACGTAAAAACAGCTACGATCGCGAAGGCCTGCTCGATTGCGGCTATCACGGTTTTCGCGGCGCGGGCACGGCGCAACTGCCGACCCCGCCAATGCTGATGTTCGATCGCATCACGCAGATTGACGACGACAGCGGCAAATTCGGACGGGGCCAGGTGACGGCCGAACTCGATATCCATCCGGATCTCTGGTTTTTTGACTGTCACTTCCCACATGATCCCGTGATGCCGGGCAGTCTCGGCATCGACGCCTTGTGGCAGCTTGTCGGTTTCTTTCTGACCTGGTCGGACCTGCCTGGCCGCGGGCGGGCGCTGGGCGCGAAAGACGTCAAGTTTTCCGGCATGGTCGTCCCGACGGTGAAGAAGGTGCGTTATCAGATCGACATCCGACGCGTGATGAAACGCCCGATGATCCTGGGCATCGCCGAGGGCGCGGTCTTCGCCGACAATAAAAAGATTTACGAGGCGACGGATCTTCGCGTCGGACTGTTTTCCGACGCACAGCTTGCCGAAGGATTGCAGGCTTAAAATCCGTTTCTCGTCATGCGCGCATTAGGAGGAAGCTTCGCATGCGACGAGTAGTCATCACTGGAATGGGCGTTGTTTCATCGATCGGCGGCAATGTCGAAGAGACCGCCGCGTCGCTGCGCGGCGGCGTATCGGGTCTTTCCTTTTCGCCGGATTTCGCCGAGCACGGCTTTCGCAGCCAGGCCTGGGGTCGGCCGAAACTCGATCCGGAAGAAGCGCTGGACCGTCGCACGCGGCGCTTCATGGGCGAAGGCGCGGCCTGGAACTATATCGCCATGCAGGAAGCGATCGCCGACGCGGGCCTTGATGAAAATACGATCAGCCATCCGATGACCGGCATCATCATGGGTTCAGGCGGGCCCTCGACCCGCGCCGTGGTCGAGGCGGCGGACAAGACGCGCGCCCATGGCGGCACCAAAAAAATCGGTCCGACCGTCGTGCCCAAAGCCATGTCGTCGACCAATTCGGCCACGCTCGCCGTGCCGTTCAAGATTCTCGGCGTCAACTATTCGATATCGTCGGCCTGCGCGACGTCGGTGCACTGCGTCGGCGCGGCCGCGGAACAGATCATGTGGGGCAAGCAGGATGTGGTCTTCGCCGGCGGCGGCGAAGAACTCGACTGGACGCTGGCCAATCTCTTCGACGCCATGGGCGCCATGTCCACAGGCTTTAACGAAACGCCGGCCGTCGCCAGCCGCGCCTATGACAAGGATCGCGACGGTTTCGTCATCGCCGGCGGCGCCGGCGTTGTCGTGCTGGAAGAATATGAGCGCGCAAAAAAACGCGGCGCGAATATCTATGGCGAGATCGTCGGATACTTCGCCAATTCCGACGGCTACGACATGGTGCAGCTTTCCGGCGAGGGCGCCGTGCGCTGCATGCGCGGCGCGCTGGAAACCGTCAAACAGCCGATCGATTACATCAATCCCCACGGCACGTCGACGCCGGTCGGCGATCAGAAAGAAACCAGCGCCATTCGCGAAATTTTCGGCGCCGACATTCCGCCCTTTTCCTCGACCAAGTCGCTGACCGGCCATTCCCTCGGCGCGGCCGGCGCCCATGAGCTGATCTATTGCCTGATCATGATGCGCGATCGGTTTTTGGCCGCCTCTGCCCATATCGACGAAGTCGATCCCGAATTCGCCGATCTGCCGATCATTCGCGAGCGCATCGACGACGCCAAGATCGACGCTTTCCTGACCAACAGCTTCGGTTTCGGCGGCACCAATGGCTGCCTCGCCGTCGCGCGGATCTAGTACCGCGCCGATGCCCGAGCACCCGCTCTATGCGGCGATCGCCGCGGCGGTCGTCGCCTGTATCGGGCTCTGGTGGTTTCGTCTCGTGCTCGGCGGTATTAGAAAACAGCCCAAAGCCACGCGTTATGGAATTTACGCCCTGGTCTGGCTCGCCTATTTCATTTTGACGATGATCTTGATCGGCCAGGCGCAACAGTAAAAGGATCGGACCTTATGAGCGAGGAAATCGCGTTCCCAAAGGGAGAACTGATGAAGGGCAAGCGGGGCCTGATCATGGGCGTCGCCAACAAGAACTCCATTGCCTGGCATATCGCCCGGCAGCTTCACGCCCAGGGAGCGACGCTCGCTTTCACCTACGCCAACGAGGCGCTCGAGCGCCGGGTGCGTCCGCTGGCGCAAAGCGTTGACGCCGCGCTTATTATCGAATGCGACGTGCTTGACGACGCGTCGATGGAAGCGGCTTTTGCGGCCGTCAAGGACGCGTGGGGCGAACTTGACTTTCTTGTCCACGCCATCGCCTTCACCGACAAGACAGCGCTGGAAGGCTCGTTCGTTGAAAACACCACCCGACAGATCTTCAGGGACACGATGGACGTGTCGGCCTTTTCCTTTGTCGACGCCGCCAACCGCGCATCGCATCTCATGAAACCGGGCGGCGCCATGGTCACGCTCACCTATCTGGGCAGCGAACGCACCATCCCGAATTACAATGTCATGGGCGTGGCCAAGGCCGCGCTGGAAGCCTCGATGCGCTATCTCGCCCGTGATCTCGGCCCTAAAGGCATTCGCGTCAACGCGATTTCCGCCGGACCGATCCGCACGCTGGCCGCGGCGGGCATTTCTTCCGGCCGGCACATGTTTTCCTTCAACCGCAAGGCCTCGCCCCTGCGCGACGACACCGATCCCAAAGGCATTGCCGGCGCGGCGCTTTATCTTCTTTCCGATCTCGGCGCGTCCTGCACCGGCGAGACCCACCATGTGGACGCCGGTTTTCACATTGTCGGCATGCCCGAGGAAGCGGCGCTGAAAGAGTAAGTCCTTCGGCGCTCTTTCGAGCCGGATGCGGAGCCTGCATCCAACGCTGTTTTGCGCAAACGCGGTTTGGTCGTCAGATATTCCCATCAGCCCGCGCGAGCGCGGCGAAATCCCAGACCCTGTCATCGGCAAGGTGGCTCAGGCGCACATTCTGAAGCGCCCGAAACATCACCTCGCGCCGGCCGGGATGGCGCGTTTCCCAATCCTTGAGCATGTCTTTCATGGCCGCGCGCTGCAGGCCTTCCTGACTGCCGCAAAGATTGCAGGGAATGATCGGAAATTTCATCGCAGCGGCGAATTTTTCAATGTCGCTTTCCGCGCATTCGATCAGCGGCCTGAGGACGAACAGATCGCCTTCGTCATTGACCAGCCTGGGCGGCATCGCTGCGAGCCGGCCGCCATGGAACAGGTTCAACATGAACGTTTCCAGCGCGTCGTCGCGATGATGGCCAAGCACAATCGCATCGCAGTCTTCCTCGCGCGCGACGCGGTAAAGCACGCCCCGGCGCAGGCGCGAACAGAGCGCGCAATAGGTTGCGCCGTCAGGGACCTTATCCGTCACGATGGAATAGGTGTCTTCGGTGACAATGCGATGTTCAACGCCGAGGCCGCGAAGATAATCCGGCAGCACATGTTTGGGAAAACCCGGCTGGCCCTGATCGAGATTGCAGGCGAGCAGCGAAGCCTTGAGCGCGCCCTGCCATTTAAGATCGAGCAGCGCGGCGAGCAGGGTGTAGCTGTCCTTGCCGCCGGAAAGACAGACCAGCCATTTTTGCGGCGCGCCGTCGGAGCGCGGGGCGTCCATGCCGAAACGGGCGATCGCGTCCCGGGTCTGCCGCAGGATGCGCTTGCGCAACTTTTTGAAATTCACCGAGGCCGGCGCATCAGCGTAAATGCGCGGCAGATGTTGCTGCAAGAAATCTGCGCCGTCGGCGGACATGGCGCCGGTGAACCATGCGCGGCGCGGTTTGTCACGAGAAAAGAGGCCGACAACGAACGACGCCCGCTATCGGCCCCTTTTGGCGGTGCGGGGAGAGAAATCGACCGCCATGAGGGCTACGGCGGCGAGGCGGGCTCGGATCACCGCCCCGGCGCGAAATGCGCTTCCAGGAATTCGAGAAAGGCCGGCCAGTCCTCCTTGACCACCCCGTGGGTGCCCGGCCGGATCCAGAAGGCGAGATCGGCTGACGGCCGCCATTGATCAAGGCGCGTCTGCGCCAGGCCGTCCGCGCCGTAAAGCTTGTAGACCGGATCGGCGCCCATGGCGGCGCGAAACGCACCATTGGGATCGGACCAGACATCGCGTCGGGCGTTGCCGAGCAGCACGGGCCGGGGCGCGATGAGCGCCAGCAGGAGATGCTGATCGACGGGCATGTCGTCTTCCCGCCCGGCATATTCTGCGTAAGCGGACGAAAACCAATGGGGATAGTTGGCGGTAATCGACTTTACGCTTTCGCCCTTTTTGTTACGATTGAGCGAGGCGCCGCCGGTGCCGGACTGATGCGCGATGACGCCGTCGATGCGATCGTCATAGGCCGCCGCAAGCAGGGCGGCCTTCGCATATCGCGAATGGCCCCAGGCGATCATCGCATCGCGGTCAAATCGCGGGTCATCCTCAATAGCGTCGACAATGCGGGAATAAAGCCACGCCCATGCAGCGATGGCGCCCCATCTTGTGCGGTCGTCTTTATGGCCTGCGGAAAGACGGCGCAATTCTTCGCGGCCCTCCTTTCGTCGGTCGGGCATGACGGCGTCGGGATAAACCGAGACAAGCGCGTAGCCCTGATCGAGAATCGTCTCGATCGGCGGCGTGCAGATATGCCGCCCGAAAACATAGGTCGCAACGCCCCCGATGACGCCGCCGCTCAACGACCTGGCGCCTTCGGGTTTTGTCAGCGCCGGATGCGGGATCACGTCCCACCAGGGGCAAAAGGTCTCCATGATGATCGCCGGCGCCGGGCTGGCGGCGTCGGCAGGCAAAAGGATCTGAATCGGAAATCCGTCGCGCCTGTCCGCTCCCTTAGCGTCAACCGCATCGCCGTTGAATTCAACTTGCGCCGACAGGGTCCATTCCTCCAGCACGCCCCGGCCGCCGAACGCTGTTTGATCGAGGACGCGCCGCTTAACGACGCTGAGTTCATATCCGTCCGGAAAAACGCCGTAGACATCGCGTTCAAATGCTTCGCGCAAGGCGGGCGCGCGGACATTTTCCCAATCCGCAACGCTCGCGACCAGCCCTGCGCCTTCGAACGGGCCGAGCGCATTGGGCGCGGCGGCCGGTCCGTCAGGGGTCAAATCCGCCCAGGCGAGCGTGAGCTTGGCGCAGGCGGAAAGCGCAAGCGCCGCGATCAAAATCAGAAAGATGGAAAGGAAACGCATGCGCCCAACCCAATTCGCCGCGCCTATAGTGGGATAGCCCGCCGACAGCGCAACTCACAAGGCGGTAAGGCGGCGCTCAAAGACGCCGGAATATCAGATAGGCCGGCGTGCGGCCTTCCCGGATCGCCTTGGCTTCGTAACGGGTTTGCGGCCAGTCGGCTGGGCGGTTTTTCCAGTCCGCGGCGCGTTCGGCGGTCCATTCCAGCGCCGGCGCGCCGCGCGCATGCATCAGCGTCCAGGCGATATAATCGGGAATGTCCGAGGCGACGCGCAGCTCCCCACCGGGCATCAGCAGGCGTGCGGCCTCTTTAAAGAACCACGGGTTGATCATGCGGCGCTTCCAGTGGCGCTTTTTCGGCCACGGGTCGGGAAAAAGAACGAAGATGCGCTTGAGCGATCCGCCCGCAAGCGCCTCCATCAAGGGCCGCGCGTCGCCGAAGTGAATGCGGATATTGCCAAGACCTTCGTCTTCGATGCGCGCAAGCAGTTTGGCGACGCCGTTGACAAAGGGCTCGGCGCCGATCAGACCGACATCGGGATTGTGCGCCGCCTGATAGGCGAGATGTTCGCCGCCGCCGAAGCCCACTTCGAGCCAGATTTGATCCGTCTGCGGAAAAAGTGTTGTCGGAACGATCGGCCCCGCCTGCGCGGAATCAGGAACCGCAATGCGCGGCAACAACGTTTCCATCAGCCGGGCCTGGCGCGGCTTGAGCGGCCGATCCTGCCGCCGGCCATATAGCCGCGCGATATAGTTCTTTTGTTCCATCGCGCCCGGGATAATCTCCCGGGCCGCGCGCCTCAAGCCTTGGACCGCGCGGTGGACGCCGGCGCTGATTTTTCCTACTCATTGCGGGACGGAATGCGCGCCATGTCGAAAAAGCTTCTCGCCCTGCAGGAAAAATTGCGCCAATTCGCGCTTTCCTTTCCCGAAGCCCATGAGGACCACCCCTGGGGCCATATCGCCGTCAAGGTGCGCAAGAAGGCGTTCGTGTTCCTGAGCGGCCAGGAACTTTCCGACGGCAAGCTTTCCATGACCATAAAGCTGCCGATCTCCGGCGAGATGGTGCTCGGCCTGCCCTACATGGAAAAGGCCGGGTACGGGCTGGGAAAGTCCGGTTGGGTCACGATGCGGCTTGGAGCGAGAGACCCGGTCGACCGCGGCATGTTTGAAAGCTGGATCGATCAGAGCTACCGCGCCGTCGCTCCGAAAAAGCTGTCAAAACAGTTGGAACCGCTGGCGACATAGCCGTCCGACCGCGCATCGATCCGCGATTGCATCGTTGGTTCGATCCGGTCAAAGCGCGCTTTTGAGCGCGTCGACGAGATCGGTATTTTCCCAGGAAAAGCCGCCATCCGCATCGGGCTCGCGGCCGAAATGGCCGTAGGCGGCGGTGCGCGCATAGATCGGCTTGTTGAGACCGAGCGTGCGGCGGATGCCCGAAGGGGACAGATCCATGACCTCGTGCAGGGCGCGCTCAAGCGCGGCCTCGTCGACCTCGCCGCCGCCATGCAGATCCACATAGATCGACAAGGGATGGGCAATGCCGATGGCGTAGGAAAGCTGGATCGTGCAGCGCTCGGCGAGTTCGGCGGCGACGACGTTCTTGGCGAGATAGCGCGCCGCATAGGCAGCCGAGCGGTCGACCTTGGTCGTGTCCTTGCCGGAAAAGGCGCCGCCGCCATGGGGCGCCGCGCCGCCATAGGTGTCGACGATGATCTTGCGGCCGGTCAGCCCGGCGTCGCCGTCCGGCCCGCCGATGACGAACTTGCCCGTCGGATTGACATGCCATTCGCAATCGTCGGCGATCGGCAAGTCGGCGACCGATCGCCGGATATAAGGTTCGACGACGGCGCGCACCTTGGCCGAATCCCATTCCGGATCGAGATGCTGCGTGGAAAGAACAATGGAGGTAATTTCAACCGGGCGGGCGTTGCTGTAGCGCACCGTCACCTGGCTTTTGGCGTCCGGGCCCAACACCGCCGCTTCGCCTTCGCGCGCATGGCGCGCCCTGGCGAGGTCTTTGAGGATCTCGTGACTGTAATAGATCGGCGCCGGCATCAGCATCGGCGTCTCGCGGCAGGCGTAGCCGAACATGATGCCTTGATCGCCGGCGCCTTCCGCGTTCGAGTCCGCGGCGCGATCAACGCCCTGGGCGATATCGGCGGATTGACCGTGCAGCAGCACCTCGACCCGCGCCTTGTCCCAGTGAAAGCCGTCCTGTTCGTAGCCGATGTCCCGGATGGCGGCGCGGGCGATCTCGATGAACGGTTCCGGTTGAACGCCGCCGTCGCCATTCATCAGATGGTCCGGCGCGCGCACTTCGCCGGCGACGATGACGCAATTCGTCGTGGCCAGGCACTCGCAGGCGGCGCGGACCTGCTGTGCGCTCATGCCGGCCGTTTCCGCTTCGCGGTAAAGAAAATCGACAAACTCGTCAGAGATGCGATCGCAGACTTTGTCCGGATGACCCTCGGAAACGCTTTCACTGGTGAAAAGATAGGATGGGCGCGCCATGGAAACTGCTGACCTTTATATAAGGAAATGTTTATGTGATCGGGCCATATAACGAAAGCATATCGCCCTGTCCAATCGCCGCCCGGCTCGACGCGAAAGGCGCGTCAGTGTTTTTTTTCACCCTCCGTCTCGGCGATCGTTTTGACCAAATCGAGCACGCGTTTTTTTACATGCGGATCGTCGATCGCTGAGAAATACCGGCAGAGCTGCACGCCTTCGGGCGAATTGACCAGTTCCATGAAAGCGTCGCCGGGATCGGACTCGGTAAAGCCCGCAGGCGCGCCGATCATATCGCCGTAATCGTCATAGAAATACTGGATCGGCACGTCGAGCAGATCGGAAAGTTCGAACAGGCGGCTGGCGCCGATGCGGTTGGCCCCTTTTTCGTATTTTTGGATTTGCTGAAACGTCAGGCCAAGCGCATTGCCCAAAGATTCCTGGCTGATCCCCAGGATCATCCGACGCAGGCGCACCCGCGCGCCCACATGAACGTCCACCGGGTGCGGGCCGCCGCGGCCTCTTGCCCGCGCCGACGAGGCGGTCGCCTTTAAAATTTTTGCAGGTTTGCGCTTTGCCGCTTTGGCGGCTTTGCTCGCTTTGGCCATATTCTAACCCCGATATGACAGCCGTTCTGGCTGTTTGAGCGTCTAACCCGTTGTCTTTTATAGAAGGATTTAGAGCCGCGCGCAAAGGTTGCAAGCAGGCGTCACAGACGCGCGCCCCGGCGGCCGCAGGCGCGCGCCGCGAAAAGACAGGCGATGGTCATAAGCGCGTATAGCCAATCGCCGATGCGGTCGTATAGCGGGCGCGCCAGGGCGGGCGGCAACGGCGCTTCGATACGGCCGCGCTCATAGAGCTTCACCCGCGCCAGAATGCGCCCTTTGGCGTCGATCACCGCGGAAATGCCAGTATTGGCCGAACGCGCCATGGGCAGGCCGGTCTCGATCGTGCGCAGCCGCGCCTGATCGAAATGCTGGCGCGGCCCAGACGTGTCGCCGAACCAGGCGTCGTTGGTGACCGTCAGGAGCCAGCCCGGACGTTCGCCGCGCGGATAGAGCGCGCCCGGAAAAATGACTTCGTAACAGATCAGCGGCGCAAAGCTCGGCCCG
This sequence comes from Parvularculaceae bacterium, assembly GCA_028280115.1. GTDB lineage: Bacteria > Pseudomonadota > Alphaproteobacteria > Caulobacterales > Parvularculaceae > Hyphococcus. The sequence goes on from JANQMJ010000021.1 coordinate 120,640, forward strand.
CCGGCGTTCAAGATCTTCGGCCCCTCGCCGGCGGTAAAGCCGGCGTCGCCATAGGGCGTCAGCTGGGCCAGACCGATCCTATTGAGGAAATCGTAAAACGGCAGATATTCCCCAAACGGAACAAGATGATGCTTGTCATAGGCGGCAACCGCGCGGCGGCCTTCCGGCGTTTGCGGAATGACCAGGATGGAGTTGTAATACTGCAGCTCGTCGGCGGCGTCGTAGGCCCGGCGCACGGACCCGGCGATCAGGACTGCGTTCTCGGGCAGCTCCTGCGACAACCGGTCGAGCGCCGATTCGGCTTCGTTGAGCAAAGGCGAGCCGTTTTCCGGCCAGATGACGAACAGTCTGGCGTCTTGCGGAATTGCGCCGGTGGAAAGTTCAAGCTGCCGCGTGAAATTCCGCGCCCACATGCCTTCGGCGATTTTTTCCCGCTGGGGAATGTTTGGCTGCACGATGCGCAGGAAGTGTTTTCCATCCGGCGCCGGTTCGGGCAGGGCGAGCCGCACGGCGCCGATCGCGTATAAGACCGCAACGCCCGCGAGCAAGACTGTAACGCCCGAAAGCGCGCCGATCGACTGACGGGGCTGTCCGAGCCCGGCGGCGGGGGACGCGGCAAGCAGGACAGCCACAAGGCTTAGTCCGTATGCGCCGTACCAGGCCGCGGTTTGCGCGCCCATGGCCGTACCGGCGAGCGCCTGGCTCGCCAGGTTCCACGGCAGGCCGGTCAGGATATGACCGCGCAGATATTCGAAAAACACCCAGACCGCCGCGAAAATGAAAATGCGCCCCCAGCCCGCGCGCCACAACAACAGCGAGACGAGCGCCGCGCCGCCGGAAAACAGCGCCAGAAACGCCGGCACGCCGAGCACCGCGAAGGGCGACATCCAGGCGAACTGATCGGCCTGGACGAAAAACGAAAACGCCATCCAGTAAACGCCCGCGAGAAAATAGCCGAAGCCGAAGAACCAGCCCGCCGCAAAGGCGCTGTGACGCGGACGCGGCGACGCCGCGGCGGCGTCGATCAGCAGCACCAGCGCCGAAAAGGCGAGCGCCATGAGCGGCAGGATGTAGAACGGCGCGAGGGCGAGGGCCCCGGCGATGCCGGCGAAAAACGCGATCAGCGCGCGCCGCCAGCCTGTCGCTGCGATGATCCGCCCAGCGACGCGTTCGAGCGCATTGGCCGCCGCTGACGCCGCCTTGGGCTCGTTCATGGCCCCTCTATTCCGCCGCTTCGCTGGAATTGACCGCAGCCGGACGGATGCGCACGCGGCGCACCTTGCGAGCGTCGGCCTCGGCGATTTCGAAATCGAGACTGTCGAGCCCAGCGATCACCTCACCCCGCTGCGGCACGCGGCCGGCAAGGGAAACCACATAACCGCCGATCGTATCGATTTCATCGTCTTCCGCCATCAGCCGGACGCCGGTCTCTTCGGCGAATTCGTCGAGTTCAACGCGCGCGTCGGCGTCCCAGCCTCCGCCGGCGAGCGGCGCGATGGCGGGCGCTTCGTCCTTGTCATGCTCGTCATTGATGTCGCCGACGATTTCCTCGACCAGATCCTCAATAGTCACCAGCCCGTCGGTGCCGCCATATTCATCGATCACCAGCGCCATGTGAATGCGCGAAGCCTGCATGCGCAAAAGCAGATCCGTCACATGCATGGAAGGCGGCACGTAAAGGATCTCACGGCGTATTTTCTTCAGCACCGGGCCTGCCGGCGCGGTCGAATCCGCTTCGTTGTGGCGCCGTTCTCGCGCCTGCGGCTCCGCGTTAGCGACCAGCCCGACGACGTCCTTGATGTGAACCATGCCGACGGGATCGTCGAGACCGCCGCGATAGATCGGCAGGCGCGAATGGCCGGCCTCGGCGAATATCCGGATGAGATCGTCAAGCGGCGTGTCGATATCGACAGCGAAAATGTCCGCGCGCGGCGCCATGACGTCGACGACTTTTTTTTCGTCGAAGGCGACGACGCGCTCGATCATCTCGCGCCGGGCGCTGGGCAGGGTTTCAACCGCCTCGCTGACGCCGTTTTCAATGACCTCCGCGATCACGTTCGGTTGCGTTCGCGCCCCGAACAAGGCGCGCAGGCGCGCGATCAACCCCTCGCGCGGTCTACTGTCGCTCGCCCCATTGTCCCCGGGCGCAGGGCCTTCGCCGCTCATGCCTTTCGCTCCAGTGGCGGTTGGTAGGGATCGGCGACGCCGAGGCCGGCGAGTATAGCCGCCTCGCGCCGCTCCATCACGGCCGCCTGTTCATCCGTTTCATGATAATACCCGATCAGATGCAACATGCCATGGACCAGCAAATGGGCGGCGTGTCGCTCCAAGGATATGTTTTTCGCCGCGGCCTCGTCCCGGCAGGTCTCGAAGGCGAGGGCGATATCGCCGAGATAGCCGTGACCGGGCCATATTCCATCGCCAGGCGCAAAGGAAAGGACGTTTGTCGGCCGGTCCTGGCCCCGATACTGGGCGTTGAGCTTTGCGACGGCCGCATTGTCGGTGAACAGAACGCAAAGCGGGCGTTTGAGCGTTCCCTCGGCCGCCTCGGCCGCGTCAAAACAACGCCGCGCCAGCGCTTCGCAATCGAAACCGCGCCAGCCCGGACAGTCTGCCCGCACGTCAACGCTCGTCGCATGGTCGGTCACGATTTCGTTTTCCGGTTGCGCGCTTCCCGGGCGTCATAGGCGTCAACGATGCGCGCAACGAGCGGATGACGAACCACATCGGCGGCGGTGAAGGGGGCCACAGCCACGCCCTCAACGTCGGACAATATCGCCAGCGCATCAGCGAGGCCGGAAACCTCTCCATCGGGCAGGTCCGTCTGGGACGGATCGCCGGTCACCGCCATATGGGCGCCCTCGCCCAGGCGGGTCAGAAACATTTTCATCTGTTCGCGCGTTGCGTTCTGCGCTTCGTCGAGAATGACCGCGGACCGCGCCAGCGTCCGCCCGCGCATGAAGGCCACGGGCGCAATCTCTATATCGCCGGCGGTGATCCGGCGCTCCACATAATCCGTGTGCAACATATCATGCAGCGCGTCGTATAACGGCCGCAGGAAGGGATCGACCTTTTCCTTCATGTCGCCGGGCAGAAAGCCGATGCGCTCGCCGGCCTCAAGCGCCGGGCGGGAGAGAATAATCCGCTCGACTGCGCCGCTGAGCATCAGGCCCACCGCATGGGCGACGGCGAGATAGGTCTTGCCGGTGCCCGCCGGACCGACGCCGAAGGTCAGATCGTGTTCGGCGAGTTTTTTGAGATAGGCGGCCTGGTTGGGCGTGCGCGCGGAAATCACCCGCTTAGGCGTCTTGATCGAAACTGTCGCCGATTTCGCCGGCGCCGGCGGATCTTCAAGCAGCCTGGCGGCGGCGCGCACATCTTCGGCGCCGACGCCTTCACCGCGTTCGAGCCGTGCGTAAAGCGCCGTGAGGGCGCGGATGGCGCGTGCGCGCGCTTCTCCGGCGCCGCTGACCGCAAAACGATTGCCGCGCGGATCGATACGCACGCCGAGGGCGTTTTCAAGAATAGCAAGGTTGGCGTCATGTTCGCCGGAAAGGTCGGCGACGAGGCGATTGTCGTCGAAATCGATATGGTCGACGGGACGCGCAGTCTTCTGTTCGCTCAAGCGGCGGCCTCACCCTCTGTCGTCAGCGCGCCGGCGAGCGCGTTCGGCGTTATCCCCGTGATGCGCGCCGGCGCGATAGACCCTAGCATGGATTGTGGCGCGCGAATGTGAACGCTTTGCAAATAGGGCGAACGACCGACCAGCTGGCCCGCATGGCGGCCGGGTTTTTCCAGTAATACCGGCAGCACCTTGCCCGTCTGGGCGCGATTGAAGGCATTTTTCTGCGCCTCCAGCAGGGCCTGCAGCCGGGCGAGACGTTCGTCCTTTTCCGCATCGGCGACCTGGCCGCGCATAGCTGCGCCGGGCGTGCCCGGACGGCGCGAATATTTGAAGGAAAAGGCCGAGGCGTAGCCGACCGCTTCGACCAGCGCCAAAGTGGCTTCGAAATCCTCGTTGGTTTCGCCCGGAAAGCCGACGATGAAATCGCCGGAAAGGGCGATGTCCGGCCGCGCGGCCCGCACGCGCTCAATCAGGCGGAGATATTCGTCCGCCGTGTGGCCGCGATTCATGGCCTTGAGAATTTTGTCGGCGCCCGCCTGCACCGGCAGATGAAGATAAGGCATCAGCTTTTCTTCTTCGCCCAGCGTCGCGATAAGCCCATCGTCCATGTCGCGCGGATGCGAGGTCGTAAAACGGATGCGCTCAAGCCCGTCGATCCGCGCCAGATGCCGGCACAGTTCGCCAAGGCCCCATACGGTCTCGCCTCTATCGCCCGCCGGCGGCGGCGCGCGCCAGGCGTTGACGTTCTGACCGAGCAGGGTGATCTCCTTGACGCCCTGCGCGATCAGGGCGCGCGCTTCCGCCGTGATGTCGTCGACCGGCCGCGACACTTCCGATCCGCGCGTATAGGGCACGACGCAAAAGGTGCAGAACTTATCGCAGCCTTCTTGAATCGTAAGGAACGCGGTCGGGCCGTCGGCGTTGCGCGCGACCAGGCGGTCGAATTTTTCTTCGACGGCGAAGTCGGTTTCAAGCACGTCGCCGCGCTGCCGGGCAGCACGGGCGATCAGTTCGGGCAAGCGATGATAGGCTTGGGGCCCGACGACCATGTCGACCTGGGGGGCGCGCGCTGAGATCTCCGCGCCTTCCGCCTGGGCGACGCAGCCGGCGACGGCGATGGAAAAGGCTTCGCCGTGTTTGGCCTTCGCGGTTTTGATTTTTTTGAGCCGGCCGAGTTCGGAATAGACTTTTTCGGCCGCCTTTTCGCGAATGTGGCAGGTGTTGAGAATGACCAAATCCGCATCTTCCGGAGATGTCGCCGCGCCATAGCCGAGAGGCTTCAACAAGTCGATCATGCGCTCGGAATCGTAGACGTTCATCTGGCACCCATAGGTCCGGATGAAGACGGATTTATCCTTGCTTGCCTGCTCTTGGCCCACGTCCGCCGCCGGTTTGCGCAAAAACGGTTACTTAGGGCGGCGGACGGCAAGATGCAATCGTCGCCGCGCCTAAGCGGGGCGCGCCCTCGAACGATCGCCAGCGAGCCGGCAACAAGACCGAAAAGGAAGACGATCAGGCGCGCGCCGGCTGCGGCGTGGTCGCGCCGAGGGCGGCGACCCCTTCCACATATTCCTGGCGCTTGCGCTTGTTGATTTCGTCAAATTCCTCGGCGCGTTCGTTGTCGTTCTTCATCAGCGCTTCGTAATCGGTTTTGGCGAAATCAAGCACGCCCATATTCGCGTAGGCCGCCTGAATTTTGTCAGACCACAGACCGATATCGCGAACAATGGGCACGATGCGCTGGAACAGCATGGTGCGGAACATTTTCATATGGGCCGACGCATCCTGCGCGGCGACGCATTCCTCGACGGGCAGGCCGAGATGCTCGTAAACCTCGCGGCCTTCGAAACGGTCGCGCATGTGATAACAGGCCTCGACGAGAAATTCCTCGCGCTCGTTGCGTTCGGCCTCGGTCAGATGCGGATAATAATCGCGCAATGCGAGTCGCCCGAACGCCACATGACGCGACTCGTCCTGCATCACATAGGCGTTGACCATCTGGGCCAGAGGATTTTTTGCGGTTTCGCGGATATTATTGAAAGCGGCGAGCGCAAGCCCTTCGATCACCACCTGCATGGCGAGATAGGTCATGTCCCAGCGCGAATCGCGCAGCGCCTGGTCGACCAGCGTCTGCAGCGGACCGGTCATGGGATAGGCGACACCGAATTTTTGCAGCAGCTTCTTATACGCCTCCAGATGGCGGGCTTCGTCCATCACCTGGGTCGAGGCGTAGAACTTGGCGTCCATGTCGGGAACCTGCTGAACGATTTTCGCCGCACAGATCAGCGCGGCCTGCTCGCCCTGCATGAATTGCGAAATCGTCCAGGACTGAAAATGACGGCGCACATCCGCCTTTTCCTGATCGCTCATCTTGGCCCAGACCGGCGTGTGGTAAATGCCGGTAAGCTCGTCGGCGAGCCCCATGGGATTTTCACTATCAAGCTCAAGGTCCCAGTCGACGCGTTCCAGCGCGTCCCACTGCATGTCCTTGCCCTTCTGATAGAGGTGCATCATCTGCTTGCGGCCGTCGTCATACTCCCAGTCAAACGCCGCTTCGAAGTTCTGGGGGACGGTCCAGCAAGGATCGATGTCGGGGATCGGATAAAGATCGCGCAGGGACGACATGTCGGGCTCCTCAAAGGCATCTTCGGGCCACGGCCCAAGGCCATAGGTTGACGCGGTTAGGGATTGGCAAGCCGCCAAAGTACACTAACCGGTTTACCTAGGCTCAAGTCAAGAATTTCGGCTGAAATTGGCCGATTATGCTAACCTTCGCGGTCAGTCGTCGGCTTTGTCGAGCGGCACGCCGTAAAGCTCGAGTCGGTGGTCGACGAGCTTATAGCCATGCTCCTCGGCGATGCGATGTTGCAGGCGCTCGATTTCTTCATTGACGAATTCGATCACCTCGCCGGAGCGCAGATCGATCAGGTGGTCATGATGGTCGTCGGTCGCTTCCTCATAGCGGGCGCGGCCGTCCTGAAAATCGTGCCGTTCGACCACGCCGGCCTCCTCGAACAGCCGCATGGTCCGGTAGACCGTCGCGATCGAGATATTTGGGTCGAGTTCTGCGGCGCGGCGATGGATTTCTTCAACATCGGGATGATCATCCGCCAGCGACAGCACCCGGGCGATCACGCGGCGCTGTTCGGTCATGCGCATGCCCTTTGCGATGCAGATTTTTTCCAGTCGGTCCATAGGTTTCTCCGAGCAAGGCGGCCGCGCATTTATATCTATCGGCCGGGCGCGCCATGCAACCAGAAAGCGAATAAGGGCCCGATTATATGGCCATCTGCATGATCACGGCGTCGGCCCCGTCGCGATAATAAGCCTGCCGGACGCTGACCGGCTCAAATCCCGCCCGGGCGTACAGAGCGCGCGCGGCGTCGGCGCCGGCGTCAACCTCCAAATATAGGCGCGTCGCACCGGCGCGCCGGGCGTCATATAGCACAGCTTCAAGCAGCGCCATGCCCGCCCCGTTTCTCCTGGCCGGCGGGGCGACGCCGATGGCCAAGAGCTCCGCCTCGCCGCGAAGATCGCGCCAAATGGCCAATCCGACCGGCGCTGCGTCTGTCGCACCGGCCAAAAGGACGCTTACCAACGGCATATCGAGACTTTCGCGAACGCTTTGTTCTCCCCAACTGCGGGCCCCGAACGCAGCCGCTTCGATGCGGACGACGTCGTCCGCATCGCCCGGTCCGGCGCGGCGGGTGCGCCACGCCGTCATGGCCCAGCGCGCCTTGGAGTGGCGGAACCGGCGGGCTTGGCATCGGGCGGACGCAAATAGAGCGGCGCGGGCGGGCCGGCCGGCAGCGGCGCCGTCCCGGCCAGCCGCGCCACAATGGCGGCGTCGATCTGATCCCCAGCGCCGGATCGGCGCCAGTTTTCGGGCCGCGAGGGCAGCAATCCGGCGCCGGTTCCGACGGTCACGACGCAACTGGGCCCCGCCGCATCCACAAGGCGGGCGAAGGCCGCATCCGGCGCGGCAACAAACGGCGCAACCAAAGTTTCGCCATCCGCCTTGTAAAGCCCCGCATAGACCTGCCCGCGGCGCGCATCGATGACCGGCGCGATGAGGCTTTCTGCGTCGTCAGCGGCCACATTGCCCGCAAGGGCGGCCAGGCTTGTCAGGCCGATCACCGGAACGCCGGTTGCAACGCCAAGGCCGCGAGCGAAGGCGAGCGCGACCCGCACGCCGGTGAAGCCGCCGGGGCCGACCACGACGCCGATGCGGCCAAGATCGGCGACGCGGGCGCCGGCTTCCTTAAGGACCGCCGCCGCCATCGGCGCGATATGTTCCGCATGTCCGCGCTCCATGTCGGCGGCGCGCACAGCGACCTTCACGCCGTCGCGCGCAATCGCGACGGAACAGCGCTGCAGCGCGCTATCAAGGCCCATGATCAGCACGCCGCCGCTTTCATCCCTGGCGCGGCGATATCCGTCAAACGATTTGGCACGCTTCGCCGAACGCCAGACGCGGGCCGCGCGGATGCAGCTTTTCGTCCGTGCCGTAGCCAATGTTGCAAAGGAAATTGGCCTTAAAGGTCGTACCGGCGAAAAACGCCTTATCGACCCCGTCCTTGTCAAAACCCGACATGGGCCCGCAATCGAGCCCCAGGGCGCGCGCGGCGATGATGAGATAAGCGCCCTGAAGCGAACCATTGCGCATCGCGGTTTCCTCAATCAGAGCGTCATTGCCGGCGAACCAGCTTTTTGCATCCGCATGCGGAAAAAGCTGCGGCAGCTTTTCATAAAACGCCATGTCATAGGCGATGATGACGCAGCAGGGCGAGGCCATGGTTTTTTCGACATTGCCCGGCAAAAGATGCGGTTTCAGGCGCTCCTTGGCTTCTTTGGACATGACGAAGACAAAGCGCGCCGGCGAACAGTTGGCTGATGTGGGGCCCCATTTGGTCAGGTCGTAAACCGCCTGAATGAGGGTTCTGGAGACGTCGCGCGGCTCCCAGCCGTTGCGCGTGCGCGCTTCGCGAAAAATAACGTCGAGGGCTTCGTCGTTGATGATCCTGTCAGACATGGTCGCTTCGTCTTTCCGGCCGAGTATTGGAAACAATACGTAAGGATAGCCTCGGATTTCCTTACGTCGAACCTGTCGAGATTTTTAACCGACTCCCGAAGCGCCGCAACGGGGTGCTCGATCAACAGTTTCGAAGCGCCGACGACGATGGAGCTGGCGTTGACGAGGCCGAGCGCTCAGGCCACCGCCTCGACTTTGGCGACCTCGGGCACGTAATGCTTGAGCATGTTCTCAATGCCGGCCTTCAAGGTCATGGTGGAGGAGGGGCACCCCGAACACGCCCCCTGCATGGCGAGGAAGACCACGCCCGTGCGGGGCTCGAAATGCTTGAAAACGATATCGCCGCCGTCGGCGGCGACGGCTGGGCGCACCCTTGTATCGATCAGCTCGATGATCTGCTCGACCACTTCCCGGTCCTCGCCCTCATAATCGTCCAGCGGCGTCGCCGGCGCGCCCGACGGCGCCTCAGCGCCTTCCTTGAGAACCGGCAAACCGGCGGCGAGAAAATCGGCGATCGCGCCCAAAATAGCCGGTTTGACATGCATCCATTCCACCGCCTCGGCCTTTGTCACGGTGATAAAATCGCCGCCCAGATAGACGCCCATGACGCCGTCGATCTCGAACAGGCTTTGCGCCAGCGGGGAGGCGGCGGCCGATTCCATGGTGGGAAAATCCATGCCCAGCGCACCCTGGCCCAGCACGCCCTGGCCGGGCAGGAATTTCATCGATTGCGGGTTGGGCGTGTCTTCGGTCTGAATGAACATGGCCGCGCCTTTCTAAATCCTGGCTATCACCTAGGCGCCCAATCGGCTTTTCGCAACCGCCGTTGCCCCAGACGCAAAGGCCGAGTAAGGCGATAGGCGTTCGCAATCATCAAAAAACCACCCCCATGGACGACAACACCGTAAAATTCACCGACGAGGAAGCGCTCGAATTTCACCAAAGCGGCAAGCCGGGCAAGCTCGAGATCACGCCGACCAAGCCCATGGCGACCCAGCGCCATCTGTCGCTCGCCTACAGCCCCGGGGTCGCCGTGCCGGTCAAGGCGATCGCCGACAATCCGGACCTTGCCTACGACTACACCTCGAAAGGCAACATGGTCGCTGTGATCTCCAACGGCACGGCGATTCTCGGTCTCGGCGACCTCGGCGCCCTGGCCGCCAAGCCGGTCATGGAAGGCAAGTCCGTTCTGTTCAAGCGCTTCGCGGACATCGATTCCATCGACATCGAAGTCGACACCAAGGATCCCGACGAATTCATCAACGCCGTTAAGCATCTCGGCCCGGCATTCGGCGGGATCAATCTTGAAGACATCGCCGCGCCGGACAGCTTCGCCATCGAGCAGCGCCTGAAAGAGCTCATGGACATTCCCGTGTTCCATGACGACCAGCACGGCACGGCCATCATCGCCGCGGCGGGCCTGTTGAACGCCCTCGACATCACCGGCAAGTCGATCAAGGAGATCAAGGTGGCCGTATCGGGCGCCGGCTCCTCGGCGCTTTCCGTCATCGGCCTGATCAAGGCCATGGGCCTGCCGCACGACCATGCGATCGTGTGCGATTCGAGAGGCGTCGTTTACCAGGGCCGCACCGAGCGCATGGATCAGTGGCGCTCGGCCCATGCGGTCGAAACAGACAAACGCACCCTCGCCGAAGCGATGGACGGCGCCGATGTTTGCATCGGCCTTTCCGCCGCCGGCGCCGTGACCCCGGACATGGTCAAATCCATGGCGAAAAACCCAATCCTTTTCGTCATGGCCAATCCGACGCCGGAAATCCTGCCCGAGGAAATCCAGGCGCTGCGCGACGACGCCATCATCGCCACCGGGCGTTCGGACTATCCCAACCAGGTCAACAACGTGCTCGGGTTTCCCTACATCTTCCGCGGCGCGCTCGACGCGCGGGCGCGCACCATCAATGAGGAGATGAAAATCGCCTGCGCCGAAGCGCTGGCCGCACTCGCCCGCCAGGACGTGCCCGACGAGGTCGCCGCCGCCTACGGCAAGCGGCTGAAATACGGGCCGGGCTATATCATTCCGACGCCGTTCGATCCGCGGCTGATTTCAGAGATTCCGCCCGCGGTGGCCAAGGCGGCGACCGACACCGGCGTTGCGCGCAAACCGGTCGCGAACCTTTACGCCTACAAGCAAACCCTCGCCGCGCGCCTGGATCCGTCGGCGTCCTTTCTGCAAAAGATCTATTCCTCTTTGCGCAGCCGCGAAGAGAGCAAGCGCATTGTTTTCGCCGAAGGCGAAGACGAAGCGGTGATCCGCGCGGCGCATATCTTCCAACGGGAAGAACTCGGCGAACCGGTGTTGATCGGCCGGGAAGAAAAGATCAGGGAACGCATTGCCGACCTCGGCATGGAGGACGAGTGCGATTTCGAGATCCACAATGCGCGCCTGTCGGCGCACAACCCGCTTTATACGGAATATCTCTACAAGCGCCTGCAACGCAAAGGTTATCTGTTCCGCGACGCGCAGCGCCTCGTCAACACCGACCGAAACGTCTTCGGCGCCTGCATGCTGGCGCACGGGCACGCCCACGGCATGGTCACCGGCGTGACCCGGCACTACAATGTGGCGCGCGAAAATATCGGCCTCGCGCTCGATCCACGCCCCGGCGAACGCATGATCGGCGTGTCGATCATCCTCGCAACGCAACGCACGCTTTTCGTCGCCGACACGAATGTCACCGAACTGCCCAACCCCCAGGACCTCGCCGACATCGGCGTGCAGGTCGCACACGCCGCGCGGCGGCTTGGTTTCACGCCGAAACTGGCGTTCCTCTCCCATTCCAATTTCGGCAATCCCGATACGGAGCATTCGCGGCGCGTTTCCGGGGCTATCGAGATCCTCGATAAGCGCGGCGATATCGACTTCGAGTATGAGGGAGAGATGACGCCGCGCATGGCGCTCAACGAAAAACTGCGTCAAGTTTATCCGTTTTCGCGCCTCAAAGGCGAGGCCAACGTGCTGATCACGCCTGGCGTTCATTCGGCGGCGATCTCAAGCAAGCTGCTCGGCGAAATCGGCGGCGCCATGGTCATCGGTCCGCTCCTGATCGGCCTGGAAAAGTCGGTGCAGATCGTTCAGGTCGGCGCCGGCGTCTCCGACATCGTCATCCTCGCCGCCATGGCCGCTTACGAGCTCGAAAAGGAGCATCGATCCTGGGCGCAGAACGCTTCTTAAGTGCGAATGGGGCGGCCCAGCGCCCAGGCTACAATGAGGATTTACCGCATAGCCTGGCCCATGCGCCGGAAGCGCGCCGATCGGCGGCGCACCAGCGCCGCCGCCCATGGCCGCGGCAGGGCTTTCATGAGCCAGACGACGTATTTGTTCCACGCGCCCGGCACATAGACGACATGGCCTTTATCGACGGCGCGCAACGCGCCCTCAACCACCGGTTCGGCCTCCATGAACATGTATTTCGGCATTTGCGAGACAAGCTCGCGCGTTTCGTTGACGTCGTGGAATTCGGAATAGGTAAAGCCCGGACAAGCGGCCGACACGCGAATGTCGGTTCCATAGCATTCAGCCGCGAGCGATTGGGCGAAACTGACCAGGAACGCTTTGGACGCGCCGTAAAGCGTATGACCCGACGAACCGGGCATTAATCCCGCAACGGATGAGACCAAAATGATCCGGCCGTAGCCGCGCGCCTGCATGCCGGGCAAAAAGAGACGCGTTAAATGCGCATAGCTCGTCACCATCAATTCGATAAAGTCGCGATGGGCGGGCCAATCGTTTTGCGTGTATTGGCCGGGCATGCCGAAGCCGGCGTTATTGACCAGAATATCGACGCAGGTCTCATCGGCGGCCAGGTCAAGGGCGATCTCCGCCGGGGCGTCAGGCTTGGCCAGATCAGCGACGATAATGCGCGTCTTGATCGGATGGGCTGCGGCCAGTTCGTTTGCCAGCGCGTCAAGCCTGTCCCGCCGTCGCGCAACAAGAATAAGATTGGCGCCCCGCGCCGCCAGCGCCCGCGCAAAAGCAGTCCCGATGCCCGCCGATGCGCCGGTGACCAGCGCCCACTTGCCGTCATAGGTCATCGTTCCATCAGCCTTTATTCGCCGGCGCGGTCAATCGGACCGAGTTTTGCAACAAGATGCGCGCGGGAGCGCAACAGCGCGAAAAAGGTTAACACGCAGCGTTGACGGGGTCGAAACACAATGGACGTCCTTGAATTCATCGGCATTATCGCAACCGCGACGCTGGTGATTTTCTCCTATTTGCGCAACCGCGTTCTTGGCGCTGACGGCGCGGGCGGCCTGTTGGCCTTGTCCGACGATTCCGGCGCGGTCAAACCCGGCGCGCGGCGGCGCGCCTATCGCATCAAGAAGCGCCGCGCCCGGCCGGCGATGGAGCGCAATAAAGCGCCGTCCGTCCAAGCTGCGGCGAACACCGCGCAAGCCTACAAAAAGCTCGAGAATGCAGCGCGGATGCGCCGCAAATTCCGCCGGCAGGACGAAGCGCGCTATCACGTCAAAGACAAGGCGGCGCGTTTTAGGCCGGACGCGGAAAGCGCCTAGCCGCCGCCGATTTGCCCCGCCAGCGCCTGGGCCAATGGCGGCAGGCCGAGCGCCATGGCGACGCTGATCACCAGACCGATAAACGCTTTGAGCGCATCCGAGCCGACGATTTTCGCCGTCTGGCCAGTCGTGCGCACTTTTTCGATGCTCGCAATGGCGAATTCGCGCCCCGCGAGCAGACCGAGGAACACCCACGTCGTCGACATGGGAATATTGCTCATTTCCTTGAAGAAAAACAGCAGCGACGCATAGGTGAAATCGATAATCGTCGCAGAGCGTATGTCTGTGACATTGGTTTTCGATTTCAAAATACGCTGAACCGGACCGCCTTTGTTCCAAAAGGTATAGCCCAAGAGCAGGATGATGACGCCGACCGCCGCGGCGGCTTCGTAGTGGTTCAGCGCCGCCGCGCCGTTGGCATCTGTCCCCCGCGGCAGATAGATGAAGATGTTGGCGAAGTCCTGCATCAGCCAGACCGACCAAAGATATCCCGTGGTGATCCACTGCAGGAGCACCCAGATCGGAGCGCGCTGCTGCGCGGCGGTTTTTAAAAACCAGCGCTCCAGCGACGGCGCCAGGATGACGTAAATCACGCCGCCGGTGACAAAAGCGACGCCGTAACCCATCAGCGATTTTGCGAGCATGCTCTGCAGGCCGCCCATGGTGGCGAAAATCGTCAGCACCATAAATGTCGTGGAGACAGGGATGCCGAACCGCGTCAGGACCAAGAGCATCAGCGGCGGCACCGCATGATACCATTGGGGTTGAAAAATCGGATATTTTTCCGTGTTGCTGAGGCGCCCGAATGACGGATCGCCGTCATTGGCCATGTATCCGAAAGCGAAAACGACAGCGAGCACTGTCGCGGCGTATAGAAACAGCGCCCACCAAGGCAGGCGGCGGTTCGAATTAATGAACGTGCCGAGCGTCTGCAGTGCGTCGTTGCCGACCACCGCATAGGCCGCAAAGAAGAAGCCGAGCGCCGCCCATAAACCGATATCGATTTCCATGAAGTTCCTCGCGGGAAGACGGGGCGCCGGGGCGCGTTTTAGGCGGACTCGCGGGGCACCCTCTATTTTTTATGTTTCATATTTGTGACAAGACATAAGAAAACCGGGAAATGGCCAAAACCGTCGGCACAGACTAGAGAACCGCGATGGGCAATGACGCAACAGGATCGACGACGCGCGACGTAGCGCCAGCCGGTCATCCCGACATCAATCAGGGACGCATCGGCGTTCTCCTTGTTAATCTCGGCACGCCCGATGCGCCGACGCCCGCCGCCGTGCGCCGATACTTGCGCGAATTTCTAAGCGATGCGCGCGTCGTTGATGTGCCCCGCCTCTTGTGGCTGCCGATTCTTTACGGCGTTATCTTGAATATCCGGCCGGCCGCAACGGCGCGGAACTATGCCAGCATCTGGCGGCGGGAAAGCAATGAATCTCCTCTGCGCCATTACACCCGCGCGCAGGCCGAAGGCGCAGCAAAGGCGTTTGGAAATCTACTCACCATCGACTGGGCCATGCGATATGGCGAGCCGTCGGTCGCCGCGCGCATAATCGCGCTCAAAGAGGCGGGCTGCGACCGCATTCTGGTTGTTCCGCTGTATCCGCAATATTCCGCAACGACCACTGCGAGCGTCGCCGATACCGTCTTCGCCGCGCTTAGGTCCATGCGCTGGCAGCCGGCGCTGCGCATCGCGCCCGCCTTTTACGACGATCCGGCCTATATTCATGCGCTCGCCGTCGCAGCGCGCCGGCGGCTAGCGGCGATCGACTGGACGCCGGAACATGTCATTCTTTCGTTTCACGGTCTGCCCCAGCGCTATTTCGACGCCGGCGATCCTTATTATTGTCATTGCGCCAAGACCGCGCGGCTGTTGCGCGAGACCATGGGCTGGACGGAAGCGTTCGCGCCCATGACATTTCAGTCGAAATTCGGCCGGGGAAAATGGCTCGAACCGGCGGCCGAGGAAACCATTGAGCGCCTGGCGAACGAAGGAGTGAAAAAGCTCGTCGTCATGACCCCCGGCTTCGTTTCGGACTGCATTGAAACGCTTGAAGAAATCGACATCCGCGCGCGCGAGGTCTTCACCCGCGCCGGCGGCGAATGTTTCGATTTCATCCCCTGCCTCAATGACAGGCCCGAGATGATTGCGCTTCTGGAAAAGATCGTTCGGCGCGAAACCGCCGGGTGGATAGAGTCGGCGGCGTAAAACCAAGCAAACAGGGCGCGCGCATCATAATGCGATGTAACCAGCCGCCAGCGTTTCGAGCGTGCGAGCGCCGGATTATTGCGCTCCTTTTTCCATCTTTTCCCGAGCGGCATCAAGCTCAGGCCATAATCTTTTCATTGTGGCCATCAAGCTGTTTGCAGATTTGATCACTGTTTCTACGGATTCGGAAAGCGGCTTTTTCGCGATTGCTGTATGCGTGCCTTCCGTTTCATATTCATCCCTGAAGTAATCCCAATCGTCATAGGCGCGCGCAAAACGATTATTCAATGGAACGCCGGTCGCCTTTAACTCGATCAGGGAAGATACAAGAGCGTCGTATTCTATTGGCATATATTGAATGACTATATCGACGCTTGTGTAGTCAGATGACGGCGTCAGTTTATAAACGCACCAAAATCTCTCTTCATTTCTCCCGGCGCCGCGGCCTTCAAGGCCGCCTCTGAGAACTTCCGGGTCGCGATCTAATTGCGGCAATCCTTCAACCGCCACATGGACGATCATCGGGCTTGTTTCTTTTTCGACTAGGCCAATGATGACCGTCGCATCGGGCGACGGCGCATCTTTGAATCCCCACGCTTGCCCTGGCTTTATATCAATGGCTTGCGCCGCAGCGGTCTGACCTAGAAATGCCCCTATCAAAAATATCAGGGCCGCAAATCGCATAAGCGCCCTCCAAGCCTTGGACAGCTCTATTTCACCGCTTCACGCGTTGCGTCCAAAAACGCGTTGACTTCTTCTTCCGTCGTGTTGAAGGAACAGATCAGGCGCTGCATCCGCCCGCCGGCGGGATCGCCCGGCGTCACCCAGGGATAAAACACCGCGCCCTGCTTTCGCAGCCTTTCGGCCGCGCCCTCGGGAAAGACCGCGAACACTTCATTGATCTGGGTCGGGTAGGAAATTTCAACCCCGTCAATGGCGGCAAGGCCGTCGGACAGTTTTTTCGCCATGGCGTTGGCGCGCGAAGCAAGTTTGATCCATGTGCCGTCTTCAAGATAGGCCTCGAACTGGGCCGCAACGAACCGCATTTTCGACAACAGATGGCCGGCGCGTTTGCGGCGAAATTCGAAATCCTTCGCCTTATTCTTGTCGAAGAAAACCACCGCCTCGGCGGCGATGCAGCCGTTCTTCGTACCGCCGAAGCAAAGAACGTCGACCCCGGCGCGCCATGTCATGTCCGCCGGGCTGGCGCCGGTTGCGACGATGGCGTTGGCGAAACGCGCGCCATCCATATGCACGCTCATGTCCGCGTCATGCGCCGTATCGCACAACGCTCTGACCTCGGCGACGGAGTATACCGTTCCGCACTCGGTTCCTTGGGTCAGCGACAGAATGCTCGGCGGCGCGCCGTGCGGCGGGCGGTGGGGAAACCCCGCCAGGGTCTCTTTGACCGCCTCGGGCGTTAATTTGCCGGCGGGCCCGGCGACGGGAACGAGCTTGGCGCCGCCGGAGAAAAATTCCGGGCCCGCGCATTCGTCCATCTGCACATGGCTTTCTTCCTGGCACAGAACCATGCCGTAAGGCGGTCCGATGACCGACAGGGCGAGCCCGTTGGCCGCGCCGCCGGTCGCCACGAAATAGGCGGCGCAATCCTTTTCAAAGAGTTCGCAGAATTCTTCTTCGGCGTCCTTAGTCCACTCGTCGGCGCCATAGGAGGGCGCATGGCCTTCATTTACGCGGGCGATCGCGTCGAGGATTTCCGGCGCCGCGCCGGCCCAATTGTCCGAGGCGAAATTCATAAGGCTCCTTGTCCTCGACGCAACCGATCCGGTCAATAGGGTCTTGGCGTTATACGGGCGCCGGGCTGGCGCGTCAGGACTTTGGCGCGCAACCAACGCATGGCTGCGCATTTCATGACGTTTTACGGTCTGATTGTCTTTGATCCGTGTCGCCAATAACTAGTCGCCGCCGCGAAACCCCGCGCAATGCCTTTCATGTCGGCGATTGCAGTCCGCGCTGTAAAAAAGGCCGCCGCGGCGGCCTTTTTGATGTGCGTTCGAGGGCGGGTGCAAACACCTAGCTGGCAAGCCAGGCGAGCAACAAGAGCGCCACGATATTGGTGATCTTGATCATCGGGTTGACCGCCGGACCTGCGGTATCCTTGTAAGGATCGCCGACCGTATCGCCGGTGACGGCCGCCTTGTGGGCTTCCGAGCCCTTGCCGCCGTGATTGCCGTCTTCGATGTATTTTTTGGCGTTGTCCCAGGCGCCGCCGCCGGCGGTCATGGAAATCGCCACGAACAGCCCGGTGACGATGACGCCCATCAGCATGGCGCCCACGGCGGACAGGGCTGCGGACCGGTCCGCGACAAGCTCTACAAGAAAATACAGCGCCAGGGGCGACAGGATCGGGATCATCGACGGGACCACCATCTCCTTGATCGCCGCGCCGGTCAGAAGGTTGACCGCCTTGGCGTAGTCCGGTCTTTCGGTTCCCTGCATGATGCCGGGTTTTTCGCGGAACTGCCGGCGCACCTCCTCAACAATGGCGCCGGCGGCGCGGCCGACCGACATCATGGCCCTCGATCCGAAAAGGTAAGGCAAGAGCCCGCCGACGAAGAGCCCGACGACCACGTATGGATTAGACAGCGAGAAGTTGATGGCGATGTCGGCGAATCTGGGAAACTCCTCCGGGTGGTCCACAAAGTGGTTTATGTCCTCCGTATACGCCGCAAACAGAACCAGCGCGCCGAGGCCCGCCGAGCCGATGGCGTAGCCCTTGGTGACGGCCTTGGTGGTGTTGCCGACGGCGTCAAGCGCGTCGGTGGTGTCGCGCACCGAGCCTTCAAGGCCCGACATTTCCGCGATGCCGCCGGCGTTGTCGGTCACCGGCCCGAAGGCGTCGAGCGCGACGATCATGCCGGCGAGCGCCAGCATGGTCGTGACCGCGGTGGCGATGCCGTAAAGGCCAGCCAGGGAATAGGCCGTCACGATGCCGACGACGATGACGAGCGCGGGCAGGGCGGTCGCTTCCATCGACACGGCAAGGCCCTGAATGACATTCGTGGCGTGACCGGTTTCGGACGCGGCGGCCACGGACTTGACCGGCCGGAAGCCGGTGCCGGTGTAATATTCCGTGATCCAAACGATAAGCCCGGTGACGACAAGGCCTAGGACGCCGCATAGAAAGAGGCTTAATCCGGTAAACGGATCGCCGGTGGAAGTCCGGCCAATCTCTTCGGCGAAACCGAAAATCTGAAACGTGACGCCGGCGATGGCGACCAGGGAAAGAACCCCGGTGATCACGAGGCCCTTGTAGAGCGCGCCCATGATATTGGTCGATCCCTTGCCGAGGCGCACGCCGAACGTGCCGATGATCGACGTGACGATGCACACCGCCCCGATCGCCAGCGGATAGAACATAAACGGGCTGACGACGTCGGCCACATAGGCGCTGACTTCTTCGGGGGGAAGCTTTGCGAGCACAGCGGCTTCGGGCACGAAGATGATCGAGCCCAGAACCATGGTCGCGGCCACGGTGACCACATAGGTCTCAAAAAGGTCCGCCGCCATGCCGGCGCAGTCGCCGACATTATCGCCCACATTGTCGGCGATGGTCGCGGGGTTGCGCGGATCGTCTTCGGGAATGCCCGCTTCGATCTTGCCGACCATATCGCCGCCCACATCAGCGCCCTTGGTGAAGATGCCGCCGCCAAGACGGGCGAAGACCGAAATCAGCGAGGCGCCGAGGGACAGAGCGATGAGGCCGGTAACGACGGTCCGGCTTTGCGGCGCCTCGCCCATGCCTACGGTAAGCGCAACGTAATAAACGGTCAGGCCCAACAGGGCGAGGCCCGCCACCAGCATGCCCGTCACCGCGCCGGCGCGGAACGCAACCGAAAGGCCCTTGGCGAGACTTTCGCTCGCCGCCTGGGTGGTGCGCACATTGGCGCGCACCGACACCAGCATGCCGATGAAGCCCGCCAGGCCGGATAAAATCGCGCCCAGCGCGAACCCGACCGCCGCGTGAAGTTTCAGCGCCACGAGAAGAATGAGAAAGACGATGGCGCCGGCGCTGGCGATGGTGATGTATTGCCGCCGCAGATAGGCGCTGGCGCCTTCCTGAATGGCGCCGGCGATTTCCCGCATGCGCTCCGAGCCCGCAGGCAGGGATAAAACCGAATTGACGGTGAAGACGCCATAACCGATGGCGGCCAAGCCGGCCAGAATGACCAACCAAAGCGATATGCTCATTTTATGCCTTTCCTGGAATTTGTATGAGTGATCGCTGGTATGGCCGCGGCTTCGCGTTATACGCGCGCGCGCTTCAACCAGTCCCCATTTTGATGTCGGCGCGGAAACTGGCAAAGCTGCAGTGCAAAATCAACTGAAAGTTGCCTGCCTGCGGCAGTCCGCGCGCACTCGCCTATGCGGCGGATGGAAGTGGTTCGAAGGAGGGCCGGTTCAGGCTGCGCGAGCGCGGGTCGCCTGGCGTTCGGCCGATTCGGCGTCGGTCAGCGCCTTAACCCAGGGATAGCGCACGGCCATTTCATCCGTGTAACCAAGGTTACGCGCCGTTGCGCTGCGCGGACGCTCTTCCGTTTCTTTGTAGAAGGTCCCGAAAAGCCGATCCCAGAAAAACTCGGCGATGCCGAAATTGCCCGTTTCGTCATGGAAATGATGCGCTAAATGGCGCTGTTTCATGTCCTTCCAGAATTTCGATTTGGGTTCAAAAGCAAGATGTTCGCCCGCATGCATGAACTCCGTAAAACAGGTCATGATGAGCGTGCCGGCGATGGCGCACAGCGCCCCCGAAAAACCGCCGATCAGCCATCCTAACGGACCCGAAACGACCAAAATCGTCGGCAAAGTCGTATGCAGGCCGCCAAAAAGCACGGATAAATCGTTGGGGTAGCGGTGGTGATCGTAATGCACCCGCTTCCACAGGCTGGCGAGATGGGGGGATTTATACATCCACGAGCCGTGCAGAACGAAACGGTGGATCAGATACCAGGCAAACGGAAACAAGAGCGCGCCGGCCGTCAAGGCCGCTAAAAACAGCCATACCGACGTGGCCGTCGCCACCCCCGCCGCCAGGCAGACGACGATCAGCGCCGCATAGACCTGAATGGCCGGATAGGTGACATAAGCCCGCACGAGATCCTTAAAATCCATGCGGTTGAGGAGATATTCCTCAGCCTTCCAGGCCTTGTAACCGACGAAAAGACGCATTCTTGGGTTGTTCCTGCGATTCATTCGCAACGCATCAAAAGCGATGCTGGCGCGAAACTAAGCGCCATGGGCCATGACATCAAGCGTCACATTCCAGCGATCATCAAAGGGGCCCGCGATCTGTAACATCCGCCTGCAATTATTGATGCAGCGCGAAACCGGCGAGGCTTGCTCGTTGACCTAAGGCCTTGTATCGGCTCAAGATCACGCCGCGCGCCTGTTATCGGCAAAGATGAAGGACTTTGCCGCCGCATCGGGCGCTGAGACGAGGCTTGGGGTGCGTGCGTCTTGGGGGATGGGCGCATGCGCAGGACAGTAGACCGGCTTAAAACCGGTCGAGTGCGGGGGCGTTGATGACCGTAAATTCTGAGAAAGCAGTGCCGACGCCGACGGAAAATGACGGATTAGCGCCGCGCATCGGCGACTTTGAAACGGTGCCTGAGGCGCTCGATTACGCCGCCCGGGGCCAGACCGGCTATAACTTTTTCACCCTGCGCGGCGAGGTGGAAGAACGCCTTTCCTACGCAGCGCTGCGCGAACGCGCGCTCGACGTCGCCAACCGGCTTGCCGCGCGCTTTGAGCGGGGCGATCGCATCGCCATCATCGCTGAAACCAGCCCCGAATTCGTCATCACGTTTTTTGCTTGCCAGTATGCCGGCCTCGTCCCGGCGCCGATGCCCATGCCGGTCAATCTCGGCGGCAAGGACGGCTATCTCAACCAGATCCGTTTGATGATCGTCGGCGCCAAAGCCGCCGGCGCGGTTGGCCCGGCTGCATTGCGGGGATTTCTCGAAGAGGCGGCGCAGTCCTTGCCCGGTGTCGCCATCTACGATTTTCACACGCTGTTCGATCTGAAAGGCAACGGCGTCGCCGCCAAGCCGTTCGGCCCTGACGAATATTGCTACATTCAGTACTCGTCCGGTTCCACCAGCGCGCCCAAGGGCGTCATCGGCACGCAGCGTTCCGTCAGCAGCAATTTGAGCGCGATCACGCAGCACGGCATGAATGCGCGACCAGGCGACCGCTGCGCGAGCTGGCTGCCGCTCTATCACGACATGGGGCTGATCGGCTTTCTTCTTGCGCCATTGGCCGCGCAATTGTCGGTCGATTTTCTGTCTACGTCCGATTTTGTGCGGCGGCCGCTATTGTGGCTGCGCATCATTACGGAACACAAAGCCTCGCTAACCTACAGCCCGTCCTTCGGCTACGACCTTGCAGCCAAGCGTTCAGCGCGCGCCGAACAGGGTTCGGTCGACCTTACACATCTGCGCGTCGCCGGCATCGGCGGCGATATGGTGCGGCCCGAAGCGCTCAACGCTTTCGCCGAAGCCTTCGAACCCTTCGGCTTTAATCCCAACGCCTTTGCGCCAAGCTACGGCATGGCCGAAGCGACGCTGGCGATTTCGTTTCCGACGCTTGGCGAACCGATCACCGTCGACGAGGTCGACATGCGGCACTTTACGCGCTCGGGCGTGGCTCAACCCGCCTCCGCGGTGACCTCGCCGGAGCACAAGCGCGGCTTCGTGCTGTGCGGTCGGGCCCTGCCCGATCATGAGATTAAAGTGCGCGATGAAAAGGGGAACGCCGTTGACGAACGCGTCGTCGGCCGCATCTTCATCAAAGGCCCCAGCCTGACGCCGGGCTATTTCTCCGATCCGGACGCATCGGCGGCGATGTATGACGGCGAATGGCTCGACACCGGCGATATGGGATACTTCCTGGACGGACAAATCGTCATCACCGGCCGCGCCAAGGATCTTATCATCATCAATGGGCGCAACATCTGGCCGCAAGACATCGAATGGGCGGTTGAAAAGACCGAAGGCGTCAGGAATGGCGGCGTCGCAGCGTTTTCCGTCGATGACGGCGGCGGCGAGCGCATCGTCGTTGTTGTCGAGCGGCGCGGCATGAGCCAAGACGCGTTGGCGGCGCTTAAACGCGAGATCGCGTCGGTCATCCAGAACGCCGTCGGCGCGCCGGCCGAAGTCGTGCTTGCGCGGCCGCACTCCATGGTGATGACGTCGTCCGGCAAGCTCTCGCGCGCCAAAGTCAAACAGAAATATCTCGACGGCGCATTCACCGAAGACCGACCCGAACCGGCGGTCGCCGCGCCCAGAGCGCTCGCCGATTCCCGAGTCTAAAATTGCGCGCAGCCGTCACCGGGGGAACCGGATTTGTCGGCGCCGCCTTGATCGACGCGCTGCTCACCGAAGGGTGGGAAGTCGCTGCGCTGGCCCGCGATCCGAAAAAAATATCAGCAAGACCGCGTCTTAACGTCGTCGAAGGCGATCTTGAAAGCGCCGGCGCGCTTTTCAAGATTGTGCAGGATGCGGACGTTTTTTTCCATCTCGCCGGCGTTACCCACGCCCGCCATGAGCGCGATTATATCACCGTGAATGTCGAAGGCGCGGCCTACGCCGCCGAAGCCTGCTTTGCGGCGGGCGTGAAGTTCATTCACGCTTCATCTCTTTCGGCGCGCGCGCCCGAAACGTCTTTTTATGCGCGCAGTAAATTCGAAAGCGAACAGGCGGTTCGCGCCGCGTGCGGCGGCACAGGCTGGACCGCCCTGCGCCTGCCCGCAATTTACGGTCCTCGCGACCGGGCGACCCTGCCTTATTTCAAACTGGTCAAGGCCGGTTTCGCGCCCGAACCGAAAACCGATCCGCCCGCCCGCGCCTCGTTGCTTTATGTCGAGGACGCCGCAGCGGCCCTTGCGGCGGCGCAAACCGCGCCCGGCGGCGCTGTTTACGACGTCGGCGACGACGCGCCCGAAGGCCGCGCCTGGTCGGAAATCGGCGCGATTTTGGGCGCCGCCCTGGGCGCCGAGCCCCGGCGCATCCGCGCGCCCCGCGCGCCCATCGCGCTTTATTGCAGTTTGCTGCGGACGCTGGAGCGCGTTCTCGGGCGGAACCCGACGATGCGCCAAGGCCAGGTCGCCGAATTTTTCCATCCCGACTGGGTCGCCCGGGACAACCTCTTAACGGCCGCCTCGGACTGGCGGCCCGCAACGCCGCTTCAGGAAGGGTTTGCAAAAACCATTCGTTGGTATCAAGAAAGCGGTTTGCTATAAGCGCGAGATGCGCCTTTGCGTGAAGGAGATCAGCATGTCCGGCATCCAGGAAGACGACGATCTCGTATTCCGGAAAGTTTGTTCGCTCCTTGACGCTTTGAACGACAAGGGCGTCAAGCTGACGCGGGAAACCGACCTGATCGCCGATCTGGAGATCGATTCTGTTTCCGTCCTCGATATTGTGATGGATATCGAGGACAATTACGACATCTCGATTCCCGTGAACACCATCTCAGAAATCAAAACCATCGGCGAGCTTGTCGATGCGATTCACACGATCAAAAAAGAACAGTCCTAGTTCGATGAGCCTTTTTGAAAAGTTCCAATCGACCGCCGCGCAGTATTACGCCCTGCGCGAAGAGACCGGGCGCGATCCGTTCGGCGTTTCGATGGATGAGATGAAAGGTCCGACCCGGGCGATGGTGGACGGCAAGGAGATCGTCCTTGCGGGAACCAACAACTATCTCGGCCTCACATTCCAGGACGACGCCGTCGCGGCGGCGAAGACAGCTGTGGAGCGCTCCGGCACGGGCACGACGGGTTCGCGGTTCGCCAACGGAACATACGCCGCGCACCGTCAACTCGAACGCGATCTCGCCGACTTCCTGGGCTACAAGCACTGCATCGTCTTTTCCACCGGCTATCAGGCCAATCTCGGCGCGATATCGGCGCTGGCCCGGCCGCCCGAGGACGTCATTCTTATCGATGCAGACTGTCACGCGTGCATTTACGACGGCTGCCAGCTTTCCGGCGCGGAAACGGTGCGGTTTCGCCACAACGATCCGGAAAGCCTCGACAAGCGCCTCAAGCGGCTCGGCGCGGAGGTCAAAGGCAAGCTGGTGTGTATTGAAGGCATGTATTCCATGTTCGGCGACGTCGCGCCGGTGGGCGAATTCGTCGAGATCGCGCACCGGCACGGCGCCTATGTGCTGCTTGACGAAGCTCACTCCTTCGGCGTCTTCGGCGATGGCGGGCGCGGCGTATGCGAGCGCGACGGCGTGCTTCAATCCGTCGACTTTTACACCGGCACATTTTCAAAGAGCCTTGCGTCGATCGGCGGGTTCGTCGCCTCGAACCATCCCGAACTTGAATATCTGCGCTTTTCAAGCCGGCCCTATATGTTCACCGCTTCGCCGTCGCCGGCCAACATCGCCGCGGCGGGCGCGGCGCTTGAAAAAATCTCGTCTGATCCCTCCTTGCGGGAGCGACTTTGGGACAACGCTAAGCGAATCCATGCGGCGTTCACGCAGCTTGGCTTCGAGCTGTGCGCGCCGGCCAGTCCCGTCATTGCGGCCAAACTCGCCAATCGGGAACAGGCCTTCATGGCGTGGAATTTTCTGATGGAAAACGGAGTTTACGTTAACCTGGCGATACCGCCCGGCACGCCAAATGCAACTTCGATTCTTCGGTTGAGCGTATCCGCGGCGCATTCCGACGAGGACCTTGATGTCGTTGTGAGCGCCTACACGGCGCTGTCGGAGGCGCTGTCACAAGAACAAAGATAGGGACAGGCCGTTGCGTCGGTTCACATTCCCGTCAGGTCTGAAAACTTCACATTCCCGCCGCCTTTTTGGCGGAGGTTCCGTCTAAAAGGCTGTCGTGAGCGGAGTTAAGAATATGTATGGTAACGTTGCGTTTCAAATCGTGAAAATCGTCGCCGCCTGGTTCGTTGTTGCGGCGATGATCGGCCAGGCGCAGGCCAAAAAGGAAATCAAGGCGGATTTCGATTTCGAGCATGTAAGCTGCAATGGCGGCGAAAACGAAATCCGTCTGGTCATAACCGACGTCAAGCACGCTGTCGGTCTGATGGCGGCCGACCTCTATCCCAATAAGGAGGAGGGATTTCTCAAACGGACCGGGCGCATCAAGCAGGTGAAATTCGCCGCCAAATCGCCGGTCACCTCATTTTGTCTCACTACGCCCGGGCCTGGCGACTATGCGATAGCCGTCTATCAGGACGTGAACGCCAATGGCCGTTTTGACAAAAGCGCGTTCGGCCTGCCCAATGAACCGTGGGGTCTTTCGCAAAATCCCAAAGTCCGGTTCAGGCCCCCTCTTGTCGAAGAGATGATCTTTCCGGTCCCCGCCGAAGGCGCGAACATCGCGATCCGGCTGCGCTAGGATCGGGCGTTGGGGCGTGCGCCGTTTCTTTTTGGCGCATTTGCGCCTATGCCGTTTCAAGATGAAACACGCCGCAAAGCCCGCCCATGATTCAATCGGCCCTTGAAATACGTCCGGTCGAAACCGCTCGCGACCGCACGACATTTATTCGCCTTCCCAGCCAGCTTTACGCCGACGATCCGAATTACATCGCGCCCCTGGAATTCGAACTGGCCGCACGGCTTGATGCGGCGAAAAATCCCGAGCTGAAATCTTCTCCCCACCAATTGTGGATCGCCTACCGGAATGGCCAGCCCGTGGGCCGCATCGCCGCGATCGTCAACCAGTCCCACCAGGCGCTTTATCAAGACGAAGCGGGCCACTTCGGCTTTATCGAGGGCGAAAACGACGCCGAACTCTTCGGCCTGCTGACCGAAACGGCGGCGGGATGGTTGCGCGAGCGCGGCATGAAAAAGATCGCCGGGCCGTTCAATTTTTCCGTCAACGAGGAGTGCGGCCTGCTTGTCGACGGGTTCGATACGCCGCCTTATTTCATGATGCCCCATGGACGGCCTTATCACGCCGAGCGCCTTGAGGCCCTCGGCTTTGAAAAGGCGCGAGACATGTACGCTCTGCGCTACGCGATCAAGCGTGACTTCATTCCCGAAAAGCGCATGCGGTTCGTCGAAAAGGCGCTTTCACGCCCGAACATTACGATTCGAAATCTCAACACCAAGGACTTCCTCGGCGATATCCGGACGATTATCGATATTTACAACGACGCGTGGTCCGAAAATTGGGGATTTGTTCCGTTTACGGAAGAGCATGTTCGGCATATGGCGCGCGAGCTGCGGCCGATTATCGAAACGCACAACGTGGTCATCTGCTATCTCGACGGCGAACCGGTCGCTTTCGGCCTTGTCCTGCCGAACATCAACGAGGCGATCCGCGACTTCGGCGGCAAACTCCTGCCCTTTAACTGGGCCAAGCTGCTCTGGCGGCTCAAGGTCAAGGGCGTCAGCCAGGCGCGCATGCCCTTGATGGGCGTGCGCAAAAAGCTGCACGGCAAGCCCGTGGGCGCGGCGTTCGCGTATAAGGTTATCGAACTGGTCAACTCGGCCAACCTTGATCGCGGCGTTGTTGACGCCGAGTTGTCCTGGATTCTTGAAGATAATGAAGCGATGCTGACCATGCTGCTCGATATGAGCGGCGAAATCTACAAGACCTATCGGATCTACGAAAAGCCGCTTTAGCCCTAACGCAAAAACGGCTCGTCAAAACTTCTGAGCTTGCGCGAATGGAGCGTGTCGGCCTTGGCTTCCTCGCGCAAAAGTTCGATGGCGTGAACGCCGATGGCGAGATGCTGGCTGACGCGGGCCTGATAGAACGCATCCGCCATGCCCGGCAGTTTGACCTCTCCGTGCAGCGGGCGGTCGGAAACGCAAAGCAGCGTCCCGTAGGGCACGCGGTAACGATAGCCGTTGGCCGCGATGGTCGCCGATTCCATATCGATGGCGATGGCGCGGGCCTGATTGAGCCGCACCGCGTTGCGTTCGAACTGCAGTTCCCAGTTGCGGTCGCCGGTCGTCACCACGGTGCCGGTGCGCAGATGTTCCTTAAGCTTGGGCCCAGGGATCGCGCTTACCGTCTGCACCGCGGCGGTCAAGGCAAGTTGCACTTCAGCGAGCGTTGGCAACGGCACCGTCGGCGGCAGCACGTCGTCGAGCACGTTATCCTCGCGCAAATAGGCGTGGGCGAGCACATAATCGCCCAGCCGCTGGGTGCGCCGGAGCCCGCCGCAATGACCGATCATCAGCCAGACCTGGGAGCGCAGAACGGCGAGATGGTCGGTGATGTTTTTGGCGTTGGACGGCCCGACGCCGATATTGACCAGCGTCACGCCCTGCTTGCCGTCCTGGGTTAAATGATAGGCGGGCATCTGCGGCGATTTGAGCGCCTCTTTCGGTGCCGGACCGCCCTTACGCGTGATGCGGCCGCCCGGTTCGATCAGCGCGGTCGCCCGGCCGGCTTCGACTTCGCCCTTGGCGTATTCGACGAACTCATCGACATAGCGTTGGTAGTTCGTAAACAGAATATAATTCTGGAAATGCTCCGGCCGCGTCGCTGTGTAATGCTGAATGCGATGGAGCGAATAATCAACCCGCTCTGCGGTGAACAGCGACAATGGGTGCGGCCCGCTGCGTTTCAAGATGAGTTGGCCGTCGACAATGTCGTCATTGGTGGCGACAAGATTGGGCGTGTGAAAATGCGTTTGCAGCGCGGCGCGCTGGGCCTGGGTGAGCGAAACCGTCGCCTCCTCGAGCGCGAAGGTCAGCGGGATCGGCGCAAAGGACCGACCGACGAATATTTCCGCCGAAAAGCGTTTCGTAATGCGCCCGAGCTGCTCGCGCAGATAATCGGCGAAGAGGGCCGGCTGGGTGACCGTCGCGCCGTGCACGCTGGCCGCGGCGACCCGGCCCAGGGCCAGTTTGGAGGTCTGCATCGATGCTTCTGGCGGCACGCTGGCGCAAAGATAAGGATAAGTCGGCGTCTCGGCGCCTTCCGGCGCAACCGAGCCCGCCGTGAAGTCTTCGAACTGCTTGGTCAGGCGCGCAATGCCCTCATCGTAAAGGGCAATCAGGCGTTTGACGGCGGCATCCGGCGTTTTGCAGGCGACAAGGTCGCTAGCAGGCGCATCGATGGGGGGCGTGGCGGACATGGAAAATTGAAAGCCTTTTGACCGCCTGTCATACGCCCTTTCGGGCGGAAAAGACCAGCGCCAAGGACCCGTATACCCAAGCGGCAGGCGGGCGGCGACGCGCGCCGCCGATCAAAGGCGCTCGGTTTCGTCGTCTCTTAACGTGCGGGCTTCATCGACCAGCATGATCGGCACGCCGTCGCGGATCGGATAGGCGAGCAGCGCTTTCTTGCTGAGCAGCTCGCCTTTCTCGCGATCGTAGACCAGCGGTCCCTTGGTCTGGGGGCAGACCAAAATCTCAAGCAGCCGGGGATCAATATCGCCCGGCTGATCGGCGCGGGTTTCGGGTTCATCCGTCATGCCGTCATCCCTATCGCGCTAAGCGGCGGGCCGCCAGCCCTATTGCAGATGCTGATCGCCGTTCGGTTCGTCGGCGCCGGACATTTCCATCAGCGCCATCAGACATTCGGCCCGATCGGCGACGGTTTCGGCCTCAAGGAGTGCTTGTTGTTCATTGGGCGCGAACGGACAACCCATCGCGAGCGAAACCACCAGCGCCTCGATCGGCGCGGACAGGGCCGCGTCCCAGTCGGCTTTGAGGCTTTCCGCTTCGAGATAGCGGCGCATGGCGTTCAAGAATTCCTGTCGGTCGATGGCGGCACCGGAAGGATCCTCGCGGGCGTCGGCGGGAAAGGCGTTCCAGTCGACTTGGGCCAGCCGGTACGGCGTATCGGCGCTCACCTCGCCGAGCAAGCGGAAGCGCCGCAACCCCGTAAGGGTGATCAAATAGCGCCCGTCTTCGGTCTCGGCGAAAGACGTGATGCGTCCCGCGCATCCCACATCGTAAAGCGCCGGAACCGGATCGACGGCGCTGGGATCTAAAGGCTGGATCATGCCGATGGCGCGCGCGCCGGCCAGCGCATTATCGACCATGCGCAAATAACGCGGTTCGAAAATATTGAGCGGCAAGCGCCCGCCGGGCAAAAGCAATGCGCCGGACAGAGGAAACAGCGGCACCGGCTGTGGCAGTTGCGCTTTGATCTGGGTTTTCATGCGCGTTGACGCGCCCCGCCTCCTCCGCCTTATGAAAACAATATCGAGGACAGCCGCCGCCGACCGCGCGCGGTCGCCGGATGCGTCGGTCCGAGCGCCTCGAACACCGTAAGCAGCTTCTTTCGCGCGGCTTCCTCGTTCCACTCGCGGTCGCGGTCGATAATCGCGAGCAGCTCCTCCATGGCCGGCTCCATGGCGCCGGCGGCGAGATAAGCGCCGGCGAGATCAAACCGCGCGGTAAGATTATCCGGTTCGGCCGCGACTGTAGTTTTGATCGTTTCGATATCGCCGCCATCGGGGTTGCTCTCCGCAAGCGCGATCGCCGCCCTGACGCTGGCAAGCGTTTCATCATTCTGCTTGTCCGGCGGGATGAGCTTGAGAGTCTGTTTGGCTTTTTCGATCTCGCCCATGGCGAGATGACAGCGCGCAAGACCGGCGAGCGCGCGAATGTTGCCGCCGTCGGCCTGCGCAACCTGTCCGAAAAGCTGCGCCGCCGCAGCGATATCGCCTTCGGCGAAGGCGGCTTCGCCGGCGTTTAAATAATCTTCCGCTGCATCTTCGCCCCCGGCGTCGCCGGCGAGCTTGGTCAGCCGGCCGATAAACGCCTTGATCTCGCTTTCCGGCACCGCGCCCTGAAAACCGTCGACGGGCCGGCCTTGATAAAAGGCGTAGACCGTCGGTATCGACTGAATGCGCAGTTGGGCAGCCAGCATCTGGTTCTTGTCGATGTCGATCTTGACCAGGCGCACCTTGCCGTTCTCGGCCATGACGGCCTTTTCCAGCATCGGCGCGAGCTGTTTGCACGGCCCGCACCAGTCGGCCCAAAAATCGACGATGACCGGCGCGGTCATGGAGGCTGCGACCACGTCTTGCTCGAAGCTGTCGATTGTCGCGTCCTTGATCAGATCCGCCGGCGGGGCGTTTTCCGATCCGATGATCGCCGTCATGGCCGTCTCCATAATCCTAGGCCTCTAGATGAGGCGGCGGGCCCGGAAACGCAAGTTGTTAACTTTTGAGCGGCGCCGCAAGATCGAGGATTTTCGGCGTAAATCCGCATGCTTGCACAAAGGCGCGCAGGTCCTGGGGAGAAATCGCCGTCGAGGCGGTGTTCTCCAACGGGTGAAACCAGACCGGATCATAACCGAGCAGGGCTTGGTCAAGGATCACGCAGGAAAGCGCTCGGGCGGTTTCATTGATCAGCGCGAAAGGCGTCACCGCGCCCGGCGCAACGCCCAGAGTCGCCGTCATCAGCGCGGGCTTGCCGAAAGAAAGCCGGCCTTTCGCGCCCAGCGCCTTGCCAAGCCCGATAAGATCGACCTTGGTTTCCGCCTGGGCGACAGCCAAAAACAGCGCGCCTTTTTTATCTTTCAGGAAGAGGTTTTTGGAATGCCCGCCGGGCAGGTCGGCTTTGAGGCCGCGGCTTTCCGCGACGGTGAAAACCGCTTCGTGATCGACCGTGCGATGGGCAAAGCCATGGGCGTCGAGCATGGCGAAAAGCGCGTCTCGTGTCTTAGCGCCTGGCGGCGGCGTCGGCGATTCGTCTTCCATTCCTTATAGCCGCGCGCGCCGGCGCCGGCCCCAAGCCCGGCTTGCAAAGCCAATCTCGCTCGTGCATATAGCGGCCCCCGCCGAGCTTCAAGCGCGCCGGGGTTTTAAGCGAGCGGGCGTAGCTCAGGGGTAGAGCGCAACCTTGCCAAGGTTGAAGTCGTGAGTTCGAATCTCATCGCCCGCTCCA
>JANQMJ010000019.1 GCA_028280115.1 Parvularculaceae bacterium
AAAGCCCGACTTTATTGAGTAAGACCGGATTCCCGGCCCGACCGCGAATGCGGTCAAACTATAATTAGCGCGCCTTCGCGCGCGGGCGCGGGAATGAGCGGAGATATGGATTACGCAATCCGCAACCTGCTTTAAACGCGCGTCCGCGACGTATCATTCATTTGCATTCTCATTCGGCACCGATGCGCTATCAGCGCCGTCGCCGGCTCGCCGCACATTTCCACGCATATCAGAAGCGCTTTGTCTCTTTTGGCTTTTCTTATGGCGCGCCTATGCCAAATTAGAAAAGTCAGAAAAGGGGAAAGACAATGATCAATTACCTGAAAACAACCACGGTTGTGTTCGTTGCGGCGCTCGGCGCAACGGCGGCGCAGGCGGACACCCAAACCTACGAGTTCAGCGGCTTTTCGCGCATTACCGCATCCGCGGGCGTCGAAGTCGAGGCGAGCGTGGGCGACGGTTATTCCGTTCGCGCCGAAGGAAGCAAAGACAGCCTCGACCGGCTCGAAATCAAACAGCGCGGCGAGACGTTGCGCATCGGTCGCGATGGGGCGCTGTTCAAAATGCGCTGGAAATCCCCGATCGTTTACGTAACGCTTCCCTCGATTGAGGAGGTCGAAGCCTCCAGCGGTTCCGAGTTGAGCGTGCGCGGGATCGACGCTGGCGATTTTTCCGCCAGCGTTTCAAGCGGCGCAGAATTGTATCTGGAAGGGCGTTGCGACGAACTGCGCGCCAGCGCCTCGACCGGGGCCGAACTTGAAGCGGAAAATTTAGAGTGCCGCGATGTGAGAGTCAGCGTTTCCACCGGCGCAGAAGCAGAAGTTTACGCGTCGGAAAGCATCGATGCGTCAGCTTCGACCGGCGGCGACATTGACGTGTCAGGCTCGCCGCAAGAAAGAAACATCAGCAAGTCCCTCGGCGGCGACGTCGATATCGACTGATCAGAGCGTTAAGAGGCGATCGCCCGGGCGATCGCCTCGATCGCCTCTTGCGCCTTGGCGCCGTCCGGTCCGCCGGCCTGGGCCATGTCGGGCCGCCCGCCGCCGCCCTTGCCGCCGACCGCTGCGGCGCCCGCCCGCACAAGATCGACCGCCGACAGCCGATCTTTCAGATCGTCGGTCACGCCCACGGCGAGCGCGACCTTGCCGTCATTGACGCCGACAAAAGCGGCGACGCCCGCGCCGAGTTTCTTTTTCGCCGCATCCACCAGGCCGCGCAGATCCTTGGGCGCAACGCCGTCGAGCACTTTGCCGGCGAATTTTATGCCGTCGATCTCGCGCACGTCATCGTCAGGCGCAGCGGCCGCGCCGCCGCCCAGCGCCAGGGCTTTTTTTGCTTCGGCGAGGTCGCGTTCGAGCTTTTTGCGCTCGGCGACCAGGGCTTCGATGCGCGCGGGCAGTTCCTCCGGCGCGGTCTTGAGCGCCTCGGCGCCGCGGCGCGCGATCGCCGCCTGGGTTTCGAGCCAGCGCCGCGCCGCCTCGCCCGTCAGGCACTCGATGCGCCGCACGCCGGCCGATACCGCACCTTCGCTGACAATCTTGAAAAGCGCGATATCGCCAATGCGGCGCACATGAGTGCCGCCGCAAAGTTCGATGGAATAGGCCTTGCCCGAGCCGTCGAGCGCCTCGCCCATGCTCAGCACCCGGACGTCCTCGTCGTATTTCTCGCCGAAAAGCGCGATGGCGCCGGACGCGACCGCGTCGTCATAGGCCATGATGCGGGTTGCGACCGGCGTGTTCTGACGGATGACGGCGTTCACCCGGCGTTCGATCTCTACGATCTCTTCGGGCGCGACCGCCTTGGGATGGGTAAAGTCAAAACGCATGCGGTCCGGCGCGACCAGGGAGCCCTTTTGCGTCACATGGGGCCCGAGCACGTCGCGCAAGGCGGCGTGCGCGAGGTGGGTTACCGAATGATTGGCGCGGGTCAGGTCGCGGCGCGCTTCGTCGATGGCGAGATAGACCGTATCGCCGACATTTAATGCGCCGTTTTCGATCTTGCCGATATGACCGTGCAAGACGCCGGCGCGTTTTTTAACGTCTTCGATGACAATCGCCGCGCCCGCGTCGGTCGCGATGCGCCCGGCGTCGCCGACCTGGCCGCCGGATTCGGCGTAGAACGGCGTCTGGTTGACGATGATTTCGACCGCATCGCCGGCGCCGGCGCTGTCGACGATGTCCCCGTTCCTGACGATCGCCTGAACGACGCCTTCGGCTTGATCGTGGATATAGCCGAGAAATTCCGTGGCGCCGTGCGCGGCGCGCAGGTCGAACCACACGGCCTCGTCGGCGGCATCGCCCGAGCCCGCCCACGCCGCGCGGGCCGCCTTGCGCTGGGCGTCCATCGCCGCGTCAAAACCGGCGATATCGACGTCGCGGCCGTCGCGGCGCAGGGCGTCCTGCGTCAGATCCAGGGGAAAGCCATAGGTGTCGTAAAGCTTGAACGCGGCTTCGCCGGAAAGCGCCGCGCCCGCGGGGAGCTTGGCGGTTTCCTCTGCAAGCAACTTGAGGCCGCGATCGAGCAGGGAACGGAATTTTTCCTCCTCCGAGCGCAGGGTTTCGACGATCAGGGTTTGCGCCCGGCCAAGTTCGGGAAAGGCCCCGCCCATTTCGCGCACCAGCACCGGGGCAAGACGCGCCAGCAGCGGTTCGCGCGCGCCGAGCCCGTGGGCGTAGCGCATGGCGCGGCGCATGATCCGGCGCAGGACATAGCCGCGCCCCTCATTCGACGGGGCGACGCCGTCGGCGATGAGAAAGCTGGTCGCGCGCAAATGATCGGCGATGACGCGGTGAGCCGGTTTGTCCTCGCCTTCCGCCTTGCGACCGGTAAGCTCGACCGACGCATCGATCAGTGTGCGGAAGAGATCGACGTCGTAATTGTCGTGCGCGCCCTGGAGCACCGCCGCGACGCGCTCCAGCCCCATGCCGGTGTCGATCGACGGCTTGGGCAGTTCGGTGTCGCGCCCGTCGGGATGGCGTTCGAACTGCATGAAGACGAGGTTCCAGATTTCCACGAAGCGGTCGCCGTCTTCGTCTGCCGAACCGGGCGGGCCGCCGGGAATATCCGGACCGTGATCGTAGAAAATCTCCGAACACGGCCCGCACGGGCCGGTGTCGCCCATGGCCCAGAAATTATCGCTCGTGGCGATGCGCAGGATGCGCGCTTCGGGCAGGCCGGAAATCTTGCGCCACAAGTCAAAGGCGTCGTCGTCGGTGTGATAGACCGTGACGATCAGCCGGTCCGCCGACAGGCCGAAATCCTTGTTGACGAGCGTCCACGCCGCCTCGATCGCGCCTTCCTTGAAGTAATCCCCGAAGGAGAAATTGCCGAGCATTTCAAAAAAGGTGTGGTGGCGCGCGGTGTAGCCCACATTGTCGAGATCATTGTGCTTGCCGCCGGCGCGCACGCATTTCTGCGAGGAGACCGCGCGCTTGTAGTCGCGCGCTTCGGCCCCGGTGAAGACGTTCTTGAACGGGACCATGCCGGCGTTGACGAACAGCAGGGTCGGATCGTTCTGGGGCACGAGCGGGGCCGACGGCGCGACGAAATGATCGCGCGCGGCGAAGAAGTCGAGAAACTGGGCGCGGATGTCCTTAAGCGAAGTCATGGGCTCTATATGGGGCCAGTGCGGGGAAGGCGACAAGCCCGCGCCGACCGGACCGGCGCGGGGGCCATGAGGCTTAACCGCTCAAGGTCCCGACCGTCCAGGGCCCAGACCGTCCAGACGCGGCCCAGCCCAGATGCAGACCAGACGCAGCCCGGCGCCGGGCCCGCGGCGGCCGGCTCGGCGGGTCAGGCGGTTAGGCCGAGGCGGGTTGCGTCATGCAAAAGATGTTGAGCTTGTTGCCGTCAAGATCGCGAAAATAGCCGGCGTAAAAACCGGTGTCGCCGCGCGGTCCGGCCGGGCCTTCGTCCTTGGCGCCGAGTTCGATCGCCTTTTTGTAGACGCGGTCGACGTCGGCCGGTTCCTTGACGGCGAGCGCCACCATGGTCCCGTTGCCGACGGTCGCCGGCTTGCCGTCAAAGGGCTTGATCGCGCCCAGCCCCGGTTCGGACATGGAACGGCCCCAGGCGATGACGGTGTCCATCTCCATAATCCGCTTGGCGCCCAGTTCAGCAAAAAGCTGGTCGTAAAATTTCGCGGCGCGTTCGAGATCATTCACGCCAAGCGTTACATAGCCGATCATTTGCATTCTCCCGTCGACAGTGGATTGAGGAAACACGCCGCCAGCATGAACCCGCCGGCGGCGCTTGAAAACACACGCATACAGTCACGATACAGCGAGCGGGCGGCACAAACGGCCCGAGCCGGATCAAGACGCTTCGGCCGCGTCGTCGTCGCTATCGTCGCCGCTTTCGCCGACCAGCATCTCTTCAGCGACCAGGCCGGCGTTCTGGCGGATCGCTCTTTCGATTTCATCGGCGATGTCGGGATTGTCCTTCAAAAACTGCTTGGCGTTCTCGCGGCCCTGACCGATGCGTTCGGAATTGTAGGAAAACCAGGAGCCCGATTTTTCGACGACTTCGGCGCGGACGCCGAGATCGAGAAGCTCGCCGGTCTTGGAAATGCCTTCGCCATACATGATGTCGAATTCGACCTGCTTGAAGGGCGGCGCCACCTTGTTCTTGACCACCTTGACCCGCGTCTGGTTGCCGACCACCTCGTCGCGGTTCTTGATCGCACCGATGCGACGAATGTCGAGGCGCACGGAGGAATAAAATTTCAGCGCATTGCCGCCGGTGGTGGTCTCCGGCGAGCCGAACATGACGCCGATCTTCATGCGGATCTGGTTGATGAAGATGACAAGACAGTTCGAGCGCGAAATCGAGCCGGTGAGTTTTCGCAGCGCCTGACTCATCAGCCGCGCCTGCAAGCCGGGCAGCGAATCCCCCATCTCCCCTTCGAGTTCGGCGCGGGGCGTCAGCGCGGCGACCGAGTCGATGATCAGCACGTCGACCGCGCCCGAGCGCACCAGCGTATCGGCGATTTCCAGCGCCTGTTCGCCGGCGTCGGGCTGGGAGATCAACAATTCGTCGAGATTGACCCCGAGCTTTTGCGCATAGATCGGATCGAGCGCATGTTCGGCGTCGATAAAGGCGGCGGTGCCGCCCTGCTTTTGCGCTTCGGCGGCGACATGCAGCGCCAGGGTCGTCTTGCCCGAGCTTTCCGGCCCGTAGATTTCCACCACCCGGCCCTTGGGCAGACCGCCGATGCCGAGCGCGATATCGAGGCCGAGCGACCCGGTCGAAATCGATTCAATGTCTTCGACCTCGCGGTCGCCCAGACGCATGAGCGAGCCCTTGCCGAACGCCTTGTCGATTTGGCTGATCGCTGCTTCCAGCGCCTTTGATTTGTCCACGCCCGCCGCCTCCACCAGTCTCAAGCCCGCTTTTTTTGAGCTCATATTGGCCATTGCCGCCTCCGTTGCCTGAAAGGGCCCCGCCCTGTCAATGAGCGCCCCTTGTACGCGTTTTGTTCTCTTTTGGCAAGAGGGGTCAGGGGGCTGTTTTCAATAAATTATTCCGATTTGTTCTTTTTTTGTGCGAGGCGCTTTATTTCGCCTATATACCTGAATGAATCTGGTCCCATATGGGAGAAGTGATGCTACCCCATGCCATAGAATAAAACCCAAATTCCGAACCACATGCTGATAATAATAATTCCCGCACTCGCAACCAAAGCAAGCACGTAAATTAGACTAGGGGTTAAGAAGGAGAACGACATGAAATAAATCCGCTTAATTGATACGAAAAATCTATCAATCGCAAACACACGCAAATAAATCGCAAACCCTAATGTGAATATAAGTGGAAAGGATATTATCATTATTACTGGGTGCGCGCGAGTAAAGGCAGCAAAGGATCCGAACGGCTCTGGAGGGGCTTTCAAGAAGGCATCTGGATCAAAGGCGATAATTCCTACTGTTATTGCACCAAAACCAATAACTAATGCGGCAAACAATGCTATTATCTGTATAACTCGTTGCTGCTCCCATTCCAAAGAGCTAATCTTTGCCTCCATTGAGGTTCTTAATGCGGAAAAATCGTACGGAATAAAGTGCTCTCTCGGTGCAAACTCCAATTCGCCATTTTGATAGTTACGGAACCAGCCTGCTAAGTGATCTTGAAAACATTTTGCATATGCAAGCACGCCAATAGCGTTCTTATATGCCTCAATTGTATTTGCGCGTCGCGCCTGTAATGCCATACGCACAAGACCATAAAGGGTCTCGCGACGCCAAAGACGATCATCCCCATGTGATTGATATACGTCTATTTTTTGATCGGTTAAACGATGGTGATGATAGTGACGATGTGTTAAATCCTTTAAAAATATAAAGGCATGTCGCACAATCATCCGGGCAACCTCTGCAGGGTCATCTACAGGCTTACAAATTTGCTCAATGTCTTTTTTATCAACAACAAAATTGCATTCTCCACTTCGGTAAAGGGAAAACTCAACCTCTATACTCACCGCACCTTCGGTTACGCCATTCTGAATTTCATCGATTTTATTACAGACTACAGAGTAATCGCATTCCAAACTAGATTCGGTACTTGTGATCGGGTGAAGTACAGGAGTGCACATCAGTTTTTTGTAAAGATCTTGTCCCGCAACCCATGCGTCTTTAGTTTCCGGATTATCTTGGCTTGCTCCAAAAATAATCCGTATTTTACCGACTAGTTTCCCCCTCCTGTCATGTTTCTTTTCAGGTTGGGTTAAGCTGCCTGTTGCGTTGATGCAAGGCATTGTCCCGGGCTTGCCATGCGCGATAATCATAAAGAACTGATTTGCGTATCTCTTGTGGCCCAAAAGCCTGTGCAAGCCAGACCATAAAGGCCCATCCTCGCTTTTCTTTTTTTCAATAGCTAATAGGAAATTCCCATCGTGCGCGAAACTATTGAAAGTCTCGGCATTATGATCACCGTGCTTCTCGCCAATAAGACTGAACGACAACTTACAAGTCGCATTAGGTATCCAACCTGAAAACTTCACTATTCGGCCCCGTAATATTAATATCAGGGCAACTGAATATTATGAATTATTAGAACATGCCAGACTCAGTTGGTGCAGTTTCGAATTTCGGATACACTTTCCCATTTTCTGAAACTGATGCTAGTCCCGCTGAAACCGATTGTGAGGGAAGATTCGCATCGGCTTCGGGAACGCGCGAATACCACCAGCTTTTAATATTATATCCCTTGCGCCTAGCAGCAAAAACTACATTTGGACCCTTTCGCACAAGATCAATCAATATGCGAAACATGAACGCCGCAATACTAAAACAAAGTATTGCTATGAAAAATTGAAAAACTGACCCCAAATATTCCATACAGCTACCGGTTCCTTTCGCAGAGAAGCCGAGTACGCTGCGAAGCGCGGACACATAGAAACCAACAGGTTGACTGTCAATTGGACAAAACTAATTGGGGAAAGAGAATCCACTGCTTCGTTCATTGTTACAAGTAAAATCAATATATTTATTAATTTTCTATGTATCAGCCACAACATATTGATTTTTGGCTATTATAGCGATGATCGAATTTTCTTCTCGGAAATCGAGAATGGCAGTATTGTCAGGCCGTAAACGGCTCCGCCTTAAAGAGGCAAAAGACAACCGCAATTTGAGATAAGCTCGTCACCTAACCCGCCGCGCCAATCCCACATAAACGAAAGCTGCAAAGCGCCCTGTCTCCCGCGCGCGCTTACTTACCATCCGTCAGATAACGATAGGCGACGCCCCCGCCGGCGGCCCAGGCCGCGGTATAAAACATCGTGTAGACATAGGTGACGATGATAAAGGGCCAAAAGGCCGGTTTGGACGGGTCCCACATGTCGCGCTGCGTCTCCAACAGGCGCTGTTCAATCTCCTGCAGCGCCGCCGGATCGGCGGCCGCGCCGAACATTTCCATCAGAACGGCGAAATACCCGCTCATGGCGAACGCCATGTAAAGGCAGGAGATGATGAACATCACAACGACCCACGAGAGCCAATAGCCGAAAAGTCCCAGGAAATTGCCGTTGGTCGCGCGCCATGATTCGGCGATGCCGAGGCTGCGCGCATCCACGCCCGCAGCGAAGACGACCGAAAGGCGGGTGACGAACCAGATCAAGGCGCCCAAAAAGACGAAAAACAAAAACAGCGTCGCAACCGCGCCGGTCGTCGGCGACACGGCGGAAAGCCCCGCGGCGAGCGCGAACACGCCAAGGACGCCGACCAGATAGACCATGAAGAACATGATGACGAGCAGCGCCATCGCGCCGAGAATGCGCAATTCGTCGCCGGCGAACTGCAGGTAAAACGGCAGGCTCGGCGACTCGCCGCGAACCACATGGCGCAACACGCCCGCCAGCATCATGGGATAAAGGATCGCCATGCCGAGATAGAGCAATCCCATGGAGCGCAACATCGGGCCTATGGCGCTGAACGCTTCGGCCGGATCGGCGCTCTCGCCCATCGCCGCGATTTCCAGCTGCGCCTCGATCATCGACGGCATCAGATAGACAAATCCCGCCATCATCAGCAGGGTCGGCAGCCAGAGAATCCTGGCGATCACGAGAACGTGGCTCGTCAAATAGGCGATGGTCGCAAGGAACGCCCGAATGACTGGAAATTTCATCGTCCCCTCCGCTAACGCCAAGCCTGCGCCGGCGATTTGAGCTTACAGCGTTTCGCAGGGCGGCCAAATCAAAAGACATATGGCGCGCGCGATCCCGAAATGTCGCCGCGCCGGTTAAAAACGATTTTGTTTTCAAGCCGGTAGCCGCTGACGCGCGGACAGCCCCGCCCCATAGCGCGTCCGCTTGATCTCGGTTAAACAAAGGCGCGTCATTTTGGGCCCGCGCAAGGATGCGCGGGGCTCGCCAGCTAGGAGCGTTTTCGCCGTTATGATCAAGCGTCTCGTTTTCGTTCTTGTCGCCGCCGTCGCGGTTCTTGTCGCCGTCCTCTTATTTGCGCCGAACGTCATTCCCGTGGCCGCTTATAAAGGCCGGATAGAGGCGGCCGCATCCGAAAGCGCCGGCCGGCCGATCACCATCGGCGACAATCTTTCCTTCCGCATCTTTCCGCGCACGGGTTTTCATGTGGAAGACCTCGTCATCGCCAATGCGGAAGGGTTCGAGGGCGATTATCTCGCGCGCGTCGGCGAGGCCGATATCGGCGTCAGGCTGCTCCCGCTTCTGTCCCGCTCGATCGAGATCGACCGCTTCGTGTTGATCGAGCCCGAGATCAATCTCGCCCGCGCCGCCGACGGTCGGGTCAACTGGAATCTCGCCGGCGCCGGCGAACCCGCGCCCGAGGCGGCGGGCGGGCGCGAATTCCGCGACGTGCGCTTGGGCGACGTCAGGATCGTCGACGGCGTTGCGCGCTTTGCCGACGCCGTCGCTGGCAAGAGTTATGCGGCCGAAGACATCGATCTCAAGGTCGTGCTCAAAAGCTTTCGCGAGCCTTTGGAAGTCGACGGCGCGATGATCTTTCAGGGCGAACCGGCGACCGTCGACCTGGTGCTGACAACGCTCGAAGACGTGCTCAACGGCGCGCCGAGCAATTTAAAGCTCGACGTCAAAGTCGGCGAGACGACCGCGGGTGCCGATCTGACCGTCGAAACCGGCTCGGCGCTTTCCTACGCCGGGCCGATCGATTTTAACGCGCCGGACCTGCCCGCCTTCGCCGCGCTGGCCGGAACCGAACTCGCCGACGCGCCGGGCTTTGACCGCCTGTCGCTCGCCGGCGAGGTCGACGGCGGACCGGACGGCTTGCATCTTTCCGACGCGCGCATCGGGTTTGACGAGATCAACGCCCAGGGCGCGCTCAATCTCGATTGGAGCGGCGTCCGACCCAAGGCCACCGGCGTTCTGTCCACGGACAAATTGGACCTGCGTCCCTATCTGCCGCCCCCGCCGCCGCCCGATGCGGGCTTTCCGCCATGGTCGGAAGCGCCGATGGACCTTTCAAGCCTGCGCAATATCGACGCCGATTTCGATATTTCGACCGATGCGATCTTTCT
Organism: Parvularculaceae bacterium; assembly: GCA_028280115.1. GTDB lineage: Bacteria > Pseudomonadota > Alphaproteobacteria > Caulobacterales > Parvularculaceae > Hyphococcus. The sequence goes on from JANQMJ010000019.1 coordinate 10,009, forward strand.
CAACGATCTCGAATTCGGCGAAAGCCGTTTAAAGCTCGTCGTCGATAACGGCCGCATGACGGCGGACATTCCCGAACTGGCCATGTATGGCGGCCAGGGGTCGGGTCAGCTGGTGGTCAATGCGCGCGGCGCAACGCCTTCCTTTTCCGGCAATTTCGACGTCAGCGCCGTCGAGGCCCAGCCCATGTCGGTGGATGTCCTAAAGCACGACAATCTTTTGGGGCTCGGCGCGCTCAAGTTCAGCTTCACCGCTGCGGGCGCGAGCCAGGCGGCGATCATGTCCTCGATTGACGGCGAAGGGGGGTTCGACATCGCCGACGGCGCCTTGAAGGGCGTCAACTTTCCCAAGATCGCGCGCACCCTCGCCTCGCTTCAGGACGGCTTTTCGCCGGCGGCGTTGCAAGACGCCGTATCGCTCGCGCAGGGACCGCGCGAGGAAACCGACTTTTCCGAGTTCCTGTCGAATTTCAATATCAATGACGGCCTGATCGATGCGCCGACCATTTCGCTGAACGGACCGTTCGTGACCATGACCGGCGCCGGCGCGGTCGACCTGTCGGCCCAGACCATCGACTTGCGTCTGTCGCCGCGGGCGTCAACGACCGCCGACGGCGACGGCGGACGCACCATTACCGTCCCCATGCGCGTGGGCGGAACCTTTTCCGTGCCGACGCTCGGCATCGACCGGGAGGCGTTCCTCCGCGCCGGGCTCGACAGGACGCTGCGCGGCCTTTTCGGCGGCGCACGCGGCGACGCGCCGGCGGAAGGCGAAGAAGAAACCGAACCGTCGTCGATTGAGGAAACCCTGATCGAGGAAGGCCTCGGCGCGATTTTCGGCCGCCGGCAGGAAACCCCGGCGGAAGAAACCGAAGCGGAACCCGAAGGCGATCCGAATCAATAAAAAGCCGCTTCCCCGGAGGAGAGAAGCGGCTTTCCGTCAGGCGGATGCTCACACGATTATTCGTGTGCGCCCGGATTCGGACACTCTTTCGGCCGGCGCAGCAGCAGGACCAGAAGGATGATGGCGATAATCGGCGAGCCGACGATGAACAGCGCCATCGCCACCGCGCCGCCTGCGGCGACAAGGCCGAGCAGCGCGCCGATCAATCCCGCAATCACGCCCAGCGCCGCAGCGAACAGGGCGACGATGATCCCCGCCAGGGCCCCATAACCGGCGGCGATCGATTCGAGCAGGGTCAATTCATGTTCGGTTCCAAAAAATGCGGCCACCGACATCGCGCCGCCCAAAAACAAAATCAGAATAATCGGAACGTAAATCCACGCTGCGCCGCCGCCGCGTCTTTCCACGCCGTAATCAGTCGTCGTCATTTCAGCACCCCTTCAAGCGGCCTTCCCGCCGCCAGCCTTTTCTTTGTTTCCGGTTCGTTTTTTTACGCTTTACCGATGGGGATAATGAGCGTTTGCCCGGACCTGCTCAACCCTGCCTGCCGCACAAGGCCCCCGCTTCGTCGATTGCTTGCCCGCAAACGGGGCCTCTGCTAGGCGATGCGGCCCAGTCCGCACGGAACCAAATGCCGGCCAGCAAAACCTCCTCCCGCCGCGACAAGGCCCCGCGCGCCTGGCAGCGCATGCTGTCGGGCCGCCGGCTCGATCTGCTCGATCCCTCGCCCATGGACATCGAAATCGAAGACATCGCCCACGGCCTGGCGCGGGTCGCCCGCTGGAACGGCCAGACCGTCGGCCCGCTGCCGTTCAATGTCGCCCAGCATTCCCTGATCGTTGAAAATTTCTGCGTCGAACTCAAACCCGGCTGGCCAGCCCGCTGGCGTCTTGCGGCTTTGTTGCATGACGCGCCGGAATTCGTCATCGGCGATCTGATCTCGCCGTTCAAACACCAGCTCGCCGGCCACTACCGAACCATCGAACGCCGCCTGCAACAGGCGGTGCATTTGCGTTTCGGCTTGCCGGCGGATCTTCCCGATGCGATTGAAAAGACCATCAAACGCGCCGACCGGGCCTGCGCCTTTTTCGAGGCGACCCAACTTGCCGGTTTCAACGTCAATGAGGCGCGCAGGTTCTTCGGCGCGCCGCGCGGCCTCGCGCCGATCGAACTCAAGACGATGACCGCCTATCAGGCCCAGAAAGCCTATCTGGCGCGGTTCGAGGCCCTGCATCCGCTGACGCGGCGATAACAAGCGCGCGATCTCAACCCCCCGTGATGGCCGCACGGCTTCACAAAGACGGTTGGCGTCCCTTAAACATTGGCAAGACGAATGCGTAAGAGCTTTTTTGGGCGCGATTATCGCCCGGTTCCGGCGGTCTATCGGAATGATTATTGTCAGCGCGCTCAATTGCGCCGAGGCGGCGTTTGAACGGCACAGCCCGGGCTATGTGGTGTCCGTGCTCGATCGAGACGAGCCGACGCCGCCGGTTTTCGATTCCCTGGCGCCGGAAAATCACCTCAAGCTGATCGGCGATTGCTGCCGGCCGGACCGGCAAGCTTGCGCCGGAGAAAACAATCGTTGCCGCCTGCTCGTCGAGCTTGCCGGACGCTGGCGCCAAGAAGCCGATCCCAAGCCGCCGATCCTGATCCATTGTCATGAAGGCGCGGCGCGCTCCATGGCCGTGGCGTACATTCTCCTTTGCGCCATCGAGAACGGCGGTTGCGAAAAAGAGATCGCCCAGCGCCTGCGCCAGGCGGCGCCGCACGCCGATCCCAACCTGATGCTAGTGTCCGAAGCCGACGCCTTCATGGGCCGAAACGACCGCATGGTGGAGGCGGTCCTCGGGCTTTGTCCTTGCAGCGGCTGCGTCAACGCGCCGATCATTACACTTCCGGTCGCGGCGTAAATCGTTATAGACCGGCCGCCATGGCCAATGCGCGCTCGTCTGTCGCCGCTCATGTGGCAATCACGCTGAACGCCGTTTTGGCGGCGGTCGAACGCCAGCGGCCGAAAGTCCTGTGCGTTACGTCGGACGGCGATGTCGGCCTGCCCTACGGACCGTTTGATCCGCAACGCCACCGTACCTTCGAGATCGGCATGCGCGAATGGGTCGAACGCCAGACCAATGTTTCGCTCGGCTATATCGAACAGCTTTATACTTTCGGCGACAAAGGCCGCGAGGCGCCGGCCGCAGCGCTCGCCGGCGGCGCGGCGACGGATCGCGTCGTTTCGGTAGGCTATCTTGCCCTGGCGCCGGAGCCGGCCGAAGTGCTCGCCGAGGATGCGGCCTGGCGCGACTGGTACGGCTTTTTCCCGTGGGAAGACTGGCGCGACGGCGAACCGGCCGCTTTGCGCGCCTTTATCAAGCCCGGCCTTGCGGCGTGGATCGCAAGCGCAGGCGATGCGAGACAGAAAAGCGCCCGTCGGGCGCGGGCCAATGTCGCCTTTGGCTGGAGCGGCATGGACTGGGAAGAAGAACGCACGCTCGACCGCTATGAGTTGCTTTATGAGGCGGGCCTGATTGTCGAGGCGCAACGGGACAGCCGGAAGAAGCAAGGCGCCGCAAAGCGATCCGATGCAAAGCATCCGCCGACCGGCGCGCCGATGATTTCCGATCACCGCCGCATTCTGGCGACCGCCATCGGTCGGCTGCGCGGCAAGCTGAAATACCGGCCGATCTTGTTTGAGATCACGCCGCCGACATTCACCCTTTTACAATTGCAGCGCACCGCCGAAGCGATTGTCGGCTTTGAATTTCACAAGCAGAATTTTCGCCGCAGCGTTGAAAAGTCCGGCTTTGTCGCCCGCACCGGCGAGATGACGCAGCAGGCCGGCGGTCGGCCGGCGGCCCTTTTCCGCGTCGACCGTGATGGCTTGCGCGCGCGCGCCGCCTCGGGCCTGGCCATTCCGCGCCTGCGCCATGGAGAGGCGTAACGCCGGCGAAATCGCCTTTGTTGCAGTTATTGCGGCGTGAAGGCGACATTGAAACTGCGCAGCGCGCCGGGAGACCGTTGCAATGCCGAGCGCGCATCAACCAGACGGTCGTTCCCCATGACTCGTGCATCGTAGTTGAATGACTGTGAAATCTTTTCAATCGCAGCGATAGGATCGTCATGTGCAGGGGTCAGCAGTTCGACCAGCAAAACAGGCCGCAGCTGCGCAATCGTGCGTTGCGCGCCTTCGATGACGTCCAGGTCGCAGCCTTCAACATCGATTTTGATGAAACCCACATCATCGAAACTGAACTCATCGATTGTCGCCAGCCGAACCGAAATCTTGGAATAGGATGAAGACGAGTCGGGTTTTCTCAGGCTCGAGCACAAATGCGTATCCGCGCCGGACTTATCATGCGGGATATGCAGCTCGGCGACGCCGGCGCGGTTCGAAAGCGCGACTTCATGCACGCAAACATTCGCACCGAGTTTGCGACGCATAAAAGCCGCCAGCGCCGGATGGGGTTCAAAGGCCTCTACCTTACGGGCGATATGCGACAGGGCGTAGCTGTAGCAGCCGCGATTGGCGCCGACATCTATCGCGACACAGTCCGCCGGCGCCAGCTGGCGCAGGATACCCAGTTCTGGCTCGCCCGCGCGGCGCAGTTTTGCGATCTTGTAGGGGTAATAAACCCGCGCAGGCAAAAGCTGCTTGAGGCGGTCTTCGATCCCAAGGCCCATGGGTCCCTGCAACATATAGCGATGCACATCATTATAGCCGGCTTTGTCATGATCGCACGCAAAGGCGCAACCAAGGCCGGCCTCAAGGCTTTTCCTGTATCGGCCGCGAAGCCTCGCGCCCGCCACCTCGGCCTTGCCGCACCTGGACCCCAATAAGCCCCGCACGGAAAAGGAATGATAAATCAATGGCTTATGGGCGGGGTTGATTTATACAATTTTTTTCGCAATTATTTTAATAAATCAAGGAACCTGACGGCATGGCGCAATTTTTTGACGCATACGGCCCAGCTTTTTTGGGCCTTCAACTGCACAAACTGCTCAGTGAAATAGATCGCAGCGGAACCGAGGCGCTTTCCAAAACGTCCACTCGGGTTCCTTCGCGGCTTTCATCCTCGCTCATTTATCTAAAACATTGCGGGCCATGCTCCATTACCGAATTGGCGCAATCACTGAGCATGTCGCATCAACTGATTGGTCAAAGGCTGGAGCTTTTGCGAAAGCACAAGCTCATAAAGGAACGCGTCGACCCAAATGACGGCCGCAAGAGCCTTATTCAGTTGAGCGCCCTAGGCGTGAAAGCGGCAAACGAAATTGAGTCCGTCGGAAAAATTGCTGCAAAAGTCTACGTTCAGCTTTTTGACGAAATCGGAATCGATGTTTTTGACGGCGTCGTCAAACTCAGACGCGCGCTCAATGACCGTTCGCTCGATTTAAGAATTCGCGAAGCGGCGAAAGCGAAAAACAAAAGGGCGGCATAATGTCTTCTGCGCAAACCCCTCAAGCTATTCGCATGGGCGCCGCCGCCGACATCCTGATTGCGTTGGTCGTCGCCTTTGGGGTTAAGGCTATATTTCACCCGATTTCATGGCAGTTCGCCAGCCTTCCCGCAGCAATCGCAGGCCTCGTCGTTGCAACCCTTTTATTACGGAGAAGAGGGCTGCGCTGGGCGGATCTGGGTCTAAAGCTGCCCACAACACTATTAGGCTATTTAACGCTCCCAGTGCTGGCGGCGATTGCTTTCATATTGGCGGTCGGCGTTGGCGGCGGCGTTGCGCTCTATTTAAATTCCGCCCTGGGCGAGGCTGTTATCGACCCGGAAGAACGCTTTGGAAACCTGCAAGGCAATATCTCGCTACTAGCGCTATGGATTTTTCTTGGATGGGCCGTCGGGGGATTTTTCGAAGAAATGTTCTTCCGGGGGTTTTTGATTACCCGGCTTGACCATTTTTTTAACGGAGATATGGCGACGAAAGGGCTGCGGTGGACGCTGCTGCTGAGCGTTGCCTTGCCTGCGATTATTTTCGGCGGCGCCCATTTTTATTACCAGGGCCTTCGCGGCGCGATTATTGTTACCGCGATGGGACTCGCTTTTGGCGCATGTTACGTGCTTTTTGGAAGACGTCTGTGGCCGGTGATCATCGCGCACGGTTCAATCGATACGCTGAGTTTCGTCGCCCAATATCTCGACGCCGACTGGTGAGCCGGAGAATGATGCAAACACTCGTCAATTCGACAATTCTTCCTTGTAAGAGTCGAGCACGCCATCCCAACCTTGGTCGTATTTACCGCGCCACTCGGCGCCGTCGGAACGCTTGTCCCAGCCGCGGTGAATAAGCGTCAGCGTCGATTTTCCATTGCCTGCGTCGTCAAACGTTGCTTCGACTTCGGTCTGTTTTTCCGGCGCCTCAAGCACCCAGGAAAAGACCAGGCGCCGCGGCGGTTCGCACAGTTTGACCCTGCCCCATTCTCGCTGGTTGCCGGACTTGTCGATTTCATAGACTCGTCCGCCTTCTATCGCCTCAAAGACGACCGTCTTCGCATTCTCCAACGAAAGCGAATGAGTCGCCAGCGGCCACCACAGATGGATATTGGCGGTGAAATGGCGGAAGGCTTTATCGGCCGGCGCATCTAATGTGAGCGTCTTAACGATCGGATCGGTGGCGGCTGCGGTCGACATGGCTGTTCCTTTTCTGATGCAAGCGGCCTAGAGCGCGTTCACTTTAATCGGAGTCATGAACGCGCTCTAGATTCTTGTTTTGTCGCGTTTTCGACGGAAAACCGGTTCCCACTTTTCCTGAAAACGCTCTAGGCGTCGCGGGCTTCGAGCGAGCGCTTGTAGGCGCCGAGCGCGTCGTCCCAGAATCGGTCGAAATAATCGCGCAGCGCGGCAAGCCCTTCCGTATCGAGACGATAGATGCGCTTGACGCCCTGACGCGTTTCAGCAACCAGACCGGCCTGCTTGAGCACTTTTAGATGCTGCGAAACCGCCGGCCGCGAGACCGGCAGGCCGTCGGCCAAAGCCCCCACCGAGGCGGGCCCTTGGCGCAGTCTTTCAAAGACCGCCAAGCGGATGGGCGCGGCCAGGGCTTCAAACTTTTCTCCGTAAGTCATGACTTACATATGGAACAATTTTATTCATAAGTCAACACTTACATAGCGTCCGGCGGCCGCGCGGGGTCCGCCCGTGTCCTTACTCATGGAAATTTGAGGAGAGCTTTGTTGACGGCTTCGTCATTTTCGCTAGGGTTCGCGCTTCGCCTCTTGAGGGCGTATTTTTTCACCCCATATATGCTCAGTCTGAGCATATATGCCTGATGCGTATCACGGACAAACAAAGCTGGAGGCGTTTATGCCTGATTTCGGCGGTTATCCCGAAGCGCACGCGCTGCCCTTCACCGATGAAGTGCGGCGCAAGACCGATCATCTTTATCCCAAGATCGCGCGGTTCATTCCCGAAATCGAATGGCGCGTGCATGCGCCCTATATCGCCGCGATTAACGATCTCAAGCGCGAAAAGAACGCCGTCATTCTGGCGCACAATTATATGACGCCGGAGATCTTCAACTGCGTGGGCGATTTTTCCGGCGACTCGCTCCAGCTCGCCAAGGAAGCGGCCAAGACCGACGCCGACGTGATCGTCCAGGCGGGCGTCCACTTCATGGCGGAAACCTCGAAAATTCTGTGCCCGGAAAAAACCGTGCTGATCCCCGATATGCGCGCGGGTTGTTCGCTCGCCGCCTCGATCACCGGCGCGGATGTACGGCTTTTAAAACAGAAATATCCCGGCGCGCCGGTCGTCACTTATGTGAATACGACCGCCGACGTCAAAGCGGAAACCGATATCTGCTGCACGTCGTCCAACGCCGTCGAGGTCGTCGAGCACGCCGCCAAAGAATGGGGCTCGGACACGGTCATCTTTCTGCCCGACCAGTATCTCGCGCGCAATGTCGCGGCGGCGACGGACGTGAAAATCATCACCTGGGCCGGCGCCTGCGAAGTCCATGAACGCTTTACCGCCGAGGACATCCGCGAGATCCGCGAAGGCAATCCGGGCGTCATCGTCCTCGCCCATCCCGAATGCCCGCCGGACGTCATCGCCGAGGCCGATTTCGCCGGCTCGACCAGCGGTCTTTCCAATTACGTCAAGGAAAACCAGCCGCAAAACGTCGTCCTGCTGACCGAATGTTCCATGTCCGACAATGTTGCGGCGGAAAATCCCGACGTCCATTTCATGCGGCCGTGCAATCTCTGCCCCCATATGAAGCGCATCACCCTGCCGAAAATCCTGCGCGCCTTACAGACCATGGAGCATAAGGTGGAGATCGATCCCGACGTCATCGCGCGGGCCCGCGCCGCCATCGAGCGCATGATCGCCCTGCCCTTAAAGCGCCAGTCGATGTATAATCACACCCGCGCGCCGGAAGTCGCGGCCGTGGAATCAAGAGTTTGAAGCGGCGCTTATGAAGCCGACCCTTCTCGCCGCTCATTCCCGCGAAAGCGGGAATCCAGATTAACCGTCAAATGGATTCCCGCTTTCGCGGGAATGAGCGGGGGGTTCCTTGGCGAACAAATCCGACATCCTCATCATCGGCGCCGGGATCGCGGGGCTTTATACCGCGCTCAAGCTCGCCCCGCGCCCGGTCACGGTAATCACCGCCCGCCCGCCGGGCGAAGCGGGCTCGAGTCCCTGGGCGCAAGGCGGTCTTGCCGCCGCCGTCGGGCCGGACGACACGCCGAACCTTCATTTCGCCGACACCGTGCAGGCGGGCGCCGGCCTCGTCGATCCGGAAGCGGCGAGCGTCCTAGTCGATGGCGGCGCGGCGGCGGTCGAAGACCTTGTCGGCTATGGCGTTGATTTCGACCGCGACGAAAACGGCGAGTTGAAACTCGGCCGCGAGGCCGCCCATTGCCGCAACCGCATCGTTCATGCGGCCGGCGATCAGGCCGGCGCGGCGATCATGGCCGCGCTTGTCGCCGCCGCGCGCAAGACCGACCACATTACGATCCTTGAACGCATCGTGGTTGAGGATTTACTGCTCGACGACAATGGCGCGGTCGGCGGCGTCCTGGTTTACGACCCCAAGCAAAGCGAACGCGCAATCGTTGACGCCGCCGAAACCGTGCTCGCCACCGGCGGGCTCGGCGGGCTATACGCAGTCACCACCAATCCGACGCCGGCGCAAGGCCACGGGCTCGCCTTCGCCGCCCGCGCGGGCGCCATCGTGCGCGATCCCGAATTCGTGCAGTTTCACCCCACCGCGCTCGATCTCGGCCTTGATCCCGCGCCCCTGGCGACGGAGGCCTTGCGCGGCGACGGCGCCGTTCTGGTCAACCAGGACGGGCGCGCCTTCATGACCGACTATCACAAGGACGCCGATCTCGCCCCGCGCGACGTCGTCGCCCGCGCTGTCGAGGCGGAGATTACGGCCGGTCGCGGCGCCTGTCTCGATGCGCGCGACAGCATCGGCGAAGCATTCCCTCAAGCCTTCCCCACAGTCTTTGCGTCATGCCAAAAGGCCGGTCTTGATCCGCGAACCGCGCTGATGCCCGTCGCACCCGCCGCGCATTATCACATGGGCGGCGTGATCACCGACCTTGACGGCGCATCGAGCATCGAGGGGCTGTGGGCCGTGGGCGAAGTCGCCTCTTCAGGCGTGCATGGCGCCAACCGGCTCGCATCCAATTCCCTGCTTGAAGCGCTGGTCTTCGGCGCGCGCATCGCCAACGCCCTGCGCGACAAGGAAACCGCGCCGCGCCATGACGCCGGCGCGCCCGCCGACCGCCAGGATCTGGCGCCGAAGCCCGCCGCCCCTGCGGCCATGAAGCGCCTGCGCAAGGCGATGTCGGCCGGCTGCGCGCTGATGCGCTCGGCGCAAAGTCTTTATAAAACGATCGACGTGATTAACGAGCTCGGCGCCCATCCCTCCATGACCAGCGGCCTTAAGAGCGCGCTCGTCTCTGCGGAGCTGATCGTGCAGGGCGCGCTGTCGCGCGAAGAATCGCGCGGCGCCCATTACCGCAGCGATTTTCCGCAAACCGACGATGAGGCGTTCCATACGGAAATCTGCGCCACCGACGGCGCCAACAGCGAGGAGGAGGAAGAATGAGCCAGCCCCGCCCGTCGTCGCGGCTGATCGATCAAGCCGTCGCCGACGCCCTTGCCGAAGATCTCGGCGCGGCCGGCGACATCACCTCGGCGGCGACCATCCCCGCGGACCGCATGGCGCAAGCGGCGATCGCCGCGCGCGCGCCCGGCGTCATCGCCGGTGTCGACTGCGCCGTCGCCGCTTTCCGGCTGGTCGATCCGGAGATCAAGACCGCGGTCAAGCATTATGACGGCGCCCGCGTCGACCAAGACGATGTCGTCATCCGCGTCTCAGGGCCGGCGCGCGGCATCCTGACGGCGGAGCGGGTCGCGCTCAATTTTCTCGGGGCGCTGTCCGGCGTCGCCACGGCGACGGCGGCGCTGGCGGATGCGGTTCGGGGAACCGGCGCGAAAATCTGCTGCACGCGCAAGACGACGCCGGGTTTGCGCGCCTTTGAAAAATACGCCGTGCGCTGCGGCGGCGGCGTCAACCACCGCTTCGGGCTTTATGACGCCGTCCTCATCAAGGACAATCACATCGCCGCGGCGGGCAGCGTCGCCAGGGCCCTTCGCGACGCGCGCAAGGCGGTCGGCCACATGGTCAAGATTGAAATCGAAGTCGACACGCTTGCGCAGCTTGAAGACGCGCTGGCCGGCGGCGCCGACATCGTCCTGCTCGACAACATGTCGATAGACGACATGAAACGCGCCGCCGCCCGCAACAAAGGCCGCGCCGTTCTCGAAGCCTCCGGCAATGTCACCGCCGAAACCGTGCGCGCCATCGCCGAGACCGGCGTCGATTTGATTTCATCGGGATGGATCACCCATTCCGCGCCGAGCCTCGATCTGGGTCTGGATATGACATGAAATTGAAAGCCGGCCTGATCGCGCTTGCCGCTTTTTTAGCGGCATGTTCGAACGATCCCAAGAGTGTTGCGGACAACAAGACCTGCCCCGTCTCGCTCCTGGTGCTCGGCGTTGCGCAGGATGCGGGCAAGCCGCAAATCGCCAATCCGGACGATCCGGCCTGGGCCGATCCGTCCTTGAGGCGGCTGGCGACCTCGCTGGCCTTGATCGACCGCCGCGGCGAGCGCACCAAACGCTGGCTGTTCGAGGCGACGCCCGACATCAAGGAACAATTGCAGCGCCTCGACGAGGCCGCGCCGGTTGACCGCCCGATCGGGCTCGACGGGGTTTTCGTCACCCACGCCCATATCGGCCATTATCTTGGCCTTGCGATGTTCGGCCACGAAGCGGCGGGCGCACAGAATGTTTTGGTTTTTGTCATGCCGCGGATGGCGGCGTTTCTGAGCGCCAACGGGCCGTGGCGCCAACTGATTTTCTATCACAACATCATTCTCGCCATCATGGCGCCGGGCGGGCCGGAAACGCTTGCGCAGGATCTTTCGGTAACCGCCTTTCTCGTGCCGCACCGGCAGGAGTTTTCGGAGGTCGCCGGCTTTCTCATCAAAGGACCGGAACAAACGGCGCTGTTCATTCCCGATATCGACAGCTGGGAGGAATGGGACGACGCCGGCGTGCGCATCGAAGACCAGATCGCGGCGGTCGACATCGCGTTTCTCGATGCGACATTTTTCGCCGACGGAGAAATTCCCGGCCGCGACATGTCGGACTTTCCCCATCCGTTCGTATCGCACTCCATGGCGCGGTTCGCCGATCTGGCGCCGGCAGAAAAAGCCAAAGTCCGGTTCATCCATATGAACCACACCAATCCGCTGCACAGTCCGGACGCGCCGGAGCGCAAACAGGTTCTTCAGGCGGGGTTCGGTATTGCCGCGGAAGGCGACGTTCTTTGCTTGTGAACGTCTACATCGCCGCCGGCGCCGCGGCGACCGCCGTGCGGCTGGGAAAACGATAGAACTTATGCGTGCCGATGGTCGCTGTCGGCGTCAGCCGATCGGCCCAACGCGGTTTGACATAGTCCGCGTGGTAATGCGTCGCCCGGCGAGTGACCGGGACGCGCACCCCGGCGAGAATGGCGCCGGCCATGTCTTGCGCGGCTTTCCATTTGCGCTGGTTCAAACGTGCGTCCATGGCGCCGTCGCAGGTGAAGGTAAACTGGCAGCCGGTGCGCCGGTACGAACCCTGAAACACCACCTCGCAGATCGAATTGGGATAAAGCGCGTTGGCCACGCGATTGAGCACGACGTCGGCGACAGCGAGCTGGCCGATACGCGGTTCGGAGCGCGCTTCATAATAGATCGCCTGCGCCAGACAGGTTCGCTCCTCGGCGTCGATCTTGGCGACGTCGAGCGATGTGAAGTCGAAGGTGATGAAATCCTTGAGCGCATCGTCCGAAGAAAACACCGCTTCGACCGGCTTGGCGGGTTTTAGCCGCGGCGCCTGCAACGCATTGCGGGCCCTCGCCGTTTCCGCCGCAAGATAATTGGCGAGATCGGCCACCATTTCCGCTTCGCGGGCGCGTTCAAGCTCGGCCTGTCTTTCCGCGGCCAGCCGTTCGGCGCTGACCGTGGCGCTGAGCGCCGTCGCCACCGCGCACACGGAAAGGAGCCCCGCCGCCATCAGGCTGCGCAGGGTCCAATTCGCTTCGTGACGCCGATATACGTATGTCTCAGTCACGTTTGGCCGCACCTTTCAGCGCCGGGACGAATCCAGGTTCCTCCGTCGTTCGGAAGATTTCAAGGAACCCACGCCCACGCACGCAATTTGGCTCGCCTATATGGCGCCGCAACCTTCGCTGCGCAATTAAAAAACCCGTGCGCTAACCGACTGTTAATCTTCCCGCGGCAGCCATAACCCCTTGAAATAAAATGGCTTCGCGCGCGGCGAGATTCACCTTAACGATCTAAACGTCCGCCCCGATTTGAAGATCGCCAAGTCTTGCCTGGGCCGCAGCAAGACGTGCGATTGGCGTCCGAAACGGCGAACAGGACACATAATCGAGCCCGATGGTTTCCACGTAAACGATCGATTCCGGATCGCCGCCATGCTCGCCGCAAACCCCGAGTTTAAGCCCCGGCCGCGCGGCCCTTCCCTTCTCGGCGGCGATTTTCATCAGCGCGCCGACCCCGTCGGCGTCCAGCGTGACGAAAGGATCGCGACCAAACACGCCCTGGCGCATGTAGACCGGCAGGAACGATGCGGAATCGTCCCGGCTCAGACCGAACGTCATTTGCGTCAGGTCATTGGTGCCGAAGGAAAAGAACTCGGCGTCCTGGGCGATTTCATCCGCCGTGAGCGCCGCGCGCGGCAATTCGATCATCGTGCCCACATGATAGTCGAGCGTTACGCCCTTTTCCTCGAAGACGGCGGCGATGACCGCATTGATGTGACCTTTCAAGATCACCAGTTCCTCGCGCTTGGCCACCAGCGGGATCATGATTTCCGGAAAGACCTTCTCGCCGGTTTCCTCGGCGACCGCGCAGGCCGCTTCCATGACCGCGCGGGTCTGCATTTCGTATATTTCCGGAAACGAAATCCCCAGCCGGCAGCCGCGATGGCCGAGCATGGGATTGAATTCCTGCAGCTTGCGGGCGCGCAGTTTGAGTTTTGCGGCGTCCATGCCGGAGGCCGCCGCAATTTCATCGATTTCTTCTTCAGAACGGGGCAGAAATTCGTGCAGCGGCGGGTCCAACAGGCGGACCGTCACCGGCAGGCCGCTCATGACCTGAAACAGCGCTTCGAAATCCGAACGCTGCATGGGCAACAGCTTGGCCAGCGCCGCGACACGGCCCGACTTGTCCTCGGCGAGGATCATTTCGCGCACGGCGACAATGCGGTCGGCGTCGAAAAACATATGCTCGGTGCGGCACAGACCGATGCCCTCGGCGCCGAAATCGCGCGCGACCTGCGCGTCATGCGGCGTTTCCGCATTCGCGCGCACCGACATGCGCCGGATCGCGTCGGCCCATTCCATCAGCTTTGCAAAATCGCCTGAAAGCTCCGGCTGCATCGTCTTGACGGCGCCGAAAAACACCTTGCCGTCGCCGCCGTCGACAGTGACGACGTCGCCTTTTTTCACCGTGCGTCCGCCGGCGGTGAAATGAGTTCCGGCCTTGTCGATGATCAGCTCGCCAGCGCCGCAGACACAGGGCCGGCCCATGCCGCGCGCGACCACCGCCGCATGGCTGGTCATGCCGCCGCGCGCCGTGACGATGGCCTGGGCCGCATGCATGCCGTGAATGTCTTCCGGGCTGGTTTCGACCCGCATAAGGATGACCTTGCGCCCTTCCTGGGCGAGCCGCTCGGCTTCATCGGCGCTGAACACGACTTCGCCCGACGCCGCGCCCGGCGAGGCCGGCAGTCCGGTCAAAAGAAGATCGCGCGGCGCGTTGGGATCGAGCGAAGGGTGCAAAAGCTGATCGAGGGAATGGGCGTCGACGCGCTTGATCGCTTCTTCCTTGCTGATCAGGCCTTCCTCGCAAAGCTCGACCGCGATCTTGAGCGCGGCTTTGGCGGTGCGTTTGCCGGTGCGGGTTTGCAGCATCCAGAGTTTCTTGTCCTGGATGGTGAACTCGATGTCCTGCATGTCGCGGTAATGATTTTCGAGCGTGTCGAAAACATTGGAAAGCTCGGCATAGGCCGCCGGCATCGCTTCTTCGAGCGACGGCGCGGTTTCGCCCATGGCCTCTCGGGCGTTTTTGGACAACGCCTGGGGCGTTCGGATGCCGGCGACGACATCCTCGCCCTGGGCGTTGAACAGGAACTCGCCGTAATAGTGGTTCTCGCCGGTCGCCGGATTGCGGGTGAACGCAACGCCCGTGGCGGAGGTTTCGCCCATATTGCCGAACACCATCGCCTGCACGTTCACCGCCGTGCCCCAGTCTTCGGGAATATTGTGCAGCCGGCGATAGGTCTGCGCGCGGTTGGTGCGCCATGATCCGAACACCGCCCCGATAGCGCCCCAGAGCTGCTCGACCGGGTCCTGCGGGAAAGAGCGCCCAAGCGTCACATCAACAGCTTTTTTGTATTCGGCGACGACGTTCTTCCAGTCTTCGGCCGAAAGATCCGTATCGAGAAAGTAATCGCGTTCTTCCTTGTAGGTCTCGAGAATCGCGTCGAACTCATGATGGTCGACTTCAAGGACCACGTTGGAATACATCTGAATGAAGCGGCGATAGCTGTCATAGGCGAAGCGCTCGTCGCCCGCGAGCGCGGCAAGGCCATCCACGGTTTCGTCGTTCAGTCCGAGATTGAGCACCGTGTCCATCATGCCGGGCATGGACGCGCGCGCGCCCGAGCGGATCGACACGAGCAGCGGCTTTTGCCTGTCGCCGAATGTCCGGCCGACGGTCTCGCCGATGTTTTTAAGGGCGGTGTCGACTTCCTCCGTCAGGCCATCGGGAAAGGACCGGTCATTGGCGTAGAAGGCGGCGCAGACGTCGGTCGTGATCGTAAAACCGGGCGGCACCGGCAGGCCGAGGCTCGCCATTTCGGCGAGATTGGCGCCCTTGCCGCCAAGCAGATTCTTCATCGAGGCATCGCCTTCCGCACTGCCGCCGCCAAAGGCGTAAACCATCTTCATGTCCGCTGCTCCGTTGATTGCCTCTCGCCCGATTTTACGCCGCACTCGCCACAACCATCCAATAATGCGCCAACCGGCCATGTCAAAGCGAATTTGTCATGGATAAAATTGACGTATGTTGAGGACCGTTTCCGGCGTCTGGTTTTGGCGCGAAGTCCTGCTAGTATTGTCTCAATATTGCCAAGTAAATCCGCCCTGGGGGGCGGTGTCGGGAAGCCGGCGGGGATGTTCATGGGGGCGATCGACGGAAAAAAGAGCATTTCGGCGGCGGTCGCCTTTTCCCTGGCGCTCGTCGGCTCTGCGCTGACCGGCCCCGCGCAAGCCCAGACGCTCGGCGGTCTTCCCGTGGACCGGCTGCCCGCGGCAGGCGGGATCGTCACCGTGCTGGCGATCCTTGCGGTGATCATCGGATCCATCCTGACCTCGCCGCGGATGAAGAATTCGTCCCTCTTTAATCGCCTTTTTATCGTTGTCGCCGTCGCCGCGGGATTTTTCAGCGCCTTGAGTTCGGCCATCGGCTTCAGCCTGATCACGTCGCAGGAAAATGAAGACTTCCTGCGCAACGCGGTCCTGCCCCCGGCATTCGGCGTGTTCGTGTTCTTTCTGGCGGTGGCCATCTGGGTCGGCGGGGCCGAATTCATGCGCCATCGCGATTGGTTTCGCGCCATGGGCGACGGTTTTATCGCCGACATGGCGTTTTTCATCGAACGCTGCATCAAGCTGTTCGTCGTCATCCCGATCCTGGCGGTGGTGTTGTTTTTCGTTTCGACCTGGACAACGGTCGTCGGCATCGGCGGCGCGGATGCGGTGCGTTATACCTATCGGTTCGAGATCGACCGGCTGTCCGCTGAATGCGCCGGCATCACCAATTACCGTCTCAAGGACTTTCTGTTTCTGGAAGATTTGCGCCTGTCGGTCGACGACATCACGCGCGTCGCCGACGCCGAGCGCGTGGGCGGATCGCAATCAGGCGCAGCGGGCGCCGGCGCCGTCACCGAATATTACACGCGCCTTGCCGCCTGGTATCAGGGCCTTGAGGAGAGCGTGGCGACCATCATGGAAGCGCCACATCCGTCGGGGCTTGATCCTTACAAGCCGGAGATCTGCGCGGCCAAAGCCGACGAATTACAGCGCCTCTTGTCGCGCAACGCCCATGACAATATCGACCGTTGGGCGCGAGAGTTCGAAACCGCTTTCAACGATTTTGCGGTGGTGATGAACCGCTGGCGTCACGATCGGCGCATCGAACTGCTGCTCGATCAGCAACTGGTCAATTTCAACCGCGCCAATCCGAAACCCGTCGGCGCGCGCATCACGGCGCGCCAGCACGCCGCGATCGATCGCTATGCGGCGGAAGTGGAAGACGCGTTAAAGACGCTGGTGCGGCGGCAAAAGCTCGCCAAGCCGCCGATCCCGCAGAAATCGGCGGCGGAGCTTTCGCCTGCGCGCGGACTTGAAATATTCAGGGAATGGCTCTCGCCGCCGGAACCGGTCGCCGAAGAAGAAAAACGTTCGCGCACCCAGGCGATCGTCGCCCAGGAATTCGTGCCCGGTCTTTCGACCATCACGCCGCGGGATGCGGTTTTGAAAAACGCCAACATCTTTTCCGACGTCTGGGCGCTGGCGATCAGCTGGGACTATGCGCCTTATATATTGATGTTCGCGTTTTTGTTCTTTCCCAGCGCCGAACGGGCCGCGGGGTACAAGGACTGAACGTTTTAATGCCAAGAATAATCCGTGCTTTACAGTATAGAGGCCTTATGAGAGCATATTTATATATCACTTGAAAACGGGGACTCAAAAAATGAGGTATATCTGCATCGCATATTTTGCGATTTTAACTGCGTGTTTATGCGATGCACATTTCACATCAGTCGCCGCTGAAGACTCTGTTAAAATAGAAATAACACAAGACCCTAGGGGCTACGTTGCAAATCTTTTGGATGAAGTCGCCAAAGAGGGCATGGCCCCGCTCAGGAAATTTTTGAAAGATTTTGGTTATAGTAATTTGCAGATCGACCAAACGCTTAGCATGGTCGAATCTGCTAGAAGAGGAGATCAAAAGCAAACAGTTCAGATAATAGAAGAAATTGATAATGCAGGAGTCCTACGACAAGTATACGCTTATTCGCATCTGGGCGGAAACGCTTGGTTCTTTTGGCGAGTCGATTTTGTGAGAACAGCTGAGGGATGGGCTCTTGCTAATTTTATTTTCCATTCGGATTATTCGCAGGTTTTAGCGTCAAGATTCAAGACGCACGAGTTGATTGAATAGCGCCAATTCGCTCAACTATCGAAACCGGGTCAATACGATTCAATTAGTTCGTAAACGGACCTAGAGCGTGTCGCGCAAAAGTGGTTACCGGTTTTGCGCAAAAGATACGCGATAAAACAAAGACCTAAAGCATGTCGAGTGAATCCGATTAAACGAGACATGCTTTAGACCGCGCTTCCAACATACGAAATACCCCTCATCATCGGCTTCATGCACACAGCGCTGCTCGCGCGCCTCGATGACCAGGGCGACAACCAGGGCGACAATTTGCTCAAGAAGATTCATAGCCGTATGTCTTCACCCAGGGGTCGAGAACGGGCATCACCGGCGCGAGATGGCGCTCGTAATTGCGCCATTTCCCGACCGAGGACCCATAAAGCGGTTCGATCACCTGTTCGGCGCTCGGCGTCGAGATGCGCCGCTGGCGGGCCTTGGCGCGGTAATCCATCATCGTCTCTTCCCATTCCAGGCCGAGAAACGCCAAAAGGTCCGAAGCGGTTTTTTTCATGTCCCCGATCAGGTCTTCATAGCGCACGACGTGAAGGTTCAGCGGCAGGCGCGCGCGGTAGGTCTCAGCGAGCCCCATCACCAGATCGTAATACGCCGCAGCCATATCGAGTTTTAAAAACTGGAACATCGCCGGGTTCATAGCGAAGCGCTGCTGAAAACAGCTCAACACCGCGTCTCTCGGATCGCGCAAGGCGAAGACGATTTTTGCTTCAGGAAACAGCCGGTGGATCAGACCGAGCATGATCGTATTGAGCGGCAGCTTGTCGATGACGACGCCGCCGGTGCTTGCATTTTCAAGTTCGCCGCGCACCCGCGCCCAGTATTTGTCGCGATAAAGATTGATCTCCGCGCCGCTCATTGCGCCCAGTGCGCGAAGGGCGTCCGGCGCCATGATGAGATCGGCATGGGCGTCGATGAGATTTTCCTTTTCTTCGAGCGATTCAATCGCGCTGTGCGCGGTCAGAATCTGATCGAGCAGCGTCGTCCCTGACCGCGGGAAGCCGAGGAGAAAAACCGGCGCAGGGCCTTGCAAATCTTTTGGCTTGGACCACGCAACGATGTCTTCCGACTTAAAAAATGTACCGACCCGGCGAAGGTTTTCCGGCGAATAGATCGACGTCAGGGATGCGACCGTTTGTTCATGATAGGCGTAAAGCGCGGCGTTGCCCGCCTCGAACGCGGCATAGGCGGTATCGTATTCGCCCAGCCTGTCGAGCGCCTGACCGATCAGCCCCTGGGCGATGGCGATTTCGTTGGGGTTCAGCGGCGCTGTTTTCATAAACGCGCCAAGATGCGCAACGGCGTCCTGGTATTTGCCCATGCGCACTTCGATTTGCGCCAGCGCGAGATTCGCCGTGCCGTGGGCGGGCGCGAGTTTGGCGGCGCGCTGGGCGAGCGGATGGGCTTCTTCGAGCCGATGCTCGCGCTCATAGAGCTTTGCGAGATTAGACAGGGCGTCGATGAAATTGGGCTTGATCGCGATGGCTTTTTCGTAACTGTTCTTTGCGCCCGCCGCATCGCCGCCCGCCAGCAACATATTGCCGAGATTGTTATGGGCTTCGGCCATTTGCGGATTGACCGCGACGACATGTTCGAAACATTGCCGCGCCTCTTCGCGCTTGCCCTGGTTCTTAAAGACCAGGCCGAGACTGTTCAGGACATGAACATTGCCCGGTTGAAGCTTGCGCGCGTTTTCGAGATGGAAAATCGCCGAGTCGAATTCGCCGAGCATGGCGCGAAGCGAACCGAGAAACTGCAAAAGGTCGATATTTTGCGGCTCTTCGGCCAGCAACGGCTCGACAAGGTTCGCCGCTCTGGCCGGATCGCGCTGACGGTAGGCCTCCAGCGCTTCACGCATGCGCGGATCATTCTGATCGATCGCCATTTTACAGCCTCGCCAAAGCCGCAGCCCCGGCGGCCGCGCCATGTTCAAGAAAGGTCATAACCGTACTTTTTCACCCAGGGTTCGAGTATGGGAAGGACAGGCGCCAGATGACGCTCATAATTGCGCCATTTGCCGATCGACGAGGTATGCAGCGGTTCGATCACCTGCTCGCTGCTCGGCGTGGATATCCACCGTTCGCGGGCCTGCGCCCGGTACTCCATGATTGCGTCTTCCCACGCAAGACCCAAAAAGGCGAGCACATCCGAGATCGTCTTTTGCATATCGCCGACCACATCCTCGTAGCGGACGACATGAAGATCAAGCGGCATGCGCGCGCGGCATGCTTCGGCGATCGACATCGCCTGGTCGTAATAGGCCGCCGCCGTATCGAGTTTCAAGAACTGAAACATCGCCGGATTGATGCCAAAGCGCTGCTGAAAACAGCTCAGCACCACATCGCGCGGATCGCGCAAGGCGAAGATGATTTTCGCCTCCGGAAACAAACGGTAGATCAGGCCGAGCAAAATCGTGTTGAGCGGCATCTTGTCGATGATGATGCTATAATCGTTTTCGTTCTTCAGGGTTTCGCGCGCCCGCGCCCAATATTTCTTGCGGTAGCGATTAATCTCGTCGTCCGTCATGGTTTTGAGTTTTTCAAGCCCGCCTTCCGGCCGGACGAGTTCATTGCGGACGTCGAGGAGATTTTCCCGCTCTTCAAGGGTTTCGATCGCACTGTGGGTTTTGAGGATCTGATCGAGCAGCGTCGTGCCCGAACGGGGAAAGCCCAATAAAAAGACCGGGGCCGGTTCTTGCGTTGTCTTCGGCCTCGTCCATGCGGCAACGTCCTCCGCTGCAAAGAACGCATGAATCTTGCGCAAATAGTCCGGCGAGAGGACGGACGGCATGGCGGCGACGGATGTCTCGTAGATTTGATAAAGCGCGGCGTTGCCGGCCGTCGATGCAGCGAACGCCTGACCGTACTCGCCAAGCTTGTCCATCGCGCGGCCGATGAGATAATGCGCCAGCGCGGTCTCATAGCCCGACATCGGCGCCGTCTTGATCAGATGCTCCATATGCCGGGCGGCCTGTTGCGCTTTGCCCATCCTGAGATCGATTTGCGCCAGCGTGACGTTCGCCATCCCATGGGCGGGGGCGCGCTTGACCGCGCGGCTGGCGAATTCACGGGCTTCTTCGAAACGGTGCTCGCGTTCGCAAAGCGAGGCGAGATTAATCAGCGCTTCGACAGAGTCCGGATCGATGGCGAGCGCTTTTTCAAAACACGCCCGCGCGGCGCCGGTCTCGCCGCGGCTCAAGAGGAGATCGCCCAGCGCGATATGAGCTTCGACCCTTTTCGGATTAAGGGCGATCATCTCCTGAAAACACGCCGCCGCCTTATCCGTCTGCCTCAGGCCTTTATACGCAAAAGCCATCGTATTCAGGATACGGACATCTTCGGGTTTGAATTTCCTTGCGCGCTCAAGATGCTCAACCGCAGAGTCGAGCCGGCCGCGCTGGGAATCAACCGTGCCCAGAAACTGCAGCAGGTTCACATCGTCCGGGCTTTCGGCCAGCAACGGTTCGAGAAGACGCGCCGACCCGTTGAGATCGCGCCGGCGATAGGCGTCGACCGCCGCACGCAGGCGCGGATCATTCTGATCCGCCATCATCCTTCCAGCCTTGAAAAGTCCGCGACTTTCGCCGTTGCGGCGCGCAGGCGGGCGAGCAGCGCAAGGCGGTTGGCGCGCAGCTTTTCATCGTCGGCGTTGACGGTCACCTTGTCGAAGAAATGATCGACCGGCGCGCGCAGCTGACTGAGCGCGGTCATGGCGATTTCGAACTCTTCCCCCTTGACCGCCTTTTCGGCCTTGGTTTCAGCGGTTGCGAGCGCGGCGAACAGGGATTTTTCCTGGGGTTCTTTTAACAACTTCGCCTGGACCGAGAGATCGTCGGGCAGCGCGCCTTTTTTCTTCTCCGCATTGAGGATGTTCACGGCGCGCTTATAGGCGGCGGCAAGATTTTCTCCGTCATCGGTTTTTAAGAACGCTTCGAGGGCTTCGAGCTTGCGCACGATGAGGACGAGGTCGTCCTGGAGGTTTCCTTCCGTATCCCGCAACACTGCATCGATGGCGTCGTAGCGATGGCCCTTGTCTTTGAGATAGATTTTCAGGCGGTCGTGGAAGAATTCTAAAAGAGCTAATGCGATCGCGGAAGACCTCAATAAAAGGGCAAGTGTGTTGGCCCCAATTCTCCCTTCCCACTCTTTTTTGATCTCTGATTCGATGTCAGCATTTATCGATTCGGTCTTTGCAAGGAAAGCACCGTACTCTTCTTCAAAGGCAGTTAGTAAGTTATCCTGCCTTATCATAACAAGCCGCCGGTAGTGTGGAGCAACAATGTTTTTCAATCCTAACCGATGTGCGTTATTTGTTACTGTTTCAATGACTCCTAGAGCCGCCCGTCTCAAGGCAAAGGGATCGCTCGATCCGGTCGGTTTTTTACCGATCGCCCAGAAGGCGGTGAGCGTATCGATCTTATCGGCCAGCGCCACGGCGACAGAAATGCTAGCGGTCGGAACATCGTCGTCCTGGCCGGCGGGCTTGTAATGATCGCGGATAGCGTCGGCGATTTGTTGGTCTTCGTCCTTCGAGACGGCGCTTCGCGCCTCCTCAGGATGAAGACCGCCGGCGCCTTCACCCTGAGGAGCGCCGTCAGGCGCGTCACGAAGGGCGGAGGCGCCGCTTTGCGCAAGGTGATAATACCGGCCCATCACGCCCTGGAGTTCGGGAAATTCATAGACCATTTGCGATACGAGATCGGCCTTGGCGAGCATGGCCGCGCGTTCGGCGCGCGCCGGATCGGCGCCGACCGTTGGGGCGATTTCCTTGGCCAGCGCCGCGATGCGCCGCGCCTTGTCGCCGACCGAGCCGAGCCCTTCGAAGAATGTCACCTTATCGAGGCCCTGAATGCGGTCGTCCAATCGCGTCTTGAGGTCCTGATGATAAAGGAACCAGGCGTCGGAAAGCCGCGCGGCGAGCACCCGCTCGTAACCGACGCGCATGGCTGCGCCCCAATCTTTAGGAGCATTGGCGGGCGCTTCGATATTGGCGACGAAGACGAATTTGTTCGCCAGGCGCCCGGTCTGCGGATCGCGCACCGAAAAATACTTTTGATGCCCGCGCATGGTCGCCGTCAGCACTTCATCCGGCAGGGTCAGGAACTTTTCATCGAACGCGCCGATCATCGCGACGGGCCATTCGGCGAGCCCGGCGACTTCGCTCAACAGCGCCGGGTCCTCCACAAGCGCAAGCCCCTGGGCCTTGCACAAGGTCGCCGCGTCGCCGGCGATGATCTCCTTGCGTTCTTCGCTGTCGAGCACGACCTTCGCCGCGCGCAACTTGACGGCGTAGTCTTCGAAACTGCGGGTCTGGATGGGTTCGGGCGCCATGAAGCGGTGGCCCTGGGTATGATCGCCCGACGCAATGCCGTCGACTTCAAAGGATACGATCTCGCCGTTAAAGGCGCAGAGCACCGAATGGAGCGGGCGCACCCAGCGCAAATCCCTATCGCCCCAGCGCATGGATTTCGGCCAGGAAAAGCCGCGAATAATTTCCGGAACGAATTTGGCAATCACGTCGGCGGTCTCGCGGCCCTTCCGGTCGATCACTGCAACGTAAAAGGCGCCTTTCTTGTCCTCGCGCTGTTCGCACTGGTCGAGCGAGGTCAGCCCCGCCGATTTCAAAAAGCCGGCGACAGCCTTTTCCGGCGCGCCGACGCGGGGGCCCTTCTTTTCCTCGCGCCGGTCGGGCTGGCGCGCGGGCAGCCCCGTCGCCAGGAGGGCGAGACGGCGCGGGGTGGCGAAAGCCTTGACCCCTTCGGGCGCAAAGCCGGCGTCAACGAGCGCCTTGCCCACCGCGCGTTCGAGATCGGCCGCGGCCCGGGCCTGCATGCGCGCGGGGATTTCCTCGGAGAAAAGTTCAAGCAAAAGCTCGGGCATGGGGCCGGGTTCTAGGGGGGGTCTTAAGGGCGCGCAATAGCGGCCCGGGACGGGCCTTATCCCGTCATGCGGCGGACCTGAACTGCATTGACGCGCACGGCGAGTTTGTCCTCGGCGTTATAAATGTCCGCCTCCACATGGATGAGGGTCTTCGACGCATTGACGACGCGCCCTTCGATGGTCGCGAAAGGCTGCGTCAGCGGGCGGAAGTAGTTGATCTTGAGCTGCGAGGTGCGGAAGCGCTCCTCATTGGCCGCGAGCACGGTCATGGCGGCCAGGCCCGCCACATGATCGGCGACCGAGGCGATATGACCGCCGAACATGACGCCGTCGGGCATGACGAAACGATCGTCGATTTCCCAGCGCATCTCGATCAAGCCCCACTCCCAGGATTTAAGCTTCAAGTCGCCGAGATTTTCTTCCGCCCAAAGGTGAAAGCGCGAACCGCCGGCCTTGTAGCCATTAAGAATGTCGGTGTGCCGCTGGCTGGTCGTTTCAGTCATGCGCGCTCACAACGCATTATGCGCGCCGTCGCACAGCGGCTGGTTCGCCGTCTGCTTGCAGCAACAAAAGAATACGCGCTTTGTCTCCTGCGCCGTCCATTTGAGCGGAACGATATCCGTCTCATTATGCGAACCGTCGCAAAAGGGCTGGCTCGCCGAACGCCCGCAAGCGCACCAGAAATAGGTTTTGCCCGCTTCGACCTCCACAGGCAGCGGCGATTTCTGCGCAATGACAGGCTCAGCCATGGTCTCTCCTTCAATTCAAATCGACGGGTTCCAGCGACGAAAACAAATCCCCGGCGCCTTCGACATCGCCGATCGGCGCGTAATCGCAAACTTGCGCATATTTGTCCCACATGGCCTGCACCGCGGGATTTTCATGGGCGGCGTCGATCGCTTCGCGCGACTTCCAGCAAAAGACTTCGATGATCGTTCCGTCTTTCGCGCGGCCGCATAGGGACGGCCCGTCGCCGACCAGGCCTTCTCCGCGCAGGATCGGCAGATGGGTCTTCATGAGGTCGACAAGCGCGGCGTCCTTGCCGGGCTTGGGCCGGTAACAGGCGATCACCATAACGCTCATTTCTTATCCTCCCCGATCAAGGGTCTTGACCAAGGCGCAAGCGCGCGCCGGCGCGGCAGCCGCGCCACCGCGCCTTTTGTCTTACGCGAAAAAACAAGCGTTGGCGAGAAACCGCCGGCGTCAGCCTCTGTCGACGAGTTTGCCCAGCCGGTCGTTGATTTCAAAAATCACCAGCCAGGCCTCGGTCATGAACCGCCATAAGAATACAGCGAAGATAATCGCGAACGGCGCTGCAATCAGCATCGCCGGTTCGAAATAGACCGTGCTCGATTGATAGATCACGCCGCCGATGCCCCCGACGACGATGGCCACAAGACCGATGTAATAAATAATCCGAATGAAAATCGGCGCGATAAACGTCTTGAACCGAAAAAGAAACATTCACCCCTCCTTACCCCAGTTGAACGCGTCCGGCAGACGCGGGCATATGAAAGCAAGGATGATATTTCGTCAAGCGACTTGCGGACGGCGTTTTCTCCGATCGAGCGAATAATCAGCGCGCCTGCAACAGACATCGATCAAGCCCGTCGCGCTGCACCTGCACCATGCGGCCGCGAACCGTCCGAACGCGCCCGCGCACATAGGGCCCCGGCGGATCGACGCGCCATTTGTTCGGATTCGGCAAGACCGAGGCGAGCAGCGCGGCTTCTTGCGCATTGAGATGTTTGGCGCTTTTGCCGAAGCGCGCCTGCGCGACCGCTTCGGCGCCGAAGAGGCCGTCGCCCCATTCAGCGATGTTAAGATAGACTTCCATGATCCGCCGCTTGGGCCACAAGGTTTCGATGAGCAATGTCATCCAGGCTTCCGCGCCCTTGCGCAGCCAGCCGCCGCGATTCCACAAAAACGCGTTCTTGGCGGTTTGTTGCGAAATCGTCGACCCGCCGCGCCGGCGCCCGCCGTTCTGGGCCTCTTCAATCGCCTTATCGATCGCGTCGAAATCGATGCCGTAATGCAGACAAAAGCGCGTGTCCTCGGCGGCGATGACCGCAGCGACAAGATGAGGCGACATTTCTTCAAACGGCGTCCATCGATAAACAATGTCTTCGCCCGCGAGATCGCGCTCAACCATGAGCAACGTGCCCGGCGGTTCGGCGAAGCGGTAGGCGCCGGCCCAAACGATTGAGGCGATAAAAACCACTATGACGGCGCGAACAGTCATGCGCAAAATGGCGCCGATGCGGCCGAACGGCCCGAGCGCGCGCCAGGGTTTTCGTTTCTTGGATTGTTTTCGCCGGCCCATGTCGGCGGTTAATCCGTATAGCCCGCAAGCGCGCCTTTCGTTACATATTTCAAAATATCGACGACTTGCGCCGGCGTTTTGACGACGGCGAGCGCGACGGCGTCGATTTCTTTCAGCGCATGGGCGTGGGCGTCCTCATGCATGACGATAAGCGGCTTGCCGAGCGCGGCGGCGATCCCGGCGTCGAAGGCGGCGTTCCACTGCTTATATTTTTCGCCGAAGCGCACGACGACGATGTCCGCGCGGCGGATCAGCGTTCCGGTGCGGATGGCGTTGATTTTCGCGCCCTTGTGATCGTGCCAGAATTTGTTGTCTTCAGCCCCGAGGATCGCAACGCCGCAATCGTCCGAAGCTTCGTGTTGCGTCACCGGCGCATAAAGCCGCACCGAAAGGTCCGCGGCCTTGACGCCCGCGGCGATTTCCTCGCGCCAGTCGGTATGGATTTCTCCGGAAAGATAGACAGCCCAATCCATAAAGACCTCGCCTTTCTAAAATCAAGGGATTGTGCACCAGCTTCGAAATTTCTCAAAACCGCTCCTGCGCCGCATATGTTTTGATATACGGACCGTAGTCGGTCGGTTGGCCCTCGCAGGTCAGCAACGCCTCGTCGAAGCGAAACCAGTCTTGCGCGCTTTTTGTCCAGATATGGCCCACAGGCTCGACCCAGCTTGTATCGTCAAAGGTCCCCGCGCGCAGACTCAGGATATTGATCGACGGCGTTTGACCGTGCGCGATGCGACAGCCGCAATCGGGGCAGAACCAACCATAGCGCTCATTGCCGGCGTCGGACGTCCATTCGGTCTTGGCCGGCGCGCCTTTGATAAACGCAAAAGCCGTTTCGATCACCGTTGCTGAAACGACGAAGGCGCTGCCGGCGATCTTCTGGCAATTCGCGCAGTGACAACAATAGATCATCAAGGGCGGCGCGCTTAAGCTATAGCGCAGCGACCCGCACTGGCATCCGCCTTCAAGCGGCAAAGAAACCTTTCCCATTCACGCCTCCGCATAGTCGACGACCCCGGCGCCTTCGCTGCGGCCCTGGGGGCTCGCTAGCCACGCCTCGCAGCAGGCCTTGGCGAGCGTTCTGACGCGCAGGATATAGGATTGCCGCTCGGTCGCGGAAATCACCCCGCGCGCATCGAGCAGGTTGAACAGATGGCTCGCCTCGATGCATTTGTCGTAAGCGGGCAATGCGTAGGATTTTCCCGCCGCTTCGCCCGCGTCGATGATCGCACGACAGGCCGCTTCGGCCTCCCTGAACTGATCGAACAGAACATCGACATCGGCCAGTTCGAAATTATAGGCGGAAAATTCCACCTCCTGCTGGTGAAAGACGTCGCCATAGGTCACGCCCTCGCCGTTGAAGTCGAGATCGAAGCCATTGTCGACGCCCTGCACATACATGGCGAGACGTTCAAGGCCATAGGTCAGCTCGCCGGTCACCGGCTTGCAGTCGAAGCCGCCGACCTGCTGAAAGTAAGTGAACTGGGTCACTTCCATGCCGTCGCACCAGACCTCCCAGCCGAGACCCCAGGCGCCCAGCGTCGGGCTTTCCCAGTCGTCCTCCACAAAACGTATGTCGTGTACGGAACGATCAACGCCGATGGCGTCGAGCGAGCCGAGATAAAGATCCTGAATATCGTCCGGCGAAGGCTTCAACACGACCTGAAACTGATAATAGTGCTGGAAGCGGTTGGGATTGGCGCCGTAGCGCCCGTCGGTCGGCCGCCGGCAGGGCTGAACGTAAGCCGCCTTCCATGGCCGGGGCCCGAGCGAGCGCAAGGTCGTGGCGGGATGAAACGTGCCCGCGCCCATTTCCTTGTCATAGGGCTGCAGGATGACGCAGCCCTGATCGGCCCAGTATTGCTGCAACGTCAGGATGAGGCCCTGGAAGGACTGTTTTTTCTCAAGA
Source organism: Parvularculaceae bacterium (assembly GCA_028280115.1). Taxonomy (GTDB): domain Bacteria; phylum Pseudomonadota; class Alphaproteobacteria; order Caulobacterales; family Parvularculaceae; genus Hyphococcus. The sequence continues at coordinate 37,857 of JANQMJ010000019.1, forward strand.
TCGGTCATGGCGGGCGGGACGCTAGGGGAATTTTCGCAAAAACGAAATGCGCTTTGGAAGCGGTCGGCCCGAAGGCGCCGGCCTGAGTGACCTGCGAGCAAACGCCGGGGCGACCCTGGAGAAAACGGTCCCTTATGCCGATCCGCATGACCTGAAACCGGCCCGTAATATGACCCTTACGCCGGCCTGCATGGCCCGGAACCGCCCCGGATAGCCCGCCGGAATATCGATCCGCACGACCCGGACGCCGACCCCATCGCCAGCAGCCCCTAACAGTCCCAATCCAAAAGTTGCATTGCAATATAATTTGTATTGCAATGCATGTTATCTTTGCAGATCAATGCCTGGAAATCCTAGAGCGCTTCGCGGATAAGTGTGTGCGGTTATGCGCAAAAGAAGCGCGACAAAACAAAGGGCTAGAGTCGCATCGCGATTCCGAAGGAACGCGAAAGACTCTAGCCCCGCAACGCAACCGCGGCTTGGTCCGTGCTTGCCCTTCTCGAACGAAAGGAACGCTCGGGGGGCCGGCCAACGAGAAAACAGCCCCTTATCCCATGGCCCTTTGTGCCGACCCGTATGCCAGGACGCCGCCGCTCCAGGCGCCGGACGCCGACCCGAATGGCCGGGAAACAGTCCCCCCTATGCCGATCCGCATGGCCTGGATGCCGACCTGCCCCGGCTGCCGACCGCCATGGCCCGCCCCCAGAAAATGCCCGATATCAAAATATTGTATTGCAATATGACTTGCATTGCTATACAAGGTGCAGATGGACCTTGAAGCCTGGAAATCGCAACTGCGCAAGGGAACCGCGGAACTTGCCGTGCTCGCGCTCCTGACGCGGGGCGAACGCTCGGGGATCGGCCTGCTCGACGCGCTCGCCGAAGCGCCGGAGATCGGCCTGTCAGAGGGGTCGGTTTATCCGCTGCTCAACCGCCTTGAACGCGAGGGCCGGATCGCCGGCCAATGGCGCACGCCCAAAACCGGCGGCCGCGGACAAAAGGTTTACGCCCTGACCGCCGACGGCCGGCGCGCGCTCGCCCGGATGCGCGCCGCCTGGACCGGCTTTAAAGACCAGCTGTCAACGATCGTTGGAGATGACCGATGAGTGAACAAAGTCGCATTGAAAGCGACCGCGCTGCAATCATCTACACCCTGTTGCAAACCACCAAACTCAATGGCGTAAATCCGCAAAGCTGGCACGCCCCTGCCATCGAAAAAATCACAGAAGCTAAAATGACCAAGCCCGATAAATTATTGCCCTGGAATATCAGGCCAGAAGAAATTTAAGGCACGGTTTAAAAACGCTTACATATATTCTGAATTTGAAGCTGCCCCATTTTGCTGATATTATCATAATACTTCATATGGGGAGATGAATATGGCATATCATTTAAATGTTCCGGTTGATCCTATCGCAAAGCGAGCCGCTGTTCAGAACAAGCGGTCTGTTGAATTTACTGGCATAATTGCTGCTGACGATAATGACACATATACTTTTATGTCTCATCGACGTAGCAGCTTTTGTGTTATCGCTCGGAAAAGCGATGTTATATCCATCACGCCGCAGGCAACCGATTCACATACCTGCACGGTGTATTTCACGAGCGATGCCGAACTTGAAATCAAACCGCTTGGTTCTGCAAAAATTAGTGCCGCACGTTTAAGTGCGCTGGCGAACCGACCACAATGCGGATGCAACGGACACGCTGCAGCACAAGCAGCAGCAGCGCCTCAACAAAATAGAGGCGGACAAGATTTCCCATCTTGCCATGGGGAATGTTTTGACGACTATTTAAATTGTTGGGATCCGCTTGATGTAGGCTGGGGCGGTTGGATCTGCTACATTATTTACGAAGATTGCACCGAACGTTGTCGTGGTGGAAGTTCTGTAGGTTTTGGCGGCTTCACGCAGCGCCCTGTTTGAGTTTTGTCGTTTTTGGCAGCAGTGTTGTGTCCGTATCACTATCATCCGCGCTAGCGCCGCCAGCGTAAACCCCAATGGCTTGGCCGGGTATTCATTCGGCTGATGATGACCAGGCGCCGCGCGTTTTAACGGCGGCGGGCGCTCACAATTGCGGCGCCGTCTTTTTCCAGGCGTCAAGGCCGTTCAGCCGGTCGTTCCAGGCGCGCATATTGGGATAGTCCGTGAGCGGCAGGCCGATCGGTTCAGCGTAGGTCAGACCGGAACCGACGCTGAAGTCGGCAAGCGTCGGGCCGTCGCCGACCAGCCAGTTACGGCCTTCAAGCGCGCCGTCGACCAGCGCCGCCTCGCGGTGAAACAATTCCAGCGTCGCTTCGACCACCGATTCGTCCGGCGCGCCCATGTCCAGCAGCCTTTTGACCAGCCGCTCGAACTGAATGGGCTGATAGGCCGGCGTCCAATGGGCGACGTCCCAGAACATCCACTGATGGATTTTCATGCGCGCCGCAGGGTCGTCCGGATAAAGATCGGATTTTTTCTTTTCCGCAAGATGGATGGAGATGGCGTTCGATTCGCAAATCCTGACGCCGTCTTCTTCCATCGCCGGAATGCGGCCGGACGGAACGATCGCCATGATCGTTTCATCGCCGGGCATGCAGGAAATCGACTCGACGGGAATGCCGAGCTCACAGGCGACGGCGAGCGGCTTGCGGACATTTTGCGACATCGGATTGCCGTAGATTTTGATCTGGTCAGTCATTTTCTCTCTCCGCGCTGGATGGATCATGGCGCTTTACCGCGACCGGCGGCGGGTTTTGCGGTTGAGACTTGTCCCCGCTCCCCTTTCGACAGTCGCAAACAAAACGCAGGCTCCTTACCAACATAACTGTTAACTTGCAAGTAACAAGTATATAACATATTATATGATATGGCGCGCTTGGGCTTGTTACGGAGGGCTGCGGCGCGGCGGTCTACTCAGGGATCGATACGCAGGAGCGGGATCAGGGATTGCGCGCGGCGACCGAATGAGAGACCGCACGCGGCAGGTCCGGACGCGGGGTCGTGCGCGACAACCGAATCAGGATCTCGCGCGGCGGGTAAGACGGGTCCCGAAACGGGGCCCCGCTTGGCCGCCGCGGCAAACACGCCGACAAGCAGCGCCTTAACGCCATAAACGCGGGCCGCCACGAGCCATGCCACGAACAGCCGACAGTCAGTCACGCTCGCCCTGCCCCATCGCCACCGCGCTCGACATTCTGGGCGATCGCTGGACCCTCATCATCCTGCGCGACATGGTCAACGGCAAGAAACGGTTTTCGGAATTTCTCGATTCTCCGGAGCGCATCGCCACCAACGTGCTCACCGATCGTCTGGCGCTGATCGAGGCCGCCGGTCTTGCGACGCGCGCGCCCTATCAGGACCGGCCGAAACGATACGAATACAAGCTCACCAAAAAGGGCCGCGACCTTCTGCCAGTCATGCAGGCGATCTGCCGCTGGGCGAACCGCCATTACCCCGGAACCTGGACGCCGCCGGCGCACTTTATGAAGAGCTAGCGCGGCGGCGCCCTAATGCGACAGCGTCAGCGGCGAATAGCGCACGGGAATGAGCGCATGGTCGGTTAATTCGCCGTCCTGGTCTTTTTCCACCAAGCGAAGCATTTGCGTATCCTCCTCGCCCGCTGGAATGACCATGCGCCCCCCGGCCTTTAGCTGATCGATCAGCGCGGCGGGAATTTTTTTCGCGCCGGCGGAAACGAGGATCTTGTCGAATGGCGCCTCTTCGGGCCAGCCGCGCGACCCGTCGCCAATCCGTATGCGAACCTTACCGTATCCCGCCTCGGCGAGGCGGCGTTCGGCCTCCTCGCCGAGCTCGGACAAAATCTCCACGGCAAAGACATGGTCGCTGAGTTCAGCGAGCACCGCGGCCTGATAGCCCAGCCCCGCGCCGACTTCTAAGATCTTATCGTCGGGGGCGATATCGAGAAGGTCGGTCGCCAGCGCCACCATGAACGGCTGGGATATTGTCTTGTCCGAACCGATGGGCAGCGGCATGTCGCGATAGGCGTAGGGCTGCAAATCCGCCGGCATGAAGCGATGGCGCGGCGCGTTCGCCATCGCCTGCATCACCCGGTCCGAAAGCGCCGGCCGGCCGGTCGCGCGGCCGCAATCGCGCGCATGCGCCGCGACGGTCTTAAGCATCGCCCGGCGCTCCGCCTCGAACCCGTTTTCCTTTTCGTTTTGCAAGGCGCTCGCCTGATTGTTGCGTCCTATATTATATGATGGCGCAAGCGGGCGCTTCAACTTGGGCAATTGAGCGCATTTTGATGGCGAACCGCTGGATGCGCGCGCCCTGTCGCCCTAGCATCCGCCCATGACGAACGCCGACACGCACCCAAAATCTCGCCGGGACGCCGAAGCGCGCGACGGCGCCGATCCCCTTCGGGCATTCAAGGATCATTTCGACCTGCCCGAGGGCGTCATCTATCTCGACGGCAATTCCCTGGGCCCGCCGCCAAAAGCAGCGCTTGCCCGCCTGCGGCGCACGGCGGAGGAGGAATGGCGCCGCGGCCTCATCACATCATGGAACGAGGCCGGCTGGATCGACCTGCCAAAGACCTGCGGTGCGAAAATCGCCAGGATCATCGGCGCCGATGCGGACGACGTCATCGTTTGCGACTCAACTTCGGCGAATATTTTCAAGCTCGCCGCCGCGCTGTTGGCAAAAAAGCCCGGCGCGCTGGCTTATGAAGCAGGGGAATTCCCCACCGACGGATATATCTTCCAGGGCCTTGCCGCCTTTGCCGGCGCGCCGATCACGCGCCTCGATCCGCAAGCCGGCGCGGCAGGGCTTCACCCGGAGATCAGCGTCCTGATTAAAAGCGCCGTGTGCTATAAATCCGCCGCGGTCGCCGACATAGCCGCCTGGGAGCGCGCCGCAGCGCAAACGGGCGTCTCCATCATCTGGGATCTGAGCCACGCGGCGGGCCTTATCGATCTCGACCTTCAATCAACCGGCGCGCAGTACGCCGTGGGCTGCGGTTATAAATTCCTCAATGGCGGGCCGGGCGCGCCCGCCTTTATCTATGTGGCGCGCGACATGGCGCAGAACCTGCGTCAGCCGCTCGCCGGCTGGATGGGACATGCGGCGCCGTTCGAATTCGCTGACGCTTACGCCCCCGCGCCCGGCGCCCAGCGTTTCGCCTGCGGCACGCCGCCGATCCTTTCCTTAAGCGCGCTCGATGCGGCGCTCGACCTGTTCGAAACTGTCGACATGGCCGTGGTCGAAGAAAAAGCGCGCACGCTGGGCGATCTTTTCCTGACGCGCGCGGCCGCCATGGGCCTTGGCAGCATTTCGCCGCAACCGGGCGCGCGCCGCGGCGGTCATGTTTCATTGCGCTTCGAGCATGGTTATGCGGCGGTGCAGGCGATGATCGCCCGCGGCGTCATCGGCGATTTTCGCGCGCCCGATCTCATGCGCTTCGGCTTTTCGCCGCTCATCTTGCACTATGCGGATGTGTGGGACGCCGCGGATGTGCTGGAAAATATTCTGGCGACGCAGGAATGGAAAAAGCCGGAATATTCCGTGCGCAAGACGGTGACCTGACGGGCGCTATTGCAGCGACGCCATGGCGCTGACGATGCGGTTGGATTCCTCGATCGGCGGCAGGGCGTTCAGCGCGTCCTGATAATATTTGCGCGCGACGCCTTTTTCGTTGACCTGCTCCGCAATGATCGCGCGCCCGACCAGCGCTTCGTAATTGTCCGGCGTAAACTCGAGCAACCGCGCAAGGAGCGTATCTGCTTCGGCGAGGTCGCCGCGCGCCGCCGCGCACAGACCCACATCGACCATGGCGCCGAGCGCCCAGGCGTCCGCCTGCAGCGTCGCTTCAGCGTTGTTACAGAATGGCGGGGAAATTTCCTTGTGAAGAATGGCGCGCACCCGGGCGGCGAAATCGGCGCGGACCGGCGCGGCCAGCGGCGTATCGGCGCGCATCAAAGGCTTGCGCACTTCAATGTTCTGCTCAATCGGCTGAACCTTCGCCAGGACGGCCGACGGCGGGGCCAATCGTTCCGGCGGGGCGAGCCGGGCGAACGCACTCAGCCGATCCGGCGCCGCTTCACGTAGGCCGGCGGGTTTTGCGACGGCTGCTGGGACGGTTGCTGGAGCGCGTTGCGGCTGTTCGGCTGCGGCTTCGCGAATCGACGGCTTGGCGACGGCGCGCGCGGTTTGCGTTTTCTCAGCGGTAGCGCCCTCGGAAAAGAAAATGTCGAGGCACGCGGCGGGCCGACCGCCGACCGTGCAGCTTTTCACGCTCGAACGATCAACCGCCGTGCGGGCCGTAACGCTGATCAACGCGCCGCCGTCGCGGCTTTCGGCGCTGACCCGCGAGACCCTGTCGCTGCGGGCGCCGAGATCGAAGTCGAACGCCGCCTCAACCGAACTAAGCAGATAGCCGTCGGCGCGCTTTTCAAGCGTGCAAGGGGCGCTGCAAATGAAGGCGATGCGCGTTTGCACGCCGCGCTCGCCGATCTGAACGTCTTCCAGCATGATCGCCGGCGTTGCGTCCGACCCTGTGGAAAACGCAACGGCCGCCATTGCCGCGGCAGCGAACGTCCATGCAAAGGCGAGAGGCGCAATGAAGCGCTTTTTGACAATCATGGACCCGGCGGCGCTTCCCCGTTGACGTTAAAAGGCGGCACTGTCGTCAGAGTCGGCGCATTGGGTCAATCCGCGCCGCATCGCCGCGCCATAGGAAAACGGGCGCCGATGAAGCGCCCGTTTTGCGTGTTGGCCGGCCTTGGCCTACCATGGGCCTACCAGGTGCGATAAACCCGCCGGCTGCCCGGCTTGATATAGCCGAAACCCCAATAGTCGTAGCACAGAAGCGCCACTTCTTCATATCGACGGCCGCGTCGAATGAACGTTTGGGAAACCGGATAGCAATCGCCGATATAAGCGCGGGAATAAAGATCCCAGCCCCAGTTGATGAACAACCAGCCCAGCGGATCATACCCTCGGTGATAAACAAAGTAGCCGTAACTTGGCGACCAGTAGCCATGTTTCCGGCGGGGGCCATACCCGGAGCGGCGGTGGCGATCCGCACGATAATACCGCCGGTCATGACGCCATTGATCCCTACGGCCCTGGTAATAGGCGTCTCGTCTTGAATCATAATGCCGGTATGCGCGACGTTGATCCCGCCGTCCGTCGCGATAAGCGTCTCGTCTTGAATCATAGCGCCGGTCGGCGCGGCGCTGATCTCGCCTGCCGTCGCGATAGGCGTCTCGTCTTGAATCATAACGCCGATCGGCGTGGCGCTGATCTCGTCTGCCGTCGCGATAAGCATCGCGCCTTGAATCATGGCGCCGGTCAGCGTGGCGTTGATCCCGCCTGCCGTCGCGATAGGCGTCGCGCCTCGAATCATGGCGCCGGTCAGCGCGGCGCTGATCTCGCCTGCCGTCGCGATAGGCGTCGCGACGGTAATCGCCGCGGCCCGACGAACGATGTGAATCGCGCCGGCCGTCGCTTCTGGGGCGTGAAGATGAGCGGTGTTGTCCGCCACGGCTTTCAGCAGCTTGCCGGGCGGGCGCAGCCCGGCGCGGCGGCGGGGCGCTCGACCTGGAGCGCGGCGCCGGACGCGCGTCGCGCCGATGATCGCGATGGGGCGCGGCGGTGTAATCTTCACGGGTTGGCGGCGGAGCGCTGCGCTGACTGCGGCGCGGCGGGGCGCTGCTTTGACTGCGCGCGCGGCCTGATGACGCTCTGGACGAGCGCCGTTCGCCGCTGTCGCCGCGGGCCCGGCGCGCTTCGCCGCGATCGCTCTCGCGGCCGCGGTCGTCCCCCTCGTCCAGCATGGCGATTTGAAATGATTGCGCATCCCCAGCGCTTGGCGCCGATGTCGGCCCCGATGCCTGCGCCGCCGCCGGGTCGGTCGATGCGAAGGCCGGCGCCGCAATCGCAAGCGCGGCGAAAGCCGCCGTTGCGGCGACGGCCGTGTTTCTTATCTCCCTCAAGGGCATTCGCTTCTCCTAGAAGTCGACGCCCCCTGCGCCCGCGGTTAATTTGCGCCAAGGTTAAATTTCGGTCAATGAGTCGCCGATCAATATTTCGAGAAAACGCCTTGAAATAAGGCGAAAACGCGACGAATGTGTCGGGAATAAGGCGGCGACCGTGCGTATGCGGACAAATGCGGCGAAAACGAGGCGAGCCCCCGATCCGGTCGGGGGTATAACATCACACAGCGCGCACGCGCCTTATACATTCCTGGAATTCTTCGCCGGCGGCGGCATGGCGCGAATCGGCCTGGGCGAGCGATGGCGCTGCGCCTTCGCCAACGATTTCGACGGGCAAAAATGCGCCGCCTATCGCGATAATTTCGGCGCCGGCGAGTTGCTTGAAGGCGATATCGCGGCGCTGACCCCCGCCGACCTGCCGGCGGCGCGGGCCGATCTCGCCTGGGCGTCCTTTCCCTGTCAGGACCTTTCCCTTGCCGGCGCGCGCGGCGGGATCGGCGCACGGCGCAGCGGGACCTTCTTTGCGTTTTGGCGCTTGATCGAGGCGCTCGCCGGCGCCGGGCGCGCGCCGCATCTCATCGTGATTGAAAACGTTGCGGGGCTTTTGACCTCCAACGGCGGCGAAGATTTCGTTCGCCTGGCGGAAACGATTGCGCAAACCGGCTATCGGCTTTCCGCAAGCATTATCGATGCGCAATCGTTCACGCCCCAGTCGCGGCCGCGGCTGTTTATTTTCGGCTTCGGTCCGGCGATGGCGCCGCCGACGAACACGGATGCGCCATGCCAACCGATGCTTGCGGGCGCCGTTAAGCGTTTATCCGGCGCGGCGCGCGCAAACTGGATCGGCGCCGCACCGACGCCGCGCCTGCAGCGCAACGCCCGCCTGAGCGACGTCATCGATTGGGATGAAGAGACATGGCATGGGCGCGCCGAAACGCGGCGGCTGATCGCGATGATGAGCAAGACCCAGCGCGCGCGCCTTGACGCGATCGTCAAGAACGGCGCCCGGCGCGCCGGCGCCGGATTTCGCCGCACGCGCACCGAGAACGGAAAACCCGTGCAGCGTTTCGAGGCGCGTTTCGACGGGCTCGCGGGATGTCTGAGAACGCCAGCGGGCGGCTCTTCGCGCCAGATCGTCGTCGCCGTCGACAGGGGAAAAATCCGTACACGGCTGATGACGCCGCGCGAAGCCGCAAGACTGATGGGTCTGCCGGACGATTATGCGCTCCCGGCGCGCGCAAACGCCGCCCTTAAACTGTGCGGCGACGGCGTTTGCGTTCCGGTCGCCCGCTGGATCGGCGAGAACATTCTCGAACCGGCGCTTGCCGGCAAACGCAAAGCCGCCGCAGCGTGACCCGCAAACGCACCGACGTTTTTTCGCCGCAAAAGCGCTCCGAAATCATGCGCGCGGTCAAGGGCGAGAACACAAAGCCGGAAATCGCCCTCAGGAAAGCATTGCACCGTCTGGGCTATCGCTACCGCCTCAACGTCAAAGACCTGCCGGGCAAGCCCGATCTCGTCTTTCCCAAACATCGCGCGGTGATCTTCGTGCATGGCTGTTTCTGGCACGGCCATGGCTGCAAGCGCGGCAAGCGCGTACCCAAGACCAACCGCGCCTACTGGACCGAGAAAATCGCCCGCAACAAGGCGCGCGACAAGAAAAACGCCGCCGCGCTGCGCCGTTTGGGCTGGCGGGTGATCACGATCTGGGAATGCCGGCTCAAGACCCTCGATCCGGCAACCATCCCGATCAAAGCCTGACTAAAACGCTTCCGCCGGCAGTTCCATCATCGCGCCCGCCCCGGCCTTGATCTTTTCAAGATGCGCGGCGCTGTCAGGCAGCAGGCGCTCGAGGAAATAACGACCCGTAATCAGCTTGTGCTTGCAGAAGTCGTCGTCGGGATTTTCCAGCGCCGCTTTCGCCATCTGCGCCCAGGCGTAAGCAAGACAGGTCAGCGCGAACAGATGAAGATAGTCCATGGAGCCCGCGCCGGCGTTGTTGAAATTTTGCATGGCGTTGGCGCCAAGCCACTGGGTTCCTTCAAGGGTGCGCGCTTTCGCGGCCGCCAGCCCGTCGAGAAACGGCTTTAAGTTCTCATCGCCTTGATTGTCCTCAATGAACTGGTCGATCTCGGCGAAATAAGTCTGCCAGGCGCGCCCGCCGTCCTTCATCAGCTTGCGGCCGACAAGATCGAGCGCCTGAATGCCGTTGGCGCCTTCGTAGATCATGGCGATGCGGGCGTCGCGGACGAACTGCTCCATGCCCCATTCGGCGATATAGCCGTGCCCGCCGAGCACCTGCTGGGCGTTGGTCGCATGCCAGTAGCCCTTTTCGGTGAGATAGCATTTCAGGACCGGCGTCATCAGGCCCATATAGTCGTCGGCCTTTTGGCGCGTTTCATCGTCCTCGGCCTTGTGGACGAGATCGCCGTAAAGCGCGGTCCAGTACATCCACGCCCGCGCCCCTTCGGTGAAGGCGCGCTGATCCATCAGCATACGGCGCACATCCGGATGCACGATGATGGGATCGGCGGGCTTGTCGGGTTCGGCCGGGCCGGTCAGCGCGCGGCCCTGCAGGCGTTCGCGCGCATAGTCCGCGCCGTTCTGATATGACACTTCCGATTGCGCCACGCCCTGCAGCGCGACGCCGAGACGGGCTTCGTTCATCATGGTGAACATGGCCTTGAGGCCCTTGTTCTCCTGGCCGAGCAGCCAGCCGGTCGAATCGTCGAAATTCATCACGCAGGTCGAATTGCCGTGAATGCCCATCTTCTCTTCGATGGAGCCGCAGCTGACGCCGTTGGCCCCGCCGACCGAACCATCCTCGTTCACAAAAAATTTCGGCACGATGAACAGCGAAATGCCCTTGACGCCTTCAGGCGCGCCTTCGATGCGCGCGAGCACCAGATGGATGATGTTTTCGGTCAGATCGTGCTCGCCGGCGGAGATGAATATTTTCTCGCCGGTAATCTTGTAGCTTCCGTCATCCTGCTTGACCGCCTTGGTGCGTAGAAGACCGAGATCGGTGCCGCTGTGCGCCTCGGTCAGATTCATGGTGCCGCCCCATTTGCCGGCGATCATATTCGGCAGATATTCTTGCTTTTGCTCGTCCGTGCCATGCGCGCGGATCGCATCCGCCGCGCCGATGCCGAGGCCGGGATACATGCCGAACGCCAGGTTCGCGGCCGACACCATTTCGTTGACGGCGATGCCGAGAACATGGGGCAGGCCCTGGCCGCCATATTCCGGGTCCGCGCTGATGCCCAGCCAGCCGCCTTCGCAATAGGTCTCGTAGGCTTCCTTAAAGCCCTTCGGCGTCGTCACCGAGCCGTCCTCGTGACGGGTGCAGCCTTCCTTGTCGCCGGACTGGTTCAGGGGGTGGAGCACGTTGGCGGCGAGCTTTCCGCCTTCGTCGAGAATCGCCTCGACCATGTCTTCGCTTGCGTCCGCGAAACCGGGCAGATTTGAGTATTTGGATAGCTGCAGGACGTTGTTGAGAACGAACTGCATGTCTTTGAGCGGCGCGTTATAGACTGTCATGAATATTCTCCCTTATTCGCGGCGGACCGGACGGCTTTATATGTAATCAAGGGGCCGGCGAATCAAAAGCGCCGAATGCAGCGGCCAAACCGAGCGCATTGCGCGGCGAATCGGCCTTAAGTCCGCACGAGGGGCGCAGGTTTTTCCGTGTAGACGCGCGCCAAGAAGGCCTTTGCGGGCCGCGCGAAGCAGCTTAACGGTCAAGAGTTGCGTGTGCGCGACGCCGCCGGCATTGCGGACAGATATTCGGGGAAATCCGCCCCGCCGAAGGATGGTGACAGCCATGAAGTCGAGCGCCCCATGGAGCGTCAAAGGCATTGAGCGCGATGCGCGGGAAACGGCCAAGGAGGCCGCCAAGCGCGAAGGCATGACCGTGGGCGAGTGGCTCAATCAGATGATCTACTCAGCCGGCGAAGCCCAGATGTCCGGCGGCGAGGTCGAAGGCCTCAAATTGCGCGACATCGTCACCGCCATCGATCATCTGCACAAGCGGGTCGCCGACGGCCAGACCGAGAATGCCTCCGCGGTCGCGGAAATGTCGCATAAGGTCGGCGACGTCGTCGAACGCGTCCAACGCCTGGAAAGGGTCAAGCCCGAAGACGGCTCAAGCGGCGCCCTCGCCGCGCGCCTGGAGCGCCTTGAACAAAGCGGCAGCGGCGAGCGCGAGCGGGTCAACGCCCTCAAGGCGCTGGAAAAGGCGGTCGCCCAGGTCGCGGTGCAATTCAACACGGCGCAAAAAACCTCGATGCAGCGTCTCGACGGTTCCGAGCGTCAGCTTCAAGAGCTCGCCGCGCGCATCGACGCCATCGGCGACGAGGAGGCCGGCGCGTCGGACGTCAATTTCCTCAAAGATACGATCGACGGTCTTTCAGCGCGCATTGCCCGCGCCGAACGCATCGCCAGCGAAGCGGCCAAGCTCAAAGAGTCGGCGCAAGGCTCAGCCGACGCCGAGTTCATGGAGACCACCGGCAATCGCCTGCGCGTTCTCGGCGACGAAATCAAACGCGGCGGCGACCAGATCCGCGCGCTTGAAACCACCATCGGCAAGCTCTCAGGCCAGATCGACGCAGCCGAACGGCGCAGCGCGGAAGGCATCCAAAAGGTCTCCGAAACGATCGCCGAGTTGCGCGAAAACCTTTCCGCAGGCGGAGCGAGCGAACCCAATCGCGCCGACATCGACGCCGCTGTCGCCGCCGCGACCCAGCAAACCGACGAGCGGGTGAGCGCGTTGCAGCGTTCCCTCGACGACATGGCCGCCCAGTTCGACGCTATCCGCGCCGAGCCGGCAAGCGTCGCCGAGCGCGAACCCGTTTCAGAACCGGATGATGACGGCGCGGTTGAAGCCGAAGGCGCCGCGCTCGCCAGCGAGATCGAAGCCTTCGCCCCAGAGGCGCCCTTAGACCCCGCGCCCGCCGAGCCTGCGCCCGAAGCGCCCATGGCGCTGGAACCACCCGCCGCCGCAGACGACGACGCCGTCGACGCCCACGAGGATGCGGGTGAGATCGAAGAGGATGAAGACCCCTTCGCCTTCGCCGACGAAATCGACGCCGCGCTCGAAGACCAGACGAACGCCGCCGAGAACCAGGACGACGATTTTAAATTCGAACTGGACGGCGACGCCGAAGAGGCCGCCGGACCCGATGACGTCGAAGAGGCTGTCAGCGTCGAAGACGCGCCGGAACCGGAAAACGAAGCCCAGCGCCTGTTATCGGAGGTCAAGGCGGTCTTCGGCGAAGGCGCGCCGAAGGCCGATGCCCCAGAACCGGAAGCCGCCGACACGGTTGAAGACGATCTCGACGCCATTCTCGCCGATCTCGACGACGACCCCGAGCCCGTCGAACCGCCGCCCTTGGCAAGCGAAATAGAGACTTTCAAGGAAGAACCTGCCGCCGAAGCAGAAGACGCCCCGGCCGCGAAAGATGACGCGGACCATACAGCCGACAGCGAGAAAACCGCGGCCTCGGTAAAAAGCGTGCGCCGCCACGCCCTCGAAGCCGGCCAGCAACGCTCCTTAGAAGACAAGAAAGCCTTGCGCCGCCATCTGACGCCAAAGCAGAAGGCCATTCTCGCCGCGCGGGCGCGCCAGAAGCGGCTCGCCGCCGAGATCGCTGAAGCCGGCGCGTCGCCGGCGCCCGATCCGCAAAAGGTCAGCGCCGCAAGAGACGCCCTCTTGGACAAAGGCGAGGAAGCGGAACAGCCCGGCGAGGAAAAGCCCGCCGAAGAAAAGAAAGACGGCCTGTCGCAAATCAGCGCCGCGGTGGCCGCGTTGAGCGCCAAGCTTCCGTTCATCGGCAAGAAGTCGGACGCGGAAACGCCGGCCGCGTCCGCCCCGGAACAGCCCGCAACGGAAAAGCCCGCACCGGATAAAGACGTCCCGCAGCCAGGCGATAAGGCCGCCTTCGAAACGCTTAAAGCGACCGCTTCGGCCCGGCCGGTGACGCTCGCCCTGGCGGTCGGCATATTCTTATCGATCGCCGCCCTGTTTTATCTTGTCAAAGACATCGTCTTTCCACCCAGCGGAACGCAGTCGCCGGTCACGGCCGTAGAGCCGGCGGCGGAACCCGCCGCCCCCGAAGCCGAGGCCGCCGCTGTTGAGAGCAGCGCGCCCGCCATCGACCCGCGCACGCTTTATATGGACGCCATGGCGACGCTAAGCGCGCCGGACAGCGACAACGACGCGATCACGGCCGCGGTCGAAACGCTCGAGGAAGCCGCCGCCCTCGGCCATCCGCCGGCGCAGTTGCAACTCGGCGAGTTTTATAAGACCGGCCAGGGGGTCGATCAGGACCTCGTCCAGGCGCGCGTATGGTTCCGGCGCGCCGCCAATGGCGGCAATATTCTTGCGATGCATCGTATCGGCGTCATGACCGCCCGCGGCGACGGCGGGCCCGCCGATACGGACGAGGCGATCGGCTGGTTCGAACGCGCCGGCAATCTCGGTCTGGTGGATTCGCAATATAATCTCGGCGCGATATTCCATCCCAGCGCCGACGGCGGGGCGTCGACCGTGCAGGACGCCGGCAAGGCCTATTACTGGTACTCGCTGGCGGCCAGGAACGGCGACGAACAAGCCTCGCCCCTGGCCGAAGGCGTCGCTGCCTTGCTGACAGCCGAAGAGCGGCAAGGTCTCGATGAGACGATCGCCGAATGGGAAACGCTGCCCGCTGACCAGGCGGCGAACGAACTGGCGCAAGCCGGCGCGCTTTAGAATTCACTATTCATCGCCTTGACCGGCCGCGCGCGCCCCGCATTGCTTGCGGCGCGCGCTGTGACGCTTCTATAACCGGTTGATGCTTTCCTACCGGCCGTAAGATGCAGATATATCTGCCCATCGCGGAAATGCCCGTGGATCCACTCGTGGTGATCTTCATGGGCGGCGCGGTCGGCTTTCTGTCGGGCATGTTCGGCGTCGGCGGCGGTTTTCTGATGACCCCGCTCCTGATCTTTTACGGCATTCCGCCGGCGGTCGCGGTCGGCACCGAAGCCTCCCAGATCGTCGCATCGTCGGTTTCCGGCGTGCTTGCTCATCTCAAGCGCAAGACCGTCGACTTCCAGATGGGCGGCTTTCTGGTCGCCGGCGGCGCTGTCGGCGCGGTGATCGGCATTATCATCTTTCGGTATTTCCGCGCCATCGGTCAGATCGAAACCTTTATCGCCATCGCCTATGTCGTGTTTCTCGGCCTGATCGGCGGGCTGATGCTGCTTGAATCCATGCGCGCCTTGTTTCGCCCGGCCGAAAGACCGCGCGCGAGGCGCAAGCACCGCAGCGCGGAATGGATGGCGGCGATGCCTTTCGCCATGCGGTTCCGCCGCTCGCAGCTTTACATCAGCCCGATCCCGCCGATCATTCTCGGGTTTTTCGTCGGCGTCCTGTCGGCCATTATGGGCGTCGGCGGCGGATTCATCATGGTGCCGGCGATGATCTATCTCCTGCACATGCCGACCAATGTCGTCATCGGCACGTCGCTGTTTCAGATCATTTTCGTCACCGCCATCGCGACGATGCTCCATGCGGCGGCCAATCAGACGGTCGATGTGGTGCTGGCGCTGTTGCTGCTCGCCGGCGGCGTCATCGGCGCCCAGCTTGGCGTGCGCGCCGGGCTCAAGCTCAAGGGCGAACAATTGCGCGCGCTGTTGGCTTTGGTCGTTCTCGCGGTTTGCGCGCGTTTGTTGTTCGGACTGGTGACGCCGCCGGCATCGCCCTTCATCGTCGAGGCGGTGTCGTGAGGCTGCTCTGTTCGATCCTCGGCGCTTTAGCGCTGCTGACGCAAGCCCACGGCGCCGATATCGCCGTCGCGCTCACCGACGATCTCGTCGAAGTCGACGCCGATTTCGCCGGCGCGCGCCTGACTTTGTTCGGCGCGGTCACGGGCGTCGATAATCCCGCCGACACAATCGATGTCATCGCCGTGATCCAAGGCCCGCCGACGCGATTTGCGGTGCGGCGCATCGAACGACGAAATTTCATCTGGCGTCCGGGCGATCGCCATTTCGTCGACAGCGCGCCGGGTCTTTATCTGACCGCGTCGACGCGGCCGATCACCGACATTGCGCCGCTGCCGGACCAGGCGGCCTATAATCTGGGAACGGATTTTCTCGCCTTCAACGCAGTTAGCCCCGGCGAAAGCAGCGAAGAATCCGACCATAGCCGGATGTTCGTGGACGCCTTTATTACGGAGGTCGAGAACAAGGGACTTTACCTCGATCAGGTCGGCGGGGTGTCGTTCAAGAAAGGCGCGCTTTTTGCGATTAACGCCGACCTGCCGGCCACCACGCCGGTCGGCGAATACGAAGTCTCGGTCTATCTTTATCGCCACGGCGAATTGCTCGGACACGATTCCGCCCGGCTCGTCGTCAACAAGGTCGGGATCGAGCGGCGGATTTACGATCTCGCCCACCAGCAGCCGGTGACCTACGGCGTCCTGTGCATCGTCCTTTCCCTTCTCGGCGGCTGGGCGGCTCACCTGGCGTTTCGCAAATAGCCGCTTTTGGGTTAGGCTTTACGTGGGAGGCGTCCATGACCAAGACCGGCATTCGCCCGCGCGCCGCGGGACTGACGGCGACGCTGAAAAGCGAGCGCTGACCCATGGCCCTGCCGCGCAAGGAAGAAGCGACCCAGCTTGGCCTGATCGGCCTTGCGCCGTTCTTTGCCGCTGCAATCGCTCTGTGGCTGAGCCCGCTCCTGCTGCCGCAACATATCGCGCTCGACTTTCATCAGTTGGCGCTGACCTACGGCGCGGTGCTGGTCGCCTATCTCGCCGGGACCGGCGCCGGCGGTCAACTGGCGCAGAAAGAGCAAAATGTCGGATCGTTTTTGCCCGGCGTCCTGATCGCGCTGACGGGCTTGGTCGCGGCGCTGCCCAGCGGCGTCTTCATCATGTCCCTCGGCGCGGCGTGGCGCCACAGCGTCATTCTTGTTTTGCTGATCTATCTCTTGCTGCGCGATCAGGCCGCGGTCGCCGCCGGCTACGCTCCGCGATGGTACGGCGCGCTGCGCGTGCGGCTCACCGTCTGGACCGGCCTTGCCTTATTGCTGATTATCAGCCGGCTTCTCATTTGGGGATATTACTGAGTTGACGGCGCGATCCATGTTAGGCACGCGCTGATGGACCCGAGCGCGCTCGACGGTCTGACGATCGTTCTTAATCCGGTGGCGCAGATCATGCTCGCCGGGGCGATCGTCATCATGATGTTCGCCGTCGCGCTGGGCTTTGCGCCCAGCCATTTCGCGTTTTTGAAAACCGAGCCGAAACTTTTCTGGGGCGGGCTCGCCGCGCAGGTGATCGGCTTGCCGGCGATGACGATCGCGCTTGCGACGATGCTCGGCCCGGCGCCGTCGATCGCCCTGGGCATGATTGCGGTGGCTGCGTGCCCCGGCGGCAATGTGTCGAATTTCATGACCTGGGCCGCGCGCGGCGACGCCGCCTATTCCGTATCGCTCACGGCGGCGTCCAGCCTTCTCGCCGCCCTGTGGACGCCGGCGGCGATCCTTTTCTGGTCGTCGCTTTATCCGCCCACCGCCGACCTTCTGGAGGCGATCGCGTTTGACCGCGTCGCCTTCATTCTGCAGACGACCCTGTTGCTCGCCGCGCCGCTGGCCGCCGGCATGATCGTCGCGCGGCTTTATCCCGGCGCGGCGAAAAAACTGCGGCCCACGGTCGCCCTCTTCGGCGCCGGCATGATGGCGGTCGTCATCATCGACGGCGTGATCGGCTATTGGCCGGTGCTGGTCCCGGCCTGGGCGCTGATTATGGTTCCGGTTACGCTGCATAACGCGGCCGCGTTTGCGCTGGGCGCCGGCGCGAGCCGATTGTTGCACGCCTCGGCGGCCCGGCGCCGGGCGCTGACCTTCGAAGTCGGCATCCAGAACGCGGGCCTCGCCCTGGTCCTCCTGCTGGCGCAACTCCAGGGCCTTGGCGGCGCGGCGGCGATCGCCGCTGCATGGGGCGTTTGGCACTTCGTTTCCGGCGGCGTTATGGTGATGGCGTTTCGCACCCTTGATCGACGAAAGGCGGATGCATCGTGACCATTGACGTGAAAATCTCCGGCGGCCTTTTATATGACGGCGACGGCGGCGAGCCGCGGCGCGCGGATATCGCCGTCAAGGACGGACGCATCGCCGCAATCAGCGACTGTCCCGACGAAGCCGACCGCGTCATCGACGCCGACGGGGCGATCGTCACGCCGGGCTTTGTCGACCTGCATACCCATTATGACGGACAGATCTCCTGGGACCAGGAATTAAAGCCTTCGGTCAATCACGGCGTGACGACCGTGCTCATGGGCAATTGCGGCGTCGGCTTCGCGCCGGTGCGGCCCCAGGACCATGACCGGCTGATCCGCCTGATGGAAGGCGTCGAGGATATTCCGGGTACGGCGCTTCATGAGGGGCTGAGTTGGAACTGGGAAAGCTTTCCCGACTATATGAACGCCATTGACGCCCTGCCCCACACGATCGACTTCGCCGTCATGGTCGGCCACGACCCGTTACGCGTATACGCCATGGGCGAGCGCGCCAGCGCCTTCGAAGACGCCACGGACAAGGACATCGCACGCATGCGCGAACTGCTCGCCGAAGCGCTCGACGCCGGCGCGGCGGGCTTTTCCATCGGCCGCACCGACGTTCACCGCACTGCCGACGGCGACTGGACGCCGAGCGCGGAAGCCAGCGCCAGGGAGCTGACCGCCCTCGCCTCGGTCCTTGAGGGCCGGGACTGCGGCGTCCTGCAGATCGTCAACGACTTTAACCTCGAGCGCGAGGGCGACCAGTTCGACGAAGAGTTCGCCATTGTGGAATCATTCGTGCGCGCCGGCGGCGACCGGCCGGCCTCGATCTCCCTGATGCAGCGCGACATGGCGCCCGACGACTGGAAGCGCATCCTCGCCGAAACCGAGCGACTCAACGCGCAAGGCGTCGATTTTCGCGTTCAGGCGGCGCCGCGCGCCATCGGCGTCTTTCAGGGCCTGCAATGCACCTTTCATCCGATGATGGCCCAGCCGAGCTATATCGAGATCAAGGACAAACCGCTCGACGAACGCGTCGCCATCATGCGCGATCCGGCGTTCCGGCAGAAAGTCCTGAGCGAAAAGCCGGTCAAGCTCGCCGGCGAGGGTTCGTCGGTGCCGCCCATCGCCGATACGCTGATCGCCGCGATCGAGCTTGTCGCCAACAAGCTGTTCCGGCTCGGCGAACAGCCCGACTACGAACAGGGCGAAGACAATTCGCTAGGAGCCCAGGCGCGCCGCGACGGCGTGAGCGCCATGGAAAAACTCTATGACGTGCTCTTGGAAATGGACGGCCGCCAGCTGATCTATTTCCCGATCTATAACTATACCGAATTCAGCTACGACAATGTGCGCGCGATGTTCACCCATCCCAACGCGCTGATCGGCCTTTCCGACGGCGGCGCCCATGTGGGCACGATCTGCGATGCGAGTTTTCCCACCTATTTGCTGACCCACTGGTGCCGCGACCGGGCCGAAGGGCGCATCGATCTTTCCCGCGCGGTTAAAATGCTCACCGCCGATCCGGCCGATTATCTCGGGCTCCCCGACCGGGGCCGCCTGAAAGTCGGCCTGCGCGCGGACATCAATGTCATCGATCACGACGCCTTGCGCCTCGGCGCGCCGCACATGGTTCAGGACCTGCCCGCCGGCGGTCAGCGTCTGTTGCAGCCGGTCTCCGGCTATCGCGCAACGCTGGTCGCGGGCGAACAGGTGATCGCCAATGACGAAGTCACGGACGCAAGGCCGGGACGACTGGTGCGGTTCTAGAACTTCGGGCGAAAAACAAGAATCGCTTCATCCTGAGGAGAAGTTTTTCCTTCTTCCTTCGTGACAAGCCTTTGGCTTCCTCAGGATGAAGGAAAAATTTCGTCACGAAGGACGAAGCGATGCACATAAATCGCCCGAAGCTCCAACAATCCCAATCGCCACCAACGACCCCGCATCAATTCACATAGGTCACGACACGGCGGTCGATGACGAACTCGCCGCGGCTGTCCGAACATAAAAGCCCGGCCATGATGGCCAGCCGGCCGTTCACGCGCTCGCGCCAGCCGACGCGTTCGCAGCGATCCTCCCTGGCCGGTCTTCGGCCCGCCGACGGCGCCTTGGCCGCGCGCGCGATCCGTTCCTGACTGCTGCTGGTTTGCGAGCGCTCTCTTGCAGCGCTGGAAGGCGCGCGCGAAGCGGTTCTCATGCGGCCTCTTGATTGCTGCATCCGGCCGCCTGCATAGGCCGTGCGATAGCGCAACACCTTGTCCACATAGCCTCTGGTCGACGGAATGACCCTGAGCCCGCGCGCCGTCCGCACCCTGGAACCGCCATTATAATGGGACAGCGCGATGTCGACGCGGCCGCCATAGGCATTCAGCAACCGTTTGAAAAACCGGATGCCGATATTGATGTTGGTCCGCGGATCCCAAAGACGATCGGCGGAAACGCCGAATTCCGATCGCGCCGTCGCCGGCATGATCTGCATGACGCCCCTTGCGCCGGCGGGGCTGAGCGCATTGGGATTGAAATTCGATTCGGCGCGGGCGATCGCCAGGGCCAGCGCCGGGTCGACGCCCTGGCTTTGCGCTTCGCGCACGATCAGCGCGCGAATGGCGCTTTTCGAATATTGGCTGCGCGAGCGCTCTTCATATCGCGCCAAGGGTCGATATCCCGACGACTCATAGGCGGTCATGGTGGTTTGGCATGCGCCAAGACCGATGAAACAGCCAAGCGTGGAGGCAAGACGGAAGATGGCGCCGGCGAAAGGATTTTTCATATCCTTACTCCCCGTAATGGGCCCGCCAGCACTGTCATTGTGTTACAAGAAACGATCCGTAACAATATCAGGTACGCACATTCGCCGTAAAAAAAGCGTGTACGGAGGGCTGCGTTCAAAGATCGTGGCGCAATTAAGGCGCAAATAAGACGACTTGCCGTAAATCGTCACAAGGGCGTAATACTTGCGCCATGAATTTTACTTTCGACACCGTACCGCAGATCATTTTTGAAACCGGCGCCGGCGCGCGCCTCGGCGAAATCGTCAAGCAACGCATGGCGCGGCCTTGTGTGGTGACGGATAAGGGCGTCATCGCCGCGGGGCTGATCGACGATGCGCTCAAGAGTCTCAAAGACGCCGGGTTTGACGTTTTGTTGTTCGACGACGTTGCGGCCGACCCGCCCGCGCCCGTGGTCAAGCGCGCTGTCGAAGAGGCGCGCAAGCACAAGGCCGACGGCGTGATCGGCTTCGGCGGCGGCTCGTCCATGGACACGGCGAAAATCATCGCCGTCTTGATGAATTCCCATCAGACGCTTGAAGAGATTTACGGCCTGGAGATGGTGACGGGCGCCCGCGCGCCGCTGGTGCTCGCGCCCACCACCGCCGGCACCGGTTCGGAGGTCACCAACATTTCCGTCATCACCACCGAGGACGAACAAAAGATCGGCGTGCTGGCGCGCCAGCTTTACGCCGACATCGCCGTGCTCGACGCGTCGCTGACGCTTTCCATGCCGCGCGAAGTGACAAGCGCCACGGGCATCGACGCCATGGTCCACGCCATCGAGGCCTATACGTCGAAACTGAAAAAGAACCCCTATTCCGACGCGCTGGCGAAAGAAGCATTGCGCCTTTTATCGTCCAACATCGTGCGCGCCTGCGAGCATCCGGACGATATAAAGGCGCGCGAGGCCATGCTGCTCGGCGCCATGCTGGCGGGCCAGGCCTTTTCCAACGCCCCGGTCGCGGCGGTGCACGCGCTTGCCTATCCCTTGGGCGTTCACTTCCATGTGCCCCACGGGCTGGCGAATGCGCTGATGCTGGCGCCGGTCTTGCGCTTTAACGCGCCCGCCGCGGCGGCGCTTTACGCCGAACTCGGCGATGTGGTCGGCGCCAATGACACGGGCGATTTTCAAACCCGCGCGGACGCATTCGCGACGAAGATGACGGAGATTTGCGCGGCGACGGGCGTGAAAAGCCGGTTGTCCGAAGTCGGCGTTTCCCATAACGCCCTGCCCAGGCTCGCCGAAGACGCGGCGAAAATCGAACGGCTTTTGAAAAATAATCCCCGTCCCGTGACCTATGACGACGCGCTGCGGTTGTATGGAGAGGTTTTATAGCCGTTCGATCAGCGTTGCGATTGTCTGTGATTTGAGGTTTTATCGGCGTCAGCAGGGGCAATGCAGTCGGGAGGGTTTGATGCGGGGGTTTTTTTACGGCGTCGGGGCAACGGTTCTCGTTTTCGGTCTGGCGGCGGCTTGGTTGTGGTTCCGCGATCCAGCTTCAGTTGGGGAATTTGTTGCCTCGCAAACAACCAACGCCAAAGATCAAGACAAAACGTCTTTCTTCGGAAAGCAGAAACGCGGGAAAATCCACGTCAAATATGGCGAGCTTCGTTGGGAAAATGAACAAGGGGAACAATGTCGAAAAACAATCGAATTCACGAACCTGACTGAGTATCGCTTCACGCATGACGGTTACCTGGAACACTGGCCAGGCGTTTCTGAAACCGGCAGCATTAGCTCGGATCAAATAAAACGTATGGGGAGGCTTTCATTTTCGCTGCCGGCCATGCAGGTCTACAGCGACGACTTATTCTGGGATCGGCGCACGTATAAACGCGTCGAATGCGACGACGATGTAAAGGACATACGCATGACAACAACTCGGTGCGAGCTGGAAAACCATACAGAGCATCAGTGCATGAACGCGCTCGAAATAGACAAGTCCATCAAATATTTTGGCCTTCGAGTGAATTGAAAATGAACCGCCGCGGCGTCAAAATCAAAAAAACCATTCAATGACCGCCCGCGAAACGCGCGCCGACTACAAACATTTCTTGCCGCTGCAAACGCGCTGGGCGGATAACGACATTTACGGCCATGTCAACAATGTCGCCTATTACGGACTTTTCGACACCATCGTGAATGAATATCTGATTGCCGCCGGCGCGCTCGATATTCATGAGGGCAAGGTCATCGGGCTGGTCGTCGAAACCGGATGCAAATATTTCGCGCCTTTGGAATTTCCGCAAACGCTCGAAGGCGCCTTGCGCGTCGCGCATATGGGCGAGTCGTCCGTGCGCTATGAAATCGCGATCTTCAAGGAAGGCGAGAACGCCCCCGCGGCGCAAGGCCATTTCGTCCATGTTTATGTGGATCGCGAAACGAGACGGCCGGTGCGTTTGCCGACAACGCTGAGAGAGGCGTTGGACCCGATTTCGCCATAACGGGCGCGCCGCCGGTTCCCTTCCCGGCGCCCCTTTGATAAACCGCTCAAAACAACAGGGAAACGCCGCCGGACATGTCCGTCATCGAATCGAAAATCGACCCGCGATCGGAAAGCTTCGCCGCCAATGAAGCGGCCATGCGCGCGCTGGTCGACGAGCTTCATCAAAACATCGACCGCATCGCCGAGGGCGGCGGGGCGGCCCGCGCCGAGCGCCATAAAAAGCGCGGCAAGCTGCTCGCGCGGGAGCGCATTGCCCGCCTTGTCGATCCCGGCGCGCCGTTTCTCGAACTCGGCCAGTTCGCCGCCTGGCAGATGTATACCGGCGACGTCAACGCCGCCGGCATTATCACCGGCATCGGCCGCATCGCCGACGTCGAATGCATGATCGTCGCCAACGACCCCACGGTCAAAGGCGGCACCTATCATCCCATGACGGTCAAGAAACATCTCCGCGCCCAGGAAATCGCTCTCGAAAACCGGCTGCCCTGCATCTATCTCGTCGAATCCGGGGGCGCGTTTTTGCCCATGCAGGACGAAGTCTTTCCGGACAAGGATGATTTCGGCCGGATTTTTTATAATCAAGCCAATCTTTCCGCCCGCGGCATTCCCCAGATCGCGATCGTCCACGGTTCGTGCACCGCCGGCGGCGCCTATGTGCCGGCGATGTCCGACGAGGCGGTCATCGTTAAAAAGCAGGGCACGATCTTTCTCGGCGGCCCGCCGCTGGTCAAGGCCGCAACCGGCGAAGTGGTCAGCGCGGAAGATCTCGGCGGCGGCGATGTTCACACCCGCGAGTCCGGCGTCGCCGATCATCTTGCCGAAGATGACGACCATGCGCTGGGCCTGGCGCGCCGGATCGTCTCGCGCCTCAACTGGGTCAAGCTCGGCAAGGTCACGATGGCCGAACCGGAACCGCCCCGATACGCCGCCGAAGAACTTTACGGCGTCGTCGAAGCGGACGGCAGAAAGCCCTATGACTGCCGCGAAATCATCGCGCGCCTGGTCGACGGTTCGCGTTTCGACGAGTTCAAGCCGCTTTACGGATCGACCTTGGTGACGGGCTTTGCGCGATTGTGGGGCTATCCCGTGGGCGTCCTCGCCAATAACGGCATTTTGTTTTCCGAAAGCGCGCAGAAGGGCGCCCATTTCATCGAACTGTGCTGCCAGCGCAAAACGCCGCTCGTGTTTTTGCAGAACATCACCGGCTTCATGGTCGGCCGCTCGGCGGAAGCCGGCGGCATCGCCAAGGACGGGGCCAAGCTCGTCACCGCCGTCGCCAGCGCGGGCGTGCCGAAATTCACCGTCGTCGTCGGCGGGTCCTACGGCGCGGGCAATTACGGCATGTGCGGGCGCGCTTATGGGCCGCGCTTCATGTTCATGTGGCCCAATGCGCGCATCTCCGTCATGGGCGGCGAGCAGGCAGCCAGCGTGCTCGCCACTGTCAAGCGCGACGGTTTGCGCGAAGGGGAAAGCTGGTCGGCGAAAGACGAAGAGACCTTCAAGGACAAGATCCGCGCCGATTACGATCATCAGGGCTCGCCCTATTATTCCTCGGCGCGGCTGTGGGACGACGGCATTATCGATCCGGCGCAGACCCGCGACGTTTTAGGGCTTTGTCTATCGGCGTCGATGAACGCGCCGGTGGAAGACACAAAATTCGGCGTGTTCAGGATGTAAGGGGAAAACATGAACGACCAGGCGCTCATCACCACCATCGACTCCAGCGGCGTGGCGCGGCTGACCATGAACCGGCCCGACGTCATGAACGCCTTCAACGAGGAAGTCGTCGAAGAGATCTGCGAGGCCATGGGCCATTACCACAAGGACGACAATGTGCGCGCCATCGTGCTGACCGGGGCAGGCAAGGTGTTTTCCGCCGGCGCCGATCTCAACATGATGCAGCGCGCGGCCAGTTCCACCTCGGCCCAGAACCAGGACGACGCGCGCCGCATGGCGCACATGCTCCACGCCATCTACACCGCGCCCAAACCGACCGTCGCCCTGGTCAACGGGCCGGCCATGGGCGGCGGGCTCGGGCTGATCGCCGCCTGCGACATCGCCATCGGCGTGGAAGAAGCGTTTTTCGCGCTTTCCGAAGTCCGTCTCGGCCTCATCCCCGCGGTGATTTCACCCTTCGTCGTCGAGGCCATCGGCGCGCGTCAGGCGCGGCGTTATTTTCTGACCGGCGAACGTTTCGACGCGGCGACCGCGCGCAAGATCGGCCTACTGCATATGGTCGCGCCCGCCGCGACCATCGCTGCGGAAGTCGATAAACTCCTGGGCCGTCTTCTCGCCGGCGCACCGCTCGCCCAGAACGAAGCCAAGGAACTGATCCGCGCGGTCGCCCATGGCGGCGTCAATGAGCGCGTCATGGACGATACGGCGGGACGCATCGCCCGCCTGCGCGCTAGTCCGGAAGGCAAGGAAGGCGTTGCGTCGTTTCTGGAAAAGCGCAAACCCGCATGGGCCAAAGGCGATTGACGCGGGCGGCGCATTTCCAACTCATTGACCTTGGCGCCGTCCTGGGCGATGAGCCCGGTCAAACGCCCTTTCATTCGGCTTTCGACGAGTTTTGAGCGCCCATGTTCAAAAAAATCCTCATCGCCAATCGCGGAGAAATCGCCGTGCGCGTTGCGCGAACCGCGCGGCGCATGGGCGTTGCGAGCGTTGCGGTTTATTCCGATGCGGACGAAAACGCACCCCATCGGCGCGCCTGCGACGAAGCGGTTCGCATCGGCCCGGCGGCGGCGACGCAAAGCTATCTGCGCGCCGACAAGATTATCGACGCGGCGAAAGCGACCGGCGCGGAGGCGATCCACCCCGGTTACGGCTTTCTTTCCGAAAACGCCGAGTTCGCCGAGGCGCTGGAAAAAGCCGGCATCGTTTTTATCGGCCCGACCGCAAAAACCATCCGCGCCATGGGATCGAAATCGGCGGCCAAGGACCTGATGGAAGCCGCCGGCGTGCCGACGACGCCGGGCTATCAGGGTAAGGATCAATCGCTCAAGACCTTCAAGAAAGAAGCGGGCCGCATCGGCTATCCCGTGCTGTTGAAAGCAACGGCGGGCGGCGGCGGCAAGGGCATGCGCATGGTCGCGCGCGAAGCCGATCTTGAAGAAGCGCTTAAATCCGCCCAGCGCGAGGCGAAATCGGCTTTCGGCGACGACCGTTTTCTGATCGAGAAATACATTACGCGCGCGCGGCATGTCGAGGTGCAGATTTTTGGCGACGGCAAGGGCGATGTCGTGCACATGTTCGAGCGCGACTGCTCCGTCCAGCGCCGGCACCAGAAAATCATCGAAGAGGCGCCGGCGCCGAACCTGCCCTCTGCGGTGCGCGAAAAGCTGTTGCAGGCGGGCGTCGACGCCGGCAAGGCGGTCGATTATCGCGGCGCGGGAACGGTCGAGTTTCTTTACGATCCCGGATCGGGGTCCGGGACAGGCGGCGCGTTTTATTTCATGGAGATGAACACGCGCCTCCAGGTGGAACATCCCGTTTCCGAACTCATCACCGGGCTCGATTTCGTCGAATGGCAATTGCGCATCGCCGCCGGCGAAGGCCTGCCCCTGGCGCAGGAAGACATTCGCGAACAAGGCCATGCCTTCGAAGCCCGGCTTTATGCGGAAAACCCCGAGCAGAACTTTGCGCCGTCCATCGGGACACTGACCACATTGCGCCTGCCCGAGGCCGTCGCGCGGATCGATTCCGGCGTTGCCCAAGGACAGGCCATCACGCCCTATTACGATCCCATGATCGCCAAGATCATCACCGGCGGCGCAAGCCGCAAGGAAGCGCTGGCGGCCTTGCGCGCGGCGCTGGAAGAAACCCGCGTCGCGGGGCTTGAAACCAACGCGGCGTTCTTGCACGCGCTCGCGGCCGAACCCGATTTTATCGCCGGCAAGGTCTCAACGCGCTTCATTGAAGACCATGAAGGCGCGCTCTTTGAAACGCTCGACCCCGGCCCCGCCCTTTGGGCCGCAGCGGCCCTGTGGAAGCGCGCCCACGCCGCCCGTCATGACAAGAATCCCTGGGGCGCGCTTGCGGGCTTTCGCCTTAACCGCCCGCGCCATGAAGTGATCTGGATCGAGCATGACGGCGCGCCGGCGTTAATGCGGCTAAACAGGGGCGGCGATGTGTTCCACGCCGCGCTGGAACCCGACGCCTCGGCGGCGGCAAGGCGTGAAGGACATGCGCCCGAGGCCCCGATCGCATTTTCCTTTTCCGGCGCGGCGGAGAGGGACGGCGCTATCCGCATCGCCGTCGACGGGGAAAATATCGAGGCGTTCGCCGCGCCGCATGGCAGCGGGCTGCGCCTTTGGATTGGCGCGACGCATGGGGATATCGCCTTTCCCGACCCCCTCGCCGGCATCGCCGCGCATCATTCAAGCGAAGGCTCGCTGACTGCGCCCATGCCCGGGGTCGTCACCATGCTCTCGGCCCAGCCGGGCGATGACATTGAGGCGGGCAAGCCGTTGCTGGTCATGGAAGCGATGAAAATGGAGCACGCCATCAAGGCGCCTTTCGACGGAACCGTCAAAGCCTATATGTTCAAGCCCGGCGACCAGGTAAAAGAAGGCGATTTGTTGGTGGAATTTGAGGAGACGGAGTGAGCTTACGATCCGCTTATTCCCGCGCAGGCGGGAATCCAGTCTTATAAATAAAGTCGGGCTTCGCCCGTCATTTTTCGTTTGCTGGATCCCCGTTTACACGGGGATGAGCGGAAGCGTAAGCTTGATTGAAAACCAATGACCAACTCCGTCAACATCGTCGAGGTCGGGCCCCGGGACGGGCTACAAAATGAAAAGCAGACCATCGACGTTGCGACCAAGGTCGAGCTTATCGAACGGCTCGCCGCGGCGGGCCTTAAAACCGTCGAGGCCGGCGCCTTCGTCTCGCCCAAATGGGTGCCGCAGATGGCCGCCACCGACGACGTGATGGCGACACTAAAACGCGCGCAGGGCGTTTCCTATCCGGTGCTGACGCCGAACATGAAAGGCTATGAAGGCGCGCGCGCCGCAAGGGCCGACACGATCGCCATCTTCGCCGCAGCGTCGGAGAGCTTCAGCCAGAAGAACATCAACTGCTCCATCGCGGAAAGCCTTGAGCGGTTTCGCCCCGTCGTTGAAGCCGCAAAAAAAGACGGCATTAAGGTGCGCGGCTATGTCTCCTGCGTGCTGGGCTGTCCTTATGAAGGAAAGATTTCCGTGGGCGCCGTCGCGCCGCTTGCCGGCGCGCTCTATGATATGGGTTGCTATGAAATCTCGCTCGGCGACACGATCGGCATCGGGACCGCGGGCGAGGCCCGCGCCATGATCCGCGCCGTCGCGAAGGCCGTTCCCGTCACCGCGCTGGCCGGACATTTTCACGACACTTACGGCCAGGCGCTCGCCAATATCTGGGCCGCGCTGGAAGAAGGCGTTCATACGTTCGACTCTTCCATTTCCGGTCTTGGCGGTTGTCCTTACGCGCCGGGCGCGAGCGGCAATGTCGCCACCGAGGACGTGGTCTATATGCTGGAAGGTTCGGGCCTTGAGACCGGTGCCGATCTTGACGCGCTGATCGAAACCGGCCTTTGGATCTCGGAGAAGCTCGGCCGCGCGCCGCCGTCGAAAGTCGCGCTCGCCAGGCAAGCGGCCCGTAACGTCTGATTATTCCTCCAGCGCCGCCAAGACGTCGCGCGAGAAGGCGGCGAGATCGAAATGCTCGCCGCCGCCCGGCTGATTGGAATCAAAACCGCGACGCACGATCAAGACGTTCTTTTCCGGCACGATCATCACATATTGTCCGCGATTGCCCCGCGTCGCGTAAGACCCTTCCGGCAGACCGTGACGCGCGTCATACAGCCAGAACTGCGCGCCATAGCCGGGACGGTTTTCGCCTTCGCGCCGATCCTGAGGCTGGTCCGGCGCCGGGGTTGCGACGAACTCGGCCCAGTCTTCCGGCAGGATGCGTTCCTCGCCCCAGACCCCGTCATTGAGATAGAGAAGGCCCAGCCGCGCGAGATCGCGCGCCGTCGTCCACACCTGGCTCGATAGGATGAAATCACCGTTCCAGTCGGTCTCCAGAAACGTGTTGCGCATGCCGATCTTGTGCAGCAGCGCCTCGAACGGAAAGGCGAGGAAGTCGTCATCGTCATCCATGCGCTCGCGCAGCGCGCGCATCGCCAGCATGGTGTCGTTATTGGCGTAATACCAGCGCGTCGCGGGGGTCGCGATCAACCGGCGCGTAACCGCGTGATCGACGACCCGGCCGCCGCCGAAATAGACATCGTCGGTGCGGTTGCCCGCCGGTCCGCTGTCGAGCCCTGACGACATATGCAGGAGGTCGACGACTTTGATCGCGCCGCGCGGATCGCCCGGCGACGACCAGGCCTTCAGCCCTGCCGGTTCGTCGACGGCGATCAGTCCCTTTTGCACCGCCGCGCCGATTATCGTCGCCGCAATCGATTTCGCCGTCGACCAGGTGCGCTGCGACGTCTCCTTGTCGAAACCTTCGCGATAGCGCTCGGCGATGATCGCGCCGTCCTTGACCACCAGGACCGCGGTGGTTTCCGAGCCCTCGCCATAGGTCGCGCGATCGAACGCGGTTTCGATAAGGCCCAACAGGCCGGGATCGTCCGACAGGTTTTCCGGCAAGGGCCGCACAAGATCACGGGTCATTTTGACCTTGGCCTTGGGCAATTTCTTCGCCATGGCGACCGGCGCGCCGGAAGGCAATTGCGCACAGCCCAGATGCGGTCGCCATTGGGCGATGCGCGGCGGAAAGTCCTCCGAATAGGTAACGGAGACGCGCTTGTTCTTTTCATCGATGACCGCGTCCGGCAGCATCGGCATCGGCTCGCCGAAGGTCGGCAGGATGCGATGGAGTTCGTCGCCGGCGATCTGATCGACGCTGCGGCCGGCGTTGAAATGGGCTGAGCAGGTGAACGCCGCCTTATAGCCGGCGGCGAGCGAAAGCCGCGCCGGATCGAATTCTTGCGCGTGTGCGGTCGACAGCGCGCCCACGCCCAAAACAGCGATAACCGCGTATTTCAACTTCATGATCGTCCCCTCTTCCGCTCAGTCTTCAAATCCGATCCGGATAGATGGGCTGAATGTCCACCGGCAGATGGGTGAGCGCGGCGATAACGCCTTGCGCCTCCTCGTCGATCGTGGCGTAGCGGTCGAGAAAGGCTTTCGCCTGGTCGTAACTGCCGTCGCCCTGGACCACGATGATGTCGCGGGTAAGATCGGTAATCGCCTGTTCCAGCCTGGCGAAATCAAGCCGGAAGGCGCCCTCTGTCGCGTCATAGGCAAACGCGCCGGCCTCCTTAAAATAGCTGTATTGAAACGCCGCGCCCTTTCCGTGCGCCGCGTTGAGACCGAAGCGCATGGCCCGGAAAAGACCGGTGAAATAGGTCGCGAGAAAATTTTCCTTTTCCGCCGCCGGCAATTCGCCAAGCTCCATCATATAAAGAACGTTATAGGCGCCTAAAACGTCGGCCTTGCCCTCTTCGGTCATGGTGTAGAGTTCTTTAAGCTCGGCGCTGACCGTCGTTTCCTCGCCGTTCACCGTGATCGTGCCCGGCCCCAGGCTGTGGGCGAGTTCATGAAACAGCGTATTTAACGACATGTATTTCTTGACCAGCAGTCCCGCCTGGTCGTCGACCAGAACGACGTCGGCCATGGGTTTTAAGATGCGGTCGAATTTGGCGCCGAGCACATTATTCAAGATCACTTTCTTGGCGCCTTTGGCCTCGCGCACCCGCTCGTCATTAGGCAAATTGAAAGCGATGGTCTGAACGCCGGGCACGTTGTCGCCGCCGCCATGGAGCTGATAGGTCACGGCGATGGGCGATTCAAAGCCGCGCTTGAAATTCTTGTAGGCTTCCTCGACCGGCAGGTTCGCTTCCATGTCGCGGAGATAATTTTTGTATTTGGCGAGCGCGGCGCTTTCCTCGGGATTTTTGATCGTAATGAAAACCTCGAACGCCGTCTTGTAGCCGAAGAGATTGTCCGTATAGACCTCATAGGGGCCGATGGCGGCTTCGATGGGCCCGTCAAGATCCATCCACGCCAATTCCGATTCGTAATAATCGTCGCTGAAAAACGCATCGGCGCGCAGGGTGAGAAACCTTTTCAGGCTTTCATTGGTGGTGATGTCCGCCGCTTCGCGCATCAATTGCGCGGCGGGTTGGAGCCACTGGCCGTAATAGACCGAATACGGAATAGAAACGAGCCCGCCCTCCTCGCGGCGAACTACGGTATACCAGCTCTTAAACGCCTCTTCGTCCTCGGGATGTTCGGCGATCCAGTTTTCGAATTCTTCCCTGGTGATGTCGGCGGGATAAAACCCCGCGCCGTCGGGCATGGGGTCCTCGCCGTAAAACGGCCGGTTGTTATCGAGCGTGTCCCAGGGGCCGAAATGCAAATCGAAGAGATCGAGCAGCAACGCCTTGTTCTCGACATCGCTGGCGGCGAGTTCGGCCCGCCATGTGGGATTATAGGGGCTTCGCTGAACCAGATAGATCTCCGACATCAAATCGCCGACCTCGTTGAGCTTGTTGATGACGGCGCGTTCCTCATCGGTCAAAAACGAGGTGTCCACCTCCATTTCCACGACCGCGAACTGGTCGCGCATGGTCTCCAGGACGGCGCGCTCCATAACGCCTTCCGGCGGGGCGACTTCCTCGGCGACATAGCGCTCTTCGGCGGCCGGCGGCTCTGCCTTTTCACCGGAACAGGCGGCAAGCGCGGCGGTCAGACATAAGACGAGGATTTTTTTCATGAAACGATGCTCCGGCGCGGCGCCCGCGCAATGACAAAAGAATCGGGCTGATGGGCGTCACATTAACCTTTTGGCGCAACGGCATAAAGCCCGCCATATTGACGCCTTGCAGCCGGTTTACGCTATGCTTATGCCTGACTGCATCGGGATGTCGCGTCGCCGAGGGGAGCGCTCATGAAACGCCTTATCGCCGCTTTATGCCTTGCCGCAGGGCTGTTGTCGTCCGCCGGCGCGCAGGAAGGCGATTTTGCGCGCTGGCTCGAAGGATTTCGCGCCGAGGCCGCCGCTGCGGGCGTGCGTGCGGAGGTGATCGACCAAGCCCTGACCGGCCTGACCGTCAACGCGCGGGTTTACGAACTTAACGACAATCAGCCGGAATTTTCCCGCGCGATCTGGGATTATCTCGACCGCGCCGTATCGCCCGCGCGGGTTCAAAACGGCCGCGCCATGATCGCGCAACACCGCCCGCTCCTGTCGCTGATCGAAAACGCTTACGGCGTCGACGGGGAGATCATGGTCGCCATCTGGGGTCTTGAAACGTCCTACGGCGCGATCATGGGCGGTTATGACGCCATCCAGGCGCTGGCGACCCTCGCCTTCGAAGGGCGGCGCACCGGCTACGGCCGGGCGCAGCTCATCGGCGCCTTGAAGATCATCCAGAACGGTTATGCGACGCGCGAGGAGCTTAAAGGCTCCTGGGCCGGCGCCATGGGCCACACCCAGTTCATTCCCACGACCTATCTGACCTACGCGGTCGATCATGACGGCGACG
Organism: Parvularculaceae bacterium; assembly: GCA_028280115.1. Lineage (GTDB taxonomy): Bacteria > Pseudomonadota > Alphaproteobacteria > Caulobacterales > Parvularculaceae > Hyphococcus. The sequence continues at coordinate 70,596 of JANQMJ010000019.1, forward strand.
GACGGCGCGACATCTGGAACGATCTCGGCGACGTCTTCGCCTCGACGGCGAATTATTTAAGCGCTTCGGGCTATCGCCAGAACGAAGCCTGGGGCCTTGAAGTGGACCTGCCCGAAGGCTTCGACTATGCGCTCGCGGCCGTCAGCGTGCGCAAGCCGGTCGCCGAATGGGCCGCCATGGGCCTTCAGGAAACGCGCGGAGAGGCGCTGATCGCCCGCTTCGATCCCAATATGCGCGCGCGGCTGATCCTGCCGGCGGGCGCGCGCGGGCCGGCCTTTTTAACGTTTGAAAATTTCGATGCGATTTTGAAATACAACCGTTCGACCGCTTACGCGCTGGCGATCGCGCTGCTCAGCGAAAAGATCGCCAGCCGCGAGGCAAGCCTCGTTGCGGCCTGGCCGCGCGCGGACCGGCCCCTGGCGCTGGAAGAGCGCAAGGCCCTGCAACAGGCGCTTTTGGATCGCGGCTACAATCCCGGCCCGGTCGACGGCATTATCGGCGCCGGGACCAAGCGCGCGCTGCGCGCCTGGCAGCAGGACAAGGGCCTGCCCGCGGACGGCTACGCTTCCGCCGACGTCTTGGAGGCGCTGAGGTTTTAAAAAGCCGGGCGCGCGGCCCGGCGACGAAAGTCCGCATGATTATCGTTTAAGATTTGCAGCGGCTTCATCCTGTGAACCGCGAAGACCGCACGCGCCGACAGCGCTGCGCCGGCTGGATTCCCGCCTTCGCGGGAATACTCGGGATGAGATGTCGTTTCTTAATGGTTCAGCGTTTCAAACAGATCATCCCAATCCGGATTCATTTCCTCGATCAGCCTGATCTTCCATGCGCGGTTCCATTTCTTGATCTGACGTTCGCGTATCCGCGCGGTTTCGCGGCTGTCGTGAGCCTCATGCCAAACGAGAATTTTGACGCTGTAACGCGATGTAAAGCCTTTACGAATTTCTTCCTTGTGCTCCCACGCGCGCTTCATGAGATCGTCTGTTGATCCGGTATAAAGCGTGCCGTTACGTTCGCTCGCCATAATATAAACGAAGAAGAATTTCATGAATTTGAAGCATACTGTTACTCAAAAAACCTATCTACCCGAGAATTCCCGCGAAGGCGGGAATCCAGCGACGAATCGCTTTCCGCAATGTGGGCGGGTGAGTGTCGTTGACAGGTTATCGCGAACGCCGCTGACGCTGGATTTGTGGAGAATACAGAACAGACTGGATTCCCGCCTTCGCGGGAATGTGCGGCTTGAGTCGGCAAAACCAAAGCCGAGACAACGCGCGCAACCTCCGCTATCCCTAAGCGATGACGGGAAAAGGCGTCACACATGCAAAAATCGACTGGAACAGCGGACCGCCCCGTTCCGCCGACTTCGGCGATATTTATTTTTCTGGCGACGGCCCGGCGGAAAGCGACCATGTCTTTCTCGCCGGCAACGACCTGCCGGCGCGGTTCGAAAACGCCGACCGTTTTGTCATCGGCGAACTCGGCTTCGGCACGGGACTGAACTTTCTTATCGCCTGGAACGCCTGGCGGCGCGCGCCCAAACCCCAAGGGGCGCGGTTTGATTTCTTTTCCGTCGAGGCGTTTCCGCTGCACCCGGACGATCTCGCCAAGGCCCATGAAAACTGGCCGGCGCTTGAAGAACTGGCCGCATCGTTGCGCGCGCATTATCCGCCGCCCCATCCCGGCTTTCACCGCATCGCCTTCGACGACGGCGCATCGCTGACGCTTTATTTCGGAAACGCAGATGACGGGCTCGGCGCGGCGGAACTTTGCGCCGACGCCTGGTTTCTCGACGGTTTCGCGCCGGAGAAAAATCCCGCCATGTGGCGGCCCGACCTGATGGCGGATATCGCGCGCGCATCCAGGGCCGGCGCGACCTTCGCGACCTTCACCGTCGCCGGCGCCGTGCGCCGCTCGCTGGAAGCGGCCGGCTTTTCCATCGAAAAACGTCTCGGCTTCGGCGCCAAGCGCGAAATGCTGACCGGCAGGCTGAGCGACAACCCGACGCCGGCGGGAAAACGCCTGCCCTGGTTCGAAACCCGGACCGCGCCGCTGGCGCCCAAGGCGCGCGTCGCCGTCATCGGCGCGGGCGTCGCCGGGGCGAGCCTTTCCCATACCCTGCGCCAGGCCGGCCTTGCGCCGACCCTGTTCGACGCCCAAGGGCCCGCCGCCGGCGCGTCGGGCAATGTCGCCGGCCTGATCATGCCGCGGCTCGACGCCGACGATACGCCCGCCGCGCGATTTCACGCCCAGGCCTATCTTCACACGATCGCGTTATTGCAGCAGCTAAACCGCGCGGCGCCCGTGTTCAATCCCTGCGGCGTTGCGTTTCATGCGGTAAGCGACGCCGAACGCGCGCGTCAGGAAAAACTTCTCGCCCTCAAGGCGCTGCCCGCAGACTGGATCGAACAGGACGTAGACGGACTATTTTTCCCTCAAGGCGGCGTCGTCGATCCGCCGGCGTTCACGCGCGCCCTGATCGGCGATGCGTCCATACACAAGGCGCAGGTGACGCGACTGACCCAGACGGGCGCGCAATGGCGCATCGAAACCGATGACGGCGCAGAAACCTACGACGCCGCAATCATCGCCAACGGTCTTGAAGCGCTGCGCTTTGCCCAGGCGCGCGGCCTGCCGCTTTCCGGTTCGGCGGGCCAGATCGACTGGTTCGCGGATGCGCCCGCGCCGGCGCGCGCCCACGCCTTCGGTCCCTATGCGGCGCCGGCGCCGGGCGGCGGTCTTGTGATCGGGGCCACTTATGCGCCGATCGCCATCGGGCGCGAACCGGCGTTCACCGCCGAAGCGACGCAAACGACGCTCGCCGCCGTCGCCCGGGTCCTGCCCGACATCGCCGCCGGTCTCGACCCGCAAACATCGCGCCCGCGCGCCGCCGTGCGATGCGCAACCCCGGACCGCATACCCGTCGCCGGGCCGGTTCCCGACTGGGGGTTTTACGGCGGCGCCTATGACGGCTTGCGCGTCGGCCGGCGCGAAGACTATCCGCCGGGCGAAACGCTCGGCGGCCTTTATATCCTCACCGGGCTCGGCTCGCGCGGGCTGGTCACCGCGCCGCTGGCCGCCGCCATGATCGCCGCGGACATCACCGGCGCGCCGTCGCCGGTCGGCGCCGATATCGCGCAGGCGTTGCACCCGGCGCGGTTTTTCGTTCGCGATCTCAAGCGGGGCCGTATTGAACCGGCCGGCTAGCCCTCCTATGTGCCAAAAACGACAGATGGGAGATTCATATGGCCGACCTGCCGCAAACCTTTCTGACCGCCCTTGGCGCCTTTGAATGGCCGGCTGTGCTTGCCGCTGCGCTCTTTGTCGCGGCGGTGCTGCTCGGTGTTGTCCGGATCGTGCGGCAGCCGAGCTTGATGGCCAATAATCTGCGGCCCGGCGCAACGCCGATGATGCTGGCGCTGGTGCTGGTGTTTCTGGGCGCGTCGCTCGCCATTATCGGCTACACCTACAGCTAGACCTCGACTTATCCGGGTGCGGATTTAGGGCTTTTCCCCCGCCCGCCGCCCATCCTTCGAGACGCCCAAATCCCGTCATCCCGTGCGCGCTGCGCGCGAATGCGCGCAAATCACAATTTGACCGCCTTCGCGGTCGGGACAGCGATTTATCGCTGCTGCGCTGACACGGGATCGCTTGAAACAATGCCGGCGCAGGCTGATGGCGATCCCGTGTCAGCAGCGCGTCATTTCATGCCGCGCAGCGCACGGGATGACGCGCCGCAGGGCGAGCGCCATCGGCGCTCCCGAAATCACATCGATTTCCACCCCGTCTTGCAGGCCCGCAGCGCAATGGGCTAAGTCCGCTATACGTCCTCGGGAGGATTTCTCCATGAAAGAAACGCCCCACGGCCCGGTCTACGAAAACGTGCTCGAAGGCGTCGGCAAGACGCCGATGATAAAGATTTCGAATATCGAGACCGGTCCTTGCGAGCTTTTTTTAAAGCTCGAGGCCAACAATCCCGGCGGGTCGATCAAGGACCGCATCGGCGTGACGATGATCGAAGCGGCGGAAAAGGAAGGAAAGCTCAAACCCGGCGGCACGATCATCGAGGCGACCGCGGGCAACACCGGCCTCGCCCTGGCGCTGGTCGCCGCGCAAAAGGGCTATAAGACGATCATCGTCGTGCCCGACAAAATGGCCCAGGAAAAAATCTTTCACTTGAAGGCGCTGGGCGCGGATGTGCGCCTGACCCGCTCCGACGTGGGCAAGGGCCACCCTGAATATTACCAGGACATGGCCGAAAGGATCGCCGAGGAAACCGGCGCCTTTTTCGTCAATCAGTTTTCCAACCCCGCCAATCCCGACGCTCACGAAAAGACCACCGGGCCGGAAATTCTCGGGCAGATGGACGGCGATCTCGACGCCGTTATCTGCGGCGTTGGTTCGGCGGGCACGATTTCCGGCCTGTCGCGCTATCTCGCGGAGAAATCGCCCAAGACGGAAATCATTCTCGCCGACCCGGCGGGCTCAATCCTCGCCGACTACATCAACAAGGGCGAAATCCCCAACGAACTCGGCGCCTGGCTGGTCGAAGGCATCGGCGAGGATTTCATTCCCGACATCGCCGATTTTTCCCGCTGTAAAAAGGCCTATACGATTTCGGACAAGGAAAGTTTCGAGGCCGCGCGCGATCTCCTTAAAAAGGAAGGCGTGCTCGCCGGGTCGTCCTCGGGCACGCTGCTCGCCGCGGCGCTGCAATATTGCCGCGCGCAGAAGGAGAAAAAACGCGTCGTCACGTTCGTGTGCGACCGGGGCGATAAATATCTGTCCAAAATGTTCAACGACTACTGGATGTACGATCAGGGCTTTTTAACCCGCCCGCCCAGGGGCGATCTCACCGATCTCATCTCGCGCCGCCACGCCGAGCACGCGACCATCACCGTCAAGCCCGACGACACGCTGATGCAAGCCTACGGCAAGATGAAGCTTTATGACATTTCGCAATTGCCGGTGCTCGACGAGAACGATCATGTCACCGGCCTGCTCGATGAAGAAGACATTCTTTTTTCCGTCGTAAGGGACCGCGAGAAATTCCAGGAGCCGGTCAAGTCCGCCATGACCTATCGCGTGGAAACGCTTGAGGCCTCACAACCCATGGAGGAGCTATTGCCCGTCTTCGCCAAGGGCCATGTCGCGGTGGTGGTCAAGGACGGCGCGTTCCAGGGCCTGATCGCGCGCACGGATTTGCTGAACTATCTGCGCCTTCAGGTGGCGTGAGGAGAATGAGATGAGACGAATCTTTCGTGTCTTTGTACTGACATCACTGATGAATGTTTTCGCTGCGACAAATGCCGGCGCCGAAGAAGAGTTGGTTTTTGACTCGGCGAGCGCGTCCGTATCGGGCGTATTGCTCCTAGATTTTGTAATCCGGACAGGCTCCCGCAAGATGTTAAAGGGTTACATCTTGTATCTGGACAGCCCTGTGACCATCAGAGGCAATGAAAGCAGCGCCGATCGCCGCAACAGAAAAACCCTACGGGGCATTGATAGAATTTTACTGGAATTTCCGACAGGCGAGCCGAGCGATGAAACGGCCGGCGCCTTTGTTGAGGTTACCGGCACATTACTGAATGCGCCGTCTGGTCCGCATCATACAAAAGTTTCGATGGTTGTTGATGATATCGCGTTATTGGACGAGCCTGAAGATGAAAAACCAGTCGCCACCTATAAAACACATAAATAACGACTGTTTACGACGTCAAAACCCGCGATACATGCCGTAAGACAGTGACGGCGCTCGACGGCGTCGGCCGCCTCCGAAAACAACAACCCGCATAGTCAACACAAGGACACGCCATGACCGCCTGGATATCCCTCTTGATCGCGATCGTTTTCGAAATCATCGGCACGTCGCTTTTGAAACTCTCTCACGGGTTTGAGAAAGTGCACTGGGGCGTTCTGGCGATCCTGTCCTACTGGGGCTCGTTCTGGTTTCTCGCGCCGGCGATCAAGACCATTCCCGTGGGCGTCGCCTACGCCATCTGGGCGGGCGTCGGCATCGTCGCCGTCGCCATTATCGGCTTTTTCTTCTTCGGCCAGAAGCTGCATTTTCTGCAGTATCTTTTCATCGCCATGATCCTCGCCGGCGCTGTCGGCCTGCGGCTCACCACAGAGGCTTAGCGCCGTGAAACTTTACGGCCTGAAAAACTGCGATACGTGCCGCAAAGTGCAGATCGTATTCGCTATTGCGGCCAGTTTATTACTCATGTCATGCGCATCTAAAACCACCATGAATGCAACCTCGCCCCCGCCGGCGCGCCCGCCAAATCCAGAACTCAATCTCGGCGCATGGGCGGAACCCCTGGAGCGCCCTCAAATTGTCTACGAAGAAACAAACAAGGTGATGGCGACTCACATGTGCCCGCCAATGTTTCCTGAAAGCGCGCTGGAAAACGGCGTCTGCCGCGGCGAAGTTCTGTTGAGATTTGATGTCAGCAACGAAGGCGCTCCAATAAATATTCGCATTGCACAGCCGAGCGCTCACGCGTCGTTTGAAAGGCTATCGGTCGAGGCTGTTCGCAAATGCTGGCGATTTGCTCCCCATACAGCAGATGAGCCGGCTGAATTGCGCAAGGGCCTTTCGACGACAATCACATTCAATGCATGCGAAGAATAATTAAGCTTATGTCAATTGAATTCTACGGCCTGAAAAACTGCGATACGTGCCGCAAGGCAAAAAAGGCGCTCGACGGCGCCGATATGCGCTATTCATTTCATGACGTGCGCGAGACGCCGCCGACGAAATCGCAGATCGCACGCTGGGCCAAGGCGGTCGGGACGGCGAAACTGTTGAACAAATCGTCGACGACCTGGCGCAACCTTTCCCCGGCGGAAAAGGAAAATATCGACGACAAAAAGGCGCTCGCCCTGATGGCGCAGCACCCGACCCTCATAAAACGCCCGGTGATCGAAAACGGTCCCACGCAAGTCTTTGTCGGCTGGTCGAAAGATATGCAAGACGCGCTGTTGAAGTAGCGCTTTGTTGTTGCTCGCTCTTTCTCACGTCATCCCGTGCGCTGCGCGGCATGAAATGACGCGCTGCTGACACGGGATCGCCGTCCGCCTGCGCCGGATTTGCCTCAAGCGGTCCGCCCCGACAATTGTCGGAGCCTGCGCAGCAGCGATAAATCGCTGCAGCGCGCACGGGATGACGCGCAACACCCACGCCCCGGTCAGGCGAATTCACCCTCAACAGCACAACCCCAGGAGGGTATTCGGCCTTGAAACCCGCATTGCGTCGATAGATATCGAACACCTTCCGAGAGGCCGTATACTGCCGGCCATGATGAATACGAGCCCAACGATAAAAGCCGCCGTCATTCCGGGGCTGGCGCAGCCAGAACCCGGAATCCAGGGACCAGCGCTGCAACGGCTGCGAGGAAGCGCCAAGGATTCCGGGTTCGCGCCAAAGGCGCGCCCCGGAATGACAGTGCGCCAAACGCCGCAGCGCGTCCGGAATGACGGTAGATGGCGCGAGGGAAAAAGCGGACGGCGCGTGAAACATCCCGTGAAACAGTCGCGAAATGGCGCCCCACATTTCGGCGTTTTCGGCTTGAACAAAGGAAAGTCTCCAAACGCGAAGCGACCAAATGGCGCCCTGCTGGAAAATCAGGCCGGACGCGGCTATGCCCGAACCGCGCCGCGCCAAAGAGCGATCCATGACCAATAAACACAAAAACCGTCCCGCTTTCGCCACCCGCGTCATCCATGCCGGCCAGGAACCCGACCCGACCACCGGCGCGGTGATGCAGCCGATCTATCAGACGTCGACCTATGCCCAGGAAAGCCCGGGCAAGCATAAGGGCTTTGTCTACGCCCGCGGCGCGAACCCCACGCGCTTTGCTTATGAGCGCTGCATCGCGGACCTTGAAAACGGATCGCACGGTTTTGCTTTCGCCTCCGGCATGGCGGCGATCGGAACCATGCTGGAGCTGTTCCCCGCGGGCTCGCATGTGATCGCCATGGACGATGTTTACGGCGGCACGTTCCGGCTGTTCGAACGGGTGCGGAAAGACTCCGCCAATCTTTCTTTCGACTATGTCGACCTGACAAAGCCGGAAAACCTCGAACAGGCGATCAAACCGGAAACCAAACTCGTCTGGATCGAAACCCCGACAAATCCGCTTTTGAAAATCGTCAACATCGAGGCGGTTTCGAAAATCGCCCATGGGCGCGGCCTTCTTGTCGGGTGCGACAATACCTTTGCGTCGCCCTATTGCCAGCGCCCGCTCGATTTCGGCGCCGATATCGTGATGCATTCGGCGACCAAATATCTCGGCGGCCATTCCGACGTGATCGGCGGCGTGCTGGTCGTGAACGACAAGGAGATCGCCGACCGCCTCGCCTTTTTGCAAAATTCCGTCGGCGGCGTGCAGGGCCCGTTCGATTCCTTCCTGGCGCTGCGCGGATTGAAAACGCTGGCCTTGCGCGCCGAACGCTCGTCGCACAACGCCATGGCGCTCGCCGAATGGCTCGCCGCTCATCCCGCCATGGCGACGGTTTTATATCCGGGCTTGAAATCCCATCCCGGCCATGACCTCGCCGCGCGCCAGATGGACGCCTTTGGCGGCATGGTGACGGCGATCCTGAAAGGCGGGCTCGATGCGGCGCGCGCCATGCTCGAACGGGTCGAACTTTTTACCCTGGCCGAATCGCTTGGCGGGGTCGAAAGCCTGATCGAACATCCGGGCATCATGACCCACGCCTCGATCCCGCCGGAACGGCGCGCGGAACTGGGCGTCGACGACGCCCTGGTGCGGCTGTCGGTGGGTGTTGAAGATGTTGAAGACTTAAGACGCGATCTTGAACACGCGCTGGCCGGTCTTTGACCTCGATGCCCGTGTTCTCAGCCACGCCAAATTCCTCATGCCGCTCATTCCCGCGAAAGCGGGAATCCAATCTACGACGCAATATAGATTCCCGCTTTCGCGGGAATGAGCGGTGGTAGGATTTCGAGATACTGATAGTTTTTTTCAGACGGAACCTGGATCAAGCATGACTGCTGCCGCGCAATCAACCAGCCTCGCTGACCGCATTAACGACACGCTGACGCCGTTCAGCGATTTCGTTTCTTCGATCATCTTTTTTTCGGTCGACATTTTCGGCGTTTCGCTGCCGCTGGTCGTCGTCTGGCTGATGGCGGCGGCGGTGATCCTGACTTTCGCCAATCGCTTTGTGAACATTCGCGGCTTCACCCATGGCTGGCGCCTGATTTTCAATCCGCAAAAGCATCTCGATTCCCCCGGCGCCATCTCTCATTTTCAGGCGCTCTCGGCGGCGCTTTCCGGCACGGTCGGGCTCGGCAATATCGCCTCCGTCCCTGTCGCCGTGGCGCTCGGCGGGCCCGGCGCGATTTTCTGGATGATCCTTGCAGGCTTCTTCGGTATGTCGGCGAAATTCGCCGAATGCGCCCTTGCGGTGAAATACAGAAAAGTGCTTCCCGACGGGCGCATACTCGGCGGGCCGATGTATTACATTGAAGAAGTTTTGGCGCGCGTCGGTTTAAAGACCCTGGGCAAGGCGGCGGCGATCTTTTTCGCCATCATGGCCATGGGCGCGTCGATCAGCGTCTTTCAGGTCAATCAGTCTTATGCGCAATTTGCCAATGTCACGGGCGTTTCTGCGCCCGTCACCTACGGGATCATCATGTCCGCCGGCGTCGCGGTCATCATTCTCGGCGGCATCAAACGGATCGGCGGCGTCATGCGCATCATCGTGCCGTCCATGGGGCTTATCTATGTCGGCGCGGCGCTCATCATTCTTGCGATGAACATTCCCGCCATTCCCGCCGCCATCGGGACCATTCTTGAAAGCGCGTTCGGTCTTGACGCCGCGGGCGGCGGGCTTGTGGGCGCCCTCATCAACGGCATGAAGCGCGCAACCTATTCAAGCGAAGCCGGCGTCGGCTCCGCGGCGATCGCCCATGCGCAGGTGCGCACCAAGGAACCGATGACCGAAGGCTATGTCGCGCTGCTGGAACCCTTTATCGATACGGTCGTTGTCTGCACGCTGACGGGTCTCGTCGTTGTCATCACCGGGGCCTATGTCCCTTTCCTTTTCAACCCGGACGTCGTCGGCATCGAGATCACATCGGCGGCTTTTGAAAGCGCGTTCGGCTGGTTTCCCTATGTTCTATTGGTCGCTTCTGTGCTCTTCGCCTTCTCGACGCTGGTCGGTTGGGCGTTTTACGGCGCCCAGGCCGCGGCCTATCTCTTCGGACCGTCGCGAACCACCGATGTGGTTTTCAAGCTGACGCTTTGCCTGCTGCTCTCAACCGGCGCCGCCGTCTCGCTGTCTGCGATCCTTAACTTCATCGACTCCATGCTGTTCGGCATGGCGATTCCCAACATCATCGCGCTTTACTTGCTGTTGCCGGAACTCAGGCGCGACGTGAAAGCGTATGAGGCGAAGATGTTGAAGTGAGGTGGTGAAATGGTGAGGTAGTGAAATGGTGAAATGGTGAGGTAGTGAGTGGCGAACGGGAAAAAGGAGTGAGAAGCAGCGCTGCTGATTTGCGCTTCTTTCCTTTCATGTTCTTTCTTTCCGCCGCCTTGCGGCGCTACCCATCATTCAACAAGCCACTGCTCACTATTTCACCACTTCACCATTTTACCACTTCACCACTCAAGCCCGCGGATGGGCCTTGTCGTAAACGTTCAAAAGCGCCGCCGCATCGATTTTCGTATAGCGCTGGGTCGCGGCCAACGAAGAATGACCGAGCAGTTCTTGAATCGAACGCAAATCCCCGCCCGCCGCCAGAAGATGCGTTGCAAAAGCATGGCGCAGCGCATGGGGCGTCGCGCTGTCGGGCAAGCCCAGCGCCGCGCGCAACCGGCGCATGGCGCGCTGGGCGAGCGCCGGACTGAGCGGTTTGCCGCGCGCGGAAAAAAACAATGGGTCGTCCGTATCGGCACCATAAGGACAAAGCGCGAGATAAGCCTCGACCGCCTCGCGCGCAGCGTCGATCACCGGAACGGCGCGCATCTTGGCGCCCTTGCCCTTGATGCGCAGGGTTTCCTCCAGCGGCGCGTCGCCCCGGCGCAGGGAAAGCGCTTCGGAAATGCGCAAACCGGCGCCGTAAAGCAGCGTTATGAGCGCTGCGTCCCGCGCCTGCTCCCAGGTTTGCTGCCGCGTCGACGTGCGGGTTGTTTGCGCCGCTTCGATCAGCGCGTCGGCGTCGGCCTTTCCCACCGGGCGCGGCAGGCGCGGTTTCGCCTTCGGGCCGCGCATCATGGCGACCGCATCGTTATCGACATCGGCCCATTTGCGCAGGAAGCGGAAAAACGATTTAAGCGCGGAAAGTTCGAGCTTGATCGACGGCGGCTCCAGTCCCTCATTGCGGCGCGCGGCGAGAAAGGCGCGAATGTCGCGCGTTTCCAGCGCCGCAAGCGCGTCGAGCGTCGCCGCCCGCCCGAGATGGCCGATGAGAAAGTCATCGAAGCGCTCCAGCGTCGCGCCGTAATTGCGCATGGTGTAGGCGCTCGCGCGCCGTTCGGCCTTGAGATAAAGCGCAAAACGCCGACGCCAATGGGCGAGCGAACGCGGATCGTCGGTTCCGGACTTTGCGGCCATAAGACCTACTCGCCTATGGGCGGGTTAATAATCTATTTACACTTCGTCCCGTCGCTCAATTCCTCCCCCCGTTCACGGGGGAGGTGTCTGCGAAGCAGACGGAGGGGGTGGATACGCAGCATATGCCGCACAAAACCCCTTCGGCCCTTCGGGCCGTTGGAAGGGGTTGGGGCCCCTTCCAACCCCCCGCAAGCGGGGGAAGAAAATTTACGGCACGGCTAAATTCACTGCCTCGCGATGGCGGCGAGTTCCGCGCGCAGCGCCTCAATGCCGAAGCCGGTCTCAGCCGACGTGGCGCGAATGACCGGATGCGCCGCCGGCCGGCGCGCAATCGCCGCTGCGGCCTCGGCCATAACACTTTCCAGTTCGCTCGGCTTGATCTTGTCGGTCTTGGTCAGGACGATCTGATAGTTGACCGCCGCCTCGTCGAGCAGGTCCATCATGTCCTCGTCGGCGGATTTGAGCCCATGGCGCGCATCGACCAGAACGCAAACCCGGCGCAGAACCGAGCGCCCGCGCAAAAAATCCCGCGTCAGTTTCGTCCACGCCGCGACCGCGCTTTTCGATGCGCGTGCATAACCGTAGCCGGGCAGATCGACCAGGCGCAACGCGCCCGACAGATCGAAATAATTGATCTCCCGCGTGCGTCCCGGCGTATTCGACGCACGCGCCAGGCCCTTTCGGCCCGTCAGCGCGTTCAGCAGCGTCGACTTGCCCACATTGGAGCGTCCGGCGAAAGCGATTTCCGGCGGGCCTTCGTCGGGCAGCGCGCCGACGTCAACGACGCCGAGCATGAAATCGCAGGGACCGGCGAACAGCCGGCGGCCCGCTTCAATTTCGCCCGATGAAAACTCGTCAGGCTGCGCCACGGCTCATTCGCCGGGGGCAGGCGTGTTTTTCCGGCCCGGAAGTTTGAACCGCGCGCCCCAGTCCACGCTGACGCCGTTTTTTTTCATGATCAACCATTGCTGCAGGATCGACAGCGCCGTGTTCCAGAACCAGTAAAGCACAAGACCCGCCGCAAACGGCGCGAAGATAAAGACGAAAATGAAAGGCAGCATGGCGAAAATCTGGCGCTGCGTCGGGTCGGGCGGCGGCGGATTGAGCTTGGTCTGGAACCACATCGACACGCCCATTAACAGCGGCAACACGCCGATGCCGAGAAAACCGCCGATCACCGGCAGCGCCGTCGGATCGTAAGGCAGAAGGCCGAACAGGTTGAAGATCGTCGTCGGGTCCGGCGCGGAAAGGTCCTTGATCCACAAGATAAACGGCTCATGGCGCATTTCGATCGTAACGAACAACGTCTTGTAGAGCGCATAGAAGATCGGCATCTGGAGCAGGATCGGCATACAACCCGCCAGGGGGTTCATCTTTTCCTTTTTGTAGAGCGCCATCATCTCCTGCTGCATTTTCATCTTGTCGTCTTCGTAGCGCTTGCGAAGGCTTTCGATCTCCGGCTGCAGCTTTTTCATTTTCGACATCGACTCATAGCCCTTGTTGGCCAAGGGAAAGAGCAGCAATTTGACGATGAGCGTCAGGATCAAAATGGCGACGCCGAAATTGCCGGTCAGATCGCCGAAATAGTTCAGAGTGTAAAAAATCGGCCGGGTCAGGAAAAACAGATGGCCCCAGTCAACCGCCTTGTCGAAATCGTAAACGCCCAGACCGCCGTTTTCCGGTTTCGCCTCATAAGACTGCAGGATATCGACATCCTTGGGGCCGCCGAAAACATATGACTTTAAGGTCACCGCTTCGCCCGGCGCCAGCTCGCGCGCCGACAGGGTGTACGCCGATTGAAAGACCGGCGTCGCTTCATCGCCGATATTGGCGAGCCCGGCGTGCATTTCTTCGTTCTGAGGCGGGATCGCGGCGGCGAGCCAGTATTTGTTGGTGATGCCGATCCAGCCGCCGACGCCGGTTTCGTCGACATTCTTATTCTTGTTTTTGATGAGCGTTTTGTATTTGCGTTCGCGCAACGTCTTGCCGATAACGCCCAGCGGGCCTTCATGCAGGATCATCCAGCCGCGAAAATCTTCCGGCATATTGCGCTGGACGACCCGCGCATAGGGCGCCAGGGACAGGTTTTCATCGCCGCGATTGCGCACGGTCTGATCGACCGTAAACATATAATACTCGTCAACGGAGATGGTTTTTTCAAAAACAAGATCGCCCTGCGTGCGGGTCATCGTGACTGGGCTGTCGGGCGTTAACGTCGCCCCGGCGGGCGCGGACCAGACCGCTTGTTGATTTGTTTTTCCATCCACGAACCATCCAAGCTGAACATAGTGGCCGTGTTCGGCTTCGCGCGGACTTAGCAGCCTTATCGTCGGACTGTCGTCGTCAAGGGTTTCGCGATACAGCGTCAGACTGAGATCGTCGATCCGGCCGCCTTCGAGGTTGATCGAGCCTTCAAGATCCGGAGTGCGGATCGGCACGCGTCTGGGCGCCTTGGCGAGCGCTTCATGAACGGCGATCGGCGCAGCCCCCGGCTGGAGCCCTTCGAGGCCCGCCGCGTCGCTTGCCGGCTGCTGCGTCTGTTCGATGGCTTCCGCTTCGCGCGCCTGGCGCGTCGCCTCGCGCTGCGGTCCCAGAACCATGATGTCCCAGAGCAACAAAACGCCCAGCGAAAGGACGATCGTCAAGATGAGATTTCGGTCCATGGACGGTCTTGAGCTTTCCTGCTGGCGGGCGGCGCGCCCTGTCCTATTTAGGGTCGCGCCTGAGCCTTAAAAGGGCGCGCTTCATATCGTCAAGCAGCGCCCCGAAATTGCGGTCATAAGCCGCCGGTCGCGCGATCAGCACATAATCGGCGCCGGGCGCGGCGAATTGCGGGAAGATTTCGCGGACGGCGGCGCGCAAACGGCGGCGGATGCGGTTGCGAACCACCGCGCCGCCGAGCTTTTTGGTGACGGTCAGCCCGACCCTGGCGGCGTTCGCCGCCTCCGGATTGTCGCGGCCCAGCAGCAAAAATCCCGGCGTCGAGGCGCGCCGGCCACCGCGCAGCGCCAGAAAATCGCGTCGTTTTCTCAGCGTGGTCACCGCCAGCCCCGCCTCTTGGGGGCTATCACTATGATTTTTATCGGTTTTCCGGATCGGACCTAGGCCGACAGCTTCTTGCGGCCCTTGGCGCGACGCGCTGCGAGCACCTTGCGACCGGCTTTGGTCGCCTTGCGCGCACGAAACCCGTGACGGCGCTTGCGCTTTAGCCGGCTCGGTTGATAGGTCCGTTTCATGATCGGGTCCTCGTGACATGCTCGCCCGCTCTGCGCGCCCGGCGAAGGCGGGGAGATAAACGCTCCAGCCGGGCCCGTCAACCGCATCTTCGGCGCCGCGGCGAGTTCCTGAGTAACGCGGAAATCCCAACAATTTCGCGCCTTTGTGACCCGGCGGGTCGAGAAAGTTATTCGGCGTCCGGCCCAGCGGCGATTAAGAAAATCCCACCGGGCGCGAATAGCGCTATCAATGACGATCGCAAAACGAGCGCACCATTCATGAACCAGCGCAACCACAGCCGACCGCCAAACGCCGCCGCCGGACCAGGAATCATCCGGCGCGCTGCGCCCCTTATCGCCGTCGCCGCCGGTCTGGCGCTGTTTTTCGCCCTTGGTCTCAACCGCTATTTCACGCTCGACGCGCTGCGCGAAAACAGCGAAGCGCTGCGGGACTGGCGGGACGAATCGCTGTTGCGCGCGCTGGCGATTTTCATCCTCGCCTATGCCGGCGCCGTGGCCATTTCCTTTCCGGGGGCGACGATCCTGACCGTGTTCGGCGGGTTTCTGTTCGGTCTTTGGCCTGGCGTTCCGGCGGTTGTGGCAGCGGCGACGCTCGGCGCCAGCATTGTCTTTCTGGCGGCCAGAACCGCGCTCGGCGATCTCTTAAGCAAACGCGCCAGCGGTTTTATCAAACGCATGGAGCAGGGCTTTCGCGAAAACGAGCTGAACTACATGTTCATCTTGCGGTTGATCCCGGTCTTTCCGTTCTGGGGGATTAACATCGCCGCCGGGCTTTTGGGCGTTCGTTTTCGTAATTTCTTCTTCGGCACGTTTTTCGGCATCATCCCCGGCGCTTTTGTCTACGCCAGCATCGGCGCAGCCGCCGGCGCGGCGTTTCAGGCCGGCGAGGACGTGACATTGGGCGGCATCCTTTTCAAACCGGAAACCCTTTTGCCGATTCTCGGTCTCATTGTTCTCGCGTTGATCCCGGTCTTATTGAAGCGCGTCAGCAGGCAGGCGGCGCGGCTGGACGAATCGCAATCATGACAAAGATAATCGTCGCCGATTTATGCGTCATCGGCGCCGGCTCCGGGGGCCTTTCGGTCGCCGCCGGCGCGGCGCAGCTCGGCCGCAAAGTCGTGCTGATCGAAAAGGGCAAGATGGGCGGCGATTGCCTCAACACAGGCTGTGTGCCGTCCAAAGCGCTGATCGCCGCCGCGTCCCGGGCCCAGGCGATGCGCGAGGCGGAAAAGTTCGGCGTCGCCGCCGTCGAGCCCGATATCGATTTCGGCGCCGTTATGGATCATGTTCACGGCGTCATCGCCGCCATCGCGCCTCATGACAGCCAGGAGCGTTTCGAAGGTCTCGGCGTCAGGGTGTTGCGCGAGACTGCGTCTTTTACCGGCGAGCGGACGGTTCGGGCCGGCGATAATGAAGTGCGCGCCAAGCATTTCGTCGTCGCGACGGGTTCGGCGCCGCTCGCCCCGCCTATCCCCGGCCTTGATAAAACGCCGTTTTTCACCAATGAAACGATTTTCGAAAACCGCGCGCTTCCCGAACATCTCATCGTCATCGGCGGCGGCCCCATCGGGGTTGAAATGGCGCAAGCCTTTCGCAGGCTCGGCGCTCAGGTCACGATGATCGAAGGGTCGACGATCCTGAGCCGTGACGACCCCGAGCTTACGGATGTCATCCGCACACAGCTTAAAAGTGAAAACATCGACATCATCGAAGGCGTCACGGCCGACTCGGTCAGCGGCCGCGACGGCGCCGTTCAGGTTCGCGCCGGCGGAAAGACCGTCTCGGGCTCCCATCTTCTCCTTGCGGTCGGACGCAGGGCGACGATAGACGGCTTGAACCTTCAAGCCGCCGGCGTCGAGCATGACGAAAAGGGCGTCAAGGTCGACAAGCGGCTGCGCACCGCCAACAAGCGCATCTACGCCGTCGGCGACGTGATCGGCGGGCGCCAGTTCACCCATGTCGCCGGCTACCACGCATCGATCATCATTCGAACCATTTTGTTCAAAATGCCCGCCGCAAACCGCGACGACCTGGCGCCTTGGGTGACCTATGCCGATCCCGAACTCGCCCAGGTCGGCCTGACGGAGCCTGAAGCGCGCAAGCGGCGCGGCGACGTCAAGGTCGCGCGCTGGGACTTCGCCGAAAACGACCGCGCCCTGGCTGAACGGGATGCGCGCGGCTTCGTGAAAGTCGTCACCGACAAGAACGGCGCGATTTTAGGCGCGTCGATTGTCGGCCGCGGCGCCGGCGATCTGATCCAGCCCTGGGCCTACGCCCTCGCCAAGGGCGACAGGATCAAGTCCTTCACCGGCTATATCGCGCCCTATCCGACCCGCGGCGAAGCCTCCAAACGGGCCGCCGGCGCCTGGTATACGCCGAGGCTTTTTTCCGATTCCACGCGCCGGCTTGTATCGCTCTTGTCGATGTTCGATTAAATCCTAGCCTCATGAAAGCGCCGAAAGATCTCGCTCAGCGATCCCTGTCGACGAAGCTGCTGGTGCTGACCGTCGTGTTCGTGCTTGTGGCGGAAATCGTCGTGATGATCCCGTCGGTTTCAAAAGAGCGCATGGACTGGTTCGAAGCGCGCCTTGAGGAAGCCTATCTCGTCAGCCTCGCCCTGGAGGACGAAAACCGGCAGATGATCGACGAGACGACCGCGCGTCAGCTCTTCGCCACCGCCAACATTCTCGGCGTCACCGTCAACAGCGACGACATGCGCGTTCTGATTCTGGCGCCGGAAATCGACCCCCATGGCCCGCCGCGCATGTATCGCGTGGATCTGCGCGACCGGGCGCCGCTGACCATGATGGCCGACGCCTGGGGAACGATATTCTCCCGCGGCGACGCGCCCATTCAGGCGACCGGCTCGCCGCGCTTTTCCAAGAACCATCTGGTGGACATTATCGTTTCGCAGCGCGCACTGCGCCAAGACCTTCGAATTTACGCCCGCAACATTCTCGGCCTGTCGTTGATCATTTCCAGCCTGACCGCGGCGCTGGTCTACTGGGCGCTCAACCGCATGATCGTCCGCCCGGTCAAACAGCTGACCAACAATATGACCGAGTTCGAGACCGATCCCGACCGGGCGGCGCATATTTATGCGCCGAGCGCGCGCAAGGACGAGATCGGCGCCGCCGAACGCAGCCTGGCGCGCATGCAGAAAAGCATCAACGAATTATTGAACGAACGCCGGCGGCTGGCCGCGCTCGGCGCGGGCATTTCCAAGATCAGCCATGATTTGCGCAACATCCTTGCTTCCGCGCAGCTCATGTCGGACCGGCTGGCGCGTTCGGACGACGACCGCGTGCGCAAGCTGAGCCCGCGGCTGATTTCCGCGCTCGACCGCGCCATTGCCTTAAGTCGCGATACGCTGACTTTCGGAAAAATGGAGGCCCGCACGCTCAACAAGGAATATTTTCCGTTGCGCGACCTAGTCGAAGAGGTGTTCGAAGACACGGCCGCCATGGGCGTGACGGCGCATAACCGCGTTCCTGAAAGCTTTACGATTCATGCGGACCGCACCCAGCTTTACCGGAGCCTCTTTAATCTTGTGCGCAACGCAGTCGACGCATTGCACCTCAAAGCGGATGATGTTGACGCGGAAACGCCGGCCGACATCGGCGAAATCGCCATTGAGGCGGAACGCCAAGACGGCGGCGCATTCATCCGCGTGATCGACAACGGACCCGGCGTGCCCGATTACGCCCGCGCAGAACTTTTCGAACCGTTCAAGGGATCACAAAAACCGGGCGGCTCCGGGCTCGGCGCGGCGATCTCCGCGGAGATCATCCGCGCCCATGGCGGCGACATCACGCTCGATCGTTCCGATGCGACGGGAACGGCCTTTACGATCGTGCTTCCCATGACCGGCGCCGCCGGGGCAACCTAGCCTTCAGTCTCGACGACGCCGGTCCTCCAGACGCCCTCGCGGCGCGGATCGGCCCCGCCGTCGAAGGACCCGTCGGGCAGGACACGCACTGCGTGAACGCCGCTGTTAAGGCGGCGTTCGATCACCGCATGGCCTCGCGCCTTGAGGCCGGCGACGATCTGCGCATCGAAGGAATTTTCCTCCAGGAGGGGCTCGCCGCGCGGATACGCCGCATTCGGCAGATCGATCGCCGCCTGCGCGCTCATGTTCCAGTCAATCATCGCGATCAGCGTCTTAGCGACGTAACCGATAATCGCAGATCCGCCCGGAGACCCCAAGGCGCCCCAAAAGCGGCCGTTTTCGTCGAACACGATCACGGGGCTCATGGAGCTGCGCGGCCGCTTGCGCGGGCCGACGGCGTTGGCGACCGGCCGGCCGTCGCGCTCCGGCAGAAACGAAAAATCTGTAAGCTGATTGTTTAAAACCATGCCGCCGGCCATCAGATGGCTGCCGAACGCAAACTCCACAGTCGCCGTCATCGAAACGATCCGTCCCTCGCCGTCGACGATCACGAAATGGCTCGTCGAGGGCGGCTCCGGCGAGCCGTCGGCGGCGAGGTTCTTCCATTTGCCTGCGCCCTCCTCTATGGCGAATTGAGACGGATCGCCCGCGACGACCTCCGCCGCCGCTTTTGTGCGATCGATCAACGCCGCGCGCGCGGCGAGATAAGCGGGGTTGAGCAAGCCGGCGATGACTTCTTGCGCAGACAGTCCGCCTTCCTCGGCGAGCTTTTCGTTGTCGGCCAGGTACTGGCTCCGGTCGGCGTAGGCGAGCCGGCTCGCCTCGAAGATCAGATGCAGCGCTTCGATCGAATGCGCGCCGGCGCCGGCGATATCGAACGGCTCGAGCAGGGCCAGGATCTGCAGCGTAGTCACGCCGCCGGAGCTTGGCGGCGCCATAGAGCAGACCTGATAACGGCGATAAAAACCGCACACAGGTTCAAGCTTGACGGCGCCGTATTCGGAAAAATCTTCAAGCGTCATGCCGCCGGGATTGGGCCCGCCATTGACCGCCGCGACGATCGTTTCGGCGATGTCGCCGTTGTAAAACGCATCGGCGCCGCCATCGGCGATGGTCTTTAATGTCTGCGCATAGGCCGGATTTTTCAGCGAATAGCCAACTTCGCGGGGCGCGCCGTTTTCATCGTAAAAATACGCCGCTGCGGCGGGCAGTTGTTTAAGGCGCGGAATGCGGTTGATGAGTCCGTTAAGGCGCGGAGAAACTTCAAATCCGTTTTCCGCCAGTGCAATCGCCGAATCAAAAAGTTCCGCCCATGCAAGCGCGCCATGATCGCGATGGGCCATTTCCAGCATGCGCACAGCGCCCGGCACGCCCACCGAAAGACCGCCGACCACGGCGTCGTAAAAATTCATCGGCTCGCCGGTCTCGGTCAGGAACCGGTCCGGCGTCGCCGACGCGGGCGCCCATTCACGGCCGTTATAGGTTTCAAGCGTTCCTGCTTGCGGATCGAAATGCAGCATGAACGCGCCGCCGCCAAGGCCCGAGGACTGGGGCTCCACCAGGCCGAGCACCGCCTGCGTCGCCACCGCGGCGTCGACCGCCGAGCCGCCGCGGCGCAGGATCTCAGCCCCCGCTTCGACGGCGTAAGGATTGGCGGCGGAGATGAACCAGCGCTTTTCATCCGGCGCGGCGGCCTGTTCGGTTTCATGGGTCGGCGTCGGCGCGCCAACGCCCTCGGCGCTTCCAACATTCGCGTCATTGCGCCCGCAGGCGGCGAGCGCCGCCAGCGCCAATAGCCAGATAAACCGCATGGAACCCCTCAATGGTTGCGACGGGCCATTCATACGCTGCGCCGGGCGCGGTTTCGACCCCCCGGGCGCAACCGCGCCGGCGCGGGGCCAGGCGTGGCGGGGCGGTTTGCTTGCAATCGAGGCCGCGATGAGGTTAAACCCCGCGCTCCGGCCCGGTTCAGACCGCGCCGGCAATGCGCCCGTAGCTCAGTTGGATAGAGCACCAGACTACGAATCTGGGGGTCAGAGGTTCGAATCCTTTCGGGCGCGCCATAAGCACCTAATTTTACTATTACTATTTTATCACCCTGTCCTTCAATTCTATGGTATGATGTATGCGATGCTATAAGGATCACTCTCGCGGCTTTTTCGACGCCAAGCGTTTGCAGATGTCAGGAACGACGGAACGAATATTATGGGTGATGAATCGCTTGCTGCTTATTAAGTGGAAGAACGGTATTATTCTTATAATATTTGAACCTATTCAACCAATGCGCTTTTAGAAAAACAGTGGCAAGAATTAGCTTAGTTGTGGTGGGCGTCATCCTAGCGTCTTGGTCGCTTCTTACACTGACCCAAGAAGCCTTCGATCACACATTCGGCAGAATGTTCACGCAACTGCTCGCAGCCTACGACAGATGGACTGATGAGATTGTTTGGATCGTCAAACCCATTACACAAGCTTGCATCGACGCCATTGGCGACTGGCTTGGACTGACATTTTCGTTGGACGAATCCTGGAAGCACGTCCTCATTGTCCTTGTCCTTTATATGACGAACTACATCTCAAATACACTCAACGGGCGCCCTCTGAACGCAATTCCTTTGGTTATCGTGTTAGCGCCGCTCGCAACATTTGGCGCCGCCGGATATGGCGTGATGTTAACCACTGGAGTATTTTTTAGCACAGTATTTCCAGCAGTTGCGCTGACCGCATTCGCTATTGTAGCAAGTGCGAGCACGACACTATTTTATCCCCCAAGCAAACAGACCAGGAGAGAGGTATTCCATTATTACTGGGGGCGGACCGTCAGGCCATTTGTGAATTTTGGCACAATCGTGCTAGTTGCTGCATTCGCGGCCGACTGGATGTTCGCTAAAGCAGATGCGGAATCGTTTTCACTAATTCTACTAGCCTTTTTCGTTCTAGCCCTTGCACTAAATCTGCTTATTCGTGGCTCGGCAGGTGAAAGACCGAAAGGTCTTTTGGCTAAAATCAAATACTGGTTCTCGGGTTCATTTGGGCCGCGTCTAGGTGCGCGTATTTTGTCGGTTTACCTCCTCGTTGCTGTGCAACTCGCTTTCGATTTTTACGTGCTGCAGCCCTTTCTCCACTAGCAGAAGGCATGACCAGCGAAATCGAATCTTCCCCGCTGCGCCATTCCTTATCGACGCGCGCGCTCCCTAAATAACGACGGCGGCGACATTCATTGTCTTGTGCAGCAACAGCTACGCACGGCAAGACAGCTTGGCCCGACGCCTATCCAGACTGTTCGGTCGCCGCGTCGCCGGGCTGTAGGGCGCCTTGATCGGCGAAATGGGCGCCAAGGAAATATGGCCAGATGATGAGCGCCAGAACACCCTTCCAAAAGCCGGTTTCTAAAAATCCGATGGTGAACAGCCAACCCATAAACCAGCCGGCGCCGAGCGGGCCGTGCTGTTCGACCTTGATGTTTTTGCTCATGATGGAAACCTCATGCTCTTTATCGCGCCTTAGGCGCTTTTCCCATCGCGCCGAACGCCCATCCATGATCCACATCAATCGCCGTCCAAGCGCAATGGGCCGTTATTTCCAAATCCCCTTGCCGGTTCCCGGCAAGCCCAGCCTCGCCCACATTTCGTCGACGCGCTTTATCACGTCCTCGTCCATTTTGATCTTCCGCCCCCATTCGCGGCTGGTTTCAGGGGGCAGCTTGTCCGTGGCGTCGAGACCGATCTTGGAGCCGAGGCCCGATTGCGGCGAAGCAAAGTCGAGATAGTCGATGGGCGTGTTCTCGATCACCGTAATATCGCGCGCCGGGTCCATTTTGGTGGAGACCGCCCACATCACGTCTTTCCAGTCGCGCGCGTCGACGCTGTCATCAACGACAATAACCCACTTGGTGTACATGAACTGGCGCAGATAGCTCCACGCGCCCATCATCACCCGCTTGGCGTGGCCGGCATAGGCTTTCTTCATGCTGATGACGGCGATGCGATAGGAACATCCTTCCGGCGGCAGCCAGAAATCGACGATCTCGGGAAACTGCTGCCGGAGCAGCGGAATGAAGACTTCGTTGAGCGCCTCGCCCAGGATCGAGGGTTCATCCGGCGGGCGGCCGGTGAAGGTCGAAAGATAGATCGGATCGCGGCGGCGCGTGATCGCCGTAACGGTGAACACCGGAAAGCGCTCTACGGCGTTATAATAACCGGTGTGATCGCCATAAGGCCCCTCATCGGCGTAGTCATCAAGAGAGACATAGCCCTCAAGAACGATTTCGGCCTCGGCAGGGACTTTGAGCGGCTGCGTCTTGCAATCGACCAATTCGACTTTCTTGCCACGCAGGAGCCCGGCGAAGTGATATTCCGACAGCGTGTCGGGCGTCGGCGTCACGGCGGCGAGAATGGTTCCCGGATCGGCGCCGATCACCGCCGCGGCAGGCAAGGGCTCGGGCCGCTCCTTTTTCCACCGCGCGTGATGCTGCGCCCCGCCGCGATGTTTCAGCCAGCGCATGATGGTTTTGTCGCGCGCGATCTTCTGCATGCGGTAAATGCCGAGATTATAGTCGTCCGCGCCCTTGCCGCTCGGCCCCTTGGTTACGATCAGCGGCCAGGTAATCAGCGGCGCCGGTTCGCCGGGCCAGCAGGTCTGGATCGGCAGCGCATCAAGGTCGATCTCATCGCCGGTCATAACGACTTCCTGACAGGGCGCGCCGCCCAAGCCCCTGGTCGCCGGCTTCATCGCCAGAACGGTCTTAAGGCGCGGCGCCATGGCGAGGGCGTCCCTGATCCCGCCCGGCGGCTCCGGCTGGCGCAGAAAGGCTAAAAGCTCGCCGACCTCGCGCAGTTCGGCTGCGCTCGTGCGCTCCTTGCCGTCAAGCGTTACGCCCATGGCGACGCGCTTGACCGTGCCGAATAGGTTCACAAGGACCGGTATGGGAGAGACCGAACCGTCCTCTCGCAGCGGCGTTTCAAACAGCACCGCCGGCCCGCCCTCGGCCAGCAGCCGGGTCTGGATTTCCGTCATTTCGAGAAAGACGGACACGGGCCCTGCAACGCGGACAAGCTCGCCCGCATCTTCAAGCCTTTCCATAAAATCGCGTAAGGATTTGTATGACATCAGCTATTTCCGGGGCGCTTCATACCTCGCCAAGCTGTAACTTGAAATGCGTCGCGACCGCACGCATGTGGCCCCTTTGGCGCTGACCCAATAGTGAGCGGGTCCGGTTAACCCAAAATTGGCCTTTCCTCTTTACGATTCAGGGCCTAACGCGTAACCTCAGTTCCTGGCGGAGCATTTGCTTGAAAGCGTCTGCGCCGCGGCGCAAACCCGCGCAAAGGGATTTCGGTTCGGGAGTAGACGTTCGGCGATGTTGCCGATTCTGCATCAGGTTTTCGGTTCGACGCTGGTGGTTGCAGGACTGATCGTTCTGCCCTTGCCGATTCCGCTTGGCTTGATCATGCTGACGATCGGCTTTGCGCTCCTGGGCCCCTACATCCCGGCGGTGCGGCGTTTGGTCAGATATCTCCGGCGCAAATGGCCGGCGTTCAACCATACGCTGATGCGCAATCGCGACCGCTTTCCCCCGATCGTCAAAAAGACCATCGACAGGACCAATCCCGCCGCGCCCGCCGAATAAGCGTTCGCTCAAACGCTTGACAATCGGCGCGCGGCGAATCAAGTCGCATCCCGTTCCTGAGCGCCATTCCACATGCATATCCGCATTTTAGAGACCGGCGACGTCCCGGCCCCGCTTAGAGCCGAATTCGGCGATTATCCGGCGATGTTCAAACGCATGCTGTCGCCGATCGCGCCGATATGGTCCTTTGCTGCGACAGCGGCGCATCGCGGCGCGCCAGCGCCGGCGCTTGGCGAATTCGACGCCCTGTTGATCACCGGCTCGCCCGCCGGCGTATATGAAGGCCATGACTGGATCGCTCCGGCTGAAGATCTTGTTCGGCGCGCCGCGGCGGCGGGAAAACCGATCGTGGGGGTTTGTTTCGGCCACCAGTTGATGGCGCAGGCGTTCGGCGGCAGGGTGGAGAAATCCAAAAAAGGCTGGGGCCTCGGCGTTCACGCTTATGATGTTTCCGGCGGCGCTGACTGGATGACGCCGGCGCAATCGTGCATCGCCTGCACCGCAATACATCAGGATCAGGTCGTAGAGCCGCCCGCCGGCGCGCGCACGCTTGGCGGATCGGATTTCTGCCCCCATGCGATCCTCGAATACGCCCAAGGACCGGCCATTTCCTTCCAGCCGCACCCGGAATTTGCGCATGATTTCGCCGCGGCGCTGCTGCGCCACCTGGAAAACCGCGTTCCCGAGGATAAAGTCAGCGCCGGATTGCAGTCTCTAACCGGGCGTTCCGACCGTGTCCTCATTGCGCGCTGGATCGCCGCCTTTTTCGAACGCAACGCGAAGTAAATTATGAGCGACCTCGTTCTCGCCATCGGCGACAAAAATCTATCTTCCTGGTCATTTCGGCCTTGGCTTTTGATGAAGCAATCGGAAATTGCGTTCCGCGAAGAAACAATTTTGCTCGACCGGCCGGAAACGCGTGTGATCCTCGATAAAAAGTCCCCTTCGGGTCTCGTGCCGTTTCTGACGCATGGTGATTTGAAGATCTGGGATTCGCTTGCGATCGCGGAATATCTCAATGATCTCTTTCCGGAAAAACAGTTGTGGCCGGCGGAGAGAGAAGCCCGCGCGGTCGCCCGCGCCGTCTCCGCGGAAATGCATTCCGGTTTTGCCGCGCTCCGGACCGTTTGGCCGATGAATTTTTCGCGCGAGGGACTGCGTCATCTGACAAGCGGCGGCGTCCAGCGCGATATTGACCGGATCAACGCAATTTGGACCCAGTGCCGAACCCGGTTCGGCAAAGGGAGCGACTTTTTGTTCGGCGCATTCTCCATCGCCGACGCCATGTATGCGTCGGTTGTTTCGCGTTTCGTCACTTACGGGCCTGTTGCGCTCAGCGATGAAGCTGCGGCCTATATGCAAACCATGCGCGCGCTTCCCGCCTATCGGCTATGGGGCGAAGGCGCGCGCGCCGATATGAGCGCTTAACTTTACACCTTCAATGTTGCTAAGAGAAATAAAAGAGCTATAGAGTAAAGATATAATATTATCAGCGGATTTTCACAATGAAAGCGTTCCCGGCGGAATTCGATTCGCTTCTCACCGAGCGGGCTCACGCCTTGCTCAAAACCCCGTCCGCCGCCGGCGCTATGCAAGCGCCGGGCAAAACGCCCATCGCCGTCTTCGCCAATGTCATGGCGCGTTCCCGCGCCGCAGCTTGCGTCAAATTGCTCGACCGCGCCATGCGCGGCGCGCTGCGGCGGATGCGCACGCCCATTCCACGCGAGACGATAACGGGCATGCGCGAGAATTACGCGGAGTTGTTGCCGAAAACCATGCGCGTCCAAACCGCCGACTTGAACAGCCGCCGTTCGCGCGCGGCGGCGGCGGCGGAGCGCATCGGGCTCTTGCGGCTCATGAGTTCGCAGAGTCTGCGCAAACTCGCCGAGACCGTCACCGGGCTTTCCCTCGCACCCAACCCCGATCGGCAGGTGATTCTCTATGAGCCCGGCGATTATTCAGGCCCCCATAACGATCATCATCCCGAAGAGCCGTGTGCCCGCGACGGCTATGTGGACGTTCACATTTACTTCTCGACGCCGGCGGTAAAAAACCAACTGCTTGTCTACGAGGAGCGCGGATGCCTCACTGAAGCCGTGGACGTCAGCACGCCTTCAGGGCTCGCGGTCTATCGCTTGCCGTTTTGGCACTACACGACGCCGCTTTTGGCGAAAGGAACAAGCCAACGCGCAGCAAACCGATGGGTGCTCTTGAGTTCTTACGACATCGATCGCTGATCAGGCGCGCCGGCGCTCGACAAAGGTTGCAAGCCTTGCGCCGAGCCACTATTCCCGCCCCATGCAGCTAGACGCCCAATCCATTCTCGAAACGCTCCTTGCCGACGCCAAGGCCGCCGGAGCGGACGCCGCTGACGCGGTTCTCTATCGCGCCGTCTCTCACGGCGTGACCTGGCGCATGGGCAATCTTGAAGACGTAGAGCGCGCAGAAAGCGCCGATCTCGGCCTGCGCATCATCGTCGGCAAGCGACAGGCCTCGGTCTCAACCACCGACCACTCCCGCAGCTCGCTCAAAGAACTCGCCGACCGCTGCGCCGCCATGGCCAAAGCGGCGCCGGAAGATCCCTATTGCTGCCTGGCGCCGGAAGACCGCCTCGCCAGGCCGCCCCATAAGGATCTCGATCTCGGCGACTACGCCGAACCCTCGACCGAAGCGCTCAAGGCGCGCGCCGCCGAATGCGAAGCGGCGGCTCTTGCGGTCAAGGGCGTGATCAACTCCTCCGGCGCCATGGCGAGCTACGGCGAGGGCTCGAAATGGCTCGCCACCAGTCATGGATTTTTCGGTCAATCGGGCGGCTCCAATCATTCCGTTTCGGTCAGCGTCCTTGCGCAGGACGAAAACGGCATGGAGCGCGATTATGATTACGATTCGAAAACGCACTTCGACGACCTCAAACCGGCTGGGCAAATCGGCCAAAGCGCAGGCGAGCGCACGGTCCGGCGCTTGTCGCCCAAAAAAGCAAAAAGCCGCCCTGCGCCCGTCATGTTCGACAACCGCCTTTCGGCGTCGCTGCTTTCCCACCTCGCCGGCGCCGTCAACGGCGGCGCGATCGCCCGCGGCGTGAGTTTTCTGAAAAACAAGCTGGGCGAGCAGGTTTTCGATTCATCGATCAATATCGTCGACGACCCGCACATTCCCCGCGGCGCCGGCTCGCGGCCCTTTGACGGAGAAGGCGTCGCAAACGAACGCATCGATCTTGTCAAAAATGGCGTTCTGACCGCCTGGCTGATGAATGCCAGCCATGCAAGGCAGCTCGATCTTGAGACCAATGCGCGTGCTGTCCGCGGGACAAGCGGCGCGCCCGGCGCCGGTTCGACCAATCTTTATCTAGAAGCGGGAACGGCGGCCCCGGACGTGTTAATGAAAGAAGCCAAAGAAGGCCTGCTCGTCACCGACATGTTCGGCCCCCAGGTCAATTCCAACACCGGGGATTATTCCGTCGGCTGTTCGGGCTTTTGGTTTGAAAACGGCGCGATCGCCTATCCGGTCAGCGAAATCACGATCGCCGGCAATCTGCTGGAGATGTTTGCCTGCCTGGCGCCGGCGAACGATCTTGAATTTCGCGGCGCGATGAACGCGCCAAGCGTGCTGATCCCGTCAATGACGGTCGCCGGCGACTAGCGAGCGGAGCGAGCCATGTCCGACGAAAAACAATTGTTGCATCTCGTCTTCGGCGGCGAGCTTGAAAATCTCGAAGACGTGAAGTTTCGCGACTTGGCGGCGCTCGACATTGTCGGCGTCTATCCGAACTACGCCGCCGCGGAGGAAGCTTGGCGCGCCAAGGCGCAGGCGACCGTCGACAATGCGCATATGCGTTATTTCATCGTGCACATGCACCGCCTGCTCGATCCCGACGGCGACGGCAAGTTTTGACCGCACTGACGCCAGAGACGTTTGCAACGCCGAAGGGGCGCCGCCGCGCCTGGCGCGAGCTTATGTTCGCCGACCACGGCATGTTGCGGAAATTCTACGACAACACGCATGAAATCGCGCCCAGCAAGATGTGGCGCACTTATCAACCCTCTCCCGCCGATCTTCGTAAATGGAAGCGGCGCGGCGTTCGCACAATCATCAATCTTCGCGGCGAAACGTCGACCGGTTATTATTTGCTCGAAGAAGAAACCTGCAAGGCGCTGGGGCTGACGCTGAGATCGTTCCGCGTCTTCTCCCGCGAAGCGCCGTCGCGGGAGATCATTCGCGGCGCGCAGAAATTGTTCGATGAGATCGAGTATCCCGCGGTCATGCATTGTAAATCCGGCGCGGATCGCGTCGGCATGATGGCGACGCTTTATCTTTTCTTTTGCGAGGGCCGGCCGCTCAACGAGGCGGTGCAGCAACTGTCGTTCAAATACGGCCATGTCAGGCAAGGCAAGACCGGCGTCATCGACTATGCGTTTGAAAAATATATCGAATATGCCCGCGCGAATGACAAATCGCTTTCTTCCGTTGAGGATTTCCTTGCCTGGGCGGACAGCGAATACGATTCGGCGCGCACCAAACAGGAATATCACGGCGCCTGGTGGGGCAATTTCCTGACGGAAAGAATTTTGAGGCGGGAATAATGAGATGAAAGATGTGACTAAAGATGACCAATGGAAAGAATGGATGGAGGAATTCAAATCAGAATCAGACCGTGCATGTGCAGTGCTCGGACCGGCAGTTCTTGATTCACAACTCTATCATCTTCTGAAGGATTATTTTGTTAATGATCCCACTAAAACTGAAAAGCTATTCGAAGGCCCTGCTGGCCCTGCCGCCAACTTTTCATCACGTATTAATCTAGCCTATGCTCTTGGATTTATATCTCCTGACGAGTTGTACGATTTAAATATCATACGAAAGATTCGTAATAAATTCGCGCATGAACTACATGGTCTTACGTTTTCAATTCAACATATTTCGGATCTCTGCAGAAAGCTGAAATACCCTGACAAAGCGGCGCTTTCCGACATGGTTTTAAATGATCGTGATCGCTTTGTTTTGACTGTTGTTCTGCTCGCAAATTGGATTGCTTTACGTCGATTGGGAATCCGTGACAGCCGGCGTATTGTACAAAAGGAAGTTCAATTCGTATGAGGCATGTTTGAGAACAGAAAACTTCTCAATTTACTCAGAAAATAGCTGAAGCGCCGCCTGGCGAGCGTAGGCGCCCTTTTTCGCCAGCAATTCGTCATGGACGCCGGTTTCGATAATGCGGCCGCCCTCCATAACCGCGATGAAATCGGCGTTCTTTACGGTCGACAGGCGATGGGCGATGACAAGCGTCGTCCTGCCCTTGGTGAGGCGGCTAAGCGCTTCCTGGATTTTCGTTTCCGATTCCGCATCAAGCGCCGACGTCGCCTCGTCAAGCAAGAGGATCGGCGCATCTTTCAAAAACGCCCGCGCGAGCGCAATCCGCTGGCGTTGACCGCCCGAAAGATTCGCGCCGCCCTCGCCCAGCGGCGTGTCATAACCGTTCGGCAGAGTGCTGATGAAATCATTGGCCGCCGCCTCTGTCGCCGCGCGGATAATGTCCGCGCGCGATGCGCCGGGCCTGCCGAAGGCGATGTTTTCAAGCGCCGACATGTTGAACACCACGGCGTCCTGGCTGACCATCGCAATGCGCGCGCGCAGCGACCGCAGCGTGACCTGCGCAATGTCGACGCCGTCGATGAGAATTCTTCCGGCGTCAGGCTCGTAAAGCCGGGGCAGGAGATTCATGAGCGTTGATTTTCCCGCGCCGGATTCGCCGACCAGCGCCGCCTGCTTGCCGGCCGGCACATCAAGCGTAACGCCCTCCAGCGCGCGGCGTTCAGAGCCGTATGAAAAACCGACATTTTCAAACCGGATCGCGCCTGGGCCGGAAGGCAGCCCAGCGGCGTCGGGCGCGTTTTCAATCGTCGGCCTGGCGTCGATCAGCCAAAGCATGCGTTCAAGCGCGCCAAAGCCTTCCTGCATGGCCGCGTTCAGCGTGCCCAGCCCGCGCGCCGGCTGCGACAATAACAGCAATGCGATGATGAAGCCGGTAAATTCCGAAACCGACAACGCGCCGGCGCTGATCCGCATCGCCACGACCGCGACGATAATCGCGATCGCCACAGCGCCGGCGAAGAAGATGAACGGCTCGTTTAGCGCGCGGGCGTAAGCCATCTTTTTGAGCAGCCCCAGCCGGACGTCGAACGCATCGGCCGCGCGCGCGCGTTCAAGGGGTTCGATCTGATAGGATTTCACCATGCGCGCGCCGGACAGCGTTTCTCCGAGCAGCGCCGTCAAGTCGCCCGCCTGCGCCTGCGCATCAGACGAGGTTCGCCGTAAAAACTTCCCGATCCGCGCGACGGGAACGCCGATCACCGGATAGACGGCCAGCACTATGAGAAACAGAACCCAGTCGTAATAAATCATGATCGCGCACAGTCCGACGAGGGTCAGCACGTCGCGCACGGCGTTCGCGGCGCGCTCCAGCGTTTCACGCAGAACCACTGTGTCGTTGGTGAAGCGGGAGATGAACTGGCCGGAATTTTCGCGCCGAAGCTGCGCGAAATCGAGCGCCATCAGGCTGGAAAACATATTGTTCTGCAGATCGCGCAAGACCGCGAGCGCCGCCCCAGCCGAAAGCCGGGCCTGCAGATATTGGGACACTGCGTTCAGTGCGCCGAGGGCAAGCACCAAGGCCGGTCCGAATATCAGCACCTGCCTGAGCGATGGAGCAAATCGGTCGGTCCCGCCCGCAAGACCGGCATTGATCCACTCGACGCCTACGGGAATGGCGCTGGCCGAGCCCGCATAAGCGGCCATCGCCAGCAGCGACAGCGCTAGCCGCGGCCAATAGCGCGAGAGATAGTCCCGCCACAGCCGCCAGGCTAGCGCGCGCGAGGACATCGGACCGATTCGAGCGTTGGCGTGATCAGCGTCCATTGCGGCGCGTTGTTCCCTGCGTCTTCATTGCATCATCATCGCCGTCGCCGCGCCTTCAAGCAAGCTATTGACCGCGATGGAAAATTGAGGAACGCCATGACCGATGTTCAAACGCGTGGCCAAAAGCAAATTCGCCCTCCAAACGATCGCCTTCCTGATCGGCGCCTATATCCGCATCGTGGATTGGACCGCCCGCGGAAATATTATCAAAAAGGAACATTTTGACGCCGCCCTCGCCGAGGGCAAAGGCGCGATCCTGGTTTTCTGGCACGGGCGCATGCTGCTTGGCGCGACCATACGAAAAGTCGTCGATCGACGTTTTTTCATGCTCATATCGTTGCATCGGGACGGGGAAATGATCGCAAGATCGGTTGAATCTTTCGGCGTCGAATTCATCCGCGGCTCCGCCGCCAATCCCAAAAGACCCGACGCGGACAAGGGCGGCGCGTCAGCCACAGCGCAAATGATCGCCGCCCTACAAAATGGCGATGTCGTCGGGATCACGCCCGACGGCCCGCGCGGCCCGGCGGAAACAATCCAGCCCGGCCTTATCAAGCTCGCTCAGTTTTCAGGCGCGCCGATCGTTCCGGCGGGTTTTTCGAGTTCCCGGGGACGCCGGCTGAAGACCTGGGACAGGTTTCTTTTTTCCTTGCCGTTTTCCCGTTGCGTCTATGTCGCCGGGCCGCCAATCTGGGTATCCCCGGAAAATGATCCCGAAGCGCTTGAATCCGCGCGCCGCAAGGTGGAAAACGCGCTACAAAGCGTTACGCGGCAAGCTGACGAGCTTGCCGGCCGAAAGGACGTCAACGAGATCGAGTATTGATGACCGCAAACCCAATGACGGCGAAATTGCGCGAACCGCTCGGCCTGAAGATCTACCGCGCGGTCAGCCGCGCCGCAGAGCCGGTCGCAGGCTTTGCCTTACAGCGGCGCCTGAAAGCGGGCAAGGAAGACGCCGAGCGCATCGCGGAAAGACGCGGCATCCCAAGCCGCACGCGGCCTAAAGGCCCGCTGGTCTGGATACACGGCGCCAGCGTGGGCGAATCCCTGTCTGTACTTCCGCTCGTGGAGCGGCTGCACGAGTTGCGGCCGGCGCAAACGTTTCTGGTTACGACCGGCACGGTGACGTCTGCGACGCTATTGGCCGAGCGCCTGCCCGATAACGCCTTTCACCAATATATTCCGCTCGACCATCCCGATTTCGTAAACGCCTTTATCGACCACTGGCGCCCTGATGCGACGGTTTTTGTCGAATCTGAATTCTGGCCAAATCTTATCCTTGCGGCTCGTCAAAAGACGCCCTTTATGGCGCTGATCAACGGTCGCATGTCGCCGCGCTCCTTTGAGGACTGGAAGCGGCAGCCGAATTCAATCAAGTTCTTGCTTTCCTCATTCGATCTCATGCTGGCGCAAGACCAGCATAATGCGGAGCGCCTGGAAGCGCTCTCCGGCCAATCTGTCCAGATGCTCGGCAACTTGAAAAACGCAGCGCCGGCCTTGCCTGCGGTCGATGCTGAAATTGAAAAGCTGAAACGACAGTTCGGCGCACGCCCTTGCTGGCTCGCTGCCAGCACCCATCCGGGCGAAGAAGACGCGATCTGTGAAGCGCACAAGATTCTCAGCGGCGAGTTTGACGATCTTTTGACCATCATCGCGCCGCGCCATCCCGGACGCGGGGCAGAGGTCAGGGACGCCGCGCGCGAAAAAGGCCTTTGCGCCGCCCGGCGATCGGAAAACCAGGACGTCACGAACGAAACCGACCTCTATATCGCGGACACGTTAGGCGAACTGGGCGTCTTTTACCGGCTAAGCGACATTGCATTTGTCGGCGGCAGCCTCAATCCTAAAGGCGGGCACAATCCGCTTGAACCGGCCCGTCTCGGCACGGCGATCCTTCATGGTCCGCATACGTTTAATTTCGTGGAAACCTACGCCTCCATGCGCATGGTCGGCGGCGCGGCGCTCATTCGCAACGAAAGAGAACTGGCGACCGCCGTGCGGCGCCTGCTGGCGGATGGAAAAACCCGCGCGGCCATGGCGAACGCCGCCAGCGCCGCCGCTGAATCGAACGCGGAAAAGACGCTCGCCGACATCTGCGAGGCGATCTTGACCCGTCTTCCAGAGACGACCCCGCACGTATGATTCGCGAACCCTGGTTTTGGCGCAGCAATACGCTCGCAGCGCGCATTATCGCACACGGCGTCAGTCCCCTTTCAGCCGCATACGATCTCGCACAGCGCGCGCGTTGGACGTTAAACGCGCCGGCCAGCATTCCGGTTCCAACCATCTGCATCGGCAATGCGACACTTGGCGGGGTGGGCAAAACGCCTTGCGCCATCGCGCTTCAAAAGCTGCTCGCCAAGGCGGGCGTTAACGGCCAAGTCGTCACGCGCGGCTATGGCGGCGCGTGGGCGGGCCCGCTCAAAGTCGACGCCGAGACGCATAATGCCGGTGATGTCGGCGACGAAGCCCTTTTGCTTGCGCGTCGGGCGATAACATGGGTCTCGCGCAATCGAACCGCCGGCGCGCAAGCCGCCGCGCAGGACGGCGCTGATGTGGTTATCCTGGATGACGGCTTTCAAAATCCGACGATCGCCAAGACAGTGTCCATTTTGATGATTGACGCGGACGACCCGGCCGGCAACGGCAAAGTATTTCCCGCCGGACCGATGCGCGAGCCGCTCAAACGCGCCAAGGCGCGCGCTGATGTTACAATCTATGTCGGCCCGAGCGAGGATGCGGCAAGGCGCGCCGCCAAGGAGAACAATTCGCCCCACGCCGCCTGGCTTGCGCCGGTCGGCGCGCCGGCGCCGAGGCGGGTCATCGCCTTTTGCGGCATCGGCAGGCCGCAAAAGTTTTTCGATTCTTTAAGCGCCGCCGGCTTTGACGTCGCCCAGACGGTTGGATTTTCCGATCATCACGCATTTACCGAACATGAACTCAGCGCGCTTAATCGATTGTCTGCGGAGAAAAGCGCCGCGCTGATAACGACCGAAAAAGACCATGTGCGATTGCCGATGCGTTTTGCAGATGACATCCTGACCTTTCCCGTCGAAATGCTCTTTCATCAACCGGCGCTTTTGACCGACGCCGTCCTTTCGGCGATCAGGCCGCATATGCGCGCTGAATAACCGCAGGCGAATGCGCGAAACGACCCCAACATACGACCTGCGTCATGAATTGCCGGATCCGCGCGCGGATCGCCCCGTGACCTTCGGGCGCCGCCTTGAATATGCCGGGTTCCTGCTGGTCATGGGGCTGTTGCGATTGATGGGCGTTGATCGCGCCTCGGCGTTCGTCGGCGGTATTACGCGTTTTCTCGGCCCGAAACTGCGCCCGATTTCAAACCGCGCGGAACGAAATCTCAGGCTGATCTTTCCGGACTGGAGCGAGGACAAAATCCGCCGCACCACCGCCGACGTTTGGGAAAATCTCGGCCGCACGGTCGCGGAATACGCTCATCTCGACAAGCTGCGCGTCGTCGGGGAGCGCCCGCGTATTGTTTGCGAAGGCGGCGAGAAGGTCATCAAGGTCGTGCAGGCGCATGGGCGCGCGATTTTCGTCACCGGCCATTTCGCAAACTGGGAAGTCCCCGGCATCGCCGCGCATCAGCTGCAACTGCGCTTCGGCGTTATCTATCGCCCGACCAACAATCCTCTCATCGACCAGGCCATCATCAAAACCCGCGGCGCCGTCATGACCCGCCGGCAGATCCCCAAAGGCGCGGCCGGCGCACGCGCCTTGATCGAATTGCTCAAGGACAAATTTTCGATTGCGATCTTGTCAGACCAAAAGCTTGTCTCGGATGGGATCGCCGTGCCGTTCATGGCACAGACGGCAATGACGTCGCCCGTCGCCGCCCGCTTGGCCGTCCGCTACAAGCTTCCCGTGATCCTGATCGCCGCTGAGCGCGTCGGCGGCGCGCATTTTCGCGTACGGATCAACGATCCCATCGCCTTCGAGGCCACCGGCGATTTGCGCGCGGACATCAAGGCGCTGACCGTCAAGATCAATGAAGCGTTGGAGCAAGAAATTCGCGCCCGGCCGGGCCAGTGGCTATGGCTGCATCGGCGTTGGCCGGAAAGCGCGGAGCGCTAGACCTTCGGGCGATTAATGTGCACCGCTTCGTCCTTCGTGACGAAATTTTTCCTTCATCCTGAGGAAGCCCCCCGGGTCTGGCCCCCTTCGAGACGCCGCCTTGCGGCGGCTCCTCAGGGTGAGGAGGCCAGCCCGAGGATAAACTTCGGCTTGTCACGAAGGACGAAGGAAAAATTTCTCCTCAGGATGAAGCGATTCCTGTTTTTCGCCCACTGCACTAGTCGTCGCATTCGCCTTCATAGGCGACGCTGGCGCCGTTCGACGCGGCCGTACAGGCGTTTGAATAGGTCTTGCCGTCGCAGCCGCAAACCGGCCTGTATTCCCGAGTGCAAAATTGCGGTTTTGTCGTGCACACGCCTGCGTAATCCGCTGTGTTGAGGCAAACGCCTGGCTCGACTTTGCAATAGGCGCTTTCCGCCTTGCACTGAAAACCGGCGATTCCGCCGCACATGCCGCCGAGTTCGCCGATGGCGGGATCGTCGGCGCCGGGCTGATCCGGCGCGCCGGCCCCTTGTCCCGCGCAGGCGATCAACAGCATCGCCGACGCCAAGACCGAAAATGCGCTCATCATGCGCATTTTATTCATCGCACTTCTTGAGTTGCGATTGCATGTAGCGCTCCTCGCCGATCTTTCCAATCAGGCCGAGTTGAGTTTCGAGAAAGTCGATATGCTCTTCTTCGGATTCCAGAATGCGCGAGAGGATATCGCGGCTGACGTAATCGCGAATCTCTTCGCAATATTCGATGATTTCAAGATAGATCGGATGCGCGCGCTGTTCGGCTTTGAGATCGGCTTCAAGGCATTCTTTTACCGTCTCACCGACATACAGCTTGTCCAAATCCTGAAGATTTGGCAGTCCTTCGAGAAACAAGATGCGTTCGATCAACTCGTCCGCATGCTTCATTTCGTCGATGGATTCTTCATATTCGATCTTCGCAAGACGGGCGAAGCCCCAATCCTTCAACATGCGCGCATGAAGGAAATACTGGTTGACCGTGGTCAACTCGAGCTTCAGCGCCTTGTTAAGATACTCAATGACTTTTGGATCGCCTTTCACGCACGCATTCTCCAGTCTTGCTGACGGACCATCAATACGCGTTCGCCGCGCCCGTCCAAGGACTTTCTTTGCAAGCGACTATCAATCGCGCAGTTTGCCGACCGAGCCGCATCGGACGCGGATGTTTTCAACAGGAATATGTAAAAAGGCTAAGCCTACTCGGCCGCGATGGTTTGCGGGCCATTCGCCAGATCGCGCGCGCTATCGATCATCTCCGCCACTTCGGGCAGGCATTTGCCGCATTGCGGACGCCGACCGCAGCGCCGGAAGACGTCGGCGACGCTGCGCGTATCGCCGCTCGCGGCAGCGACAAGGTCCTTATCCTTCAAGGCGTTACAGATGCAGATATACATTGCATGCTTCCGGTCATATTTCCGGCGGCGAGCGCCGCGCTGACGCTTCGACACGACATTTAATAGCCCAATTAAGAATGATTGTCAATAACAAACAGTCAATCACTGCCCTCTGCTGCATCTGACGGCATATCCCCGACGATCAGTTGGGGATCGACCTGCACGCCGGCCCATCTCATGCCCCAATGAAGATGGGGTCCAGTGACCCGCCCGGTCGCGCCGACAGCCCCGATAGTCTGGCCCTTTTCGACCCGTTGGCCCGGTTCAACGTCGATCCGGGACAGATGCAGGAAGGCGCTTTCAAGCTTGTGGCCGTGATCGACAAGTAGAAGCCCGCCTTCGAAATACATGTCGCTTTCCGCCAGCCTGACGATCCCGGGGGCCGGCGCCTGAACCGGCGTTCCCGTGGGCGCGGCGACGTCGACGCCTGAATGAGGCCGTTTCGGCTCGCCGTTGAGAATGCGCTGCGATCCGAAGACGCCGCTGATCGGCCCGATAACCGGCCAGTCGAAGCCCGTCGCCCAGTCCGCCTGATTTTGGGTGATCTGCCGGGCCGCGTTCTTCTTCTCCCTGTCCGCCGCGATTTTGGCGAGTTGTTCTTCGGTAAAGCCGGAGACCTTTGACTGATCGAGCCCGTCGATGCGCTGAACCGGAAAGTCGCGATCTTCAATCTCAAACGCATAACGCTCGACCGCGCCGTCCGGCAGGGTGACGACCAGAAGCGCCGACAAGGCGCTGTCGCGGCCGAAGCCGATGACGAACCGTCCGTCCTCGCCGACCATGACGTCTTCGCCGTCAAGGCGCGCCGTCGCGCCCGGCTCGGTCTGACCGAACACCAAACCGCCCTGGGCGAAGACGCCTTCAAGAGTAAACCGCGAAGGCTGTTCACTGAACACCTGCTGAAGATTAGCGACCTGAAGCATCGCTTCAGCGTAATCGGCCTGTCGCGCCAACGCCTCGTCTCCTGAGGGGGCGACATTGGCAGCCGTGTGATCGGCAGGCGGGACGAGCGGCGGCGATGCCGGCTGTTCGATCTTGGCGGCGGCGTTTGCGGCGATGGCGTCGGTTTCCATCGTCTGTTCGGCATGCTGGCCCGACGCGCTTGCACAGCCCGCTATGGTAGCCGCGCCGATCAATAACGCTTTACGCATTCTTGCCCCCCTCAAAGCCGAAGCCTTTGTTCGCCGCCGCCGCATCCACATAGGCTTCCTGCTTGTCCACGTTCCAATATTTCAGCGCCTTGAGCGGAATGTGCGCGCCGGTTACAGCGCAGATCACATACAATCCCGGCTTGATGATATGATACTCAGCGTCGCCATATTCCACGACTGCCTTTTTATTCGGCGCAAATGAATCGAACGGGTTCATCGCTGATCCTGACGTTTATTCCCCATCCTTAACGCGCCGCCGCCGGGCTAGTCAAAAAGCCGGGGCTGGCGGGGTTTAGACGTTGATTTGGCTTTCGTTCTGCGCGGCTTGGAAACGCCCGCTTCGTCGAAAACGACCGCGCGCGCGCCGTCTGCGAATTGCACCTCGCCGCGCGTCCCGCCTGGCGCGCCCGCCGCCCGGCGGATCAGGCCGCCATGCTGATCGCGCACCAGCGCAAAGCCGCGCTCCAGCACGTTCTCATAGGAAACCGACTGAAGCAGCCGCTGGCATGACGCAAGCGCGCTGCACCGTCCGCTGATGGCTTTGTCAACGCGTCCGGCGATGCCCGTCCAGGCCGCCGCGACCCGGCCGCCGTAAACCGCGATCGAGCCGGCAAGCAGATTTTTGCTCAGCCGGCCGCCGGCGCGCGCCGCGCTCGTCCGGGCCTGTTCAAGGCGCGCACGCAGTTCGCCGCGCAAACGATCCGACGCCCGGTCGAGACGCTGCATCGCCGCCCCAAGCACGTCCTCCGGCCGGCCGAGACCGCGAGCGGCGGAAAGAAGCGCCGTCCGGCGTCCGTCGAACAGACGCTCGACCGCGCCGACAAACCGCCGCTCCTTGTTGAGCACTTCCGCGTGCAGTTCGCTGCGCACCGGAACGGCGATTTCAGCCGCCGCGCTTGGCGTCGGCGCGCGCCTGTCGGCGACGAAATCGATCAGCGTGGTGTCGGTTTCGTGCCCCACGGCGGAAATCAGCGGAATGTCGCTCGCCGCCGCCGCGCGGGCGACGACTTCTTCGTTGAAACACCAAAGATCTTCCAGCGATCCGCCGCCGCGCGCGACGATCAGAACGTCGGGACGCGGAATGGCGCCGCCCTCTGGCAAGGCGTTAAAACCTTTGATGGCGGCGGCGATCTGGGATTCGGCGCCGCGGCCCTGCACCAAGGTCGGCCAGACGACCACATGACGCGGAAAACGTTCGCGCAGCCGGTGCAGAATATCCCGGATAACCGCGCCCGACGGCGAGGTGACGACGCCGATAACGTCGGGCAGAAACGGAATCGGTTTCTTTCGCTCCGGCGCAAACAGTCCTTCCTGGCTGAGCTTTTTCTTGCGCTCTTCGAACAGCGCCATCAGCGCGCCGACACCGGCGGGCTCGAGCGAGTCGATAATGATCTGATAACGGGACTGGCCCGCAAACGTGCTCATGCGGCCGACCGCGACCACTTCCATGCCCTGTTCGGGCTCGACCGAAAGGCGGGCGGCCATGCCTTTCCACATCACGCCGGAGATGACGGCTTTTTCATCTTTCAGATCAAGATAAAGATGGCCCGATCCCGCCCGCACGACCCGGCCAAGTTCGCCGCGAACCCGCACAAAGCCGAAATTGTCCTCGATCGCCCGCTTTACAGCGTTCGACAGTTCGGAGACGGTGTATTCGTGGACATTTGCGCTGGTTTGTTCCACCATGGCGGCCTTAAAGCACAGTTTTCGCGGGCTTATAAGTACTGCCTGCCGCCGGCGCATCGAAGCCACGCGATGAGCCCTGTCGTAAGTTAGTATTATTCTTGGGCCTCTTGGCCGGTTAGGCGGACTGCGTCGTTTGCGGGCGCCCGAAGCAGCCCTAGCTCTAACGGATTCCACTCGGGGAGAGAGACGATGAAAACCAAACTGTTTCTGGGCGCCGCAGCCGGCGCATTGGTGCTGAGCGGCGTGACGGTGACGTCGATGCTGTCTGAAGATCAGGCGGGCGCGCCGTTTGTGCACCCTTTGGCGAGCGCCCGCTCGCTGTGCGGCGACAGTCCCGACGCGCTCGCTAAACGCCGGGCGTTCTTCGTGCGCGCGGCGACCGCTTATGCGGAAACGACGCAAAGCGACGCCGGCCCCGCCGAAACGCTGTGGCTTTCGCCGGACACGGTCGCCTACGACATCACCACAGCCGATCCGGAAGCCCAGGCCTGGTTCAATCAGGGCCTCGCTTTCGTTTACGGCTTCAACCATGAAGAAGCGGTCAACTCCTTCCGCCGCGCGCAGACCATCGATCCCGAATGCGCCATGTGCTATTGGGGCGAGGCGTTGGCGCTCGGCCCGAACATCAACGCGCCGATGAGCGATGAGGCGGTCGGGCCGGCTTATCGCGCGATTGGCCGGGCCGTCGAACGCCGCGACGGCGCCAGCGCGAAGGAACAGGCGCTGATCCAGGCGCTCACCTATCGCTATGAAAGCGCGCCGCTTGCCGATCGCGCCAAGCTCGACAATGCCTTCGCCGACGCCATGGATGACGTCGCAAGACAATATCCGGATGACGACTTCATTCTGGCGCTGGCGGCAGAAGCCAACATGGACACCCAGCCCTGGGATTACTGGACCGACGGCGGGCGCACGCCGAAGGGCAGAACCGCCCGGACGATCGAGATTCTCGAAACGGTTCTGGCGCGCAATCCCAACCAGCCCGCGGCGATCCACCTTTACATTCACATGACGGAAGCCTCGCGCAATCCCTATCGGGCGGCCGAGTTTGCGGACCGGCTGGCGGGACTGGCGCCGGATCTGGGCCATCTCGTTCACATGCCGTCCCACACCTATTACCGCATCGGCCGCTTCAAGCAGTCGATCGAACACAACATCGCCGCCGTCGCCGCGGACGAAGCCTATCTCGACGCGGCGGATGCGAGCGTGATCTACGAATACGGCTACTACACGCACAATATTCACTTCGTCATGACCTCGGCGCAAATGGCGGGAGATGCGGCGACCGCGCTCGCCATGGCGGAAAAACTCGACGCCAAGCTGCCGATGGAAATGGCGACCGCCGCGCCCTGGGTGCAGCCGATCAAGGCGGCGCCCTATTACGCCAAAGCGCAGTTCGCCAGCGTCGATGAAATCGCCAATATGCCCGATCCCGGCGACGAACTGCCGTTTCTCAAAGGCGCGTGGCATTACGCGCGCGGCGAAGCCTTCGCCAAAAGCGGCGACACGCAAGCAGCCCAAGGCGAAGTCGAAGCCATCAGCGCCATCGTCGCAGACGCCGATCTTTCGGCGCTGACCGACGGCGGCGTGCCGGCGCTCGATATTCTCAATATCGCGCGGCTGACCGTCATCGCCCGCACCGCCGTGGCGAACGGCGATTTCGCCGCCGCCATCGAAGCCATGGAGGAAGCCGTCGCACTGCAGGACGACATCGCCTACACCGAGCCGCCCTATTGGTATTATCCCGCCAAGCAGACGCTGGCGGCGATTGTGTTGCAGGCGGGGCAAACCGAGCGCGCCGAGCAGATGTTCGTGGAATCGCTGTCGTATTCGCCGAATAACGCCTGGGTGCTCTACGGTCTTTCGCAAGCCTATAAAACGCAGGGCGATAAGAGCGCCGCGAAATTCGCCGGCGCCCTGTTCGAGGACGCCTGGCTCGGCGGCAAGAAAACAAGACCGGCGCTGTCGCAGCTTTAACCGGCGCTTCAGGTAGGGCTTCGAGCTTTTATTCTGAATCACAGCCCGTTCCCGCCGCTCATTCCCGGACCTCCCGGTCAGGTCGGCCGATCGTCAGTATAAAGATTGATCGGCGCCGTTACTTTCTTTCTTCCGCCTCCTCCAGTTCTCTTTCCAGTTCCCTGATTTCCTTTTCCGTCAGGGCGCCGTCCTCGCGCAGCGTCCAGGTCGGCTGGATGTCTCTCGGACCGATGTCCGGCCGGTTGCCCTCGACGCCGCGCATGAGATTGTCGTCGGCGCCGTCGCTGGCGACGTCCGCATCGCGGCGGAAATCCGTTATGCTGTCGAGGGTGCGCTCATCTTGAATGCGCCGCGCGGAAATCGACCCGACCACTTTGTCGAGGTCGGGACCGGTCAGGCCGCGCTGGCGTTCGCGCCGCAGGAGGTCGGCGGCGCGCGACCAGTCCTCGCCGCTGTCGCCCGGGCGCCAGCCGGACAGGATCTCGCGCCGGCCGGCGCATTCGGCCGCCTTGTCTTCGTCCTCGAACTCTTCCGGGCAAAAGATCGCGATGACGCCGGAGGTTCCCGGCGTCCCGGAGGTCTCGCCCAGCGGCAGCTGAACGCGCGGGGCCACGAAACGGCGCCCGGTCAATACCGGCTCTTCGTCGAACATGTCGTCATTTTGCGGCGACTGTTCGGCGAGCAGTTCTTCTGAAAGGTCTTCTTCCTCCTCTGCTTCTTCGGCGAGCGGGTCCTCGCCCGCGGCGTCTTCCTCGCCGACCAGTTCTTCAAGACCGGCGGCCTGGGCCTGCTCCGGCTCGACCGATATCAGCGGCTCGGGGGCTTCTTCTTCGGGGGCCTGTTCGACGAGTTCTTCTTCGGGCGCCGGCAGGGTCAGTTCGTCCTCCGCCTCTGGCGCCGGTTCGGGGATCAGCGGCAAGGGGTCTTCCGCGGGCGGCGCGAAACTCGGCTCAAGATCGATCTCGAATTCAAACTCGGGCTCAGGCTCCGGTTCGGGTTCCGGCTCAGGCTCAGGTTCCGGCTCTGGTTCGGGTTCCGGCTCCTCGATGACTTCCGGTTCCGGTTCGGGGATGGGTTCGGGTTCCGGCTCCGGTTCCGGTTCGGGCTCTTCGACGATTTCCGGTTCGGGTTCGGGTTCGGGTTCCGGTTCGGGCTCGGCTTCTTCTTCCTCCGGCTCCGGCGCGATTTCCGGATCGCGCAGCTCCGGCAGATCGAGCCGCGGCAGTTCCACCAGCGTGACCTGAATGGTGTCGCTCGGCGCATTGGGGATGAAAATCCGCACCCGGGCGAAGGTCGACAGCAAGGTCAACACGATGAGATTGATCGAAAGCGCCAGGGCGATGGACGTGTTGCGCCGGCGGTGGTCGTCGGCGGCGAGCGAATCGAGAAAGCGCGCGCAGGCGCGGTCAAAGGGGCCGTAGAATTTTCCCCAGCGCCGCCGGACGCGCCGCAAAAAGACTTTCGCCGCGCGAATAATCGGCGGTTTTTTCTGAGGTTTAGCAGGCGTTGTTTTGGCGTTCCCGGTCATGCGGCGCGGCATTGATCCCGGCGCCGGGGACGCTTAAACGCGGAAAGCGGATATCGGAGACGGCCCAAGTGAAGGTCCTGTTGATCGGCGGCGGCGGACGGGAGCATGCGCTCGGCTGGAAAATCGCGCAAAGTCCGCAATTGTCCAAGCTTTATGTTGGGCCTGGCAATCCCGGTCTCAATCACATTGGCGCGCCTTTGGCCATAGCCGAAAGCGATCCCGCCGCGGTTGCGGCGCTGGCGCGCGATCATGCGATCGATCTGGTGGTCGTCGGCCCCGAAGCGCCGCTGGCCGCGGGCGTCGGCGATGCGCTGCGCGCTGCGGGGATCGCCTGTTTCGGTCCCGATAAGACCGCCGCCCGGCTTGAGACCTCGAAAAGCTTCATGAAAGAGATCTGCGCCGCCGCCGGCGCGCCGACCGCTGCTTACGGAAAATTTAGCGAGGCCGCGCCCGCCAAGGCGTTCCTGCGCGGACAGACCCCGCCCTATGTGATCAAGGCCGACGGCCTTGCCGCCGGCAAGGGCGTGATTATCGCCGAGAGCCTCAATCAAGCCGATGACGCGGTCGAGGCCATGCTCGGCGGACAGTTCGGCGAGGCCGGCGCGGCAATCGTCATCGAGGAATTCATGACCGGCGAGGAAGCGAGTTTCTTCGCCATCACCGATGGAAAGACCATCCTTCCCATGATCGCGGCGCAGGATCACAAGCGCGCCTATGACGGCGATCAGGGCCCCAACACCGGCGGCATGGGTGCCTATTCGCCGGCGCCGGTTTTCACCAACGCGGTTTATGC
Organism: Parvularculaceae bacterium; assembly: GCA_028280115.1. Lineage (GTDB taxonomy): Bacteria > Pseudomonadota > Alphaproteobacteria > Caulobacterales > Parvularculaceae > Hyphococcus. The sequence continues at coordinate 114,495 of JANQMJ010000019.1, forward strand.
GCGCGCCATGAGCGAAATCATCGAGCCGGTGGTCGCCGAAATGAGTGCGCGCGGAACGCCTTATATCGGCGTCCTTTACGCCGGCCTGATGATCGAGAACGAGCGCCCGCGCCTTGTGGAATTCAACGTCCGCTTCGGCGATCCCGAATGCCAGGTATTGATGCGCCGTATGCGGAGCGATCTCTTGCCCGCGCTTTACGCCGCCGCGACCGGAACGCTGAATGGCCATAGATTCGATTGGCGCGACGACGCCGCGGCGCTGGTGGTGATGGCGGCGAACGGCTATCCCGGCGCCTACGAAAAGGGCTCGCCCATCGAAGGCGTCGATAAAGCCAACGCAATGCCCGGCGTCGTGGTATTTCATGCAGGCGTTAAACAACAAAACGGCGCGCTCCTGGCCAATGGCGGGCGCGTCCTCAATGTCACCGCGACCGGCGCGGCCATCAGCGAGGCGGTGGCGCGCGCATATGCCGGCGTCGACGCGATTAAATGGCCGGGCGGATTTTTCCGCCGCGACATCGGCTGGCGGGCGCTGGAACGGACGCCATGATCCCGCTCGATCGGCGATGCAGGGCGGCGCAGTATTTCGACTTCGGCGGCCGGCGCATCGCCTATTGGGCCGGCGCCGGAACGAGTCCTTAAGGCCCTTGTCGAGTTCCATGAAATAATCGGAACGGAGTTTCCATGACAGCATTCCTGACCGTTTTTGTTTCCGTGTTTTTCGCAGAATTGGGCGATAAGACGCAGCTCGCAACATTGCTCTTCGCTTCGGAAGGCGGCCGACCGCGTTGGCTCGTCTTTGCCGCTGCTTCGGCGGCGCTCGTCGCCTCCTCCGCGATCGCTGTTCTTGCCGGCGCGGCGGCGGAGCGTTGGCTTTCGATGCTGCCGTTGAAGCTCATTGCAGGCTTGGGTTTTGTCGCCATCGGCGCAATGCTCATGTTTGAACATTTTCGCGCCGCCTGAAGGAGGCTTTTTATGCCGTCCAATCCCGCCGACGATTTTTCCGGCGTCACCGACGCCCCCGAGCATCTTAAATTCGACGAAGCCGCGCTCGCCGGTTACATGGCGGCCCATGTGGACGGGTTTAGGGGCCCGGTCGCGGTTAAAAAATTCAGGGGCGGCCAGTCCAACCCCACTTACCTCCTGACCGCGCGCGACAAGAAATACGTTCTGCGCCGCAAACCGCCGGGCAAATTGTTGCCGTCGGCCCATGCGGTCGAGCGCGAATACAAGGTAATGACCGCGCTGGGCGCGCAGGGCTTTCCGGTTCCGAAAACTTATGCGCTGTGCGAAGACCCCGACATCATCGGCACCGCCTTTTTCATCATGGATTTCGTCGAGGGGCGGATCTTCTGGGATTCGAGCCTGCCGGAAGCGGCAAAACAAGAACGCGCGCCATTGTTTTATGCGCTGACCGATACGCTCGCGGACCTTCACATGATCGATTACGAAGCGGCGGGCCTTTCCGATTTCGGCAAGCCGGGCAATTATTTCGAACGCCAGATCGGCCGCTGGTCGAAACAGTATCAAGCCGCGGAAACCGAAATCATCGACGAGATGAATGCGCTGATCGACTGGCTGCCGACGGCGATCCCGGCGGACCATGCGACCGCCATCGTCCATGGCGATTTTCGTTTCGACAATGTCATCATCGATCCGGCGCGGCCCAAACCGCTCGCGGTTCTCGACTGGGAGCTGTCGACGCTCGGCCATCCGCTGGCGGACTTTACCTATTTCCTCATGGTCTGGCATTTCCCGCCGTCGGTGCGCGGCGGGCTCGCCGGCGTCGATATCGCATCGCTGGGTATTCCTTCGCTCGACCACGTCGTTAAGCGCTACGGCGAACGCACCGGGCGGGGCGACATTCCCGATCTTGATTTCTGTCTTGCCTACAACATGTTCCGTCTCGGTTCGATCGCCCAGGGGGTTTACGCCCGCGCGCTCCAGGGCAACGCCTCCTCGCCCCAGGCGCTCGAACTGGGCGCGCAGGTCCGGCCCCTCGCCGCGCTTGCCTGGAACTACGCCCAAAAGGCCGGCGCGCAGTAGACAGCGGTCGCGGACCAGACACGTCTCGCTGTGACAACATCCTTGCTTCATGCGGTTTTTTGCCAAATGTGGGGCGCCATTTGACGGCTCCGCGTCATCCCGTGCGCGCTGCGGCGTGAAACGCCGCTGCGCTGACACGGGATCGCCTGAAACAAGGCCGGCGCAGGCCGATGGCGATCCCGGATCAGCATTGCATCATCAAAGATGCTGCAATGCATCCGGGATGACGGCTGGGATAGGCGGTAGGCGCAGCGTTCCCGTTCAGCGCGCGAGAGACAGCCGCGCCGATCGGAAGCGAAATTCACAATGTCAAAGAGCCCGCGCAGACGAGGGCTTCGCCCGCCCTGCGCATGAGCGCCGCATAAGGCCTTTGCGGTGTTTGCGACGTTCCATGTCATGGGAACCCGTCGCCATGGCCGTGGCCTTCATCGACGCTGGAAGGGAGTATACGGCCTGCCGGAAGGTGTTCGATATCTATCGACGCAATGCGGGTTTCAGGCCCGAATACCCTCCTGGGGTTGAATGTTTAAAGGCTTATTCGCGTGATCGGGGCGTGAGTTTTGCGCGTCATCCCGTGCGCGCTGCAACGTGAAACGCTGCTGCGCTGACACGGGATCGGTTGAAACAACGCCGAGGCAAGCGGATAGCGGTCCCGTGTCAGCAGCGCGTCATTTCATGCCGCGCCGCGCACGGGATGACGCAGACATTGTTTAGAGCCGCGTTCGTTTTGCGCGGCCGCCCCTTACTCCTCGCAGATCGCGCGCAGTTTTTCCGGATCGAGCAGCGTAATGACGCCGGCTTCGTTGGCGATCAGGCCCTCGCCTTCCCACAGCTTGATCTGGCGGTTGACGTTTTCGCGCATCAGGCCCGCATGAGCGCCGAGATTGCTTTGGGAAAGTTTCATGTCGATACGCACCGCGCCGTTTTTGTCGGTTTCGCCGTAAATCTTGGCGAGCCGCAACAGCGCGCGCGCCAGGCGCGGGCCGGTGGGCAGCGTTGCAATGTCTTCAAGCTGCATGTTGGTGCGGCGCAGGCGTTTGGAGAGCGTTGCGATAATCTGCATCGCAACGGTCGGATTGCGCTCCAGAAAACCGATGACGTCGCGCTTGAACAGCTGCAGCGCGCGGGTTTCTTCCAGCGCCGTCGCGCCGGCCGAGCGCGGCAGGCCGTCGAACACGCCCATGTCGCCGACCGCGTCGCCTTCGCCCATAAAGGCGAGCACGGTTTCCTTGCCGGCGTCGGAATGGATGGAGATTTTCACCCGCCCGCTCAGGAGAATGTAAAGACAGTCGCTGTCGTCGCCCTGGCCGAAAATCGTCTTGCGCGCGGGAAAGACCACGGTGCGCGCATGGGAAAGCAGCCCCTCGAGCGCGTCGTCGCTGAGGGGCTCAAAAAACGGGTGACGCTTAATCTCCCATTTGAGGCTTTTAAGAGCGACGTTCATGGCCGTGTCCGGTTACGGCGTAACGGCTCTTATCATACCGCCTGGCGCGCCATTGCGAAATAGTCCGTTCGGGGAGGGCCATAAATCAGAACGGCGCGCCCCAGATAACGCCGGGACGCGCCGTCTCCCCCAAATTCGCTGTGGTTAGGGCTTGGGAGGGTTGGGACCTCAGCGAGCGTGGGTGACGAAAAGGCTCGAAACGCCAAGGACGCTGTTGGCAGCGATGAAAGCGATCAGGATGGTTTCGACAACGCCCATGATGTTTCTCCTGTTTCCGTCTGCCGGCGCTGTTCTCGCCGCCGACAAGGAGAAGGTAGGCGCAGGCGCGAAAGTTCGATGTGATGGCCGTCACACCGCCGGGCCGATTGGTGAATCTTCTCTGAAAGCCGCATGTTTGCTGGGTTTTAGGCGTAAAAAACCGGCGCGCCCTTCCCCCAGAAAGAGCGCGCCGTCTCCCCCAATGCTGTCGGCCGGGGTGGCGGATGGGTGGGGCCTAGCGAGCGGCCGTGAAGAGGCTCGAAACGCCAAGGGCGGTGTTGGTTGCGATGAATGCGACCAGGATGGTTTCGGCAACGCCCATGATGTTTCTCCTCTTTCTCTTGGTCCGCCGAGGGCTTCATCCGCCGCCGACAAGGAGAAGGTAAGCGCAGGCTCGTTTTGGCGGTGTGATGGCCGTCACACCGGCAGGCGGATTGGTAAATTTGGGTTAATTTTTTTCGACCCGCGCGAGTTTTGGTCCGGCTTTTTGCTTAAATTTCAACAGGTTGCTCGAAAGGTCCCTGGCCGTCCCGCCCGAGGCCTTATGCGTCCACCGAGGCGCGCCCCTGCCCGTTCCGGCCGCGGCCACACATGGCCCTCAATCTGCGCCCACGGCGCCAGGCATGAGGCGGCTTTAGGCGGGGGTTGGATACAACGGCTCTAAGCTGCGGTTCTGTGCGGCGGCTACAGGTTCGAAGGACAATTGCCGGTTATGAGTGAATGTTCACTTACAAATGGGTACTGAAGACCATGCGGTTGCAGCCTTTTCCCGCGTCGCTGCGGGCGCACCGCGGCAAGTGCGCCGCTGCGAGCGCCGCCGAACGCGCGCCGCTGCAAGCTGCCGGATCGCTTTCGGAAAATCGTCCTGTATAATCAACCATGGCAATGCTTGTTGAAATCGCGCATTTTTACGATCCCGAGGAAGCCTATTGCGCCAGGGGGTATCTGGGCGCACAGGGCGTCCACACCGTCATCCACAATGAGCATTTCTTAAATGTCGCCCCGTGGCTGCGCGTCGCGCTTGGCGGCTATCGGCTGCTGGCTGCCTCCGAAGACGCAACCGACGCAAAGCGGTTGTTGGCGGACGTTGCGAAAGCCGAAAGCGAAACCCGGCCCCGGCAAGAGCCGGCGGAACCGCAAGACGGCGCAAACGCAATCAGCCGACGCGCCCGCACCGCGTTCTGGTTTCCGGTCGCTTTCAGTTTTGGGGTTCCGTTCATTCCGCCGCGCCAGTCGGGATGGAGACGGACGCTCGAAATCGCGGCGTTGATATCGCTTTACGTATTGCTGATTTCGTGGTGGGCGGGCTCGCTACAGTCGTTCGTATTGCGATGACTTCGAAAACGCGCTCGCGCCGTCGTCCGAAAGCGTTGGCGGGCCCGAAGGCCCGCCCGCCAGTCTTAACCTAATCGTTCCATTGGCCGGTGCCGGCGCCTTCGCCGCCGCCGCCCGCGAAGGTGGCGTTGCCAAACTTGCCTTCATAATCGCCGGTCTTGCCGGCAAGACCGCCCACGCAGCTCATCTTTTCGCGCGCTTCGTCGGCGTAGTTGCAGCCCCAGGCGGACGCATGCGTGCCGTTGTCGTCGCTATGGTCGCACATGATGTGAATGTGAAACATCGATGCGCCCGGCGTCTGCGTCATGCCGATGCAGCTATAGGTCTGATCGACCTTCTGACCATTCGCCCAGGTGATGACCGCTTCGCCTTCCCAGTGCGAAGCGCCGAAGGGACGGCCGTCCGGCCAGACGCCGCCGACGCCCGTCGGATCGCCGGACTGAACTGTGTAAGTGTACATTTCCGCGCTCGCGAGCGAAAGGCTGGCCGCAAGCGCGCCGCCCGCGACGATGATTGATTTCAACATAAAAGTCTCCCCGTTGACAGATGAAATGCGCCCGCGAAGACCTTTTGTCAGTAAACGAACCATTCGCGCGGCGCGTGAGCGAATACGCAACAATGAACCGATAGCTTGCCACAAATGGGGACCCCTGGCGATTCAGGTCGCTGCTGTTTTCTATGAAAGCGCTGCCGCAGCGATGGTGCGATGCAAAAAGCACGTTGCGATGAATTTGAAAGTGCGGTCGCGCCGCTTACGCAATCCGGCTTTCGGAAGCGACCCGTTCGAGGAAATATTCGACCGTGTCGGCAAGGCCGTAGGTTTCGCTGCGGCGGCAGGTATTGAAGTGTTCGAGCGCGGTTTTGAAATCGCCGTCCTCGAGCGCCACCACGCCCGCTTCGAAGTCCTGGCGGAAAGACTGAAATCCCGGGATCGCCGCGACCTTCTCGTCGCCGACCAGCGCGAAGATCACGGTCGGGTCGGTGCGCCCCTTGACCGTGAACTTGCCCAGCGGCACGGCGGCGAAGCCCGGCGCGCGGTCCCAGGTGTCTTCGGAAATGATGATCGACGCGCGATATTGCTTGGTGAGCGATTCAAGCCGCGAGGTCAGGTTCACCATGTCGCCGAGCATGGAATATTCGAGATGGTCTTCGGAGCCGAAATTGCCGACCCGGGCTTCGGCGGTGTGCAGGCCGATGCCGATGCGGATATCGGGCACCGGCAGCGTCTTGTCCTTGCGCCAGCCGGCGTTGAGCTTTTCAAGCGCGCTGACCATGTGCAGCGCCGAGCGGCAGGCCTGTTCAGGGTGATCGGGAACGTCAAGCGGCGCGTTCCACATCGCCGCCAGGCCGTCGCCCATATATTTGTCGACCAGGCCTTTGTGCTCGACGACGATGCGCGTCATCGGCGTGAAATACTGGTTCAGCAGGGTCGTGACCTGCTGCGGCGTTAATTGTTCGGAAATCGTCGTGAAGCTGCGGATGTCGGAAAAGAACGCGGTGATCTCGCGCGATTCCCCTTCCAGTTTTAACAGCGACGGATCGCGCTCCAACCGTTCCAAAATCAGCGGCGACAGGAACTTGCCGAACGCGCCGCGAATGAATTTTCGCGCGATCTGTTCCTGCTGGAACATGACGACAAAGGCGCCGGTGAACGCCGCGGTTACGATCAATCCGGGCGAGATCGGATCGATCAACAGACGCGAATCGGAAAAGGCGTAATAGGCGCCGCCGAACAGCGCCGCGATCAACACCGCCAAGACAGTAAACCCAATCGTCGCGGAAACCTTGGGCAAAAGAACGATCAGGATCACCGACACGAGAACGGCCACGGCGATTTCCGCCGGACGCATCAGATCCCAGGCGCGAAACAAGGTTTCCTCGGCCAGCGCCTGTTCGATCACTTCGGCGTGGATGTGCACGCCGGGGCGCTCATCGCCGAGCGGCGTAATCAGAACATCGCGCAACCCTTCCGCCGAGGCGCCGATCATGACGATCCGTCCACGGACTTGTTCGGCTAGCGCAGCGGGATCGCCCTCCAGCGCGTCGACGATGGAAAGCCGCCGGTCGGCGACGCTTTCCGGTCCCGAATAGTGAATCCAAAGCTGGCCGTCCATGGTCGTGGGCATGCGCAGGCCGCATAAGACTACTTCGGACACGGATTGTTGCGCCACGCCCGTGACATGGGTGCGGCAAGGCCCGCGCTGGGCGGCGGCGGCGAAACGTTCAGGCGAAAATTGCGGATCGAGCCTGGGCGCGGCCACGCGCAGCGCCTCGACGGCGAGGCTGGGATAGACTTCGGTTCCGTTGCAGGCGAGCGCGATCAGCGGCGCGCTGCGCACGATGGCGTCCTGGGAAAGGCCGACCCGGGCAAAGCCCTCGCCCTTGGCGGCGGCGCGAAAATCTTTGAGCGGCGGAATGACCTGGCGAAAACTCGGCGCCACCCGGGCAAGCTGGCCGGCCTGCATGCCGCCGACCCGAGAGCCTTCCAGCGGCGGCGGGCAGTCGCCTTCCGACGCCGCGCCGCGCGCGGTCAGATGAAGGACCGACGGGCTGGCGGCCAAGGCGTCGGCGAGGCGCCGGTCGTGATCGACTGCGGAAAGATCAACGGCGCCAAGTTCCGCCGCGATGGGCGCGAGCGTTTCGTCGTCGAGCCAGCTTTGCGCCACATTGGCGGGACTGGTGCGGTCCGGCTCGGCGAGAATGACGTCGAACACCACCGCCGCGGCGCCCGCCGCGTCAAGCCGGTCGACGACCGAGGCCAGGCGGTGCCGCGGCCACGGCCACTGGCCGTAGCGCTCCAGGGCGGCGTCGTCGATTTCCACGACCCGCACCGGATCGGCGGCGCGCTCGCGCGGCGCCAGCCGCTGGAACTGATCGAACACCCGGTCGCGGGCGATATTGACGAGGGTCGGCTGCTGAAAGATCAGCGCCAGGGCGAGCGCGCCGCCGATAAAGCCGGCGAGCCTTGCCCAAAGGAGATGCCGCCCCGCCGCCATGGCGCTTACTGGAGCACCGACGGCGGCGGCAGGAACGTCTCGCCTTGTTGCAATGGAATATCCGGGATCGCAACGTTGCCGGCCCCGCCCGCACCGTCATTGAAATTGAAGAAAATGCCCGCCGAGTTGACCGGACTCATGACATCGATCTCGCGAATGATAAAAAGCGCCGCATCAACATTACCGCCGGAAAAATCATCGCTGTCGAAACTGAAAACGCCAAGACCGTCAAACGCCTCGGCAAAACCAACCTCTCTGAGCGTTTCCGTAAAATTCAAAAGCGGGGGCGCGCCTATAGGGGCGCCGGGCAAGCGAACATCCGCCTGCACGAATGAATTGCCGCCGCCGACGGTGCGGTTGGCGAAATTAATGTCGAACGACGCCGATGCCAAAACGATGGCGGAGTCGCCCGCAGCAGTCTCGAAGAAAGTTGACGTCACGACCCCCATCTGATTGCTGTCAAATCGGAAGTCGATGGGTCCAAGCGGCCCGGCAGCCGCATCGAGATTAGCGACCGTTGCAATCGGCCCGCCCCGGCTCAATTCCTCGATCAATTCGATTTCCGTATAAAGGCGGTCAGTGTCTTCGACATTGACGATGGCTGCGATGGCGCCTTGCAAAATGCTGTTATCGGCGACAAGCGCCTGGCCTCTCAGGGCATTCGGGTCTGAGGTCAGGTTCGTCAGCGGGTAAAACGCCATGTTGAAAAGACCGCTGTCAAAGGCAACCGGCTGATCCAGTGCAATAAACTGCGTAACGGTTTGCGGACCTATACCCGTTTGAGCGGGCGCCATTAACGCGAGGAAAGAATTTCCTCCGCCGACGGTTCGACTGTCAAAATCCACAAGAAGCTCCGCATAGCCGATGCCGTTCAACAGCGCCTGCGGCCCAAGGGTGTTAACGACAAAATCCGATGAGCCCGAGAGCAGCGACGAGCCCGATGACGCAAAGGAATCAATTTCGGCCGCCGACATAACGCTGGCGAGGTCGAAATCGAAATAAGCAAGATCGCCGGCGCCCGGCTCTAAAACAAGGTCGGTAAAAGACGCTATGGCGTTGTAAACGACGCTCTGATTATCGGTGTCGCTGAAATCGGCTTCGACGTCCACCGTGACGGTTCCGGACGGCCCCTGGCGGATAACCACCGTGTAAAGCGGCGTGTTGAAAGTCGAAAGACCACCCGCGCCGCTGGTGAAGGGGATTTGGTTGCTCGTCAGCAGCGCCTGAATATATGCGTCTTCAATCTCGTCCGGCACGTCTATATCCGCCGGATTGTCGATTGAAAGGTCGTTCGGATCCGTGACGCTGAAATCGAACTTGACGAAAGACGCCGCAATTTCCGGCGCAATCGTCCGGTTCGCCCAGTCGATGCGAAGCTGAACGATCGCCACGCCCTGATCGGCGAGGACCGGGCCGGTTCCGTCATCGGTGAACAACTCCGCTTGCATCAGCGCCAGAACAAACCCATCGGGCGTCGCCTGCTGCATCGCGGCAAAGTCCTCAAGCGCGTCGAGCGGCAGGATATCCCCGACATTGATCATCGGCGGCGGCGGTGGGGGCGGAGGAGGAGGCGGCGGGGATGTTTGATCTTGACATTCCGAAACCGGAATAGTCGATCCGCAGCCCTGGTCAGGCTGACTGGTTGTATCGTCGCCTTCGCGCCGGCTGTCGTTTCTGGCGAATTGAGCGCCTAGATCGCCCTCTTGCGTTCCTTGTCCGGAAGCGCCCTCCGGATCGCCGGCGAACTGTTGACTGGTCTGCAGGCCGTCTTGTTCGGGAATGACCGGCACGAAGGACTGGTAAATCCGCCGCAATAGATCCGTCGGCGCGCGAAACGGCTCGGAAACGCCGTCGGGGCCCAAGGATACGACCCAGCCGGGCCGGCGCAGGCTAGCGATAATCGCTTCGCGGCTGTCCCCGGTCCAGAATTCGACCAGGCCGCGCGGTTCATAGCCGGTGTTGTCTTTCACCGGGCCTTCCAAGACCGCGTATACGACGCCGTCGACTTCGGCCAGCAAGACGCTGGTGCCGCGCACGCCCATGGTGAC
>JANQMJ010000029.1 GCA_028280115.1 Parvularculaceae bacterium
GACCACTTTCGAGCATTTCCGACGGTGAAGGCCGGTTCGGGCGCAGCCCGACAAAAGGTCCGGGGGACCTTTTGAGGCCTGAACGCCCGAAGGGCCAGAACGATTTTGGCCGAACCCCGCAGGGGCGCGGGCAAGCGTTAAATGGAAACTACAGCCTGCGATCTTCATGGCGGCGCTGATCACCCTCTTCCTGAAACGCCTTTCGCCATGGCTTGCCGGCGTTTTTCTCCTTTTATCCCGCGCCCTCGCCGCCGGCGCGCTCAATGTCGGCGTTCAGCTCGAACCGCCCAATCTCGATCCCACCAGCGGCGCCGCGGCGGCGATCGACGAAATCGTCTACGCCAACGTATTCGAAGGGCTCACGCGTATTACCGAGGACGGAACCGTCGCGCCAGCGCTCGCCGAGTCCTGGACCGTATCGCCCGACGGCCTAGTCTACGACTTCACGCTGCGCGAGGGCGTCCGATTTCATGACGGAACCGCCTTTGACGCCGACGATGTGGTTTTCACCCTCGACCGCGCGCGGGCGCCGGATTCGACCAACGCCCAGCGGCCGATTTTCGAACGCATCGAAAAAGTCGAGGCGCTTGGACCTTTTCGCGTCCGGCTGACCTTGAAGGAACCGCTCGGCGCATTGCCGACCTACCTTGGTTGGGGGGATGCCGTCATCGTCGCGCCGGAAAGCGCGGCCACCAACGCCAACCATCCTGTCGGCGCCGGGCCGTTCAAGTTTTTGCGCTGGCGCAAGGGGGCTTCGGTCGCGCTCACGCGCAATGACGATTACTGGGGACCGCCGCCAGCGCTCGACCGGATCAATTTCATCTTTATTCCCGACCCCACGGCGGCCTTCGCCTCTCTCCTGGCCGGCGACGTCGACGGCTTTCCCAATTATCCGGCGCCGGAGAACTTACCGCTGCTCGAACGCGAAGACCGCTTTCAGGTGCTTTACGGCGCGGGAGAAGGGGAAGTCATCGTCGCGATCAATAACGCCAAGGCGCCGTTCAACGATATCCGTGTGCGCCGCGCCCTGTCCCACGCCATCGACAAAGAGGCGGTGATCAACGCCGCGCTGTTCGGTTATGGAACGCCTATCGGCAGCCACTTTCCTCCGCATCGTCCGGCCTATGTCGATCTTTCGCAGCGCTATCCCTACGATCCGGCGCGGGCCCGTGCGCTGCTCGCCGAAGCGGGCTATCCGGACGGCTTTGCGACAACGCTCGCCCTGCCGCCGCCGGTCTATGCAAGGCGCGGCGGCGAAGTTGTCGCCGCCCAGCTTGAAGCAGTCGGCGTCAGGGTCTCGATCCGCAATCTCGAATGGGCGCAATGGCTCGATCAGGTCTTCGCCAACAAGAACTACGATCTTTCCATCGTCGCCCATACGGAACCGCTCGATATCGATATCTACGCCCGGGACGATTATTATTTCAATTATCGCAATGACGCCTTTAAGGCGCTGATCGACCGGCTGCGCGGCGAAAGCGATCCTGAAACGCGCATTGCGTTATACAGGCAGGCGCAACAAATCATCGCCGACGACGCCGTCAACGTGTTCCTCACCGCCGGCCCGAAAATCGCTGTGTGGTCGAAAGACGTGACCGGCGTCTGGCGCGATGCGCCGCTGCAAGCAAACGATTTCACCAAAACCGACGTCGTCGGCCGCGCGCCGGTTGCGCAGACGGCGCAGCAAGCCGGTTCGTTTCCGGCGCTGGCGGTCGTCTTCGTCATCGTTGCGGCGGCGTTTGCGGGCGTCGCCTATTTCGGCCGGGCCAGCCCGGCGTTTTTGTTTGGGCGGTTCGTCTCGATGGCGCTGACGCTGCTTGCCGCTTCCGTCGTGGTGTTCCTGCTCATGGAAGTCGCGCCGGGCGATCCGGCGCTGTTCATGATGGGGCTCAACGCCGATCCCGCATCGGTCGCCGCCCTGCGCGCCGAACTCGGCCTCGACCGGCCCGTGCCGGTGCGGTATTTCCAATGGATCGGCGGACTTGTCGCAGGCGATTTCGGAACCAGCTACACCTATCGCGTGCCCGTGGGCGAATTGATCGCCGAACGGGTCTGGATCTCCCTGCCCCTGGCGATTTTCGCCTTCGCCATGTCGACCGCCATCGGCATTCCCGCCGGCGTCGCCGCCGCGGCCTGGCGAAAGCGCACGGGCGGGCGCGCTATTCTCGCCGCCGCGCAGGCAGGGATCGCGACGCCGAATTTCTGGCTGGCGATCCTCCTGGTGCTGATTTTCGCCGCGGGCCTTCGATGGTTTTCCGCCGGGGGTTTTCCCGGCTGGGACGCCGGCTTTCTGCCGGCGATGAAATCGCTGTTTCTGCCCGCCGTCGCGCTTGCCCTGCCCCAAGCGGCGATCCTGACCCAAATCATGCGCTCGGCGATGATCGATACGCTAGGCGATGATTATATCCGCACCGCCCGCGCCAAGGGCCTTTCTTACCGGCAGGTCCTGGGCAGGCACGCTTTGCGAAACGCGCTGATCCCGGTGCTGACCATTCTCGGCTTGCAATTTGCGTTTCTGCTCGCCGGCGGCGTCATTGTCGAAAACGTCTTTTATCTTCCGGGGCTCGGACGGCTTGTCTTTCAGAGCATCGTCCAGCGCGACCTGATCGTCGTCAAAAGCATCGTCATGGTGCTGGTCTTCGCCGTCATTCTCGCCGCCTTTTTCGTCGACCTCGCCTATGCGGTGGTCGATCCGCGGCTGCGGCGGAAAGGCGCGTCATGAGTCAGATCGCTCCCCCCGCGCGGCGCCGTTCGCTGTTCAGGTCGAACGCCGCCTTTCTCGCCGGCGGTGCGATCACGGCGCTTTTTCTCGCCGTCGCCGCCCTGTCGCTATTCTGGACGCCTTATGACGTCGCTGCGCTCGATGTCGATTCGCGGCTCGCCACGCCTGCGTGGGCGCACTGGTTCGGCACGAATTCGCTCGGCCGCGACGTTCTTTCCATGACCATGGTCGGCGCGCGCACCTCCATCGCCGTCGCTTTTCTAGCCGTCGGCATCGGCGTCGCGCTCGGCGTTCCCTTAGGGCTTGTCGCGGCGGCGTGGAAAGGGCCGGTCGACGATATTGTCATGCGCATGGGCGATCTCATCTTCGCCTTTCCCGCGCTGATCCTCGCCATCCTCATCACCGCGGTCTTCGGGCCCGGCGCGGTCAACGCCATCATCGCCATCGGGGTTTTCAACATTCCGGTCTTTGCGCGCCTGACGCGGGGCGCGGCGCTGCCCTTGTGGACCAAGGGCTATGTGCTCGCCGCCCGCACGGCGGGAAAGAACCGGCTTGAAATTTCCGTCGAACACATCCTGCCGAACATCGCTCATCTGCTGGTCGTTCAGGGGACGGTGCAGTTTTCGCTCGCCATTCTGGCCGAGGCCGGCCTTTCCTATGTGGGCCTCGGCGCGCAGCCGCCGACGCCGAGTTGGGGACGCATGCTGGCCGAAAGCCAGACGCTGGCGAGTTTCGCACCCTGGCTGGCGCTGTTTCCGGGGCTGGCGATTTTTACCTTCGTCCTCGGTCTTAACCTCTTCGGCGACGGTCTGCGCCGACGGCTCGACCCGCGCGACAGGGAAGCGGTTCGATGACCCCGGCGCTGGAATTTAAAAAACTGTCCCTGCGCATCGGCGGGAAACAGATTCTCGACAGCGTCAGTCTCGCCCTTGAAGCGGGAAGGATCACCGCGCTGGTCGGGCGGTCGGGCTCAGGCAAGTCCATGACCGCGCTCGCCGCTATGAGACTGGCGCCCGCAGCGGCGGAAACGAGCGGCGAAATCCTGCTCGGCGGCGCGGACATGCTCCGCAAATCCGAAAAAGACATGTGCGCCTTGCGCGGCCGCGACATCGCCATGGTGTTTCAGGAACCCATGACCGCGCTAAACCCGCTGCAGACCATCGGCGCGCAGGTCGCGGAAACCATTCTCATTCATGACGGCGTGTCGCGCGATCAGGCTCGCACCAAGGCCGCCGGGATTCTGGCCCGGGTCGGCCTGCCGCCGGACAGGATCGCCCCTAGCCGTTTCCCCCACGAGCTTTCCGGCGGTCAGCGCCAGCGCGTTGTCATCGCCATCGCCGTCGCCCTGCAGCCCAAAGTGCTCATCGCCGACGAACCGACGACGGCGCTGGACGTGACGACCCAGGCACAAATCCTCGCGCTGCTGCGCCGTCTGACGAGAGAGGACGACACCGCGCTGCTTTTGATCACGCATAATCTTGCCGTCGTCTCCGACATGGCCGACCGCATCGCGGTGATGAACGACGGACGCATTGTCGAAGAACACGCGCCGGATGGGTTTTTCCGCGACAGGCTCAGCAACGCGACGAACGGCCTCGTCGCCCGGCCGATCGTCCGCGAACTGAAAGACGATCCCACTGGCGCGCCGGTCCTGAAAGCGGACCGCATTGTCTGTGACTATCAGCATGCCAAGCAAAAACTGTTTTCGCCGCCGGCGCGCCATCGCGCCGTCGACGGCGTATCGCTCGCCCTGCGCAAGGGCGAGAATATCGGTCTCGTGGGCGAATCCGGGTGCGGCAAGTCGACTCTCGCCCGGGCGCTGTTAGGCCTTCACCGCGCCGGCGGCGGGAGCGTCGACATCGCTGGCGAAGCTTTTCCCTCACGCGATAAAACCGCCATGCGGCGAGCGCGACGCAGCCTCCAGATCGTCTTTCAGGATCCCTATTCGAGTTTCAATCCCCGTCAGAAGATCGCGCGCATCATCGCCGAACCGTTTCACCTCTACGACCATCCGCCAAGCGCGACGGAAAAGCGTGACCGCGTTCAAGACGTCCTGCAAGCGGTCGGCCTTGCGCCGGGCGACGCCGAAAAATATCCTCACGAATTTTCCGGCGGCCAGCGCCAGCGCATCGCCATCGCCCGCGCCCTGGCGACGCAGCCGGCGGTCATCATTCTCGACGAAGCAACGTCGGCGCTCGACATCAGCGCGCGCAATCGTGTGCTCGACCTTTTGATGACGCTCTCCGACGAACGCGGCGTCAGCTATCTCTTCATCACCCATGATCTTAGCGTCGTGCGCGACGTGACCGACCGCGTCCTGGTGATGCAGGCTGGGCGAATCATCGAGGAAGGCCCGACGGCGGAGATTTTCGACCGTCCGCAGAACGCCTATACGCAAGCGTTGATCAACGCCGCGCCGCAAATAAAATGGCCGGCGAACGCTTCCGGCTGACCGCGCAGCGCCGTAAGATCAGGCCGTCTGACCGAGGAGCCATCCATGCCCGAACCGGGCCCGCACAATCTCATCACGGACGTTCCCGGCGTGACCGTCGGCAACGCCACCGACGACAAGGTCAAAACCGGCGTCACCGTGCTTCGCTGCGCGGCGAGCGCCGTCGCCGCCGTCGACATTCGCGGCGGCGCGCCGGGGACGCGCGAAACCGACGTTCTGGCTCCGGAAAATCTCGTCGGCCGCGCCGATGCGTTTGTGTTGACCGGCGGCTCCGTTTTCGGCCTGGGCGCAGCGGACGCCGTCGCCGCGGCGCTGTCCGCCGCCGATGTGGGACTAAAGCTCGGCGACGGCGGACCGCCGATCCCCATCGTCTCCGCCGCGGTGCTGCACGATCTTGGCAATAACGGCGACAAGGGCTGGGGCGACGACCCGCCCTACCGGCACCTCGGCGCGGAAGCGCTCGGCCGCACCGCCGTTTCCTTCGACCTTGGCGCCGTCGGGGCGGGTCGCGGCGCAATGGCCGGCGCCGTTAAAGGCGGGCTCGGGTCGGCGTCGGCGATGCTCGACAGCGGCGTCGTCGTCGGCGCGCTTGTCGCGGTCAATTCCGTCGGCTCGGTGCTGATGCCGGACGGCGAAACGTTTTACGCCTGGCCGTGGGAGACGGGCCATGAATTCGGCGGCCGACCGCCCCCTGCCGGCAGGGACGAGGCGGGGCCCTTTCCTTCCCACTCACGTTTCGGCAAGCACGCAAAGCCGGGGACGAACACGGTCATCGCCGTGGTTGCGACCTCGGCCGATTTAACCCGCGTCGAAGCGAAACGGCTGGCCATCATGGCCCATGACGGCATCGCCCGCGCGGTGCGGCCGGCGCACACGCCGTTTGACGGCGACGTTGTTTTCGCGGCGGCCACAGGGACCCATTCCATGCCCGATCCGTCGCATATCGCCAGGGCGGCGATCATGGCGGAAATCGGCGCGGTCGCCAGCGACTGCCTCGCCCGCGCCATCGCCCGCGGGGTTTACGAGGCGCGGCGCAACAATTAACGCCCAACCAAGAAAACAAGCCGCGGCCCGATCTTTGAATGCTGTTCGGCGCCAGCAGCGCGACGCTGCGCGCCATGTCGGGACCGATCCATGCGGGACGCCATTTTACTTGCTTTTGTGGCGTTTTGCCTACTCGCAACGCTGCGCTATCCCTTTGTCGGACTGATCGCTTGGGCGTGGTTTACCTTAATGACGCCGCATCAGGCCGCTTACGGCGTATTCGGCGTTCCCCTAAATCTTGTCATCGCCAGCGTTGCGCTCGCCGCCTATGTCATATCCGGCGAGGTCGCGAAATTCCGGTTCGACCTCCTGACCAGCCTGATAACAATTTTCGCCGGCTGGCTCGTCCTGTCGCAACTCTTTTCCCTCGACCCGGAACACTCAGCCGGTTATTTCGACCGTTTCATCAAGACGCTCATATTCGTCGTGCTGTGCGCGCAGATGGCGTCCAGCAAGCTGCGCTTTAACATGCTCGTCTGGATGCTGGTTCTTGGCATTGGGTTCTTCGCGGCCAAGGGCGGGCTGTTCACCTTCATGACCTTCGGCGAACACCGCGTGCAGGGCCTTGCGCAGACCGTGCTTGAAGACAACAATCATTTCGGCATCGCCGTCGCCAGCATTTTGCCGCTGATTTTATATCTTCGCGGAGAAGCGGCGCGGCCCTGGCTCAAGCATGGTTTGCTTGCGCTATTTTGCCTTTCCATCGTCGCCATTATCGGCACCCATTCGCGCGGCGCGTTCATCGCGCTTGGGGCGTTTGGCGGCGTTTTGTGGTTTTTTTCGAAACGCAAACTTGCGATCCTCGCCGGGCTGGCGCTGCTGCTGATTCCGACCGTCGCCTTCATGCCGGCCAAATGGACCGAACGCATGAGCACGATCGGCGAAGCGACGCAGGACGAATCCTTCATGGGCCGGGTTGACGCCTGGGTGATCAATTACAAGCTGGCGAAGGAAAATCCGCTTACCGGCGCGGGCTTGAGAAACTCTTATGAGGAGCAAATCGCTTTCGCCGTCGATCCCAGGCGCGCGCAGAGCGCCAAGGCGGCGCACAGCATTTATTTTGAAATTCTCGGCGGCGCCGGATTTGTCGGACTGGCGATCTATCTTTCGATTTTCGTCGTCGCCTGGCTGTCCGCCTGGAGCGTTTATCGGCAGCGCAACCATCCAGAGTTGGCACCATGGAAAGCGAACTTCGCCCATTATGCGCAAATGTCGATCGTTGTGTTCGCCGTAGGCGGCGCCTCGACCTCCATGGAAATGTGGACCGGTTATTTGATGGTAATCGCCCTGATCGCGGCGCTAATGAAAGTAACGCCTGAGGACATGACCGAACCCGGTTTTGCGATACACGCCATACGGTCGCGCAACTGGCGGCGCAAAAAAAGACTCGCCGCCATGGTCGGCGCCGAACGCGCATAGAATGGATTATTGCTGCTGGCTTGCAAAAGCCGCCGGCGCGTTTGTTTTGTCGACGCCCGTCTGCTGCTGCGCGCGCGGCGGGTCCATCACGGGCGCGGCGGAACCGTTTTCTATCACCCGGTCCGGACATTCGTCACCCACCTCGACCTGAATCGTCGAATGGCGGATACGGTATTTCTTTTCGAGGAATGCTTTCGCCGCCGCGAGCGCTTCGGCGGCATCGCCGGCCTGGTCGACGCAAGCGTGCAGCGTCAGACGCGGTTGGTCCGGCGTGATCAAGGAAATCTGGACCTGATGGACGTCTTTGATCAACGGCGAGGCTTCTTTCAGGCCCTGGGCCAACTCCACCGTATTAATGCCCGCCGGCGCGCCTTCGAGCAGGATGAATCCGGTCTCCTTGATGAGGCGGTAGGCCGAAACGCCGATCAGCGCCGCAACGAACATCGAAAGCAGCGGATCGATTTGCATCCAACCGGTGGTGCTGATCACAATGGCGGCGATGATCGCGGCCACCGAACCGAGAAGGTCGCCGATCACATGCAAGAGCGCGCCGCGCATATTGAGGTCGTGCTCATGTCGGCGATGAAGAATGAAGAATGCAAGCGCGTTCGCCAACAGCCCGATAATCGCTATGCTGAGCATGAGCGGCGCATTGATCTCAATCGGATTGATCAAGCGCGCGATCGCCTCGGACGTGATCCAAACCAGCAGCACCGCCATGAGGAGGCCGTTTACGAAAGCGGCAAGCACTTGCGCGCGGCGGTAGCCAAAATGCAGCTTCGAGTCCGCGGGACGCCTGGCGAAATACTGCGCGCTGGCCGCAAGCGCCAAGGCGACCGCATCGGTAAGCATGTGCGTCGCATCGGCGATCAGCGCCAGCGATCCAGAGAGCCAACCGCCGACCGCCTCCACCACCATGAAGACGACAATAACTGCCAGCGCCCAGAGTAGGCGGCGAGTATTCCCCTTGGTCGCGTCACTTTCGTGCCGGCATTCGGACATGTGCGCGTCGTTTTCTTTTAGTTTGGACCTGGATGCGGTACGCGCGGGACAATAATCCCGATTGCCGCGCGAGAGCAAGAATGCGGAGCCGTGTTTAATGGGAATTTCAACCAATTAGCCGTCTTGGAACTGTCAAATCGGCGCTAAAAAATAGTGACGTGATAACATTTTCATTGCTATTCTATAGAAGCTGTCGGCGGCGCCGGGCAGCGTAAGGCGCGCCGAAGGGGATCGCGGGTGTTTGGGGACGTGCAAACGATCTATGGTTTAAACGCCAGCTTGACCGCTGCGGCGATCAGCATTGTCGGTGCATTCGCCATCGCCGCATTCGGCTCCCTCGTTCAACGCCACAGCGCCTATCTGTCCGCTTTCGCCGTCGGGCTATTGACCGTCGCGGTGCTGTTTCATCTGATTCTGGAAGCGCTTGACGTTTCCATGGATGCGATCGCCTGGGTCGGCACCGGCTTTATGGTGATGGCCCTGATCGGCATCGCTATTAATGTCGCCGTTTCCCGCCGATCCGACGGCGCCGCCCTGACATTCGGCTACGCCTCGATTGTCGCCCTGGCGGCGCATTCTTTTCTTGACGGCGCGATTTACGCGATTGTGTTTCAAGAGGCCCTTTTTACCGGCTGGCTAACGACCGCCGGCTTGTTGATTCACGAATTTCCCGAGGGCGTGATCGCTTACTTTTTGTTGGCCCAGGCCGGGCTCGATCGGGCGCGGGCGATCGTTTTCGCCTTTATCGCCGCCGGCGTGACGACTGTCGCCGGAACTCTTGTGGCCAATTACATTTTCGCCATGACCGTCACGCCGCCGCTGGCGGCGATGTATGGCGGTGCCGCCGGCGCGCTGATCTATGTGCTTGTTGTCCATCTTGGCCCACACGCCGCCCAGGCGCCGAACAGGCGCGGCTATCTTGCAGCGCATGCAGGCGTGGTTTTCGGCGCGGCGGCCGTGATCATCAATTGCATCAGCGCCATACACTGAGCGTATAGCCGAACCCCGAATTATCGACCTTTGAAAACCGGCTTGCGCTTTTCGAACAGGGCCCGCACGCCTTCCGCGCAATCTTCGGTCGCAATTGCCGTGCGTTGCGCCATGCTTTCGAATGTCATGGCGTTGCTCAGGCCGTCTTGCGCCGCCGCGCGCAACACACGCTTGGTCAGGCCCAGCGCGATCGGCGCGCGCTCGGCCAGCGACTGCGCCCAGTCGAGCGCGTTTTCCAAAACGCCATCCGCCGCAACGACGCGATTGACCAGTCCCCAATCGAGCGCCCTTGCTGCGTCGATTTTTTCCGCTTCGACCGCAAGCTGATAGGCGCGCGCATAACCAAGCTGCTCGGTCAACAGATAGGAAAGGCCGCCGTCCGGCACGAGACCGATATTGGCGAAGGCGCTCATCAGATAGGCGCCCTCGCCCATGACCTTAAGATCGCAGGTCAACGCCAATGACATGCCGATCCCTGCGGCCGGTCCGTTGACCGCCGCGATCACCGGTTTGGGCATGGTGCGAACGGTGCTCAAAAATCCATGATACTCGGTGTTGAGCATGTCTTCGACATTAATGTCCATATCGACTTCGCCGACATCGGCGCCGGCCGAAAAAGCCCTACCCTTGCCGACGATAAGGACGGCCCTGACGGCGTCGTCGGCGGAGGCGCGCCGGGTCGCATCCGTCAAATCGAGGCGCATCTGCCTGTTAAAGGCGTTGAGCTTTTCCGGACGGTTGAGCGTGATCTGAACGACGCCGTCTTTCGGCGTTTCGTATTTGACGGTCATGGGCGTTCTCCGAAGCGGGTGTCTATCCCGATGGCCCGATCATCGCCCGACCGCCAGAGGATTGCAAAAGACATGCGCAGAGACGCCCGGCCACTGGCGCGCCGGCCATGAAACCGTTATCTGGAGCGCGAAAACCCAGATTGCGGAGGACATCCATGCCAGAACGCCGATTTTTCAGGGAAGAATGCTATATCGCCGGCGAATGGCTCGGCGGCGGCTCGGTGATCGACGTCAACAACCCCGCAACCGGCGAGAGCATCGGCACGGTCCCGAATTTGGGCCGCGCGGAAACCCAGCGCGCTATTGACGCGGCCCATGCTGTCTTTCCCGAGTGGCGCGAACGGTCCGCCGACGAGCGCGGCGATCTGTGCCGCAAGATTTTCGAAGCGCTGATGGACAACCAGGCCGCACTCGGCGAACTGTTGACCGTCGAAATGGGCAAGCCGCTGGCCGAAGCCAAAGGCGAGGTCGCCTACGCCGCCAGCTTCTTTAAATGGTTCGGCGAGGAAGCGCGCCGGGTTTATGGCGACATCGTGCCGTCGTCCTGGGCCGACAAGCGCATCGTCGTGACCAAGCAGCCCGTCGGCGTCGTCGGCTCGATCACGCCGTGGAACTTTCCCACCGCCATGATTGCTCGTAAGGCCGCCGCAGCGCTCGCGGCCGGTTGTCCGATCATTTGCAAACCGGCGTTGCAGACCCCCTACTCGGCCCTTGCCTATGGCGTCATTGCCGATGACATCGGCCTGCCCAAAGGCGTTCTCAGCGTCATCACGGGACCTGCGCCCGAAATCGCCGATGAGTTTTGCGAAAATCCCAAAGTCCGGAAGATCACCTTCACGGGATCGACGCCGGTCGGCAAGACGTTGTCTTCAAATGCGCTCAGATATATGAAACGCGTTTCCATGGAGCTTGGCGGCAACGCGCCTTTCATTGTCTTTGACGACGCCGATCTCGATCGCGCGGTGGACGGTGCCGTCGCGTGCAAATACCGCAACTCCGGCCAGACCTGCGTCAGCGCCAACCGCATCCTGGTGCAAGCGGGCATTTACGACGCATTCGCTGAAAAATTCGCGGCGAAAGTGAAATCCATGAAGGTCGGCAACGGCCTTGAGGACGGCGTCGAGCAGGGACCGCTGATCGACGAAGCGGCGGTTGCGAAAGTCGAAGCCCATATCACCGATGCAACTTCCAAAGGCGCTGAAATTCTTACCGGTGGCAAGCGGCACGAACTCGGCGGCACGTTCTTCGAGCCGACCGTGCTGCGCGACGTCGCCTCGACGATGAGAGTTTCTTGCGACGAAACCTTCGGCCCGGTCGCGCCGCTGTTCAAGTTCGAAACCGAGGAAGAAGCGATCCGCATGGCCAACGACACCGAATATGGCCTGGCGTCGTATTTTTACACCCGCGATCTCGGCCGGGCCTGGCGCGTCATGGAGGCGCTCGAATACGGCATTATCGGCGTCAATGAAGGCATTATCTCCACGCCGGTGGCGCCGTTCGGCGGGGTCAAGGACTCCGGCCAGGGCCGGGAAGGCTCGAAATACGGCCTCGAAGACTATCTCGACATCAAATACGCGCTGGTCGGCGGGTTGAGATAGTCGGTCTTAAGCCGAACTGCGGAAGGAAACGATTTTCGTGGGATTGCCCGGCGGCTCGCCGCGCGCGGCGGCATCCACATGCTCCATGCCCTCGGTGACTTCGCCCCAGGCCGTATACTGACCGTCGAGAAAGGACGCATCGCCGAAACAGATGAAAAACTGACTGTTGGCGCTGTCGGGATTTTGCGCCCGCGCCATGGAGCAGACGCCCCGTTGATGGCTGGTGTCGTTGAATTCGGCCTTAAGATTGGGCTTGTCCGATCCGCCCGTGCCGTCCCCGCGCGGACAGCCGCCCTGCGCCATGAAACCGTCGATGACCCGGTGCAGGGTCAGACCGTCGTAAAATCCGCCGTCGGCGAGTTCCGCGATCCGCGCCACATGGTTCGGCGCCTTGTCGGCAAACGTCTTGATGACGACATCGCCGGTGTCGAGTTTCAAAATCAGTTTGTCGCTCATCGTTCTATCTTTCCGTTGATGCGCGCCGGCACTTTGATGTCGCAAATATCCTTCACATAGCCGGTTTCATCGACATCGCGGCGGGCTTTTAGGTAATTCATGAATGTTTCGCTGTCCGTGCGCATGACTTGAATGTCGCGGCGTTCGGCTTCCGGCACGTCGGCGGCGACGCGCACGCGCATGATCGGCGTCGGCCGTTCGGGCGGCTCGCCGCGCGAAATGCGCCGCGTGGCTTCGAACCCGTCGACAATCCAGCCCCAAGCCGTATAGCGCCGGTCGAGGCTGAGCCGGGCATCGCCGATCATTAAAAAGAACTGACTGTTGGCGCTGTCCGGCTCCGTCGCCCGCGCCATCGACATGACGCCCGGACAATGCAGCGGCCACAGGTCGACGTTGCGGGTGGTTCTGAAAGCGCGCAGGGCCTCGGGCTCGGCGCCGATGCGCATGCCGTCAACATAGCCGACGCGCGGCGCGGTGCGATCGCGACCGATAATCGTGTATTCGGGAACATTCGCGCTGTCGCGGAAAAACTCCGCCTGAAGATTGGGTTTGTCCGATCCGCCCGTGCCGTCACCCAGGGGATCGCCGCCCTGAGCCATAAAGCCTTCGATGACGCGGTGAAATTTGAGCCCGTTATAGAATTGCTCGCGCACAAGCGACTTGATTCGCTCGGCATGGCCGGGGGCGAAATCCGGGCGCAGCTCGATCACCACCATGCCCGCCGGCAGATCCATGTAAACCGTGTTCTCCGGATCGAGCGGGCGCCAGACGTCTTCCGGCGCGTTATCGACGATCTCTTGCGGCGTCGGCGGATCGGCGGGCGTGTCCTGCGCCTGAACGCTCCCTACCGCCGCTGCAGCGACGGCGCATAACGACAACATGCGCAGAAAACTCATGACAACTCCTTGCGACCGCATCTGGCGTAGGTCCTATATAGAACTATCGGGAAATTTGCGACCTTACGATGCGCCAAATTTGGCGCGCAGTTTGTCGGCGACATGGGCCGGCACGAAAGAGGAAATGTCCCCGCCCAGCCGGGCGATCTCCTTGACCAGCCGCGAGGAGATCGCTTGATAGCGCGCGTCGGCCATCAGGAACACCGTTTCGATCTCGTCGTTGAGCGCCTGGTTCATACCGACCATCTGAAATTCATATTCAAAGTCAGAGACCGCGCGCAATCCGCGAACGATGATGTTCGCACCGACCTCTTCGGCAAAACTCATTAACAAGGTCTCGAACGGCCGGACCTTGATCGGCGCGCCGTTTGCCTTGGAAATCGGCGCCATTTGCTGTTCGACCATGGCGACGCGCTCTTCAAGAGAAAAAAGCGGGCCCTTGTCGCGATTAATGGCAACGCCGACGACAAGCTCCTGAACGAGCTTCGCGGCGCGTTCGATGATATCCACATGGCCGTGCGTTAAGGGATCGAACGTTCCCGCATAAAGACCGATCAATTTGCTCATTCGGCGACCTCGTCGTGTTCGGCTTCGTCGTCCTCTATGCGGCCGACCGAAACGACGGTCTCGCCTTCTCGGGTTTTAAATATCGTCACCCCTTGGGTATTGCGCCCGGCGATCCGGATGTCGTTGACCGGCGTGCGGATGAGCTGTCCGCCGTCGGTGACGAGCATGATTTGATCGGATTCATCGATCGGGAAGGAGGCGACCACGCGGCCGTTTCGATCGGTGGTCTGGATCGCGATGATGCCTTTGCCGCCGCGGCCGGAGGTTCTGTATTCGTATGACGACGTGCGCTTGCCATAGCCGTTCTCGGTGACCGTCAAGACGAACTGCTCCGCCGCGCCCAGGGCCGCCAGACGCTCCGGACTGATGGCGACGTCTGTTTCTTCAGCGTCATCGGGCTCTTCCACATCGGTCTCGCCCGCCGCGCGGCGCATGGCGGCGGCGTGTTTGAGATAAGCGCGCGCTTCGTCCGTGGTGGTCTCTACATGGCGCAAAATCGCCATGGAAATGACGCGATTTTCAGAATCGAGCTTGATGCCGCGCACGCCCGTCGATGTTCGGCCGGCGAAAACGCGCACCACATCGACCGGAAAACGGATGCACATGCCGGCCGCCGTGGTCAGCAACACGTCTTCGTCCTCGCGGCAAATCTGCACGCCGACGATGCTGTCGTCGTCGTCAAGCTTCATGGCGATCTTGCCGTTGCGGTTGACGCGCTGGAAGTCGGAAAGCTTGTTGCGCCGAACGCTGCCGGACGCAGTCGCGAACATGACGTGCAGTTGCTCCCAGGCGTCTTCGTCCTCGGGCAGCGGCAGGATGTTGGTGACGCGTTCGTTCTGCGCCAGCGGCAACAGATTGACGAACGCCTTGCCGCGAGAGGTCGGTTGTCCTTCGGGCAGACGCCAAAGCTTGAGCTTGTAGGCCATGCCGGTCGAGGTGAAGAACAACAGCGGCGTGTGCGTATTGCCGACGAAAAGCTGGGCGACGAAATCCTCGTCCTTGAATTTCATGCCGGCGCGTCCCTTGCCGCCGCGACGCTGCGCGCGATAGGTCGACAGCGCCGTGCGCTTGACATAGCCCGCGTGAGTCACCGTGACGACCATGTCCTCCTGGACGATCAAGTCTTCGTCTTCGACCTCGCCTTCGGCTTCGACGATTTCCGTCCGGCGCGGCGTGGCGAATTCATCCCTCACCGCGGCGAGTTCGTCCTTAATGATGGACATGACGCGATCGCGGCGGCGCAGGATGTCAAGATAGTCAGCGATCCTGTCGGCGAGCCCTTTCAGTTCGTCGCCGATTTCGTCGCGGCCGAGCGCCGTCAGCCGCTGCAGGCGCAAATCAAGAATTGCCTTGGCCTGTCCTTCGGAAAGACGCAGCACGCCGTCTTCCGTCATCATGTGGCGCGGATCGGCGACCAGGGCGACCAGCGGCGCGAGATCCTTCGCCGGCCAGTCGCGCGCCATCAATTGTTCCTTCGCCGTCGCCGGATCCGGCGCCTTGCGGATCAGCGCCACGACATCGTCGATATTGGCGACCGCGATGGCGAGACCCACCAGCACATGGGCGCGGTCGCGCGCCTTGGTAAGATCGAACTTGGTGCGCTTGGTGACGACGTCTTCGCGGAAGTCGATGAAGGACGCGAGCACGTCGCGCAACGTCATCTGCTGGGGCCGGCCGCCATTGAGCGCCAGCATGTTGGCGCCGAAACTCGTCTGCAATTGCGAATGACGGTAAAGCTGGTTGAGCACGATGTCCGCAGCCGCATCGCGGCGCAGTTCGATTACCACGCGAATGCCTTGACGGTTTGACTCGTCGCGTATGTCCGCGATGCCCTCGATCTTTTTCTCTCTGACAAGCGCGGCGATGCGCTCGATCATATGCGCTTTGTTGACCTGATAGGGGACCTCGGTGACGATGATCCCGTAGCGGTCCTTGCGCACTTCCTCGATGACCGCCCGCCCGCGCATGACGACCGAGCCGCGGCCCAGCAGCAGCGCGGCTTTCGAGCCGGCGCGACCGAGGATGAGCCCGCCGGTGGGAAAATCCGGACCGGGCACGATGTCGATCAACTCGTCGTCGGTGATTTCCGGATTGTCGATCATAGCGATGGTCGCATCGACGATCTCGCCGAGATTGTGCGGCGGAATGTTGGTCGCCATGCCGACGGCGATGCCGCCCGCGCCGTTAACGAGCAGATTGGGAAAGCGCGCCGGCAGGACGGTCGGTTCGTGTTCGGATCCGTCGTAGTTCGCCTGAAACGGAACCGTTTCCTTCTCTATGTCTTCGAGCAGCGCATGCGCCGGCTTGCCCATACGCACTTCGGTGTATCGCATCGCCGCCGGCGGATCGCCGTCGATGGAGCCGAAATTGCCCTGCCCGTCGAGCAGCGGCAGACGCATGGAAAAATCCTGGGCCATGCGCACCAGCGCGTCGTAAACCGCCTGATCGCCATGGGGATGGTACTTACCGATGACGTCGCCGACGACGCGCGCCGATTTCCGATACGGACGATCCCAGAAATACTTGTTTTCGTGCATCGACCAGAGAATGCGCCGGTGCACCGGTTTGAGGCCGTCGCGCGCGTCCGGAATCGCGCGGCTGACGATGACGCTCATCGCATAGTCGAGATAGGACCGGCGCATCTCCTCTTCGATGGAAATCGAAGACACGCCTTGCGCGCTTGTCGGGCCGCCATCGTCCGGCCCGGTCTGGTCCGAATCTTCGCCGTTTTTATGGTCCGCCATTTATGGAAGAAACCTTTGGAATCGGTTGGAAAATCAGCACTTGGCTTAGCATTGCGCGCGCCGGCGCAGCAAGAGCCGTATCAATTGCTTATCAACAGGCCGGTGAAGCGCCTTTACTTTCCGGCTTACAACCTATAGTTGTATTTTTCAGGCTCGGTTGCATACAAGCGCCTGAGTTCAAGAACGCAAACCAAACAGCAGCTTAGCTGCACAACGCTCTTTTTGCCGAAAGGCAAAAGGAAAGGGGAGACTTTTGAGCAAATTACACATCTACCAGAAGGGGCCGAAAGGCCTCTGGAACACCCATGCGGCTGACGGAACCGGCGACCTTTCAAGCAAGGACGCCTTTACCGTCACCATGACGTCTGTCGACATCAGGGTGCGAAGCGGATCGGTCTACCAAATCCGCAAGGGCTCCGCAGCGACAGGCGATCTTTACGCCTGCGAAGCGGGGGCGTCAGCGAAAGGCGACGTCGCCCGGTTCAGGAAAATCAACCAAACCTACGCAGCCACTATCAAGGGGAAAACCATGCCCGCAGACAAGCCTTTTGCGTTGCCTGAAAAAGCCATGACCAAACTGTCCCTGGCGGCCAGCGACGGCGCCTTTCAGATCGGCCAGCTTGGCGCATCCGGGATGAGCCTAGTGCCCACTAGCGCTTCCTTAACGATGGACCAGGCCAACGCCGCCTATTTCATGCAGCTTTACGGTCAGGGTACGGCGCTTGGCGAACTGCAAGAGGAAGGATACGATATCACCGACCCGAGCATATTCCAGTCATACGCCTATTATTCGAAATATATCGATAATCTGAGCGAGCTGGGGCTGGCCGTTAAAAGCGCCTCTGAAGAAAAGGTCGTTCAGAAATCCTATTCCGGCTCCATCAAGGTCGGCGACATTCTTCTCGACATTTTGTCCGCCTATATTCCGGCGGCCGAACTCGCCGACATGACGAAGCTGTTCGACCTTCTCGCCAAGACAAGCGACACGAAAATCACGGACTTTCTCAATTTCTTCTGGGATAACGCGTCTTACTCGTCGCACCAGAGTTCGCTCGCCTTCGGCCCCTTAACAATGGGCAGCGAAATGATGCCGGAATTCACCGTGGTCTATTACAATATCGACTACAGCATGGACCACTGGCGCTCTTTGTTTATCGAAATCGAGCATTCAAAGCTCGAAGTCTACAGTTCCGCGGTCAAGCTTTCCTACAATATGGAATTGTACAACGACACAGTGCAGGGCGCGATCATGCCCATCATCAAGGACTCGATTAAGACGCATGTGAGAACGATGCCATTCGCGCTGAAATAAGCACTTGCGCCTCGCCCATCCGGCGACGACCGCCGGATGGGCGATCGCGTCAACGGCAAAGCGCCTGCGCGACTTTATCCGAGCCCCCGACACGACGCTGGTTTATTCGCCGGCCCTTATCGGCTAGGATTGCGCCGTACTCGCTTCGGGGCTGCCGTGAAAAACGCCATTTTTTCAATAAGTTCGCTGTTGATCCTAGCCGGCTGCGGAAACAACGTCGCAACCAGCGATAAAGACCATGGCGGCGGGACGCTGCTGCAACCGCTGGCGCCGGAAGGCTGGGCGGATGCAGAGAGCGGCTTCATCAACACGTCGGCCGAACCGACCGGCTTTGTGGCGATCGCCGAATCGCCCGCCGGCGGCATACTCATGCGCGTCGATCTCATGGGCCTCAGCAAAGGCTGGCACGGCATTCACCTACATCAGACCGGCGACTGCAGCGATCACGCCGATGGCTTCAAAGCGTCCGGCGGTCATTTCAATCCGGATAATCGCGAACACGGCTTGTTAAATCCGAACGGTCCGGAAGCGGCGGATCTGCCCAACATTTATGCGGGCGCGGACGGACGCGCCACGGCGGAGATGTATAACGCCATGGCCTCGCTTACGGCGGGTCCGACGCCGCTGATGGACGAGGACGGTTTCGCCATTGTCGTGCACGCCAATGCGGACGATCATGAAACGCAGCCCATCGGCGGGGCCGGCCCGCGGGTCGCCTGCGCGGCGTTGACAGGCGGTCCGTGATGGCGCGAGGGTGACAGTTGTGTCGGGGAGCGGGGTGAATTCATGACGACGATCAATCGACGATCGATGCTAGCAGCCAGCGGCGCGGCGATCCTTGCGGGTTCGACTGGCGCGCTGCGGCCGGCCCGCGCGCATGAAATCTCCGAGCCGACCGGCGCCTGGACGCCGCTTGCGGACATGCCGTTCCCGGTTCAGGAAATTTATCCGGCGCCGTTCTGGAAAGCGACGGACGACGCGTCGAGCCTCAAACCCAAGCCGTTCAACATTCTGGTCAACGCCGGCGGGCTGACTCCTGACGCCGATTTCAACGTCACCGACGCCGTAACGTTTTACGATCCGGTTTATAATCGATGGGGCTTTGGCGCGCCCCTGCCCGCGCCGCGCCATCATATCGCCCTGGTCAACAATAACGGCTATCTTTACGGTGTCGGCGGTTTTGCGCGCGACGGCGCCGGCGGCTGGCAGATGCGGGGGAACTGCTGGCGCATGGTCGGGGTCGAAGGGCCGTGGCAGGAAATGGCGTCCTTGCCCCATCCCCAGGCGGAAACGGTCTGCGTCTCCCTTGGCGGCTTCATCCATGTCGTGGGCGGGCGCGCGCCCAGCGGCAGCCGCAACCGGCAATGGTCCGATCATATCGATACCGCCGAACACTGGCTTTACGATCCCGCGGCGGACCGCTGGTCTGCGCAGGCGCCGCTGCCCACCGCGCGCAACTCCGCCGCCGGCGCCATCGTCAATGGCGTAATCTACGTCATCGGCGGGCGCACGGTCCGGGACGGCAACACCGGAGCGGTCGAGGTCTATGATCCCCTGGCCGACCGGTGGGAAAAGGCCCGGCCCATGCCCAAGGCCCAGGCGGGCCTGGCCGCGGCGGTGCTTGGCCGCAAGATCTATGTCTTCGGGGGCGAATATTTTTCGTCCGACGGCGGCGGCGTGTTCGCAGAAGCATGGGAATACGATCCCCATACAGATCAATGGCGCGCCGTCGCGGCGATGCCCCGCCCCCGCCACGGGCTTGGCGCCGTTGCGCTCGATAACGCGATCTATGTCCTCGGCGGCGCGCTTGAAGCCGGCGGCGTCGGCACGTCGGCGGCGCTCGACAAGTTCGAGATTTAAGCTGTAGCGACGATCTTAGCGCTTTGGGCTTTTATTCTGAATCACCGCCCTTCCCTGCTGGTCATTCCCCCGAACCGATTGGGGGGAATGAGCGGGGCTTTGAGCTTCGAGCTAATCCCGATCCATCGCCCTGCGCCTGCGCATTCAAGAAGTAGAATACAAGTGTAGTGCAAGTAATTTTTCGCCCATAGCGCGAGAATTCTAACGATCAGCTTGCTGTCTTTTTTGTGCGTAAGCGAAATGTTTTCGTTTTGCTGTGGCGAGCAACGACCCCTCAGGCGTTGAGTAAGATGTTATAACACCCCTATTACGCCCTATTGCCTTTAAAACTGGGGGCTGCCGCGTTTTCGCGGTGCAATATAAAATTATCCCCAAATCGTCGCGCAAATAAAACGCTTGCGGCAAAGATTATTCCGCAGCCTGCCTTCTTCAATCGCGATTGTTGTCGTGATAGTGTTCTTGCGGGAATTAAATTGGGTGGCAATTATGAAAACTCGGACTAACATCAGCGGTTTCAACCGCACCAAAATCATTTCCGGTTCAGTCAGCGCGCTTGCTTTGGCGACCGCTCTTGCGGCGACGCCGGCGCATGCCTTGCCGGTCAGGGACGATGTCGGACCGGCCGGCGCTGTCGACGTCAACAACACCTATGCCGGCGTGGGCATGATGTGGAACCGCATCATCAACCCGAGCGGCACGATCTCGACATTTGTGTGTACGGGACAGCTCATCAATCCGCGCACGGTCAGCCTGGCGCAGCATTGCACCGCCGGCGGCCTCGATGCTTTTTACGATCCCGGCGCGGGCTTCCACATGGGATTCAGTTTCAACCCCACGGACGCTTTCACCGGTTTCGACGTCTGGCGTCGCGGCGGAAGCCAGGCGAATCCGATTATCAACCCCTTTACAGGGAACTGGCAAAGCTACGAAGACCAACTGTTCTACAACGTTCTACAGGTGCAAACGCCCTTCAACGACCAGGAGTTCTTCCCGGGCGGCGACATTTTGATCGCGACCCTTGATACGCCT
This sequence comes from Parvularculaceae bacterium, assembly GCA_028280115.1. Classification (GTDB taxonomy): domain Bacteria; phylum Pseudomonadota; class Alphaproteobacteria; order Caulobacterales; family Parvularculaceae; genus Hyphococcus. The sequence goes on from JANQMJ010000029.1 coordinate 20,883, forward strand.
GCGGTCGGCCTGCCCACCTACGGCATGCTGCTGTCGCCGCTCAGCGGCCCGACCCATGCGGACCTCGTCGGCTACGGCACGACAGGCACCGGTTCTGCGGGCGATGTCGGCGGCATCGACTTCCAGCGCCGGGTCGGCGAGAACATGATCGACGGTCTTTACTCGCAGAACGACTTCATCGCCGGTGTATTCAATGTGCCGGGCGCGACGTTCGGCACGCCTGACGCCGCCCAACTGCTCTATCACATCGATTTCGACCGGCCGGATCGCAATCTCAACGACTGTACGCGCGGCAATTTCTTCGCAACGACGCCGACCGCCAACGACATCGTCTGCAACACGCCGCCATATGGCGGAAACCAGCCGTTGACTTGGGATTTCACCTCCGCGATCCTCACCGGAGACCACATCGACTGGTATCCGGGCGACGCCCTGCCGAACGAGGCCGGCACGGCGGGCGGCGATTCCGGCTCGGCGCTCTTCGCCGACGAGATCTTTCACCGTCCGCTTATCACCGGCGTCCTTTCGGGCGGCTGGTTGACCGGTTTCTTCAGCCCGAGAGGCGGTTACAGCGACACTTCGTACTACAACCCGCTGTTCGTATTTCGGGACTGGCTCGTTGAAAGCAATCCGTACGTATATGCCCAGGCGCGCCACGGCAGCGGCAATTGGAGCAATCCCTATCATTGGGTCCAAGCGATGGATCCCAACTACTTCTACATCGATCGTTTCGGACGGGTGCGCAACGGACTGCCCCGCGATCCCGAACCGGGGTACTTCGCCGACGAACCGAAATGGGGCACGGTCTTCGACCTTGAAATTCCCACCGCCGTCGAGGGCGATACTGGCCCGGACGTTCTGCTCTCGGAACTTCCAGCCACCGTTGAGGGCGTCAACAATATCGGCGTCTACGAAGAAGAAGAGCATGGCGGCGGCCATGGCGGCCCGCGGGTCGGCAGCCGTCGGACCGGACCGACCGCCGGCAGCGGCGCGCCGACCGGACCCGGCTCGCGCAACTTCGTGCCGAACAATGACGTCGGAACCTATGGGACGTGGACCGGCACGGCCGACGGAACGGCGCGCTTTTATGACGTAACGCTCGACAATTTCGGCAAGACGCGTCTCGACATGAATGTCGAAATCGACAATCTGACGATCTCGGGACGGTTCAGCTCGCTCCATGTCCGCTCGGGCTTCAACCTCAATTCGCTCGTCGCGGTTGATCAGTTCCGCGGCGCGGTCGACGTCGACGGCACACTGTCGACCCGCGAATACATGCTGTTGGGCGGTTTCCTCACCGGCAAGGGGACGATCAACGTCTCCGAGGCGCTGTATAACGTCAACGGCGTCATGAGCGCCGGCAGCCTGTTCGGCGTCGGATCAATGACCATCAACGGCAACTACGTTCAAACATCCGCCGGCGACATGGTCATCAACATCCGCCGCTGGGGCTCTCTCACCAACGACTTCATCCAAGTGAACGGGGAAGCCAGTCTGGCCGGCAACGCCATTGTTTCAGGCGGCTTTTTCACCAGGCCGCGTTGGGGCGACGTTTACACCGTCCTGAACGCTACCAACAACGTCGTGGGCAATTTTGACAACGTCGATCTCGCCTTCGCTTCTCCCGTTCTTTTCGGCGAAAGCGTCGTGCAGATGAACGGCGATGTCGATATTGTCGTGGATGCGCACAGCTTCAGCGATATTTACGATGAAGATGACTCGTTCTACTCGCTCGGTGAAGCGCTGGACGAAATCCGCTGGGGCGGAGGATACAACGCGTTCTCCGAAGTGTTCGAGATCGTCGACAATTCGACGTTCGACACGCTGGACACGGTGATGATGAGCCTGACGCCGCATGACGCCTTCATGCAGTCCAGCCTGGTCTACAACTTCAACAACGTCCTGACGGGCCATCTCGCCGGCCGGGGCGCGGAACTGCGCGCTGGCGTGCGCGGCGTTTCCTTCGCCGGCTTGCGCAGCGCGTTCGCCTCTGCTGAAGGGACAGATCGGTCAAATCACGCGGCGCTGAGCCCGAACGGTGCGGGCCAGGCGCCGAACCAGGACCAGCGTCTGGGAATTTTCGTTTCATCGCGAAATTTCTATAACCAGAGCGCCAATGTGTTTCATCCGGGCGGCGACATCGACGGCTATTTCGCCAATGACTTTAATCCGCATGCGAATTTCGATCCGTTTACGAATGCGGGCGAAACATATGGCGATCTGGCGATCGGGGCCGACTACCGGCTGGCGGACGACATGGCCGTCGGGGTGGCGTTCTCAACCAGCACGCTCGACTTGTCGTCGAACACCAACGGGCCCGTCAGCAATGACAATGTCGGCCTTGCGGTTTACGGCACCAAATACGGCCGTAACTGGTATATCGACGCCTATTACGGCTATACGCGCCACGATTTCGAAATGAACCGCGCAACAGCGGGAATTTTCGATCGCTCCGGCGACAGCGACTGGACAAGCGCGCTCAGCGCGCCGCAGGCGACGCAGTCGACGCTGGGCATGCGGGCGGGCTGGACGTTCGAGCCTGCCAAAGGCCTGCTTGTCGGGCCGCAAATGGGCGCGACGCTGTCGAGCACGCGTTTCGGCGAATACAGCGAACGCGCCGCTGGCCAGCTCAATCTCAACGTCGCCGAACGGGAGCTGACCTCGGTCGAAATTACCGCTGGCACCAGTTTCCGATATAACCACGTCACCGACACCGGAAAGGTCTTCTCCGCATTCGGCGACATTTCGGTAGCGCGCGAACTGGGCGACGGGAAAGAACTGGTGACAGCCGCGTTTGCGCTGGCGCCGGAAAACAGCTTCACCGTCGAACGGCTGCTGGACGAGCAATGGTACACGACGTCGCTCGGCCTGTCCTATGCGGTGCGAAGCAATCTGCTGACGCAGGTCCAGGTCGGCGCGGACTTCGATCGCGGACCGCTCACCCAGCACTATGCAACGTTCAAGTTCGACTGGCGCTTCTAACCTTTCGAACCGATACGTAACGCTTTTTTGAGCGGGGCCCAAAAGCCCCGCTCGTTTTTTTTCGATACCGAACGAAGTAGCAAGTCAGGCGGGTTCGCGTCGTTCCCGACGACCCTTCGGGTTTCATCATATTGAAGGGGACACGCGCCCTCCTAAGTCAAACCATTGTCCGCATGGTTGAGGGCAATCGCAGGCGCGAATTATGAGGTGAACCGTTCAACTTTGTGATAGTATAACGATTCTTCCTTTGATCTAAATGCCCGTACGGGATTTGGAACGTCGTTCGTCATAGCGTCGCTGTTCGTGTTCCGGAGCAGGAAAGCATGGCGCAGCGACTGAAGCACAGATGGAAAGAACTGGGCGCGCGCATTGCCGCTGCGCCTGTCTTTGTTCTGGCGCAAATGGCCGCCGTCGCCCACGCGGAAGCCGATCATGATGCATGACGCATCTACGACGCACTACATCATTTGCTGTGTCATCCATTCTGACGACGACGCAACTGAGGAGCCGACCGCGGGCATTTTGGTCGGGCCTCCAAAGCATGAGCGTTACGCATCGACTCCTGCGTCCCAAATAGGCGCCGTCAAGCTTGATTCATATTCTGTCGTCCGCGGCCCGCCGCAGAACTAACTTACAATCTCAAATTTTGCTCCGAGGGCCGCCAAAATAAAAGCGTTGGCGATTCTTAGATTCCTCACCGGCGATTTTGAGTGGTTTTAGCGCCATAAGCTTACCGCCTAGGCTTCTTGTATGCGCACCCGGGCGGTCAAACTGCGGTGCTCAGTAGCTGAGCTGAATCGATTTCAACAAAACCCAAACGACAACAAAATGAAAAGTAGAGCTGTCTCTCCCACACTTGATTTCACTGCTGTAGGCCTTTCCGGCCTCTGCCTTCTCCACTGTTTGGCGCTGCCGATTCTCTCGCTGGCGCTGCCCATTGCAGGGACTGTGGCCGAGCAAGAATGGATTCATAAGGCGCTGGTCCTGATGGCTATTCCAATTTCTGGCTACGCCGTTTTCAAAAGAGGCGCGCATTTTCGCGACGGCATTTTCGTCATTCTTGTCACATTGGGACTGGCGCTACTGGCGGCGGCGGCGTTTGTCGACGCACTACACGATCTAGAGAAGCCGATGACTGGTGCTGGCGCGGTCATCGTCGCTGCAGGTCACCTTTGGCGCTGGCGGCGCCATCATAAACCGCGACAAAAAAGCGGAGAAACTTATGCTGATAAGACGTGACAGTCTCTTAGGAACAGCGGCGGTTACGCTTGCTGCAAATGCCGTTTCGATTGCGTCCGCAGCAGCGCAAGGCGCACGCAGGCGCAGCCCTGACGAAGTGGCCCGGGACGAACTTTTCTGGATGTCCGTCGCGCGCAATATGGCGTATCAGGAACACGCCCACGTAGCGTTAAACGATTTGTTCGCACGTATCGGGCCAGCAGTTGTCGCCAAGCAGCGCATCTCCGTTGCTGAGTTTGACGCGATCCCTGCCTTTACGTTTCAAGACCGATCGTTAAGTCAAAAAGTGGCGTCATTTGCTGCGCCGCTTGGCTTTCTAGCGCTGTTAAGCGCCGTTTTGCTGATTGCAGCGCGGCAACGTCTACGCGCCGCTAGAGAAACTGCTTTAGAAAGTCCTCTAGAGCGGTTCATACTGCGCATATGACTCTGGGGGCGGTGCCGATTGCGCAGGCGGAGAGAATCCGTTCTCTCGATTTCCTGCGCGGTTTAGCCATCCTTGGAATGCTGGTTGCAAATATCCCTTGGCATGCCGGCAATTCAATGTCGCGATCGACTGATCCGGATGTCATGAGCGTCGCGGCATGGTTGTCACAATACCTGATTTTCGATCAACGTTTCTTGCCGATGTTTTGCATGCTGTTCGGCGCCAGCGCAATGCTTTTGGCGTCCCGCCCAAATGCGCCTTCGCCATTTGCACCCTATTTTCTAATCCGAATGCTGATTTTGTTTTTGATCGGCGTTGCGCACGCATATCTTCTGTGGCCGGGCGATATTCTCATTACCTACGCCGTATGCGCGCCATTCCTGCTCTTGGTGTTGAACTGGAGCCCTGGCCTTCTTATCGCAATCGGCATTGCTCTGAAGTGCGTCAATCTTGTCTTTAATGAGTGGCCGCAGGTCTATGAGACGACGCTAGAACAACTCTTGTTCTCCTGGTGGGTGGACTATGGCGACGCCCCCTCCACCATCGTCGATGCTTACGCCGGAAACTATGGAGATTTGTTCGCGTACAACGCCTGGCGCAATCAGTTTCTTCAATGGACGGCGTTGCCGTATTTCAGAATTTGGAATGCGTTGGGGTTCATGTTGATTGGCATGGGTTTGTTCAAGCTTGGCGTTCTTCAGGGCGCGCGGTCGGCGTCATTCTATAGGCGCATGATCGCAGCGGCGCTCGTTTTTGGGGTGCCTTTTGTCATTTACGGCGTATTTGCCCGCATTGGCGTCAATCCAACAGTAGGGCCTTATCTTGGGTTCACACGCGAGCTTCCGTTGCGCGGCATCACCTTTCTGCTGGGATGTGCGGTTTCTTCTTTCGCGGTGCTTGGCGGCGCGCATGTCTTCTTTCAGCGCTATGTCGGCTCTATCACAGAGCCAATAGAACGCGTCGGCCGTATGGCGTTGACAAACTACCTACTCCATTCGGTAATTTTTTTGAGCGTCTTTCATGGGTTCAAGGTTTTGCCTTTTGACGCACTCGACCACGATGCGCTCTTCATTCTGGTGCTGATGACCTGGGTATTTCAGATCGCATTTAGCTGGATCTGGTTATCACATTTCAAGCAAGGGCCCGTTGAAGCGCTGTGGCGAAAGCTCACCACGACGATCACATGATTGCAAAGGAAAACAAATAGTGACGTGGCGTTTCAAGACAGGTCGGGGGGATATCGGTGTGGATAAACCCACGTTTATTTGCTGCGGGCTGTCCGTGAATAGATTTGCAGCTATTCAGATTCGACTGGTTGCGTGTTTATCAGTTTTATCTGCGAACGCGGTCTTTTTTCCAGCCACGGCCGAGGAAATTGTCTCGGAAAGCGATCGGCAGGTTTACGAACGATCCTATTTCGATCGATTCAACCCACAGACAGCGCGCGACATGATTGATCGGTTGCCGGGGTTTACGCTTGATACCGGTGACGATCTTCGCGGGTTTGGCGCCGGCGCCGGGAATGTTTTGATCGATGGCGAACGTCCATCGTCAAAAGACGGCGGTCTTGAAGACGCTTTAGGCCGCATTCCGGCCAATCAAGTCGATCGTATTGAAGTGATCCGCGGCTCCGCCGGTTTAAGCGAGGCTGCCGGCCAATCGGTTGTTGCAAACGTCATCCGCAAGCGGGGGGAAACGGCCGGAAGCTGGGAAATTGAGATTGAACGCGCCGCGGACGGCATCGTTTATCCCAGCGGTGAAATCACCGTGGCGCGCCAGTTCGGCGCCTGGCAGACCTCGACAAAAGCGAACGCGTTTTGGGAGCGGTTTCCTCTTGCGGGCCCGCGCATTCAGACCGGACCTGACGGGGTGTTGTCGTCATCCCAGTTGGAGGATCGGCCAAGCGTTCTGACAGAAGCATTCATCTCCTCGGAGGCGGAGCGACCCGCAGCTGGCGGCAAGTTAACGCTAACCGGTCGGTTCGGGCGCAGCGCTTTTCTTCCGAACACGGAGCGCCTCGGTTTTGACAGCCGCTTGCCCGATGAAGAGCCGGATGAGCGATTTTTTATCGACTTTGACAGCGTCTTCATCGAAGGCGAAATAGGCGTTGACTGGACGCGTCCGCTGGGTGGCGACTGGTCCATCAAGCTTTTATCGCTGTCCTCATTTCAAGATCTCGATCAGGAGCAGATCGTCACAACCGAACGCCCTTTAGGGGAAACGATTTCAGGGTCGACTTTTGTCCGGCTGCAGGATTCTTTCGAGACCGTCTTTCGCAGCGCTGTCAGCAAATCTGGAGCAGCGCGATTGCGACCGGAGTTCGGCGGCGAGATCGCCTATAATCGGCTCGACAGCCGCCTATCGCTGGAAAGGCGTGATGGAGACGTTGCAACGCAGATTGACCTCCCGGCGGCTAACGTTCTTGTCGAGGAAATCCGCGGCGAGGCGTTCGCCAATGTATTCTGGCAAGCCGCCCAAAAGCTGTCCGTAGAAACTGGCCTGGCTGTAGAAGCTTCAAGGATAAGCGTGTCGGGGGATGCGTCGAACGCCCAGAGCTTTTTCTTCATGAAGCCTTCTGCAACGCTGATCTATGACGTACGCCCCGGTCTTCAATTGCGCCTTGGCGCGCGGCGCACGGTTGGCCAGCTCGACTTTAGCGAATTCGCCGCCTCGGCGTCTGCGGCTGACGACCGGCTTCTTGCGGGCAACCCAGAGCTGGGTCCCGACCAGACAACGCGCGCGTCCTTCACGGTCGATATGCGCTCGGAAAAGCGCGGGGCGCTAAATATCGAGTTTTTCCACGAATGGCGAAGCGACGTGATCGAGCAAATCGCCTTGCCATCCGGCGCGTTCGGCGCGGCTAATGCCGGCGACGGACGACTTTGGGGTGTGACGACCAACGCCAGTTTGATTTTGTCCCCACTGATTCCCGGCGGTCTGATTGAGGTTGAGGCGGATATTCGCGACTCAACATTTTCCGATCCCCTGACCAGCGAGGACCGGGCCATCTCCGACGTCGAGTCGCCGACGATCTTGGCGGAGTTCCGCCAGGACCTAACAAAGAGAATGCTCGCCTGGGGCTTTTCCTATCGGGCGGCGCGGAAAGGGGGGTTTTTCTTTGCGGACGAGGAGAGTTTTACGCGCGACGGCGAGCGGTGGCGAGTGTTTATCGAAACTACGCGCATCAAGGGCGTTAGGGCGAATTTTGCTGTCCGAAACATCGGAAAACGGAATTTTTTCCGGGAACGGCGGTTCTTCGAACCAAGCCGCGGCGGGGCATTTGCGGGCGCTGAGACCATCGACCGCGATCGCGGGCTTTTCGCCACGCTGACCTTTTCCGGGCAGTTTTGAAAGCCCCGATTTTCGGCCGTCCAGGCCCTGAAACACCATGAGGTTGATTTTGGATGACGGTTGCATTGCGGATATGATAACATCCGTAAATGGTCTTCTGGAGATTGCATACTGGCGCAAGAGCGGGATCTTCGAGGTTTTCCCCAATTTCCCTGATCGCTACCTGCCTTGCGGCCTTGTTTATGGTCGTCGGCGCATCTTATGCGTCGGCGCACGATCATGACCACCATGAAGACCATGACGACCATGCTGGCGAATTCGGCAGCGAGTGTGTGGTTTGCTCGATCGCTGCATTTAGCGCCGCTAAGATTTCGCCAGATATTTCGGCGACGATTGGGCTCGAGGAATCATTGGTCGCAATTCGGCCGACTAAAAGCGTTCTGATCGCCGAATCATCTCATGCTAACACCAATCTGGCGCGCGGACCGCCCCTCTCCTTTCCTTCTTTTTGAACGGAACATGCGCTCGAAGAGCGCGACTCAATAGGAGAGAGAAATGGGAATCCAGCTTGACGCCCCGGCGAAAGCCGAGGGCTGCGTTGAGCGCATAACGTCACATGACGAGCCATTGGCCGGAAGGCTCAAACGAAACGAGCAACTGGTCTATGACGCGCTTTGTCAATCGCCAACACCCCTAAAAGCCTACGATCTGTTGGAGACGCTTCAAGATCACGGTCTGCGAGCGCCCATGACGATCTACAGGGCGCTGGAGGCGCTAATCGCCAAAGATTGCGTCAAGAAGATTGAAAGCCTCAACGCGTTTGTCGCTGTTCGCCCCAGTCGGCCGGCGCAAGCAAGAGCGTTCTTAATCTGCAAGGAATGCATGCAGGCAAGAGAGATCACGCTCGACGCGCGCCAAGTCGCAGATTTGTTTTCGCCGATCCGCGTGTCCGCAGACGAAGTGCGAATTGAAGCCTTCGGGGATTGTCACGATGTTTGCGGTAACGGCGTGGTCGGGAGCAGATAGGCCTTTCTTGTCCGCAAGCGGTGTTCGGCGCCCAAGCGGTTGTATGGTGACAAGACCTCTCGGTCTGGTTGCTTGGTTCCAGTGAATTCCAGTGATCGCTTGTGCGCCGGTGCCTTACTCGATCTGCAGTATCCGTGAACCGCTTTCCAGGCGGCGCGCTATCTGAAGCGCGTCGCCAAGGAAAACCGCATCAACGTTCTCGATGGCCGGAAACGTTTCGAACCCCGCCATCGTGATTTCCCCGAGACGGTCGGGTGAAGCACAATTAAAAGTATATGTAACTTCTAAATCGTGGGAATGAACGTCATGATCGCTATGGCTGTCCTCACCCTCATGCGCATGATGTTCTTTTTTATCATCATTATCGTGCGCTTTACCGTTAGCGTGCTTTGCGGTTTCAGTGGAAAATCCTTCGGGCAACACAATGGCCGCGGGCTCCGACAATTCACAGCGCGCACGATCATCGAGCGCTAACATCGCCTCAGATGATTTGAGCTGATCTTCAAGGCGCACAACCGCACTGTACTCCTCATCAGTATCCGGAACTGTTTCAAAACCCAGAACGTCAACCAGCGGTCCTTTCAAGGTCACCGACAAGCGTGCATCATCAAGGGCGGCAAATAGCTCCCATGTCCCGTGAACATGAACATCATGAGCGCGATGGTCGTGGTCATCGTGATGATCGTGATCATGGCGCTCGCCCGCATAGGCGTTTCCTAGACATAAGGCGAACGACGCCGAGATAAGATACGCAAAAGTCCGAATATTAACCATCATATTTCTCCCAGCGCTGAAGTTCGAGCGTATAGGCGGCGTCACCGAGTTCGTTTAGGTGTTTTTGCGTACGCAAAATGCCAATCGCCCAGATTGCATTCCACTGTTGGCCGAGATTGGCGGGTTTTTCGGTTTTCACGTAGACCAACTGGTTGGGCGGCGGCGGTGGGACGTGAATGCATGCCCCGAAATAGGGCACGAGGAGAAATTCCGAGATTTCACCCGACGCAGAGTACTCGAACTGCAGAACAAAACCTGGGATGCGAACGAACTCTCCTTCAAGTTCCTCGACAACGTTGAAAGTCCCGATCTGCATCGGCATAGCGCTCATCATGTCGTCATAGGGAGAATGTCCGAACGCCGCCGAAGGTTGCGATGCGTAAAGTTCGTTAAGACGCTCCATTTCGCCCTCGGGGAGAAGTTCCTCCCAGTAGAGCGTCTTCGGCTCCTTTGCAAAGGCGGGCGCCGCAACGAAAAGGGCGGCCATAAATAGGAGTGATTTCATCGATGACCTCATATTCGAACTGTAAGTCCATCGCTTAGCGACTGGCGATAGGCGATCCATCCGGGAAGAAACCCAAGCGCGAATCCGATGAAAATGATGCCGATCGCAATGTAAAGATCATATAGAGATAAACCAAACCCGCCCAGCGGAAAGCCAGCGGCCGCTTCGATTTGCGTTGAAAAAGCAACGAGACCGAGATTAATCGCGGCGGCGCCGATGGTTGCGCCGATCGCGGCGAGGATTGTCGCTTCACATACGAGCAGGAAAAAAACATCGCGGCTCTTGGCGCCGACGGAGCGAAGAACGGCGATTTCCCGCCTTCGCTCATTGAGACTGGTGAGGATTGTCGTCAGGAGCCCTGTAAGACCCGCCACGATGACAAAAACAGCAACGCCCCGCAACGCCTGCTCCGCAGCGCCGACAACGCGCCAAAGCTGAGAAAGCGCCACGCCCGGGATCACGGCGGATAAGGCTTCCGACCGAAAAGTGTTCACGTCTCGTTGGTAGCGAAGCACAGCGCTTTTGCTCGTTAGGCCCACGAGAAAAGCGGTGATTGAATTAGGCTGGAGCTCACTCTTTTCTATGTCGCTGATATCTATTTGCGCGCTGCGCCCGATGGGCGGCACGCCGTTGTTCCAGCCGATGTGGACCGCTTCTATGCCTTCCAGACTGACATGAATGGTTCGGTCGACCGGCGTGCCCGTTCGGCCGAGAATGCCGACAACCTTAAAGGGCCGGTTTTTGTGTTCCGCAAAGTCCGCGCTCTTGAGTCCGTGTGAAATATCGAACTCGGCGCCAAGTTCATAACCGAGCTCGCGCGCGACTTCGGCGCCGAGAACGGCATCGAAGACGCCGGAAAACGCTTCGCCATCAGCGAATGACAGTTGTCGCTTTTCTCCATATCGATAATGTACAAAATAATCCGTCGTCGTTCCTAGCACGCGAAATCCGCTGTGCGAGTCGCCAAGCGACAGCGGCACGGTCCACGCAACATCCGGCCTCGCCGCAAATGCTTCGTAAGACCGCCAAGACACATTCGCCGTTGGATCGCCGATTCTAAAAATGGAATATAAAAGGAGGTTGACGGGTCCTGATCGCGCGCCGACAATCAGGTCGGTTCCGGATACAGTCTGCTCAAAGCTCGACCGCGCGCCGTCCCTGATTTTTTCTACGCCCAGAAGAAGGGCCGTGGATATGGCGATCGAAAGGATCGTCAGGACGGTTGTCGCCGCGCGGGCCTTTGCGCTTTTCCATGCGAGCAAAGCCAAGTTCATCTAAGCCTCCGCCGCAGCGGGTGCGCTTTGCGGTAGAGAGACGACGCGCTTGTCTTCAGTGAAATTTATGTCTTCGATCACCACAAGGCGATCGAAGTGTTTTGAGAGTGATGCGTCATGACTGACAAACAGGACGGCGGCCTGCTCAGCTTCTGAAAGGAGCGTTTCGATGAATGCGTCACGCGTTTCAGCGTCGAGTGCGGAGGTGGGCTCATCGGCGATAATAAGCGATGGCAAGCCGATCAGGGCGCGAGCAGCGGCGACGCGCTGTTGCTGTCCGACGGAAAGTTCCGCCGCAGGGCGGTTCGCGCCAGCTTCTTCCTTGAGACCAAGACGATTTAAGAGACGCCTGGCCTTGTCGATCCGCTCAGCCTCGGATGGCCCGACGCGTGCGGCTCGATGACGGGAAAACCGGCAAGGCAGGAGCACATTTTCAATAAGATTGAGATACGGCACCAAATTAAACTGTTGAAAAATGACGCCCATTGCGTCCGCCCGCACGCGGTCGCGGGCTGCCGCGGTCATCTTGTGAAAAGGTTGCCCCAGTATCATCGCCTCGCCGGCGGTTGGCGCAAAAACGCCGGCAATTACCCCGAGAAGCGTTGACTTGCCGCTGCCGCTTGGGCCCTGCAGGAACACGCGTTCGCCTTGCTCAATGGAAAAGCGGCGAATCGATAGAGCGTGCGCGCCGTTCGCCCATCTATATTCGAGGTTCGCGATATTGACGCAGGGGTTGGGCGGTTCATCACTTCTCACGGCGCGACTTGATCACTCCACGGATTCGCCCCGCAAACCCTAGCATGACGCAAGTTGTGATTGTATCACATAGTCGTCGTAAATTGTAAGTATCGTCATACTGCACTAGCGCATTTTAAGAAGGGAGTCGGCGAGTGGACGACAGCGACAATTATACATCGAATCCTCGAATTGAGGCCGGGGCTCGAACGATCAACGACATCATCGAAGCGCGGCTGTCGCGGCGCGGTTTTCTGGCGGGCTTAAGCGCATCTGCGGCGATGTCGGGCGTCGGTTGCTCGACGGGTCCTGAAGGCGCAAGCGGTCCGGCGGCGACGAAAGCGCCGTCGCCAGCATTTTCGTTCGCCGAGATTACGCGCGGTGCCGACGGTGATCATCACGTTCCTAAAGGCTATTTGGCCGATCTTGTGCTGCGATGGGGCGACGCTGTCTTTCCCGACGCCCCACCTTTCGATCCTTATGCGCAAACAGCGGCGGCCCAGGAGCGCCAATTTGGCTACAATAATGATTTCATAGGCTTCCACCCGCTCGTCTCGAAGGGGTCGACGGTCACGCGCGGCTTACTCTGCGTCAATCATGAATTCACGACTACGCGGCTCATGTTTCCCGGGCTGACGCAAGGACGCCTCTTGACCAAGCGCGAGTGCGAAGTGGAATTGGCGGCCCATGGCGGAACGATTATTGAAATCGAACGTGACCGCGAGGGCGTATGGCGCCCGGTCCTTACGTCCCAGTTCAATCGGCGGATAAGCGCGCGCTCCACGGTGATGATGATCACCGGGCCGGCGGCGGGATCTGACCGGATGAAAACCAGTAAAGATCCTTCCGGAAAGCTTGTTATCGGCACCCTGAATAATTGTGCAGGCGGCATGACGCCCTGGGGCACCTATTTGATGGCTGAAGAAAACTTCCACGGCTACTTTCGCGGCGAACTGGCCGAAGGCGACCCGGAAGCTGGCAACCATGCACGGTGCGGCGTTCCGGGCGGTTGGTATCAATGGGGCCGTTATTTCGACCGGTTTGACGTTTCGAAAACGCCGAATGAACCAAACCGCTTTGGATGGATGGTTGAAGTCGACATTCTCGATCCGGCCTCTACGCCGAAGAAACGCACCGCCATGGGCCGCTTTAAACATGAAGGCGCTGAGAGCGTCGTCGCGCCTGACGGCCGCGTAGTATTCTATATGGGCGATGATCAGCGGTTCGATTACGTCTACAAGTTCGTCACGGCGCGCCCATTTGACTCTGAAGACCCAGCAGCGAATCGCGACCTTCTCGATGAGGGAACGCTTTATGTCGCCAGGTTTGACGCTGAAGGCTGGGTCGACTGGCTGCCCTTAATCTTTGGCGAAGGCCCGCTAACGCCGAGCAATGAATTTCATTCCCAGGCGGATGTGATGATCGAAACGCGGCGCGCGGCCGACCTTTTGGGCGCAACGCCGATGGATCGCCCTGAGGATGTAGAGCCCGATCCGGCCGCCGGCCGGGTCTTCCTGATGCTGACAAACAACACATCGCGCACAGCCGATCAGATCGATGCCGCAAATCCGCGGGCGAGCAACGCTTTCGGACATATTATCGAGATCATCGAACCGAACGGCGACTTCACATCAACGCGGTCGCGCTGGGAAATCCTCGTCCAATGCGGCGATCCGGCTGACCCGACAGCGGATGCGAAGTGGAACCCGGCGACAAGCGAGCACGGCTGGTTCGGATCGCCGGACAATTGCGCCATGGATCCGACGGGGCGGCTATGGGTCGCAACGGACGGCAACCAGGCGACCGGCGCGAACGACGGCCTGTGGGCGCTTTCAACAGATGGAAAATCGCGTGGAACAGGCCGCGCGTTCTTTCGGGCGCCGAACGGCGCCGAGGTTTGCGGGCCGCGCTTTACGCCAGACGGACGAACGCTGTTTTTAGCCGTGCAACATCCGGGCGACGGTCGGGGTACAAGTTTTGAAAACCCTTCGACCCGTTGGCCGGAGTTCGTCGATGATAGGCCGCCGCGTCCAAGCGTCGTGGCGATCCGTCGTAAAGATCTCGGCGAAATAGGCTCTGGTTAAGCGACCCTACGGCGCCAGGAAGACGTTATCGGGAATCTCGCCGTCGATACTGGTGTTGTTGCGAATGACCTCGGCTAGCGTGCCGTCGCCGATGATGGCCAAGTCCGCAGCCGTCAGATCGTCTTCATACCAGAAGCGGTCGCCGTCCCGCAGGCGCGTGAACATCACAACGAGAATACGGCGGAAGAGTTCGCCGACCTGCGAGCCCTGCGCGACAACCGGGTCCTCCGCAAGACCGCCGACCCAAAGATCGACATCGTCGACCGACGCATAGACCGATGACAGCGCGCCTTGGACGCCGGCGTCGCTCGTAATATCCGCAAACGTCGTTGCACGGGCAAGGCCCATCGCCTCGCGCATGTCGTTATAGGACGGCAACCCATGATCGCGTCCCCGCTGGATGTTGAGCGAGGCGAGGTCAAGGCCGCCGGCGCCCGGCGGGCCGAACAGGAAATTGCGCACATCGTCGATGACTTTTTCATCGACGGCCTGATGGCGCTGAATAGCCAACCCTCGCAGAAAGGGCTCAATGTCAGCGCCGGTCTGCAGCAATGTCGGCGCATTGAAGAAAGCGTCGCGAAGCGCAACATGCCCGCCCAGCGCCGGATCGAGATTGGCGTCGAGCCGCAACAGCGTGGCGCTGAGCGCGCTGTGTCCAAAGCGATAGGCCGCCGTTGAAAACTCAGTGGCGACGTTCGCGTCGGTCAGGAAATCATATCCTGCATAGTCTTCGAGCGCGGTGGGCCCCAGCAGCACTGGCAGAAATTCATTATAGGTGATCATCTGCATTTGCGCTCCGACCAGCCGGCGGGCGAGGAAGAAGATTTCATTCGCCGTATTGTTCGGAAACTGAGCCTCCAAAATCCCGGCGAGGCGGTTGTGTTCGAGTACGAACAAGGTGTGCATGACGGTCAGGCCGACCTGCTCATTGGCGCGGATATCGCCGGCCAGGAACAGGGTCGTCGGGTCCGCGACCGGCCCATTATCATTTTCGAAGCTGTTGACGTTGAGCGGCAACAACCCGTCGCCATTGGTTCTCAGGAGCGGGCTGTCCGCGCCGACGCGCAATTCGACGAGCCGGTCGAAATCCGATCCGTAAACATTGGACGCGTCGATCCAGGACGTGATCGCGTTGAACTGTTCGCGGGGATTGCCCGGGATATTGCCCGTCGTGGGATCGAACAACGAACGGGTAAAATCAATTTCGACAGAGCCGGTGTTGCCGGGGTCGAAATCAGAATCGCCCAACGGCACGGCGATTGGCTCCGCCTCGCCGCCGGCGGGCGTCAGGTCGATATCGTGATCGAGGAACTGACCCCACTGCCACAGATAATCGCTGGTGCCGAAGGTGTTCGGGATGTCCACGCCGGCCTGGTCGATAACCGCGTTGCTGATTTCCCGCGGCCCCGGACGCGTCGGTCCGGCGAGCGTGCTGATGAGATCGGCGTAGTCGGACGCGGCCAATCGCGCCAATTGCTCGAATGTCGAGCCGATATCGGGAAACTGGACGTTGTTATCCGCGCCGTCGATGGAACGAATCGCGACCCCGTTAACGCTGTCCGGCACCTCATTGGACGGCGGCGGGGGCGGCGGCGTCGGACCCGGCGGACCCTGGGGGCCAGGCGGGCCCGGCGGACCGGCAGGTCCTTGCGGGCCGGTATCTTCAGAGCATCCTACAAGCAGTGTAAGGCAGGCGATCACGCCCAAAAAACGACGTGCCATTATTCTCCCCCCAGAATCAAACAAACAACTTTTTATTAGTTTGTTGTAATCTTTTGTCAACCTCGTTTCGCCACAAAAATGGGCATAACCTACTGAAATACTTGGTTAATAAGAGACAATCGCAAAATGTCGCACGGCGCGCTTAATTATCCCCAGTGCAAGTGTTGCAAAGCGCCCAAAGGCTGACTCCAGCCAATGCACGAGCGTGCTCACAGCTCCACATATCGACAAAGCGGCGGCTCAAAATCAAGGCGCGCGCTTCGGCCGTTCGGCGCCGTGAGCGTCAATACGCTGCCCAGACAGGCGCCGGTTTTAAGAAATATCACCGGATCGCCTTCGATTTCCCAGTCATCCGGCAAGGGCGCGCTCAGCCCCTCATAGGACGGTTGTCCGTATGCGTCGGTTTGAGGGAAATAAATAAGGCGGCGTTCGAGAAGCGCCGTCACGCGCATGCGCGCGATGTCGCGACCGATTTCCCGCGTCTGGCTTCGAAATTCCAGGGCGGCGAGATAACGATCAAGAACGGGGGCGGTTACGGCGATCAACAGGCCGCCGATCGCCAACACCGCTAGCATCTCTAAAAGCGACATGCCGCGCTGTCGCGCCAAACGACCGCATGGCTTGCGTAGCCGCAGCTTCGGCGGGCGCAAGCTCATGACAAGCGGGCGGTCTTGTAAGTCGTCGCCGCTTTGATGAATAGCGGCGCTAATCCTCAAATCTCTATGTCCTGGTTAAGACCTGTCCCGCCCTCGGCGTTATCGGCACCGAATGAGACGATGCGCGGCCCTTGCGTCAAGCCCGATTCATCTGTCAGCGGGGGAAAGTAACGATAAGGATTGCCCCAGGGATCGGCCGGCAGATCGCCGTCGACATAAGGGCCGAACCAGGATGCGCGAACCGCAACGTCAGCCGGCGGCGCAATCAGCAGCGAAAGACCCTCTTCCGCTGTCGGATAACGACCGATATCAAGGCGCATGGCGTCCAAAGATGTCTTTAAAGACCGCGCCTGGGCCTTTGCCGTGGTGATTTTCGAACGATCGACCTGATTAAACAGCCGCGGCGCAACAAGCGTGGCGAGGACGGCCATGATCGTCAGGACGACGAGAATCTCAAGGAGCGAATATCCGCCCTGCCCGCGTGGGGACGAAGACCGTCGATTTTGCGACAGATGCGACCGGATACGCATTTTCATTCTCCCTGCCCGATTATAGCTCAAACTGATACAAACTCGTCATTGCCATGACAATACTGATAACGATGAGACCGACGATCCCGGCAATAACCAGAATGGCGATCGGTTCGGTGAGCGCCGTTAGACGCCTGGCCCGCTCGCGCGCGTCTTTCTCGAATATGTCGGCGGCGAAGGTCATCATTTCGCCCAGCGTTCCGGAACTCCGCCCGGTTCGGATCAAATCGACGACGATCGGGTCGATATCCTGTTGCGCCTCTTGAAGCGCTTCGTCCAGGGGCCGCCCGGCGCGCACATTGCGCCGAACCATCTCCAGATTTCGCCGGAAGGCGGAAGAGCGCGCGCCGGCCTCGCCCAGACGCAGCGCATCGACAAGGCGCGCCTTGTTGTTGAGCGCCACGCCGACGGTGCGCGCCCATGCGCTGATTTCCGCCTGACGGAGAAAAGCGCCGACAAGGGGCGCGTTTGAGAGCTGGGAGCGAACAGCCTCGCCAAGGGCGGCGTTGCGAAACGCCGCGATCACGCCTGCGATCGCCCCTGCGATCATGATCGCAACCAAAAACCAGTTGGCCTGCATCCAAACGCCAAGCCCGATCACCTGCCTTGAAATCCAAGGCGCCTGATCGATATTGCCGCCGAGCAACGAAGCGAAACGCGGCACGACGAAAACAAACATCAAAACGACGATCCCGCCGCCGACAGTCGCCAGGAACGTCGGATAGGTCAGCGACGAGCGCACTTCGGCGCGCATCGCATTTTCGTATTCCATGCGGTCGGCGGCGTCGCTCAGCGCTTTGGCCAAAGACCCTGTCGCCTCGCCAAGCTCGGCGAGACGAAACACATATTGGGGAAGTTCGCGGATATGTTCTTCAAGCGCATTGGATAAGGTTTTCCCTGCCCGCAAGTCGCGCTTGATGGTTTGGGTGCGTTGCGCAAGCAGCCGATGCGCCCCGGACTGGCCCAGCGTCGTCAGCGCATCGAGAACGGTCACATTGGCGCTTAACAGCGTGGCAAGCTGGCGAACATAGCGTGCAAGGTCTTTGCGCGTAACGGCCCGCCGCCGCAAGTTCGCCAATCCGCTCGCCGTTTCCGACAAGGCGACGTCATAAGGCGACAATCCGCGCTGGTTCAGTAATTCAAAGGCGCGCTTTTTGTCACCGGCGGCGATGACGCCCGATACGTCATTGCCCTGCTGATCGAGCGCCTTGAATCGAAATTGTGCGACCGCCATGAAATGCTTATCCGAACATCGGTTTTAACTGTGCGCAGCGCGTCACTCAGCGTCCACGCCGCAAACGCGCTGAACCTCTTCGATCGTTGTCTTTCCTTGCGAGGCCTTGCAAAGCCCGTCTTCAAACATTGTCAAAAACCCCTGCCCGCGCGCGATTGCAAACAGCTTCTGCGCGGACGCCCCGGTAACGATCGCCTCGCGCATGGGATCGTCGAGTTTAACAATTTCGGCGACGGCGATGCGGCCCCGATAGCCCGTGCCGTCGCACGCTTCGCAGCCCACGGCCTTTCGCCATAAAGGCTGCGCCGGCGCTTCAAGGGGCGCCCCACCTTTTTTCGCGCGCGCCAGCAGCGCGTCGCCATGGCCGCTTGCGTCTTCGACGCAGCAGTCCGGGCAAACCCGCCGCACCAGTCGCTGCGCCATCAATCCGCGGACCGAAGCGCCGATCAGAAAGGGCTCAAGGCCGATATCTTCAAGCCTCGTCACCGCCGCCATGGCGGAATTCGTGTGAAGCGTCGATAGAACGAAATGTCCCGTCAAGGCGGCCTGGGCGGCAATGCGCGCGGTTTCGCCGTCGCGGATTTCGCCGACCATGATGACATCGGGATCCTGGCGCAGGATCGCCCGCAATCCGTTGGCGAAATCATAGCCGATTTCAGGCTTGACCTGAATCTGCGTGATGCCTTGGACGTCATATTCGACCGGATCTTCAATCGTAATGACTTTGCGGAAGCCGTCGCTGATGCTTTCGAGCCCACGGTAAAGCGTCGTCGATTTGCCCGATCCCGTCGGGCCGGTGACAAGAACGACGCCGTTCGGCGATTTCAAAAGCTCGCTCATCACGGCGCCCGTGCGCCCCGTCAGACCGAGCCCCTCTAAGTCCGGAAGTTCGGTCTGTTTGCGCAATAACCGCAGAACCAGACTCTCACCCCAGGTGCTCGGCACGGACGATATCCGAAGATCGATATCCTTGCCGGCGAAGCGAATGGTGTGGCGCCCATCCTGGGGCAGGCGCCGTTCGGCGATATCCATGCCGGCGAGGAGTTTTATCCGACTGGCGATGGCGTCGAACCGCGCCCGGCTTTGGGTTTGTCGCGTATGCAGGACGCCGTCGATGCGATAGCGGACCACAAAGCTGTGCTCGAACGCCTCGACATGAATATCGGAAGCGTTCTCCTTCAGCGCCGTCGCCAACATATTATTGACGAAGTCGATAACCGGCGCCTCTTCAGCCATTTCGCGAAGGCGCGCGGTGTCGGCGATATCATCGTCATCCTCGACGCCTGCCGTTTTCTCAATCCGCGACAGACACATGTCGATGAGCTGGTTGGATGCTAGATAGTAAACGATATCGATCGGCGCCGGCGGTCCCTCGCCGCCCTCAGGCTCGACGTCTGTCGATCGATCCGCCAGATGCGCCGTTTCGATTTCCAGCCGCTCGCGCAGTTCGGGACTAAGCGGGTCGCTGCAGAGGACGAACAGCGTGCGCTGGCGCGCCTTGCCATTGACCTGGGAAGGCTCGAACCAGACGACCGCCCGGCGCGCGGTGAACCAGCTCTGGGGTAAATTTAATGCGCGCACAGCATCGGTAAACGCACCCGGACCTTCCGGCAGCATATGCGGCGCGGCGACTGCGAGATCGAGCTGTTCGGCCAGGGTTTCCAAAAGCGCCTCTTCGGTGACGGCTCCCAGGCGCTGCAGGGCCTGGCCGACGAGACCGCCGACCTCAGCCTGCATGGCGAGCGCCTGGGTCAGGTCCCGCTCAGAAATCAGGCCTTTTTCGATCAATATTTCACCGACCGGCATGGCGATCCCCACATCCTTACCCAACCGACAGATCTCCTCCGCTAGACCGCATTTCGGGTCTATAGCATGGAAAAATATGCAAGATACGGGCAATGGCCGAGGCCGGCCCCGGCCGGCGCTTCCGCAGGCGATGGGCGCGCCCTTACGCGCCGAAACATGGTTAAGTCGTTGCGTTTCTTCTCGACCGGCGCGGTTAACGAATCGAGCGTCTCGATGGATATTTCCGCTGCGTTTGACTTACATTTGCACCGAGGCTGGGCCCCCGCGTTGCAACGAATTCTTAGAGGAACCCGAGCATGCGCCCAACCCGATTATTACCGCCTTGTAGGGGACGACAGACGTCAGTGGGCTGGATATCCATTCGAAGCGATATCTTCAACGTCGCCGTTTGAAAGAGAGCCCAAGGTAGATCGCCCAGACTGCAATGCATCGACTGCCAGTCAAACTATAACATAAACCGCATCGAGGTGAGGTCTGTCTTCCAGTACAAGATTAGTTGTCCGTTCGGCCATGTAAAAAATGTAACCCAAGTCTCAATGCGCAGAGACGCGAAAATTAAGGCGGCAAGGCATTGACGATTTCATTGAAATTTTGGTTTGCTTAGCTGTTTCGCTCCGCTAGAAATAACACCTAAGCATTGTTCGTTTTATGGCGTCTAAATGTCAAAACTACACCATTCAGAAAGCGGCTAATGAGCGATACGAAAACTCTGGATCATTCAAAACCCACCATTCTGTTTGTCGCTTGGGGTGATGAGTTCATGCAGCATGTGCATGATTGCATTTCCGAAAGCTCCCTGCCGGAATGCAACAAACTGGTTGTAACCGATCAGGATACGTCTGTGGAAATGATGGGAAATGACGTACACATCATAAGAAAAGATTTTCGATATCCTGGTAAAGAGCGGAAGTTAGAAGCATTTGCGGGTCTTCCGCCCGATATGGGTTTGGTTCTTTTCCTTGATGTAGATATACGGGTAGTCGGAGACATCTCTTTAGGCTTCAGCAAGGCTATGCAATTTGGGATAGCGATGGCTCCGGCGCCGCATTACTGCTTGGAAGAGTTTTGGGGTTTTGGAAGCGTGATGCAGCGTGAAGGCGTTCAACCAATGGGCCAGCTCGTGTATAATTCCGGAGTTATATTCTTCAATCTACAATTTCCTGGTGTGCGCGAAATATTCACTTTCGCCCAAGAAATGCTCCTAAGGGACGAAGAGGCCCCGTGGGGAGATCAGCCTTATATTTCTCTAGCGATGGAAAAAATGGGGTTCAACCCGTACACATTATCGCCAAGCTTCAATTCTAGAGGATTTGGTGAGTTGATTAGCGGGTCCGTTCGCATTTGGCACTCGTTTTACCCAGTCCCTGAAAATGCGAATGCCTTGGAGAAAGGTTATTTGCATCGGTACGAGAAAGGTGCCTTGGTGCGAGCTGTAAAAGTGCCTTCGTGAGTGATATTTAAAGCACGCAGCGCGCGACAATCTCAACCAAGGAATCTTCTCGCTGTCGGCGGAAAGGCCCCCAAATAATGGACCTTTTCAGGAACGAAAGGCTCGTAGGGCGCGCTGCGAATTCGTTCATACTCATTCTTGAAGTCTTGGATAGGGTGATCGGCCATGGGAACATTCGTTGCTACGCCGCCATGAAATTGATGAAACACGCCTTCTCCGAGCAACATGACGGGACGAACGCCGGGCATCGAAAGGGTTCTATTCAAAAAGTCATGATTCATTAGACCGCCTCCCGGGCTCTGAAAGCCCATGTCGAACCCTCCAACTTCCAAAAATTTTTGTCGCGGCAAACAAAGCCAGCTTAATTCGTTGGGTACGCCGTTCAAAAAACCCCTGCTCGATGATTGGGCCAACACAGATATTTCAAATAAACGGTAACCGTCGTCTGGCCAGCTAATAGATTGCAAAAGCTCGTCTTCGACTTTCTCACAATAACCATTCAGCATAGAAACGTTTTGCACTTCCGGCCCAAGGTGCCATGATAATGACCCCACTAACGGATACTCGAACAAAGACAACGCCCGTAACGAGTCGGCGACAAGTCCTGGCGACGCCATTCGCGCGCCGTCAACAATTATGGCGACAAATTCGCCCTGGGCCGCATTGACGCCGATATTAATAGCTTCAACCGGCGACTTTGATTGCGTTTCATGGAAAATGTATTTGAAGTTCTCGCCGTATTTCGTCACAAACCCTTCAGTCAGCGGCGCACTGGAATTGTTGTCGATCGCGATAATTTCATAAGTCTCCTTACATACGCCCATTTGGTGTGCTGGACTTAATGAATACAACGTGCGCTCCGCCTCGCGCCTCATATTAAAAAAGACGACGATAATTGATAACTTCATCTCGCGGCTGGACTGGCGCAGTTTGCCGGAGAGCGATCGAATATCCGGCAACTGGAAGCTGCGCCTGCCCGGAATCATCAGCCAATCCGGTGATCGACAAGCGGCGGATGATGCTGGGCCCCGCCTTTGAAGACGGCGATGCCGGCATCGACGATACGAACTTCTTCGATTAACTTTGTCGCGTTGTAGACCATGAATGGACGAGGGTGTTCGCTGCGACGATAATCAGTGTACGTGTGTTCGTCATAGAAAACGTGAGTCGCCGCTGCGGCCGCCTCAATAAAATCGAACATATCGAGGCCGCCTTCTCGATATTTCGGCCAAAGCGACGTATTGGTGTCTTCGATAAAATAGACGCCGCCCTTAGCTAAATGGTCGACAAACAAGGCATTGAACGATTTAAGCTGATGGTCCGTGCGGTGCGAACCGTCATCGAGAATGATATCAAATGGCCCCATGCGACGCCCGACGCCTTGTAAGAAGTCCGCGTCTGACTGATCCCCTATGAATACATACCGACCCTCGTCCGGCGCATGATATTTTTCGCATTCAGGATTAATATCGATGCCGATAACTTTCGATCCTGCGCCCAGATATTCCGTCCACGTCTTTAACGTGGCGCCCCGGTACACGCCGATTTCGAGAATGCGCGCCTTTTTATTGCGGTATTCGCCGAACAATCTTTCGTACTGCCGGAAATAGCTATACTTCTTATGACCGCCGGGATGCGACGACCAGATTTTATAAAAATCGCCGTCAACTTCGCGAAAATCCGGATCGCCATGCCGCCAGTCGACACGCTGGGTCAAAGGCGAACCAAAACATTGTTGCATTTTCTCATGAAGCCGATGCCCGGCTGAGTCGATCGATACTGGAGTCGGTTGTTCATCCGATGACGGAGTCGGCCCAGAATGCAAAGACATGATCGCGTCACGCGCTTGTCGCACGGCGCCAAATAGGTTGAAAGAAGCGCCATCGCGGGGTTTCTTGTTTTCCGGCATTTAGGCGATTACGACAATGCAGCGCGCTCGCCGAGCGCTTTTGTTCGGAAATCAAAATCGTCCTTGTACATTTTCCGCACTTTCTCCCTCATGGCGTCGTCATAAAAACAATCGAGACCCGGTACGGCGCCCCCGACTTTCATTGCGAATAGTTCTTCGGCCGGGATGTCGCTCATAAGCTCGTCTTCGACAATCTTCATATGGCTTGTTCCGTGCCGGGAAAGATCGCGCGCGTCATGGATTTCCAGCCCGATGCGTTCAGCGAGATGAACGCGCATTGACTCAAAATCTTCCAGTTCAAAATAGTCGTCATAATCCCTCAGAACGAGGAAATCGACCTGCGGGCGCCAATGGGGATCGGCCTTGAGGACCGAAGGTTTCGCTAGCGCCTCGACAAATTGCCGAAACGACAGGCGATCGCCTGCGCTTTTATCGTTCAGTGCGTCCGTAAAACTCCAAAACGGCCGCTCTCTGGAAACGATCTTATCCAGATATGCGCTGGCAAGTCTTGCGAACGGGCAGCGCAATATCGTGAAGGCGTATGGCGCCGCTGCAAGCTCTCGCAATGACGCCGCGAAGGTGAGGTTATTGCGGTGAATCCAGTTAAACTGATCGGGTCCGTCGATGCAGCCATTCGCAATCGCAAGAGAATAGCGCATTGTCGAGCATCCGTTTTTAGGGATGAAGCTATAAACAGCGCCAGAGTCGAAATGCGTAAGCGCGTATTGCGCGGCAAAGACATGCCGCGGATTCGCGGAGAGCGCGCCAAAGCTCTCTATCGCATATCTCAACCGTCGCGCCATGTTGATTAAGCCCTATGAATATTTACGCAAAATGGCAAGAAGAGCGGCGCATCGAACCTGATGCATCATCCGACTCCATGAAACGTCCGTCCTGGTAGACACGCAGCAAGCCAATATCCCCCAACGTATGAACAAAAAAAGGGCGGTCCGAAGACCGCCCTTTCAATTTTTCCGCTACTGCGGACTTAAGTTTCACTAGCGATCACGAATATCGCCGCTGAAACAGCGTCTGACCAACCTGTGCTCCACGAACCGCGGATCCAGCTTGTTGGCAACATGCGGGCCGAACCGGCCGTCGTCGCACGAACGCGATTTAAGCGAGTTCGCGTCGTTGGCATTGTCGCCATAGGGCGCAAACGTGCCGTCCGTGAAGAGCAGACGATCCATGTCCATCTTCAAGCCTTCTTTCCCGACAAAGAACGTGAAGGAAAGATCGGCGCGGCCCCAGTTCGAACTCGGCATGCCGCCATCGGCAAGGATTTGGCCGATCATTTGCGGGGTCAACATCAATTCGTGATTGTTGATAAGGTGGTCCGGGAAATCGACTTTGTAACTGCCGTCGAATTGTTTCCCATTAGAGGCGTTCTCAACGATGATGAGCCCTTTGACATCCGGTACGGTTTCCTTCGGAATGCCCGTAACGCGGAAGTAGCTTTTAACGAGCGCGCTCGGCTGAGCGACCCAGTCGAACGGACCGAAATTGATGCCCGTCTTCTTAAGCTCAGCGAGATCACCGCCGTCTTCCCTCTCCGGTGAGAAGAACTTGACGCAATGCGGGGCCGTGCATTCCGTCGGCGTGAGGTTGATCGCATTTTCGACAATCGAGATGACCTGATGGTCGATCGGCCCGGCATTGGTGTCGGTCGAATTCTCGGGGAAAGCATGGATGTTAATCCAGACCGGGGTCCCTATGGTCTTGCCGCCCTTGTCATGACCGTTCGCGGCCGAGATATCGAACATTGATCGGATTTGCGAGTTTGTCAGCGAGAAGCGCGCCTGATCCAGATCGTAGTCCATCACGTCTGCACAACGGCTATGCAAGCACACATTTTGGATGCCGCGCAGATTGTCGAACTGGAAGGTTAGGTCCCAGGTCTCAATGTCGCTGACGTCGAACACGCTGTGGTGCAAGTGCTTGGCGCTCTTTGGCGATTTGAGGTCGACAAGGTTGTGATGAAGATCGATAACGATCATGCCCACATTGGCCCAACGATCAGGCCGATGATTTTCGCCGACCAGGAAGGACGTGAAGTCGGTGTAGTAATCGATCTTCACATCTTTACCGCCGAAATCGGTCTTGATCGAATCCTTACACTGCGCGATCGGATGCGTAATCGTCTCAGGAGCGGGATCAGGCAGCAGGGTGGGAAACGCGTTTTGGCGGTATACCGTAACCTTAAGAAGTAGTTCGGCGCCGTCGACGCAGTTCTTGATTTCAATCGGCAGACGCCAGCCGATCGCCGAGTCGTCGACGACCGAAGGCCCCTGAGTCGTCGTGACGCTGCAGATTGCCGTGTTCTCGCCCGGGTTAAAACCGGTCCCGTTTGCGGGACCTGACAAGACGTTGTCCGACCCTGCGCGAAGCGCGGCGGCGCAGTTCACCTTTTCCTTGAACCAGGCATCGACATCGCCGCCGAGTTCGAACTCAAAGCCCGTGACCGGCGTAAAGGTCGGCAAGCCTTCGACTTCAAAAATGTCGATTTCATACCAGCCGCCGATCGGGTTGCTTTGGCCGCCCATGCGCTCTTCAGCGATTTTGACATGCGTAAGGCCATCGAACGGCTTATCGACAGAAGGCCCGCCGGTGTTGATTCCGGTTGTGCCGTTGAGGTCGTTGCCAAGGTTTGTATCGATGTGCTCCGTTTTTGAATCGTCATGACTTCTATTGACGTTAACGTCTCGAAGCTTGAGCTTGAGCTCGCCGGCGTGAGCAGCAGTCATAGCGCCGCAGAGCGCCATCACCGCCGAGCCGGTAATGAGGATAGTCTTTCTAAGCATTGGGGTTCCCCCGGGTTGCAATTGGACAAATGGACATCGTGCGATGAACGCCAGAAGGGCAGATTGTCAGTCCAGGCCCGCCGTTCGCGGTTTAAAAATTGAGCCGTTTCACGGCGTTGTCAGTGTCGAAAGCCTGAAATAAATCTTGCGGTACTCCTTAACATTCACCTGACCTTAGCAATAGTTCATAAACCCTACCGATTCAATCCTATAGCAGCCCTCTCGAATCACATTTTTCTTAACAACTAACAGGGGAATCTGGACGCTGCATACCCGATAGGCGAGAAAAATCAAAGTCTTCAATACCGTAAAAGGCCCGTCGCCCGTCGCGTCCAATTTTGAGTATTTTACAGAGTTTATTTGAAATATTGTGGGTTTACAGTGTTAATGCTGGCGCCGCCGCCAGGCTGGCATGACAGACTGCGCACAACTCAGCAGCGCTAATGCACTGCACAATTCGGCTGTGGCCGTCCTGCAACTGTTTTCCCGGAATCCATAAAAACGTCCCAATATCAATGGGAAGGCGGCTGCCATGGGCGAATCATCGCGCAACGCGGAAGGATCCGCGCGACGGCCGGCGTTGACTTGCGCAGGAAGGACGCAGTGCTAAGGATTGTGTCAATCTTGTTTCGGTAGCGTCTTTTGCGAGCGCAAGGTCGCGCGGAGCCCTAACCCATGCCAGGCGAGAACAGCCAACGCGGTTTCACGCTGCTCGAACTTATTGCCGCACTTGCGATTGTGGCGCTGGTTTCAGCAGCGCTTTTTCAGTCCACCGGGCAATGGCTGCGCCTGTCGACGCAGGCTTCGGACGCCGCAAACGAGTCCCTTTCCGGGGTCGCTAATCAAACTATGTTCAGCGAAGTCGTCTCCGGGATTGTACAGGCATGGCCGGAAGAAATCGATCGTCGTTTCATCGGCGAGCCCGCCGGTTTTTCCGGCTTGACGAAAACCCCGCTTCACGGGATCGCGCCGAGTCTGTCGCATGCCAGCATGTCAATTGCGCGGGACGGGTCCGCGGCGGCCGTCATCTATCGGTCGGGGGACATCGAATGGACCCTCAAAACGCTCGACAATGCGAGCGCCGGATTTTCCTATCTCGGCGCCGACGGCGTCTGGCGTTCCGCCTGGCCGCCGCCCGAGACCCCCGAGCCGGGCCCGTTCAACGACGCGCAGTTTTACGATACGCCGAATGCGCCGCTCGCCATACGGCTTACCATCGACGGCCCGGGCGGCAGCGAGACATGGATTGCCGACATCGCCGGCAACCCGCAGCTGCCGATGCGTGTCCAAGACCTCTTGGCGCGGGAGCAATAAGAATATGCGCGACCCGCAAAAAGGATTTGCCCTGCCGTTTGCGCTCGTCGCCATCGCTGCAATGGCGATCATCGCCGCCATCGGCTTTCGCGCCGTTTCCGATTCGACAAGCGTGATGAATGCGCTGCAGGCCGACATTGCGACGGAACGGGCGCTGGTCTCCGCAGAAGCCGAAGCCGTCTTTGTATACTTAACGTCGGCGCCGGTCTCGGGCGGGATCGCATCGGGGCAAGCCGCCGCTGCGGCCGACCCGGTCTTTGACGTAAATCCTGTCGACCCAAACGAGCGTGATCCCTCTCAATACTGGCGAGCCGATGGGCAAGCGCGCAGTTCAGGAACGCCGGCGCAGCCCGTTCGCGTGGTTTATCGCGACGCGGCCGGTCTGGCGCCGATCACGTCGCTGCCGGAGGACACGCTGGCGGCGTTTTTGCGTAAGGCCGGTTTCGAGCGTGAGGATGCGCCGCAATTCGCGGCGCGCATCGGCGATTATCAGGATGACGACGTCAATCGTCGATTCCGCGGCGCTGAGCGAGCCGACTATCGTCTGTTCGGCGCGCCGCCGCCCACCAATTCGCCATTGCGCGCCTATCAGGAAACGGCGTCGGTGCTCGGCGTCCCGGATAGCGCGCCGCCTGGGTTTTGGACATATCTTGCCGAATATGGTCGATTTGGCCGCGGCGGCGGCTTCAAGCCCGCATTCGCCCCTCCGGAAATCGCCGACCTGTTTCCGGAAAGGGGAGGCTTCGCCCTGAACCCCGATCCGGCCGAGGTGGCCGAAGCCGGCGATCTGCGCCCCTCCGCCACGGCGCGCTTCTTGCTTGAAACGCCCATAGTAAACGGGTTGACGCGCCGCCGCGCGGTGGAGATCATGCGCACCGCCGCCGCAGCAGATGTGCCATTCCGGCGTGAATGGATCTACGACAAGGCTGACGCAAATGACGGTTCGGCGATTACAGCAATCGATCAGGAAGGCCTGGCGCAGGTTTTTCAGCCCTAACCTCACGCCGATCGACGCTGAGGGCCGTATTCGCCCCGGAGGGCAAAGCGCCCCATGGAAGCCGACGCTCTATGTCCTGCCGCGCGCGATCTGCGGGTTTTCGCGGGTTCGCCTTGCTGGAAAGAACGCCAATGCACGGGCCGCCGCCAAATTAAACGCCGCCTATCGACAGGGATACGCCGACACGCGGGCGCGCCTAGAGCTTGACAGGGACGATCCCTTGAATGCCGGCGTGTGGTGCTGGGACGGCGACTTCAAGTTAGAGAACGGCGCTTTGGCGTCTTCCGTTCAGGCCATTCCGGAAACCGTCGCCAGGGAGCGCCTGGAGGACGGCGCACGTATCGTTCGCTGTATCGACGGCTTTGAAGGACAGGTCTGGCGCAACGGCGTGCTGACGGCCTCGCGCTGGTGGCGCGCAGCGCCGTCCGACCAGGAATGGCTGCACTTCATGCGCGCGGCGCGAGAGCGCGTCACAGGCCAGGCGTCCAGGGCGCCGGCGCCGTGCGAAGCGCCCTTCCGCGACGATCTGCCGATGATCGATCCGGATCCCGCCAATCTTCGCGTGACGCTCGCGCCAGGACGTATCGCTGCAGTGGTCGCATGTGCAATCGCGTTTTTCACCGCCTTCCAAACCGCACAGATTATCTCCTACAAAAGCAGCGCCGCCGCCTTCAGCGCCCGTATCGAAAATGCGATCGTCGCAAATGAGGCGGGCGCCGAGGCGCGCCGCGCCGCCCTGTCTGCGAATGCTGAGGTTGAAGCGCTGTCGGATTTCGGAAATCCCGGCGCCGTTGTGTCGGCCTTGCTTGCCGTCGCTCGGGAGCTTCCGGAGGATGATGCGCGCCTTGCGAATTTTCGGCTCTACGATCAACAGTTGCAGGCGCGCTTCGAGACGACGGCCGAGACCGAGATCAACATAGCCGATCTCGTCTCGCGGCTGGAAGCAAGCGATTGGCTTTCCGAAGTTTTCGTCGAACGGCCCAATGACACCCGGATCCAGGTTAGCGCCGCCTTAACGCCGCTTGGCGGCGCGCCGGACGAAGGAGCCGTGCAGCGCTAAAGGATAGTTGAGTACGAATATGTCCCGAATTTCCGATTATATCGGCCGATCTCTCAATCAGCGCACAATCTATGGATTGATCGCCTTGGCTGGCGTTCTCGGCATTGCGCTTATTACGCGCCTCAGCGATGAGGCTGCGAACGCGGCGACGGTCAAGGCGCAGTTCGCCGAACGCCTGGCCCGGCAAGGCGGCGAAGTTGATGAAGCCCTATGGCGCGAACGTACAGACGCCGCGCAAGATGTTCTGGATCAATGGAAAGCGACGCGCTGGTCGGGACCCACCCCCGGCTTTATCGCAGCAGCGCTTCAAAGCGAGATAAACCGCATCGCCTCTTTGGCACAACTGTCGATCCGCTCGCTTCAAGTCGACCCGGCGCCGGTCGATCTTCCCGGCGGTGCGGCCTTGCGCTTTCGAATTGTCGCAGACTCTCCAAGCGGCGACAGCGCTGTAAAAACCCTCGCTGCGATCAACGCCCATCGGCCGATGATGATCGTCACAGAAATGAACGTGACCTTCACCGAAGATTCGAGCGGACGGTTTTCGGCTGAGGGCTATGCGCCGATCACCGTCATCGACCCGACGCGAGACGGAGATAGTTGATGCGCGCTTTCTTCACCGCCGCGCTGATTGCAACCGTTGCAGGCGGGCTCGCCGGCGGGCTTGCCGCCGCCGGCGCCGGGGGGAACATACAGACCGCCAAAGCCCCGTGGACGGAGCCGACCCCGCCGCAATCGGCCGCCGAAGACGAGCAGCGCCTTTACGAGCAGCTCATGGCGACTAATCACTTCGGGGAGGCGAACAGCGCGGCGATTGACCAGATCGCTGCGGCAAGCGACGGCGGCGTCCCCCCGCCGCCGCGGATTGCCGCGACGACATTGAAAGACGGCAAAATTGCTGTCACTGTATACGCGCCCGGAGACGGCATCGTTACCGTCGGGGTCGGCGATACGCTGCCCGGCGGATGGGTTGTCAAGGAAGCCTCGCTCGATCGCATTACAATCGCGCTAGACGATCAAAACCTCGAAATTGTTGTGTTTCCCCATGATAACCCAGACAGCTAATACCAATCAGAGTCGCTTAAGAAGGCGAGAATCCGGATTTTGGCGGCGCGGTGTTAAGGCGAAATTAGGTAAAATCGTCTGAATTAAGGATGTTGCAACAGCTGACCCGGGCAGCGTTCACGCCTGATCTCATCGCGCCGGTTAACAAAAAGTAACCATAGTACCGTCATGACGCGTCGATATCCGTTAATTGAAAACAAGTGCTCATTCTGTGCGCTTTGGCGTGCGAAAAAAAATGCCGCCTTGTTTGCGATTCTGATTCTCGTCGCAGGATGTGCGGTGGGACGACCCTTGCCGAGCTATACGATCGCCGCAAATGAATCGAGCGATGTCGTCCGCTCCGGACAGACAGCGCAAGACGTCCAGCTCGGCGCCGCCGACGCAACCAAGCAGTACGGCGAAGCCGCGGCCCGGGTCACCATTGTACCATCCATCGGCGAAGAGCCCATCGAAACGGGTCTGGACGCGGGCGCGCCGCCGCAGTTCGGCGTGGAGGAAATCGACACCGTCGTCCCGCCCTTGGCGTTGCCGGCTTTCATCGATCTTGTATTCGGCGAGATCCTGTCTGTGCCCTACACCACCGGGCCTGGCGTCGCAGCGCGTTCGGAAATCGTTCAACTGCGTTCGTCGGGCGTGATGTCGGCCGACGTGTTCCTCGGCCTGGTGACGGCGACGCTTAAGGATTACGGCATTCAGGTAACCGCGCAGAACGGCGTTTATCAAATCCTTGAAGACAGCGCGCTTAAGGCGCGCATTCCCCGGTTCATCCGTTCGCGCGCGCGGGTTGAAACCCCTGCGGGCCTTCGTCCAATCGTTCAATATGTCGAACTCAACGCGATTAACGCCCAGACCATGGCGGGAATCTTGGCCCAAGCGTTCGGACGCAATGAAAATCTCACCGTCACCGCCGAAAGCAACGGAAATTATGTGATATTGAACGGCCTGCCGGACGATGTGAACGCTGCGCTGTCGATCGTCTATGACATGGACGAGTTGCAGTTCGCCGGCACCCAGGTCCAGCGCGTTTCACCGCGATACTGGAACGCAAACGCTTTCGCGCTAGAGCTCCAGAATATTCTGACTGCGGAGGGTTGGCAGGTGAGCCTGCAGGCGCAATCGCCGATGCCGATCTTGTTATTGGCGATTGAAAGGTCGAACGATCTGCTCGTCTTTACGCGGGAGGCGCAGGCGCGCGCGCGAATCAACTACTGGATTCAAGAACTGGATCGACCGGCCCAGAACGGCGATTCGCCGCAAGTCTTCGTCTATTCCGTTCGCAATCTTGACGCCGCCGTTCTCGCCAACACGGTTAACCAAGTGATCAGCGGCATCGAAGCGCAATCCGGCTCGCCAGGGCTCGCGGTGGCGCGCGCCAGGGCGGCTGCGGCCGCAGCGGGCGCCGGCGGCGAAGGCTTTGCCGGCGGCGCTGCCGCGCCGATCGGCGGGCTCGTTGTCGATCCGCTCGGCAACCGCCTCGTCTTCACCGGAACGACCAGCGAATACGACCGCTTGCTGCCGCTCTTGCAACAGCTCGACCTGCCGCCGGCCGAAGTGCTGATCGAAGTAATGATCGCACAGGTGCAATTGACCGACAGCACAGAATTCGGCGTTGATTGGACAATCCGCAATCTCAATGACGCCGCTTTCAACAACCGCTTCGCCGGAGCCACGGATGACGCCTCGGGCCTTGCGGGCATCGTCGCTGACGGCGCGTTCGGACCGGCCGGACTCGCCTTCGGGGTCTTGTCGCCGGATGTTGAAGTCGCGATTGACGCCTTTGCACAGAACAATCAGGTCAATGTGTTGTCGACGCCGCGCCTGCTTGCGCGATCCGGCGCCGCCGCGCAGGTGCAGGTCGGCACCGAAGTGCCGATTTTGTCTTCACAGGCGACGCCCGTCGGCGGCGGCACCTCGGATATCATCCAGGAAGTTCAATATCGCTCGACAGGGATCATCCTTTCGATCGAACCGATTGTCTTCAGCGACAATCGGATCGACCTGAATGTCAGCCAGGAGATTTCGTCGACATTGCCGGGCACCGGGCCCATCCAAAGCCCGTCTTTCAACAACACCAGCGTGACGACGCTTTTGTCGCTCGAAGACGGCGGGACCGCGGTCATCGGCGGGCTCATCCAGGACAACGTGACCCGCGACAAAAGCGGCGTGCCGTTCCTGAAAGACATTCCCGTGGTAGGAAACGTCTTTTCACGCTCGTCGACAAGCGTTGACCGCACAGAACTCGTCATCTTGATCAAAGCCTATGTGGTGCGCGGCCAGTCGGATCGTTCGGCCTTTGCGAATAAATATAAGTCCGAAATCGACCGGACCTTGAGCGAGCAAAATCTCATCACGCTTCGGCCGCGGGACTTTTAACGCCGGCGCTTACGACGCGTCGAAAACGAATGTCAGGACCGATGCCGCAAAAAGGCTTTTCCGTGCTGGAGGCGCTTGCCGCCGTCGCGCTGATCGCCCTCGCCTTCCTGCCGCTTCTGGCGCTGCAAGGCCAATTGACACGCACGGTGATCGCCGTTGAACGCGCCGAAGCGGGCGTTAAGAACATGAAAAGCGCGCTGTCATATCTGCGCGTCATCAATCCGGCGATGAAAAGCGAAGGCGAAGAGCGGATCGGCGATGCGCAATTGATATGGAACGCGCGTCCCGCATCCGCCGAACGCCCGGCGCTCGATCAAGGCGGCGCGCCGGGCCGGTTTGTCATTCAGCTCTACGATATTGACGCGGTTTTGGCGTATGAGGACGGCCGGCGCGCAGAATTTACCGTGCGCGCTGTGGGATGGCGCCCGACAGCGCCGATCTCAGCGACATTTTAACAGGCCGGACGAAGCCGAAGGCTGCGCATGCCCACCTTCGCCCTTTAGGCTTCGGCGGGGCATCCGCTTCGCACGCTCCGGCCTTGTCACGCCGGAGCTAGATTTTGGCTACGCCAAAATCAGCGAAGGCGGATGGTGAGCCCTGATGGATTCGAACCATCGACCTACTGATTAAAAGTCAGTTGCTCTACCAGCTGAGCTAAGGGCCCACGAGGGCGCTTCAGACTTACCCAATCTGACGCCGGATGCAAAAAAACGCGGCCGCCATCGATCGGAATCACGGCCCCGTCTCGCAAGGCGGCGGAACATAAGGACGCCTTCCGCGTGGGTCAACCGATGCGGCGCGCCGGTTTTCTACAATATTTCCTCGCCGGTTTCGGCTTTGAACGCGGCGACAAACTCGGCGAACCGCCCGGCCGCGATGGCCGCCCGCATACCTGCCATAAGGTCCTGATAATATTGAAGGTTATGCCAGGTGAGCAGCATCGGCCCGAGATATTCACCGGCCCGGAAGAGATGGTGAAGATAGGCCTTGGAATAATCGCGGCTCGCCGGACACTCGCTCGATGCGTCGAGCGGTTCGGGATCGCTTGCATAGTCCGCATTCTTGATGTTGATCGGTCCCGACCGGGTCCAGGCCTGACCGTGGCGGCCGGAGCGTGTCGGCGCGACGCAGTCGAACATGTCGATCCCCCGGGCGACGGCGCCGACGATATCGGCGGGCTTGCCCACGCCCATGAGATAGCGCGGCGCGTCCGCTTGCATGTGCGGGCAGAGAAACTCGAGCACGCGGAACATCTCCTCGCGTCCCTCGCCCACCGCCAGGCCGCCGACAGCATAACCGGGAAAACCGATGGTCATTAAGGCGTCGAGACTTTCCCGTCGCAGGTCTTCGTAATTGGCGCCTTGCACAATGCCGAAAAGCGCCTGGCCTGGTTTCGACTTTTCTTCGAATGCGCGTTTCGACCGTTCGGCCCAGCGCACGGAAAGCGCCATGGACTCCCGCGCCTTGTCATGGGCGATGGGCATCGCCGGACATTCGTCAAGCTGCATCTGGATGTCGGCACCGAGCAGGCATTGTATCTCGATCGACCGCTCGGGCGTCAGCATGTAACTCGCGCCGTCGATATGGGACTGAAAGGAAACCCCCTCCTCCGTCAGCTTGCGCAGCTTGGCGAGCGACATGACCTGAAAACCGCCGCTATCAGTCAAAATCGGATGCAGCCAGTTCATGAATCTGTGCAGCCCGCCCAGCGCGGCCACGCGCTCGGCCCCTGGCCGCAGCATCAAATGATAGGTGTTGCCGAGAACGACATCGGCGCCGGTCGCGCGCACGAGATCGGGCGGCATGGCTTTGACGGTCCCCGCCGTGCCCACCGGCATGAAGGCGGGGGTTCTGATTTCGCCGCGCGGCGTTTTAATTGCGCCGGTCCGCGCCGGTCCGTCCGTCGCGGTGAGCGAGAATGCGAACGCCGTCACGGCGCACGCTCCAGCAAACAGGCGTCGCCATAGGAATAAAATCGATAGTTGCGATCAATGGCGTGGGCGTAGGCTGCTTTCATGGCCTCAACGCCGGAAAAGGCGCAGACCAACATGAATAAGGTCGACCGCGGCAGATGGAAATTGGTCAGCAAGAGATCGGCCGCCCTGAAGGCGTAGCCCGGGGTGATGAAAAGATCCGTCTCGCCGCAAAAAGGTTTGACCACGCCGCCCTTGTCCGCTGCGGCCTCCATCAGCCGCAACGAGGTGGTGCCGGTCGCAATAATACGCCCGCCCTGAGCGCGCGCCTGGTTGATTGTCGCCGCCTGCGCCGTCGTGATCTCTCCCCATTCGCTGTGCATCCGATGATCGGCCGTGTCGTCCGCGGTCACGGGCAGAAACGTGCCCGCGCCCACATGCAACGTCACGCAGACCGCGCCGACGCCCTTTTCCTTTAGGCGGGTCAGCAAACCTTCAGTAAAATGCAGGCCCGCCGTCGGCGCCGCAACCGAGCCCGGTTCGGCGGCGTAGACCGTCTGATAATCTTCGCGATCCTGATCGGTCGTCGCGCGTCGGCGGGCGATATAGGGCGGCAGGGGCGCCACACCGGCCTCCGCCAGCGCTTTCTGGAACGTCTTGCCACGGGTTTCGAAGTCGAGAACGGCTTCCGCGCCGCTGCGGCTTTCGACCGTCGCTGTCAGCCCGCCCTTGAATGCGATGACGTCTCCGGCGCGCAAACGCTTGCCCGGCCGAACCAGGGCGCGCCAGCGGTTTTCGTCGAGGCGCCTGTGCAGCGTGGCGTCGACGGCGACATCTTCGCCGCCGGCGGCGCGCGCCGGGCGGCGGCCAAACAGCTGCGCCGGGATCACCTTGGTGTCGTTGAGCACGAGAAGATCGCCGCGCCGCAAGAGATCGGGCAGATCCGAAACCACGCGATCTTCAAGACCGTCGCGCCGGATATAAAGCAACCGCGCCGCATCGCGCGGCGAGACCGGCTCAAGCGCGATCCGCTCCGGCGGCAGGTCATAGTCGAAAAGATCTACACGCATGGCGCGTTCCGTGGTCCGCCAGCGGCGTATCGATCAGATCGAATAGATCTCGTAATTGAACTGCTGATCCATGGTCTCCGCCGGCGATTCGTCCTGGCAGATGCCCACGGGCTTGGCCGGCACGCCCGCCACAGTGGCGTGGGGCTCGACATTTTTGAGCACCACGCTGCCGGCGGCGATCTTGGCGCCCGCGCCCACCTCGATATTGCCGAGCACCTTGGCGCCGACACTGACCAGCGCGCCATGGCGGATTTTCGGATGGCGATCGCCCTCGTCCTTGCCCGTGCCGCCGAGCGTGACGTTCTGGAGGATGGACACATGATCCTCGACCACCGCGGTCTCGCCGATGACGATGCCGGTTGCGTGATCGATGAACACGCTCTTGCCGATGGTCGTCGCCGGGTGAATGTCGACGCCGAACAGTTCCGACATGCGGCTTTGCAGATAAAGCGCCAGCGCCTTGCGATCGTGACGCCAGAGCCAGTTGGCCACGCGATAGGCCTGGAGCGAAAGATAGCCTTTGAAATACAAAAACGGCTGCATGTATTCATGACAGGCCGGATCGCGCTTATAGACGGCGCGCAAATCGTGCAGCGCCGCGTCGACCGTATCGGGTTCGTCCCCATGGGCCTCATCGCAGACTTCGCGCCAGAGCATGGCGTTCATTTCGTCATCGGCGAGCTTTTGCGCCAGCCGATAGGAAAGCGCGGCCTGAAAGCTTTTATGGTTGAGGATGGTCGCATGGAGCATGCTCGCAAGATGTGGCTCCTGTGCGGCGGCGGTGGCCGCCTCGACGCGCATCCGCGACCAGGTTTGTTCGCCCGACAAGTCAACGACATTCGACGGTTTCGGCGCAGTTCTAGACATAGCGCGATTTTCCTATGTTCGCGCCGCCGGCGCAAGCAAAGAACCGGAAATAGGGGCCGGCGCCTCGCCCCGCAAGGCTTGTGCATGGGCCGACAGCGTCATCACAATGGTGAGACTGTCGGTGATTTCCCCTTTCATCACCATTTCTAAAAGCACGTTAAAGGGAACCTTCTTTATGGTTAACGCTTCGGAAGCCTCCGGCGCGGCGGCGCCTTGGGTCAAATCCCAGGCGTAAAAACACACCGCGCGTTCGTCGGTGACCGAATTGGAAATATCGAATGCGACAAGCGGGGCCCAGGACGCTGCGGCAAGGCCGGTTTCTTCTTCCAGTTCGCGCCGGGCCGAAATCAGCGGATCAATG
The DNA here is from genome assembly GCA_028280115.1 of Parvularculaceae bacterium. Taxonomy (GTDB): domain Bacteria; phylum Pseudomonadota; class Alphaproteobacteria; order Caulobacterales; family Parvularculaceae; genus Hyphococcus. Next base: position 58,342 of record JANQMJ010000029.1, read on the forward strand.
CCGACCGGCCCGCCGCCTTCCGGCAGCTCCCAGCTATAGCGGTCATGGGGAAAGCGGTGCTGGCCCACCAGCGTCACCTTTCCAGCGGCGTCAATCGGCAAAACGCCGATGGCGATGTTTTTGAACTGCACGACGCCGTATTCGCCCTCAGCGCCGTTAGGGTGCACGACGCCATGATCGACGACCCGGATCCACGGATTGTCGAACACGGTTCGCGCCGACGTCACCGTCCACGGACCGATCTTGCGCCCCGTCACTCCTGGTCTTCCCTTATCGCCCGCACCGGTATGGGGAGCTGGCAAATATCGACATAATCCGGACGATGATAAAAGAAGCCTTCGGACCGGTTGCGGCGCGCCTCCACATAGTCGTCGAACGTTTCCGTCCCTGAGCGGAGGATTGCGAGTTTTAACTGCTTTTCTTCAGGCAGATCGGCGCCCACGCTTACGGAAAGAATGGTCTCGCCAAGATCGTCCTCTTCCGACTGCGCCGGCGCGACGCGGCGCAAAGCCTGCAGATGTTCCATACCGTCTACCACCCGCCCGAAGACGGTAAGGTTGCGGTCGAGATAGCGTTGCGGCTGCAGCGCGATGTAAAATTCAGTCCCGGCGGAATCGGTTTCATTGCCGCGGGCCATGGCCATGGCTCCAACGCAGTGAAGATGCCAGATGCGATCGCCCTCGGCGTCGACGCCGGCGGGCAGACTGTCCACGAAGCCGACCTGCGCCGCATACCCGTCGGCATCGGCGATCGGACTGAACGCGATCTTTTTCGCAGGCTCGTCGAATTCGGCTTTCAGGCGCCTGGCGGCGGTTTTGGCGTTTCGCTTCTCAAGAACATCGCCGCCCTGGGCGACAAACCCGTCGATGACGCGGTAAAATGACAGCCCGTCGTAAAACCCCTCGCGCGCCAGCTTTTTGATTTGCGCGACATGGCGTTTGGCGAGTTGCGTCGACAGGGCGACAACGACCCGGCCGCGCTCAAGCTCCATATAAAGCGTTTCTTCCGGCTCCAGCGCGCGCCAGTCGGAAGGCGCGGCGCTTTTCAAAATTTCAGCGGATGTCGGCTTTCCTTCCAGCGCTTCGGCGAAAGCCGGCGATGCGACCGCCAGCACCGTCGCAGGCGCCGCGAACAGATGTTTCATAACCGCTCCTACCCCCTCCCCCGATAGGCGGTCACGCCTTGATCGGGAATCCACAAACCTTCAGGCGGTTCGCCCGTCTGATAGAAAACATCGATGGGAATGCCGCCGCGAGGATACCAGTAGCCGCCGATCCTCAGCCAGCGCGGGTCGGCCGCGTCGATCATGCGGTTTGCGATTGCGACCGTGCAGTCTTCGTGAAATGCGCCATGATTGCGAAACGAAGCAAGAAAGAGCTTGAGCGATTTCGATTCGACGATCAGCTTGTTCGGGGCGTAATCGATCACCAAGGTTGCGAAATCGGGCTGCCCCGTGACGGGACACAGCGCCGTAAATTCCGGCGCGGTAAAGCGCGCAACATAAAGCGCGCCCGGATGGGGATTGGCGACCGTTTCAAGGCGCGCCTTGTCCGGCGACGCCGGGATTTCGCTGCGTCCGCCGAGCTTGGTCAGCGAGGCGACCGCCCGGCGCGACGACGCTGGTTTTGCTTTCGTTTTCGATTGCGGGGCCATGGTGCATTCCTTTTTGCGCCGTTCTAGCCAAGCCTCGCGCCGCACGCAAAGCGCCCGCCGGACGCTTGACGGCCACTGGCAAATCCGCTCGTCAGGCGCGCCGCGGCCCCATGGACAAGCCGCGCCGTCTTAGCCTATAAGCCGCGCTCCGCCGGGGGCCCCGCGCCCTTTTCCCGGTCCAGGCCCAGGTAGCTCAGTTGGTAGAGCAGCGGACTGAAAATCCGCGTGTCGGTGGTTC
>JANQMJ010000009.1 GCA_028280115.1 Parvularculaceae bacterium
TACGCGAAGGCGTTTGCGTCGGCCGCTCCGGCGGTTTACCTATAGGCGGCGACAGCAGCTGATTGAAAGACGCATCATGGGCGCCATCGGACCCTGGCAGATTATTATCATCCTGATTATCGCGCTCCTCCTTTTCGGCGGCGGCGGGCGGATTTCGTCGATGATGGGCGATTTCGCCAAGGGCATTAAGTCCTTCCGCAAGGGCCTGCAGGACGAAGACGGCAAGGACAAGGACGAAGAAAAAAAGTCCCTGGAACAGCGCAGCAGTGAGGCGGTGGACATCACCCCGGCGAAGGATGAAAAAAGCGGTTCAGATACAAAGTAGGCGCTGTGGCGTTGCCTCCCTTTTCCAAGGGGCGGCGTGAATGAATCTCGTTCCCCAGTTCGGTTTTTTCGAGCTTTTGCTCATCGGCGTCGTCGCGCTGATCGTGGTCGGTCCGAAAGACCTGCCCAAGCTGATGCGCGCGGCCGGCCAGTTCGTCGCCAAGGCGCGGCGCATGGCGGGCGAGTTCGCCGCGGCGTTCGACCAGATGGCGCGGGAGACCGAAATGGAAGAACTGCGCCAGGAGATCGAAACCCTCAAAAAGGAAAATGTCTTCGCCAAGACCAAGCGCGAGATCGAAGAAAGCCTCACGCCGGCGGACAAAGCCCTGCGCGACGAAGCCGCCGAGATGAAAGACGCCGTCGCCAAGCCGCCTGAGCGTGCAGCGCCGAAAGACGAGCCCGCCCAGTCATGAGCGCCGCGCCGGAAGACAGCGATACGCCGAGCGAAGAGGACGAAATCGACGCCTCCGCCGCGCCCCTGCTTGATCATCTGACCGAACTGCGCAGCCGGCTGATCGTGTCCGTCGCGGCGATCGCCGTCGGTTTCGCGATCTGTTTTGCCTTTTCCATTCCGCTTTACGAGTTTTTGGTCATTCCGTTCCGTAACGCTGTAGAATCGGCGGGGACCGATCCGACGCTTTATTTCGCGCCGCTGGAATTTTTCTTCACAAGGGTGCGGCTCGCCGCGCTTGGCGGGCTGGCGCTGGCGTTTCCCGTCGTCGCCTATCAGCTTTACCGCTTCGTTTCGCCCGGCCTTTACCGCCGCGAGCGCAAGGCGGCGCTGCCGTTTTTGCTCGCCATGCCGGTTCTGTTCACGGCGGGTGCGGCGCTGGTCTATTACGTCCTGATGCCGTTCGTCATGAGCTTCGCCGTGGGCATGGAGCGCGATGCGGTTGAGGGATCGGGCGTTACGATCGAGCTTTTGACCCGCGTCGGGGACTATCTCACGCTGATGACGACGCTGATCATGGCCTTCGGCTTTGCGTTTCAGTTACCGGTGTTTTTAACGCTCCTGGCGCGCGCGGGCATTGTCACCGCGACCATGCTTCGGCGCTATCGCAAATTCGCCATTGTCGGGATTTTCATCGTCGCCGCCTTCCTGACCCCGCCGGACCCTCTGAGCCAGCTTGTGCTCGGCGCATCGATCATCGCGCTTTATGAGATCTCGGTGATCTCGGTGCGCATGACCGAGAAAAAAGCCCGCAAGGAGATGGAGGAAGCCGAAGAGGCGTCGGCTTAAGGTATCCTAATTCCTCCCCCGCTTGCGGGGGAGGTGTCGCCCCGGACTTGCTCCGGGGCGACGGAGGGGGTCATTATTGAACGTCGAATTCAGCCCCCTCCGTCAGCTTCGCTGACACCTCCCCCATAAATGGGGGAGGAAAACACGGCTACGCTAGACCGGACCGTGCAAGCCCGCTAAACCGCGCCTATGTTGGACATGCGCTTCATTCGCGATGAGCCGGACGCGTTCGACGCCGGACTGGCGCGCCGGGGCCTTCCGCCCCGGGCCGGGGAAATCCTCGCCCTCGACAAGGACGCGCGCAAATTCACCGAAATCCTCAACGACCTGCAACAGCGGCGCAATGCGGCGTCCAAGGCGGTCGGCGCGGCCAAGGCCAGGGGGGACGAGGCCGAATTCAATCGCCTGCGCGAGGAAGTCGAGGACATCAAAAAGCAAATGCCCGTCGCCGAAGCCGAGCAAAAGAAAATGCTCGACGCCATCCATGACATCCTGGCGGGCGTTCCCAACATTCCGGCGAAAGACGTGCCGGTCGGCGAAGACGAAAGCGCCAATCAAGAAATCCGCCAATGGGGCGAGCCCAGGCGGCTCAACGACGCCAGGGAACATTTCGACATCGGCGAGGCCATGGGCCAGATGGATTTCGAAACCGCGGCGGCGATGTCCGGCGCGCGGTTCGTTTTATTGAAAGGCCAGCTTGCGCGGCTCGAACGGGCCATCGCCAATTTCATGCTCGATCTGCATACGGGCGAATTCGGCTATCAGGAATGCCAGCCGCCCTTGCTGGTGCGCGACGAGGCGCTGTTCGGCACCGGGCAGTTGCCGAAATTCGCCGAGGATCAGTTCGTGACGACGGCCGATCTGACGCTCATTCCCACCGCCGAAGTGTCGCTGACCAATATCGTCCGCGAGCAAATCCTCAACGAAGAAGCGCTTCCCTTGCGCTTTACCGCCTGGACGCCGTGTTTCCGCTCCGAGGCGGGAGCGGCGGGCAAGGACACCAGAGGCATGATCCGCCTGCATCAATTTTCCAAGGTCGAACTCGTTTCCATCACGGCGCCGGAGCAATCCGAAGCCGAACATGAGCGCATGACCGAATGCGCCGAGGAAGTGTTAAAACGTCTGGAACTGGCTTACCGCACCGTGGTGCTGTCCACCGGCGACATGGGCTTTGCGGCCAACAAGACCTATGACATCGAAGTCTGGCTGCCGGGGCAGGGGCGCTATCGGGAAATTTCGTCCTGTTCCAACTGCGGCGACTTTCAGGCCCGGCGCATGAATGCGCGCTGCAGACCGAAAGGCGAAAAGCAAACCCGCTTCGTCCATACGCTTAACGGCTCGGGCCTTGCGGTGGGCCGCACGCTGGTGGCGATCCTGGAGAACTATCAGCAGCCGGACGGTTCCGTCGCCGTGCCGGACGTTTTAAAGCCTTACATGGGCGGCGCCGACAAGATTGAGGGGGCGAAATGAGATCGTCATCCCGGATGCAATGCAGCATGAAATGCTGCTTTGCTGATCCGGGATCGTTCAAATTTTCTGAGCGTCTGTTGAAACCGATCCCGTGTCTGCGCCGCATCACCCCGGATTTGATCCGGGGCGCTGCGCCGCGCACGGGATGACGAATGAGTAGAAACGAGTGGGTAGAAAAATGCGTATTCTTTGCTCCAATGACGACGGCGTTAACGCGCGCGGGCTCGAAAGCCTGGTCAGGATTGCGCAACAACTCAGCGACGATGTCTGGGTCGTGGCGCCCCAGGAAGAACAGTCCGGCGCGGCGCGGGCGCTGACGCTCGCCCATCCCATTCGCATCCGCAAATTCGAGGAGCGCCGCTTTTCCGTCACCGGCACGCCGAGCGACGCCGTGGTGATGGGCGTGACGAAAATCCTTGCTGACAAGAAGCCCGATCTTCTTTTGTCGGGCGTCAATAACGGCCAGAACATCGCCGAGGACGTGACCGTTTCCGGCACCATCGCCGCCGCGTTTCAGGGCATGAGCTTCGGCATTCCTTCCGTCGCCTTGTCGCTGGCGCGCATGGCGCGCGAACGCGCGCGCTGGATCACGCCGGAAACCTACGGCGCGTCGGTGATCCGCCGGCTGCTCGAACAGGGCTGGCCCAGGGACGTCGTCATCAACATCAACTTTCCCGACCGCGACCCGGACGACGTCACGCAAATCGAAGTCACGCGCCAGGGCCATCGCGATGCGGTTCAGCTTTTCGCCGAACAGCGCAAGGACCTGCGCGGCGGGACCTATTTCTGGTACGGCTATACGGGCGAGCTTTCCGATCCGGCCCACGGCACGGACCTTCATGCGATCTATGAGGGCCGAATTTCCATCACCCCGCTGCATCTTGCGCTGACTCACGAAGACGCGCACGCTGCGCTTTCGACAGCGCTCAACGGCGCGGCGAAGATCGCTTAAAGGATTTTTAATCTTTCCTGCGCGATTTTAACTTTTGGTTAACCAAAGTTGACAAATTTCGGGCCGAATCGTTGAGGTGTTTGCGTTCGGAGGGGGCGATGAAGTTTATGGGCTGGATCATCTTTGCAGCGACAGGGCTGGCGGCGGCCGCCTGCGGTTCGCACGGCGATTACGCCCCCATAACCTACGGCGCCGATACGGCGCGCCAGGCGCAGATTTATAATTCGCCCAGCGCGGCGGGCCAGGCGCAGCAGGCGGCGCCGCGCGCGATCCCCGCCTCGACGACCGAGGTTGAAACCGCGGGTCTGCGGCCGGTCTCGGCGGTCTATCTTACCGAGCCGGGCGAGATTGAAACCTTGCGCATGCCCGCAAGCGCGAACGCCGTGATGATCACCGTGCGCCGCGGCGATACGGTCTACGCCATCGGCCGGCGCTATGACGTTTCGCCGCAAGCGATCATCGCCGAAAACAATCTAAGCGCGCCCTATCTTCTTTCCGTCGGCCAGACGCTGCGTTTGCCCGCGGCAAGCGCCCCAGCTGCGCAAGCAGCGCCGGCCCGCAAGGTCGTCGCCCGCGACCGACTTTATCGCGTAGAGGCCGGCGACACGCTCTATTCGATTTCAAGGCGCTGGGACGTCGCCCCCAGGGTCATCGCCCAGGCGAACGGCCTGACGCCGCCCTATGCGCTCGGCGTCGGCCAGCAACTCCTGATCCCGAAGGCGCGCGTTACGGACGATGTTTACGCCGCCGCGCCGCAGCGCTCAGCGCCGCAACAGGCCCAGCCGAAACAACAAGCTACGCGCGAACCGCAAAACGTCGCCGACCTGGCGAAGTCGGTTTCCTATGCGACGCCGCCGCAACCCGAACCGCTGCGTCTGTTCGACTGGCCGGTCAGGGGCAAGATCGTGGCGCGCTACGGCGCCGGCGAGGGCGGGCGCCGCAATGACGGCGTCAACATCGCCGCGCCCGCGGGCACGCCGGTGCGCGCCGCCGCCGACGGCGAAGTGGTCTATCGCGGCGCGGAACTCGACGGCTTCGGCAATCTCCTGCTGGTCAAACACGCCGACGGTTTCGTCACCGCCTACGCCCATAACGACGCCATGCTGGTCAAGAAAGGCCAGACGGTGCGCCAGGGACAGGTGATCGCCAAGGTCGGTCAGACCGGCGCGGTGACGACGCCGCAGCTGCATTTCGAAATTCGCCAGAATCTTAAATCGGTCGATCCGATCGCCCTTCTGGGGGCGCAATGAGTTGTTAGTTTGCGCCAGCAAGCGGGGCGGCGTTGTGTATCGTGTGTTTGTAAAGTGTGCGTTTGTATAAGAAAGTAGAATGCGTAACCATTAGCGGGCCTTTTGGCCCGCTTTTTCTTTTGCAAGGGCTGGAAGGGTCACCAGCGTTTTACAAGAACGATGGAGCAATCATCTTCGACATGGCCGACCGTTTGCGCACGACCGGGCAGTAAATACAGTCCGGACAATTCGAATATGCTTAAACTTGACAGCGCTTCATCCAACATCTCTTGAATGTCGCCGATGCTTGAAGGAATTTCATCCATCAGACGATCTTTTATCTTGCCTGATATAATTCCTCCTTCAACCCAGCATCCATACCAGGCGACGTGCCCGCGGGCTCGGCCTGCGGCGTCGACATAAAGGTATATCCAAAATCGTATCTCAGCGTCGTAATCGAACCAGCCGGACACATCGACCCTGACAGGAACCCTGATGTAGACAAACTTTTGAGAGGGCGCGTGATTAGGCCACATATCCCATGTGATGATCGGATCGCCCCGAGCCCGCAATCTACGATTGGAGGCGACTTCATCGCGTATGCGTTCGCGAATGCCCGGACGCCCCAATGAGCCAAGCGCGATTGGCGGAAGCTCTACGCTGTTCTGGCGGATGATAAGCACAGAGGAGGTTATGTCGTTAAAGTTTTGCGACTGTAAGTTCATAATGTCCCGGGATGAATTGCCGTTCACGGAGAACATTGCGTATCGGCCTTTGTAGCGGGCGTGTTGGAAAAGAGCGACATATCCTGCCTGTTCGTTGCGGGAGGCGCCTAATCGCAAAGAGGAGATTCGATCATGAAGACTTGCGCTGGACAGCCATGATTTAGAGATTCGCAAATACGAAGTCGGGGGCGACATTTGCGGCAGGCTGGCGAATGTGGAATTTCCTCCGAAATTGGAGTGTCGATAAAGTCTCGTCCAGATGCTCATTTCTTTTTCCCCGCTCCCTTTTTTTTGCCGGCGTCATCAAGGTCGCCGAGAAGCTCGATCGCATCGGCGACGAGTTCCTCCTCGTCCGGAAGAAGGTCGCCCCTTGTAACGAGTTCGTTAATGGCCCCCTCCAGAAGCCGTATCTGATTGTCGCCCTTTTCATTCTTGGCGATCGTCATAACCCCGCGCAGCAAGCTTGAGCCGCCCTTTTCGCTATATTCAGGAATAAAGCGGGTGACGTTTTGCGACAGGGAGCCGCGCAGTAGATGATCGTCATCATTCGATGCGATTTCTTTCTTGGTCATCGGGGGAAAGCGACGCGGTTGCGGCAACGGCGCCACCGCCGTCAATTCGGTTCCCTGGCTCGGGCCGCTATCGCCGTATTTTTGCTTGAGGTATTGAGCGCGCTTCGCGACTTCGGTTAAAGCGTCTTCGCGCATGAAGGCGCGCTCAAGTTCGATTTTGAGCATCGCAAACTCCTTTCATTCTGTTGACCAGGTTTCGCAGCGTGCGGCCGCGCAATATGACCCCCGCTAAGCGGGCCGTTAAAGCCGCTTATTCAGGTTTGTAAAATATTATCTGTACTCAGATCTTTTATACGATACTAAGACGCGATACAGCGCAATCGTTATAAGAAGCAATCAACACTCTATCTTGGTAAATAAAAAAAGCAATATGCCTGCGCTTATTAATCGGTTTCTACAACAATAATATTAGAAGATTTTTTGAGGGTTCTAGTAAAGATGTCTGGTTTAGAGGGCCGCTTGGATCGGATTTGCGCAACGGCGCAACCACAAAAAAGAAAACCCGCAATTGCCGGCGCCGTCTGTGTGAATTAGCGCTGGCGTAAGCTTGCGCCTTTATCCAATCCGTCCCGGTCGGCTGGCGATCATGCGGCGGGCGAGAAACTCCGCGCTGGCGGGCAAAAGGCCTTCGGAAATGAACGGCGTTTCGGAAAAATGCGCCAGCGCCAGTTCGCCTTCGAAGGCGGCGCTGAGCCCGGCGCCGACGCGCTTGGTGGCGTCGAATTTGGTGAGGATGCATCGCCGCACGCCAATTTCCTTAAACGCCAGCGCCCAGTCGAGATATTCCGCCGCGTCGCCGCTTGCCGGCAAGACCAGCACCGGTTCGCCGGCGGAGGCTTCCTGATAGCTGCGCAAGGCGGCGACATCGCCGGCGTCATAAGGGCTCACGCCCGGCGTATCGAGCAATACGGCGCCGTCGGGGCGGCGGGCGCGCATGACCTGCTGCACGTCGAGGGGCGATTCCACGATGTAATAATCCGCGCCGAGCGCTTCGGAATAAGAACGGATCTGATCGACCGCGCCGGCCCGGCCCACATCGGCGGTCAGCATGAAGGCGGTCTGGCCGTTTTCCGATGCAGTCGCGGCCAGCTTGGCGGCGCAGGAGGTCTTGCCCGCGCCGGTCGGTCCGACCAGCATGATCGGCGTCGACGGCGAACATTGCAGGGGGGCGAAAGAAAACGCGCTGCTAAAGGCGGTTTCGAGCCGGTAAAGGTCTTCGTCGATGCGCGCATTCTTGGCCCCGGCGATGAGCGCGGCGAGCAGCTGCTGGCCGACGCCGTGCGGCGCCAGGATCTCCGCCATGGCGCGCACGGTTTGATCGCTCATGTCGAAACGCGGCGCATGCTTGCCGCCGGTCAGTTTCGAACTGAGCTGGGTGAGCGCGTCTTCGGAAAAGCGCTGTTCGATGGTTTCGTTGAGTCGCGCGCCCGCCGCCGTCTTGAACGGGCCTTCATCGACGGCGTCGCGCGCCGCGCCGGCGAAAGACGCCTTGGGCGTGGGTTCGGGCGCTGACGGCGCTGGCTTGTCCGAGGCGGTCACCTCGACATCGCCGCTCGGCAGTTCGCGCACCGACACCACCACCGCTTTTTTGCCCAACGCGCGATGCGCCTTTTTCTTCGCCGCATTAAGGTCTTGGGCGATGAATTTCATCATGAAGAGTCAGCCAACCTAGATCTGTCCGAGGTTTCTGAGCCTAGTATGGGGGTGAATTTCGTTTTGGGAAAGGACCGTCGTTTGCGGCCGGATCCGTTCGATCACCGACCGGACAAAGGGACGCACGCCGGCGCTGGTGACGATGGCGGCGGAATGACCCTCCTGGGCGGCGCTTTCGAGCTTGCCCAGCGCCGCGGCGACGAATTCCTGGAGCTTGGAGGGCGCCATGGCCAGCTGGCGCCGGTTCTCCTCGCCGGTCAGGGCGTCGGTAAAGGCGTCTTCCCAGTCCGACGAGAGGGTCACAATCGGCGTCATGCCGTCGGGGCCCTTGAGCGCGCCGCATAATTGGCGGGCAAGGCGGGTGCGCACATGCTCGACCAGATAGGTCGTGTTTTGCGATTGCGGCGCGGCTTCGGCGATCGCTTCGAGCACGGTCGGCAGATCGCGGATCGAGACCTTTTCCCCGAGCAGGGCCTGCAAGACGCGCTGCACCGTGGTCACCGAGGCGACCGACGGGATGAGATCGTTGACCAGATTGCGGTGCTTGTCGGGCAGGGCGTCGATGAGTTTCCTGGTCTCGGCGTATGACAAAAGTTCCGGCGCCTCGCCCTTGATGATTTCGGTGAGATGGGTGGTCAGCACCGTCGCCGCATCGACCACGGTAAAGCCCTTGAGCGAGGCTTCCTCGCGCTGGCTTTCGTCGACCCACATGGCGTCGAGGCCGAACGCCGGCTCCTTGGTGGGATCGCCGATCAGATTGATCGGCTTGCCGCCGGGATCCATGACCAGGAAATGCCCCGGCCGCAATTCGCCCCGGGCGATCTCCTGCTCCTTGAGGCGGATGACATATTCGTTGGCGCCGAGCTGCATGTTGTCGAGAATGCGCACCGGCGGCGTCACGAAACCGAGATCGTGGGCGATGGCGCGGCGCACCGCCTTGACCTGATCGGTGAGCCGGGGCCCCGTATCCGTATGAATGAGCGGCAGCAAGCCGTAGCCGAGCTCGATGCGCAGATCGTCGATCGCCAGCATGCGGCTCGGATCGTCGTCCAGCGCGGGGGCCTCGGCCCGGTCGGCCTTGGCCGCGGCGGCTGCGGCCGCTTTTTTGCGCTTGCTGATCGTCCAGGCGCCGGCGCCGACGCCGACGGCAAGCAGGAGAAACGGCGCGAACGGCATGCCCGGCAGGATCGCCATGATGAGCAGAACGCCGGCGACAATCGCGAGCGCCTTGGGATATTCGCCGAGCTGGGCGGCGAGCGCCTTGTCCGCGGCGCCTTCAACGCCCGCCTTGGACACCAGAAGGCCCGCCGAGATGGAAACGATCAGCGCCGGGATCTGGCTGACCAGCCCGTCGCCGATGGTCAAAAGCGTATAGGACGCGCCGGCGTCGCTGAGCGTCATGTTCATCTGCATGACGCCGATAATGACGCCGCCGATGATGTTGATCAGCGTGATCAGCAAGCCGGCGATGGCGTCGCCGCGCACGAATTTCGAGGCGCCGTCCATGGCCCCGAAAAAGTTCGACTCGTCTTCCAAGGTTTTGCGCCGCGTGCGCGCTTCGTCTTCGGTGATCAGTCCGGCGGAAAGATCGGCGTCGATCGCCATCTGCTTGCCCGGCATGGCGTCGAGGGAAAAGCGCGCGGCGACTTCGGCGATGCGGCTCGAACCGCGAGTGATGACGACGAAATTGACGATCACCAGGATCGAGAAAACGATCATGCCGATGACGTAATTGCCCTGCATGACGAAACCGCCGAAGGCTTCGATGATACGGCCCGCCGCGTCCGGACCCTCATGGCCCTGGGACAGAATGAGCCGCGTCGAGGCGATATTGAGCCCGAGACGGAACATCGTCGCGATCAAGAGGATCGACGGGAAGGTCGAAAGGTCGAGCGCTTTTTTGGTAAACAGCGCCGTCATCAGGATGGTCACCGAAAAGGTGATCGATGCGGCCAGCAGAATGTCGAGCAGCCAGCGCGGCGTCGGCAGGATCAACAGCGCGAGAATCGCAATGATCGCCCCGGCGAAAAGAACGTCGCTGCGCAAGATGTCTTTGAGCCGTGCGGGATTGAGCCAGCTTTTCGGCGTCGTTATCGCGGATTCCGACATTGCGCGCCCCTTAACCTCTCCCCGTTGGGGCTATGGGATTCACATAATTGATAGAGTGCGAGATTCCTCCCCCGTTTACGGGGGAGGTGTCTGCGAAGCAGACGGAGGGGGTTCGTCTGTCGTTGATGTCGCGCAAAAGCCCCCTTCGGCCGCTTCGCGGCCACTTCCCCCGCAAGCGGGGGAAGAAGAGAAAACGACGTGTAAAGCAAATCATCTCACCCCGCCGCGCGTTCGGCCGCGCCTGGCGGCGGGACGGCGACGCCGTCTTCGGAATATTGCTTGAGCTTGTTGCGCAGGGTGCGGATCGAAATGCCGAGAATGTTCGCCGCATGGGTGCGGTTGCCAAGACAGTGATCGAGGGTCTGAAGGATCAGATCCTGCTCGACCTGGGCCACCGTGCGGCCGACCATGGCTTCCGGCGCGCCTTCGCTTTCGGTGGGCGCGGCCCGGCGCATTTGCGATCCGTCGGGCAGGCGGATGGCCTCGGGCTCGATCGCCTCGCCGGCCGCGAGCAGCACTGCGCGGTGCATGGCGTTTTCAAGTTCGCGCACATTGCCCGGCCAGGGCGAAGCGGCGATGGCGCGCTGCGCGGCTTCGGAAAGCGGCCGATGATCGACGCTGTTAAGCGCGGCGTATTTGGCGGCGAAGTGCTTGGCGAGGGCGAGAATATCCAGCGGCCGTTCGCGCAGGGGCGGCACGTTGAGATTAACGACGTTCAACCGAAACAGAAGATCCTCGCGGAACGATCCTTTTTTGACTTCCTCGGCGAGATCGCGGTTCGACGTGGCGATGACGCGGATATCGACCTTGACGGGCTTGGATCCGCCGACGCGGTCGATGACGCGTTCCTGCAAGACGCGCAAGAGCTTCGCCTGAAGGCGCACGTCCATTTCCGAAATCTCGTCGAGCAAAAGCGTGCCGCCGTCGGCTTCTTCGAACTTGCCGATGCGCCGGGCGACGGCGCCGGTGAAGGCGCCTTTTTCATGGCCGAAGAGTTCCGACTCGAGCAGGTTTTCCGGAATCGCCGCACAGTTGATCGAGATGAACGGCTTGTTGACGCGTTTCGACTTGCCGTGGACATATTTGGCGATGACTTCCTTGCCGACGCCGGATTCGCCGGTGATCAGGATCGACGCTTCCGAAGCGGCGACCTGATCGGCGAGAGCGATGACTTTCTTCATCGCCGGATCGGCCGCGATCATGTCGCTCGATTCCTCGGAGACGGCCTCAAGGATCGCCGCGATAAGATCGGCGTCCGGCGGCAGGGGGACATATTCCTTCGCCCCGGCGCGGATCGCAGCGACCGCGGCGTCGGCGTCGGCCTTGACGCCGCAAGCCACGACCGGCGCGGCGATGCGTTCAGCCTCGAGCGCGGCGATCAGGCCTTTGACGTCGAGCTTGACGTCGATCATGACGAGGTCCGCGCCCTGGCCCTTGCGCAAGGCGGCGCGTCCGGAATCGATGGTCGGCGCGAACGCGACCCGTGCGCCGCGGTCCATGGCCATTTTCGCCGCCGCGGAAAGCTCGCTGGTTTGTCCGCCGATGATCAGGAGGCGCATGACTTTTCTCCTTTTTGTCTTGGTGCGCCGTAAAACAACCCGCCCTCATCCTGAGGAGCAAAAATCTCCTTTGTCCTTCGAGACGGGCCGATAGCGGCTGTTGCGCCAAGATTGAAAGGCGCGCCGGCGGCCCTCCTCAGGATGAGGAGATTTTTGTGTCTCGAAGGATCGGCGACGTGAAACAGCATCGACAATGGCTCCTAGTGATCGTCCTCGCGCACGATTTCCGTCATCGTGACGCCGAGCGCGCCGTCGACCATGACCAGTTCGCCGCGGGCGATCAGCCGGTCATTGACGTAAAGGTCGATGGGTTCGCCGACCTTGCGGTCGAGTTCGATGATCGCGCCGTCGCCGAGTTCTTTAAGCTGGGCGACGTCGATCCTGGTCTTGCCGAGCACGGCGGAAATCTTGACCGGCACGGATTCGATCGAGCGGCTGGCGCGCAGCGCAGGCTGCGCGGGCGCGGCCGGCGCGTCGGCGAGGTCCGGCAGGTCCGGGGTCTCGGGCCGGTCGGTTTTTTCGGGCAAAGCGCTCATGCGTCAGTCTCCCTTGGCGTAGCGGAAAAGGCGGCGTCGGTTTCGATGCCGGCGAAAATCGCGTCGATCTGGGCGAGCATGTCTTCAAGGCCGCGGGTCATGGCGCCGTCGCGCCAGAGGATGCGGCAATCGCCCGGCGCGAAATCGCTCGAGCTTTCGACGGTTAAAATCCCTGCCGCGCCGCGCTGGTCGATGGCCTTTTCCAGTTCGGCGATCACCGATTTCGGCGTCGTATCGCAGACTGCCAATCGCGCCGGCGCCCGGTCAGGGGCGGACATAAGATAGCGCTCCAGAAGAGCGAGGGCGGCCTCGCCATTGTCATGGGCCGCAGCGCCGACGCAGACTTCCTTGACGATGTCGCGGGCGATGGCGATCAGCGCGACGCTCTGTGCGGCAAGGGCGTCATTGCGCTCGCTCGCGACAGTTTCAAGCTGCTCGGCGAGCGCGGCGCAGCGCCGCGTCAGTTCGGCCGCTTCGCGGGCCAGACGGCTTTCAAGCGCTTCGGCGCGGCCGGCCTCGCGCGCCGCATCGATGTCCGCTTGCGAAAAAGCCGCTTCGGCTTCTGGCGCAGGCGCGTCTTCGAAGTCGTTGAAGTCATATGGTCTGGCGGCGGCTGGCATGTCAGTAAATCAGCTCTTCTTCGTTGGTCTTGGAAAGATAGATCTCGCCCTGTTCGGCGAGGCGCTTGGCGGTCTCGACGATTTTCTGCTGGGCGAGGTCGACTTCGCGCACGCGCACCGGCCCCATAATGTCGATGTCGTCGCGCAGGATCGTCGCGGCGCGTTCCGACATGTTCGAGAAGAAAAGGTTTTTCATCTCGTCGTCCGCGCCCTTGAGCGCCGTCGCCAGCACGGACTTGTCGAGCTGGCGCAGGAGAATTTGAATGTCGGCCCCGTCGAGGCGCACAAGGTCCTCGAAGACGAACATCAACGCCTTGATTTTCTCCGCCGCGGTCGGGTTTTTGGTTTCCAGCGTCTCCATGAAGCGGCGTTCGGTCGGACGGTCGAAATTGTTGAAAATATCCGCCATCGCCTCATAGGCGTCCTTTTCCGATCCGCGCGACAGCGCCGCCATGAATTCCGTGCGCAAGGTGTCCTCGATCTGATCGAGCACGTCCTTTTGCACCGGGCCGAGCGCCAGCATGCGGTTCATGACTTCCTCGGCGACCCGTTCGGGCAGGGCGCCGAGCACTTTTGCGGCGTGCTCGGGCGTGATGCGCGACAAGATCACCGCGACGGTCTGGGGGTGTTCGTTGCGCAGATAGCCGGCCAGCGTGCGTTCGTTCACATTGGCGAGCTTGTCCCACATGGTCCGGCCGGCGGGCCCGCGAATGTCGTTTAAAATCGTCGCGACCTTGTCTTCGGGCAGGATGTTGCTGAGAAAACGCCGCGCCGAATCCATCGAGCCGACGATCGATCCCGTTGAAGAAAGGTTCTTGACGAAGTCGTAAAGCAGGCCCTCCACCACCTCGGCGGTCACCGAACCGAGATTGGTGATGGCGAGAGAAATCTCGCGCAATTCATCTTCGTCGAACAGTTCCCACAAGGGCTTGCTGTTTTCCTCGCCGAGCGCGAGCATGACGACGGCGGTGCGTTCGGCGCCGTTCAGATCGTTCGGATCGGTGATGGTTTTCGCCGTCATGACGCCTCGCGCATCCAACTGCGCAGGATGCCGGCCGATTCATCCGTATGCGCTTTGACGATTTCCGCGACCTTGGCGATCGAGGAGGCTTTGACTTGGCCTTCGACCTGGGCGAGGTCGATACGCTGTTCGAGCCCGCCTTCGGGCTGATGGGCGAGCGCCGGGGTTTCTCCGCCGTCGCCGCCGCGCGGGGCCGGCGCGGCCAGTTGCGGATTCGATTTGGGCGGCGCCAGCATCGGCCGCAGCACAAAGAAGACGAGCCCGAGGGCGATCAGGCCGAGCGCGGCGAGTTCGGCCAGCCGCATCAGGTCGTCGCGCGCCAGACCTGGCGCGGCGGCGGGCGCGGCGATAGCGGCCGCTTCGGGCAGGGGGCTGAAACGGATGTCGACGACGCTGACCTGATCGCCGCGATCGGCGTTAAAGCCGATGGCGGATTTGACCAGCGTGTCGATGCGGGCGAGTTCTTCCGCGCTGCGCGGCGCATAGGCGAGCGAGCCGTCCGCGGCGGTTTCCGCAACGCCGTTGAGCGCCACGGCGACAGAAAGACGCTTGATGACGAGGCCTTCCTCGCGCACCGCATTGCGCACGGTCTTGGTGATTTCGTAATTGGTGGTTTCCTCGGTGCGCTGGCTCGTCGAAGTGGCCGGCTGTGCGTTCTGGTCGAGCGGCTGAGCGCCGGGCAGGGCATTGGCGACGGTCACGCCCTGGGCGCGGGCCGGATCGACGCTGTTTGAGGTTTCCTCGACCGTGGTTGAGGACAGAACGGTCTGGCTGTCCGGATCGACGATTTCCGAGCTTTCCGTGATGCGGCTGAAATCCATGTCGGCGGCGACTTCGACGCGGACATTTTCCGGACCGACGATGCGGCCGATCATGTCCTCGACGGCGCGGCGAATGCGCGCTTCGGCGGCGATTTTCTTTTCCTCGACGGACGCGGCCATGGCGTCTTCGCTGTCGCCCTCCGCGCCGGAGGCGAGAAGCTGGCCGCGGGCGTCGAGCACCGTGACGCGGGCGGGATCGAGCGCCGGCACGGCCGACGCCGTCATATTGACGATGGCGCGCACGGCGCGCGGTTCAAGCCCGCCCGGCGCGTCGACGACAATCGAGGCCGAAGCGGTCTGGCGCTCCCGCGCGAACAGCTCGCGCTCGGGCATCACCAGATGGACCCGCGCCGAGCGCACGCCGTTAATCGCGGTCAAGGTGCGGGCAAGCTCGCCTTCCAGGGCGCGCAACCGGTTGATGTTCTGCTGGAACGCGGTCGCGCCCAGGGTCTGGTTGTCGTCAAAAATCTCATAGCCGACGCCGCCCCCCGCCGCGATTCCGTCCGCGGCGAGACTGACGCGCAGTTCGGCGACTTTGCCGCGGGGAACCAGGATAGTCGCCCGCGCGCCGCTGTCGCGCAGCTGATGATCGATTCCGTCCTGTTCCAGCCGGGCGATGATCGGCTGGGCCTCTCCATAGGAAAGATCGGCGTAAAGCACGTTCATGGAAGGCGCGCCGACACGCGCCATGATCAACGCCATCGCGGCGGCGACGCCGAAGCTGACGCCGAGGATGGTTGCAAGTCGGGCGATCCCGAAAGATCGGACAAGCTGGAGCAATTCGTTCACGGCGAACCCGCTGGATTTTCCCGCCGCCAGGATGCGCGGCCGTTTCACCCGGCAAATTTTGCCCGCCTTGTCGTAAAGAAACCGTTTCCCCGGTGCCGCCGATCAAGAAAAACCCGCGCACGAATGGCGCGGGCTTTTCAGAAGGTGCAAGAAGTTAAAGAGATCTTACCGGTATTGCTGCACCCGGGTGGCGCGAAGACCCGGCAAACCGAACTGATCGATCGCTTTTTGCCAGGAAAGAAATTCTTCGACGGTGAGCGTATAACGCTCGCAGGCTTCCTCGAGCGTCAACAGTCCGCCGCGAACGGCGGCGACGACTTCAGCCTTGCGTCTGATTACCCACCGCTTCGTACTTGGCGGCGGCAGGTCCTTTAATGTCAGCGGCGTTCCGTCCGGGCCGATTACATACGGCTCTTTGTGGTCGGTTGGCGCTGCGTTGTTCGCGACGACAGTCATTGGCGCTCCATATCCCCTTGATACGCAACCTTTGACTGGACCTTACGCCGTCCGCTTTTAAAAAACGGCTAAGCCTCGTGGTAAAAGCTTCCCTAAGCGGTTGATTATTGGTGAAAAATTGACGGGCAGATTGTCTCAATACAGAACAATTTTCAATTTACGCAGCGGTCTGCGTCAGCATTCGCCACAGTTCGTCGGCGATCGTGATCACGCGCGTATTCGCGGCGTAAGCCCGCTGTGTTTCGATAAGCGTAGAAAACTCCTGCGCAATATCGACTGTCGAGATTTCAAGCGCGCCGGCTTCGACGGCGCCGGCCCGTCCCGTTTGGGGAACGTCAAGGGACAGATCGCCCGCGGCGGAATTTGTTAAGAATGTCGAATCCGGTCCGATATTAAGTCCTTCGGGATTGACGAAAGTCGCCAGCGCGATCTGATAAATATCGCGGCGAAGGCCATTGGAAAAAAGCGCGGCGATGCGCCCGTCGCGGCTGATTTCAACCCCCGTTAGCGCGCCGAAGGCTGTCCCGTCGGCGGTCGCGGCGGTAAATTGCGATGCGCGCGGGCCCTGGGTCAGCGAACCGAAATCAAGATCGATGCTCTGGCCGCCGCTTGCCGCAAGGGTCATTGCGGCGGGAAAGGACGAGGCCGAGGCATCGATGCGCCCGTTGGCGGCGAACACGATATCGCCGGTCGCTACGGTTTCCTGAGCGCCGTCAATAAACGCCGCCGTGACGTTCCAGCGGCTCACGGCGGCGCTCGTAAAGGTCAGCGCCAGGGTGCGCGCCGCGCCGTCCGCGTCGAAAATCTGGACATGCTGGGTCAGCGCCGTTCCGGGCCCGGCATTGGCGTCGAGATTGCCGGCAAGGGTGAGTGTCGAGGTCGCTTCGGCGATCCCGTCGATCCCGTTCACATCGACGGTTTCAAGACCGGAAAGCCCGCCGACAGCGGCGTTCCCGTCCGCTGCGATGGGGGCCGCGCGCAGGAAATGGCCCGCTTCGTTCCTCAGCGTGCCGTCTTCCTGAATGGAAAATCCGCCCGAGCGGGTAAACAGCAAGGGCGATGTTCCCCCATTGCCGTCGGCGGTTTCGGAGACGACGAAAAACCCGTCGCCGGAGATCGCCATGTGAGTTGCGGTATCGGTGCGGGTGATCGCGCCCTGTTCGCTCACAAGCTGCCGGCTCGCCGCGCCGACGCCGCCGGCGAAGATCCCGCCGCCTGCGGCTTCGGCGGTGACCAGGGTCGAAAAGTCGGTTCGGGCGCGCTTGTACCCGGTGGTTTGCGTATTGGCGATATTGTTGGAGACCGCTTCAAGGCTTTCCGAGAACGCATTAACGCCGGACAGCCCGATGGCGAACATGCCTGAAAAAGTCATCACTCAAACTCCGTAACAGGACTAAAAGGACGCATCGACGCGGGAAACGAGATCGAGCGCAAAGCGCTGGCCGGCGATTTCGATTTCCGGCGCGCCGGCGTTAAAGGCGACGGCGTTGACCAGGCCTCGTGAGGCTATGGAAACGTCGATCGGCGCGCCGTCGGCGCCGACCGCTTCAGCCACCAGGCGATAAGCGCCCTGGGGCGCGCGCTCGCCGCTGTTCATGGCGCCGCTCCAGTTCACGTCATGGGCGCCGGCTTTAGCGGAGCCTTCCAGCGCCGCGATTGGCGCGCCGGCAGCGTTGAGCACGATCAGGGACACCGCCGCAGCGTCCGCCGGCAGACTGTAGGTCCAGCGCGCCGCGTCGTCGGTCAGGGTCGCAATGTCGCTTTCAACGCTGGCGATCCGCCCGACCATGGAGAGCGCGGTTTCATTGGCCGAGGCAGCCTGCAAGGCGATCAGCGCCTCAAGATGCTGGTTGGTCTGGATCGACTGTTCGACCGAGGCAAACTGAACAAGCTGTTCGGTGAACTTTTCGGTGTCGAGGGGATCGAGCGGATCCTGGTTTTGCAACTGGGTGGTCAGCAGCGTCAGGAAGGAGTCGAAATCCTGCGTCAACTGGGAAAGCCCGCTTGACGGGGCGGTCTGGCTCGAGGCGATGGCGGAAATGTCCATGTCAATTCATCCTTATACGCGCAAATCAACCGCGCCGTTTGAGTAAGGCGCGAGAAAAACCGGTTCGTACTGTTCGATTGACGCCGCAGCGGCGGCGCTCACGGTCTCATCGGCGGGCGCATGATCGCCGGCGAGGGAAAACGCCAGACGCTCGCCGCCAAGATCAAACCCTGCGGACAACAGCGCGTTGCGCAGGGCGTCGGCGTCGCGGGCGAAATGATCCAGCGTCGCCTGATTGTCGAATTTCAGCGACAGCACCGCGTCGCCCTTGTCGCCGACTTTCAGATGCGCTTCCACGCGGCCGAGTTCCGGCGGGTCGAGCCGCAGTTCGAATTTCGTCGCGCCGCCGTCAAGCCGTTTGGCCAGCAGCTTGGCGAAATCTTCCGTCGCCGGCTGGGGCAGAGGCTGCGGGGCGGCGGGCGCGCGGGGCGCTTTGGACGCGTTCGCCCTGGCGGCGTCGAGTTTAGCGGCGGCGAGCGCTTCGCTGCGGATCGGCTGGGTCGGCGACGATGGCGGCGGTTGCAGTCCGGCAAAAGGCGCGGCGGCGGCGGTTGCGGTCGCCGCGGTCGGCGCAGCGCTGACTTGCGCGGCCGCTGCTTGCGGCGGGGTTTGCGGATTGGCGGTCGATGGCGCCTGGCTGGCGGCGTCGCCGGCTTTGGCCGCCGCGCTGGATGGCGTTTGCGGCGCTTCGGCGCGCGCCTCGGCCGGCGCCGAACGATTTGAAGAAGGCTGCGTTTGCGAAGTTTGACCCGGCGCGGCCCCTTGCGGCGCGGCACCGAAGGTTTCGAGCGACTGCGCCGCGCGCCCTGTAAGCGCGCTCATCGCTGAGGCGAAAGAAAAGCTCGGCGCAACATCGTTGCGCGCGGCGGGGTCACGCGCGGCGGGTTTTCCGCCGTGCGGGGCTGTCGGTTCAAGGGCGAGGGCGGTTTCAATCATCATCGTCGTCGTTTTTCGCGCGCGATTCTTTGCGCAAGCCGCAGGCCAACATCAGGCGTCAATGTTCTTGCGGTCTTGCATGGATAACGAATGATAAACGCGCCGGCGCCCGGAAAAATCCGCCTGCAGATTTTGCCGGATACGGCAATTGCCGCCGAGGCATGTCGCGCTGGCCCCGCCATTGCAATTTCATGCGCACGAAGGACGAAAGGACCGCGCACGGAATGATCAAATCCGCGCAAATCCTGACGCAGCGGCGACCGGCGCCGGCCGACGCGGCAAGTTTTGACCATGCGCTTTTGCCGTGCGGGCAATTTCTGCCGACCGGCGGGAGGCTGTTATGAGTCTGACGGTTGCGCTCAACACGGCGGTCTCGGGACTGATCGCCAATCAGCAGGCGATCGGCGCGACGTCGGAAAATATCGCCAATGTCAATTCGCCCGACTTTGCCCGTCGGAAAGTCAGTTTTTTCACCGACGCGATCCCCAATCAATTCGCCGGCGTCAACGTCGAAGTCGCGCGCGCCGCGGCGAACCGTTTCCTGCAGGCCTCGGGCTATGGCGCCAACGCCGATGCGGCGTCGTCTTCCGTCGTCGCGGAAGCGATCGCAAGGGTCGAAGCCTCGCTGGGCGCCCCGGCGGACAATCTTTCCTTCGCCGACAAGCTCAATGAAGCTTTCGCCGCCTTTGCGGAACTGAGCGCGTCGCCGTCCTCGGACGCGGCCAAGGCCGTCGCGGTCGCCGCGCTCGATGCGGCGTTCGGCGCTTTTTCGCGCACCCTTGATGCAATCGACAGCGAGATCACCGCGACGGACGCGCGCCTTGACGCGCAGGCCGCGCGCGCCAATGCGCTGCTGGCGGAAATCTATCAGCTCAACCAGATCGTTTCGGAAAGCAACGGCGCCGGCGATGAAATCGACGCCCGCCTGCGCGAGCTTTCGAGCCTCATCGATATCAGCGTTTCGCGCGCCGACGACGGCCGCGTCACGGTGTCGACCGTGGACGGTCAATTGCTGGCCAATGCCGGCGGCTATTCAGCGCTCGGCTTTCTCGGCGGGACGAGCGCGGTCGTCACTCTTTCCTCCGTCGATCCGGCGAGCGGCGCGCTCACCCAGACGTCAGCCGACATCAACGCCAGCCTGACCGGCGGCGAAATCGGCGGCCTCTTGGCGCTGCGGAATGTGGAACTGCCGGCGCTGCGCGGCATCGTCGACGGCGCCGCGCAAGGCGTCGCAGCGGACATCAATGTGGCTTACGCCGGCAATGCGTCGGTCGGCGCAACGGCGCCGGCAATCACGCCGCTGATCGTATCGACCGGCTCGGGCCTTGCGGTGAACCAGGCCATTCTCGCCGATCCGTCGGCGTTGGCGATCGCCCGTCCCAGCGGCGGCAATGTCGGCGGGGCCAATGACGGCTCCGGCGCGGCGGCGATCGCCGCGCTTGCCGACGGGCCTTCGGCGCAGGCCGTCGCCGCCGCGGTGACGCAGATCGGCGCCGCTGCGAATATCGCCGCCGACCGCGACGCGGCCGCGCAAGTCTTCGCTTCGGAAATCGAAGTCCGCCGGCTTTCCGACGCCGGCGTCAATCTCGACGAAGAGCTTTCCAATCTCGTCCTCTACCAGCGCGCCTACGCCGCCAATGCGCGGGTCATCGCCGCGGTGGACGAGCTTTATCAGTCGCTCTTGAGCATCCTCTAAGGACAGCCGGCCATGCGCGTTTCCGATCTCGGTCTTCAGCAATTGCTGCTTCAGGGCTTCCAGCGCGCCCAGGACGCCGCCCAGGCCCATCAGGTTCAGCTCTCGACCGGCAAGAAGTCCCAGACCTATGGCGGCTACGGCGCGGACGCCTTGCGCCTGGTCTCGGCCGAAGGCGTCGTCACGCGTGCGAGCGCCTTTGAAAACGCCAGCCAGATTGCGCTCACCCGGCTTGAACTGCAGGAAGCCAGCGTGACCACGATTGCCGAAGCGGTCGGCGACAGCCGCGCCGGCTTCATCCGCACGCTGGCGACCGGCGCATCCGAACTCTTGCTGCCCGAACTTGAAGCGGCGGCGCAGCGCATTTTATCCGCGCTCAATGTTCAGGCCGGCGGGGTTTATCTTTTCGGCGGCGATGACGGCACGGCGCCGCCCGTGGGCGCCGCGACGCTCGGCGATATCGGCGCCGCCGCCTCCATCGATGCGCTGTTTACCGAAGGCGCGCGGGTTTCCCTGGCGGTCGAGGAGGGGGTCAATATTGATGGCGGGCCGACCGCCAGCGAGATCGCCCGCGACGTGCTGACCGAACTGCAGGAACTGGCAAACGCCGAATCGACCCTCGGTCCGTTTCAGGGCGCGCTGACCGCCGCCCAGCGCGATTTCATTGTTGAAAAATCCGAGCGATTCGCCGAGATCGCCGACGACCTCAATCAGGCGCTCGGCCTTAACGCTGTCGCCCAGGGCCAGGCCGCCGACGCGGCGGACCGCAACCGGCAACGCCGGGACATGGCCGAAATCGTCGCCGCCGATATCGAGGATGTGGATATCGCCGAGGCGCTGATCCGGCTCAATCAGGACCAGCTGGCGATCGAAGCGGCCGCCCGGACGCTGACCCAGGCCACGGAACTGTCCTTGCTAAATTTCCTGTAATTCGCACCGCGGCCAAAATCAGGCTAAGGTAACGAATCGGTAATTATCTTGTTGCAAGCCCGCAACAGGATTAAGAATTGCAGGGAGTTTTTGTCCGCACCCCAACGACCTCTTGCAATCTTCGCGGGTTCAGCCAATTGACGGCGGGCCCGATTTCGGGGGCAGTTACGAACTTGGAGCGTTCGCCATTATGAGAACCGTCTTTATCATCGCTGCGCTTGCCCTGGTTGCAGGCTGTGCAACCAATAATGACACAGACCAGGTTGAAGCTGTAACGACGCCGGCCGCGCCGTCTGTCGATATGGCCAGCCAGGATTATCTGGAGCAACTCGGCCATCGCGTCTTTTTCGCTTTAGACGAGTACACCCTGACGTCCCAGGCGCAGTCGACCCTTCAAAAGCAGGCCGAGTGGATGATCGCCAATCCCGGCGTTCGGGTTCGGCTCGAGGGCAATTGCGACGAACGCGGCACGAAGGAATATAACTTCGCGCTGGGCGCTCGCCGGGCCGAAGCCGCGCGCGCCTATCTCGTCAGCCTTGGCGTCGCCGGGTCGCGCATCACCACCGTGTCGAACGGCAAAGAAAAGCCGATCGCCATGGGATCGACCGAATCCGCCTGGTCGCAGAACCGCAATTCGACGACCATGATTATCGGCGGTCCGTCGAGCTAATCAGCGTCTCAGACTGAACAGCCTTCCGCGCGGCGCGCCCCGCGGAAGGCTTTTGCGCGTCCGCGATTGGGCGCGCGGATGGACTTGAAGGCCGCCGCGTTGGTAGACAAAGGCGCGCAGCCCCGGCCGAAGCGAGCCTTTCTTGTCCGATAACCGTTCCGACAACCGCAACCAACTTGCAGCGCTCGCCGCCGGCGCCGCGCAGGCGTGGCGGCGAGGCGATGTCGCCGTCGCCCTGCGGGCCGGCGCTGACGTTTTAAGAGCGGATCCGAAAAATCTCGCCATGCTTAGGCTATGCGCGGCGGCGGCGAAGAAGCTGCGCAACTGGCAAGCAGCGGTCAGGATCGGCGAATTGTGGCGCGATTCCTATCCGGACGACCCCAAGGCGATCCGCGCCTTGGCCAACGCTTATTTCGAACTCGGCGACACGCAAAAATCCCGCGAGACGTTCAAGGCCTTGCTCGACGCCAATCCGGATTCGGCGGAATATCTCGGGCTTTATGCGCGGCTTTGTCTTGAAGCGTTCGAGTACGAAGAGGCGACGGCGGCGCTGGAAAAAGCACGGGCCCTCGGACCGCTTTCGGCGGACAATCTGCATGCGTTTTCGCGGCTTAAATATCTCCTCGGCGATCTGAAGGACGCCGAAGCGCTGAGCGCAAAGGCGATCGAAACCGATCCGGACTTCGTGCGCGCCTATCCGCAATATACGACCATACGCGGCGGCGATGTCGACGATAAAATCCGCGCGCAGATGGAGCGCCTCGCCGAAGACAATAAGCGCCCGCCGGAGCATCGCTCCTCGCTTTATTTCGCGCTCGGCAATATCGATCATTTTAACCGCGACTATCCTGAGGCCATGAAGGCGTTCCATCGCGGCAATGGCCTTATCGCCGATCTGTTGCGCGCAGAAGGGCTCGCCTATGATCCCAAGGCGCTGGAAGATTATCGCCGGCGCGAAGACGACATCGCCCGCGCGTTGCCGGAGGCGCATGACTTTCCCCCCGGTCCGGCGATCCCGATTTTCGTTGTCGGCATGCCCCGCTCGGGCACGACCCTGGTCGAGAGCATCCTTGCGGCTCATCCCGACGTCTTCGGCGCGGGAGAACTGGTCGCGTTGCCGGACATCCAGATTGAAGTCTTGCGCTGGGCGCAAAACGCCGACGGCAAAAGCCTGGCGGATGCGCCGAGGGTGCAACTGGAAACCTGGCGCGGGCAATATTTCGCCCGCTATCCCGATATTCAAAAGGCGCGCTATGTCGTCGACAAACAGCCGATGAATTTCCGCTGGGCGGGCCTGATCAAGGCGCTGTTTCCTGAATCGGCCATCATTCACATCCGCAGAAACCCGGTCGATACGGGATTTTCCATCTATCGCAATGATTTTTCAAAAGCCTGGCCGTTTGCGGTCGGGCTTAACAGCATCGCGCATTTTTACGGCGAATATGCGCGCATCACGGCGCAATGGGCCGAACGGCTGGGATCGGATTTTCCGCTGGTGGTTTATGAAGAGCTGATCGCCGATTTTGAACCAGAGGCGCGGCGGCTGGTCGAACGCTGCGGCCTTGACTGGCGCGAAGAGTGTCTCGACTTTCACCGCGCCGAGCGCCCGATCGCCACCTTCAGCGCCGCGCAGGTGCGCCAGCCGCTACGGACCAAGACGGCGAAAACGCGGGAGAAATACGGCGCCCTCCTGGACCCGCTGATCGAGGGGCTGGCCCGCGCGGGCGTCGATATCGACACCGGCGCCGTGCGGGCGGGCCCCTAAAGGGCGCAATCCCTGCACTGGTCTTCGGCCGGTCCAATCCTTATGTTCCGCCGGTTATGAACACCATGACGGATATCAACACGATTGACGCGCCGCGGCTCGATCTCGGCGTGCCCGCCGGCGCGCGCGTGGTCGTGGCGATGTCCGGCGGGGTCGACAGTTCCGTCACCGCGGCGCTGTGCAAACGCTCGGGCTATGACGTCGTCGGCGTCACCTTGCAGCTTTACGATCATGGCGTCGCAATACAAAAAAAAGGCGCCTGCTGCGCCGGCCAGGACATTCATGACGCGCGGCGCGTCGCCGAAGCCATGGGCTTTCCCCATTACGTCCTCGATTATGAAAGCCGCTTTTCCGAAACCGTGATGAGCGATTTCGCCGACACTTATCTTGCCGGCGCGACGCCGATCCCCTGCGTGCGCTGCAACGAACAGGTAAAATTCAAGGACCTGCTGGCGACGGCGCGCGATCTCGGCGGCGAAGCCATGGCGACCGGCCATTACATCCGCCGCGTCATGGGGCCGAGCGGGCCCGAACTGCGCCGGGCGGCGGATGCGTCGAAAGACCAAAGCTATTTCCTGTTCTCGACCACCCGCGAACAGCTCGACTATTTGCGCTTCCCCCTCGGCGATCTGCCGAAAGAGGAAACCCGCCGAATCGCCGGCGCGCTCGGGCTTGCGGTCGCCGACAAGCCGGACAGCCAGGACATCTGCTTCGTGCCCGAAGGCAAATACGCCTCGGTGGTCGAACGCCTGCGCCCCGGCGCGGCCGAGCCGGGCGATATCGTCCATGTGGACGGAACCGTCATGGGCCGCCATCCCGGCGTCATCCACTATACGGTCGGCCAGCGGCGCGGCCTTGGGGTTGCGACGGGCGATCCGCTTTATGTGGTGCGCCTCGATGCGGTCGCGCGCAACGTTATCGTCGGCCCGCGCGAAGCGCTGCTGGTGCGGCGCATTCGCCTCAAGGACGTCACCTGGCTCGGCGACGGCAAGGGCGAAGACGCCGCGCGCGCCGGAACGCCGGTTGCGGTCAAAGTGCGCTCGACCCGGCCGCCGGCGCCGGCGCAGCTTGCCTGGGACGATGGATGGGCGGTGGAACTGGCCGAGCCGGAAGAAGGCGTCGCGCCCGGTCAGGCCTGCGTTTTCTACTCCCCGGAAGCCGCCCATGACCGCGTGCTCGGCGGCGGCTGGATCGCCGCCACAAGCGCGCGCGGATGATAACGCTCATTTGCTGTCTGGAAGATCGCTTTGTTCGTCCTTGCCCGTGTCGTCTTTATGACAAGGTTGCAACCGTAAGCGGTTTCGTTCACTACCGGCGCTAGAGCGTTTTCAGGAAAAGTGGATACCGGTTTTCCGTCGAAAACGCGACAAGCTAGAATCTAGAGCACGTTCATGACTCCGATTATAGTGAACGTGCTCTAAAAGTTGCGAATGCGAGCGTTCGAATGGTGAAGAAGAAGTACGATTGCCTGAAATGCACCGCCTATTGCTGCACCTATACGCATATTCCGACGACTAAGACGGATATCAGGCGGCTGGCGAAACATCACGGCATTTCCGAAGAAAAGGCGCGCCGGAAGTTCACCAAGAAGGGCGATAAGGAAAATCCCCGGGTGCTGCGCCATCGTGAGGATGAGCATTTCGGCAGCGCCTGCATGTTCCTCGACCAGGAAACCCGCAACTGCACGATTTATGAAGGCCGGCCGAAAATCTGCCGGGATTTTCCGACCCAGACGCGCTGCGGCTATTATGATTTCCTGATGTTCGAACGCGAAGTTCAGGACGATCCGGAATGGGTCGCGACCACGGACTGATCGTATAACGGCGCTTCCTTCGAGACGCCCTTTTTCTTCATCCTGAGGGCGAGCGCAGTGAGCGTCTCGAAGGACGAAGAAAAAGGGCTCCTCAGGATGAGGAGGAATGACTGTCCAGTAAGGCTCCAGCATGACTGAACGCGCCGACGCAATCGTCATCGGCGCCGGCGTCGTCGGGCTGGCGGTCGCAAGGGCGCTGGCGCAAGCCGGACGCGAAGTCGTCATCGTCGAAAAGAACAAGGCGGTCGGCGAGGAAACCTCCTCGCGCAATTCCGAAGTCATTCACGCGGGCATTCAATATCGTCCGGGGGGCATGCGCGCGCGGCTGGCGGTGAAGGGCAGGGACGCGCTTTACGCATTCTGCGCCGAGCGCAAGGTGGGTCATTTGCGCTGCGGCAAGCTGTTGGTCGCGATCGGCGAGGACGAGGTCGCGGCCCTCAAGCCGCTCAAGCAAAAGGCGGAACAAAACGGCGTTGACGACTTGCGCATTATCAGCGGCGCTGAGGCGCGCGCGCTTGAGCCGGGCGTTAACTGCGACGCGGCGATCCTGTCGCCGTCATCGGGCATTGTCGACACGCACGGCTTGATGCTCGCGCTTCTGGGTGATGTGGAAGACGCCGGGGGATCGCTGGCGCTCAATGCGCCGGTTGCCGGCGGGCGCGTGACCGACCGGGGCGTCGCGCTCGACATCGCCGGCGCCGATCCGATCGCGCTGGACGCAAAAACCGTCGTCAACTGCGCCGGGCTGTGGTCGGACCGTGTGGCGCGATCGATCAAGGGCCTGCCGCCGCAAACCATCCCGACGCTTCGCTTCGCCAAGGGCCAGTATTTCGCTTATGCCGGCAAGGCGCCGTTTCAGCGCCTGATCTATCCGCTGCCCGGTGCGGACAGTCAGGGCGTTCATTATACGCGCGATCTTGGCGGCCAGGCCAAGCTCGGACCCGACATCAGTTTTATCGATAACAACACCGATTACAGCGTCGATGAAAAGCGGCGCGAGGCTTTCGCCGCCGCCGCGCGGCGTTTCTGGCCGGACATCGATGCGCAAAAGCTTGCGCCCGGCTATGCCGGCATAAGGCCGAAGATTAAAGGGCCGGGAGAGGAGGGGGACTTCGTCATCAGCGGGCCGGAAAGCCATGGGCTCGCCGGCTATGTGGGCCTTTACGGTATCGAATCGCCGGGCCTGACGACGTGTCTGGCGATTGCGGACTACGCGACTGGATTGCTGCAGCAACATTCCTAGCGCGGCCTGTTCCCTCTCCCCCTCGGGGAGAGGGCTAGGGTGAGGGGGAAGATATGTTGGTGTTAGACGTAACCGCTTCTTCCCCTCACCCGGAATTCGCAAGCGAATTCCGACCTCTCCCCAACGGGGAGAGGTGAGCGCGTAGGCTCTGCAGCGGCCTTGCCGCGTTCGGCGGCGCCCGCTATAGACGCCGCTTCCCGGCGGGGTAGCTCAGTTGGTGAGAGCGCAGGATTCATAACCCTGAGGTCGCGAGTTCAAGTCTCGCCCCCGCTACCACAAAAACGGCCCTTCGATTTGCGAGCTCACGTCCACCTGGCGCGTGTTCGGCAAATAATGCAGTACATAGCTTTTACGCGTTCTTTCCCGGTCGCGCACTTTCTCGCCGCCATGAGCAACCAGCGCATGCCAGAGAAGCACTTGCCCCTTTTTGGCTGTGAAATGCATTCGCGGCCCGACCCTTTCGCTTTCTTGAACAAGCCACTCTGAATATCGATCCATTTCCTCTTTTGTGCCGGTCCTTACATTTGTGCTGGGATAATTTGCAAACCGGTCCCACATGCCGACTTTGTGCGAACCCGGATAAACGACAAGCGGACCGCTGTCCGGATGGATATCTTCCAAAGCCATCCATACGCCAATCAGAAAATTCGGCGGATGGATATGGAATACCGCCAGATCCTGATGAATGAATTGTTCGGAACCGTTCCAAAAGTTTATGCTGAATTTCGCAGTCGTCGGTTCGCCCATGATAAGGTCGCAGTAATGATTGATAGTCGCATTAAGCGCTACTGCGCGGGCTATTTGACTATGATCCATTAATCGATGGACTCGCCAATTGGATTGGTCGCGCATTTTAATGCGCTCATTTTCTGGAATGTCGAGGAGTTCGCTTTGCCGATAACTTCTAAGGTCCGACGGATCGTTTCGCCAAAGCGAAGAAACCACCCATTTGTCGTTACGGTTCGAAGCAAACCAGATTTTGTCATTTAATTCAGAGACCAATGCATCGCAGTCGTCAGGAGAGACGGCGTTGTCGATGATTATGTATCCGTCGTTGACCCATTTCACTAACTGGTCGCGCTCATTCAGGGTCAAGTCCTTTCGCCGGTCGATTGCGTCAAGCGCATCCGGCCGATCGAGCCAAGGCAAATCGGAAATTTCGAAAGGGTATTCGTTTGACCGGGAGGGCCTTGGCGCCAATGTCTGTTGCATCGATCTTTCTCACTGTCCGCTAAGCTTCAACACGTCCCTAGGGGCTAATATATACCATTCGCCGCGCTCAACGAAACTTGTATTCGTTAAGTTTTCGATCGACCGACCGACCGGACAAAGGCGACCGTATAGGCGGGTACGTTCGCCCGCATCGCCCTGAAAAAGGAAAGGGTTTTGCGGATATCCCGCTGCGTTCGCGGGGACCTTGGCGGCATGCCCGCAGATTTTGATCGAATCAGCAAGGGCGCCGGCGGTTCCCATCGTTGTCCAGCCCCTTTTGATGCGCCGCGCCGGTTTATCCGGTGCGGTCGCCGATGCGCTACCCGGTATTTGGCCTGAAACCGCCCGACCACAGGTAAGGCGCAGAATTCATTGAATTTCCTTAAGCCCATAAATCTGCGGTCGCGCGTTCAAGTCTCGCGCCCCGTTGCCAGTCAATTCAATTGGTTAGATCGGCGGACGATCAGTTTGAATCGGCAGAGGGTTTGTCATCACCGGGCTTGTCCCGGTGATCCAGGGCAAAACAAGCCGGTATTAGCGATCAATCGCCCTGGATTGCCGGAACAAGGCCGGCAATGACGCCGAGTGGTTCTATAGGATTGTCTGATGCTGTAGTGGCTTTTCCGTAAGAACAAACCCCAACTTTTTACATGAGTATCATCAGTCTGGTCCGCATATGAATAAAACCCCAAGACAAGAGCGCAACGAGCGGTTAGCTGGAAGGCTATCTGGGAGTATGGCCAGCAGCTCGGCTGATTTCATGCATTTAGTTCAAAGGCTACATGCTCAATCCGCTGCTTATAATGCCAAGCATGACCACAATTTCTCGCCATTCGCTTGGGCGGGAATACCAATTTTGTTCTCAGCAGTCCGATGTTTCGCTATTGAGCACGCAAGCTATTGGCCGCGGAATGATGAAATTCTTTCTAAGCTAGTAGAAGGTAGCGATTTTAAAACGATCCTTGATTTCTACAATGTGCCAGCGCAGTTAAAGAATGATGCGGAGTTGATTTGGGAAATCCGAAACGAAATTATTCATCCCGGTCATCTTCCAACTGGCACGGGGGACAATTGGCCAAACTCTTTGAGAACTATCAAAGATCAAGGGTTATTGCACAGCGCAGGTAGTGATAGAGGTGACTACGATATTTTACATCAAATGGCGTCGCACAAATTATTCACACATTGTGTTCACGTCATTAGAGGTGTCGTTGTTGTAATTATCGAATCGGACCCCCAAAAGTCCGACCATTTTCACGATTTTGTGGGTTGGTATATGTTCTGTTAGTTGTCCAACGTCGGTTCAATCGCGATGATAACCGCCGCCTTGCGGCTGATATCGCGCCGGCGCATACGCGCCGACTTTTTGATTCCCCCGCCCATGATTTCGTCAAGCCCGCCGCCTGCTTACAACAGTTTGCGCGCCGCGCTTGTCGGCAAGAACATACGCAGCGGTCTCGACGGGAAGGTCTGAAAACCCATGGATTCATAAAACGCTTTACGCTTTAGAACCGCTTCCGCGCCATCGTCGTCGAGCACGTCAAGAACGATCGCGGCGACGCCCAGCGCCTCAGAGACGCGCGCGATTCGTTTGACGGCGTCGACCAGCAAAATGCGCCCGAGGCCGCGGCCCTGCATGGTTTTATCGACCCCGATCATGGAAACATAGGCGGCGGGCACGGCGCCGTGCCGCGGCGTGTTTTTTGTCAGCCTTGCCGGCAGATCTTCGCCGACCAGTGCGTGGCTATTGACGGCGTAAAAACCGAGAACGGCGCTTTCGCCGAGCCGTGTCACGATCCAGACTCGCGTGAAGTCGCCCTTTTGATGTTTCTTCGCCGAACGTTTCAGAAAATTGTCGATGCGCTCGGCGCCGCATGAAAAAGCCGTTCGATCGTGTTTGTCCGGATCGAATGGCTCGATAGAGATTTTTAGTTCATCGTCATTCGTCATTGACGATTGTACGCTGATGCAGCGCCGCCGCCTCGCGCATGGCGTCCGTCGGTTCGGCGTCAGTGTCGAGCGCGGCAAGGAATGCGTCGCGGTCCGCGGCGGTCAGGACCGTGCGTTCATGCTCTTCGGCGATGCGCCGCGCGGCGACATAGGCCGCATTCGTGATGAAGGCGGTTTCATCAACGCCAAGCAACGCCGCTGCGGCCTGAATTTGCGCTTTGACATGCGGCTTGGTGCGCTGTTCCATGCGCGCCGTCTTTGGCTCGTCGATAGCATTTGTATTGTCGCTGAAACGCAGCATGATGCACTCCGGCTTTTTCAAGACGAGACTATGTACGGTAATTTGCCGTACATTTCAAGAGAAAAGTTTAGAGTGCTGTATTTAAATGATTTTCCAAAAGGTAAGGAGAAACCAACCCCATGAAAACCCGCGCCGCCATCGCCCTTGCCCCCAACGAACCCCTGGTCATCGAAGAGGTCGATCTTGAAGGCCCGAAAGAGGGCGAGGTGCTGGTCGAGATCATGGCGACGGGGATCTGCCACACCGACGCCTACACGCTTGAAGGCAAGGATTCCGAGGGGATCTTCCCGTCGATCCTCGGCCATGAAGGCGCCGGGATCGTGCGCGAGGTCGGGGCGGGCGTGACCGCGGTCGCGCCCGGCGATCACGTCATCCCGCTTTACACGCCCGAATGCCGGCAGTGCAAAACCTGCCTGTCGCACAAAAGCAATCTGTGTACGTCCATTCGCGCGACCCAGGGCAAGGGCGTGATGCCCGACGGCACGAGCCGGTTCTCGCGCAAGGGCGAAACGCTTTATCATTATATGGGCTGTTCGACCTTTTCGAATTTCACCGTGTTGCCGGAAATCGCGCTCGCTAAAATCCGCAAGGACGCGCCCTTCGACAAGGCCTGTTATGTGGGCTGCGGCGTCACCACCGGCGTCGGCGCGGTGATCTGGACGGCCAAGGTCGAGGCGGGCGCCAATATCGCCGTGTTCGGCCTCGGCGGCATCGGGCTCAACGTCATTCAGGGCGCCAGGCTGGTCGGCGCAAACAAGATTGTCGGGATCGACGTCAATCCCGCCAAACGCGCCCTGGCGGAAACATTCGGCATGACCGATTTCGTCAATCCGAAAGACATCGGCGCGGACAATGTGGTCGACAAGGTGGTTGAGCTTACCGGCGGCGGGGCGGACTATTCCTTCGACTGCACCGGCAATACCGACGTCATGCGCCAGGCGCTCGAATGCTGTCATCGCGGCTGGGGAACCTCGGTAATTGTCGGCGTCGCCGAGGCGGGCAGGGAGATCGCGACCCGGCCGTTCCAGCTCGTCACCGGTCGCGTGTGGAAAGGCACGGCCTTCGGCGGCGCGCGCGGGCGCACCGACACGCCCAAGATCGTCGACTGGTATATGGACGGCATGATCGAAATCGACCCGCTGATCACCCACACCATGCCGCTGGAAAAGATCAACGACGCCTTTGACCTCATGCACGAAGGCAAGAGCGTTCGAAGCGTGGTGGTTTATTAGGCGGTCGGCGTAACGCGCGGGGGTTTTCTTCGCGCATTCCTTTCCTCTATGGCGTCTTCCCCTCCGATCAAAGCCGTTGCGTCATCCCGTGCGCGGCGCAGCATCTTTGATGATGCGCCGCAGGCTCCGACAATTGTCGGGGCGGATCGTCATCGGCTGGCGCCGAGTTTGTTTCAGGCGGTCCCGTGTCAGCGCAGCAGCGATAAATCGCTGCAGCGCGCACGGGATGACGCGGAAAACCTACACCCCAATAACGCGAACCGGCGATAAAAAACACAACCTCAGGAGGGCATTCGGCCTGCAAACCCGCATTGCGTCGATAGATATCGAACACCTTCCGGCAGGCCTTATACTGCCCGGATGATGAATTCTAACGTTGAAACAAATCCCGCCGTCATTCCGGACGACCCCGCGCGCGAAGGCGCGCAAATCATCATTCGACCGCCTTCGCGGTCGGGGGTCGATCCGGAATCCATGGACCGGCGCCGCAGCCGCTGAAAGGCGGCGCCTTGGATTCCGGATCGGCCTTCCCGCCTGGTCAGGCCGTCCGGAATGACAAGGGAGGGAGCGGGGCGAAATGGCGCCCCACATTTCGGGTTTTTCCGCTTGAAACCGGGAAAGTCTCCAAACGCGAAGGGGGCAAACGCCGCCCTATTGCGGCCGGGCGCGGTCGATGATGGCGCGCCGGTCGATATCGGCGGCGATGGCGCCGAAGGTGAGCGATTTGTTCGCCGGATCGAGGCGCGCGCCGCAAAAGCCGTCAAAGACGGCGTCGGGCGCGCTGTCGCACAACGCCGCGGCCTGAAGCGCCAGGGCCATGTCTTCGGCGAAAAAGCGCGCCGTCGCCTCGCTCAGTTCGCCGGGCCTGAACCAATCGTCGAGCCGCGCGATGTGGCGGTCGAGACGGGCGTTCGCGCCCCTGGCAGCGCGGATTTCCGCGCGCACGGCGTCGAGACTGTCCGGTTTGCGCCCCACGGCGCGGAGAATGTCGAGCGCGATGACGTTGCCCGAGCCTTCCCAGATGGCGTTGAGCGGGGATTGCCGGAACAGCCGCGGCATCGGGCCTTCCTCGACGAAACCGGCGCCGCCGTGACATTCGAGCGCTTCGTAAACCACGCCGGGCTGGCGCTTGCACACCCAGTATTTGGCGATCGGCGTGGCCAGGCGCATGAAGGCGGCCTCGGTTTCGTCCGCGCCGGCGCGGTCGAAGGCGCGCGCCAGGCGGAAGGCAAGGGCGGTCGCCGCTTCGGTTTCCAGGGCCAGATCGGCGAGCACGACCTGCATCGCCGGCTGGTCGATGAGTTTTCGTTGAAAGGCGCTGCGATGGTCCGCATGCCAGGCGGCGTTGGCCAGCGCGGCGCGCATGCCCCCGGCCGAACCGGCGACGCAGTCAAGGCGGGTATGGTGGACCATATCGATGATCGTCTTGATCCCGGCGCCTTCCGGGCCGACGCGCTGGGCGAAGGCGCGGTGATATTCGATTTCGGACGAGGCGTTCGCGCGGTCGCCGAGCTTGTCCTTAAGGCGCATGATGTGAAAGGCGTTGCGGCTTCCGTCCGGCCGCCAGCGCGGGACGAGAAAACAGGTAAGGCCCGCTTCGGTGCGCGCCAGCGTCAGGAACGCGTCGCACATGGGCGCGGAACAGAACCATTTGTGCCCGATAAGTTCGTACACGTCCGCGCCGATCGGCTCGGCGCGAGTCGTATTGGCGCGCACATCCGAACCGCCCTGCTTTTCCGTCATCGCCATGCCCATGGTCGCGGCTTTTTTCTCCGTAGCCGGAATAAACCGCGGATCATACGCGCCGGCCGTTATGCGCGGCGCCCACTCCTTTGCGAGCTCTGGTTCGCGGCGCAGCGCCGGCGTCGCCGCATAGGTCATGGTCATGGGACAGCCGACGCCAGGCTCGGTTCCGGCGATCAGATAGACCATTGCCGCATGCGCCACATGGCCGCCTTGTTCTTCGGTCCAGGCGATCGACGCATAGCCCGCCGAAAGACCCAGATCCATCAATTGATGATAGGCGGGATGAAACTCGACTTCGTCGATGCGATGGCCGTAGCGGTCGAAGGATTTAAGTTGCGGCGGATGGTTGTTGGCTTGGCGCGCCCATTCGGCGACTTCCGCCGAGCCGCAGCGCGCGCCGAGTTGAAAAAGCCGCGTGGCGTGGGCGGCGGCGCCGTTTCGTTCGAGCGCTGTTTTCAGCGCCAGGTCGGCTTCGAAAAGGTTGACGTCTTCAAAGGGCGGCGGCTGGTTGGCAACGTCGTGGGTCTCAAGATCGGCGCTGGGACGATAGTGAGTCATGCGGCGCACTTTACCCGAAGCCGCCGGAGCGGCAAACGCGGTGCGGCGCATAGAAAAAAGGACCGGCAAAGCCGGTCCTTTTTAAGCATTCGGATCAGTCCGCGCTTATTGTTGTTCTTCTTCTTCGTCAGACCCTTCGTCCATTTCTTCAGCCATCTCGTCGGCGGCTTCTTCCATGTCGCCAGCCATTTCTTCCATGGCGCCTTCGGTTTCTTCAGCCATATCCGCGGCTTCGTCCATGGCGCCCTCGGCGGCGTCAGCCGCTTCGTCCATGGCGTCGTCGGCCGCCGTCTCTTCGACAGCTTCTTCAGTCGCGGCCGGTTCCGCTGTGGCCACGTCCTCGTTCTGGCCGGAATACCACTTCCAACCGAAAAACGCCAAAGCGGCGATAATGATAATAATGATGACCATTCTCATGGTGTTAATCCCTTCTCTGACAGTCCCCGCACACCCCATTTCAAGCGAGACGCACACTTTACGACGGATGGCGCGATGGCGCAAATACCCATATGTGCGGTCAAAAATCGCGGGCGGCGCCCGGCGATTCGGGCCGAAAACGCGCTCCTGCGCGGCGGGAAGCGATACGTTTCGCCGCTTGCCCGGCGCCGCCGTCGGCATTGGCGCGGCGGCGCCAGGGCGTGGTCTTGATGGGAAATGTGCGGGCCGATTCGCGCAGCAGGCGATTTTGCCGGACGACCTTTCAGCCCGCCGCCGGCGGATTGGCCCCTTAGCGGAATCGTTTCGGAATGCCAAAGCGCTGGGCGACCATGTTGTCGACCATGCGTTTGGGCAGCCAGCGGGGCAGGGTCCACATCATGAACTTATTGCGCAAAATGGCGTAACGGGTGCGCTTCTTCCGGCCGCTCAAAATATCCAGCGTGAGCTGGCCGACATCCTCCGCCGGCAGGCCGGTCTCCCCGAAGGCCTGCATGTTGTCGCGCATCCCGATCAGCAGGTCCTGATACTCCGTATCGCGATAGGTCTCGACGTCCATGTCGTCCGCTTTCGCCCAGATCGGGGTTTTGATGGCCCCGGGGCCGACGATGACGACGTCTATGCCGTGGGGCAAAAGCTCGCGGCGCAGGCTTTCCGACATCGCTTCAAGGGCGTGTTTCGACATGGCGTAGGGGCCCATGAAGGGCGCGGCCATTTTGCCCGCGACCGAACTCATATTGACGATGCGTCCTTTGGGCCCGGCGAACGTCTTGTCTGCGCCGAGCATCGGCAAGAAGGCCTGGGTGACGCGCAGGGCGCCGTAAAGATTGACGTCAATTTGCCGCTGGAGTTCTTCGAGCGGCAAATAGCGAAGCGGTCCGCCCACAGCGATGCCGGCGTTGTTGACGAGTCCCGCGAGCGTTCGGCCGTCAAGCGCGGCGCGCACCGTCTCCGCCCCGCGGGCGATCGCTTCGGTGTCGGTGACGTCGAAGATCAGCGGCGTGAAACTGTCGCCCAACGCTTCGCGCGCCGCCGCGCCGTCGGATTCCTTCCGTACGCTGCCGAAGACGCGCCAGCCGGCGCCGATGAGCGATTGCGCGATCGCCCGGCCGATGCCGGTGGAAGCGCCGGTGACGACGGCGGATTTTTGTGCGCGGGCCATTACTCGTCCTTTGGCGTCAGCGCCCAGGCAAGGGCGTCTTCGGTGAAAACTTCGCCGGCGGGCGTAAAGACATACGGATCGTCGAACGCGCCGATCAGGAAATGCGTTTCGCCGGCCCATTTTTCGCCGGCATATGTCAGCGGGGCGCCGCAGTGACAACAAAAGCCGCGCCTGACGCCGGGCGAACTGGCGTGAAACGAAGGCGGATTGTTCGTCCAGCGAACCTGTTCGTCCATAAAGCCGACCCAGGTGGAAAACGCCGCACCGGTCGCTTTGCGGCAGGAGCGGCAGTGACAATTGGCGACGAATTTCGGCGCGCCTTCCGCCTCGAACCGCACCGCGCCGCATTGGCATCCGCCCTCGTAAGTCGCGTTGGTCATGGAGTGGTTCTACTTTCTTGCAATCTCATAAAGCGCCACCGCCGCGGCCGCGGAAACATTGAGACTTTCCATCGCCGGCGCAATGGGAATGCGCAGGCGCGCATCGCACGTTTGCGCGACCAGCCGGCGCAGGCCCGCGCCTTCCGCGCCCAGCACGAGCGCGACCGGCTTGTCCTTCGGGATGTCGGCAATGTCCTTGTCCGCCTCGCCGGCGAGGCCGGCGCAGAAATAGCCAAGGCCTTGAAGCGCTTCTATGGCGCGGGCGATATTCACGACCTTGACGCAGGGAACGGTTTCGACCGCGCCCGTCGCCGCCTTGGCCAAAGCCCCGGCGAGCGGCGGCGTTCGCCGTTCCTGGACGATCACGGCGCCGGCGCGGAATGCGGCCGCGCAGCGGAAGACGGCGCCGATATTTTGCGGATCGGTGATCTGATCGAGCACCACGACCGGCCGTCCTGCGCGCGCCGGCGCGCAGGTTTCTTTAAGGCGCGCGCGGGGCAGATCGAAGACTTCCGCGGCGAGGCCCTGATGGACCGCGCCGGGAGCCAGCGCGCGATCGATCGCGTCGGGCTTGGCGTCTTCGATCCGGGCGTCCATATCGTTGCGCATAGGCTGCGCCGTCAGCCAGTCGGCGGCGTTTTTGGTCGCCAGCACGCGCCGCACCCGCCGCGCCGGATTGGCGAGCGCGGCTGCGACCGCGTGACGGCCGTAAAGCCACAGCCGCGCCGGCGCGTCCTTGGACGCGCGCTTTGTTTTGGGCTTGCGTTTTACGGTTTTGGCCACGTCGACGGCCTAGCGGTTTTGCCGCCCCGGCGAAACCGGGAATCGCGGCCTTCGCGCGCAGGGGCCCGGTTGCGAAGCCGGATCGGCGCGGCTATAGACCGCCTTCTCCCGGCGGGCGGCGTTCAGCGCTTCTCGCCCGCCTTGCGGCGCCATCGCCGCTCCCGTGGAGGGGTGGGAGAGTGGTTAAATCCACCAGACTGTAAATCTGGCCGCTTAGCGTACGTTGGTTCGAATCCAACCCCCTCCACCACGCTTCGCCTTCGGCTTCGCGTGGCGCAGCCGCGCGGAGGCGATACAGGCGAAGCAGTGCCCGCCGAAGCCTAAAGGGCGAAGGCGGGCTTTCACATGCTTCGCCCGGCGAGCCAGCCTCATTTGAAACGATTATATTGATCGCGACTTTGCCGCCGGGCGGAGGCTGTCCCGCCGAAGCTTCAGCGGAGGCGGACCGAAATCGCCTGCTGCGCAGGCTTCGCCCGGCAAGCCAGCCAGAAGGATTCATTCGACCGGCAGTTCAAACCTCGGCGAACGTCTTGCCCTCACTCGCCAGCCGCTCCAGCAGCGGGGCCGGCGCGAAAGCTTCGCCGAAGCGGGCCTCGCATTCCTTGAGGCGCGCGACAATCTTATCGAGGCCGACGGTTCCCGCCCAGAACATGGGCCCGCCGCGATAGACCGGCCAGCCATATCCCTTGATCAGCGCGATATCGATGTCGGAGGCGCGCAGGGCGACGCCTTCATCCAAAATCTTCGCGCCCTCATTGACCACCGGATAGAGCAGCCGCGCAAGGATTTCATCGTCATCCGCCGGCGCTTGGGCGACGCCTTTTTCCGCTGCGATTTCCCGGATCACCTCCAGCGCGACAGGCGACAGGGCAGCATTGCGGTGTTCGTCATAATCGTAAAAACCGCCCCCCTGTTTCTGGCCGAGACGGCCGCGGGCGACGAGTTCGCCGGCCACGGTCTTTTCCCTGGAATCGCGGCCGATCACGTCAAGGCCCACCAGGTCGCGCATCTGAAACGGCCCCATGGCGAATCCGTAATCGTAGATGACGCGATCGATTTCGGCGGGGCTGACGCCCTGAAGCATAAGGCGTTCGGCTTCCACCCCCCGGGGGCGCATGGCGCGGTTGGCGATGAAACCGGGACACACGCCGGCGAGCACCGGCGTCTTGCCGATTTTTTTCGCCAGCTTCATGGCCGTTTGAATGACGTCCTTGCCGGTTTTTGCGCCGCGCACGATTTCCAGCAGGGCCATGACGTTTGCGGGCGAGAAGAAATGAAGACCGATCACGTCCTGCGGCCGCTTGGTCGCCTCAGCGATTTGATCAAGATCGAGATAGGACGTGTTCGAGGCGAGAATCGCGCCGTCCTTGGCGATCCCATCGAGTTTTCCGAAAACCTCCAGCTTGACCGGCATCGATTCAAACACCGCTTCGATGACGAGATCGACGTCGGCAAGATCGGAAAGGTCCGTGGTCGGTTCGATCAGCGCCATGCGCCGTTCAACATCCTCGACAGTCATGCGGCCTTTTTTGGCGGAGCGTTCGTAGTTCTTGCAGATAACGCCAAGGCCGCGGTCGAGCGCATCTTCATTTTGTTCGACCAGCGTGACCGGGACGCCGACATTGAGAAAATTCATCGTGATGCCGCCGCCCATGGTGCCGGCGCCGATGACGCCGACTTTCTTGATGTCGCGGATCGGCGTGTCACGCGAGATGTCCGGGATTTTCGCGGTCTGGCGCTCAGCGAAAAATACATAGCGCTGGGCCGCCGACTCAGAACTCATCAGGAGCTCCATAAAGAGCTCGCGTTCGCGTTTTACGCCGTCCTCATAGGAAAGCGCGACGGCGGCCTCGACCGCGTTGATGATGGCCTCCGGCGCCCTGAAGCCGCGAAACCGGCGCGCGTTCTTTTTGCGAAACGCTTCAAAGACCGCCGGATCGCCGCGATGGATCGCGAGCTTGTCGTCACGGTCGCGAAGGCGCCGCAGTGGGGCATTTTCCGCGATCAGTTTTTGCGCGTAGGCGATCGCTTCCTGACGCAGCACGCCTTCTTCGGCAAGGGCGTCGATCGCGCCGAGGTCGAACGCGTCCCTGGCGCCGACCGGCCGGCCGCCGGTCATCAGATCGAGGGCCGTTTCAACGCCGACAACGCGCGGCAGGCGCTGGGTGCCGCCGGCGCCCGGCAGGAGACCGAGATTGACCTCCGGCAGGCCGACTTTCGCCGAGGCAACGGCGATGCGGTAATGGCAATGAAGCGCGAGTTCAAACCCGCCGCCCAGCGCCGTGCCATGCAGCGCGGCGACCGTCGGCTTTGGGCTGTCCTCAATCGTTGCAAGCACGTCCGGCAGGCTCGGCGCCAGGGGCGGCTTGCCGAATTCGGAAATATCCGCGCCGGCGAAAAACGTCCGCCCGTCGCAGATCACGACAATCGCTTTCACGTCGTCGCGGGCCCAGGCCTTTTCAAATCCGTCCAGGATCGCCTGGCGCACTTTCTGGCTGAGCGCGTTGACCGGCGGATTATCGATCGTGACGATCCCGACGCCGTTTTCGACTTCGAACTGCATGACGTCAGACATGATCTCTCCGTATCATTTGGGCGCGATGGCGATGTCGGCGAGCCCATGCTGGCGGCGCGTCGCGGTCAGCGTATTCGCCATCAGCATGGCGATGGTCATGGGGCCGACGCCGCCGGGGACCGGGGTGATCGCGCCGGCGATGTCGCTGGCGGCGTCGAAGTCCACATCGCCGACGAGCCGGGTTTTGCCTTCCCCTTTTTCCGGGGCGGGAATGCGGTTGATGCCCACGTCGATGACGGTCGCGCCTTGTTTGAGCCAACTGCCTTCGATCATTTTCGGCCGTCCTACCGCCGCGACTATGATGTCCGCGCCGCCGATGACGGCGGCGAGATCTTTGGTGCGGCTATGCGCGATCGTGACGGTGCAATGCTCTTTAAGGAAAAGCTGCGCCGCGGGTTTGCCGACAATGTTCGAGCGGCCGACAATAACGACGTTGAGGCCTGTAAGATCGTCGCCCAGCGCGGATTTGGCGAGCAATACGCAGCCTGCCGGCGTGCAGGGGATCAGCGCGTTGCCAAACCGACCGGCGCCGAGCCGGCCCACATTGACCGGGTGAAAGCCGTCTACGTCTTTTTCCGGCGCGATCAGCTCGATGATCTTCGAGTCGTCGATATGATCGGGCAGGGGAAGCTGAACCAGGATGGCGTTAATCGAAGGATCCGCGTTCCATTCTTGGATCAGGGCGATCAAATCGGTCTCGGGCGTATCCGCGGGCAGGGTCTGCCGCAGCGACCGGAAGCCGACCTTTTCCGCCATGCGTCCCTTGTTGCGGACATAGACGGCGCTGGCCGGGTCCTCGCCGACGATCACCACCGCAAGACAGGGGGTAATGCCGGTTTCGCTGACGAATGCTTGCGTCGCCTCGGCGACGCTGTCCGTCACGCGGGCGGCGACCGCCTTGCCGTCAATAATCGTCGCCTTGCTCATCGACGCTCCGTTTCTTGCGCCGGATCTGCGACGCGGGCTTGTTGCTGCAACAATTTCCTGCGCCGTTCAACCTATTCTGGCCATGAAATGACGGGCGAAATAGGCCAAATTGTCACCGCTGAGGATTGGAAAACGAAGCGATCGCGGCTTGCGGGCGCATCGCGGGGCGCCGAAATATCCGTTATATTCCCGATAACGCCAAAGCGTCGGCGGGAGCGAAGATGACGACGTTGATCGACAAGACACAAGGAGCGCCCATTCGCCAAATATGCGCCCGCCATGATGATCGTCCCGAAGCGCTTATTGAAATCCTGCACGAGGTTCATGACAGCGACGGTTATGTGTCGGACGCCGCGCTGGCGACCATCGCAGACGCGCTGAACATTACGCGTGCGGACGTGCGCGGCGTGATTAGCTTTTATCACGATTTCCGCCGTGAGCCGCCGGCCGGCAAGACCATCAAGATCTGCCGGGGCGAAGCCTGTCAAGCGAACGGCGCGGAAGAACTGGTGCGGCGCGCGGAAGAAAAATTCGGCGTGAAGATCGGCGAGCGCAATCCCGGCGCGCCGGTTGAGCTTGATGCGGTTTACTGTCTTGGCGACTGCGCGCTGGGGCCTGCGGCGTTGGTCGGCGAGGATCTGCATGGGAGCGTGACGCCCGAACGTCTGGATGCGCTCGCCCAGCCGCGGGAGACATTCACGCAGCAGTCTGTGAGCGAGAGGGCGATCAAAGTCTTCGTTCCCGGCGACGCCGCCGCCTTGTCCATGGGCGCGGACGACGTCGCTTTCGCCATCGCGAACGAAGCAAAAGCGCGCGGCGGCGCCGTAAACATTGTGCGCAACGGATCGCGCGGCATGTGCTGGCTCGAGCCTCTGGTCGAAGTGACGACGGACGCGGGCCGCATCGCCTACGGGCCGGTGCGC
Source organism: Parvularculaceae bacterium (assembly GCA_028280115.1). Taxonomy (GTDB): domain Bacteria; phylum Pseudomonadota; class Alphaproteobacteria; order Caulobacterales; family Parvularculaceae; genus Hyphococcus. The sequence continues at coordinate 41,358 of JANQMJ010000009.1, forward strand.
GCAAAAGACGTGAAAGACTTGTTCGACGCGGATTTTCTTTCCGGCGGCGATCACGCGCTGCGACACGGGCCTGTTGAAGACATTCCCTATTTCGCCAAGCAGCAGCGCCTGACCTTTGCCCGCTGCGGCGTCATCGATCCTTTGGACCTTGCCGATTACGAAGCCCATGGCGGGCTTGAGGGTCTGCGCCGCGCGCACAAGCTGACGCCGGCGGAAATTGTCGAAACCGTCAAGACGTCCGGCCTGCGCGGGCGCGGCGGCGCCGCCTTTCCCGCCGGAATCAAATGGGAGACCGCGCTCAACACTCAGGCCGACGCGAAATATATCTGCTGCAACGCCGATGAAGGCGACAGCGGCACATTCGCCGACCGCATGCTGATGGAGGGCGACCCGTTTTGCCTTATCGAGGGCATGGTCATCGCCGGCCGGGCCGTCGGCGCCGAGACGGGCTATGTCTATTTGCGCTCGGAATATCCCCAAGCGATCAAGACGATGCGCGCGGCGGTGGAAATCTGGCGCAAAGCCGGTCTGTTGGGCGAAGACATCGACGGCTCCGGCCAGCGTTTCGACATTCACATTCGCGTCGGCGCCGGCGCTTATATCTGCGGCGAAGAGACGTCGATGCTGGAGAGCCTTGAAGGCAAGCGCGGCGAAGTGCGGTTTCGCCCGCCGATCCCGGCGGTGCGCGGCCTCTTCGGCAAACCGACCATCGTCAACAATGTGCTCACGCTCGCCGCCGCGCCGACCATTCTCGCTAAGGGCGGAGAATACTACCGGAATTTCGGCGCCGGGCGCTCGCGCGGCACGCAGCCGTTTCAGCTTGCCGGCGACATTGCCCGCGGCGGTCTCATCGAACTCGCCTTCGGCGTCACCTTGCGCGAACTGATCGAGGATTTCGGCGGCGGAACGCGCAGCGGCCGGCCGGTGCGCGCAGTGCAGGCCGGCGGACCGCTGGGCGCCTTTCTTGACCAAGCCGATTTCGATCTGCCGATGGATTATGAAGCCCTCGATGCGGCCGACGCGATGCTCGGCCATGGCGGCGTTGTGGTCTTTAACGACAGCGTCGACATGGCGCGCCAGGCGCGCTTTTCCATGGAGTTCTGCGAAATCGAATCCTGCGGCAAGTGCACGCCCTGTCGGCTCGGTTCGGTGCGCGGCAAGGAGACGATCGATAAAATTATCGCCGGCGCTGAAACCGAGAAGAACTTGAAAATCCTAGAGGATTTGTGCGACCTTATGACCGAGACGTCGCTTTGCGGCATGGGCGGATTGACGCCCAGGCCGGTGTTGAGCGCGCTGCGCAAATTTCCCGAGGATTTCGGCGCAACCGCGCAAGAAACGCGCTGACAGTCGGGAGTACTTTATGGCGCTCTTGAAAGAAAAAGATCTTGGAACGCCGCGGCCGAAGACGGATCGGCAGGTGACGGTCGAAGTCGACGGTTTTCCCGTCGATGTCGAGGAAGGCGCCAGCATTATGCGCGCCGCCGCAAAGGCGGGGATATCGATTCCCAAACTTTGCGCCACTGATGTTCTTAAATCCTTCGGCTCGTGCCGGCTGTGCCTGGTTGAGATCGAAGGGCGCAAGGGAACGCCCGCGTCCTGCACCACGCTCGTCGAAGACGGCATGAAAATCCGGACGGAAACGCCAAGGCTTGCCGCGCTGCGCCGGGGCGTCATGGAGCTTTACATCTCTGACCATCCCCTCGACTGCCTGACCTGTTCCGACAATGGCGATTGCGAATTGCAGGACATGGCCGGCGCCGTGGGGCTCAGGGAAGTGCGCTACGGCTATGACGGCGCCAATCATCTGAGCGCAGAAAAAGATCTCAGCAATCCCTATTTCGAATTTGATCCCTCCAAATGTATTGTCTGCTCGCGCTGCGTGCGGGCCTGCGACGAAGTGCAGGGCACGTTGGCGCTGACCATCGACGGGCGCGGTTTTGCATCGAAAGTCGCCGTCGGCGGCGCTGATTTCTTCGATTCCGAATGCGTTTCCTGCGGGGCGTGCGTTGAGGCTTGCCCGACCGCGACGTTGCAGGAAAAAACCGTTGTCGAACACGGCGTGCCCGATCGCACCGTACTGACCACCTGCGCCTATTGCGGCGTTGGCTGTTCGTTAAAGGCCGAGCTTAAAGGCGATCAAGTCGTTCGCATGACGCCGCACAAGGACGGCAAGGCCAATCACGGCCACGCCTGCGTCAAGGGTCGTTTCGCCTGGGGCTACGCCACCCATAAGGATCGCATCACCCGGCCGATGATCCGGGAGGCCATTACCGATCCCTGGCGCGAAACCAGCTGGGATGAGGCGATCGCCTTCGCCGCCAAGCGCCTTAGGGAAACCCAGGCCAAACACGGGCGCAAATCGATCGGCGCGATTTCATCGTCACGCTGCACGATCGAGGAAGTCTGGGCGGTCGTGAAAATGACCCGCGCGGCTTTCGGCAACAACAATATCGACACCTGCGCCCGGGTCTGTCATTCGCCCACCGGCTATGGCCTTAAACAAACCTACGGGACTTCCGCCGGCACCCAGGATTTCGACAGCGTCGAAGAGGCCGACGTGATCATGGTTATCGGCGCCAATCCCACAGACGCCCATCCGGTGTTCGCCTCGCAGATGAAGCGGCGCCTGCGCGAAGGCGCGAGACTCATCGTCGTCGATCCCCGCGCCATCGATCTCGTCCGCACGCCGCATATTAAGGCCGATTATCACCTGCCGCTCCTGCCGGGCACGAATGTGGCGCTGATCAACGCGTTTGCACATGTGGCGGCGATCGAAGGGCTGATCGACGAAACGTTCGTCAACGAGCGCTGCGATCTTGAGTCGTTCCGCGAATGGCTCGACTTTATCAAAGGTGAAGAGAATTCGCCGGAGGAAATTGCAAAAATCGCCGGCGTTTGCGCCGAGGATCTTCGCGCGGCGGCGCGGCTCTATGCGACGGGCGGCAATTCGGCGATCTATTACGGCCTTGGCGTGACCGAGCACAGCCAGGGCTCGACCATGGTCATGGGGCTCGCCAATCTCGCCATGGCCACGGGCAATATCGGCCGGCGCGGCGTCGGCGTAAATCCGCTGCGCGGTCAGAATAACGTCCAGGGCTCCTGCGACATGGGCTCTTTCCCCCACGAATATTCCGGTTATCGTCCGGTTTCCGACGACGCCGTGCGCGCTGCGTTCGAAGCGGCCTGGGGACGCACGCAGGACCCCGAACCCGGCTTCCGCATTCCCAACATGTTCGATGAAGCCTGTGCGGGAACGTTTAAGGGGCTTTACGTCCAGGGCGAAGACGTCGCCCAGTCCGATCCGAATACGCAGCATGTGGAGGAAGCCCTCAAAGCGCTTGAGATCCTGATCGTGCAGGACCTCTTTCTCAACGAGACGGCGCGCTTTGCTCATGTCTTCCTGCCGGGGACGTCGTTTTTGGAAAAGGACGGTTGCTTCATCAACGCCGAACGGCGCATCAACCGCGTGCGCCCCGCCATGCGCCCGGCGACCGGCATGGACGAGTGGCGCGTTACCCAGGAACTTGCCAATGCGCTCGGTTGCGAGCAGATGAACTTCCAGTCGGCTTCAGACATCATGGACGAAATCGCCGCGCTGACGCCGACCTTTGCGGGCGTCTCGCACAAGATGCTCGACGAAAAAGGCAGCGTTCAATGGCCGTGCAATGATAAGGCGCCCGAAGGCACGCCGATTATGTATGTGGACGAGTTCGTGCGCGGCAAGGGCAGGTTTATTCCGACCGAATATGTTCCGACGACGGAACGAACAAGCCGTAAGTTTCCGCTCATTCTGACGACCGGGCGCATCCTCGCCCAGTACAATGTGGGTGCGCAGACCCGCCGCACCGAAAACCAGCAGTGGGCGGAAGAAGATCTTCTGGAGATCCATCCCGCCGACGCCGAGACGCGGGGCGTGCGCGACGGCCACTGGGTGTCGGTCAGAAGCCGCAAGGGCGAGATCGCGCTGCGCGCGAAAATCGCCGAGCGCATGACGCCCGGCGTCGTTTACACCACCTTCCATCACCCCGAGACGGGGCTTAATGTGGTGACGACGGAAAACGCCGACTGGGCGACAAGCTGTCCGGAATATAAGGTCACGGCCGTTGAAGTCGCGCCCGCCAACCACAAGTCGAGTTGGCAGGAAGAATACGAAGCGATGACGCCGGCCCTTCGGCGCATTCTCGATCGCGGCGTACATGAACCCGCCGAATAACGCGCCGGACTTTTATTTCCATGGCGACGCGCTGGCGACGGACCATGCCATAAACGTCGGCGATGACGCGAAATGGCGCGTGCCCGAGGAGACCCCGGTCGCGTTCGTCTATAACGGACGCAACTATGCGGTGATGCTGGCGACGCCCGTCGACCTCGATGATTTCGCCGTGGGCTTTTCAATGACCGAACGGGTCGTCGACGCGCTTTTTGAAATTAGCGCCGTCGATATTCATCTGAGCGAGCGCGGCGCGGAACTGCATATCAAAATTGATCCGGCGCGTCTTGAACGCCTCGATATCCGCCAGCAGCGGCGCAATCTTGTGGGCCGCGCCGGCTGCGGCGTTTGCGGATTGGAGAATGCGGAAACGTTTTTCGAAACCTTGCCGCGGGTCCGCAAAACGAAAACGGCCGTGTCCGATGCTGCGCTCAGGCGCGCCCTTGACGCCTTCCGGGACCATCAGCCGCTCAACAATAAAACGCATACGGTCCATGGCGCGGCCTGGGTCAGTCTGAAAGGCGAGATTTTATGCGTCCGCGAGGACGTGGGCCGCCATAACGCCCTCGACAAGCTGCTCGGCGCGTTAGCGCGCAAAGGCGCCGATATGACGGCGGGCTTTGTCATGATGTCGAGCCGGTGCTCTTATGAAATCATTGAAAAGGCCGCGCGCCTTGGCGTGACCGCCGTCGCCGCCATTTCCGCGCCCACCGCGTTCGCCGTCCGAAAAGCCAAGGAAGCCAATATCGCCCTTTATTGCCGCGAAGGCGGGGCGTTTGTTGCGGTGCGCTAGTTCAGCTATTCTATGGGTGCAATGTTTACGGATAGCATGAACGACCGCGCGCTGATCGACGCCTTTGGGCGGAAAATCACCTATCTGCGTCTGTCGGTGACCGATCGCTGCGATTTGCGCTGCGCCTATTGCATGGCCGAGGACATGACGTTCCTGCCCAAGCGGGAGGTTCTAAGCCTTGAGGAACTCGAAAGCGTTGCGGCCGCTTTTATCGACCGCGGCGTCAACAAGATCCGCATCACCGGCGGCGAACCGCTGGTCCGGCGCAACGTCATGACGTTATTCGAACGCCTTGGGGCGCGTCTTGGCGACGGACTCGAGGAGTTAACCCTGACGACCAACGCGACTCAGCTGGCGAAATACGCAGCGGACCTCAAACTTGCCGGCGTCCGGCGGGTGAATATCTCGCTCGATACGCGCGATGAAGATAAGTTCGCGCGCCTTACGAGGCGGCGTGCCTTATCGCAAGTATTGGCGGGCGTCGATGCGGCGCAGGACGTCGGGCTCAAAGTCAAAATCAACATGGTGGCGCTGAAAGATTTCAACCAGAACGACATCGCGCCGATGATCGAATGGGCCCATGGCCGCGGCATGGACGTCACGCTCATCGAAGTCATGCCCCTGGGCGAGATCGAAGAAGACCGGTTCGATCAGTACCTTCCGCTGACGCAGGTGCGCGACGATTTGGAAACGCGCTGGACGCTTACGCCCATGGCGCAACGAACCGGCGGTCCGGCGCGTTATGTGCGCGTAGAGGAAACCGGCGGCGTTCTCGGCTTCATCACGCCGCTGACCAATAATTTTTGCGCCGGCTGCAACCGGGTGCGCGTGACCTGCACCGGTCAGATCTACATGTGTCTCGGCAGGGAAGACCGGATCGATTTGCGCGCCGCGCTGCGCGGCGACGAGCCGGATAGGGCGCTTCATGAAGCGCTCGATCGCGCCATGCGAGGCAAGCCCGAACGCCACGCGTTCGACATCGACGCGCCCGGCGCAGCCCCGGCAGTGGCGCGACACATGTCGGCGACGGGCGGTTAACGATGGCGCGACTTCTTTTTTTCGGCAGACTGAGCGATCTTGCCGGCGGGCGCGTGAAGGACTTCGGCCTGCCTGCCGGCTGTCGCGAAATATCAAGTCTAATCAATGTCCTGACGGCGGCGGATCAGGCGCTGGGTGAGGCGCTCAACGAACCGTCCGTGCGCATCGCCGTGAATGAAAAAATGGCTGCGCGCGATGCGGCGATTTCCGACAGCGATGAAATCGCTTTCCTGCCGCCGGCGAGCGGCGGATAAGCCGATGATCCGCGTCAGCGAACAATCCTTCGATCCCGGCGAGGAGTTCAGCGCCTTCGAACGCAGGGCGGCGGGCGCCGGCGCGGTCGTCAGCTTTCTCGGCAAGGTGCGGGGCGAAGACGGCGCCGATCCAGTCAAGGCGCTTTATCTTGAACATTATGCCGGCGTCACCGAAGCGTCGATTGCAGAGATTGCGGACGAAGCGCGGCGCCGTTGGAAGATTGACGCGCCATTGATCATTCATCGCGTGGGCCGGCTTGAACCGGGCGAGCCGATCGTGCTGGTCTGCGCCAGCGCCGCGCATCGGCGCGACGCATTCGATGCGGCGAATTTTCTGATGGACTATCTTAAAACGAAAGCGTTGTTCTGGAAAAAAGAAATCCGAACAAGCGGCGAGAAATGGATCGAACCGCGCGATGAGGATTACCGCGATGCGGGTCGCTGGAAGCAGGAGTCTTGAATGCACGGCATCAATGAGTCGCTAAAATTCCAACCCGTGCGCATCGCCGTATTGACGGTGACGGACAGCCGCACGCCGGCGACCGATACGTCCGGCGACATTCTCGCCCAGCGGATCGAAGCGGCGGGGCACGTTCTGGCGTCGCGCGATCTTGTAAGCGACGATCGCGAAGCGATTTCCGCGGCGGTTTCCGCCTGGATCAAGGATCCGGAAATCGACGCCGTCATCACCACCGGCGGCACGGGCCTGACCGGCCGAGACGTTACGCCCGAGGCGCTAAAACCCCTGTTTGACAAGGAGATAGAGGGATTTTCGGTGATCTTTCATCAGGTGAGTTTTCAAAGCGTCGGCCTTTCAACCCTGCAGTCTCGGGCGGTCGCGGGCGTTGCTCAAGGCACGTTCATCTTCGCTCTGCCGGGATCGAACGGCGCGGTTAAGGATGGCTGGGACAAGGTGATTTCCCACCAGCTCGATTCCCGTCATCGGCCATGCAATCTTGTGGAACTGATGCCGCGGCTGATGGAAACGTAACGGCGCAACCGTGACCAAAGATCTTTCCCATTTCGACGACGCCGGCCGTCCGCGCATGGTTGACATATCGGACAAAGAAACGACCGAACGGCGCGCGGTCGCGCAGGGACGGGTCGCGTTTTCGCCGAAGGCCTATGCGGTCATTCGCGAGCGCGGAAGCAAAAAAGGGGACATACGGAACATCGCCGAACTCGCCGGCGTCATGGGCGCGAAACGCACCGCAGATCTTATCCCGCTATGCCATCCGCTGCCGCTTAGCGGCGTTGAATTGAAAGTCGAACCGGACGATGAAGCGTCCGCCTTTGTCGTAACGGCGCAAGTCAAGACGACAGGCAAGACCGGCGTTGAAATGGAAGCGTTGACCGCGGCGGCGACCGCGTGCCTGACGATTTACGATATGGCCAAAGCGATCGATAAGGCCATCGTGATCGAAAACATTATGCTGCTTGAAAAATCCGGCGGACAATCCGGCGTCTTTCGCCGCGAAGGTTGACGGCAATGGTGATGCTCAGCGTTGATGAAGCTGTCGCCGTTATTTTGAACGGCGCCGAACCGCTTGGCGCCGAATCCGTCGGGCTGGGTGGGCTGGCGGGGCGCATAGCGGCGGCGCATGTTAAAGCGCAACTGACCCAGCCGCCTTTCAGCGCCTCGGCCATGGACGGCTACGCCGTGCGCTTTAAAGACGCAAAGCCGGGCGTCCGCTTGGCGGTCATCGGCGAAGCGCCGGCGGGCGCAACCTTCGAGGGCGCGGTGGGTAAGGGCGAGGCGGTGCGCATCTTCACCGGCGGCGTCGTGCCCGACGGGGCCGATCATGTGGTCATTCAGGAAGAGGTTACGCGCGACGGCGATGAGATCGCCATCAATGCACGCCAGGAAAAACCGCGCAATATTCGCGCCGCCGGCAGCGACTTTAAAAAAGGGGACACGCTCGTTACGGCCGGCGAAACGCTTCACGAGATTGACGGCGCGATCCTGGCGGCGGCCAATGTTGCAGAACTCCAGGTGTTTCGTCGTCCGGTCGTGGCGTTGTTTTCAAATGGCGATGAACTCGTAGAACCCGGCGCGACCGTTGGCGCAGGAAAAATTATCAATTCCAATCATTACGCTTTGTGCGCCATGATTGAGCGCTGGGGCGGCAAGGCGGCCTATCTTGGCTGTGCGCCGGATGATGAAAAAGCCATCGCCGGGTTTTTTGAAAAGGCCAAGCGCGCCGATATCGCCGTGCCGGTCGGCGGCGCATCGGTCGGCGATTATGATTGCGTGAAGTCGGCTTTCGCCTGCGCTGGCGGCGAACTCGGGTTCGAAAAAGTCGCCGTCAAGCCGGGCAAGCCTACCTGGTTCGGACGGCTCGGCGCGACGCGCGTCGTCGGATTGCCGGGCAATCCCGCTTCGGCGATCGTTACGCTGACGCTCTTCGTCCGGCCGCTGTTGCGGCGTCTGGCTGGCGGGGAGGCGGGAAAAGCGCCGACAAAAGCGCCGACAGTCAACGGCGTGCTCGTCCGACCCTTGGCTGCGAACGGCGCGCGGGAAGCTTATCTAAGAGCCAAAGTGCGGCAGGATGGCGGAGTTTGGCGCGCAACGCCCGCCGCCGACCAGGACAGTTCCCTGTTGTCGCCTTTCCGGACTGCGAACGCGCTGATCAAACGGCCCGTCCATGCGCCGGCCGCAGCAGTCGGCGACGCCGTTGAACTGGTTTGGCTGCGTTAGAAAGAACGGCTTACGTCGATGCCGGCGATGACTGAGGAGAATATGCCAGCAAAGCCGCAGCGGATTGCGGTCATTCTCGCGGGCGGCAAAGCGCGCCGACTGGGCGGCGCCGACAAGGCGCTGACCGAACTTGGCGGCGTCAGGCTGATCGACCGCGTCATTGCGCGTCTTGCGCCGCAGGTTGACGAATTGCTGATTGCTGGCGCGAAAGATTATGGGACCGGGCTGAAGACCGTCGCCGACCTTCCTGACGGGCCGGCCGGCCCGGCGGCGGGTCTGTGGGCGGTTGCGCGCTGGCTGGCTGAACGACGCGCTGACGTCCATGGATTTGCGACAGCGCCTGTCGACGGGCCGTTTCTGCCTTCGGACCTTTACGCCCGACTCGCCGCTAAGGGCGCGTGCGCCGTCGCCTGTGACGCAGAGCAGGACCATCCGACATTCGCCTATTGGCGGGTTGATCGACTGCAAGAAGCGCTCAAGAGCGCGCCCGCCGGGCAGGGGCTTGCGCTTCGCGCGCTTGCGCGGCGCCTTAACGCGCGGCGGGTAATCTTTCCGCAGGCGAACTGCCTGATGAATATCAATACGCCCGATGACATTGTCCGGGCGGCGCAAGCGCTGTCGCAGGCCGCGCCGCTCTAAAAGAAAGACGCGCCGCCTGCCATGACAGCAGACGGCGCGCCGTTACGCATTACACCGGCAAGTCTAGAAATTGGCGGTCAAACTCGCCGACAAACTGCGGCCAACTTCATAAAGTTGGAACGGGGTTTGGCCGAGGTCGCTCACCTGGAATTCATTATGCTCCGTGCCGAGCAAGTTTCGGGCGTTTAGACCGATCGTGAAGTCGACGCCCTGGATTTCAACATCGACGCGATAGGTGAGATCCAACTGGATCCCGGGATGTTCGATCACGTTCGGCAAGCCGCCGCCGCCTTCACCGAAGTCGCCGCGCTGCAGGATGCGTTCGCTCACCCATCCAATAAGGACGGTGAGTTGATCATTGTCGCCTTCCCAGCCGAACTGGGCGTTGACGATATGTTTCGGCGTGCCCTGCAGGGGTTCGCCGTCAAGCCGCTCAATGAAGGTGGGACTCAACGGCGTCGGCGTGGTGGCGAACGGATTAAAGACGATGTCGTCAGCAGAGGCTGAGATTTCCGACTCGGTAAAGGTGTAATTGACGGAGAACAACCATTCGCGACGGTCGAACCAGTCATTCACCGGAAGCGCGAAACGCGTGCGGTATTCGAATTCGCCGCCGTAAAGCTCCGCCTTCGGCGAATTGATGAAGGTTGTGATGAACCGGAAGTTGGTCGGAGAGAACGTGATCTCTTCGATCGGATTTTTGATGTCCTTATAGAAACCGCCGACCGTGATGAACTGGTTTCTGCCCAAATAATACTCATACCGGGCGTCATAGTTCCTGAACTCGCTGTCTATAAGGAAGCCGTTGCCCCGGAACGTGCGATCCGTATCCGGATCCACGAATTGAGACGGCGCCAATTCGCGAAATTGCGGACGGGCGATCGTGTGCGAATAGCCTACGCGGAACTGCATGTCGTTCGCAAAGTTCCACGTAACGGTCGCAGAAGGCAGCCAATATTCATTGCTAAGGCTGGGATTGACCAGGCCCGTTCCACCGAAGCGGTCGAATGTGTTGACCGCTTCGTCAGCCGTTTCGTACCGAACGCCTACGGTCGTGCGGAGCGTGGGGATCAGCTCCGCGTCCGCGAGGAAGTAGGCGGCGTGAACCCTAAGGTCGCCAGTGTAAGAATCCGCGCCCTGGCCGATCGCGTCCCGCAATTCAAATCGGGCGGGATCAATATTGTCGGGCGAGAACAAGAAATCGGGCCGCGCCATGGCGACATCAAGCGGCGGTCCGAAGCCGCCGTCGAAGAAGAACCCGTTGTTGTTGAATTCCCGTTCATTGTCGACATATTCATAGCCGATCGACAACGTCGCTTCACGCGGTCCCGAGAAAGGCACATTGTACGCGATGTCGATTCCGCCGCTGAAATTGTCGTCGGTAAGGTCGGAAAAGTTGATGGCCCGACGCGCGCCTTGTCCTGTGAAAAGCGGAACGCCGTCTGCATCCAGGTTGCGCTGGAGGCTTTGCTCGTATGGCGAGTCCCGCGTCGATCGCGCAAACGCGGCGCGCCAGTCGATGTCGAAATTGCCTAACCCGTGCTCGCCGACTAACTGACCCATCCACAGCTGGCGCTCAAGCCAGGAGTTGGATTCGATGCGGATGTCCTGATTGCCGCCGACATTCGGCGCATTGAAGTTAAAGCCCTCGTCGATCTGGGCTTCTTTGCGCGTCGAGTGAATATAAAGCGCCGTGGCTTGAATGACGTTGCGGTCCCAGGCGACGGAACCGGACAGAAGACCGTTGACGGTGACGTCGAGACTCGTTTCCGTCGTATCGTAGTCTGCGCCGAGCGTGTTGTCGTCGACGAACTGACGTACTGAGTTTTCGGTTCTCCAGTCTTGATTGTAGCCGGCGACGCCGACAAGGCCGAGAGTCACGCCGCTGTCGAGATCCCAAGTCTTTCCGCCGTCGATAACGCCTTCAAAATTCGGCCCGAGGGAGCCTTCTTGAAGAACCAGCAGGGGCGAGTTGACGAGGCTTTCCCCGATCACCTCACGCTGCGCGGGATCAAGATCGGTCAAGAATACGCCGGAGTCGATCACGTCCTGCAGAGCGTCGGGAATATCGCGCAGGCCATCGTCATAGCCGAGCCAGTCGAGATCGCCGCCATTGACGAAAATGCCTGATTTCGCGGTGGTCTGGGTATTCATGCCGACGCCGAGCTTGACTTTCAAATACCCTTCACCCGGATCGCGCAGGGTTTGAAGATCGATGATGCCGCCGCCGAATTCGCCCGGATAGTTCGGCGAAAAGGTCTTCTGGACGGTCGCGCCCTGAAGGACGTTGGAAGGGAACAAATCCAGCGGCACCGTTCTGCGCAGCGGTTCAGGGCTGGGCAGGGCGGAACCGTTCAGCCGGGCGGATGAGTAGCGATCGCCCAGACCGCGAACGAAAGCGAATTTGCCGCCGACGACGCTGAGACCGCTTAGACGTTTCAATGCTTCTGCGGCGGTGGAGTCTCCCGTGCGCTCCAGGTCGTCGGGAGAAAGGAATGTTGCGACTTGGGACGTTGCTCGTTGCGGCTCGGGAATATTGCGCCCGCGGACGATGATTTGATCGGTGATCGTAAGTGTCGTTGCGGCAGGCTGGTCAGCGTCCTGGGCGTTCGCCAATGTCGGCGCAATCAACATTGTCGTCGCCAGGAGCATGCCTGAGAGAGATAAAGAGGACTTCATGACATCAACCTTAATGAATCTGCGAAGGAATGAAGGGCGGCGAGCCTTTTCAAGACCGCCGCCCGTTCACGAACTAGCAAGGATCGTTTTCCAAGCTGCAGGTCCAACCCTGCCACCAGGTGTCGCTCAGATCCTCAACGGCGCCGATGTAATCCGTGTCCTCAAAAAACGGATCGATGGACGAAAGCATCGTCTGGAATTCAGTCGCCGATGATTCGGCCGTCCCATTCACGAACGTATTCACCAACGTGTTCGAAACGTTCGTCGTGTTGTTGGAGCCAGTGTTGACGGCTCCGACCGCCGCAGGGGTGTCCGGCATGTCATTGGTCAAAGCCGTGCAATCGAACAGGACGGAGTCGAATGACGGATCGTTGCCGACGCCCCCATAGGCGTTCGGATTGCCGTCGCCCGCAGATGCTTCCCAACGGAAGCAGGGATTGGACGCGTAGGCGACGACGCCGTTGAAGAAGCGGCCGATATGCCCGGAGTTGATCCGGAAGGCGTTATTGCCGCCGCCAACAACAGTGAAGTTGGCAATATTCGGATTGGTGACGCCGCTCATCTCAAACGCGTTGTCGCCTTGCTCGGTGGCGTCGTCGCGCTGAATGATGAGGACATATTGGGCCGCGCCGACCCAGCCGAGGTCGGTGTCCATGGAGTCGTCGAAATTGCCGGTCAGGACAACGTGACTGACATTGACCGTGCCGCCGAAAAACTCAACGCCGTCATCCAGATTGTTGTGAACCTGAAGGTGGTCGACAACCGTCGTGTCGCCGACGCCGGCGAAGGAGATGCCGTTGAGCTCATTGCCGTTGCCGTCAATGTCAAAACCGGCGTACTTCACCTGTACGTACCGCAACACGCCGCTGTCGTCGCCTGTTTGATTGCCGCCGAAGATGGCGTCGGGGTTGGTCACGCCTTCGACGATGTTTTCGCAGTCAACGCCCACCGAGCCGGTGTTGCATTCGTTGATCGGCGCCTGGCCGAGAAGGACGAGGCCGCCCCATTCGGAGTTGGCGACAAGGCGCTCCATGGCGGAGCCCGTGCCGTCGACATCGGCTTCCGACGTAAAGATGATCGGGTTATTCGCCGTGCCGTCCGCCAGCATGCGCGAACCGCGCTGAACGACGATGTAATCAGCGCCGCCGTCGCCGAACAGCGTGACGCCGGGCTCTATAGAGAGATCAGCCGTCGTGCCCATGCCGCCGGCAAGGCCGTCATCGATGCCGACATCGACGCGCCCGAGGATTTCATAAAAATTGCCGCGGGTCAGCTCCAGGTCGGTCTGCACGACGCCGGAAAGGCCGCAAACGTTTACGCCGTTCTTAGGAGCAAGTTGAGCAATATTGGGATGGAACGGACACTCGGGATCCGGGAAGAGCGCGAACGTCCAGCCCGTGGCCCAGTTGTTGGTTTCCGTTTCAGTCGGTCCAAAGGCGCCGATATAGCCGACGTCCTCGAAGAACGGATCGCCGGAAAAATCGACCGGCATCACGGCCAATTCGTTGGGGCCCGGCAGGAACGCGCCCATCAACGAGCTCGCGCCAATGACGTTGTTCCCATCAGCGCCGACAGAGCCAACCGCCGCCGGTGTGTCCGGCATGTCGTTGGTCAGCGCCGTGCAGTCGAATAGGGATGAGCGATACGACGGATCACTGCCGGCTCCGCCAAAGGCGCTTGGATTGCCGTCGCCTGCGGAAGCTTCCCAGTTAAAGCAAGGATTGTCGTATGAAACAACGAAGTTATCAAACTGGCCGATATGGCCGGAGTTGATGCGGAAAGCGTTGTTGCCGCCGCCGACGATCGTCACGTTGGCGAAATGCGGATTGGTGTCGCCGCTCATTTCGAAGGCGTTGTCGCCTTGTTCGGAAGCGTCGTCCCGCTGTGCGACGACCGCAAATTGCACTCTGCCGGTCCAGCCGAGATCGGTGTCGATGGAGTCGTCGAAATTGCCGGTCAGCACAAGGTACCTGGCGTCAACCGTGCCGCCGAAGAACTCGACGCCGTCGTCCAGATTGTTGTGCACTTGAATGAATTCGAGCGTCGTCGTGTTGCCGACCCCGCCGAAGGAGATGCCGTTCAACTCGTTTCCGTTGCCGTCGATGTCGAACCCGGCGAATCGCACCTGGATGTAACGTAAAATACCGCTGTCATCCATCGTGTCGTTGCCGCCGAAAATGGCGTCAGGGTTGGTCACGCCTTCGATGATGTTCTCGCAGTCGACGCCCACGGAACCGGTGTTGCACTCATTGATCGGCGCTTGGCCGAGCAGCACAAGACCGCCCCATTCGCTGTTTTGCGCTTCGCCCTTGTCGTTCGAAGGATCGCTGTCAGCCTGGCGTGCAAGATCGTTCTGGCTGGTAAAGATGATCGGGTTGTTTTCCTCGCCATCCGCGATGATGCGCGAACCGCGATTGACGACAAGATAGTCGGCCCCGCCGGAGCCGAAGAGCACAACGCCTGGCTCAATCGTCAGGTCAACCGGGTTTCCGCCCGGCGCGGCGCCGGCAAGACCGGTATCAACGCCGACATCGACGCGACCGTCAATCTGATATGCGACGCCCTCGACAAAGGGCAAAGTCAAATCGGAAGTCAGAACGCCTGTCAGTCTGCAGCCGACAAAATTGCCGAAAGTGCCGGTCTCAGCGAAGCCGGTCGGGCACATGGCGGTGGTTCCGCCGCCTCCGCCTCCGCCGCCGCCGCCTCCTCCGCCGGGGGGCGTTCCCGGATTAGTGGCGCCGGGCGAGGCTATCTCTTCGCCCTGAGTACAGGCGGCCAGCATCAAAGCTGCATTGCAGGCAAGCAAAATCGATCGAAAATTTCGAGTAAACGTCATCAGAAGACCCCCGAAAGGATGAAAGGCACAAACGCGATCTCAGCGACGACGCCCCACGCGCCGCCCGCTGCGGACCCCGTTAATCGTCTCGAATGACACTTGGGTGACGGAAACGATTCAGATTTGTGAAGAAATCCTTACGCGGCAATGCTAAACTTGCGCATGAAGTGCGCTTTTTGTTTTGCAACCACCTGATAGTATGAAGACTAATCGAACTCTGTATTTGACAAAGAGCGGCCGGAAAGGAATGCGGCAAAATCACAGGTGGTTGGTTCTGTGGTGGAATGGCATCAGTTCAGGCGGTCGCTTTGCGTTGCGTAAATGCGGACGGACAGCCTCGGAGACGCTGGCGGGGACTTCTAATCCGCCTTTTCTGGATCATCGCGGGCGCGTCGCCCAATAAGGGTTAATATGGCTTTGCGCCGGCCCGCCCCGAAGGCCGGATTTGTTTGTCCCGTGAATGACTTGCGACGTTAATGAAAAGCTTGGTTTTGGGGAGTATTGACGGCTAGGCGGCCACAGCCGAAAAGTGGCGGCTGTGTATAATTTTGGTAGTCTTTAGAAGGTGATGGCCTGTCCTGACCTGGGACGGCGCAATGAATGAGTAGCGCATCGTGGCGGTGATTCGGCAAAACGGACTGGAACGCTATGCGGCGCGGGCAGGCGATGCGCTGCGCCGGTTGGCGCCGCGTCTGGCCGGGCGCAGCGGAAAGTTTGCCGCCAGCGCCGCGCCGGCGGTTGAAATCGCGCTTTCAGCGGGAATCGGATTCGTCCTTCTGCTGATTTGTTATGCGCTGTTTGCGCCGCTGCCGACGTCGAAATCCCTGCCGACGGCGCCGGCCCCAGATACTGTCGCCGCAGCGCCAGGCGTTGTGGGCAATCCGTTCCGCACAGTCGATGCCGCCGCCGGACCGGTGGTTATTGAACAGGGCCCGGCGCTCGCAGAGACGTCGCTCGATCTCGCCTTGCACGGAACAGCGCAAGACGAAGCGGGGGCGTGGCGGGCGCTGATCAAAACCCCTGAAGGCGAGCAAGAGTGGTTTTCCATCGGCGATGAAATCTGGGACGGCGTCCGACTGGATCGCATTTTACCCAACCAGGTCGTGATCATCAGCGGCGGCGTGCGGGAATCGCTCAGCCTGGTTAACCGCGATCTCGCTGTGACTTCATCATCCGCATCGAGATCGTCCGGCGCTGCGCAACCATTCGCGCTGGGCGATGTTGTTCAGTTCGTTCCGGATTTGAGCGGGGGAACGCTCAATCTGACGCTGCAGCCTGGATCCGACCGCGCGCGATTTGAAGCGTTTGGCCTCAGGTCCGGCGATGTTCTGGTTTCCGTCGACAACAAGCGGGTCGGCCCGGAAATCGCATCGGAACTGGAAAGACTACGCGGCTTGGCCGGCGCCGCAGCCATTTCAATTCAAGTCGAGCGAGATGGCGTCATTGTGCCAATCGAGGTCGATTTGGCGGCGCAAACGAGCAGAGAGTAGACAGTTTGATGTTTATGAAACGATGGATAATCGGCGTTGTATGCGCAGCCGCAATGATGACGGGCGCATCGATCGCGCAGGATCGCTGCGATGAGGCTGTAAATTTTGAAAACGCCGACATCCGTGCGGTCGTCGACGAATTTGCGCTTCGCACCGGCAGGAAATTCGTTGTCGATCCCCGCGTCAACGGCGAAGTCACGATCAAATCCGGGCCCAATGGCGGATTGTGCGCGGACGAGGCTTGGGAGCTGTTCCAGACGGCGCTGCGCGTGAGCGGCTTTGCGGCGACGCCGATCAGCGCCGACAGTTACAAAATCATTCCGCTCCAGGAGGGCGCCCGCGCGGCCGGACCTGTGGGCGAAGGAATACCAGGCGACTTTGTCACGCAAATCGTCCGCCTACAGTATGTCGATGCGCGCGAGGCGGCGGCCAATCTGGCGCAGATCGTCAACGAAAGAGGCGTGGTCGCGCCGGTGCGCAGCGGCAACGCGATTATTCTGGTCGACGAAAGAGATAATGTCGATCGCATGCGTCAAGTGCTGCAGCAGATCGATCGGGATATGACCGTCTACCGGACGATTTCCCTCAACAACGCCTCGGCGACGGAGGTCGCCCGGGTCGTCACCAGCCTTGCAGAGGAAATCTCCGGCGAGGGCGGAACCGGGGCGTCCAATATCAGCGTCGTCCCCATGGAGGCGTCGAACAGCATTCTGATCCGCGCCGAAATCGCAATGCTGAACCGGCTTGCAGGCGTTGTCGCGGAACTTGACCGGATCGGCGAGACGAAGTCCGACCTCTCGGTGATTGCGCTTGATCATGCGGATGCGGAAGAGATGGCGCCGTTGCTTCGCGAGATTGTCGAAACGCAGCCGCTCCCGCCTGGAGAACCGTCTGCCTCGCGCCTCGGCGGACGCGCCATGATCTCATTTCATGCGCCGACCAATTCGCTGATTATATCCGGCGACGCCAATATCCAGAAAACGCTGCGCAGCGTCGTCGCGCAACTCGACGTGCGCCGCGCCCAGGTGCTGGTCGAGGCGATCATCGTTGAGGTGAACGACAAGACGGCGCGCGAGCTTGGTCTGCAGTATTTTCTCTCGGGCACAGGAGATGAAAACAGCCGCGTGCCGTTCACGGCGACAAATTTTGCGAGCACGCAGCCGAACATTCTCGCTAATGCGGGCGCGTTCTTGCTCGACGACGAGCGCTTTTCAAGCGACGCCGTTCGCGACGCGGCGCTCAATTCGCTGCTTGGGGTCAACGGCCTTTTGCTCGGCGGCGCCGGCAATATCGGCGATGACGCCGTCTTCGGCGCTATTCTGACGGCGCTTCAGGAAGACGAGGATACGAAAGTCCTGTCATTTCCTTCCGTGCTGACGCTGGACAATCAGCCGGCGGTTCTGTCTGTCGGCCAGGAAATCCCGATTACGACCGGCGAAGCCGTCGGCGATAATTTTTCGAACGCGTTCCGAACCGTATCGCGAGAGGAAGTGGGCGTCATTCTCGAGGTCACCCCGAACATCAATGAGGGCGGCACGGTGACGCTCGAGATCAGACAAGAAACATCAAACGTTGCGGGGCAGATCATTGCATCGTCGACCGACCTCATCACCAATAAGCGCGTGATCGAAACAACGGCGCTGGTCGACGACAGAGACATTCTCGTACTCGGCGGCCTGGTCGATCATATGGACCAGGCGTTTGAGAACAAGGTGCCGTTTCTGGGCGATATTCCCGGCTTCGGCAATCTCTTTAAGACGCAAGGAAAATCCTACGACCGGCGCAATCTGATGGTTTTCATCCGCCCCACCGTCATTCGCGACCGGGAAAGCGCGCGCGCGGCGACCAATAAGAAACTCGATTACATTCGCGCGCGCGAGCTTTTGTCATCGCGGCAGCCGGTTTCGGAACTGGACCGACTGATCGAACAGGTAACGGGCGCGGGCGCAGATGATAAGAGCGAGTGATGGCAGACGCCGCCCCTGAACCGCCGCTTCGATTTACCTATGCCTTCGCCAAGGAGCGCGGTCTCGTCGTGCTGGATGACGGCGTTTCGCCGGCGCTGATCGGCGCACGCGGCAAGCCCGATCCCTGGGCGCTCATCGAAGCGCGCCGCGTTGTCGACGCGCCGATCGCGGTTGAAGAAATGCCGGAGGAGGCGTTTGAACGGCGGCTTTCCGAAATCTATTCCGTCAGCGGCGTCGACGCCGCTGACCTGGCTTTGAGCAGCGGGGAGGGCGATCTGGCGACGCTCGCCGAAGGCCTGCCGACGACCGCCGATCTCTTGGATAGTCAGAATGACGCGCCGATCATCCGGCTCATCAACGGCATTATCGCTCAGGCGGTCAAGCTCAAGGCCTCCGACATCCATATCGAACCTTATGAAAAGACGCTTTCCATCCGCTTGCGGATCGATGGCGTCCTGCGCGAAATCCTCTCGCTGCCCTCGCGGGTGACGCCGGCGCTGGTCAGCCGGGTCAAAGTCATGGCCCGGCTCGACATCGCCGAAAAGCGCATTCCCCAGGACGGCCGCATATCCCTGGCGCTTGGCGGCAAAACCGTCGATGTGCGGATTTCGACGCTGCCGGCCCGTTTTGGCGAACGGGTCGTCATGCGCATTCTCGACAAGGAGGAAGCGCGGCTCGATCTCGACGCGCTGGGCATGCCGGCGGACATGCTGGTGCGGTTCCGCAAGGCGTTGCGTCGGCCGAACGGCGTCATTCTGGTCACCGGCCCGACCGGTTCGGGCAAGACGACGACGCTTTACGCCGCGCTGAGCCTGCTGAACGATCCCAGCCGCAACATCCTCACGGTAGAAGATCCGGTCGAATATGCCATCGACGGCGTCGGTCAGACGCAAATCAATCCGAAAGTGGGAATGACGTTTGCAACCGGCTTGCGGGCCATCCTTCGTCAGGACCCGGACATTGTCATGGTCGGAGAGATCCGCGACGTGGAAACGGCGGAAATCGCCATACAGGCAGCGCTTACCGGCCATCTTGTGCTTTCCACCGTGCATACGAATTCCGCCGTCGGCGCGGTGACCCGGCTGCGCGACATGGGCGCCGAGCCGTTTTTGTTGTCGTCGACCATCGCCGCCGTTCTCGCGCAGCGGCTGGTGCGGCGACTATGTCCGAGTTGCAAGGAGGCGTATGCGCCTGACGAGGCGGAACGCCGCCTCCTGGGCGTCGACAGCAGGCAGGACATCACAATCTTTCGCGCCAGAGGGTGCGGGCGTTGCGGCGGGAGCGGCTATGAGGGCCGTCTCGGCGTTTATGAACTTCTCGTGGTTGATGATGCGTTGCGCCAATTGATCCATGAAGAAGCCGGTGAGGAAAGCCTCTCGAAAGAAGCTTTTAAACGGCACGATACGCTTGCGGGTTGCGGCTTTCGTCATGTCCTTGACGGCATAACGTCGGTCGAAGAAGTGTTGCGTGTCGTGCGGCAGGATGAGGACGATGCCGGCCTTTGAGTATGAAGCGCTGGATGTCGCCGGCCGGTCACGCCGCGGCGTGGTGACGGCCGAGTCGCCGCGCCTGGCGCGCCAGGAACTGCGCCGTCTCCAACTCACGCCGGTAGCGATCAACACGGCCAGCGCCCTATCCGGCGCCAGGGCCGGAACCGCCAAACCGGCGCGCGTGCGTTACGGCCAGCTGGTGGAAATAACGCGGCAGCTCTCGGTGCTTCTTTCGGCTGGAACGCCGCTTGAGGAAGCGTTAAGCGCGATCGCCCTCTTGACGGATGACGCTGGCGTGAGAAAACGGATGCTGGCTGTGCGCGAACGCGTCACCGAAGGGTGGCGCTTCGCCGACGCGTTGGCGGAAGATAAGAAGTCCTTTCCCGATCTTTACCGCGCCATTGTCAGCGCCGGCGAAACCTCCGGCGATCTTGCGCCGGTGCTCGACCGGCTCGCGGGCATGCTGGAAAAGAACCGTTCCATGCGCAACAAGGCGCTTGGTTCGCTGATCTATCCGGCGGCGCTGATCGTCTTCGCCGGCGCCATTATCGGCGCCTTGATGACATTGGTGGTTCCGAAAATCGTTGCGCAGTTTCAGGTTTTCGACGCGCAACTGCCGCTGATCACGCGGATTGTCGTGGGCGTGTCGGGATTTCTCTCAGCCTTCGGGCTTTACATTGTGTTGGGCGTTTTGATCGGCGCTGCGATATTCTGGCAGGCGATGCGCGCGCCGGCTTTCAGGCGTGCGTTCGACCGCTGGGTGCTCACCTTGCCGGTGCTCGGGCGGCTTCTGCGCGGCCTTGACGGCGCACGCTTTGCCCGCACGCTTTCGACCATGGTGGCGAGCGGCGCGCCGCTCTTGCAGAGCCTGACGAGTGCGCAGCGCACCGTCGGCAACGCCTATATACGCGAACGCCTCGACGGGGCTATTGTCATGGTGCGCGAAGGGGCTTCGCTGGCCTCGGCGCTCCGGCGGGCCGATGCGTTGCCGCCGATGATGACCCATATGGTTGCGGCCGGCGAGCGCGCCGGCGCCCTGTCGGAGCTGCTCGACAAGGCGGCGACGCAGCTGGAAGAGGAGTTCGACACGGCTTCAACGGTGGCGCTGCGCCTTCTGGAGCCGAGCATTATCATTGTCATGGGCGGCGTCGTCATGGTGATTGTCGCCTCCATCATGTTGCCGATGCTGCAGTTAAACCGCCTTGCCGCCGGCTAAGGAAGAATGACGGAAGGTTTATGAACGCGATGAGAAATCAATTCGGCGCCTGCAAAGATCGCCAGCGCGGCGTGACGTTGATCGAACTGTTGGTTGTCCTGTCGATCCTGGCGCTGATCTCGGCGTTGGTGGTGATCAATATTCTCCCCGAGCGCGACCGTGCGGCGGTGCGCAAGGCGGAGATCGACATCAAGACGATCGAAGCGGCGCTCGATCAGTACCGCCTCGATATGTTCAGCTATCCCAGCAGCCAGCAGGGGCTTGACGCGCTGGTCGAGGTTCCCGCCGATGCGCCGCGCAAGACCGATTACCGGCCTGGCGGCTATTTGCGGGGCGGCGTGCCCCGCGATCCATGGGGCAATCCTTATCAATATCGTTTTCCCGGCGAGCGCGGTGTGGTGGACGTCTATTCCCTGGGCGCTGACGGCGAACCCGGCGGGGAAGGACTGAACGCGGATATCGGCAATTGGCTAGACGAAGACGCATAAACGAAACGCCGGCGAAAGCCCGCGGCGAGGCTGGGCTGACCCTTGTCGAGTTGCTGGTGGTGTTGTCGATCCTCGCCTTCGCGGTTTCCGTGATCGTCCTTAATGCGCCGCCATCGCGACCGCCGGCGCAGGCCGCCGCCGAGCGCTTCGCCGCGCGGTTGCAGACGGCGTTCGACGCCGCCGTCATCGACGGGGCCGCATATCGCCTTGAAGCGCTTCCCTTCGAATACCGCGTGCTGCGCTACGGGGACGGCGATTGGACGCCGATTGTGCGCGAAACGATTGCCGCCGAGGAAAACGGCGTTTTATTTCGCGTCGAAGTCACCGAGGCGGCGGCGGATAATGCGCTCGCGCTGAATGGCGCGACTAGGCCGCAAGCACGCGGCGAAGAACAGCCTGTGGTTGTCTCCATCGACCCCTTCGCCGGCGGTGCGGCGATCAACGCCTATTTCGAAAGCCGGCGCGGCGACTGGATCGTCGCCATGACGCCGGCCGGCGCGGTATCGGTGAGTCGACAATGACCTGGTCAGCAGTATCATCTCAGCGCGGCATGACGCTTGTCGAGGTCCTTGTGGCCTTTGCCATTCTCGCCGGCCTCGTCGTCAGCGTGATGGGGCTGATCAGCCAGAACACCGGCTTTATCGTTGTCGCCGAGGAACGCCAACTGGCTTCGATCGTCGCGGATAATCTGATCACGGAAGAGTTAGCGCGGCGCGCAATCCCCGGCGACGGCGTCGAGGAAGGAGAGATCGTCATTGCGTCCCGAACCTTCGCCTACACCCGCATGGTCGCCGATACGGGCCTGGGCGCCGTGCGCATCGAATACGCGGTCAGGCCGCTGACCAGCGAGCAGACGCTGGCCCGCGCTTCGGCGTTGAAAGGACAATGATGCGCGACGTTTCGAAACAACGCGGCGTGACATTGCCGGAACTGCTGATCGCGCTATTTGTATTCGCGATGATTTCCGGCGGCGGCGTTTACGCCCTCCGGCTTGCGGTCGACGGACGCGAACAACTTGAGCGCTTCGACGACAACCTTCGCGCCTGGCAGCTGGCGCGTCTCATGATCCGGCAGGATATGGCGCAGCTTGCGCCGCGCGTGGTGCGCGATGAATACGGTCAGTTGCAGTCCGGCGTCTTCGTTGGGGGGATCGGCTTTGTCGGCCGCACGCCGGTCGCCGGAGAAACGCCGCTCGCCGGATTTGTCCGACGCGGTTGGGCCAATCCGGACGCCGCCATGCCGCGTTCCAGCCTGCAATATATCGAATATGTGCTCAAAGACGGCGATGTCGTCCGGCGGACGCGGCCCTATCTTGACGACGCCCGCAATCAGCCGAAGACGGATCGCGTCCTGTTTTCCGATGTCCGCAACGTGCAACTCACTTTTCTTGCGGGCGAGACGTCGCGTGGTCTGCAATGGGCGGAGGCCTGGCCGGGGCCGGGCGGGGGGATGCCTCGCGCGGTGCGATTTGTCTTTGAGACCGACCGCTACGGCGAGATCGAACAGCTTTTTTGGATCGGCGATCTCTACCAGCCGGCAAGGGCCGATGAGTCATGAAGGCGCTGCAGACGCATAAGACACGCCAGCGCGGCGGCGCGCTCATCATGGTGCTGCTGCTGGCGGCGACATTGTCCTTTATTGTCCTCGGCCTTGCGCAGCGCATGACGGTGTCGATTGAGCGCACTTCGGGAGAAGCGGCGCGCGGCGAACTGATATGGCGCATGATGAGTCTGGAAACGCTCGCCCGAGCGGCTATACGCGAAGCGGAAAAGCAAAGCGAAACAGCCGGCGTCGGTTTCACCCTTGATCATCCGCTTTTTGCTCGCGCCTTTGAGACGCCGATGGAAAATGGCAGCGGAGCGATCCGCTTTGCCGATGCGACGCGCTGCTTCAACCTCAACAGCCTCGTCCGCGCCCAAAGCGCGGGCGGCAGGCTCAATGAAGATGCGGTCAAGGAGTTTATGGAAATCGGCGAGGCGGTGGGCCTCAGCGCCAGCGAAGCGGAAAACATCGCCCATGTCGTTGCGGACTGGATCGATACGGACAACATTCAGGAAATCGGCGGCGGCGAAGACGGGCTTTATATGGCGCTGCCGACGCCGTTTCGCACCGGCTCGACTCTATTGGCCTCGGTTTCCGAATTGAGGGCGATGGACGGCGTTGCGGCTGAGCTTTATCTCGCGCTCAAACCCTATCTTTGTGCCCATCCGACGCATGAATCATCGCGCATAAACGTTAACATGCTCCGCCCCCAGGACGCTCCGCTTCTCTCCGGCCTGACAGGCGGCGCGCTTAGCCGGCTTGAAGCGGAGGAAGTGATCGCCGACCGACCCCCGGGCGGCTGGAAATCGGTTGAGGCCTTCTGGGCGCTGCCGGCGCTGGCCAAGGCGGAAATCGAAGCGGAAATCCAGCAGGCCCGTACTGCGGTCGCCTCGCGCTTTCTTGAGGTGCGCGGCTGGGGTTCGGTTAATGAAATCGATATCGCTGTTAGCCTATTCTTTCTCACGGATACGCAAAGCGGAGAGATAGAACTCATCTCTCGTGAAATTGGAGCGGCCAGTTGAGCGATCTCGTCATAGCGCGTCTCGGCCAAACGCCTGACGACCCGGTCGCATGGGCGACGTTCGCCGGTGAAGCGCTTGCCCGGAGCGGCCGCGCCGTCAATGCGGCGGGATTTTTCGATGATTTGCGCGAGTTGGGCGAGGGCGCGCGCATTGCGGCGATCCTTCCCGGCGAGCAGGCGGCGATGCGCGCCTTTCCCTCTCCGCCGCGCAATCCGGCGAAATACGCATCCGCCGCGCGCCTTCTGCTTGAAGACGAGTTGGCGCAGCCCGTCGACGCCTGTCATGTGGCGACGCTGAAAACCGACGAGAGGGGAAAGGTCTATGCGGTCGATTTGGATATTATGCGCCGCTGGACCGATCTTTTCGCAGAACATGACGCACCGCTCACTCTGTTGACGCCGGATTACGATTGCCTCGACGGCGACGCAGAGCGGCCCGTCCTGTTTGTCGAAAACGATCGAAGCATCGTCTCCTTCGGCGATCAGGGTTTCGCCGCTGAAAAGGAAGTCGCCCTTTCCATCGTCGAGGACCTGCTCGGCCGGAATCCGGAACTGCAAGTCGCGGTCTATGGCGGTCCCGGCGGCGCTCGCAGCGTCGATGCTGAACATATTGTGCCTTGCGGCGCAGCCGATGATGAGGCGCTGCTGCACGCTGCTGCAAAAGCGATCGAAGATGGCGCGGCGGTGAATTTGCTGCAAGGCGCTTTTCGGCCGCGACGCCGGCGCGCCATCGATATTTCGCGCTGGCGCAGGCCGGCCATTGCCGCGTCGCTGTTCATGTTGGCGCTGCTTGTTCTCGGCGTTGCGGACGGTTTTCGAACCATGAGAATTGCAGACCGCTACGCCAGCGAAACCCAGCGTCTGCATAATGAGTATTTTCCCGATGCCGCGAACCAGGATCCGCGCAGCCATGCGCGCGCGATCCTGGCGGGCGGGGGCGGCGCCTCGTTCTTAGGGCTTTCAAGCGCTCTGGACCGGGCGTTGCAGGGCAATGAGGCGGTTGCGATCGACCGCATCCGGTTTGATGAAGCGCGCAATCTGCTCGCGTTTTCCATCCGCAGTCCTTCCGATGCGGATATCGAAGCCTTTCGCGAGACGCTTTCGGCCTATGGCGTTTCGACGACCGAAACCGGCGGCTATCGCCGCGCCGGCGCATACTGGGTCGGCGAAATGACGGCGAGGCTTTAGTGATGCAGTTCTGGAAAAATCTTTCCGACCGGGAACGCTTGCTCATTGCGGCGGCAACCGTTTTGTTGGCGATTGTTGTCGTCGTCGCGGGCGTCGTATCGCCGATCGTGAATTGGCGCGCCGACCAGCAGCAAGCGCTGAACCAAGCGCAGGGCGTTTATGAATTGGTGACGCAGGCCGGCGCGCGTGGCGGCAGAGGGACGTCCGCGAGCCAAAGCTCAACGCCAATGCGCAACGTGATGACACAGTCGGCGTCAGCGGCCGGCGTCAGCCTGGTCTATGTCAATGTAAGGCAGGACGGCGCAGTCGAAACCAACGCCTCGCCGGTTGATCCGGCGATCCTGTTCGCCTGGATGCAATCTCTGGAGCGGGAATACGGTGCGCGCGTCGTTAGCGCCGACATCGCTCGCGAGCAGGGCCAGGCCGCGTTGGTGCGCGCGCAACTGGTATTCGCAAGGTAAGACGGCGCATGAGCGGGAAAGCAAAAGAGAAAGTCCAGCCTTCGCTGCGGGCGCTGATCGTGATCGGCGCGCTGGCTTTCGCGCTCGCCGCTGCTGTTTTCGCGCCGGCGAGTTTGATCGCGCCAGCGCTCGCCGGCTCTGGCGCCGCCGTCAGTTTTGAACGCATGGAGGGACGGTTATGGCGCGGAAAGATCAGCCGTCTTATCGTGGGCGAGCATTATCTGGGCGACGTATCGTTCAAGGTTTCTCCGTTTCAACTGCTCTTCGGCCGGCTGCGCGCGCGCATTGAAGCGACCGGCGGCGACGGCGCGGGCGACGGCGTATTGATATACAGCGTCTTTTCCCAGGCGGTTGAAGTCAGAAATGCTCGGGCGGTGTTCGATCTCGGCACGATCAGACAATATTCGATTTTCGGCCTTCCCTATCAGGGGAACTTGCGCCTGACGATCGACCGCCTTGTATGGACGAAGCGCGGCTGCCGGGCGGCCGAAGCGGACATCTGG
This sequence comes from Parvularculaceae bacterium, assembly GCA_028280115.1. GTDB lineage: Bacteria > Pseudomonadota > Alphaproteobacteria > Caulobacterales > Parvularculaceae > Hyphococcus. The sequence continues at coordinate 67,874 of JANQMJ010000009.1, forward strand.
ACTGATTTGCTCGACGCATCGTCGCGCCAGCTTGTCGGCGAGGGAATGGAACTGGCCGGCGCGGCGTCGTGTGACGACGCGCGGCTGGCGTTGACACTGCGCGGTGAAAACGCCGAAGGCCGAACCGAAGTTGTCGTCAGCCTTGCGCCGAACATGACATATCAACTGGTCGCTTCGGTCGCGCCGACAAGGCCGGAACTGCAGGAAAACTTGAAACGTCTCGGTTTTGAGGACAAAGGCGCCAGTCTCGTTTATGATGCGATGGGCGCGATCAAGGGATTGGGTTCATGATGCGATTAGGGATAATCGGCGCTTTGCTGAGCGTTGCCGCCTGCGCCGCGACCAAGGACGCGCCGGCGATTCCCGCCAGCGTACAAACCGGCGAGGGATTGATCCTGACCGCGCTGCCGCAATCGGGGCTGCCGGACGGCAAATGCGGCTTGATCCTTTGGACCCTTGAACAAGACCGGCCGGCGGCGATCCTGCGCCTTGTGGCCGGTGAAAAGGCGGAAATCTCCGTCAATGGCGTCCAGACATTCCTGACGCTGGATGAGGCGTCCGGCGCCAGCGGCTTCGGCGTTTTCGAAAACCAGTCATTTACGAGCGAGCAGGGGTTCAGTGCTGCGGTCACCTTTCGCTTCGGCCTAGGGTTCGAGGGCGGCAGCTATGTGGAGCGGGGATTGGTTTCGGTCGAAACCGAAGAGGGCTGGCGCCTGGTCGTTCCGACGGCGGGAATCGCCGGCTGCCGCCGCTAGCGCATCGGATGGTCATATTGAGGCATATCCTGCGGCCTTGAAGTAATTTGCACACTCTTCAGGCTCATAGAGCATGGAGATATCGCCGATGGCGC
>JANQMJ010000024.1 GCA_028280115.1 Parvularculaceae bacterium
GTTCCACGCCGCAGCGCGTCCGGGATGACGCGAAACAGTCAAATGGCGCCCCACATTTCAGGTTTTTCCGCTTGAAACCGGGAAAGTCTCCAAACGCGAAGGGGCCGGGCTTTGCGCTTCACGCCGATCCCGATGGATCGTCCGGCGCTCTAATCATTCGGCCGCGTGACGATTTGGGTCTGCGTCACAATCGCGGCCAGCTTGCCGTCTTCGCGAAAGATTTCGGTTTTCCAGACCTGCAGCGTCCGGCCGATATTGATCGGCGTGGCCACCGCCTTCACGGTCTGGCCCACCGGGATTGGCCGCAGAAAATTTGTCTTGCTTTCGACGGTCGATGTAAGCGCGCCTTCGGGCAAATTCAGGAAAGCGCCGATGCCGCCCATATTGTCGCCCAGCGCCATGATCGCCCCGCAATGGAGCGTCGCCGGAACCGTGCAATGGTCGTTGGTGACTTCAAGTTCGCCTTCGATGCGGTCTTTTGCGACAAACGTCATTTTCACGCCCATCATCCGCGCGAAAGGCGCGTTATATTCGTTGAACGTCTTCGCGAGGTTTTCTTCCGCCATGCCCCTGCCCCGATCTTCGCCTTAAATCCAGCGTCGGACGCGCCTTTTGTATTCTTCATAATGCGCGCCGAAACGGTCGCTCAGATAACGTTCCTCCTGACGGATGATCGCTGTCAAGCCGACGGCGCCGACGATCAGCGCAAGACCGGCGAAAGGCCCCGGCGCCGCGAGGACCGCGCCGACAAGGAAGATCATGATCCCGAGATAGACCGGGTTGCGCGAAAACTTATAAAGTCCTGTCTTGACCAGCCGGTCCACATGACTTTCCTTTTGGGGCACGCCGATGCGCCAGGAGGTTCCCATGCCCGACTGGCCGACGACGATAATCAGCCCGCCAGCGGCCATCGCTCCAAGCGCGAGAAAGGGAAACGGCGCCGGCGCGGTCCGCAGCCATGCGTCGAGCACCGGGAAAGGCGCGCGCAGCAGGAGATAGAGATCGAACACGCTGACGCCGAGGATCAGCGCGCGCTGCATCGCGTTCGAGTTGCGTTCCGTGACCGCATTGACCTTCACGCCGCGCGATCGCAAATAAAGATTCCGGCCCGCCATCCATGCGAACAACGCGATCACCATCGCGGCGACGGCATAGCGCAGCGTTTCCTGGTCCATGGTTTCCCCTTGCGCTCTCAACTTGAGTAGCAGGAGGAAATGCGCAAAGCAACATCCATCTGTATAAAGAGTAATGTTATAGCGTCGGATGTTATATGGAAACGTCGTTACGCTGCGTTCATCAATACGGCGACGAGCAGCGCCGTTTCCGAACCGCGATTGACCCAGGCGTGATTGGTCGCGCGCTGGATGACAACGTCGCCAGCTTTCAAATGCGCCGGTTCGCCGTCATCAAGTAAAAGATCGATTTCGCCCTTGACGAGAATGATGACGTCGAGCGTGTCGGTCTTGTGCATCACCGGATGGCGCGTCGTATCGGTCCGGCAATGCGCCGCGCCGAGCGCGGCGAACGCCCCCGCCGCCACGGCTTCTTTTTCCGCCGCCGTGCGGCCGTCGTCTTCCGGCGCGACGGTAAACCATCGCACTTTGACTGCGCCGGCGCCCGGTTCGAGGCGCACGTCTTCGACCGACAAGCGATCGGTCGCGTCAAGCAGTGCGCCGGGCTTTAATGGCGCAGCCCAGATTTCCGCAAGGCCGGCTTCGTCCACGGCGAAGAGTTTGGCCGCCTCGCCGTCGATCAGGATCCGCGAACGGCCGGTTTCGTCGTTGTCCGTCACGATGCGGCGCAGCGCCTGCCAGTCCACGCGCTTTACTCCGTGTAAGGCGCGCCGGGCGCGGCATTGAGCACTTGCTCGGCGTCATAGGCGTCGCCGTCTTCGGGCGTTTCGCCCTCGCCCATCAGCACTTCGATGCGAACGGTGAAATAATCCTGGGCGCCGACCTTGCCCACATCGCCGCCGACGCCAACGCCGACGCCGCCTCGGCGGCCGTAGGATCCCGTCCCGAAACCGGCGCCGACGGAAACCCCGCCGCGCTCTTCATGGGCGAGGTCGCGAAAGACGACGCGAAACCAGTCATAGCCGTTCGCCAGCGTAAGCTCGGCCGCGCGGCGCAGCGCGTAATCCTCAACCGCACCCGGCGCCATGCCGCCCGAGCCGCGGTAAACCACCCGAAACCGGTCTTCTTCGATGCGGGTTTCCTCATAGCCGAAACGGCCGTCGTCTGCCGGACCGTAAGCGGTCGGTCCCGTCGCGGCGCATCCTATGAGCAGCGCAGCAATCGTTAAAATTGCAAAGAATTTCATCCGCGCGCCTCCATGATCGATAATGAAACTAGCATCGCAGAACGAACTTCGCAAAATGAACGCGCAAGCCTTGCGAATTCCTTAGCACCACCCGGATTGAGCCTCATTCGCGCGTTATGATCCTGCTGGTAACGTGCTGGCGCGCGTGCGCTAACTGAAAAACTGACCCACAATCTCCGGCCGCATGGCGATGGTCAGGATGACGCCGGCGAGCGCGCCGCCGAGATGGCCTTCATGGGCGATGCGGTTGCCCTGCCGGCCCATGAGATTGGCGGAAATCGCCATGAACAAAACGCCGTAGAGGATCGCCGGAATGCCGATGGGAATAAAGAAAATGTAAATCGGCTGCAGCGGATAGAACAGACAAAACGACAGGATCACGCCGGATACGCCGTCCGAGGCGCCGAGCGAGGAATAGCCGAGATTACTCTTATTGACATAAAAGGACACAATGCCGCTTGTCAGCACCGCGCCGAAATAGACCACCAGAAAGCCGTCCGTACCCAGAATGCGCTCCACTTCCGGGCCAAAAAACAAAAGCGTCATCATGTTGAACAGGAGGTGGAAATAATCCCCGTGCAGGAAAGACGACGTGAATATGCGGTAATGCTGCTTGGCGCGCGCCACGGCGCCGACATTGAAGACGAAACTCGAAACAAAGTTCCGATCGAACGACAGGCCATAAACGCTTGCGACGAGATTGGCGATAATCAGCGCATAGGTCGCGGGGGCGACGGGAATATCCATGGAGCGTTCCTGTTATAAGGCCCGGTTCTAGAGTGAATTCCCGTCTGCGGTTATCGAACCCGTATCGACAATCACTGCGCCGCCTCGTCGGGCGTCAGGGTTTTCATGGCCAGCGCGTGGATCGGTCCGGCAAGTTCGTCGCGCAGAATGTCGTTGATCAGCCGCTGACGCGCCACGCGCGACAACCCTTCAAAGCTATCGGACACGACAAATATCCGGAAATGCGATTCGCCCCCTTCCCGCGCCCCGGCATGGCCCGCATGGAGGTGGGATTCGTCTTTCACCTCGAGCACGGCGGGCGCAAGACGAGCGTTAATCTTGTTTTTGATGATTTCGACGACAGACATCCCCGTCACGTCATCGCATATCACCCAATGCTGTCAAGATTGTGTCAATCCTTGCGGCGCACCATATTAGGGCCATGGCGAAAAGCGAATACAAACCGCGGCTGGGTTTCGACATCCGGGTCCGGCCGCCGCAGGCGGAGCCGAAACCGCCGCCCTGGGCCTCGCCGGACGGGCGGGTCTGCGAGCAGGAAGGCTGCGACAGCCGCGCCGCCTGCTCCCTGCCGAAATCGCCGCGCACCCCCCGCGACCGCATCTGGTTCTGCCTCGAACATGCGCGCGAGCACAACCGTAACTGGAATTATTTCGATGGCATGAGCGAATCCGAAGCCCAGGCCGCGCGCCAGGCGAATATCTATGGCGACCGGCCGACCTGGTCGCTGGGCAAGAACGAGCGCGCTCGGGCCGCGGCCAAAGCGCGCGGACCGGCCGACATGGCGGACGCCTTCGGTCTGTTGGAACAAGAAGGGCAAAGCCGGCCCCAGGCCCACGAGCTTTACCGCGACGGGCGGCGGCTCTCGAAACTGCAGGTCAAGGCGTTTGAGACCCTCGCGCTTCCCCATATCGCGCCGGCCGGGGAAATCCGCCGGCGCTATGCGGAGCTGGTGCGCCGCTTTCACCCCGACGCCAATGGCGGCGATCGCGGCGCGGAAGCCCAGCTTTCCGAGGTGGTGAAAGCCCATCAGATTCTGAAAAAGGCGCGGTTCCTTTAAATGCAACCTGCGGCGCCCTAAACCCTTGTCAGCGGGCGCCGTTCGCGCGAGTGTCCCGCCGCCCTGTTGAAGCTTGAAGACCGCCTGTCCCATGACTTTGATGACCGACGATAAGTTCCTGGAAAAGCCGGAAAAAACCGTCGACACGAAAAAGATTTTCGGCGTCGAGCTGAATTTCAGCGTCCCCGCCTTCGCCGAGCCCAACGAATATGTGCCAGCGATTGACGAGGCCTATCGTTTCGATCCGGAAACTACCACAGCCATTCTCGCGGGCTTTGCGCGCAATCGCCGGGTCATGGTGCAGGGCTATCACGGCACCGGCAAGTCGACCCATATCGAACAGGTCGCCGCCCGCCTGAATTGGCCGTGCATCCGCATCAATCTCGACAGTCATGTGAGCCGCATCGACCTGATCGGCAAAGACGCGATCGTTGTCGAAAACGGCGTCCAGATCACGCAGTTCAAAGAAGGCATGCTGCCCTGGGCGTTTCAGCGGCCGGTTGCGCTGGTGTTCGACGAATATGACGCCGGCCGCCCGGACGTGATGTTCGTCATTCAGCGCGTGCTCGAAGCCGAAGGCCGCCTGACCCTGCTCGACCAGAACAAGGTCTTGACGCCCAACCCCTGGTTCCGCCTGTTTGCCACGACCAACACTATCGGCCTTGGCGACACCACGGGGCTCTATCACGGCACGCAACAGATCAACCAGGGCCAGATGGACCGCTGGTCGCTGGTGACGACGCTGAATTATCTGCCCCACGATGAAGAAGCGGAAATCGTCATCGCCAAGGCGCCGATTTACGACTCCAAAGACGGCCGCAAGGCGATCGAGGCCATGGTGCGCGTCGCCGACATGACCCGCAACGCCTTCATCGCCGGCGACATCTCAACGGTCATGAGTCCGCGCACGGTGATCAACTGGGCGCTCAACGCGGAAATTTTTCAGGACATCGGCTACGCCTTCCGGGTGACCTTCCTGAATAAATGCGACGAGCTGGAACGGCCGACCGTCGCCGAGTTCTATCAGCGCGCCTTTGGCGAGGATCTGCCCGAAGCCGCCCCGGAAGTGATCGTCGCTTAAAGCGATTCGGCAACCGCCTTGATCTTGCCGATAAACTCGACCCAGCCGAACGGATAATCGGAAACGTCGACGGTGCGAACGAAGCCCGAATGAAGGAGCGTAAGCCGCGTCTTGCCGCCGAGATCTTCGAGGCGCCATTCCAGTTTCTGGTCAGGCACCGAACCGTCGCCGCGCCAGTCGGGCCAGGTGATGGCGAGTTTTTCGTTTTCGATGAATTCCAGAATTTCCATGGGCGGCGGTGAAATCGTTTGGCCGTCCTTTTCGAAACTGAACCCGAAGCCGTAGTCTCCGCCGACGCGGGGCTCGACAAACGGAGCCGGGGCCGGAAACCATTTCTTGATATGTTCCGGCGTGATCAGCGCTGCAAAGACTTTTTTCCGCGGCGCGGCGATTTCAATCACATGGCGAACGACCGGATTGGGGTCGTCAAAGTCCGGCCGGAAAATCTCGCGGTCGCCCGTCAGATAAAAACACAGGTTGCCCGTATGCAAACGCCATAGGTCGTCGATCATTTCCTTGGCGCGAACGACGTCCGGCAGAGACGAGAATTCGTGGCGAATGGTGACTTTCGTCCCGTTTTCTCCGTCGGGTGTTAAGAGCCATGTCACCTCACTGTCGCGGTTTAACAAACGCCACGAAAATCCCAGCGCCTTATCGGGTTCATAACGCGTAATGACCTGGCCCGCCTGTTCCTGCTTCGCCGTGTCGAGCGAATATCTCCCCCAGAAGCGATAGGCGCCGTCGACTTTCGGCTCCACCTTCGCATGTTCGGCGAACCAGATTTCAAGAGCGCGTTCGTCGGTAAGCGCTGAAAACGTCTCTTGCGTTGTCGCCGGGAAAGTGACGGGTATGGCGTATTCGTAGACATAAGCGTCCATACGGTTGCTCCTTTCGCAACTTGTCAGTCATCATCGCTTTCGACAAAAGTCTTGAGGTCCACGAGCCGCGCCGACCAGAACAGCCGATAGGGCTGCAGCCATCGATCGATCTCGGCGAGACCGTTCGGCTCCAAGGAATAAAAACGTTTCTGCGCCTGGCGGCGTTCTCGAACCAGGCCGGCCTTGCGCAAGACGCGGACATGGCGGGCGATCGCCGGACGGCTGACCGAAAAGCGATCGGCAATCTCACCCGCCCCGAGCTCGCCGCAGCGCAAATGATCCAGGATCGCCCGCCGCGTGGGATCGGCGATGGCGTGAAAGGGCGAGCGCTGCAGGATGGCTTCATTTGTAACCATCCTGTTAAATAATAGGAAAATTAGTCGCTTGGAAAGCTTTTTCTAACCTCCTGTGGGCAACTCATAGCCAATGCTTGCGCCCGGCCCCAATGGAATGCCCAGCGCCACCCAGAGGATGACCATGATGAGCCCGCCAATCATCAAGAACATCGAATAGGGAATCATGGTCGCGGCCAGGCTGCCCAAACCGAAATCCGGTTTCCAGCGCTGACAGAACGTCAGGATCAGCGGGAAATACACCATCAGCGGCGTGATGATGTTGGTCGCCGAGTCGCCGACGCGATAGGCCGCCGTGGTCATCTCCGGACTGATGTTCAGGAGCATCAACATCGGCACCATGACCGGCGCCAAAAGCGCCCATTTCGCGCTCGCCGAACCGACGAACAGATTGATGACCCCTGCGAGCAACACCAGCAACGCAAGCGTGATCGGCATCGGCAATCCCGACGCTTCAATCGCGCCGGCGCCTTGCACGGCGAAGATGAGCCCGAGATTGGACCAGTTGAACATCGCCACGAAATGCGCCGCGGCGAAAGCGAGCACCATGTAATAGGCGAGATCGCCCATGGCGCCGGTCATCATATCAACCAGATCGCGGTGGTTTCTAATGGTGCCGGCGGCTTTGCCGTAGGCCCAGCCTGCAAAGAAGAACAACATGAAAAATCCCGCAACCAGCGAGCGGTAAAACGGCGACAGGCGCGCTTCAGGCGGGGCGTCTTCGTCGATCAGCGGCGTGCCCGGCCCGATGGTGAAAACCAGCCACAGCGCGCATATCGCCAACGAGGCGAACAACGCCCACCACAGACCCTTTTTTTGCTCAGGCGATAGCGGCTTGTCGTCGTCCTCGATCATTTTTCCAGAGCTGCCGGCGGGAACGTATTTTCCCATGCGCGGTTCAATGATTTTGTCGGTGACGAACCAGATGATCGGCAGAAAAATCACCGTCATGACGGCGATGAAGTACCAGTTGCCGGCAATGTTGACCGGGTAATCCGGATCCAACACCGCCCAGGCTTGTTCGGTGATGCCAAACAGCAGCGCGTCGAGCTGTCCTGGCAGCAGGTTGGCGGAAAAGCCGCCGGAAACGCCGGCAAATCCCGCTGCGATCCCAGCGATGGGATGGCGCCCCGCTGCAGCGAACATAACGCCGGCAAGCGGGATCAACACAACATAGGCTGCGTCCGCTGCGAGATTGCCAAGCATCGCGACAAGCGCCACCACCGGCGTCAGTAAAAATTTCGGCGCTTTGCGCACGCCCGCGCGCATCGCCACGCCGAACAGGCCCGTGCGTTCCGCAATCCCCGCGCCGAGCATCACGACAAGGACATATCCAAGCGGATGAAAGTGCGTGAACGTCGCCGGCATTTCGACCCAGAGCCGTTGAATGTTGTCCGGGGACAGAAGGCTTAGGGCGTTGATGACGACTGGGTTGTCCGTACCTTCAACTTTCTGGGTCGGATGAAGCGCGGAATAACCCGTCGCCGCCGCAATCAGGCTCACGACGACCAGCGCTCCAATGAGATAGAAGAAGATGAAAACCGGATCCGGCAGTTTGTTGCCGGTTCGTTCGATCCAGCCCAGAATCCCGCCCTGACCGGCCTGTGACGCAGTCGCCGCCATAGCAACCTCCTTGATTTATGTCTTTCTGCAAACTGGCGAATTTCGAAAGCAGACGCAATTTTTCGTGACAGGCTTATGTTCGATCTGGTCAAGCCGGCGTCCTTTGTGGCATCAAGTGCGCTCCAAAAATCCGGGGTTTTTCATGAAACGATTGATTCTCGCCGCTCTTGTTGCAGCGCAACCCATGGCGGCGCTTGCTCAAAACGAAGACGTCATGTCGCGTATCGACGCGCGCTACGACCAGACGGTCGATATCGCCCGAAAGATCTGGGAATGGGCCGAAGTCGGTTATCAGGAAGAACGCTCAAGCGCGCTTTTGCAAGATACGTTGCGCGCGGAGGGTTTCTCGATCCGCAAGGGCGTGGCCGGCATGCCGACGGCATTTATCGGGGAATATGGCCAAGGCGGTCCGATCATCGCGATTCTCGCTGAATTCGACGCCCTGCCCGGCATCAATCAGGACGACGTTCCCATAAGATCGCCGATTGAAGGCAAAGCCGCGGGGCACGCTTGCGGCCATCACCTTTTCGGCGCGGGTTCCGTGCAGGCCGCCATTGCGGTGAAAGACTGGCTTGAAGAAACCGGCACGCCGGGCGTTATTCGTCTTTACGGCACGCCGGCCGAAGAAGGCGGCAGCGGCAAGGTCTATATGGTGCGCGAAGGCTTGTTCGACGACGTCGACATTTCGCTTCACTGGCATCCGGACGATGAGAACTCCGCCGCCGCGCGCACGACGCTTGCAAACCGTTCGGCAAAGTTCCGCTTTTCCGGCGTGTCGGCCCACGCCGCCGGCGCGCCTCATCGCGCCCGTTCCGCGCTCGACGGCGTTGAGGCGTTCAATATGATGGTCAACATGATGCGCGAGCACATTCCCCAGGAGTCTCGCATTCACTATGTCATCACGTCGGGGGGCAATGCGCCCAATGTCGTGCCCGACTTCGCCGAAGTGTTCTATTATGTCCGTCATCCTGAACCTTCTAGCGTGGAAGCCATTTGGAAACGCATCGAGGACGCTGCGCGCGGGGCCGCGCTTGGCACCGAGACGAAGGTCGAGTGGGAAGTTATCCATGGGAACAATCCCCTCCTGATCAATGAAACGCTGGCGAAAATGATGGATGAAAAGCTCCGCCTTGTGGGCGGCGTTCAGTATACGAAGGAAGAAGAAAAATTCGCCAGGAAGATATATACGACCTTCGACAATCCCAAATACACGCTGGGCAGCCAGGAAGAAATTCAGCCCTATGAGAAATCGCTCGGTTACGGCTCCACCGACGTGGGCGACGTTTCTTTCGCAACGCCCACGGTCGGCTTGCGGACCGCGACATGGGTGCCGGGCACGTCCGCTCATAGCTGGCAGGCCGTCGCCGCCGGCGGCATGTCCATCGGCTATAAGGGAACGCAGGTCGCGGCGAAAACATTGGCGCTCGCCGCCATCGAACTTTACGAAAATCCGGACCTTCGAGAGGCGGCGCGCAAGGAATTCGTAGAGGCGCGAGGCGAAGACTACAAATATCAATCGCTCCTCGGCGATCGCGATCCGCCGCTGGATTATCGCAAATAGGGTCTGCTCGAATCACCATTTGCGGCCGGCGGGCGCATAAGGCGTTCGCGGCGGACTTGCCACCGCCGGCGCGCTCCGGCAATGGTGGCGCTTTCAAGACCCGAGTCGCTTTTGGCCCGAAGCACACAATCTTATGTCTGCCAATCCTGCGGCAATGTCACGGCAAAATGGGCCGGGCGCTGCGAGGCTTGCGGGGAATGGAACACCATCGAGCTTGAATTGGCCGAAGCCGGCCCGCCGGGACCGGGCGCGGCGAAATCCAAAGGCCGCAAGCTGGAATTCACCGACCTTGCCGGGGGCGGCGAGATCGAACCGCGCGTCTTGTCGGGCAATCTCGAATTCGACCGCGCCTGCGGCGGCGGGCTGGTGCCCGGTTCGGCGCTTTTGATCGGCGGCGATCCCGGCGTCGGCAAGTCGACCCTGTTGTTGCAGATCGCGGCGGGCCTTGCCCAAGCCGGCGAGCGCGTCGCGTATATCTCCGGCGAGGAAGCGACGGCGCAGATCCGCCTGCGGGCAAAACGCCTCGGGGTCGACCGCGCGCCGGTGCATCTCGCCGCCGCCACGTCGCTCGCCGACATTCTCGCCACGCTGAAAGCGGAAAAGCCGGGCGTCGTGATCATCGATTCGATCCAAACGCTGTGGTCGGACGCCCTGCCCGCCGCGCCCGGCACGGTGACGCAAGTGCGCGCCTGCGCCCAGGAACTGGTGCGATTTGCAAAATCCTCCGGCGCGATAATGATGCTTGTGGGCCATGTCACCAAAGACGGCCAGATCGCCGGCCCGCGCGTGGTCGAACATATGGTCGACGGGGTGATGTATTTCGAAAGCGAACATGGCCGCGATTTTCGTATCCTGCGCGCGGTCAAGAACCGTTTCGGCGCAGCGCAGGAAATCGGCATCTTCGAAATGACCTCGGCGGGCCTTGCCGAAGTCGCCAACCCGTCGGAACTGTTCCTGACCGCCAATGAAGAGCCGGTTTCCGGCGCCGCCGTCTTCGCCGGAATTGAGGGCTCGCGGCCCCTGCTGGTGGAAATCCAGGCGCTGGTTTCGCCGTCCGCGCTGGCCGCCCCGCGCCGCGCCGTCGTCGGCTGGGACGGCGCGCGCCTTTCCATGCTGCTCGCCGTGCTCGATGCGCGGGCCGGACTCGATTTCGGCCGCCATGACGTATTTTTAAATGTCGCCGGCGGTCTTCGGATCGCGGAACCGGCGGCGGACCTTGCCGCAGCGGCGGCCCTGTGTTCTTCCCTGTTTGACCTCCCGCTTGCGCCGGGCTGCGCCGTGTTCGGCGAAGTCGCGCTTTCCGGCGCCGTTCGGCCCGTTAACCAGGTCCAGGCACGCCTTAAAGAAGCCAAAAAGCTCGGCTTTACCGCGGCGCTCGCGCCGGTCGGCGCAGACGGCGAGGGGCTTAAGGTTAGCCCGGCGGCGAGCCTTGCCGATCTTGTCGCCTGGATACGCGCAAGCGGTTGAGACTTGGCCGCATCGGGGCTATGGAAAAGCTGCGGGGGACGGGCGACTCGCTCTACGATTAGGGGCGGATAAGGGCTTCTAGTAATGTTTGATTTCCTGTTCGTGTTAGTCGTGGGTCTGTCGACGGCGTTTGCCGTCCTGCGCGGCGGCGTGCGCGAATTGTCGACCCTTCTCGCCCTCGCCATCGCAGGGGGTTTGACGCTGATCCTCGCCGAACCGCTGCTCGCCGCGACCGGTCAGGAAGGCAGTTTCTTCGCAACGGTTTTCATCGCCGGCCTGCTCGTGGCCGGTTTTTTCGTGCTCGCCCATATCGGCTTTCATATCGGCCTCAAGCGAACCCGGCTCGAAGGCCGCGCCCGACTCTTCGACCGCATCGGCGGCGGCGCGTTCGGTTTTGTCCGCGGGCTTCTGCTCGTCGGCCTCGCCTATCTTGGGTACAGCTATTATCTCGACGAAGCCGATCAGCCCGACGGGGTGAGAACCGCGCTGACACGCCCGGTCGCTGAGGGACTGGCGCACTGGTTTGAAAGCTTCGCGCCGGAATCGGCCTATATCGAGAGCGTGCCCCTGCCCGGCCCGGGCGAAGATGCGACGGTTCAAGGATATAACCGCGGCGACCGCAACGGGCTTGCGGAAATCGTTACGACGGTGACGACGACCGATCAAACCGAACCGGCCGAGGCTGAAGAAACGCCAGAAGAAGAACAAGAAGACGATCCCATCGCCGACATCCTCTTGGAGGAAGACGACCGATGACAGCTGCCGGCGACGCGGTAAGGCCGATGAATGAGCGCGCCGCTAAGTTCCTCAAAACGGCAGGACGCGCATTTCGCCGCCGCCAGCGAGCAATCGACGCGCTGACCGGCGGACCAAAACTGGTTGAGGAATGCGGCGTCTTCGGCGTGATCGGCGCTGAAAACGCCGCTTCGCTGACCGCGCTCGGCCTGCACGCGCTTCAGCATCGCGGTCAGGAAGCGGCCGGGATCGCTACCTATGACGGCGACCATTTCCATACGGAACGTCATCTTGGCCTCGTGTCCGACGGTTTTTCCGATGCGGACACGCTGGCGCGCCTCGCCGGGAACGCTGCGATCGGACATACGCGTTATTCGACCCAGGGCGCGACGGTCCTGCGCAACGTGCAGCCGCTTTACGCCGATCTCGACCATGCCGGCGTCGCCATCGCCCATAACGGCAATCTGACCAATTCGAAAACCCTGCATGCCGAACTGGTGCGCGGCGGTTGCATCTTCCAGTCGACCTCGGACTCGGAAATCTTTCTGCAGCTTACCGCCCGCGCGCCATACCGGTCGGTCGTCGACCGGCTGATCCACGCCCTCAAACATATCGAAGGCGCCTACGCCATCGCCGTCCTGACGCCGGAAGGCCTGATCGGCGCGCGCGATCCGGTGGGCATCCGACCGCTCATTGTCGGCAGTCTCAACGGCGCGCCCATATTGGCGTCGGAAACCTGCGCCCTTGACATGATCGGCGCCGCATTTGTGCGCGACGTCAAACCGGGAGAGGTCGTGGTGTGCCGCGCCGACGGTTCGGTGGAAAGCCGCCAGGTGTTTCCCGAACCGCCCCATGCGCGCCCGTGCATTTTCGAACTGATCTATTTCGCCAAACCGAATTCCATCGTCGACGGCGAAAGCGTCTATGGGCTGCGCAAGAGCCTGGGCGCGCGCCTTGCCGCCGAAGCGCCGTGCGAGGCCGATCTGGTCTCGCCGATTCCCGATTCCGGCGTGCCCGCCGCCATCGGCTACGCCCAGGCGGCGGGACTGCCCTATGAAATGGCGCTGATCCGCAGCCACTTTATCGGGCGCACCTTCATCGAGCCGCAACAGAAAAGCCGCGAAGCGGGCGTCGCCCTCAAGCACTCGCCCAATCTCGGCATTATCAAGGACAAGCGGGTCATACTGGTCGACGATTCGATCGTGCGCGGAACGACGTCGCGCAAGATCACCGACATGTTGCGCAGGGCCGGCGCGAAGGAGGTGCATATGCGCGTCGCCTGCCCGCCGATCATCCATCCGGACTTTTACGGCATCAATACGCCGTCCTATGAAGAACTGTTCTCCGTCGACCGCTCGCTTGAGGAAATGCGCAAGCTGATCGGCGTCGACAGCCTTGCCTTTCTTTCGCTCGACGGGCTTTACCAGGCGTTCCGCAAGGCCAAGCGCGACGACGCCGCGCCCGCCTTTACCGATCACTGTTTCACCGGCGATTACCCGACGCGCCTCACCGACCGCGACAAGAACGACCGCGACGCCATGATCACGCAATTGTCGTTCCTGGCGGAAACGAGCTGACAACGGTCTTTTTGCCTCCTTCGCGTTTGGAGACTTTCCCGGTTTCAAGCGGAAAAATCTCAAATGCGGGGCGCCATTGCGCGACTGTTTCACGTCATCCCGGATGCCCCGCGCGCGAATGCGCGCAAATCATAAATCGACCGCCTTCGCGGTCGGGGCAGCATAGAATGCTGCTTTGCTGATCCGGGATCGCTTGAAACAAAGCCTGTGCCGGCGGATGGCGATCCCGTGTCAGCGCAGCAGCGTTTCACGCTGCAGCGCGCACGGGATGACGGCGGCGGCGCCAAGCAGGCGCAGCCTTTCCGTTCAACGCAGCCGGATGAGTCGCGCCGTTCGGAAGCAATATTCACAATGTCAAAGAGCCCGCGCGGACGGATGGGAATCCCATCCCTCGCGCATGAGCGCCGGGGCGATGTCGCTCCATGGATTCCGGGTTCCGGCCGACCGCGAAGGCGGTCGATTTATGATTTGCGCGCTTCGCGCGCGGGGCCAGCCCCGGAATGACATCGTTCGTTATTCGCAGGTCTCTATTCATCATGGCCGGCATTATACGGCCGTTCCGAAGGTGTTCGATATCTATCGACGCAATGCGGGTTTTAGGCCCGAACACCCTCCTGGGGTTGTAATGTTGAGGGTGCGTTCGCCTGATCGGGGCATGGGTTTTATGCGTCATCCCGTGCGCGCTGCAGCGTGAAACGCTGCTGCGTTGACACGGGACCGCTTGAAACACCCCCTTCGTCGCCCCGGAACGGGTCCGGGGCGACACTTCCCCCATAAATGGGGGAAGAATGCCCGACGCGATTTATCCGTGTACAGCGTTTCAAAGGCTTATCCAAAACCTCTCCCCGCTCATTCCCGCGAAAGCGGGAGGAGAGGAAGGCGCCGCGCCGTAGGGCGCGCCTTGGCCCGCCATACAACCCGTTTGTGTGAAATGCAGACTACAGCCCTTCAAGCCGCGCCAGGGCGGCGCTGAGTTTTTCCCGCTGGGCCTGGTAATCGGCGCGGCGGGTTTTTTGCTCCTCGACGACCTCGGCCGGCGCGCGCTCGATGAAATTCTTGTTGGCGAGTTTTTTATCGATGCGGACGATTTCCTCGGCGGCCTTGGCGATCTCCTTGTCGAGACGCAACCGTTCGGCGGCGACGTCGATAATTCCCTTCAGAGGAAGAGCAAAAGTCGAATCCCGGTGAACGATCTGGATCGAACCCTTTTCCTGCGCTTGTCCTACAACAACCTCTACCCGGGCAAGACGCTCAATATATCTTTTGTGAGAAAGCAACGCGCTCTCTGCTGTCGGGTTGCCCGCCACTAACATCAATTTTGCAATTGTTTTCGGCGGGATATTCATCTCCTGACGAATCGAACGGATCGAAGAAATCAAATCGATCGTCCAATTAAACTCTGTCGCCGCCGCCTCGTTGATTAGCGCCGCATCATGTTGCGGCCAGGGCGCCGTAATCAGCGCGCTGTCGCGGCGATCGAACGCGCCCCAGAGTTCTTCGGTAATGAACGGCATGAAGGGATGAAGGAGCTTGAGGATCTGATCGAGCGACCACGCGGCGGCGGCGCGGGTTTCGGTCTTTTCCGCGCCGTCTTCGCCCTGCAAGGCGGGCTTGGCGAGTTCCAGATACCAGTCGCAGAACACATGCCAGATGAAACGGTAAATCGCGCCCGCCGCCTCGTTGAAGCGATAGGCTTCAAGCGCGCGCGTCACCGCCGATGCGCATTCATTGGTCTCATGCACGATCCACCGGTTCAGCGTCGTTTGCGCGCTTGCCGGATCGAAACCGGAGGCCGGCCGGCACTCGTTCATCTGGCAGAACCGCGCGGCGTTCCACAGCTTGGTGCCGAAATTGCGGTAGCCTTCGACCCGCGCTTCGGAAAGGCGAATATTGCGCCCCTGGGCGGCCTGGGCCGCCAGCGTAAAGCGCAGGGCGTCGGCGCCGTATTTTTCGATCAGGACCAGCGGGTCGACGACGTTGCCTTTGGACTTGGACATTTTCTGGCCGTGCTCGTCGAGCACCAGCGCATGGATATAAACGTCCTTGAACGGAATTTGCGCCTTGCCGTGTTCGTCCTTCATGAAGTGAAGGCCCATCATCATCATCCGCGCGACCCAGAAGAAAATGATGTCGAAGGCGGTAACCAGCACGCTGGTGGGGTAGTGACGCGCAAGGATCGAGTGTCGCCCTGGAGCTGTCTCCCCTCTCCCGCCTGCGGGAGAGGGGTCGGGGGTGAGGGCGGCGCCGATTGTCTCGGGCGCGCCGTCTGCGGCGCCGTCCGTCCCCCTCACCCCTTGCCCCTCTCCCCCAAGGGGGAGAGGGGAATCACCGTCCGGCCAGCCGAGCGTCGAAAACGGCCACAGGGCGGAAGAGAACCACGTATCGAGCACGTCTTCGTCGCGCACCAGAAGCGGGGCGCCGCCATGCTCGTGACGGCGCATGTCGTTTATTTCCTCGAGCGAATAGCCTTCGGCGGTATATTTGGCGATCGCTTCCTTGCTCGCCTCTTCCTCGGTTTCCGCGACAAAACAATGGCCGTCCGGCCCGTACCATGCGGGAATGCGATGGCCCCACCACAGCTGACGGGAAACGCACCAGGGCTGAATGTTGCGCATCCACTGGTAATAGGTCTTGGTCCAGTTTTCCGGAACGAAGGTCGTGCGTCCCTCCTCCACCGCCTTGATGGCGGGCCTGGCGAGCGTCTTGGCGTCCACATACCACTGGTCGGTGAGCATTGGCTCGATGACGACGCCGGAACGGTCGCCGAAGGGCTGGGTGATCTTTTTATCCTCGACCTCGATGAGCAGGCCCTGCGCCTTGATATCGGCGACCACGGCCTCGCGCGCTTCATAGCGGTCGAGCCCGTGATATTTCGCCGGAATATAATCGGCGTCGAGCATGCAGCCTTTGGTATCCATCAGCTCATAAAGCTTGAGGTCGTGGCGGCGGGCGATTTCATAATCGTTGAAATCATGGGCGCCGGTGATCTTCACCGCGCCGGAGCCGAAATCCGGATCGGGATAGTCATCGGCGATAATCGGAATGTAGCGCTCGGCGAGCGGCAACAGGCAACGCTTGCCCACAAGGGGGGCGTAGCGCTTGTCGCCGGGATGCACCGCCACGGCGCCGTCGCCGAGCATGGTTTCCGGCCGGGTCGTGGCGATGGAGATGTAATCGCGGGTTTCCCATTTCGTGGGATTGCCGTCCTTGTCATGCTCGATCGGGAACTCGTAGGTCTTGCCGTGTTCCAGGGGATATTTGAAATGCCAGAAATGGCCGTCGACCTCGCGATTATCGACTTCGAGATCGGAAATCGCGGTTTCGAATTTCGGATCCCAGTTGACCAGCCGCTTGTCGCGATAGATCAGGCCTTCCCGGTAAAGCTGGACGAAAACCTTGAGCACCGCCTTGGAAAGCCCTTCGTCCATGGTGAAGCGTTCCCGGCTCCAGTCGCAGGAGGCGCCGAGGCGTTTGAGCTGATTGAGGATCCGGCCGCCGGAGGTTTCCTTCCATTCCCAGACCCGTTCGACGAAGGCGTCGCGCCCCATGGAACGACGATCCTGATTGGCGCCGCTTTCAGCGAGCTGGCGTTCGACGACCATTTGCGTGGCGATGCCGGCGTGATCGGTGCCGGGCTGCCATAAAACCGATTTGCCGCGCATGCGTTCGAAACGGATCAGCGCGTCCTGCAGCGTGTTGTTGAGCGCATGGCCCATATGCAGCGAGCCGGTGACGTTGGGCGGGGGAATGACGATCGTATAGGGTTCGGCCCCGGGCGCGTTCGACGGCCTGAACGCCCCCGACATTTCCCAGGCCGCATAGATCCGCCCTTCGGCCTCGGCGAAATTGAAGTTTCTATCGAGCATGCTGTGGCTCTTTTGGCGCCTGCAAAGAAGGCGGTTTATCCCTGCGCCGACGATTGCTCAATAGCGGCGGCGCAATAGGGACTGCTCAACGCTTCAGACACGAAAAAGCCGGCCCGCAGGCCGGCTCATCGATCGTGCGTAAACCAGACGCCTAACGCCGGCGGCGCGCGACCCGCTGGACTTCCTCCTCGACCTTGTCTTCGACGATCGCGGGAAGATTGGCGTTGAGCCAGTCCTTGACCATGGGTCTGAGCATTTCGACGACCAGATCCTCGAGCGTCTTGCCCGGCCCGTCCGATATCCGCACGCTCTGGGACAGCGATTTGAACGCCGCGGTGGCGGCCTCGGCGGTGGGTTGATCGAGGATGGGTTCGTCTTCCGCGACCTGCGCGGCGCTTTTCTTAATCATTTCAACGTCTTCCGTTTCCATATGCGATTTCGCTCCGTCTTCAGCCGGGGCCGTCGCAGGCTGCGGCGGCGTCGCGGGCTGGGCCGCAGGCCGCAGCGCGGCAGGCGGCTTGGCCGGTTCCGGCGCGCCTTCCTCCTCGTCTTCGGAGATAATCCGGCGAATCGAGGCCAGAATTTCCTCCATACTGGGTTCAGGTTGTGCGTTTTCCATAAGACGGGCGTCCTGTCAGAGGTCGTTCTGATCGCTCTCAAGCGCAAAGAAAGCCGTTCAACAATTGTTTTTCAGGCGCTTCGGCGCAGTTAGCAAGCCTTTCCTTGCTTGAGCGTTAACGGCGCGGTCAATCGCGATGGGCCTAAAACACGAACCCTTTGGGCGCTTCGAAGCCTGACAGGACCGCGCTGGTGGCGGCGTCAAAGTATTCGGTAAAGGCGAAGGCGTCGCCGCTGCGGCGGTAAAGCCCGCCCCGCGAAACGCCATTTTTGCGCCGGATGGTCGCCAGCCGGCCCTGTTCTTTTAGTTGCAGCAACAGCTTTTCCGGACGACGTTCGATCGCGCCGCCGAGGAAAATCAAATCGAACGGTCCCTGATCCGCCGCGCCGTCCCAGGGCGCGCCGGTGATGACGGCGGCGTTGCCGAAACCAAGCGCGGTCCAGTTTTCCTGCGCCACGCTGGCGAGCGTTTCGTCGCTTTCAAGCGAGACCACCATGTCCACCAGCTGAGCGAGGATCGCCGCCGAATAGCCGCTGCCGCAAACCGCATTCAGCACCAGATCGTCGGGACGCGGATCGGCGGCGGCGACAAGCTTTGCAAAATCGCGGGCGCGCAAGAGATGCCGGCCCGGCCCGTAGACGATCTCGCGCTCCACATAAGCCTGATCGCGCAGGTCGGCGGGGAGAAAAATCTCCCGCGGCGTGGTTTCCATCGCCGTTTGAATGCGCAGGTCGGTGACGTCGTTGGGACGGACCTGGCTTTCCACCATATGCCGCCGGGCGGCCTCGTAATCCATGTCGACCTCGATGATGCGTCCGGTCGCGTAGCGGCATAGCGCCCTCTCGCCACGCGCGCAACGCGCCAAAATCGCCTTTGACCGGTTCTCGCCCCCGCGCTATGAGAGCGGCCCGCGCGCGCTCGGGCGCGCCTGGAACGGCCACGTGGCGGAGTGGTTACGCAGCGGCCTGCAAAGCCGTGTACGCCGGTTCGATTCCGGCCGTGGCCTCCACCCCGCAAATCGGGGCGAAGAATAGCCTTTTTAACGCTTTTTAAGACGGAAAACCGGCGCAATTGCGGGGCCTTGGGGCGCCAAAGCCTCACATTTTAACTATGATGTTATGATATGCCCGTAGGGATTGGGGGAGGCTGTCCCGGTGCATTCATCGCATTCGCCGAACCGCCCGCCGAATAACGCTTGCGGACGCAGCAGCACGCCGACAAGTAACGCAGGGTCATATAAGAGGGGCCACATGCATTCCGCCTGTCGCGTAAATAAGAAAGTCAAGCTGCTCGGCGCTGCGGCGCTGTCCGTGCTGGCTGCGTCCTGCGCCAGCATCGACAAGTCGCTGCTCGAAGCCCAGGTCCCTGAACCGCCCTCGGCATGGGCCGCCGATGACGGCGCCGCCGCGCCGCCGACCGGCGATTGGGTCGCTTCGTTCGACGATGACGTGCTGCGCAGTCTGATCGACGATGCGCTGTCCCATAACAACCAGTTGCTGGCGTCGGCGGCGAGCTTCGATCAGGCGCGCGCGAGTTCGCGCATCGCGCTGGCGGATTTGCTGCCGCAACTGGGCGCCAACTTTAATGCTTCGCGCAACGCCATTGTGACGAGTCCCACGACGGCGGCGCAGGCCGGCGGCGGCGGCGGCGCAAGCGATCGCATTTACATCAACAATTTCTTCCTCGGCGGACAGCTTTCCTGGGAGATCGACCTTTGGGGCCGGCTGACCGACCAGACCCGCGCAGCCTATCGCGATGCGCGCGCGGCTTATGCGGACCTGTCCGGCGCACAGCTGTCGCTGGCGGCGCGGGTGGCGCAAGCCTGGTTCACCCTGATCGAAGCGCGCCAGCAGCGCGAACTCGCCGAACGCGACGTGGTCGCCCGCGAAAGCAATCTGCGGGTCACGGACCGCCGGTATGAGCGCGGCGTCGCCTCCAGCCTCGATGTCAGGCTGTCGCGATCAGCGCTCGCTTCAAGCCAGGCCAATCTGGCGCTGCGTCAGCGCATCGAAAAAGAATCCTCCCGGCGCATCGAAGTGCTGCTCGGCCGATATCCCGCTGCGGAAATGCAAGCAGCCGCGTCCCTGCCCGAACTGCCGCCGCTTGAAGGCGCCGGCGCGCCCGGCGACATCCTCGCCCGGCGTCCCGACCTGATCGCCGCCGAGGCGCGCATGGAAGCGGCCGGCCTGCGCGCACGCGCCGCGCGCAAGCAACTCTTGCCGCAGATCACGCTGACCTCGCAGATCAACTCGTCGGGACCGGAGATCGCCGATCTTATCGATCCCGAACGCCTGGCGGGCAATCTCGCAGGCGGTCTGTTCCAGCCCCTGTTCCAGGGCGGCCGCCTGATCGCCAACGCCAAGCGCGCCCGCGCGGCCGCTGAAACCGCGCTTTATAATTACGCCGAAACCGTGCTGACCGCTTATGAAGAGGCGGAAAACGCGCTGGGCGCGGAATCGCTGCTGGCGGCCCAGGAAAGCGCGCTCCGCGTCGCTTTTGAAGAAGCCGCCGCGGCCGAGGCGCTTACCGAACGCCGTTACGCCAGCGGGGCGGCGACGATTTTCAATCTACTGGACGCCCAAACCCGTCGTATTTCGGCGGAGAGCCAATATATCCAGGCCCAACAGCAACGGGTGTCCAATCGGGTGCAGCTCTATCTCGCCATCGGGGGCGATTTTCTGACCGAGGCCAGATTGGCCGCGCTGCAAACGGAGATCCAGGGGACACAAGAGTAGCGTCATGTTTCGCAAGTTTTTAACTCTGTTCGGCACGATCGGGATTCTGGTCGGCGGCGTCGCGCTGATCATGCTCATGGGCTCACTGCGGCCGAAAATCGAACCCAAAGAACCGGAGATCATCCCGCCCACGGTGTTTTTTACGGTTGCGGAAAGCCGGGCCGTTACGCTTGATGTCATGGCCCAGGGCGAAGTGCGCCCGCGCACCGATATCGCCCTGACCGCGCAAGTTTCGGGGCAGGTCGTCTCAACCTCCAAAGCCTTCGTCAATGGCGGCGCCTTTGAAGAAGGCGATGTGCTCATTCAAATCCAGGATGCGCCCTATCGCGCGGCGGCGGCGGCGGCGCGCGCAAGGCTGGCGCAGGAAGAAGCCGAAGCCGCCCTTGCCCGCAGGGACTATGAAGAGCTCGGCCTTGAAGAGGATCCGACGGACCTGGCCTTGCGTCTGCCGCAACTCGAGCAGGCCCGGGCCGAATATGAAGCGGCGCGACTGGACCTTGAACGAACAACCATACGCGCGCCGTTCAAGGGCCGCGTGCGCGAACGCATCGCCGGCGTCGGCCAATATGTGGCGCCCGGCGCCCAGCTCGGGCAGATCTTTTCGACAGACATCGCCGAGATCCGTCTCGCGCTGACCGACGCCGATCTTGCAAAGCTCGGCCTGCCGATCGCCTTTGTCGAAGACGAGGATACGCCGGGACCCGATGTGGTGTTGTCCGCCGTGATCGCCGGCAAGGAACATACCTGGCGCGGCCGCGTCGCGCGGACCGACGGCGCCGTCGATCCTACGACGCGGCAAATCTTCGCGATCGCCGTGGTCGACGATCCTTACGGCGCCGGCGCCGCCGCGGACGGCACGCCGCTGGCCATGGGCCTGTTCGTGGACGCGCGGATTTCCGGCAGTCCCTATGACGACGCCATCGTCCTGCCGCGGTCGGCGCTTTACGGCCGCGACGTGGTCTATGTCATCGCCGAGGGCGACATGCTTCAGGAGCGCACCGTAACGGTGATCTCCGCCGAACGGGACGCCATCACGATCACCCGCGGCGTCGAGCCGGGCGAACGGGTCGTCATTTCCCCGTTGCGCGGCGCCGGCGACGGCGACAAGGTGACGCCGACCAGCCCGACCGCGCTGACGGCGACTGTCAGCGTTGCCGATAGCGGGGCGGACGCGGCCGGCTCGGGAGAAAATCGGTGAACGGAATCATCACATGGTGGGCGCGCAACAACGTCGCCGCCAATCTACTGATGATCGCGTGCATCATTGGCGGCGCGATTGCTTTCCTGCGCCTTGAGCGCGAGGTTTTTCCGTCCGCCGATTTCAACGGCGCAACGGTCAGCGTTGCATGGCCAGGCGCCTCGCCGCGGGAAATCGAAGAACAGATCATCCTGCGGATCGAAGAGGCGGTCGCCGACATCGACGGCGTCGAACATATTGACGCAACCGCGCGCGAAGGCGCGGCCACGATCAATGTCGAAGGCGAAGACACGATCGACGCGACGCGTTTCCTCAACGACATCAAGAACCGCATCGACGGCATTTCGACCCTGCCGCAAGACGCTTTCCCGCCGGTGGTTGCGCAATGGCGCAACGAAGGCGGCGCGGTCTACATGGCGGTCTATGGCGATCTGACCGAGCGCGAACTCAACCGGCTGGCGCGGGATCTGCGCGACGATGTCGCCCAACTGCCCGACGGTTCGCCCCTGGTCAATTTGTGGGGCCAGTCGCGCGAAGAAGTTTCCATCGAGGTTTCCGAAGAAGCATTGCGCCGCTATGGGCTGACCTTTGACGACGTGGCGCGCGCGATTCGCGGATCGTCGCTGAACATCGCCGCCGGTCAGGTGCGCACCGAAACCGGCAACATTCAGGTCGCTGCGCGCGCGCTTGCCGACACCGAAGCGGAATTCGGCCGGATCGTGGTCCGCCAAAATCCGGACGGTTCGATCTTGCGGGTGCGCGACGTCGCGAAAGTCGTCGACGGGTTTGAAGACCGCAAGCAAAAGCGCGAACTCAACGGCAAACCGTCGATTTCGATCGCGGTGAACGCGCCGGAAAAGCTCAACATCGTCAAACTGTCAAAGGCCGTAAACGGCTGGGTCGCGGAAAAGAACGAGGAGCTTGCGGGCAAGGCCGAAATCTATGTCTGGTTCGATACGGCCGATCTTTATTTCGCGCGCATGGAACTGGTGTCGTCGAACGGGCTTATCGGCCTTTTGTTGGTGACGATCATTCTTTTGCTGTTCCTGCGGCCGGCCGTAGCGTTCTGGGTCGGCGTCGGCATCGCCGTTTCGTTCGCCGGCGCGTTCATTTTCATGCCGGTGACCGGCGTGTCGCTGAACATGCTGTCCCTGTTCGCCTTCCTCCTGGTGATCGGGGTCGTGGTCGACGACGCGATCATTGTCGGCGAAAGCATCCATAATCAGACCGAAGAGGGCCATACCGGCGTCGATGCAGCGATCTTGGGCACGCAGCTTGTCGCCAAGCCCGTCCTGTTCGCGGTGTTGACGACCATGATTGCGTTTCTGCCCTGGCTGTTCATGTCCGGCGGCACGGCGCAATTTACAAAACACATTACGCTGACGGTTATTTTTGCGCTGGCGTTTTCGCTTATTGAATCGTTCTTTATTCTGCCGTCGCATCTGTCGCACATGAAAAAGCAGAACCGCGAGGGCGTCTATTACCGGCTGCAGGGCGTGTTTGCGGACGGCCTGTTGACAGTCGCGAGAACCGTTTATGGGCCGCTGATCAGGCTCGCCCTGCGGTTTCGCTATTTCACCGTCGCCGGCTTCATCGTGGCGTTCGCAACGGCGACGGCCTTGCTCGCACAGGGCTGGATTTCCTTCAAGTTCATGCCGGAGGTTCAGGGCACGTTTATCTCGATGACCGTTCGCCTGCCCGAGGGCGCGGCGTTTTCTCGCTCGCTTCAGATCTTCGACGAAGTTGAAGCGGCCGCCGAACGGCTGAAGCAAACCAAGGGCCAGGTCGACGGCATAGATTTCGTGCAGTCGGTCTATATCCGCGCCGACGAGACGCAGGTCGTTTCGTTTGTCACCATCATCCCGGCCGATAAACGCAAGGAATCGACCCAGGATGTCGCCGAAGAATTCCGCAGCCTGCTTTCGGATATTCCCGACGCCGAAGAAATCAACATCACCTACACGGTCAACAATCAGGGCCCCGATTTTGAATTCGGAATCGAGTCCGACGATCTGGAGGAGCTGCGCATTGCAACGCTTGACGTGCAAAATTATCTGCGCACCCTGCCCGGCGTTTATGACGTTCGCAACAATCTTCAGTCCGAAACGCCCGAACTCCAGCTTAAGCTCAAACCCGGCGCGGAACGCTTCGGCCTGACGCTCGGCGAAGTCTCAAGGCAGGTCCGCCAGGCGTTTTACGGCGAGGAAGTCCAGCGCCTGCCCCGCGAAGGCCAGGATGTCCGCGTCATGGTTCGCTATCCCGCGTCGGATCGCCAATCCCTGACTACCATCGAGAGCATGCGCGTGCGCACCGCCGACGGCCGCGAAGTGCCGCTGACCGCCGTCGCCGACGCCGAGTTCGCGCCGAGCTTTAAGCGCATCGAGCGGCGCGACCGCACGCGCTCGGCGCGCATTACCGCCGAGGCCAGGGAAAATGTCGACCGTGCGGCGATCTTGAAACTCTTCCGCGAGGAATTCGTCCCGGACTGGAAGCAGCGCCACCCCAACGTCAATCTCGCCGAACGCGGCGACGCGGAGGCCCAGGCGGAGTTCCTCCTGGAATTCCTCTCGCTTTACGCCGTGGCGCTGTTCGCCATGTATATGTTGCTGGCGATCGCGTTCAGTTCCTATTGGGAGCCGATCCTGGTGATGTGCGCGATCCCCTTCGGCTTCATGGGCGCGGCGTTTGGGCATCTGATTTTCGGGCTGGAGTTTGCGCTGTTTTCGTTTTTCGGGGTCGGTGCGGCGGCGGGGGTCGTCGTCAACGACAATCTGGTGCTGATCGATCTGGTCAACCGGCTGCGCGCCAAGGGCGAAGGCGCTTTCGCCGCGCTGGTAAAAGCCGGCGTTGCGCGTTTCCGGCCGATTTTGCTGACCTCGGTGACGACCTTCGTCGGCTTGCTGCCGATTATGTTCGAACGATCGACGGAAGCGCAGTTCCTGATGCCGACCGTGGTCTCACTCGCCTGGGGCGTCTTCTTCGCCCTCTTTGTGACCTTGTTCTTCGTGCCGGCGATGTACGCCGTGGGCGCGGATATTTCACGGTTCTATCGCTGGGCGTGGACCGGCGAAAAGCAGCCTGCAGTCGGCCAAGGCCGTCCGCTGGAGGATCGAATCGGCGATTCGGCGCGGCCCCAGACCGACCTTTCCGGCCGGGAACGGCGTCGTAACCCGCTCTGGGACCCGGCTGAGTAAGAAAAGCCGATCCGTTAACCTTATGTTAATATCTTTCTGAGAGGTTAAGAGGGTCTTCTCCCGAGAAGATACCCCACCATACCCCACGACAGTGAGTACCGGCCGCGTTCCCCCC
This sequence comes from Parvularculaceae bacterium, assembly GCA_028280115.1. Lineage (GTDB taxonomy): Bacteria > Pseudomonadota > Alphaproteobacteria > Caulobacterales > Parvularculaceae > Hyphococcus. The sequence continues at coordinate 25,126 of JANQMJ010000024.1, forward strand.
AAGGCGCGGCCGTCTCGCTTTTATGGCCCGCCGGTCCCCGCCAGGCTCGCTGCAGCTAGGCTGATTCGGCCTTAAAAGATGGTGGATTCGCCACCGACCCTTTGCTATATCCGCCGCTCTTAAAAGCTGTTCCCCGGTAGCTCAGTTGGTAGAGCAAGCGGCTGTTAACCGCTGGGTCGCTGGTTCGAGTCCGGCCCGGGGAGCCACCATCGGCTGCTAATGAATTCAATGCGTTACGGGAAAATTTTTCCGCGACCCCAATTTGATTCTCGAACTTTTTCGCATCCATCTTTTTTTTCGTTGACCAAGTTAAATTCACCATCATTTGTATTGTCATCGAGAACGTTTCCAATTCACGACAGAAGCGTGTTCACAATCTTGTCCAACTTGGATTCGAAAAACCGGCTGCCCCAAAGCTTCAGAGATTCCACTTCCGTGGGGCGCAAGAAACGAATGACGTCTTTTTTAGCCTCGTTCCAATCAATTGACTGAATGCGTTTGGTCATTTCGGTTTGGAGCCACTCTACATTCACGGCAAGTGTTTCATCGTGCGCCCAAGGGCCGAATTGACGTAGAGCCGCTTCCAGGTGCGGCAAATTCGGAAAAATTCCTTTAGCAGCGTACCAAGAGAAATCGTACCAATCGCGCCCCTTTAAAAATTTCCGGCACAGCAATGCGTGAATTTTTAGCGCAAAATTCGACGCCAAATCCTGATGCCTGATCTCAAAATCAACCGGAAAATCGAGATACGTGAATTCATCATTCGAATGACCGGGCGGTTCAACATCGATTTCCAGTTTGATTTTCAGGAGTTTCCGAGAATCTCTTTTTCCAAATGACAAATCCAGCTGGTTGACGATCGAATTATCCTTAATGACCGCGTTACGGATGCGCTTGTCCATTTGCTCTTTGGAGATCGCTTCGGGCTGCAGGCCATATTCTTCAAATGTTTGCGTAAGAACATTTAGAAAAGGCGCCCAGTCGAATTTCGGATCAGACGCCAACAACATGAAGTCCAGGTCTTCAGAAAACCGCGGCAGTTTGTGAAGAATGCGCAAGCTGGTGCCGCCCTGGAAAACAGCAACCTCAAAAAACTTTGCTCGCCAGAGACCATAGAGCGCGATCTCCTGGATAATCTCTTTGGTCGCGTTCTCAACTTCAACATCATTGGCAGGTTTGTAACTGGCCAATCGGGCCTGAATAATCTCATTCATTGCTATGATCTTTTCCGCGTCGGCGCCTTACTTGATTTTAAGGCACGGACGTCACGTTCGAACCGGGACAAAAATTCGTTGACGGCTTTGTGCTTATAAACGCCACGCAAATCCGAAAAGTTTTTCGGACGAATCTGAACAAGGTGCGCTTTGCCAATCCGCATTCCGTTTTCAAGCCAAGCAACGCCTTGCCAGTCCTGCTTCCGAAAGGCGACCAAGTCCATGAACGCCCGCAGAGGTGACGCCACGAGCATCGCTTGATCGCTGATGACGTGCCGCTGGACTCCCGCAAGGAAACCTGATTTGTGAAGCGCCAACGGATTGAATTCGAAATTGCCAAAATTCGGATGGTTGAGGACTTGGGATTTTCGGCCCGGCGTCACGCTGACGGTTGTGTAAACGGCCTCTGGAATCCAGCCATGAAAAGACAGCGCCGTTTCCATGGAAACATAGCTGCCTGGGACCAGCACCTGAGCAAGCGCAAAGGGATGAAGAGCGTGTTCACGGTACTGCTCAGCCAGAACATAAAAACCGCGTTTGATCCGAACGAGCGCTCCCGACTGCAAGGCGCGCTTTACCTGGCCATAGCGCCGGTCATCGCTGCCGCCCAGGATGCGCCCAATTTGCTGATCGTTCAGGATCCGATCCGCGTAACCGGCGCTTTTAACTTGTGAAATCAAGGCGCTCATAAAATTCTCGATACTGTCACAATATGACAGTTACGAGAATTATTTGTTAATTGCAAGGTGGCTGGCTTTTCTCAAATGCACAGGGGATGGCAATTCACGAATTCGCCGTCATTCCCTGCAAAACCGCCCGAAACTCAGTATTCGACGCCTGACACAAAGTCCGATACGCATTCACGAAGGGGAGCCATTCCCGTAAAAATCCGCGAATCGGCGCCAAGAATCGCGCCGCGCATCTGCGCCGACCGAAAAAGACTTAAGTCTCAATGCAAGACGGCCCGCCTTAGCCCGCCTTAAAAAGCAAAGCCGCTCCTGACGACAATGGTCGTCAATCCCGGCGCGCCGGTTCCGCTGAATGTCTGGTGCAGCAAATTAACGTCGAGCGCGGCGCCGTCGATAGCGTAAAGCCGATAGCCGGCCTCGAAATCGAAACGGCGGCCGGCGGGCGCGAGCGAGGTCGTCACCGGCGAAAAGATCAAGGTCTCGGTCGTTTTGTCGAACGCCGTCGGCAAGGTCAGCCGCAGGCTGCCGGTTTCGACCAGCAGGGGCTGGCTGACGCCGATCCATAAGCTGTCGCCGGGGCTCAACAATGTGTCGCGAACCAGCGCGGCGGAAAACTGGGTCGTCGTCAGATTTGAAAACCCGTCGACGAATTCGCCGAGTCCTGTAGTGTCCGCCATGGTGTAACCGGCGGCGTAACGCCCCTTCAGCCGCCAATGCGGCGCCAGCGCCACATCCGCCTGCGCCGCGCCGTAAACCGTCGTCGCGGATGTTGCTCCGCTGAAGCGCGCATCGAGCACGGCGCCGTCCTCGCGTCGCACACCCTGTTCGAAACGAAGCCGAACATCGCCCATGCGCCAGTTGAGACCCGCGCGCGCCGCCGACGCGCGCCGCCCATCGGTTTGCCCATTAGCCGATGCCAGAGAAGCGGATGTCAGGGAAAACGCATCGTCGTTCCCATAGGCGTAAGTCATCAGGAAATCGGCGCTTAAACGCGGCGTCAGCGCCGCGCGCAGTATGGTCGTGAACGCATCCTGGGACTGCGGCAGATAAGCGTCGGCAAAGGCGCTTTGGCTCAGAAACGGGGTCTGACGCATGGGCTCGGTCATGCGGTCGACAGCGGCGGGCGAAAAGCCCTGCGCGGCGGTCAGGTTGCGCCCGGCGCCCAAATCGCCGGTCAAGGCGAGCGCGAGGTCGTCGTCGATCACATCGTTTTGCGCTTCGGCGCCGGCGAAACCGGCGATCCGGTTGGCGTCAAGATCGGTGAGCGCGCGGTCGCGCGAGGTGAGCCGGAACGTCGCGCTCAGCCGTCTGCCGAACGGTTGCGACGCATAAAGATGGCGGCCGAAGGGATTGAAAGTCGCTTCAATGTCGAAGCGATCCGGTGCCGCAACGCCGATATATGCGCCAAGGTCGGCTTTAAAATCGCGGCCATATCGGTCGAACACGACAATGTCGCCGATCTGCCCAAGGCTGGCGCCGAATGCGGGCCCCAGCGCGGCGGAAATGTCGGAGATTTCCGTCGTCGTCCCGTTGACGCTGGTGGTCGTGACCGAACCGAGCGGCGCCACCGCGGCGCCGACATTTAAAAGGCCGCGGCCGTATATCGGATCGGTTCCCGGCGTTCCGAGATCCGTCGCGCTGTCGAGCAGGATTTCAACGACCTCCTCGGCGGTTAACTGCGGCCATAATCCGCGGATCAGCGCGGCCGCGCCGGCGATATGCGGCACGGCGGCGCTGGTGCCGGAAAAGAAATCCGTCTGGCCGCTCGGCGTATCGATGCGGACGGTCGGGATCAACACGCCCGGCGCAACCAGGAAAATATCCGCCGCAACGCCGGCGCGGTTGGAAAACGCCGCGATGACATTGCTGGAATCGACCGCCCCCGCGATGATCGTCGCCGGCGCGCCGGCGACATCGAGCGCGCCCAGCGCCGATTCTTCCGGATCGTTTCCGCTTTCATTGCCGGCCGCGGCGACCGACACGATGTCGTTGGCCTTTGTAAAATCGAAAACCGTTTGAAAATCCGCGCGCGCCGCCAGTTCGTTCGATCCCAGCGAAAGGTTGAGCACGTCCGCGCCGATAGACGCCGACCGGTTGACCCCTTCCGCGATCGCTTCGCCCAGGATCGTCTCATCGTCGGCCTCGGTGTCGCCGCGGAATATCAGCAGCGACGTCGACGGGGCCACGCCGTGGATGGACGAGTTGTTTTTGTTCGCGCCGATAATGCTGGCGACGGGCGTGCCGTGATCGTCTTCATCCTGAAGGTTCGGTCCGCCGGGGCGCAGTTCGCCGGGCGGGACAATGCCGGGCGCCACGAGGTCGGCGCTGTCCGGATGAATGCGGCCGGTAAATTCCGGATTGTTCACATCGATGCCCGTGTCGATAATCGAAACAATCGTCCCCTGCCCCAGTCCGCCTTCCTCATAGGCGGGGATGACGTTGATCCGGTTGAGCCCGGGCTGATTGCGATATTCGACCGTATTAAAATTCTCCGGGGGCGGCGGCGGAGGCGGCGACGGAGGAGGAGGCGGCGAGGGCGGCGACGGCGGCATGACCACCGGGGGCGGCGCGGGACTGTCGCTTGCGCATCCGCATAACGCCACACCCGCGCTGATAAAAATTACCTTTACAAGACGACTTATGGCCCCGACCCTCATCCTGCACCCGCCTTTCCGGCACGCCGTCCTCCGTCGACTGGGCTATCGACAAAAGATGGTAAACTGCCTCTTAGCATTCCCGAACCGCATCATCGGTCAAGAAGGTTGCTAATCTTATGAATCTGGGCCGAATTTTTTCGAGGTCGGAAAGCCTTTCGGCGCGATCCGGCCCGCCTGGGCGCGCTTGCCCAGATAAGACTTCCAGTCGTCCACCGTCTGGATGCGCCCTGAACGGTCGGTCCAGGTCAGCCCTTCGGGCCCGGAAAACACCTTGGCGTCCGACAGGCCGCCTTTATGAAATTTCTGCAACACAACGCCCTTTCCGCGCGACATTTCGGGCAGATCCGCGGCAGGAAAGACCAGGAACTTCTTGTTCTCGCCCACCGAGGCGACCATGAGGGTCTTGGCCGCGCCGGCGGGAACCGGCCGGCAGACCGCCGCCTCCGCGCCCGCCGGCGGATTGAGCACCTGCTTGCCCTTGCGCGTGGTGGAAAGGCAATCGCCTTCGGCGACAATAAATCCGTGTCCGGACGAGGACGCGACCAGAAACTTACGGTCCCCGCGATAGATGAACGCGGCGACGACAGCGTCGTCATTGCCCATATCCGCCATCAGCCGGATCGGCTCGCCATGGCCGCGGCCGCCCGGCAGCGCGGCGACGTCGAGGGCGTAGAATTTTCCGTTGGTGGCGAACAGCATGAGCTTGTCTGTGGTCATCGCCGGCACCAGAAAGCCCTGGCAGTCGCCTTCCTTGTATTTGATGCTTTTGGCGTCCTCCACATGGCCTTTCATGGTGCGCACCCAGCCCTTTTCGGAGATCACCGCTGTGACCGGTTCTTTTTCGACCAGAATATCAAGGTCGATCTCCTCGACATCGGGCGCATCGGCGATGTCGGTGCGCCGCCGGCCGATATCGCTCTTGGGATCGAAAACCTTGCGCACCTCGCGCAGTTCGTCGGCGATTTTCTTCCACTGCGCGTCGTCGGACTTCATCAGGGCCTTAAGCTGTCGTTGCTCGGCCTTGAGGTTCTTGTGTTCGGTCTTGATCTCCATTTCCTCAAGCTTGCGCAGCGACCGCAAACGCATGTTGAGGATCGCTTCGGCCTGCACGTCGCTGAGCTTGAAGGCTTTCATCAATGCCGCCTTGGGCTCGTCCTCATAGCGGATGATGCGGATCACCTCGTCGAGATTGAGATAGGCGATGAGGAAACCGTCGAGAATCTCAAGCCGGCGCGCGATCTTTTCAAGCCGGAACCTCGTGCGCCGGACCAGCACGTCCTTGCGGTGGGCGAGATAGGACTGCAAGACCTCGCGCAGGCCCATGACCCGCGGCGCGCCCCTGGCGTCAAGGACGTTCATGTTGAGCGAAAAGCGCGATTCCAGATCCGTCAGCTTAAAGACGGTCTCCATCAGGGCCGCGGGGTCCACATTGCCCGAGCGCGGCTCGAGGATGAGGCGGATGTCCTCCGCGCTTTCATCGCGCACATCGGCGACCGCCGGCAGTTTCTTCGCCTGGATGAGTTCGGCGATCTTTTCGATCAGCCGGGACTTTTGAACCTGATAGGGAATTTCCGTGATAACGATTTGATAGCGCCCACGCCCCAGATCCTCCCGCTCCCACCGCGCGCGAATGCGAAAGCCGCCGCGTCCCGTCGCATACGCCTCCTCCATGGAAGCGGCGTCCTCGACGCATAACCCGCCGGTGGGAAAGTCGGGCCCTTTGACGTATTTCAAGAGTGTTTCGGTGCGCGCGTTCGGCGCCTTGATGAGATGAAGCGACGCATCGATCAGTTCGGCGACATTGTGCGGCGGGATGGACGTCGCCATGCCGACCGCGATGCCGCTGGCGCCGTTGGCCAGGAGGTTGGGAAACGCCGCCGGCAGGACGATCGGCTCCTTACTTTCGCCGTCATAGGTTTCGCGAAAATCGACGGTGTCTTCGTCGATGCCGTCGAGGAGAAGCTGCGCCGCCCTGGTCAGCCGGCTTTCGGTATAGCGCATCGCCGCGGCGTTATCGCCGTCGATATTGCCGAAATTGCCCTGGCCGTCGATCAGCGGCACGCGCACGGAAAAATCCTGCACCAGGCGCACCATGGCGTCATAGATCGCCTGGTCACCATGGGGATGGAAATTGCCCATCACCTCGCCGACGACTTTCGCCGATTTTTTAAAACCCCCGGCGGGAGCCAGCTTCATCTGACGCATGGCGTAGAGAATGCGCCGATGCACGGGCTTGAGCCCGTCGCGCACATCGGGCAGCGCGCGCGCCGTGATGGTCGAGAGCGCATAGGCGAGATAGCGCTGGGAGAGCGCCTCGTTAAACGGTTCGAGAAAAATCTCTTCGGCGCGCGCCGGCCTGGCGGCTTTTGCGGATTTGGATTTCGATTTTGAACGGGCCATGGGCGTTCCCATAGCAGAGTCTTAGCCCGCCGCCAGCTTTCCCTTTGCCGCAAGCGCCATATCCGCTATGGCGCTCGGCGATGGGTTCCTTTCTTGTGGAAATCTTCGCTTTTCCGCGCCTGCTGATCGAACTCGCCGTCGCGGCGATGGGGTTTTCGGGCGCTGCGTTCGCGCACGTCGCGCAGTCCGGCGAGGCGCAAACCGCAGCGCTGATGATCGCCTTTCTTGCCGGCGTTTCGGAAATGCTCGGCCAGAGCGTCATTCTGGTCGTCAACCGCGTGGCGCTTTACCGGTTCATTGCGAGCCTTTTGTTCACCGGGCTGACCTATGTGATGACGGCGCTGATCTGGGGACTGAGCGCGCTCGCCGTCGCGCCGCTGACGCGGGTCGGCGTCCTGACATTGGCGGATTTTGCCGGGGTGATGGGCGTGCTTGCGCTCGCCTTCGCCCCGCGCCTTCTGGGCATATTTTCCATCGCGCCCTATTTCGGCGCGGCGCTGGGCAATCTTCTCGAAGCCTGGGCAATGGCGCTCGCCATCTTCGGCCTGCATGCAGCGCTTAACCTGCCGCTGGGCGCGGCGGCGTTCTGCGGCGTCGCCGGCTGGGCGATGTCTTACGCCTTGCGCAGTTTTTTCGGCCGCCTACTCGCCAAACCGCTCGGACGATTGCGCCTCATCGTCAGCGGCTCGCCGCTGGAACGCTCGCCGCAACAGATCATCGACGATCTGGTCGAGGCGCTGCGCCGCGAGCTTGGCCGATGATTACAAGCGTGCTCATCGCCGCGATCGCCATCGCCGTCGCCGCATTGATCGCCACCGCGGCGCTGTCGCCGATCGAAACCTTAAGCTGGTGGGCCGGCTGGACCGAGGAAGAACCCGGTCGCGACATCGCGCCGGCGCCGGGCGATCATGAGGAGCCGCTTTATATCGTTTATCTTTCGGGGGTGTCGTCGATTTCCGGCCGGTATCCGGTGCCGCGGGAAAAAGCCTTCGTGCGCGCGCTCAAACGGGCCGCGCCGGATGCGGTGGTGATCGACGATGTCTTTCCCTATTCGCCGGCGGGGGTGTCGCTGCTCGGGGCGACGCGCGTCTTCGAACGGCTCTGGCGGCGGATACAAAAGATCAAGCTGCAGGGCCGCGCAACGCTGTTCGAGATGCTGATCCGCATCCGCAACATCTATCAGGTGATGATTTCGGCCGATCACCGCTACGGGCCGATTTACAATCAGGGCGCGGCGCGGGTCATCGAAACCGCGCTTTTAGAAGCAGGCTATCGTCCCGGCGGCGGCGCGCCGGTTTTCATCATCGGCTATAGCGGCGGCGCGCAGGTCGCCGTCGGCGCCGCGCCGTTTTTGACCCATCGCCTCAAGGCGCCGGTCGACGTGATTTCCGTCGGCGGGGTCATGGCGTCCGATCCTGGCCTTCATTTCGTGCGGCGCCTGCATCTGTTGATCGGCGACGGCGACAATGTGCGCAAGGTCGGCGCCGTGATGTTTCCGGAACGCTGGCCGGCGATGGCGCTTTCAGAATGGAACATCGCAAAACGCGACGGACGCATCGCGGTGCACAGGCTTGCGCGCATGATCCACGCCGGCCCCCGCGGCTATTTCGGCCGCATCAAGTTCGACGGCGTCGCCAATGGCGAGCGGACGCTGGAGTGCGTCGTTGATATTCTTTCATCCGCTCATTCCCCGAGGTCAGATCGGGGGCAATGAGCGGCGTCTTTCGCCTGCAACAGTTCCGCCATTCTCAGTCGCGCTTCGGGCAGGGTCTTGTCCGACAGATGCAGGATGCGGGTTTCGATGAAATGACCGGTAGTCCTGAGGCCGCCAAGCGCATCGGCGAGCGAGGCGCCGTTCGACGCGCCGCGCAGGAATGCCGGCAGCGGCAGGAGTTTGTCCTTATAAGGTTCGCCCGCCTCGGCCGAGACGGCGCAGGCCGAACGCGGCGAAACGTAAATCAGATTGTCGCGCGCGCCGGTGGCGGCGCAACGATCGAGCGTCAGCCCGAAACCAAGCTCGGCGAGCAGGCCCAGTTCCCAGCGCGCCATCAGCGCCGGCCAAAGATCGTGATCGCCCAGATGTTCGAGCAGCACCGCCATCGCCTGATAAGCGCGGACATGGGCCTCCCGCTCGGGCAGGCAGGCCAGCGCCACCGCGCAGACCGCCGACAGGCCGGCAAGCGAAAGCCGGTCGGCCATGGCTTCGCCGGCGCGGGGGCGGATCATCTCCAGGGAAAAATGGCCCAGCGCATCCTCGCCGCGGCCTTTCCATTCGACCTTGACCTCGTTGCCCGGCTGCAGGATGGGCCCCATGCGCCGGCCCTGCCCGCCATAGACCAGCCCCGCCCGGCGCCCGTGTCCTTCAGTGAAAATATGCGCCACCGCATGGGTCTCCCCATGGGCCCGCGCGTCAAGAATGATGCCGCAGTCGGTAAAGGACATGTCTTTATTGGGGCGGCCTTATAGCTTCTGCTTCCGTTTCGACACGCTCATTTCCGTACTGCCCTTCGCCGATATAGTAGACGTCTTGGGGCCAAGCCTCTTTCAAATCCGAGATTAATGCGCGCGCCAAGTCCAGATCGCGTTTGCCGTCTATGACTTCGGTGAAATGTACTTGAACCTCAGACCTAGTGAATGATCTTTGGGCGCGCTCGGTTTTCCATCGCTGTTCGTTAACATCTACGTAGTAACCGACGCCATCGCAAACGCTGACGGATAAGATGTTCACCGTATTTGGCGTGTTGTGGCTGTAATCCTGAAACGACAAACCATTCTGCTCCGCATGGTTTGACATGAGGTCTATCAGCGACGGCCAATCTTCCTCTGTGATATCAAGTTCAACCGCAAGCCATGGATGGAACGAAGACTTGTCGTAGCGGGACAGATTATGGCATGTGCGGTCAGCAGTCAGCAGGGCTATCGCAGCAATACCGCCGCCAACAAGGCCAAGCGCAGCGATGGCGTGATGGAATTTGTAAAAATTTGGATGCGCGTAAACATGCCAAAAGAAAGCCGCTGAAATCGCTCCGAAAAATGCGAATAAGCCCGCCTCTTTGAATAACTGCATGTAGCCGCAGGCCGTTCGAACATTTTCGACAATCGCACGGCAGCCGCCGGATCCCGACGAAAGCGTGCTGCCTTCACGAATAGTCAAAACCCTAAAAATTTCAGGTCCCAAAACAAGCAGCGCGCCAATGACCGCGCCTGCAAGGATTGAAATCAGAAGGTTGACTTTGGCGTATCGACGCAGCGCAATAAACAACGGCGCAGCGACCAGAAAAACCACGCCATAGGCTGTCGTGAACGCACCTATAGAGAATAATATTAATTGACTGCGAAATGTCGGCGTCGGGTATTTTCCGGTCCCAATTTCAGAAACTGCCGGCGCAAATAGCATTGCCAAAAACAGCAAGATTGCCGGCAAAGGGGCAAATAGCAAAGCGTTCAGCAGCCGCATAAAGAACTATCTACCATGCCTGTGCTGAAATTAGCGTGCGCAATTGGCCGCACTCCCACCGAAAAGACAGGAAACTTGGCGCCGTAAGCCGCCTCATCACCAGTTTGGGCTTTCGGTTCTAAACCTCAACGACGGCTTTGGGCGAACAGCCTTTCACTCCACCGCATCAAGGCCCAGGCCGCGCAACCTTTCCGCCTCCTCGTTCCAGCCCTCGCGCGCGGCCCGACCCGCCACGCTACAGATGGGTCTCGAACCAGCGCACGATTTCCACCGTCGAGGTGATCCGGTTTTCCGTTTTCTGCCAGCCGTGACCTTCGTCCGGGAACAGAACATATTTCACCGGCACGCCCCGCTCTTCAAGACTGGCGACGACCTGTTCGGCTTCCACAACGGGAACGTTCGTATCGTTGGCGCCGTGCAGGACGATCGTCGGCGCGACGACGCGGTCGACTTTGTGGATCGGCGACAGATCGCGCAGCATATCCGCTTGCGTCACCGGGTCGCCATATTCGACCGTCGATATCGCCGCCATCCACGGTTCCGTATTGGCGAAAAACGTCTCGAAATTGACGACGCCGAATAAATTGGCGCCGGCGGCGAAGAGATCGGGATATTCCGTCAATCCGGCCATCACCATATAGCCGCCATAAGAGCCGCCCATGATCCCGATTTTTTCCGGATCGGCGATGCCCGCTGCGATCATGTGATCTGCGCTCGCCTTGATGTCCTTGACGGCGTTGACCCTGAGCGCGCCATTATCGAGATTGACGAATGTCTTGCCGAAGCCGGACGAGCCGCGCACATTCGGCGCGAACACCGAAATCCCGCGCGACAAGAGCGCCTGAATGGTGGAGTTGAAGGTCGGCCGCTCCTGCCCCTCGGGCCCGCCGTGAAAATCCAGGACGATCGGACCGGGGCCGTCCGCCCCCGGCGCCCGGTAGAGCCAACCGGAAAGGCCGAGCCCGTCATGGGCTTCGTACCGGACAAGCTCAGGCTGTACGAGCGACGCAAGATCGATGCCTTCATGGGCGCTGTCCGTGACTTGCGTAAAGACGCCGTCCGAGACGGAAAGCGTCCACACATTCATCGGCGAGGCGGCGCCGGAAACCGTCATCGCCAGGAATTCGCCGTCCGGGCCGTAGGTCAAATCGCCCGCGATCTCCGCGGGCAGTTCGGGACCTGAGATCGCCTTGCCCGCGGCGACATCGAAAAACGCAAGTTCGCTTTTTCCCGCAACATTCCACAAGAGAGCGGCCTGACCGCTATCGAGGCTTACGTCGAAGCCGAGGAGATCGGCGTCGTCACGGGCGGCGACGATTTGAAAAGCGCCGGCGCGGCCTTCCCCGTCAATGTCAATTCTGGCGAGCGCTTCCATTTCACGGTCGATATTGGTTGAAATAAGGATGGTGTCATTGCCCGCGAAACGAGCGTTGTCAGACAACGCAACGCCGTCATGCGGGGTTAACAGCTGTTCTGCGCCCGTCGCCAGATCGATCAGATAAAGATTCGTGTCGCCTCGGCTCACCATTCGCCACACAACGGCCCGCGCGCCGTCCGGGGAAAGGGCGGCGGTAAAACCGATGCCCTGGTTTTCAGCGATCAACCGCGAGTCGTTCGTCTCACGGTCATAAAGATAAGCATCCATGGCCCCGGCGCCGGCGACATTGGACGAATAGGTTAAGTAACGGCCATCCTCGCTCCACTCGCCGAGCCAATTGTTGACCGTGCCGCCCGCGGTAATGAGCACGGGTTCTGCGTCATCGAGCGAGGCAAGATAGATCTGCGTGTTCAGACCGCCGCCGGGCGCGACCGAAACCGCCAGGACGTCGCCCTGCCGAGACCACTGGGCGCCCCCGACCTGATCGTCAAAAAACGTCGCCTGCTGCGGCGCCGAGCCGTCGGCGCTTGCGATGAAAACCTGCGGCGAGCCGGTTTCGCTGGAGAGATAGGAAAGCCGTTCCCCGGTCGGCGAAAAGTCGGCGCCGTAGGCGCGATCGATCGACGCCATGCGCGCGACGGACGCTTCAAGGTCTTCCGACGTCTCGGCGCTATGTTGTTCTTCTTTCATTGCCGGCGCCTCAACGCTTTTTTCAGCATCGGTTGCGGCGCGCTCGCCGCAAGCCGCTACTCCAAGCACGACCGCCAGGCCCGCCGCTGTTTTTAGCCATGTTATATTGGGTTTCATCGCCTCGATCTTTCCCGTTTGCGCTGTGAAAGACATGACGGACCGTCCGCGCGGCGTCAATCGGTTCTCTCGATCAGCAAAAACCATTGAAACATACGCCCTTGTTCACTCCACCGCATCAAGGCCCAGGCCGCGCAGGCGCGCCGCCTCCTCGTCCCAGCGCTCGCGGACTTTGACGTGCAAAAATAAATGCACCGGCCGTCCCAAGAGTTCGGCGAGGTCCTCGCGCGCCGCCTGGCCGATGGTTTTCAAGGTCTGCCCGCCCTTGCCGAGAACGATGCCTTTCTGGCTGTCGCGGGCGACGTAAATCGTCTGTTCGATGCGCACGCCCTTGCCGGTTTCCTTCCAGCTTTCGGTCTCCACGGTCGAATCGTAAGGCAGTTCCTGATGCAGGCGCAGATAGAGTTTTTCGCGCGTAACTTCCGCCGCCATCAGGCGCTCGGAAATGTCCGAAAGCTGGTCTTCCGGATAAAGCCACGGCCCCGCCGGGGCGTTTGAAACAAGATGGGCTTTTAAGCCCGAAAGCCCGTCGCCGGTCGTCGCCGAAATCATGAACGTATCGGTAAAATCACCGGCGGCGTTTAAATCCTCGGCGAGCGAGAGGAGTTTCGGCCGGGCGACGGCGTCGATTTTGTTGAGCGCCAAAGCGGCCTTGCGCTGCGCCGCGTTCAGCCCCTCGATGATACGGTCCGTATCGCTCGCGGCCTTGCCCCCTTTAAGATAGTCCGGCGCGTCGACCAGCAACAGCGTCTTGTCCGCGCCGTCCAGCCCCGCCCAGGCGGCGGCGACCATGGCCCGGTCGAGACGCCGGCGAGGCGCGAAGATGCCCGGCGTGTCAATAAAGATGAGCTGCGTGTCGCCTTCGGTCAGGACGCCGCGCACCCGCGCGCGTGTCGTCTGCACTTTATGGGTGACGATGGAGACCTTGGCGCCGACCAGCGCATTGACCAGCGTCGACTTGCCGGCGTTAGGCGCGCCGATGACGGCGATAACGGCGCAGCGCGTTGTTTCAGTCATCCTCGGCCCACACGCCTTCGCGCACCAGAATGGCCCGCGCGGCCTCCATCTGGGCGGCGCGTTTGGAGCGCCCTTCGCCGCCCGCCGGCTTAAAGCCTTTCACGCGCACTTCCACTTTAAACGCCGGCGCATGGTCCGGTCCTTCCGCATGGAGCACGACATAATCCGGCGTGCCGAGTTTTTTCCGCTGCGACCATTCCTGCAGTTCCGTCTTGGCGTCGCGGTGATATTTCGACAGTGGTTCAAGATTGGGCGTCCAAAATAAACCATAAACCCGGCGCGCCGCATCGAGCCCGCCATCGATGTAAAGCGCGCCGAGGAGCGCCTCCATTGCGTCGCCGAGGATCGCTTTCTTTTTGCGCCCGCCGGATTCTTCTTCCCATTGCGACATTTGGATGAGCGCGTCGAGGCCGAAATGGACCGCCGCCTTGGCGCAGGTTTCCTTGCGCACCAGCGCGTTAAGGCGCGGCGCCAGTTCGCCTTCCGCATAGTCGGGATAGCGCCGCCAGAGCTCTTCGGCGGTGAGAAGGCCCAAGACCCGGTCGCCGAGAAACTCCAGCCGTTCCAGATCCAGACCCGCGCCGGCGCCGCCGGAAAGGCTTGAATGGGTCAGCGCGCGCGCCAGCAACGTCTTGTTGGTGAAATGATGGCCGAGACGCTCTTCAAGTGCGGAAAAGTCGGGTGCGCTCATTCAACCGGATCGAGAATGCGCCCGTAGCGGATCGCAACCGGCCATTTCCAGACCTGCCAGAACCGCGCCGATTGACCGTCGATGGAAAAGAACAGGCGCTCGGCGCGTCCGACGACATCGTCATGGGGCACATACCCGACCAGCGACGTCACCCGGCTGTCCTGGGACTGATCGCGATTGTCGCCCATCATGAAATAGTGGCCCATGGGCACCTGATAGGGCCCGACATTATCAAGCGCGCCCCGGTCGCCGGCGCATTCCTGGACGATATAGGACGCGCCGTTGTCCAGCGTCTCGCGATAGATCGGTCCCGACCGGCCGTCGCAGACGCCGGCCTCGACGGCGATGAATTCCTTGCGCACCGGCTCGCCGTTAATATGCAGATGCCCTTCGATCATCTGGATCTGATCGCCGGGCAGGCCGACGACCCGCTTGATGTAATCCTTGTTGCCGTCCTTGCGGTTTTTGAAAACCACGATGTCCCCGCGTACCGGCGCGCCGGAAAAAATCCGCCCCTCTATGGGAAGGCGGGTCATGGGATAAACCAGCGAGGCGCGCGAATAGCCGAATGTCGGTTTGGAAACGATCAGAAAATCGCCGATCAGCAGATTCGGCTTCATCGAGCCCGAAGGAATATTGAAGGGCTGAAAAATCACGATCCGCAAAACCAGCGCGATCGCCACGGCGATGACCACCGTCTTGGCGAGATCCCAGACTTCTTCCGTGGCGGTCATCTTGGGCTTTTGCGCCAGCGCTTCGCCCTCGACGCCCTTGCCGCCGCCAAACAGGTTTTTCAAGGAAAACGCCATAAATTGAAACCTTTTCGCCGCCCCGCCCGATATCGCTCGAACATCCTATTTAGCCCGCGCATAGATAATGACAATGGCCTGGGCCAGGGGAAAATCGTCGGTGATGGTCAGATGAATGTCCGCCTCATGGCCATCGGGGGTGATTTCGGCGAGCCTTTTCGCGGCTCCCCCGGTCAGCGCCATGGTCGGCTTGCCGCCGGGCAGGTTCACCACCCCCATGTCGCGCCAGAAAACCCCGCGGGAAAGGCCCGTGCCCAGGGCCTTGGCGCAGGCCTCCTTGGCGGCGAAACGCTTGGCGTAGGAGGCGGCGCGATTGAGCCGGCGGTCGGATTTTACCTGCTCGATTTGCGTGAATATGCGGCGCGTAAAACGCTCGCCATGGCGGCCGAGGGTTTTTTCCACCCGGCGGATGTCGATGATGTCGTTGCCGATGCCGATGATCATGATTCACGCCCGCGCATCGCGCATCAGCCGCTTCATTTCCTTGA
Organism: Parvularculaceae bacterium; assembly: GCA_028280115.1. Classification (GTDB taxonomy): domain Bacteria; phylum Pseudomonadota; class Alphaproteobacteria; order Caulobacterales; family Parvularculaceae; genus Hyphococcus. The sequence goes on from JANQMJ010000024.1 coordinate 40,733, forward strand.
CCGCCTCGCCGAGGCCCATAAAGACCGCCTCGCCGACCAGGAAATGACCGATATTAAGCTCGACGATTTGCGGCAACGCCGCAACGGGCTGAACGTTCTTGAAGGTCAGGCCGTGGCCGGCGTGGACTTCCAGACCGAACCCGTCGGCGAGTTCGGCGGCGGTTTTAATCTTTTCAAGCTCCGCATTAATGCGCGCCGGGTCCGTCGCCGCGGTCGCTTCGTAATAGGCGCCGGTGTGAATTTCGATGACCGGCGCGCCGGTTGATTGTGCGGCTTCCACTTGCGGCGGTTCCGGGTCGATGAACAGCGAGACGCGTATCCCGGCGTCCATCAGCTTGCGGATGAACGGCGCCAGAAAATAATGCTGCCCCGCAACGTCAAGGCCGCCTTCGGTGGTGCGCTCTTCGCGGTTTTCCGGAACCAGACAACACGCATGGGGCACCGCCTCAAGGCAGATTTTCAGCATCTCCGCGGTCGCGGCCATTTCGAAATTGAGCGGCAGGTCGATTTCGGTTTTGAGCCGCCGCATGTCGTCGTCGACGATGTGGCGGCGGTCGCCCCGCAGATGCGCGGTGATCCCGTCGGCGCCGGCGGCAGCGACCAGATGCGCCGCGCGCACCGGATCGGGATGAACCCCGCCCCTCGCGTTGCGGATGGTCGCCACATGGTCGACATTGACGCCGAGGCGCAACGCCGATTTATCCGAATTGCATTCAACCATCGCCGCCCGGCCCGGCGACCGGCAATATCGCCGATCGGTCTATTTTCGTTGCGTCGATTTCGCGCGTCGCCAGCAAAAGCTCGTCGCCGCCGCGCAGTTTGATCTGAACCGCCTCGGCCGATTCTCGCGCATTCGCAGGAATGTCGATCAGCGTCAACGGCCCGTCGACGAAATCCGCATCGGCGATATCGCTATTGAGAACGCCGTGTTCGAAACCGACCTCGATCGAGCGCGCGTCAACTTGCGTTATCTTTCCGCGACCGGAAAGAGCGGTCGACGCGCCGGTCACGAAGCTCCGCAGGAAGAAGACATAAAGGACGCGCCTTTCGTCGCGCCAGGCGCGCAATTGCGCCAGCACTTCGCACCCGGCATGGGCGACATCTCCATCGCGCGGTTTCGGCGAAACGACGGTCATTGACTTACTCCCCGGCTGCCCGGCTTGACGGCGGGAATATCCTTCAGGTGCGCCGGCAGGTCGTCGGCCGGCCAGGCGTCCACTTTCAACTCGGCGAGCGCGATCATCGGCGCGCCGACCTGGGTTTGCCCGGCCGAACGGTCCACCAGACAGGCAAGCGCGAGCACCTCGCCGCCAGCTTTTTTCACCGCGTCAATCGCCTCGCGCGCCGAAAGACCTGTCGAGACGATGTCCTCGACGACGATCACGCGCGCGCCGGGCTTAAGTGAAAAGCCGCGGCGTAGTTCAAACGCCTCGTTCACGCGCTCAAGAAACATGAACGGGGCTTTTAAATGCCGCGCGGTCTCATAGCCGTAAATGATCGCCCCCATGGCCGGCGAAACCACATGATCGATCGGCCCTTGGATTTCAGCGACGATCTTTTCCGCCAGGGCCCGGCACAAACGTCCGGTTCGTTCCGGATACATCGAAACGATCGACTTGTTGAGATAGGTGTCGCTGTGCAGACCGGAGGACAAGATGAAATGACCCTTCATCAGGGCGCCCGCAGCCTCGAATTCGCGCAAGGCGTCAGAGCTCTTCATGGTCAGCAGAGCCGGTTCTTTCAGCGGAAATCACGCTCGGCGCCGCGCGCACGCCCGCCAGCGCATGTTCGAGCTGTGTAACGTCTTTGACCTCCGCATCCATGATAATGTCGATGAACTCCTGGGAGCGGTTGTGCAAACGCATGCTGGCGATGGAAACCCCGTAGCGGGCGAGGATGCCGGCGACTTCGCTCAAGACGCCGATGCCGTTTTGCACGGTGATGGTGAGGCGCGCGAACGCGCTGGCGTGTTCGTCGTCCTTGTCGCGCCATTTCAGATCGAGCCAACGGCTTTGCGGCGGGTCTTCTGCGGCCAGCGTCTCGCAATGGATGGTGTGCACTTTAATCTCGCCGTCGTCGGCGCGAATGCCGACGATGCGCTCGCCCGGCAGCGGCGTGCAGCAGCGCGCCATCTTGACCGAAACGCCCGGCGTGAGCCCGGAGATCGCGACCCGGGGCTTGAACTCCTGAAGACTTGCCGGGCGGATTTCGCCTTCGGCATGCGCCGACGCGCCGGGATAGACCGCATCGATCAGTTCGTTGACCGCCAGGTCGCCGCGACCGACGGCGACCAGCACATCTTCCACGGATTTCTTGCCGAGCCGCTTTAACCCGGCGCGCATGCCCTTGAGCGAATATTTCAGATGCGCGCCGGTAAACACGCTCTCCGCGATCGAGCGGCCGAGCGCGAGATGTTCGTTATACTCCAGTTTCTTGATGCGCCGGCGCACGCCGCTGCGCGCGCGGCCGGTGACGGCGATGCTTTCCCATTCGGCCGGCACCGGCGCGTTTTCCGAACGCAGCACTTCAACCACGTCGCCGGTGTTGAGCGGCGTGCGCAACGGTCGTTGCGCGCCGTTGATATTGGCGCCGATGCACTCATCGCCGACATCGGTGTGCACCGCATAGGCGAAATCAAGCGGCGTTGCGCCTTTCGGCAGGGCGATGACGCGGCTTTTCGGGGTGAAGCAGAACACCTGGTCCTGAAACAGTTCGAGCTTGGCGTATTGCAGCGCCTCGATGGGATCGTCGCCGGACTGAAACATGTCGACCAGGCGGCGCGGCGTTTCATAAGGATCATATTGGCCCGGCGCGACGATTTCCACCGATTGATCGCCCTTGCCGGGATCCTTGTACTGCCAATGCGCGGCGACGCCGCGTTCGGCGGTTTCGTGCATTTCATAGGTGCGGATCTGGATTTCGATGCGCTGGCGCCGGCCGGCCGTCCAGGGCGGACCGATCACCGCGGTATGGATCGAGCGGTAATTGTTCGGTTTCGGCGCGGAGATGTAATCGTCGAATTCCGTCGGGATCATGCGCCAATTGGTGTGAATGACGCACAGGGCGCGGTAGCAGTCGTCGATCTGCTCGACGAGCACGCGAAAGGCGTAGATATCCGCCAGTTCGTCGAACGATACGTTCTTCTGCTGCATCTTGCGCCAGATCGAATAGGGACGCTTTTCGCGGCTGTGCACTTCCGCCCTGACGCCCGCCGCATCGAGGCGCGCGCGCAGGAGATTGGCCAGTTCGACGACCCCGCCGACCGAATAGCGATGCAAGTCTTCGAGCCGCCGGCTGATCGTTTCGTGGGCGTCGGTGCTGAGTTCGCGAAAGGCGATGTCCTCGAGCTCCTCGCGAAAGCGCTGCACGCCGATGCGTCCGGCGAGCGGCGCGTAGATTTCCATCGTCTCCATGGCGATCTGCTGGCGTTTTTCCGGCTTTTGAATGTATTGCAGCGTGCGCATATTATGCAGCCGGTCCGCCAGCTTCACCAAAAGAACGCGCACGTCGTCGGCCATGGCGACGACCAGCTTGCGGAAATTTTCCGCCTGCTTGTTGGCTTCGTCGCGCAGTTCGATCTTGGAAAGCTTGGTGACGCCGTCGACCAGCCGGGCGATTTCCGGCCCGAAGCTGCGTTCTATATCGTCGATCGAATGGCCGGTGTCCTCGACCACGTCGTGCAGCAAGGCCGTGGCGACCGTCGCCGGATCGGCGCGCAGTTCCGTCAGGATCGCCGCGACCGCCAGAGGATGGGAGAAATAAGGATCGCCGGAATGGCGGGTTTGTCCCCCATGGGCCTTCATCGCAAAGACATAAGCGCGGTTGAGGAGGTCTTCGTCGGCGTCGCTGTCATAGGCCTTGACGAGTTCAATCAGCTCGGTCTGGCGAATGAAGCCTACAGGATGCGACGGTTGCGGCGATCGCGTCGCTGGCGCAGCGTCCGCTTGAGCCGCAGGCGCAGCTTGCGGCGGCGACGGTCGATGAGCGTCAGGATCCGCCGCGCCGCGGCTTTTTTTTGCAATTGACGACGCATGAGTCTGATGCGGTTTTTCCGCATGGCGCGTTTTGCTTCTCGTTCCGGCTGTCAGTTTGTCAGCCATATCCTATCGGCCATCATCGCGTCATGCGGCCGGAAAAGGAATGGATACCGGGCAGGCCGCTTTCGCCCTTATCCCTTCGGCAGGGTTTGCGGGGTTGTCATGCCCGCCGCCTGAATCGCCTTGAGGTAGTCGTCCTCCGACATCCGATCGAATTCGGGCGCATCGGCTTTCTCCGACGCGGCCTCGGCGTCTTCGCCTTCTTCGGTCTCGACCTGCTTTTGCAGCGACTGAACGAGGTCTTCGTCGAGTTCTTCCGGGTTAAGCATGGTGTCGGCGATTTCGCGCAGCGCCACGACAGGATTCTTGTCATTGTCCCGGTCGAGCAGCAAGGGCGCGCCGGACGACAGAACCCTGGCCCGATGCGCCGCGAGCAGCACGAGATCGAAGCGATTGGGGACCTGTTCGACGCAATCTTCAACCGTGACGCGTGCCATGTCATTCTCCTGGGATGTATTGGCGAGCTAGCTGAAATATCCCCCCTCGCCGGCGGTTACAAGCGCTGCAACGCAAAAAGAGGCCGATTTTCAGGAAATCCGCCGGGCTGTTCGGGTCGGCAGGGCCGCCAGCATCGACCGGGCGGTCTTGCCTGTCCCAGGATGGCGCCAGTCCGGCGCGATGTCGCAAAGCTGGGCGAGAACGAATTCACGGCTTTCAAGGCGCGGATGGGGCAGCACCGGCCCGCCATCCGCGCCGTCGCTGCACTGCGCGCCATAGGCGATAAGGTCGAGATCGAGGGTTCGAGGGGCGTTTTTTGCGCGCCTGACGCGGCCGCATCCGGCCTCGATCCCATGCAAGGCGGCCATCAGCGCGGCCGGGCTGAGCGCCGTTTCGATCCGTGCGGCGGCGTTGACAAAGGGCGGATCGGCCGGATCCGGCCAGGCGGGCGTTTCATAGAACGGCGAGACATTTTTCACCGCCGCGACCCTTCCCAAGGCCAAAAATCCGTTTAAAACAAGCTGTTGCGAATCAATATCGCAAAAAGGCAGACTAGAACCGGCTGCGATTAAAATCATTTATGCCCCAAATGAATAATCCCGCATCCGATCGATATCAGTCATAGCAGACTTCTTAGAGGACATGATGGCGAATTTTCTCGGACTTCGCGAAGTCGAAAAGACCGCGTACTTTATTGACGGCGCCAATCTATACAAGGCCGCCCGCAATATCGGTTTTGACATAGATTACAAAAGCCTGCTGGCGAAATCCCAGGAAGCGTGCCAGCTCATCAGAGCGTCCTATTACACCGCCATCCAGGAAGATCGCGAACAGGATTATTCGCCCCTGCGCCCGCTGGTCGATTGGCTCGATTACAACGGCTACACCATGGTGACCAAGATCACCCGGGAATTCGTCGATCAGCAGGGCCGCAAGCGCTACAAGGGCTCGACCGATGTGGAGTTGGTGGTCGACATGATGCAGCTTTCCGAGCGGCTCGACCATCTGGTGCTGTTCAGCGGCAATGGCGATTTCCGCCGCGCCATCGAAGCGATCCAGGCCAAGGGCGTGCGGGTGACCGTGGTCTCGACGGTAAAATCGTCCCCGCCCATGGCGTCGGACGAATTGCGCCGCCAAGCCGACAGTTTCATCGACCTTGCGGATCTGGAAAAAGTCATCGGCCGCACCGGCGGTCCGGCGCGCAAGCCGCGGCAATCGACAGAAGAGTTCGACGACGATTATGAAGACGAATTCGAGGACGATTTCGAGGAAATCGATTAGGAGCGCCGGTTTGCCGGAAACCGCGCTGACAGATCCGCCGGTCAATTGCAGCCTGTGTCCCCGCCTCGTCGACTTCCGGCGCGACAATCAGCAAGCCTATCCCGATTATTTCAACGGCGCCGCGCCGACTTTCGGCGCGGATGACAGTGCGCTCCTGATTGTCGGGCTTGCGCCGGGTCTGCACGGCGCCAATCGGACCGGCCGGCCGTTCACCGGCGATTTCGCCGGCGATCTTCTTTATGCAACGCTCGACAAGTTCGGCTTTTCCCGCGGCCGCTACGGCGCCGATCCCGGCGACGGCCTGACGCTCGACAATGCGGCGATCACCAACGCCGTGCGCTGCGTCCCGCCGCAGAACAAGCCGATCGGGGCGGAAATCAACGCCTGCCGCCAATTTCTCGAAAACACCATCGGGGCAATGAAGAATTTGCGCGCGATTTTGTGTCTTGGCCGGGTTTCCCATGATGCAACGCTCGCCGCCCTCAGCATTCGCAAAAAGGATGCGGTTTTCGGCCACGGGGCGCGCCACGCCGTTCCTGATTCCCCCCTTTGCGTGTTCGACAGCTATCATTGCTCCCGATACAACACCAATACGGGCCGATTGACGGCGGAAATGTTTGAAGATGTCATCGGGGCGATAAAGCGCTATATTGACGATCGGTGAGCCGGCGCCTGCCGCCGCGGGCGCGTTTGAAGAGAAACCGCGATGACCCGAAATTGGGGCCTTCCCGCAAAAGGCGAACGCGCCGCCGTTCGTGACGCTAAAAGGTCCAAACCGCTTTTGACGCTCGCCGTTTCGGCCGTTTTCGGCGTCATCGCCGCGTCGATCGCGGTCATCAGCTTCGCCCAGGCGCGCGAGGAGATCGTCAATCTGTTTCACGGCGCCAGCCTGATCGCCGCGGTCGTGGCGGCTGGCTTTGGCTGTTGGAGCTATGTCTGGCTCGCACGCCCGCGCTTTGCGGCGCAGTTTTCCGGCGAGGGCGAGGCCTTTTCGAGCCTGTTGCGGTTTTACGTGCGCGCGGCGGTCATTTTGTTCATTGTCCTGATTGTCGGCCAGAATGTCGGCTTGATCGCGCCCAACACGGTCAGCGTGTTGCTGCTATGCGTTTCCGGCGGCGCCGGCGCCGCCGCGGCGTTCCAAACCGTGCTCGCCTTCGTGCCCTATTACGAAAAAGGCTAAGCGCGGCCCGCCCGTCAGCCGCGATCGCGCAGGAGCCTTTGTTTCTGACGCGACCAGTCGCGATCCTTGACCGTGTCGCGCTTGTCGCGCAGTTTCTTGCCCTCCCCCACGCCGAGCAGCAGTTTGGCGATCCCGCGATCGTTGAAATAAAGCCGCAGCGGAACCAGCGTGAATCCCTTGCGCTCGACCGCCTGGGTCAGGCGCGCAATTTCGCGCTTGTGCAGCAAAAGTTTGCGCGGCCGTTTGGGTTCGTGATTTTGCCGATTGCCGGCGGAATATTCGGGAATGTTGGCGTTGATCAACCAGATCTCGCCGTTTTCCGGCGAAGCGTAACTCTCGGCGATATTCGCCTTGCCTTCGCGCAACGCTTTGACTTCGGTTCCGGTCAGCATGAGCCCCGCTTCGACCGTTTCGCTAATGGCGTAGTCAAAGCGCGCCCGCCGGTTTTCAGCGACCGTCTTTTTGTTGTCGGTTGATTTCGCCGGCATCAGCCGATGAGGTCCAGCGCCTCAAGCGCCGCGCGCACTTTCGCTTTCGCCCCGTCATTGGGCCCTACGAGGGGAAGCCGCACGTCCTCGGCGCAAAGCCCCATGAGGGACAGGGCGTATTTCGTCGGTGCGGGCGATGCGTCTGAAAACAGCGCGTCATGGAGCGGGGCGAGCCCGTCCTGAAGCTCGACGGCGCGCTGATAGTCGCCGGCGAGCGAAGCTTCCTGCATTTGCGCGCACAGGCCCGGCGCGATGTTTGCCGAAACCGAGATACACCCGCGTCCGCCCATGGCGTTGAACCCCACCGCGGTCATATCTTCGCCGGAAAGCTGAATGAAATCGGTTCCGCAGGCGCGCCGCTGCAGGGCGACGCGGGCAAGATCGCCGGTGGCGTCCTTGACCCCGACGATGCGCGGCAGGTCGGCAAGGCGCGCAAGGGTTTCAACCGTCAGGCCGACCACGGTGCGCGCGGGAATATTGTAAATGAAAATCGGCAGGTCGACCGCATCGTGCAGGGCGGTGAAATGGGCCAGAAGACCCGCCTGGCTCGGCCGGTTATAATAGCCGGTGACGGCGAGGACGGCGTCGGCGCCGAATTCCTGAACCCGCCGGGCCATGGAAATCGCGTAGGCCGTGTCGTTCGAGCCCGCGCCGGCGATGACCGGGGCGCGGCCGCGCGCCGTCTCGATGCACAGGCGAATCACCCGTTCGTGCTCTTCATCGGCGAGCGTCGCCGATTCGCCTGTCGTGCCCACCGGCACCAGACCATGGGTTCCCGCCTCGATCTGGCGCTCGACCAGCGCGGCAAAGGCGTTTTCGTCGACCCGGCCGTTCTTAAAAGGGGTGACCAAGGCCGTTATTGACCCGTTAAATTCTTTCATTGGCTTGATTTTCTGAGTTTTCCGAAACCGATAACCCTCCTTGGCTTGTTCAGCAAGCCGCCGCCTGTTTTGATGGCGCCTGGTTTGGGCTAATCTATGGCCATGCTGCGTAATTGTTGTGCGGGAGTAACGGTATGACGCGGATTGCGCTCCGGCGGCTGGCGACGGGCGTCTTGGCCGGGCTGGCGGCTTTGTTCATCGGCGTGTCGGCGTTGGCCTATGCGACGCCGCGCCTCAAGCCCCCCGCGCCCGGGCCGGAATATCTTTCCCGCGCCGATCACGCCCTGCTTCTCGGCCTCGCCGAGATGCTCAAACGCAAGCGCTTCGCCGACGCCAAGGCGCAAACCACGCTGATTATCGATCCCATCGCCAAAAGCCTGGCGACCTGGATGTATTTCATGGCCCAGGATCCCAATGTGGGCCTGGGCGAGGCCGACGCGTTCCTCGACGCCCACAGCGATTGGCCGATGCTCGATCGCATCCAGCGCTTTATCGAAAGCCGCATCCCGGCGACCGCGCCGGCGGACGACGTGCTTGCATTTTTCGATGCGCGCGATCCGGTTTCCGGCGACGGCAAGGTCGCGCTCGCGCGGGCGCAGTTCGCCAAGGGCGATCAGCAAGCCGGCGAAAGCCATCTGCGCGACGCCTGGATCAATCACAATTTCACCGTCGCTAACGAACGCCGCATTCTTTCCGCTTTCGGCGGGCGCTTGCGCGAAGAAGATCACGCCGCCCGCGTCGACCGGCTGTTGTGGAGCCGTCAGGTCACCAATGCGCGCCGGGTCTTTTCACGACTGAGCGATCATGAGCGTGAAAAGGCGACCGTGCGCGCCGCGATGTTGATGCGCGCCGCCGACGGACCGCGCCTTTACAGCAAGCTGTCCCAAACCGACCAGCTCGATCCCGGCGTTTTGCATGCGGCCGTGCGGTATTATCGCCGCTCGGGCGATCAGCCCATGGCCGTCGTGCTGTCACGCAAGGCGCCGAACGATCCGGTCGCGCTGCGCTATCCGGAGCAACTGTGGTACGAGCGCCGGCTGCTGATGCGTTGGGCGCTGAAAGAGCGCCGCTTCGCCGACGCGTATGAAATCGCGGCACGGCACGGACTGGACGACGGACTTGATCTTGCCGAAGCCGAATTCAACGCCGGCTGGATCGCGCTGCGCTTTCTCGACCAACCCGAACGCGCCGAAGCGCATTTCCTCGCTTTGGCCTCCACGGTCAACGCGCCGATTTCCCTTGCCCGCGCGTTTTACTGGGCGGGGCGCGCCAAGGCGACCCAGGGCGATCCGGCGGGTGCAAGAACCTATTATGTAAAGGCGGCGCCATATTTTTATTCCTTCTACGGACAGCTTGCGGCGGAAAAGTTAGGCGGCGAGGCCATAGAGCGGCGCTTCGAACCGTCCGCCGCGGCCAGCGCCGAAGACAAGGCGCTGTTTACCTCCCGGCCGGCGGTGAGCGCGCTGAGAATGCTGGCCGACCTCAATCTCGAATATGAGTTCATGGTCTTTTCCTATCGCGTCGACGACCAGCTTGAGCGGCCCGGCGAATATGTCGAACTCGCCCGGATCGCCAATGGCGAAGGCGCGCCGCATCTGACCGTGCGCGCCGGCAAGGCGGCGGTGCGGCGCGGCGCGTTCGCCGCCGATGTCTCCTATCCGGTGATCTATGTGCCGGAGGACGCCACGCGCTATATCGCGCCGGAGATCATTCTCGGCCTGTCTCGCCAGGAAAGCGAATTTAATCCGCGGGCGTTTTCCCACGCCGGCGCAAGAGGCGTCATGCAGCTTATTCCCTCGACCGCGCTGCTCACCGCGCGCAAGGAAGGCATGCGCTATTCCCGCACCGCGCTGCTCGACGATCCGGTCTACAACATCACGCTTGGATCGGCGCATCTGTCTCATCTTATGGAGCGCTATGACGGGTCGCTGATCATGACGCTCGCCGCCTACAACGCCGGCGTCAGTCGCGTCGAACAGTGGGTCGGGGATTACGGCGATCCGCGCAACGCCGATATCGATCCCCTCGACTGGATCGAGATGGTGCCGTTCCAGGAAACCCGCAATTACATTCAGCGCGTCCTTGAAAACATTCAGGTCTATCGCGGCCGACTCACCAACGCGCCGATCCCCGGACAGCTCGCAGGCGACATCGAGAGCGGCGGCGCAAACCGCCGGGTCGCGCGCGCATCGAACGCCCCGATCACGCCGGCCAATGTCGGTACGCTATCCATCGCCCCGCTGCCGGAACGCACCGCCATGCGCGCAGCGGCGTTCAAGATCGCCATGGCGGCCGCCGAAGCGCCGCCGGCGCCGCAAGCCGACGAAACGGCCGTAAATCCGGCTACGTCGGAAACCGGCGCGGGCGCTGCCGACGCCAAACGCAGACCCTCATCGCGGGCGACGGACCGGCGCTCGCGCCGCATGCGCGACAGAAGCCGGGCCGCGCCGCGCGAAGCGCCGCCGCCGGCTAATCCAAGCGCGACCGAAGAGCCGGCGTCGGACAAAACCGATGCCGCCGCCATGACCGAGGACGAGGCCGCCGCGCCAACGCCCATCGTCGCTGACGCGCCCGCTGCGGTCGATGTTTCGATTGACGCCGCATCGGCGCCGCAAGCCGAAGATGCCGCCGCGACGCAAGCGGGCATGGAACCGTTGGCGATGACGGCGGGCACGCCGATCGATCTGCCGGCGGATGCGCCAGAAGACGCACAAGCGGACGCACAAGCGGATGCGTTAATGGATGCACAAGAGGATGCGCCGGGGGAAATCAGTCTCGCAGATCCGCTGCCGCAGGACGATGCGGAAAGTGAAGCGTTAGACGCTATCGCGGTCGCTGCGCCTGTCGCTGCATCAGCGGCGCCGTTTGCCGATCCTGACGATCCCGACCTGCCCGACGATCTCGATCCGGCTGAGTATTGTCGCGCCTATCGCGCTTTTCTGGCGCGCAACGCCGAAGCGGGTGACGAGACGGAAGAGCTTCTCAATGCAAGCATGCGCGTAGAGTTGCAGAGCGGCCCTAGCGGCTGCGAATAAGGCGCGCCCGCTTCTCTTCGGCCTTGCCTTGCGCGCGCCTTGCCAGGCGCGGCTTTTCCGGGCATTACCGCCGACGGAGAGGTGGCCGAGCGGTTGAAGGCGCTCCCCTGCTAAGGGAGTAAGGGCTCAAAAGGCCCTTCGAGGGTTCGAATCCCTTCCTCTCCGCCAGGCTTCGCGACTTACAAAAAACTTACTCCGGTTCCGTTTCAACGGTCGGCGCAACTTCTACGTCAGCTCTTTCGCCTTCCGCCGATCCGGCTTGCGCGGCGGTTGCCGTCAGCGCCGCGTCGGTCGACAAGGCGCCGATTGCGGCCAGGAGCGAATAGGACGCGACTTGCGCGTCGCGCTTGGCCGTGGCGAGCGCTACTGTCGCGTTCAGAAATTCCTGTTCGGCGTTGAGCACGTCGAGGGTCGAGCGCGCACCCAGTTGCGCCTCGCGCTTGACGCCTTTGAGCGCAAGTTCGTTGGCGTCGACTTGCGCGCGCGCGGATTCGATGCGGGTGCGCGCTTCGTAAACCTGCTCCCAGGCCGACGACACCAGCGCTTCTACCTGCCGGTCGGTTGCAATGACCCGTGATTTGTCCCGTTCGTTGAGCGCCTTCGCCTGGCGGCTGCGCGACAGGCGCAGGCCGCCCTGGAACAAGGGCACCGTCGCCCGCACCCCATAGGCGAACTGTTCGTCGCGCTGCACGAATGAACTAGCTTCGTCCGCATAGGTATATGACGCGGTCAGGGACACCGTGGGATAATAGTTGCTGTTTTCGATATAATATTGCCGCCGCGAGGCTTTTTCTTCTTCCCGAACGACAATGGTCTGCGGCGCGTTTTCCCGGGCGAAGGCTTGCGCCTCTTCCTCGCTGGCGGGCAAGGCGGGCATCGGCGGGTCGGGCTCGAGCGTGCCGGGCATGGCGCCGACGAGTTCCCGGAAACGGGCGCGGCTGCCGGTCAGCCGGGCCTTGGCGCCGGCCAGTTCCGCCTTTGCGCCGGCGAGCCTTGCTTCGGCCTGCAAAACGTCGGTGCGCGTGACGTCGCCGACGTCAAAGCGCACTTGCGCGTTTCGTCGCTGGCTGCGCAAGACTTCGACATTGGACGCATTGGCGTTGTAGACCGCCATGTCGCGCACGACGTCAAAATAAGCGGCGACGGCTTCGTTGAGCACCTGCTGCTCGGCGGCGATAAGCTGCGCCGCGGCGGCGCGCACCTGCGCGCCGGCCTGCTTGATGGCGTGGTAGTTGCGAAATCCCGTAAAGATCGGTTGTTCGCCGGACACCGATGCGGTTTTCGGATTCAATTTGAAATTTTGCGTGGTCGATCCCGCCTGACCGAAGATCGCCGCATTGACGGTCTGGTCCTGGTCCACGCGGGTAAGCGATCCGTTTGCGGAAATTTGCGGCAGCGCGCCCGCCCACGCCTGATCGTCCGCTTCGGAAACCGCGCGCAGGCGTTTTCGTTCCGCGCGAATGGTCGGGTTCGTATCGTAAACGATCGTCAGAACATCGTGCAGCGTTTCCGCCTGCGCGCTCGCGCCGGGAACAAAGCCAGCCGCGAGCGCCAATCCCAGCGCAACGAGATTCATTCTTCCAACCATAAAGCGCCTCGCTTTCAACACTCTGCAACGACCGACATGGCAAACAGAAAAGAAGTGCGCCCGTCTCGCTTGCGACGACGGGATTTGCTGTAAATAGGAACGGCGCGCGATCCCTGCAATCGCGGCTATTCGCCTCAATGCAGCGGCAAAAGCCGGCCCGGCGCCGGATGACCGCTGGATATATCCTTTTCGCATGCGCACCCGTTCAGCAACCGTCAGGACCGCCTTGCGCCGCACCATGCGGGCCCGCACCCGCCAGCCATAGCCGGACAGGGTTAACGGGGGTTTGCACGATGGTCTTCTTGGCGCAATAATCGCCTGTTGCGGGCGAATAATCGGGGTTTGGGCAATCGGGAGGGATCATGCGCAAGGGAAGGGTCGTCGTTTATCGCGACCGCGGCGATGTCTCCATCGTCCTGCGCGCCATGGGCGCGCTGCCGATCGAGGGCGTGCTCTCCAACCTCAAGGGCCAGATCATCGAGCCGAACCCGCGCGACGATGAGTCGGTCGTCATCTGGACGCTGCCCTTTGAAGATACGTCGGGCTGCGTTTTTTACGGCGTCGTCACGCCGCTTGGAAACATCTGGCGCGCGCCGAAATACGAACGCTTTATCGCCCAGGGCGACGATCTTGTCGCCGGCGTGAAAAATCCGGCGCGGACAAAAACCCGCAAGATCAATCCCGGCGAATGGGTCGGCCCACCCGAAGCGCTGCGCTTTGTCAAGAAATAGAGCATCGGTCATGAAAAACACCGCCCTCGCCGCGCCCCTGTTGCTTGCCGCGCTGTTTGCTGCGCCGGGAACGCTCGCCCAGGATTCGCAAACCGATTATCAAAACGCCGATCGTTACGACATCGATCTTTTCGGCGCGACGGGACCGGCGCTTACTTCGCTGGATGCAACCGCGCGCCGCGCGTCGGCGCCGGCGACGCCCAACGATGTCGATTTCGACACCGGCAACGGCCGTTTTCCCAGCGGTAACCGGCTCGGTTTCGCCCTTTCGGCGTCGCCCTACTGGCTCGGCGACCGCAATATGACGCTGTCGCAATATCGCGACGAAACCGGCGCATTCGAACGCATCCTTGCGCGATCGCAGCTCAGCGGCGGTCTTGCATGGATCTCCAGCAACGACACCCACGCATGGCGCATCGCCGCCGCCGCGCAAACCCAACTGCTCGACGCGCAAGATCACCGCTATGACCGCCAGGCCTTCGAATGTCTCAACGACGCCTGGAACCGCACGCAGCGCAGGCAGCATCAAAGTCTGGCGCAGGAACTGGCGCAGGCCTTCGCCGAAGACGAAGACGCCGACCTCGAGGCCCTGCAACAGCAAGGTCTTAAGGACATCCAATCGGGCGATTTCGAAACCGCGCGCCGACTATGCCGCGACAAGAGCGCCCAACGCCTGCTCGGCCAGCCGTCCTGGATTGTCGGCGTCGGCGTCGGCTGGCGATCGGCGCAGGGCGCCTTCGACCGCGTCAGCTATGATGGCGTTTCCTTATGGACGAACTACCGCCAGCCGGTGACGGCGAGCGGGCGGTTCGCCTTGTTCGCCCTGGCGCGGGCGGATTTCGACCGGCGCATCGATCTGGACAACGCAGCGCCATTCCCGCGCGTCGGCGATGCGGTCGAGTTCGGCGGCGGGGGCGCGCTACAATACACGAAATTCCGCCTCGACCTCGCCGCCACCCATAACCGGCATGACTTTGAAGATATAACGCCAGACGATCGGTTCATGCGCTATTCGGCGACGGCCGACATCAAACTGCTTAAAGGCGTCTGGCTTGAAGGCACGGTCGGCTACAATGACAGATCGCTTTTCAATGACGGCTTGTTCGGCGGCGCCAAATTGCTGTTTAACTGGGGCGACCTGTTGCCCTGGTTTTAAAACGCCCGCAATGCGACAGCGTTTTAACCGACACTGATCTTCGCCTATGGCGCTTCTTGCCGTTTTGTTTTTCATCACCGCCCTGCTTTACGCCTCGGTGGGGTTCGGCGGCGGATCGACCTATAATGCGCTGTTGGTCCTGCATGGCGCCGACTACCGGCTGATCCCGTCGATTGCGCTCATTTGCAACCTCATCGTCGTCGCCGGCGGGGGCTGGCGATTTGCCCGCGCCGGGCATTTGAAGCTCGGCCCGCTCGCACCCTTCATCATCGCATCGGCGCCGGCCGCATGGATCGGCGGGCGCATGCCGGTATCGGAAACGGTCTTCATCGGCGTGCTCGGCCTGGCGCTTTTGTTTTCCGGGCTGCGCCTTGCATTTGAACGACATCATCCGGACGCCCCCCATGACAGTCGACCAACCCCGCCGGCGCCGGCTTTGGCTATCGGCGCGGCGCTCGGCTTTCTCGCCGGCCTTACCGGCATCGGCGGCGGGATTTTTCTCGCGCCGGCGCTTTATTTCCTGCGCTGGGGCGGGCCGCGCGAGATCGCGGCGGCCTGCAGCTTTTTCATTCTGGTCAATTCCGTCTTCGGTCTGACCGGCCAGTTGATGAAACTGGGCGATCTTGGCGCGCTTACCGCCCTTGCCGATTACTGGCTGGTGTTTCCGGCGGTGCTGCTCGGTGGTCAGATCGGATCGCGCCTTGGCAGCACGAGACTAAGACCGCTTACGGTCAAGCGCCTGACCGCCGTTCTCATCTTGTATGTCGCTGCGCGTTTGCTTTATCGCTGGGTGCAGACCGCGTTTTAAACCTGGCGGTGAAACAGGAACCAAACAATGGAAGATTGCCGCATTCGCCCGTTTGAACGCAGCGACTTGCCGGCGCTGCAACGCATTCGCGCAGCCGCGTTCAAGCCGGTATTTCAATCGTTCAGGGAAACCGTCGGCGAAAAAATCGCCGCTGTCACCTTCGCCGGCGCCGAAGCGGAACAGGCGAGCCATTTGGACGCTCTTTGCAAAGACGAATCCGGTGAGCAGGTTTTCGTCGCCGAACGCAATGGCGAGATTGTCGGCTTTTGCGCCATCTCACTCGACCGTAAGACCAGGGTCGGCGAAATCGGCCTTAACGCCGTTCATCCCGATCACGCCGGCAAGGGCGTCGGCGCCGGGATGTACGAATTCGCATTGGATAAAATGAGAGAAAACGGCATGGCCGTCGCGACCGTCGGAACCGGCGGCGATCCAAGCCACGCGCCGGCGCGCCGGGCCTATGAAAAAATCGGGTTCGGACCGGCGATCCAAAGTCTTTATCTTTATCGGTCGCTCTAGCGGCAAAGCGTTTCGCCGGCGCGCCACGCGCCTTGACAAAGGGAAAACTAGACCGGCACACTCTGCGCCAGACGGTGCCCTTAATCGGGCTTAATAGGGAATCCGGTGAAAATCCGGGACTGTTCCCGCAACTGTAAGCGGCGAGTTGCTGGCCGCGATCCACTGGAGCGCACGCTCTGGGAAGGAGGCCAGCCGCACTGACCCGCAAAGTCAGGAGACCTGCCGTCGCGTCGCTCGTCCCGGGCCGGGCAAGCCATAGGGACAGGACGAAGACTCCTTCGAAGCGACAATTCGTTGCGTGAAGTCCACTCGGGCCTTGCGCATGTCGTTCGCTGTTGCGGCCCGCCGGGCCGAAGGAGATCTTCATATGAGACGTATAAAGACAATCGCTGTCGCATTCGCGTCGGTTTTTGTCGTCAGCGCCGCCGCCGCCGATGAAAAAGACGTGATCATCGTCGAGGGGCTGCGCCTGGCGACGCCGGCGACGGAAACCGGATCGAGCGTATCGGTCATCACCGCCGAGGACATCGAACTGCGCGCCTATTCGTTCGCTGTCGACGCGCTCGCCGCCGCCCCTGGCGTTACGGTGAACCAGAACGGCGCCTTCGGCGGTCTCGCCACGGTGCGCATTCGCGGCGCGGGCAGCGACCAGACCCTGGTCCTGCTTGACGGCGCGCCGCTGGGCGATCCCACGGCGGTGGGCGGGGGTTATGATTTTTCCGTCCTCGACGTTGCCGATATCGAACGCATCGAAGTCCTGAAAGGCCCGCAATCGACCCTGTGGGGCTCGGACGCCATCGGCGGCGTGGTCAATATCATCACCAAACGCCCGCAAACCGGTTTCGGTGCGCGCGCCTTCGCCGAAGGGGGCTCTTACGCAACGTTTCGCGGCGGTGCGTCGGTCGCCGGCGGCGGCGATGCCGGCGACTTTCGCGTTTTCCTATCCGGCATCAGAAGCGACGGCATTTCCAAGGCCGATGCGGATGACGGCAATACGGAAAGCGACGCCTATAACGGGCTGACGGCGTCCGGGCGCGGCGCGCTCAACCTGCCACATCGCCTGCGCCTTGAAACAACGCTGCGCTATAATCGGGGCGAAACCGAAATCGACGGCTTTCCGCCCCCGAGTTTCACCCTCGCCGACAGCGATGACCGCTCCGAGACGGAGCAATTCACCGCGACGGGAACGCTGATCGCCCCGCTTTTGGGCGACCGGTTTGAAAGCCGCTTCATGGCGGGCTTTACGGACATTGAGCGGCGCGGGGTCTTCGGCGGTTTTGAAACTGTCGACAATGGCGACCGGCTGATCCTGCGGTATCAGGGAACGCTAAAGTTCGGCGATCGTCATCGCCTCGCCTTCGGCGCCGAACGCGAGGAGACGGAAGCGAACGGCGATGAAACATCCATCGACGCACTGTTCGGCCTTTACGAGATCAAGCCCGTGGACGGCCTCACCCTGACCGCGGGGGTGCGCCGCGACGATCATTCCCGCTTTGGCGACGAGACCACTGCGCGCGCCGCCGCGGCCTGGTCGCCGACCGATTTTCTCACCCTGCGCGGCAGTTGGGGCGAAGGCTTTAAGGCGCCGACCATCTTTCAGCTTACCCAAAGTTTCGGCGTCTTACCGCCCAATGGCGATTTGCAGCCGGAAACCAGCGAGGCGTTCGATGTCGGCGTCGATCTTGCCGCCCCGTCGGGCGCAGCGCGTCTGAGCGTCACCTATTTCGAGCGGGATACGGAAAACCTTATCATCTTCGCGCCGAATTTTCGTTACGAAAATCTCGACGCGACAACGGCGCGCGGCGTCGAAACCCAGCTTGACGTGGCGATCACCGACGCCGTCACGCTGTCGGCCAATCACGCCTGGATCGACGCCAAGGACACCGCGACCGGCGCGGCGCAGATCCGCGTGCCGCGCCATTCTGGCGACGTCGCGCTGATCATCGACAAGGGCGCGTTCTCGGGATCGGCAGTGCTGCGCTATAATGGCGACGAAACCGAAGGGCCTTTCGGTTCGGACGTTGACGCGTGGGTCCGCGTCGATCTCGCCGCCAGCTATGCGCTTAACGAAACCATCGAATTTTACGGCCGCATCGAAAATCTCTTCGACGAGGACTATCAGCAGGTTTCGGGCTATGGAATGCCCGGTCTTTCCGGCTATGCCGGCGTGCGGCTGGCGTTGTGATGCATCTCCTTGCAATACGCCTCCCCTCTCCCTCTGGGAGAGGGGCCGGGGGTGAGGGTGTAAAAAGAAAGACATGAAACGTTCAGGCGAATTTGAACCGTTGCATACCCTCACCCCTAACCCCTCTCCCAGAGGGAGAGGGAAACAGCGCATGCGCTGTCCGTTTGCACATAAATCAATCGCGCAGAGTATAATATGATCCGTATATTGATTTTTTTATTACTGACAACGATACTATCCTGCGCCCCGCGCCCGGCGCCGCGCAACGCAGACGCCGCGTCAACTCGCATCGTCAGTCTTGATTTCTGCGCCGACCAGTTCATCTTAAAGCTCGTCGACCGGGAACAAATCGCCGCCCTTTCGCCCGATGCGGAAAAGTCGTTTTCCTATATGCGCCAGGACGCCAGGGCCCTGCCCAAGGTCCGTCCCCGGGCGGAGGATATCCTGCTGCTGCGCCCCGACATCGTCGTGCGCAGCTATGGCGGCGGACCGAGAGCAACCGCGTTTTTCGAACGCGCCGGGATCAAGGTCGTGCAGATCGCCTATGCCGACGACATTGAGAGCGTGCGTCAAAGCATGCGCGACGCCGCACGCGATCTTGGCGTTGCCGAACGCGGCGAGGCGCTGGTCGCCGAGATGGACGCGCGCCTGGCGGCTTTGCCGAACAGCGACAGCGCCCCTTCGGTGCTTTACCTGACGTCGAAAGGCGCGGTCGCCGGCGCCGGCACGTCGATCGACGACATGCTGACCCGCGCCGGCGGCAAAAACTTTCAGACCGCGCCCGGCTGGACGTCCGCGCCGCTGGAACGGCTCGCCTATGACCGGCCGGACATGATCGCCGCCGGGTTTTTCGAAACCGCCGATTTGACCGCCGACATCTGGTCGCCGACGCGCCATCCCCTCGCCCGACGCCGGCTTGCGGAGCGACCCGTCATCGATATCCCCGGCGCCTCAACCGCCTGCGGCGCGTGGTTCGTCATGGACGCGGTCGAAGCGCTCGCCGACGGCGTCGCGCATTATCAAAGACCCGCGCCGTGAACGGGCGTATGCTGAATATCTGGCTCGGCGCCGCCGCGCTCCTCGCCGTGCTCGCCGCCTGCCTGATCGGCTCGACCCCCATGGCGCCGGGACGGCTCGCCGCCGCGCTGATCGGCGCGGGAACGCCGGGCGATGAAATCGTTCTGTGGGAGATCCGCATGCCCCGCGCCATGGCGGCGTTTGTCGTCGGCGCGTCGCTCGGGCTTTGCGGCGCGGCGCTGCAGGGTCTGTTGCGCAATCCCCTGGCCGAGCCCGGCATTCTCGGCGTTTCCGCGACCGCCGCGCTCGGCGCCACTCTGGCGCTCTTTTACGGCGCGGCGGGCGTCAGCGCGCTCGCCGCGCCGGTCGCTGCGATCATCGGCGCCATCGCCGCAACCTTCGTGCTTGCTTTCGCCGCCATGCGCACGTCTTCCGTGGTCACGCTCATTCTCATCGGCGTCGGGCTTTCAAGTTTCGCCGGCGCGGTCATGGCGCTCTTGTTAAACCTCGCGCCCAATCCGTTCACGCTTTCCGATCTCATCAACTGGACGCTGGGCACGGTGACCAATCGCAGCTTTGGCGATATCGGGCTCGTCGCGCCGTTCATGATCGCCGGACTCGTGCTGATTATCGCCGCGCGGCGTTCCTTGTCGGCCCTCACCCTGGGCGAAGAGGCCGCGCATGGGCTGGGCGTCAATCTGCAGCGCACGCGCATGTTCATTGTCATCGGCGCCGGATTGATGAGCGGCGCGGCGGTTTCCATCGCCGGCGCCATCGGTTTTGTGGGCATTGTCGCGCCCCATCTCGTTCGTCCGCTTGTGGGCTACGATCCGGCGCGCACCCTGGCGCCCGCCGCCCTTGCCGGCGGGATCATGCTGGTGCTCGCCGATATCGGCGTGCGCCTGCTCCCCACGCCGGCGGAGCTGCGCCTCGGCGTTGTCGCCGCGTTGATCGGCGCGCCGCTCTTTGTCTGGATCGCGATGAAAAGGCGTCCGGTCAATGACTGAATTAAAACTTGAAAACCTTTCCGTTTGCGTCGGCGGCGCGACGCTCGTCAAAGACGCATCGACGCGTCTTGGCGCCGGCGAGCTTGTGGCGCTGATCGGCCCCAACGGCGCGGGCAAGACGACGCTCTTGAAATGCGCCTTGGGACTTTTGGCGCCGGCGAGCGGTACGGCGACCATTAACGGCGTTCCCACGCTGAACCTTTCGCCGGTGGAACGGGCCCGGGCCGTTGCTTATCTGCCGCAGATGCGACCCCTCGCCTGGCCGGTGCGGGTTAAAGACGTGATTGCGCTCGGGCGCTTTGCCTATGGCGCATCCATGACCAACCTTAAAGGCGCCGATGCCGCGGCCGTAAAGCGCGCGCTTGCCCAATGCGATCTTGCGGACCTTGCCGAGCGGCGCATGGATACGCTTTCCGGCGGCGAACTGGCGCGGGTTCATTGCGCGCGCGCGCTCGCCGTCGAAGCGCCCCTGCTGCTCGCCGACGAGCCCATCGCCTCGCTCGATCCGCGCCATCAGCTCGCGGTCATGGCGCTGATGCGCGGCTTTGCCCACAAGGGCGGCGGCGCGCTGGTCGTCGTCCACGACATCGCGATCGCCGCGCGCTTCGCCGACCGGCTGGTGTGGATGAAGGACGGCGAAATCATCGCCGACGGCCCGCCGGCGCAAACCCTGACGCGGGAACGCATGCGTCATGTGTTCGAGGTCGATGCGACGGTCAGCACGGATGGCGCGTCGTCCGTGTTGACAATTAACGGTCTCGCCTAAAGCGGATTTCATTGTTGCGAAGAACTGGAGCGGGTAGCGGGAATCGAACCCGCATCTTCAGCTTGGAAGGCTGTGGCTCTACCATTGAGCTATACCCGCAGCCGGGACCGGTTAGATAGCCGATTTCCGGCGGCGCGCAAGAGGCGGCGCGAGGCTAAAGCGTCCGGGCGATCAACAGCTTCATGATCTCATTCGTGCCGCCGTAAATGCGCTGAACGCGGGCGTCGGCGAACATGCGGCTGATCGGATATTCGTCCATATAGCCGTAACCGCCGAAAAGCTGCAGGCACTCGTCGATGATTTCCCCTTCAAGATCGGTGAGCAGCAATTTCGACATGGAGGCGGTCGCCGCGTCGAGCCGGCCGGCGATGAGTTCGCCCGTGCAATAGTCGACAAAGACCCGCGCCATGGTCGCTTTCGCCTTGCATTCGGCGAGTTTGAACTGGGTATTCTGGAACGCAATGATCGGCTTGCCGAAGGCCTGGCGTTCCTTGACATAGTCGATGGTCAGGTCCAGCGCGCGTTCGATCGCGGCGATGGAAAGCACGGCGATCTGCTGGCGCTCCTGAGGCAATTGCTGCATCAGTTGGAAAAAGCCCTGCCCCTCTTCCGTACCGAGAAGATTTTCGGTGGGGATTTTCACCTCGTTGAAGAACAGTTCAGACGTATCCTGGGCCTTGTTGCCGAGCTTCTTAAGATTGCGCCCCCGCTCGAAGCCGTCGGCGCCGTCAGTTTCGACGACCATGAGCGACACGCCCTTCGCGCCCTCTTTCGGATCGGTCTTGGCGACGACGATGACGAGATTGGCGCTCTGGCCGTTGGTGATGAACGTCTTCTGCCCGTTCAGGACATATTGATTGCCGTCCTTGAGCGCGGTGGTCTTCACCGCCTGGAGATCGGAGCCCGTGCCCGGCTCGGTCATGGCGATGGCGCCGATCAGTTCGCCTGTCGCCATTTTCGGCAGCCAGCGTTTTTTCTGCTCATGGGTGCCGTAGTGAAGAATATAGGGCGCGACGATGCAGTTATGCAGCGCGGCGCCAAACCCTTCGACGCCGGCTTTGACCTGTTGCTCGCAGAAGATCTGTTCATGGGCGAAGGCGCCGCCGGCCCCGCCATATTCCTCCGGCATCGACATGCACAACAGCCCCGCCGCGCCGGCCTTTTCCCAGGCCCAGCGGTCGACCGCGCCCTGGGCGCGCCATTTTTCGACATGGGGAGCGAGTTCGCGGGAGAAGAACTTGAAAACCTCTCCTTCGAAAAGCTCAAGATCGTCGGTTTTCCAAGACGGTTTGGCGGTCGTTACAGCAGGCATGGCGGCCGATTCCGAAGTTGCGCCCGCTCAAAATGAAGCCCCGCGCGAGGACTGGCAACACGCTTTGGCAGTCAAACCAGGTTTTTTAAAAGCGCCAGTCGAGACCTGCGGAAAGCAGCACCGTGCTGATTTCAAGATCGGCTTCCAGCGATCCGCGGAAGACGTTTTCCGGCAATGTTCCGGGCTGATCGATCGAGCTGTCGTCGAACATCAGATAGGCGCCGCCGAGATGAAGCGTCGCTTTCTCGCCAAGTTCGGTTGAAAAGCCCGCCGTAAGCCAGACGCGATCGCCGTCGGGAATACGCGTGGAGGCGAATGTAGGATCGACCGGGGTTTTTTCGAACATGACGCCGACGCGCGCCGTGCTTTCCGAGGATACGTGATATTCCGCGCCTACCGACCAGGTCCACGCGTCGCGCCAGTTTTGCGTCACCACTTCGGGCGGCTGCGCAGGATTGTCGAAATCGGCGCGGATTTCTTCGAACGTGCTCCACCGCATCACCGTCGCCGACGCGAGCAGGGTGAGATCGGGAGAAACGTCGGCCGCAACGCCGACCTGCACCGCAGACGGTGTCGTCAATTCGCCGACAAAACCGGTGTCCTGCAACAGGCCGATCGAGTTCAGCGCCTGCCCCGCCATCGAGCCGGTAACGTCGAACGTCGCATCGCCGTCGAATTCATGCTTGATTTTCGAGGTGAAGCTCGCGCCGAGGCGGACATGTTCCGACAGCTCGCCCTGCAGTCCGAAGACAAAGCCAAATCCGATGTCGCCGTCGTCGAGCTTAGAAAAAGCGTCGTCCGTTCCGGGCGTAAATCCGTCGATGTCCAGCGCGGTTGCAATGCCGGCCGCGTCAACCGCGCTTTCAATCGACACATCGAAATACTGAATGCGCGGCCCCGCGGCGATCGACCAGTTATCGTCCAATTCAACGCCAATGATGGGGGTGAGCGAAATGGCGACGACTTTCGAATCCACGCCATGATAGCGGGGGATCGAATCCTCGTCGTACCGTGATCCGAAGCCGAACGGGATGTTGATCGCCGCGCCGACGAACAAATTATCGCCGATCGGCGCCGAAAAGCCGCTGTGAATGGTGATCGCGTCCGGCACGATGTTGTCGCCGCTCGAGTCGCCTTGGATCGGAACCGAGCCGAGCAGCGTCCCGCTGGCGGAATCGTAACTCGAACTGATCAGACCCGCGGTCAATGTAAAGGAGCTTTCAAGACCGTCGACGCCGACGATGGATGCGGGGTTGTAATAGGCCGCGCCGGGCGAGGCGAATCTCGCCTGCGCGCCCGCCAGCGCGGCGCCGAGGTTTTCAGAATCCTGCGATTGCAGACTGAAACCGGCGGCGAATGCCGGCGAAGAACAAACTGCAACACCGCAAAAGAGTGGAACGACCCTCAAAGGAAAACCCCCGTCCAAACGCGAATGACCGCGCTGATTCGTTGTTTCCGGCGTAACTTCGACTCACCGCTGTGATAATATTACGGTGCTTCGGTCAAGCGCCGCTAGCCCTTGGGTGAGGTGAAAGGGCTAAGAAAAAATTAATCTAATCAATGTCGGTGAGGCGCCGAATCAGACTCGACGTGTCCCAGCGTCCGCCGCCCATGGCCTGAAGGTCAGCATAAAACTGATCGACCAGCGCAGCGATCGGAAGACGCGCGCCGTTCGCGCGGGCTTCGTCCAAAGCGATTCGCAGATCTTTGCGCATCCAGTCGACGGCGAAGCCGAATTCGAACTCGTCCTGGGCCATGGTCTTGGCGCGATTGTCCATCTGCCAACTCTGGGCCGCGCCGCCGGAAATCGCCTCGAGCACCTTGTCGATATCAAGCCCCGCCTTGACGGCGAAGTGAACGCCTTCGGAAAGACCCTGAACGATCCCGGCGATGCACAGCTGATTGACCGCCTTGCAAAGCTGACCGGCGCCCGCCGGCCCGATATGCACGATCCGCGCGCCGTAACTTTCCATCGCCGGCCGGGCCACTTCCACATGCGCGCCGTCGCCGCCGCACATGATCGACAGCGCGCCGTTTTCCGCGCCCGCCTGACCGCCGGAGACCGGCGCGTCGACAAAACCGACGCCGAGTTCGGCCAGGTCGTCGTGAAGACGCCGCGCCAGCGCCGGCGAGGCCGTGGTGTGATCGACAATAATGGCGCCCTGTGAAAACCCGCCCGCGGCGTTTTCAATCACCGACGTCACATCCGGATCGTCGCCAAGACATAAAAAGACCAGATCGGCGTCTTTGACAGCATCAGCCGGGTCCTGGGCCGCTGCGCCGCCATGGCGTTTGGCCCAGGCGTCCGCTTTTTCGCGCGTGCGATTGTAAACCGTGACGGCAAAGCCGTTGCTTGCAAGATGACCGGCCATTGGCGCGCCCATCACCCCGAGACCGAGAAACGCGGTTTTTTTCATGGCGCTTTCAAATCCGTCCTGTAACGGCTTGCAAAATATATCAGCGGCGCGCCAGGCGCGCTGTCGAACC
This sequence comes from Parvularculaceae bacterium, assembly GCA_028280115.1. GTDB lineage: Bacteria > Pseudomonadota > Alphaproteobacteria > Caulobacterales > Parvularculaceae > Hyphococcus. Next base: position 65,709 of record JANQMJ010000024.1, read on the forward strand.
GCGCCACTTCGCCGACGAGAATAACATGATCGCCGGCCTTGTGTCGGGCCTGAACACGGCAATCAAATCCGGCGAGACGTTGTTTCAGCAATGGCGCGCCGGTTTCCCAAATCTCAATTTCATCATCTGCAAGGGGCGCATGCTGGCGCGCAGCGAAGCGTTCCGCCGCCGCCTGCTGATCGGCCTTCAAGACGCTCACGCTATAGCTGTCGGCCGCCATGAACGCGGCGTAGGACGGCGCTCTGGTTTCTATGCACCACAATAACAGCGCCGGCTTGAGCGCAACCGAAGCAAAGGAATTAATGGTAATCGCCGCATAGCCGTCGCCCGCGGCGCAGCCGGCCACGGCGACGCCGGTCGCAAACCGGCCGAAAGCATCCTTTAAGGGCCTGAATTCGTCGCTCATGGGGGTTTTCTTTAACTTTGGAACCGTTTCGATAACGTATTGAAAATCTTGACCCTTGTGCGGGTACCATCAATCCGGGAAAATAAAAAGCGCTTGGCGCCCCTGGCCGGTTTCCGGCGGCGCTGGGATGCGTTCGTGATAAGGGCGGGTTCGCGTCAGGTTTAGCCGTCATGGAAACACTCACTGAAGCGCCCTGGCAGATGTGGGCGACGCTGGCGGTCATCGGCGGCGCCGTGATCTTCTATACGCTCGACCGGTTCTCCCTGGAGCTGGTTTCGGCGGCGACCATTGTCGCGCTGCTGACGCTGTTTCTCGCCGCGCCGTTGGAGCGGCGCGCGGTCGAGGACGGCTGCGAGGATAAAGCGCCCGTCGTCCAACTGATCGACGCCGGTCAAACCGCCGAAGAATGGTGCGATCAGAACGTTTTGGGCGTCGACACGCTGCTTTCCGGATTCGCCAGTCCGGCGCTGTTCGCCATTCTCGGCTTGCTTATTATCGGTCAGGGCATGTTCCAGTCCGGCGCGCTCGAACACCCGACCGAACATCTCCTGCGCGCCTTCGATAAATGGCCGCTGCTCGTCACGGCGGCGATTTTCCTGTTTATCATGATCGTCAGCGCGTTTTTGAACAATACGCCGGTGGTCGTGATGTTCATTCCCATCATGGCCGCGCTCGCGCAACAAAGCAAAATCCCCGTCGCGCGATTCATGATGCCGCTTTCCTATCTTTCGATCTTCGGCGGCATGACGACGCTGATCGGATCGTCGACCAACCTGCTTGCGGCGCAATCCTACAGCGCGACCTCCGGCGGCGAGATCGGCTTTTTCGAGCTGACGCCCATGGGGCTGATCCTCGCTGGCGTCGGCATGGCCTACATGGCGACCGCCGGCCGATGGCTCATGCCGATCCGGGAAAACCCCAATCAACGGGCGATGACCGAACGCGAAGGCAAGCATTTCATCGCGCAGATCGAAATCACCCGCGGCCATCCGCTGATCGGCAAGCGACCGGTCGCCGGGCTTTTCGTCGACCTGCCCGACATCACCGTGCGCATGGTGCAACGCCGGGAAAAGGCCATCCTGCCGCCGTTTGACGACTTCGCCTTTCGCACCGGCGACGTCGTGATCGTCGCGGCGACAAGGAGCGCGTTAACCAGTCTTTTGAAATCAAACCCGGACATGCTCGAAGGCCTGATGGCGGAAACCTCGATCGCCGATGAAGAGGACGGCTCGGTCCAGCGCTCGACCCAGCTCACCCTGGTCGAAGCGATTGTCGCGCCGGGCTCGCGGCTGATCGGCCGTTCAATTCAGCAAATCGGCTTTCACGCCCAGACCGACTGCGTCATTCTCGGCATCGAGCGGCGCAGCCGAATGATCCGGACACAGATGAATACGATCCGGCTTGAGGCCGGCGACGTCCTGTTGATCCTCGGCGACATCAACAATATCCGCAACCTGCGCTCGGACCGCGACATATTGCTGCTTGAATGGTCCATGCAGGGCCTGCCCGACCCGCGCAACGCCCGCATGGCCGCGTTCATCTTCGCCAGCGTCGTCGCCGCAACCGCCTCTGGCCTGGCGCCGATCGCCATCGCGGCGATCGCCGGCGCGACGGCCATGGTGGCGACGGGCTGCCTCAATGTGCGCCAGGCCGCCCGCGCCGTCGATCGCCGGGTTTATCTTCTGATCGGCGCATCGCTCGCCATGGGCGTGGCGCTGGAGCGCACCCAGGGCGCGGCGCTGATCGGCGACGGATTGGCGCAGACCGCAGGCGCCTTGGGGCCGGCGGCGCTGATATCGGCGTTTTTCATCATCTGCGCGGCCCTCACCAACGTGCTTTCCAACAACGCCACCGCGGTGTTGTTCACGCCGATCGCGGTCAGCGCCGCGCGCCAGCTCGGCATCGACGAGCATATTCTCGTGCTGACCGTCATATTCGGGTCGAACTGCTCCTTTGCAACGCCGGTCGCCTATCAGACCAACCTCTTGGTCATGACGCCCGGTCATTACAAATACCGGGACTTCATGGTCGTCGGCGGACCGCTGATCATCCTCCTGTGGCTCGTCTATACGGTGGTCGCCCCCTATTATTTCAACCTTAATTGACAGCTTAGAAGAACGGATTCATTGCGGTTGTGATAATCGCCCGCTAAGGTTTTTCCGTTAGGACGGCGTTATGAGTAACGAAGAATTCGCAAGGCGGTTCGGGCTTGACGGCGGCGAGTTTTATGTAACATCGCCTGCGCCCTGCCCCTATCTTGCGGGCAAGCATGAACGCAAGATCTTCGCCTATCTTAACGGGTCGGCGGCGTCTTCGACCAACGCCCTGTTAACGCGCCGCGGGTTTCGCCGCTCCCAGAACATCATCTATCTGCCGGCCTGCGAAGCGTGCGCCGCCTGCGTGCCGGTGCGCATTGTCGTCGACGATTTCAACCTCTCAAGATCACGCAAGCGGCTTTTGACCCGCAACGCCGATCTTTATCGCCGCATCAAGGGACCGCGCGCCACAGGCGAACAGTTCTCCATCCTGCGCGCCTATCTCGACGCCCGCCATGATGACGGCGGCATGGCGGATATGACCGTGCTCGACTACGCCTCGATGATCGAAGAGACCGCGGTCGACACGATGATCGCGGAATACCGCCTGCGCGATCCGAAAACCGGCGAGGATTCGCTGATCGCCGCCTCGCTGACCGATCGACTGACCGACGGTCTTTCCATGGTGTATAGCTTTTTCGAACCGGACGCGGCCGCGCGCAGTCTCGGCCGCTTCATGATTCTCGATCACGTCTCCCTCGCCAAAGAACTGGGCGTGCCTTACGTCTATCTCGGCTACTGGGTCGAGGGCTCGCCCAAGATGGACTACAAGACCCAGTTCCAGCCACTCGAACGCCTGACCGCGACCGGCTGGGTGCGCATGGACCGGCAGACCTAACCCCGCCTTCGCGTTTTCTCGGCGCGCCGTATTTGGCGGGCCGTACAAAAGGCGATATGACCGCGCCTAACAACACGCAATGCGCAAAGGCGCGGGAAACGCTCATGCACAGACGAAAATTCCTCGGCGGCGGCGCCGTGGGCGCGGCCGGACTGGCGGCGGGATGCGACTGCGGCGTGCCGGCCGGGCTCGAAAGCGTCGGATCGGATCTGCAATCGCGCGAACTGAAAATGGTCACGACCTGGCCCAAGGACTTTCCCGGGCTCGGCATGATGGCCGAACGCACCGCCCGGTTCATCACCGAAATGTCCGGCGGCGCCATGCGGGTGCAGCTCTTCGCCGCCGGCGAACTGGTGCCCGCTTTTGAGAGTTTCGACGCCGTTTCCAACGGCGCAGCGGACATTTATCACGGTGCGGAATATTACTGGGTCGGCAAATCGCCCGCTTTTGCGTTTTTCACCGCCGTGCCCTTCGGCATGACGGCGCAGGAAATCATGGCGTGGACCGAATTCGGCGGCGGTCAGGAACTGTGGGACGAGCTGTCGGGGCGGTTCAACATCAAGCCGTTCGTCGCCGGCAATTCCGGCCATCAACTCGCAGGCTGGTTCAAGCGCGAGATCAATTCGCTCGAAGATATGCGCGGCATGAAATTTCGCATGCCCGGCCTGGGCGGCGAAGTCCTGCGCCGCATCGGCGTCTCCGCCGTGGCGCTGCCGGGCGGCGAGATCTATCAGGCGCTGCAGTCCGGCGCCATCGACGGCACGGAATGGGTCGGCCCGTGGAACGACCTCGCCTTCGGTTTCTACCGCGAAGCGAAATATTATTACTGGCCGGGATTTCACGAACCGGGCGCGCAGTTGGGCGCCGGCGTCAATCTCGATCTATGGAATTCGCTGACGCTGCAGGAACAATCGATCGTCCGGGGCGCCTGTCAGCGCGCCAATCATCTCGGGCTTGCCGAATTCATTCACCACAACGCCATCGCGCTCGACCAGCTGATCAACGAACACGGGGTCGAATTGCGCCGGCTGCCCGACGAAGTCATGGAAGCGCTGGCGCGGGAATCGAAAAACGTGCTTGAGGAGACCGCCGCGACCGACGACATCTCGCGCCGGGTGTTCGAAAGCTACAAAGCCTCGCTGAACCGATCCATGGCGTGGAGCCGCATCTCCGACGAAGCCTATATGCGCGCCCGGCGCGACCTGTTTTCGCTGTGATGGGGGCGTCGCAAATATCACCGTCATCCCGGATGCAATGCGGCATCTTCGATGACGCATTGCTGATCCGGGATCGCTCTCGAACAAAACCGATCCCGTGTCTGCGCAGCATCGCTCCGCGCTGCAGCGCGCACGGGATGACGAATATTGCAAACTGAAATGCTGACCCCTATCGGCGACATGTTGAACTGGTTTGCGGCGGGGATCGTCTTTCCGCTTATGGCGCTGCCCCTGGCGGTCATCGTTGCCGGCGGGCGGACAGCCTCGACGCTTGCATGGCTTGTCATCGCGGTCGGTATCGCCGGGGGCGGCGTCTTGTTCGCCCAGCTTGCGCCGATCCTGAACCTCGCGCCGGCGCTGCGCCAAAGCGTCGTTTTTGCCGTCATGCTGGCGGTCCTGTTCGGCGCGATTTTCGCCGCCGGCGGCGCATCGCGCGTTACGACATTGCTGTTGCCGCCGCTTTCGGCGATCACCCGCACCGTCGGCCGGACCGTCATGTGGCTGCTGCTCGCCATGGCGCTGGTGCAGTTTTCGGTCGTCCTGTTGCGATATGTATTCGGCGTCAATTTCATCTTCATGCAGGAATCAGTCACCTACATGCACGGCGCGGTGTTTCTCCTCGCCGCCGGGTATGCGCTCTTGACCGACGATCATGTGCGCGTCGACATCTTTTATCGCGAAGCGCCGGCGCGCAGAAAAGCGCTGATCAATTTTCTCGGCACCTATGTCTTCCTGTTCCCGATCTGCCTCCTGCTTTTATGGACCGCATCGCCCTATGTGGCGAACTCCTGGTCGGTGGCCGAAGGATCGACGGAGACCTCGGGCATCCAGGCGGTCTTCATCCTTAAATCCTTCATTCCCGCCTTCGCGATCCTGCTCGCCATGGGCGGGTTCGTCATCGCCGCGCGCGCCGGCGAGATCTTGCGCGAGCGCGCCTGATGGATTTTGCGGTCGGCGATATCCAGTTCTGCCTTTGCGCCGCCGCGGGCTGGCTCGACATCGCCATGGTCGTGGTGTTGTGCGCCTTGCTGATGGCGGGGTATCCGGTCGCACTCTCGCTCGGCGGCACGGCCCTGCTGTTCGCCGTCATCGGCCTTTCCTTCGGCGTGTTCGATCTCAGCTTCGTGCGACCGTTTCCCCAACGCATCTACGGCGCGGTTTCCAATACGACGCTGATCGCAGTGCCCATGTTCATCCTCATGGGCGTGATCCTGGAAAAATCCAAAATCGCCGAGGAACTCCTCGACGAAATGGCCAAGCTGTTCGGTTCGCTGCGCGGCGGTCTTGGCTTTTCGGTCACCGTCGTCGGCGCCCTCCTCGCCGCCTCCACCGGCATTGTCGGCGCGACGGTGGTCACCATGGGATTGCTCAGCCTGCCGACGATGTTGCGCCGGGGCTACGATCCGGCCTTCGCCTCGGGCTCGATCGCGGCGGCCGGCACGCTTGGTCAGATCATTCCGCCGTCGATCGTGCTGATCCTGCTCGGCGACGTCATCTCCAACGCTTATCAGCGCGCCCAACTCGAACAGGGCGTGTTCGCGCCGGAAACAGTGTCGGTGGGCGATCTTTTCGCCGGCGCGCTTATTCCCGGCCTGATGCTCGTTGGTCTTTATCTCCTGTGGCAGGTTTTCGTCGCCGCAACCCAGCCGAGCAAGGCGCCCGCTATCCCGGCCGCCGAACAAAGCGCCGGCGCTGAGGCCTGGAAGGCGGCGCTGAAGACCCTGCCCGCGCCGCTGCTCCTGATCATCGCCGTGCTCGGCTCGATCCTCGCCGGCGCGGCGACGCCCACCGAAGCGGCCAGCGTCGGCGCGGTCGGCGCGCTTCTGATCGCCGGCGCGCGGCTGGCGCCCAAGGGCTCGCTGCTGGCGGGGCGGCCTGCGATCGTCATCTCCGCCGGCGCGATCATCGGATTGATCCTATTGACGTCGTTTCTGGACCTGCGGCTCGGGCGCGAGGCGATGTCGCAAGCGGAAACGATCGGCGTCGCCGCCGCCTTGCTGCTCTTCGTCCTGACGCCCTGGGGGATTGTCGCCAGCCTCTTTCAACTGCGCCGCGAGAAACGTCTTCGCGCCATCGTCGATCAGTCGACGCGGGTGACGACCATGGTCTTTACGATCCTGATCGGCGCGGCGCTGTTCTCGCTGGTGTTTCGCGGGCTGGGCGGCGACGAGACCGTGCGCCATGCGCTGGAGGCGACGCCCGGCGGCGTCTTCGGCGCGGTCGTCATGGTCATGATTGTGATGTTCCTGCTCGGGTTTTTCCTCGATTTTATCGAGATCACGCTGGTGGTCGTGCCGCTGGTAGGCCCGCCGCTCTTGATGATGGGGCTCGATCCGATCTGGCTCGGCGTCATGATGGCGATTAATCTGCAGACGTCGTTTCTGACCCCGCCCTTCGGTTTTGCGCTGTTCTATCTGCGCGGCGTCGCGCCGCCGGAAGTCAAGACCGGCGATATCTATCGCGGCGCGATCCCGTTCATCTTCATTCAGCTATTGGCGCTCGGCCTGCTCGCCATCTTCCCGCAACTGGCGACGTGGTTGCCGGGCGTTTTGTATCAGTAAGTCTTTACTGCGTCAGCCCGCAGCATCCAGCCGCCGGTCAGCAGCCAGAGCATGAAAACCAGCTCGCCGAAAAACGTGAAAAACAACAGCCCGAGATCAGCACTCGGCGCAGCATAGACGCCTACATTATAAACGATGTATCCGAGCCCTGCGATCATCAGGAAAGCCCCCAAAACGCGCGGGATATACGTAGCGCGCAGGACCACCAAGCCCAACACGAAGAGGTGAACGCCAAAAAGCGTCAGCGCGGCGTATGACATGCTTTCAGCAGATTGCAACAACACATACGCCTGCGCCTGAACGCTGTCGGCCCCGACAGCCAGTGCAAAGTGTTCCATGGTCAACAGGCGAAACGCGGCAAATATATTGAAAAGCCCCAGAAAGGCGAGGCCCGTATAGACCAGCCGCGTCCATGCCGCGAGCAGCGATCCCGCTGGGCTCGCCGGGCGCAGCAACACATAGAGGCCCCAGGCCACCACAATATCGCATAGATAAGTGATGAAATATGCAAAGGCGCCGGCCAAAAACAGCCTGCGGTTTTGTATGACATTTTCAGCCGTCGCCGCCGCGTCGCCGTCAATAATCAGCCTGGGGAAGACAAAGAAATTCGCAAATGGCGCGCAAAAAGCCATGACGAGAATGCCAAAACCGGCAATCAGGGCCGCCTGCCGCAAGGACAGAGCTGTTCCGTTCACATTCTGCAATTGCTGAGTCATCTTGAAAGCCCCTTAGATTTCAGGCTGTTCTTGTATCATGCCTTTCGGCTTTTCAGCGCCGGTAATCCCTGAACCGTGATCAGGAGGCGACGAGCTGAAAATATGATGTAAAGAATGTACGCCTCGCGCCGTGTGCCTTTAAGTCCGGCTGCCCGCCAGCGCAGATTGCACCGCCGCAAGCACCGGGCCGGCCGTCATCAGCGCGGATGCCGGCAGCCCTTACGCAGCGCCGCCCGCATAATCCACCAGCGCCTCAATCCGCTTGTCGATCGGCGGGTGGGTCGCGAAAACGCCGGCAAAGCGGGCGGTGTTTTCCACCATCATCTGCTGAACGTCATTGGGCGCGTCGACCCGGGACTTGCCGGAAATCTTCTTGAGCGCTGAAATCATGGCGTCGGGATTGCGGGTGAGTTCGACCGCGCCGGCGTCGGCGAGATATTCGCGCTTGCGCGACAGGGAAAACCGGATCGCCAGCGCCAACAGATAAGCGATGACAATCAGCGCAATGGCGGTCAGAATCAGCATGCCGCCGCCGCGGCTGTCGCCCTTGCGGCCGCGGGAATGACCGCCGACACGCACGCCGCTGCGAAACAGACCGCGAAAGACAAGTTCGCCGAAGAACGAGAAAATCCCGACAAAAATGACGGCGATCACCAAAAGCCTGACGTCGCGGTTCATGATGTGGGTGAGTTCATGGGCGAGCACCGCTTCCAGTTCGTCCTTGTCGAGCGTTTCGATCAGCCCGCTTGTGACGGTCACTTTATAGCTCTTCTCGGAGAGCCCGCTGGCGAAGGCGTTCAGCGCCGGCGTTTCGATCACGTTGAGCCGGGGCATGGTCAGCCCGCGCGAGACGCACAGGTTTTCAAGAAGATTATAAAGCTCGGGCGCTTCTTTTCGGGAGAGGCTCCTCGCCCCGACCGACAGTTCGATGATCTTCTGATAGGAAAACCACGCAATCAAAAACCAGATCCCGGCGCCGAGAAAGGCGAACGGCCACAGGCGCGCCATGTGATCGAGGGCGATCTGTAATCCTTCGCCGACGGTGCGGATGTCATAGGCCAGTCCCACATAGCCGACCGACAAGCCGTACATCAAAATCATGAGGAGCAGCGGAAAACCCGCCATCAGCAAAACGGATTTGAGGTTGTTGTTCCAGATATGGGTCTGCAGGCCGAAGGCGCCCAAGGCTCAGGCCTCCCCGAAGACGAAGGCGTTCGACGCGGCCGCATGCAGCGCTGTCGTATCGAAGGCCGGCGGATCGAAATCGCTTTGGGACAGGATCATGCAAAGTTCGGTGCAGCCGAGAATAACGCCGTCAATATCGTGCGCGGCGATAATATCAAGCAAGCGGGCGCGCGATGCGTCCCGCACGTCGCCGTTCACCAGTTCATCGAGGATGATCCGGCCGACATCGGCCTGCTCAGTCATGGTCGGAACGATAAGCGTCCCGTCATAGCGCTTTGAAAGTTCAGCCCGGTAAAAATCGCCGTTCATGACGAACGGCGTTCCCAGCAGCAGCGGCTTTCTCGATCCGGCCGCGTTCATCGCCGCGGTCAGCGCATCCATCACATGCACCACCGGCAGGCCGGTCGCCTCCCCCGCCGCCTCGGCGACGAGATGGGTCGTGTTCGACGTGATCACGAGCGCGTCGGCGCCGGCGGCGGCAAGCCGCTGCGCGCCCTTGACCACCGCCGCCCGATAGGCGGCCCAGTCGCCAGCGTTATAGTGTTCGATCAGCACGCCGTAATCGAGCGCATAAAGAAGGATATTGGCGGAATGCTCGCCGCCGAGTCTGGCGCGCGCCGCCTCGTTCAACAGATGATAATAGATCGCCGTCGATTGCGGACTGACGCCGCCGATAAGGCCGAGAAGTTTCATCTCTTGCGCCCAGCGCCTCTTGCGGCTTTAGAAACTGACCTCCGGCGCCGCTTCTATCTGTTCGCGGCTGCCTTCGGGAACCTCGAAATACTCTTTTTCTTTAAAGCCGCCCAGCGGCGCAACGAGATTGCCCGGGATCTGCTGGATCGCCGTGTTGAATTCCTGCACCGCATTGTTGAAGAAGCGCCGCGCGGCGGCGATCTTGTTTTCCACGTCGGAAAGCTCGCGCTGCAATTCGAGAAAGTTGGTGTTGGCCTTAAGGTCCGGATACTGCTCGGCGAGGGCGAACAGCCGTCCGAGCGCGGCGCCGAGCACGCCTTCGGCCGCGCCTTGCTCGACCGGTCCGTGCGCGGCTTGCGCGGCGGAGCGGGCATTGATGACCGCCTCAAGCGTTTCACGCTCATGGCCGGCATAGCCTTTGACGGTCTCGACCAGATTGGGAATCAGATCGTGACGCTGTTTGAGCTGCACGTCGACATCGGCGAAGGCCTGATCGGTGCGCTGATTAAGCGCCACGATGCGGTTGTAGATGGCGATGACAAAAAATACGACAATGACGATAAGGCCGATAAATATGAATAATCCGGACATGCCGTCTCCTTCATAATAGGAAGCGCGCCAAACGCGGCGCAAGCGACTCGGGCGCAATATTAGGCCGTTCGCGTCGAGGCGGCAATTCGCCCTATCGACCGGTAGTAAGTCAGTTTGAAATCAAGGCGCGTTTGCTACGCCCCAAAATCTCAGAACGGCGCAACGAGCGTCCACTCGTCCGAATCGACATGCCGTCGAGAAGGCATTTCAGGATCGTGACGCGAGATTGAAGGGGTAGTTGTCTCATGCCCTATATATATGACCGTTATGCTTGACGGTCACTTTATAATGTGAAGATATCGCCTTTTGTTATCCGATGCGGCTACCCCATAAAATGCCCGAACATCATTAACGCTGCAAAGCAACATCTGGCTCAAATCATCGGCATCGTACCCAAGATCTTTCTCATGCAGGGAAATGACTTGATTAAAGAGACTCGGCTTCTCGACAGGAAATTGCGTCTCCTCAGGCTCGGATTTCTTCCACCCCCTCGCACTCAATTGACGCCACAAATAGCTGGACTGGTTCTTGTTCAATAAACCATATTTGCCAGCCTTATACAGGTGCGAAGCCACTGAAATTTTCCAATACTTTTTCAGTTGTACCAATCGTTCAAGAGTGATCTTGCCTCCGATTAAATCGGAACGCACCTCAGCCATCGGAGCCAATAACTCGCTTGCAAATGAATCCGCTTCCTCCTCCATCGAATCGGTCGGAATAGAGTGCATAATAAGATGACCAAGTTCATGAGCGAGCGAATGCCTCATGCGGTCGGCCGGCGCGTTTTCGTTAAGAAAAATAATTGGAGGCACGTCGCGTAAGCGCATTGTGACCCCATCTATTTTCTCGACAAAATTACAGTGAATGACAAGTACTCCGGCGCGCTCGCAACATGCCGTCAGATTATTAATAGGACCCGGTGGAATCATCCAAGACCGTCTGACATACTGCGCAATCTTTTCAGGCCCGCCCATTTCGTCAACATCAAGGCGTGGAAGTGGAATCTCCGCGTCAAGTTCAATTGCTTGCAAATATCGCCGAATGTGCATTATTCTTATGTTCAATTCCGCATGAAGGCGCTTCAGATCGCTTGCCTTTACAGTTGCTCGCTTACGCCAAGCAGCGTCATGCACACTTAAAGGCAAGCCAGAAAGCTCATCTCCTTGAAAAAAGAACGCTGGTGGAAATTCCAACGCGTTCGCAATTGCGTTCACACTATTATCAGAAGGCGGAGCATTTAGAAGGCCGCGCTCTATGCGAGAATAATGCCCTTGGTCCAGCCCCGCGCGCGCAGCGACCTCGGCTTGACTCCTCCCGCGGTACTGCCGCGCCAACAGCAGTAGTTCATGGTTAAATTCGTTCGGCATAAACTCTATTTTTCTTCGTCGTTTTTCTTGCCGCGTTCGTCTTGATCCGGCTGCGGCTTAAGCCGGGCAAGCTTCGCCGGATCGCCAGCCTTCTCTTCCAGGGGTAATTCGATCGGCGGCGCAACCGTACCGGCACCATCGAGTTCAATTTTCCAAAGATGATGTCCATCTTGCCGCGCGGCGATCCCAACCCAGATCAACGTTTCGCTAAACTGGTCTGGAACGTAACAAAGTTCGACCCGTTGCAACCCGGAAAACCCGTACAGATCGACGCTATGGTCATCGAACGCGACTGCCAACGGCGTCGGATAATTGCTCGTCACAAGCGCCGGGCTGGCATGTTTGAGCCTAAAAAGAACAGCCCCTTCGGCAATAATGGAAACTGTATCTTCGTGTTCGATAAGCATCAGGTCGGGGTCATCGGCGACAACTTCCGCCAAGCGCTTGACGGTCTCTTCCCACATGACAGCCCAAAGCGTTGTCTTCCGGCGCCAGCGATTGCGCTCCTGGTAATCCGTCTTGACGGCTTCCCAAGCTTCATGGACCGCGAGATAAAACTTCGCGCCGCGATCATTCTCTAATAAAACTTGCCGAACAAATTCTTGAAGAGGAACAGGCACTTAACGGACTCTCCACATTAATCACACGCGGACCATAACCCGGAACTTTTACAAAAACAAGCCAGAAATATGCGTGCTATTATGCATCTACGTCTTCCCAGCGCACCTTGGCTGCTTTTCTTGCAATCTCACGGCCTCGTTCCAGCATCAACTTCTTCGGGCGCGTTAACGCCGCGCACTTAGCCAGTCCATAATCGTCCGATTGACGAGTTCAGGCGCATCGTGCTGAACGAAATGGTCGGCCTCCGGCAACATCAACAGCGTCGTGTCTTGTTCGACCCAGTCCCAGGTCCCGTTATGGCCGGCGGCGTTGAGCGCCTTGTCCTTGACGCCGTGAATGACCAGCACGGGCGCCTTGATTTTCGGCGGCGGTGCGGACTGAGCGGCGGCCGCCGCCGCGGCCGCATCGCGCGGATAATTGGCGCGGTAGTAGTTCAGCATGGCGGTAAAGTCCGACCGTTTGAACGCCTTGATATATTTTTTGCGCGCCTTTTGGTCCTCGACCCATGATGCAAGGCCTTCAGCAGTCAGGGAGTCTTCCGCGCCTTCGGCCTGAAAATCCCGAGCGTATTGACTGTCTTCCTGCTGTTGCTTGTTGGTCGCGAGTTCGCGCGCCAATCCGACTGGATGCGGCACGCTGAGGATGACAAGCCGGTCGACCGCCCCGGGGGCGTTGATCGCCATCTGCCAGGCGATCGCCGCGCCCCAGTCATGGCCGATCAGCGTCGCACGCTCGGCGCCTTCCGCGCGCATCACCGCGAGGATGTCGCCGATCAGAACAGGCATTGCATAGTTTTCAACGCCCTCGGGGCTGTCGCTTAGATTATAGCCGCGCAAGTCGACCGCCGCGACGCGGTAGTGCTTTTTCAGCAAAGGCGTCAGATGGCGCCATGTATAGGCGTAATCGGGAAAGCCGTGGATCAAGATCGCGAGCGGTCCCTTGCCTTCCGCGATGTAATGTATTTTCACGCCGTCATGATCGGCGAATTTGCTTTCGGCGGCGAACGCGCCAGGCAGCCAAATGAGCAGCGCTGACAAAAACGCAGCAACGGTAAACACATTCCTCACAGCGACCCTCCCAAGCAGAATATGCGTCATTGCGCCGTAATGCCGCCGTCGATCTTGAATTCCGACGCGGTAACGAAGCGCGATTCGTCCGAAGCGAGATAAAGGACGCAATAGCCGACATCTTCCGGTTCGGCCAAACGCCCCATGGGAATGTGGCGCGTCAGTTTTTTCTCGCCTTCCTCGCCGCCGCCGGCGAAGCGGATGAGCGGATCGATGATCGAGGTGCGCGCGAACACCGGATGAACGGAATTGCAGCGGATGTCATAGCCGCTCTTGGCGCAATGAAGCGCGATCGACTTGCTCATCATCCACACGGCGGCCTTGGCGGCGTTGTAGGACAGCATCATGCCGTCGGCGATCAGACCGGCGACGGAAGAAATGTTGATGATCGACGCCGGCTGATTGTCCTTAAGATAGGGCATGGCGAGCTGGGTGCCGATGAAGATGGAATCGACATTGACCTCCTGGGTGCGTCGCCAGTTCTCATAGGACGCAGCTTCGATATTGCCGAACGTGCCGATGCCCGCATTGTTGATGAGAATGTCGATCCCGCCCATGAAATCCGCCGCGGCGCCGAGGGCGTTTTTCCATTGCTCCTTGTCGGTGACGTCGTGCTTGATCGCAAGGGCCGCGTTTTTATGTTTTTCATTGACGGCGGCGGCGGTTTCTTCCGCGCCTTCAACATTGATGTCGGTGACGGCGAGCCTTGCGCCCTCATCGGCGAGCATGCGCGCGAAACAGGCGCCCAGCCCCTGGGCGCCCCCGGTGATGAAAGCCTTTTTGCCTGCAACGCGTCCGATGGCGGTTTTCCTTCTTTGAAAAGACCCTTGCCACATTGCGCCGGCGCCCGCCACCGCCAGACGCAGACGGCTAGCTTGAGCGGGCGAGTATCAGATGCAGGCCCAGGGCGCCGAAAACACAGGCCGAAATCTTGCCCACCGTTGCGCGGACAGACGGCGAACGCGCCAGCGCGTCGCGCGCCGAACCGGCCAGAAACGCAACGACGCTCAGCACGCCGACGCCGCCGATGGTGAAAATCGCGCCGAGCACCAGAAACTGAAGCCAGACCGGACCGGCGGCGGCGTTGGCGAAAGCCGGCAGAAAGGCGAGATAGAAAAGCCCGACTTTGGGATTGAGCAGATTGGTCAGCGCGCCGGCGCGAAAGGCGGCGACGGCGTTTTCCGCGCCTTTTGCGCTGCGGATATCGCCCCGTGTCCGCCAGGCCTGGATCGCCAGATAAATCAGATAGGCCCCGCCGGCGATGCGGATGACCGTAAGGGCGTGCTGCGAGGTCGCCAGCAAGGCGGCCAGCCCTGCCGCGGTCAAAACCGCCCATAGGAGCGAGCCCGCGCCGACGCCCAGCGCTGCGGCGACGCCGGGCCGCGTGCCGCTCTTTGCGCCGGTCGCCAGCACAAACGCCATGTCGGGACCGGGCGTCAGGTTAAGCACCAGCGCACCGGCGAGAAACAGCCACAGCCCGTGCCCGTCGATCATGCTCTTCTCGCCTGTTGAAGCGCCCCCGCTTGGCCGGGGATCAGCCCTCGTCCTGGATCTGCCTCATCGCCTCGTCCATGCACTCTTCCATGTGCCGGCGAATCCGGTGGTCGGATTGATCGACGCCCGCCGCGTCGAAATCAGCCCGAATCTTGCGGAACACGTCCTCGTCTCCGGCCTCTTGCAGGTCCGCCTTGATCACCTCGCGCACATAGGCCTCGGCGTCCGGACCCTCCTTGCCGAGGAGGCCGGCGGCCCACAGGCCGAGCAGCTTGTTGCGCCGGGCCTCCGCCTTGAAACGCAGGGATTCGTTATGGGCGAAAGTCTTTTCGTATTTGTTTTTACGCTCTTCGAAACTCGTCATGGGGTTTTCCTCTCCTGCCGGCCAGAGACCGGGAGCGGCTTACTTAAGCTGGGTTCGCGGGCTTCGCAATGCGGCGCGGGGTCTGCTCGCAAGGGGTTTGCAAAGGCCGGCCGACGGGGCTACATCCCCCGCTTCTGCGCTGCGCCGGCGCATGCTAGCGAAATGCAGCCGGAACGCTTATCTAAGGTTGCGACGGGTCACGGACCGCCGTTCTTTCGGGGTCGCAGGAAATGTTCGTAATATATTGAAAGGATTATTCAAATGGCCCGGCGCAAGCAAATATACGAAGGCAAGGCGAAGATCCTGTTCGAAGGGCCGGAACCGGGCACCATCATCCAGTATTTCAAGGACGACGCCACCGCTTTCAATAATCAAAAGCACGCCATTCTCGAGGGCAAGGGCGTCCTCAACAACCGGATTTCCGAATTCATCATGATCGGGCTGGAGCGCATCGGCGTGCCGACCCATTTCATTCGCCGCCTCAATATGCGCGAGCAATTGGTGCGCCATGTGGAGATCGTCCCGATCGAGGTGGTGGTGCGCAATTTCGCCGCCGGCACGATCGCCAAGCGGCTCGGCCTTGAAGATGGCGCCGCCCTGCCCCGCTCGGTCATCGAGTTCTATTACAAGGACGACAAGCTCGGCGATCCGCTGGTCTCGGAAGAACACATCACCGCGTTTAACTGGGCCAATCCCCAGGAGATCGACGACATGATGGCGCTCGCCCTGAGGATCAACGATTATTTGTCCGGCCTGTTCGCCGGCGTCGGCATCAAGCTCGCCGACTTCAAGGTTGAATTCGGCCGCCAATATGAAGGCGACATGATGCGCCTCATCGTCGCCGATGAAATCAGTCCGGACTCGTGCCGCCTGTGGGACATCGAAACCGGCGACATTATGGACAAGGACCGTTTCCGCAAGGATCTCGGCAATGTCACCGACGCCTATCGCGAGGTCGCCCGCCGTCTTGGCGTGTTGCGCGAAAGCGAAAATTCCGGCGCCACAGGCCCGGTGCTGGTGAGCGACAACGAAAAGTAGATTACTCGTCCATCGCCGCGAGCGTTAAGTCAACCAGCGCCTGCATTTCGCCCCATGTAACATTGCCGGCCGCGTATTCCTCCGGCGTGTCGTATTGGAACGGCGCCGTCTTGTGCGCGATGACAAGATCGCCCGCCGGCAGCACCACGATATACTGGCCGAAATGGCCGCGCGCCGCATAGCCGCCGTGAAACGGCGCCGGAAAATGGTCCGGGTCGAACACCCACCACATATAACCATAGCCGAAACCGCTGTCGCGGTAGCGCGCCGGGTTCATGTCCTCATTGGGCGTCGTCAACGACACGGATTCCTCAACCCAGTCGCGCGGAACGATCTGCTCTCCTTCCCAGTCGCCTTCGCGCAGCATCAGCAATCCGATCCGCGCAAGATCGCGCGTCGATAAAAAGAAGTGATAGGCGGGAAATCGCGACTGGGTGAGATCGCCGGTCTTGCCGTTTTCCCGGTGGGCGGCGAGATCGAAATCCTCAAGACCGATGGGCGCGGCGATCTGCTCGCCGAACGCTTCGTAAATGTCCTTGCCGGTGAGTTCCTCGAAAACGCCTCCGGCGGCGTTAAAGTCCCAGTTGTTGTACCAGTAATAGGTTCCCGGCGCGTGATCGCCGCGCTTTGGGCCGTCTTCGGTGACGCCGCTGAAATTGGACGCGGGATGATAGATCCCCGACCGCGCGGCAATCAGATCGCGCACGGTCGCGCTCTTTTCCGCATCGGTCAGACCTTGATTATCGTCAATGCCAAGCGCTGCGAGCGTGGCGCCGGGATCGATGACGCCGCGCTCGACCCATGCGCCCATCATCATGGTCAGGATGCTTTTGCGCACCGAGGCGATGTAACTTCCTTCGGCCGGGCCGACATCGCCATGGGAGAAAACCACCTTGCCGCCTTTAACGACCATCATGGACTGCGTGCTGCCCGCGGCGACCGCCTGTTCGAGCGCGGCCAGCCCTGCCGCATCGAACCCGGCGTCCTGGGGATCGGCGTAACTGGCCCAGCCCGCCTGGGGATAGACCGGCGCGGCTTCCTGGGCGCAGCCGGCAAGCGCAGCGGCCGCAATGGCGGCCAAAGTCAGGCGAATCATAAGGGCCCCTCCGTGAGATCGGTTGCGTCGAAACTACGCTGCGCCGGACAGGGATCGCAATACGCCTTCACGCTTGCGCGGCGCAGCGGGCCGGCGTATGGCGTTGCGGTATTCCGACAAGCGGCTAGCCAACGCTCATGAAAGCGAAAATCACCATCACCCTTAAAGACGGCGTGCTCGATCCCCAGGGCAAGGCGATCGAGCGCGCGCTCAAAGGGCTCGGCTTTGACGGCGTTTTCGACGTGCGCCAGGGCAAGGAGATCGAGCTCAAGCTCGACGAGACCGACGAAGCCGCCGCCCGCGCCAAGGCCGAAGAGATGTGCAGGAAACTCCTCGCCAATCCGGTGATGGAAAATTACGCCATCGAGATTACCGCGTGATCGAAGCGAAGACCTCCATGCGCGCACAACGTCATCCCGGATGCGTTGCAGCGCAGAGCGCTGCCACGCTGATCCGGGATCGCGCGCCGAAAAGATCCCGGTTCAGCATTGCATCATCCAGGATGCTGCAATGCGCCCGGGATGACGGACGGCCGTCATGAAGCCAGCCGTTATCGTCTTTCCGGCTTCTAACTGCGACCGCGATATTGCCGTCGCATTGGAACAGGCGACAGGCAAGCCTCCGGCCATGGTCTGGCACGGCGACACCACCTTGCCGGAAACCGATTTCATCGTTCTGCCCGGCGGTTTTTCCTATGGCGATTATCTGCGCTCGGGCGCCATGGCGGCGAAATCGCCGATCATGCGCGATGTGATCGAAAAAGCGAAGGCGGGCACGCCCGTGCTCGGCGTGTGCAACGGTTTTCAGATTCTGTGCGAAGCCGGATTGCTGCCCGGCGCGCTGTTGCGCAATGCGGAATTGAATTTCGTTTGCCGCACGGTGACGCTGAAAGTCGAAAACAGCCAGTCGATGTTCACCAGCGGGTTCGAAAAAGGCCAATATGTCGATTTTCCCGTCGCCCATCATGACGGCAATTATTTCGCCGACGACGAAACCCTGAACCGTCTCGAAGGCGACGGGCGCGTCGCCTTTCGCTATCTCGACAATCCCAACGGCTCGGCGCGCGACATCGCCGGCATTTTAAACGACGCCGGCAATGTGCTCGGCCTGATGCCCCATCCGGAACGGATGATCTCGCCGCTCCTCGGCGGCCTGGACGGAACGGCCTTTTTCAAAGGGCTGGCGGGCGCGGCGGCCTGACGCCGCACCGCTTCTTACGGAGCGTTGCCGCTGCGCCGCTTGATGAGCGAGAGAACAAGTCCGATCACAAGCGCCGCCGAAAGCGCCCAGTTGAGCCAGACACTCGGCGACGTGCCGGCCGCATCGCCGACCCGTTCGAGCGGCATGACCATCGATAACCCCTTCCTGCCGATCTGCTCGATCGCAAGCAGAAGATACATAAGCGGGATCATCGCGCGGTAACGCAGCAGCACTAAAACGCCGAGCAGGCTGAGAACGAAAAGCGCAAGCCCCCAGGCTGAAAACAAAAATACCGCGACGGCTGCGGCTTGCGCGCTGAACGTGTCGAGGGGAATGCCGTCCGCCGATTGCAAGATATCCCGATTGTCGATCAACGGATTGAGCCCGGCGACGTTAAAGCCCATCAGCAGCTTCATCAGCACGAGCGGCGCAAGGAGCCAAATCGCAACGCTCAAACCCTGATAATTGTTGTCGATCTGCTTCGGCAGGAGGCGGCTGAGCATATGAACGGTTCTTTGGTTGCGCGGCTGATATTTTAAATCTTACAGCAAAGCCCGTCCAGCAGCACCGCCGGGCGGGGCTTGCCCCGCCGAGAGGACCGGCGAGCCTGCCCAAGGCTGGTTGCTAGCCGAAAATCGCCGGGCGCCGTTCGCGCCAGGGCATGGCGTCTTCGAGTTCGAAGGCGAGTTCGAGCAGCGTCTTCTCATCGCCGTGATCGGCGCCGAACATGGCGCCGATGGGCAGGCCGTCCGGCGACATCGACAACGGTAATGAAATCGCCGGCGCGCCGGAAATATTGTAAAACGCCGTAAACTGAACATAGTCCAGCAGGCGCTCCTTCAACGTTTCATAGTCGACGCGCCCGCCGAGATAGCCGATGGGCGGCGGCGGCGCGGCGGTCACCGGCGACAAGACGACATCGTAATCGTCAAACACGGCGCTGAACGTATCGGGCGCGGCCTGAAGCCGCGCCACCGCCGGTTCGAACTTGTCGGCGTTCGCCCTGAAAAACCGTATGAGCCCGAGCGTGAACGGCTCAAAGGCGAAGCCGTTCGGCGGCCAGGGGAACACCTCTTCCCACGACGATACGACGCTGTTGGCGAACGCCGCCCAGTAGAGCATGAAATCGTCTTCGAGCACGGGATCGAACGGCAGCGCCACCGGCGTCACTTCATGGCCGAGCTCGGCGCAGCGTGCGGCGACGGCTTGCGTCGCGGCGACGACGTCGGCGTTTATGGGACGATCCTTAAGGCCCTTGTCGACAAGCGCGATGCGCAGGCGGCGCGGCGCCGGCGCGGAAACCAGGCCGATCGGCGCCAGGCCGCTCTCTTCGGACGGCCGCTCCAGCGCTGCAGCGACCGCCGCCGTATCGCGCACCGTGCGCGTTTGAACCCCGTGCACGGAAAGTGCGATCGGCAGGGCCGGATTATCGGGATACGCCGCCGGAAACCGCCCGCGTGTGGTCTTAAGACCCACATTGCCGCAGCACGAAGCGGGAATGCGGATCGAACCGCCGCCGTCGCTGGCGTGAGCGATGGGCACAACGCCGGCCGCAACCAGCGCCGCCGCACCGCCCGACGAGCCGCCGGTTGAATAATCCGTATTCCACGGATTGCGCGTGGCGCCGGTGGCGATCGATTCCGTGGTGGCGGAAAGGCCGAATTCCGGCGTCGCCGATTTGCCGAGGCTGACGACGCCGAGCCCGAGATAGGCGTTGATCAGCGGGCTTTGCTCCTTGCCTTTGTAAAACGGAAAGGCGCGGCTGCCGAACCGCGTGGCGACACCGGCGATGTTGTCGAGATCTTTGACAAAAGTCGGCACGCCGCCGAGCGGTCCTTGCGCCTGCGCCGCCGCTTCCCGCGCCCGGCCGAAGGTCCTGGTCACGATGGCGTTGAGTCTCCCATCGATGCGGGCGGCGCGTTCGATGGCGCCTTCCACGGCGTCGAGCGCGGAAAGCTCGCCCGATTTGATGCGCGATGCGGTTTCAACGGCGTCAAGCTCCGCAAGGCCGGTCGCCGCCGCCTGATCGCGGCGCGCGCAGGCGCCCGCCATGGCGAGCAGCGCCGCGCTGAGCGCGCTTTGTTCCATCAGCCGCCGCCTTGTGACCGCCATGCAATCCCGCCTTCCCTTCGCCGAGCGATTCCTGCATCCTTGATCCTGGGATGCTGGCGCGCGCGAACCGGGCCGTCAACACGACAAAACAGCCGATGCGAGGAGAACGCCCCCGTGAGACGCTTTATGATCATCGCCGGCGCGTTGGCGCTTACCGCCTGCGGGCAAGACGCGGAGACGCAAACGGCGTATGCGTCCTATCAGGAGACCCTGGCGATAGAGCTGATCGACGCCGAGCCCGGCGACGTCATCGAGATTCCCGAAGGGGTCTATGCCTTCGACCGGTCTTTAAGCCTCACCGTCGACGGCGTCACGATCAAAGGCGCCGGCATGGACAAGACCGTTCTTTCCTTCAAGGACCAGATCGCCGGCGCGGAAGGCCTGTTGGTGACGGCGAGCGACTTTACGATCGAAGATCTTGCGATCGAGGACACAAAGGGCGACGCGCTGAAAATTGCCCAAGCCGAAAATATAGTCATCCGCCGGGTGCGGACCGAATGGACCGGCGGGCCGAAAACCTCGAACGGCGCTTACGGCATCTATCCGGTGCAGGTCAAAAATCTCCTCATGGAGGAAAACGTCGCCATCGGCGCGTCCGACGCCGGCCTTTATGTGGGCCAGTCGCAAAACGTCGTCCTGCGCCATAACCGGGCCGAGAAAAACGTCGCCGGCATTGAAATTGAAAACACCTTCGACGCCGACGTTTACGGCAACGTGGCGACCGACAACACCGGCGGCATTCTCGTCTTCAACATGCCGAACCTGAAACAGCCCGGCGCGCGCACCCGCGTGTTCGACAATGACGTCATCGACAATAATCGCGGCAATTTCGGCCATGAAGGAACGCCGGTCGCGACCATTCCCGCCGGGTCCGGCATTGTCGTCAATTCCAACGATCAAGTGGAGATTTTCGATAACCGCATCGCCGGCCATCGAACCGTCAACATCATTATTTCCAGCGTCTATTCCTCGGGGCTTTCCCAAAAAGGCATGAGCGAGGATTTCGATCCTTATCCGGAGGGGATTTACATCTACTCCAACGCGTTCGACGGCGGCGGCAAGAACCCGGATGCCGTCGACCTCCAGGCGCTGAGGATCGCCATGTTTGGCCCGCTTGGCGCTTTGCCCGACATTTTGTGGGATGGTTTTGTCGATCCGGAAAAGCTTGAGGACGGCATCCTGCCCGACGCCCTGCGGCTGTGCGTTCAAAACGGCGATGCGAAAGTGATCAATGTGGACGCGCCTAATGAGTTCAATGCGCCGCGCGTCGCCGACGGCGATCATGACTGCGCCCATGACAAGCTGCCGCCGGTGCGCCTGACCGGGGCGCTGGAAATGTTTAATGAATAAACCCGCTCATCCCGGACACACCGCAGCATGAAATGCTGCTGCGCAGATCCGGAATCCATGAGTTACGCCACAAAGTGAATGTAAATATGCCTGAGCCAATGGATCCCGTGTCAGCAGCGCGTCATTGCATGCCGCGCAGCACACGGGATGAGCGGGGATGGTTCCATCAATTCATTCCTTTTATTGCATTACTCCTGGCAGCATGTTCAGCAGAACAGCCCGGCCCGACCGACCGCCCGGACGAAAACCCGCAGTATTTAAGCGACTGGAACATGTTCGCCGTAGAGGACGGCGTTCTGACCTTGAGCGAGGGGGTAACGCCCTATGACCTCGCAACGCCGCTGTTTTCCGACTACGCGCTCAAGCTGCGCACCGTCTGGACGCCGGGCGGCGCGCCGGCCCGGTACGACCCGGACGATGCGTTCGGCTTTCCCGTGGGAACCGTCGTCACCAAGACGTTTTTCTATCCCATGGCGACGCAGGAATGGACCGGCGCGGTGACCTATGGCGCCGAACATACGGTTGAGAACGGCGCCATGGCGCTTGACGGCTATCGCCTGATCGAAACCCGCGTCCTAGTGCGCCGGGAGGGCGGCTGGACGGCGTTGCCTTATGTCTGGAACGACGACCAGAGCCAGGCGACGCTCAAACGCGCCGGCGCCATTATGCCGCTGACGCTGTTCCGGCCCGACGGGCGCGGCGAGGATTTCGCCTATCTCGTGCCCGACGCCAATCAGTGCGCGGCCTGTCACGCCAGCGACGCCAGGACAAAAAAGATCAAGCTTCTCGGCCTTAAGGCGCGCCATCTCAACAAAGCCTCAACGTTCGATCCGCCCTTCAATCAACTGGAAGGCTGGATGGCCTCAGGCCTTATCGAAGGCGATATCGGCGATGCGGCGCTGATCCCGCAAAACGCCGACTGGAGCGATGAGACGGCCTCGCTTGAAGCAAGAGCGCGGGCCTATCTCGACGTTAATTGCAGCCATTGCCACAATCCGAACGGTCCGGCGGATACGTCCGGCCTTGATCTTGAACCCGGCGCATCAGGCCCTGCGATGGGCGCGTGCAAGTCGCCCATCGCGGCGGGCAGCGGCGCCGGCGGCCGGCGATACGGGATTGCGCCCGGCGCGCCGGACCAGTCGATCCTGGTCTTCCGTATGGAGACCGACGATCCCGGCGCCATGATGCCGGAACTGGGCCGGGCCGTGGCCCACGAGGAAGGCGTTGCGCTGATCGCCGCGTGGATTGCGGCAATGAAAGGCGATTGCGGTTAGCGCTTCGGGCTTTTATTCCGAATAACAGACCTTCCCCGCCGTTCATTCCCGCGCAGGCGGGATGAGCGGGTAGTTTATCCGATCGGCAACCGGCCCTGGGCGGCGACGACGCCGCGGCGGACCGATCCGAAAGTCCGGCAAGGCGTTCCCGAAAAGGCTTACCCCGCCCGCCGCATCGAACTAGCATAGGCCCCGCAACAAACGGAGGGGCCGATGTTCCCAGGAAAGCACGCACTCATCGCCGGGGTTTTCGGCGCGCTCGCCGCAACGCTTACCGCCTGCGCCACGCAGCCGCAGCCCGACGGGCAGGCTTTCGTCGTCAAACAAGCGCGCGCAAGCGCCCAAAGCGCGACCGAGGCGATTCATGCAGCGATGGAAGCGGATATGATCCCCGCCATGTCGGTCGCCGTCATGCGCGGGGACGAGGTAATCTGGTCGGAAGCCTTCGGAACCGCCAATCTTGAAACCGGCGCGGCGGCGATGCGCGATACGAAATTCCGCATCGGCAGCGTTTCAAAACTCCTCACCGCCGATCTCGCCGCCATCCTCGCCGGGGAAGGCGCCGTCGATCTCGACGAAGACATTCGAACCTATTTGCCGGCGTTTCCGGACAAGGGCGCGCCGATCACCCTGCGCCAGCTGCTCGGCCATCTGGGCGGCATCCGGCACTATCGGGGCAAGGATTTCGACTTCGCGCAGCCGGGCGGGCCGATCGACGTGCGGCTCTATCCCGACGCCGCATCGATCCTGGCGATTTTCGCCGACGATCCGCTGATCGCGCCGCCGGGCGAACAATACAGCTACACGACTTTCGGGTTTTCCCTGATCGGTCTCGTCCTTGAAGCCGCGACGGGCAAGTCATACTCAGCGCTGGTCGAGGAAAAAATCCTCGCGCCCGCGGGCATTGAGAACATCGCTGTCGACAATCATTTCGCGCTGGTCGAAGGCCGCGTCGGCTATTACGATCCCGTCGGACGCTATGACGATTTCCTGTCGCCGGAAGAATACGGACCCGTCGTCAACGCCATTCCGCTGAATTCGGCTTACAAGACTCCCGGCGGCGGCCATACCGCCGACGCAGAGGCCATGGCGGCTTTCGGCGCCCTGCACTATGGGCCGGGTTTTTTGAGCGACAGCGTCTATGAGGAACTCTTTCGCACACAGAAAACCAACGCTGGCGAGGACATCGGCGTCGGGCTCGCCTGGCGGGTCGGAACCGACGATGCGGGCCGGCGTCTGCTGCAGCATTCAGGTTCGCAACAGGGCGGCCGGGCCCATGTCGCCGTCTATCCCGACGAGCGGCTTTCCATCGCCATTCTTTCCAATCTCGGCGGACGGCCCCGGGCGGTCGGCGACCTGTCGAAAGAAATCGCCAAAGCGTTTTTGGAAAGCGGCGGGTAAGCATGGGCGCTGACATGGGCAAGCTCGTTCTTAGCATCCTGATCGGCGCCGCGGTATTTTACATCGTCTGCTGCGCGGCGCTCTATGCGATGCAGAGCCGGCTGCTTTATTTTCCGATACCGGAAGTCAATCGAAGCGACTCGGAAAAGCTCCGCCTGAAAAATGACAGCGTCGTGATCAATGTCTGGAAACTGTCGTCGAACAAGCCCCGCGCCGTGATTTATTTCGGCGGCAACGCCGAAGACGTGTCGAACAATCTGGCGCCGTTTCGCAGCGCCCTGCCCGATTACGATATCTATCTTGTGAACTATCGCGGTTACGGCGGCAGCGAAGGAACGCCGTCAGAGGTCGCTTTATATTCCGACGCTCTCATGATTTACGATCATCTGAAGGACGATTACGAGAGCCTTTCCATCATCGGCCGCAGCCTTGGCAGCGGCGTGGCGACTTATATCGCCTCTCGACGCGACATCGAGCGGCTGGCGCTGATCTCGCCCTATGACAGCATCGAAAATGTCGCGCAGAAACTTTACCCGATCTTTCCGGCTTCGCTCCTGTTAAGGGACAAGTATGATTCTGCAAGCCGCGCGCATCTGATTTCCGCGCCGACATTGATGCTGATCGCGGAACATGACGAGGTCATTTTGCGGCCCCGGTCCGAAGCGCTGGCGGAAAAAATCGATCCGGCGCTGCTGCGCAAGGCGGTCATTCCCGGCACAAGCCATAATACGGTGTCGGCGCCGCGCCAGTATTGGGAAGCGTTATCAGCGTTTTTCGAAACAAACTAAGACTGTGCGCTCAACCGCCGCCAACGGCCCATCGCCATGAGCGGGAAATAGTGGCGATAAAGATTATAGTTGATCATAAAGGCGCGGGAGAGTTCAGGGCCCTGTTTCAGCCGCTCTTCCAATAAGGGATCACCGAGCTTGATGGTCGCGCCGACGCCATAGCCGGGAAAGCCTGTGCCGGTATATTCGGGTTCTTCCCAGGTTCCGTTTTTTTGACGCTCGACGAGAAAGGCCATGCCGCGCCCGATTGCCTCACGGTCGGAGTCTCGGTTGGCGGCGATCAGGCCCAAGAGCGCCCAAGCGGTCTGGGATGCAGTCGTCGTCCCGACGGCTTTCATTTTCGGGTCCATATAGGACGCGCAGCTTTCGCCCCAGCCGCCGTCTGTTTGCTGCACGGAAACCAGCCAGTCGCAGGCCTTGGCGACATAGGGCCGGTTCATATCCTCGCCGATGGCCTCCAGCGCCGGCAGGACGGCGCCCGTGCCGTAGATATAGTTGACGCCCCAGCGGCCGAACCAGGAACCGTCTTCTTCCTGCTCTGATTGAAGATAATCGACGGCGCGCTTGACGCTCGGATGATCCATGCGGAAGCCGAGCTTGCCCAACGCCTCGACGATATGCGCCGTCACGTCGACCGATGGCGGATCGAGCGCCTCGCCGAAATCGCAAAACGGAATGCGCGTGAGGTAAGTCTTGTCGTTGTCCTTGTCGAACGCCCCCCAGCCGCCGTTCTTGCACTGCATGCCGAACAACCAGTTGACGCCGCGCTCGATGGCTTTTTCGATCCCTTTCGCTTTCCAGTTCGGATCGTTTCGAAATTGCGACAGCACGATCAGCGCGACCGCTGTGTCGTCCGTATCGGGATAGAAGTAGTTCTTATATTCGAACGCCCAGCCGCCGGGCTCGACATTGGGAACCTTCACCTGCCAGTCGCCGGGCTTGAGCACTTGCTGGGCGAGCACCCAGTCGAGCGCTTTTTCGACTTCCGCCGCCTGGCGTTCGTTGAGATCGCAGTCATCGAAGGCGAGCAAGGTCAGCACCGTATCCCACACCGGGCTGGTCGAGGCTTGAATGAAAGTCGCCTCGCCCACATCGACGCGCCAACGCGGATCGTCGAGCGCGCCAATCCCGGCGGCGAGCACCGGATGATCGACGGCGTAGCCTTCATTATAGAGCGCCATGAGCGAATAGATCCATGGCGGCTGAATGCCGCCCCAGACGCCGTCGGCGTCCTGATGCTGGATGATCCATTCAAGCGCGCGCTTGACCGCCGGGTTGCGGAAAAGGCCGACTTTCACAGTCTCGCCGAAGGATTGAAGCCTGTGCAAGACCTTATCGGCGGCGAGAAAGAACGCATCGGCAAAGTCGGCGCCGGGCTTTTCCGGATAGGCATAATCGAATGCGCTGCGCCCTTCGGGAAACAGCGCGTCGAGGCGGTTTTCCGGCGGCAAGGGCCGCGACGGCCGCCGCGCAGACAAAACCGCGATGGGCATCAGGGTCGCGCGGGCCCATTGCGCGAAATTGTAGATCGAAAACGGGAACCAGTTCGGAAAGTAGATCACTTCCGGGGGAATGTTCGGCGTCTTCTCCCAGGGATATTCACCGATCAGCGCCAGCCAATAGCGCGTGAAGACGCGGATGTTTTTGAGTCCCCCCTTGGACATGATCCACGCATGGGCTTTTTTGAGCGCCGGATCGTCGGCGGGAACGCCGGTGGAGCGCAGCGCCGCATAAGCCTCGACCGTCGTATTGATATCGCCGGCGGGCGCGTCATGGAAGATTTGCCAGGCGCCGTCTTCGCGCTGGGCCTGGCGCAGGCTTTCCGCCAGCCGCGGGCGAACAGGGTGGTCCTCAAGCCCCATGAACCACAGGGCCAAAATCCATTGCGCCTCCATGCAGGAATTCGATTCCAGTCGGCCGACCCAATAGCCCTCGGGTTTTTGGCGCGCGGCCAGCCAATCGGCCGCGGTCTCGATGGAAGCGGCGACCTGACGGTCGAAATTCGACCGCCCGTTCACGCTATTATCGACGCTTTCGTTATACATGTTTGCCTCTTAGCGCGGGCGCAGCGCGGCGACTAGGGCCGTATCAACCGTTGCCCCTGCATGCCGCACGCCATGGCGGCGACAAATATCCAGGGCGCTGGCCCGCCGACGGCCGCGGCGCTGATTGCCGGTCCCGGACACAGGCCGGCCATCGCCCAGCCGACGCCGAACAGCCCCGCGCCGATCAGCAGCGGCCGGTCGATGACCGTATTCGTCGGCAGGCGAAATGACGCATCAAGCACCGGCTTGCCGCGCTTCAGGACCAGCCGGTAGCCGAGAAAAGTCGTCGCCAGCGCCGCCGCCATGACGACCAGCAGGGTCGGATCCCAATCGCCGGCGATATCGAGAAAGCCGATGACCTTTGCCGGATTGATCATTTGCGAAACCACAAGGCCAAGGCCGAACAGCAGTCCGATCAGAAAAGCGGAAACGACGCGCATACTAAAACCCCGCCACATGATCCTAAAATCCCGCCAGATGATGAAGCACAAAAACGCTGATCATCGCCGTCGCCATAAATGTCGCCGTCGCCGCGATGGACCGCCGCGACAGCCGCGCCATGCCGCACACGCCATGGCCCGACGTGCACCCGCCGCCGAGCCGCGCGCCGAAACCCACAAGGACGCCGCCCAGGGCGACCAGCCACAAAGGATGGTCGAAAACAACTTGAGGCTTTTCAGACGTCGCCAACCAGAAGGCCAGCGGCGCGGCGAACAGGCCCGCCATAAAAGCGGCGCGCCACGCCCAGTCCCCCCGGACCGGCGTCAGCACGCCCGCCAAAATGCCGCTTATCCCGGCGACCCGGCCGTTGACGGCCATGAACAGGACCGCGGCGAGTCCAATGACGAAGCCGCCCACAGCGCCGGACAGGGGGGTGAACTCAACCATGCAATGTTCCTCGTGCGGCTTTCTTAGGTGTGCGCCTCTTGATATTTAATATATATCATTTATGTTAATAAACAAGTATTATCACAGACCGCAATGACCAAGCCCCAAAAAATCGAAGAGCTTCAGCACCGGGCCCGAGAGGTTTCGGGATTGCTCAAAACGCTGTCGCACCAGAACCGTCTTCTGATCGCCTGCGCGCTCACGGAAGGCGAAACCGGCGTCAGCGAACTGGAAGCGGAAACCGGCGTGCCCCAACCGCATTTGTCGCGCGAACTGGCGCGGCTGCGCGAGGCCGGGCTGGTTTCCGCAAGACGAGAGTCGAAAAACGTTTATTATCGACTTTCCGACGCACGGCTCGAAAGACTCATCGAAGCCCTGTGCGACGCCTTTGGCGGGCGAGGAAAAGCGGCCGGTCGGACAAGAAGGAGAAAAACCCGATGAAGCCTGTTGTAAAAGCGTTTTTCGATGAAGCCACCTTCACGTTCAGCTATGTCGTTCACGATCCGGCGACAAAAAAGGCCGCCATCATCGATCCCGTGCTCGACTATGATTGCGCGTCCGGGCGGACGAACACCCATTCCGCCGACGTCATTGCCGAGCATGTCGCAGGAAGCGGTCTGACCGTCGACTGGATTTTGGAAACCCATGTCCACGCCGATCATCTGACCGCGGCGCCATATTTAAAAGACAAGCTGGGCGGCGCGACGGCCATCGGCGACAGGGTTCCCGTCATTCAAAAAACGTTCGGCGAAATTTTTAACGCGGAACCGGCGTTTCACCGCGACGGGCGACAATTCGACAAACGCTTCGCCGACGGCGATACATTCTCGATCGGCGAGATTAACGCGCGCGTCATCCATACGCCGGGACATACGCCGGCCTGCGTGACCTACGTCATCGGCGACGCGGCGTTTGTCGGCGACACGATCTTCATGCCCGATTACGGCACGGCGCGCTGTGATTTTCCCGGCGGCGACGCGCGCACGTTATACAACTCCATCCAGAAAATCTTCGCCCTGCCCGACGATACGCGGGTGTTCACCTGCCACGACTATAAGGCGCCGGGGCGCGACGTCTTCGCATGGGAATCGACGGTCGCCGAGCAGAAGGCGAAGAACATCCATGTGGGCGGCGGCGTCAGCGAAGAAGACTTCGTGAAGATGCGCGAAACGCGGGATGCGACATTATCCATGCCCCGGCTCCTCTTGCCGTCCGTACAGGTGAACATGCGCGCCGGCGCATTTCCGCCACCGGAGGAAAACGGCGTCAGCTATTTGAAAATACCGGTCAATGCGGTTTAAGGCCTAATGGCCTTGCACAATTTCTACGCCGCCCTGCGCGCCGCCTGGAACGGCGCCGAAGCGAAACCGTGTCTTACTCTGCCGGACGGCCGGACGTTTTCCTATGGCGAGATCGACGCGCTTTCGGCGCGCATGGCGGGCGCCTTATTGGCCGCCGGGGCCAGGCCTGGCGACCGCGTGCTGGTGCAGGTGGAAAAGAGCCCTGAAATTGTCGGGCTTTATCTCGGCGCGATGCGCGCCGGGCTGGTCTATGTCCCGCTCAATACGGCCTATACGACAAGCGAGGTCGAATATTTTCTAAACGACGCCGGGCCGGCGGTGTTTATCTGCGCGCCTGAAAAGGAAAACGCGCTCGCGTCGATTGCAAAGGCGGCGAGTACAAAGACCGTTCTTACGCTTGACGCCAAAGGCGGCGGAACGTTTGGCGAGGTCGTGAAAAATGCGATGTCGTTCGATGATGTGCAAACCCGTCATGAAAAAGACCTCGCCGCCATTGTCTACACATCAGGCACGACCGGGCGTTCGAAAGGCACCATGCTCACGCATGACAATCTGTCGTCGAATGCGCGCGCCCTGAACGCGCTCTGGGGCTTCACCCAAGAAGACGTGCTCCTGCACGCCCTGCCGATCTATCACATCCATGGTCTGTTCGTCGCATTGCATACGGCGATGCTGTCGGCCTGCGAGATGGTGTTTCTGCAGAAATTCGAGGCCGCTGCGGTAATGGGGCGCCTTTCCCGCTCTACGGTCATGATGGGCGTGCCGACTTTTTACTCGCGCCTGCTGGCCGAACCCGGATTTAGCCGCGAGACCTGCGCCCATATGCGGCTGTTCATCTCCGGATCGGCGCCGCTGACCGAAGCGGTCTTTGACCGGTTCGAAGCGCGCACGGGCCACCGCATCCTGGAGCGCTACGGCATGTCGGAAGCGGGCATGATCGCCTCCAATCCGCTGGACGGCGAGCGGGTCGCCGGGACCGTGGGCTACGCCCTGCCGGGCGTTTCCGTTCGCGTCGCGAACGATCAGGGCGCGCCGGCGCCGGCCGGGACGCCGGGCAATGTCGAAGTCAAAGGTCCCAATGTTTTCAAGGGATACTGGAATAATCCTGAGAAAACCGCCGAAGCCTTTACCCCGGACGATTACTTTAAAACCGGCGATATCGGCGCGCTGGACGAGACCGGCCGGTTGAGTCTGATGGGCCGGTCGAAGGACCTCATCATCGCCGGCGGCTTCAACATCTATCCAAAGGAGATCGAACAGGTCCTCGACGCCGTTCCCGGCGTTATCGAAAGCGCCGTGATCGGCGTTCCCCATCCCGACATGGGCGAAGGCGTTGTCGCGGTCCTGGTCGGCGAGCCCGAGGCGGCGGCGATGGAGGCGGCGCTCGCGGGCCTTGCCCGGTTCAAGAGGCCGCGCAAATTTTTCCGGGTCGACGCCCTGCCGCGCAACGCCATGGGCAAAGTCGAAAAGCAGCGCTTGCGCGAAACCTATGACCACGCCTACATCCGGCCGCCGGTATGTTGATTTCCTGGAAGTATAATTTTGTCTTCGTCCATGTGCCGAAAACCGGCGGCACGGCGCTGACGCGGTCGCTTGCGCCCTATGCGCGCGCCAAAGACAATATCGCCTATATCGGCGCCGCCACGCCGGTGGCGCGCCGCCTGCTCGCGAACGCTTTCCAGGGCGATCACTATAAGCGCATTACCGGTTTCGGGGTTCATGCGCCGGTCCAGGAGCTCGAACGCGCGCTAGGCCGCGAGAAACTCGACTCGATGACCAAGGCGGCTTTTGTGCGCAATCCTTATTCGCGGGCGTTCAGCCTTTATTCGCACGCCAAGCGCTCTTCTGAGAACGCCATGCACGACATCGCCGCGTCGCTTTCCTTTCGCGACTACGCGCTCTATTTGGCGGAGAAGAAAGTCGAGCACCAGCTCCTCAAACTGAACTATTCCAAGTCAACCACAGTCGCGATGAATTTCCTCGGCCGTTTTGAGACATTCGCCGATGACGCCCTCCGGCTCGGCGAAACGCTTGGGCTGCCGCACCCGTTGCGCCCGACCGTGGTGAACGTCAATCCGGACCCTCAATCGGATTTGCGCGCGCTCTTCGGCGACGCCCGCGAACCGTTCGCCGAGGCCTTTCGGCTGGATTTTATACGCCTCGGCTATTCGACGGATATCGACCGCGCCCACGAGGCGCCTGAAGCGGTTGATTGAGCGCCGTCAAAGCCGTCGCGATCGACTCAGCCGCGGTGAAATACGAGCACGTCGTCGCCGTGATAAACGGCCTCGCCGGTTTTTTTGAAGCCGCATTTTTCGGCGATGCGGATCGACGGGGCGTTTTCCGGGCTGACGATGCAGGACATGCGCGCGCCGCCGAGATGGTCGTCGCCCCAGGCGACCGCCGCCAGCGCCGCCTCGCTCGCATAGCCCTTGCCGTGAAACGGCGCGGCCAGCGCCCAGCCCATTTCCGGTTCCCCTTTAATGGGCGGAGAGAGGTCGCGCTTGAATTCGCCGAAGCCGGTTTCGCCGACAACCGCGCCTGACTTCTTCTCCTCGATCACCCAGTAGCCATAGCCGAAATGGGTCCAGAAGCCGGCGTTGCGCAGGAATTTCAGCCAGACCTCTTCTTCCGGCCGCGGCTTGCCGCCGATATATCTGGTGACTTGAGGATCGCGCCACATGTCGCGGATCGCCGGAAAGTCTTCCAGGCGATGCGCACGCAATTTCAGGCGCTCGGTCTTAATCACCGGGATCTTGAGATCCGCAGACAAGGCTACTGTGCTTTCGTCTCGGCGATGTAGCGGT
This sequence comes from Parvularculaceae bacterium, assembly GCA_028280115.1. Classification (GTDB taxonomy): domain Bacteria; phylum Pseudomonadota; class Alphaproteobacteria; order Caulobacterales; family Parvularculaceae; genus Hyphococcus. The sequence continues at coordinate 98,225 of JANQMJ010000024.1, forward strand.
CGATCCGCGCGCGCAACAGTTCGAGCGGCAAGCCGCCGCCGTCCAGCACCGCATCGTGAAATTCGCGGATGTCGAATTTGTCGCCCAGTTCCCTTTCAGCCTTGGCGCGCAGTTCCCAGATCGTCAGCTCGCCCATCTTGTAGGAGAGCGCCTGACCGGGCCAGGCGATATAGCGGTCGACCTCGGTCTGGACGTTATGAAGCGATAACGCCGTGTTTGAGGCGAGATAGTCCATTGCCTGCTGGCGGGTCCAACCCTTAGCGTGCAGCCCCGTATCGATGACCAGGCGGCAGGCGCGCCACATTTCATAAGAAAGCCGCCCGAAATGTTCGTAGGGCGTTTTATAAACGCCCATTTCGACGCCGAGCTTTTCCGAATAAAGCCCCCAGCCTTCGCCGAAGGCGTGAGGATAGAAATCCTTGCGGAAATCCGGAACGTTTTCGATCTCGAGCGCCAGGGCGTTTTGCAGATGATGGCCCGGCACCGCTTCATGCAGCGACAAGGCCGTCAACTGATAAAGCGGGCGCTTTTCCAGCGCATAGGTGTTGACCCAATATTGCCCGCCGCGATCGGCGGTCAGCGACGCGCCCACATAACGCCCGGTTGTATAATTCGGCGCGATATCCGCCGGCACCGGCTCGACCGAATAGGGCTGGCGCGGCAGCTTGCCGAAGAATTTGGGCAGACGCCCGTCGATGTCCTTGGAGATCGAAGCGGCGCGTTCGAGCAGCGCTTGAGGCGTTTTGGCGTAGAACTGTTCGTCGGTGCGCAGGAATTCGAGAAAGTCCTCGAAACTGCCGTCAAAACCGACTTCCTCGATAATGTCGTTCATTTCGCCGCGGATGCGGGCGACTTCCTTCAGGCCGAGCTTGTGAATGTCGTCCGCGGTCGCATCGTCCAGCGAGGTGTAAAAGCGCACGCGCGCGGCGTAATAGGCCTCGCCGTCGGGCAGTTCGGACGCGCCCAAGGTGTCGCGCCCGCCGGGGAGATATTCGTCCTTCATAAACGCGACAAGATCGGCGAAGGCGGGAATGATCTCTTGCGACAGAACCTCTTGGGCTTCCTGCCGCATCGCCTTTTGGCGCTTTTTCGAAATCCGGTCCGGCATGGACTCGAAGGGAATGTAAAAGCGGTGCTGCGTCGGATCGTCCTTCACCTGCGCTTCGAAGGACGGCAGGATAAGCGGCAAAATTTCCTTGGGCTGCGAAAAGCCGTCTTTAAGGCCCTGACGCATGTTGGCGATTTGCTGTTCGATATAGCCCGGAAAGGCGTCGAGCCGCTTGAGGTAGTCCTCATAGTCCTTTTCGGTCCGGAACGGCGTGGCGCTGACCGTATAATTGAAATTAGTGTGAAAGCCGGTGTCGGCGAGAAACGGAATGCGCCATGTCTTGAACCGGGCGAACGCCACGTCGTGCTTGAGGATAAATCGCAACAGATCGGCGTTGAGCCGGCCGTCGTCGCTTAATTCCTCCCGGTCGATGGCGTCGAGCCGTTCGAGAAAGGCGGCGGCCTGCGCCGCGCGGCGCGCATGGTCTTCCGGGGCGATCTGCGGAACCTTGTCATTATAATCGTAAACGCCCGAACTCGTTGCGGAAAACGGATTTCCCGCCAGCTCGTTGGTCCAATATTCGTCGATCAGCGCGCTAAGCTCGTCGGCCGGCGCGGCCGCAGCCGGCCCGGCGAACAAAAAGGCGACGACAATAATCACTCTCAGCATGAAGGCCCTCCCTTGCGGCGCGGATTGCGCCCGCGCGTTTCCGGCCGCCCAGATAGCATGGCGGCGTCGACAAATAAATCCGCCCGATAAAACCCGACGGCGCCGCCCTCGGAAGCGGCGGGGGATAATTCATCCGTATAACGCCTAGTCTGCTTGTCGGCGTTGCAATGCGGCATTGGATCGCCTATCCCGAGATTCATGGCGAAAAGCGATCTGTTCGCCGGCTATGACGCCGGGGAGAATTACTGCGAACTCTTCGGGCGGGCCGGCGGCGAGGCCGGTGCCAATCCGTTGGCGAAACGGCTGGCGAAATACAAGCTACGCACGCTCAACCAGCGCAACAAATCGGCCGAACGCGAGCTTCACAATCTCGGCATTACTTTCACGGTCTATTCCGACGCCGGCGCCATTGACCGAATTCTCCCTTTCGATCCCCTGCCCCGCCAGATTTCGTCGGCGGACTGGAAAATCCTCGACCGGGGGTGCGTCCAGCGCATCGCCGCGCTGAACGCGTTCCTCGCGGACCTCTACGGCAAACAGAAGATCCTCAAGGACGGCGTTATTCCCAAGGATCTGGTGCTGGGCAACAAAGGCTTCCGCAAGGAAATGATGGGGATCAAGCTCGCCTGCAACACTTATGTCCATATTTGCGGCGTCGACATCGTGCGCGACGAGACCGGCGAATTTCGCGTGCTGGAAGACAATTGCCGCACCCCCTCGGGCGTTTCCTACGTTATCGAGAACCGGCATCTGATGATGCGCTCGTTTCCCGACCTTATGGAGGGCGTGCGCATCATGCCGGTGTCGGACTACGGCAAACGGCTCAAGGGCAAGCTTTTGGAAACCGCGCCGCCGCGGGCGCCAAACCCGCAGATGGTTCTGTTAACGCCGGGCGTTTTCAATGCGGCCTATTTCGAACATGTCTTTCTCGCTCGCGAAATGGGCGTGTCGCTGGTGGAAGGCCGCGACCTGACGGTCGACGACCAGGACCGGGTGTTCATGAAGACCGTAAACGGTCTTGAGCGCGTGCATTTGATCTACCGGCGCGTCGACGACGACTTTCTCGACCCGGAAGTGTTTCGCAAGGACTCCCTGTTGGGCGTGCCCGGCGTCATGCGCGCGCTCGAGGCCGGCAAGGTCACCCTCGCCAACGCCGTCGGCGCCGGCGTCGCCGACGACAAGGCGGTCTATGCCTATATGCCGCGCGTCATCAAATATTATCTCGATGAGGACCCGATCCTCAAAAACGTCAAGACCTATATCTGTCGCGAGAAAGACGACCTTTCTTATGTGCTCGACCACCTGGACGAACTCGTCGTCAAACCGGTCGGCGAGTCGGGCGGCTACGGCATCGTCGTCGGACCGATGGCGACCAAGGCAGAAATCGCGGCCCTGCGTCGGCGCGTGAAGCGCAATCCGAAAAACTACATCGCCCAGCCGATGGTTCATCTTTCCGTCTGCCCCACCTTGGCCAAGGACGGCGTGCGCGCCCGGCATGTGGATCTGCGCCCCTTCGTGCTGACGGGCAAGGACAGTTGGGTGCTGCCCGGCGGACTGACCCGGGTCGCCCTGCGCGAAGGTTCGCTGATCGTCAATTCAAGCCAGGGCGGCGGTTCGAAAGACACCTGGGTGATGCGCTGATGCTGCTTTCGCGCTTTGCCGAGAACGCATTTTGGATGGGCCGCTATATGGAGCGCGCCGAAAGCCTGACCCGTTTGTTGATGACCACCGAGGCCTTCGCCGCCGACCAGGAGACCGGCGAGGCCTGGGCCCCGATCCTGTCGGTGTTCGCCGACGAAAAAGCCTTCGCCGAACGGGGCAAGCCGATCACGGCGCTCAATGTGGCGCGGTTTTATCTTGCCGACGCGGCCAATCAAAATTCCGTGTCGGTCGCGGCGCATATGGTCAAGGAGAACGCCCGCTCCCTGCGTCATCTGATCAGCACCGAAAGCTGGCGGCAGGTTTCGGTGTTCGCCGACGACATCGCCGCGCTCAGAAAGCGCCGCTTCGCCCTGTCCAAGCTCAGCGATATTTGTTCTTCGATCCGCGAGGGCTGTTTCACCGTGCGCGGCGGGCTTGAAGCCACCTGGTATCGCGATGCGGTGTGGCGCTTTCACCATCTCGGCGCGGCGCTGGAGCGTGCCGACCAGATCACCCGCTTGATCGACATCAAATATTTTCGGTTCGATCGCGAGGACGACGACGCAACGCCGCCGGACGTGGCGTGGTGGAACATGCTGCTGCGCTCGGCGTCGGCCTATCACGCGTTTCAGCGGCGCCATCCCGTTAACGCCGATCCCGAAGACGCCGCACGGTTCATCCTGTGCGATCCCCATCTGCCGCTGTCGCTTAACAGCGCGGCGCATGGGGCCTTTTATCAGATCGACCGGCTGGAGCGCGATCTCCTGGTCAGGCCCGGTCCGGACATCAACCGCGCCGTCGCCGCCCTCAGGGACCGCGTCGAAGCGCCGCCGGCGCGCCTGACCGGCCGGTCCCTGCACCGGTTTATCGATCAGGTCCAGCGCGAGATTATTGCGCTCGCCAATGCGGTCAATGAGCGCTATTTCTCCCCGGCGCAGTAATCGAATCACGGTCCTCGATGAACCAAGCAACCTTCCATCCTTCGAGACGCGCAAATCCCCTCATCCTGAGGGGGCCGATATACAGATCGTCGATGTTCACCTGCATTTGCGGTCGGCCCGTCTCGAAGAATGAAGGCGGTTCTTTGTTAAAGACCATTGGTGAGTAGAGCGTTACATGAGCGCCGAACAGCCCGTTGTCAGCACCGACTTGCTACAGGTGCGCCATCATACGCGCTATCGCTATGCGCGGTCGGTCAAGTTCGGCGCCCATGCCGCCATGTTCCGGCCCCATGAAAGCAACGAACTGCGGCTGACATCCTTCGACATCGAAACCACGCCAGTCTCCACCCGTCGATGGGTGCATGACGTGTTTTCCAATTCCATCACCGTGTTCGACTTTTCCGCCGCGCCGCCGTCGGACGTCTTGGACGTGATCTGCACGTTCAATGTGGTGCGCAGCACGGTTCACGAACCGGACTTTCCCATCGCCGATTTCGCCCGGCGCTATCCGTTCGTTTATCCTACGGATCAATGGGTCGATCTTGTCGCGCTGATCCGCCCAGAATATGAACTCGAGGCGGAAGTCAAACGCTGGGCCGAAAGTTTTATCGCCGGCGCCGACGGGCAGACCTGGACCATTCTTCAATCGATCACCAGCGCGATCCACCGCGATTTCGACTATATCCGCCGCGAGGAAACCGGCGTCCAGGCGCCCCAGGACACGCTTGCGCGCAGCGCCGGCTCATGCCGCGATTTCGCCGTTTTGATGATGGAGGCGACGCGCCAGCTCGGCCTCGCCGCCCGTTTCGTGACCGGCTATCTTTACGATCCGCTGACGGATCAAAATAATGGCGGCCTGCGCGGCGCCGGGGCCACCCACGCCTGGGTGCAGGTGTTCCTGCCCGGCGCCGGCTGGATCGAGTTCGATCCCACCAACGGCCTGATCGCGTCGGGCAATCTCATCCGCACCGGCGTTGCGCGCCTGCCCTCCCAGGCTGCGCCGCTCGATGGCGCTTTCGAAGGCGCGCCGGAGGACTTCCTCGGCATGGAGGTCGATGTCGAAGTCAGCGCCCTCGCGCCGACGCTCAAGGGCTAGCGGCTCGCTCCCCCGATCGTGAGCGATTGTGCGCGCGCGGCGCCTTTACGGTCCGGGGCCCCCGCGCCTATCTGGGCGGCGCGAACAAAGGAGTCCCTTAATGAACATTCGACATATCGTTCTTTCTGTCGCTGCGGCCTTCGCCGCCTTGGCGACAACCGCCGCCGCCAAGGATCCGGTCTATACGGGGCGTTTTTCCAATCTCGCCGTCGACGGCCATGACGTGGTCGCGTATTTCACCGAAAGCGCGAAGGTCAAAGGATCGAAGGATTTCGAATTTGAAACCATGGGCGCGGTGTGGCGCTTTTCCTCGCAAGCCAATCTCGACGCCTTCAAAGCCGACCCGGGAAAATACGCGCCGCAATATGGCGGCTATTGCGCCTGGGCCGTGAGCCAGGGCTACACCGCGCGGGGCAATCCGAACAACTGGAACATCGTCGACGGCAAGCTTTACCTCAACTACAACGATGACATTGAAGCGCGCTGGAAAGCCGACATTCCCGGCTTTATTCAAAAAGCCAACGCCAACTGGCCGGGCGTGCTCGATAATTAATCAACGCCAAACGTGACCACGAAGGGGCGCTAACGCGCCCCTTTTCTTTTCTGGCGTTCGCATTCAAAAAACAATCAGTTAGCACAATGAACATATCACAGTCACATTATTACTTGTGTATACATCACTTTCCTATTTAGTATATAATGGGCGATGTGAGTAATTTTATTCACGAGGAGGGGGTATATGTATAAACGTTTCTTGTATTTTTGCATTGCAATATGTTTGAGCGGATGCTCGACGATCAAACCGCTTCAGGTCACCAAAGACAAAGACATGATCTCGTCTATGAACACGGTTGGCTTGGGTGACGACAAAAAATACAAAGAGTTCGTACAAGCTATAGGAATAGACAGCACGACGCTTCTGTCACGCTCTAAGCAATGGAACCGCGCAGAAGGGCTGGTTGGACTTGGTCTCCTCGCCGCAGCGGCCTATGGCGGCTTTAATACCGTCTATGATGGCGGCAATCTCAAAGACGCTGCGTTCGCCGCCGCATCTATTTCAAGCCTGAGTTCTTTTATCAAGCCAGGCCCAAGGCGCGACGCCACTGCAAAGGCCGGTCGGCGCTTAAGCTGTTTGCATGAAAAAGCCAGCGTATTCGCCAATGCTGCAGCACAACCTACTCTTTCTTACACTCCTTCATTTGCAGGTGGGTCAACAATATCGTTCGTAAATAATTCAGCTCCATTATCTAATCTGACAGCGAATATAAACACTCTAAGACCACTACCTAAGGATCCTGTACAGGCGGCTGCCGAGACCGCTCGAAGACAAGTCTTGACCGCAACCGCAGTTGCGGGGGTAGTTGCAGCCCAAGATGCAGAAGATGAAATACGTGAAGAACGATTTGTGATTACTGCTTCGACATATCGAAAAATCATCAATGACCTTTTTAACTCTACAAAGTTTAATGCGGGAACATTCGAAGCTTCGCTAAATGAATTTAAACAAGCGGCGAAACAGCAGGCGGAGCAAGAAACAGGAGTGGAGACGTCGGCAAAGGCCATCATTGCATTACTCGGAAGCGACGATCCGGCATTCAAAGCAGTCGAAAAGAAAGTCACCAAATACGCTAAAGCCAAGACCGAACTGTTAGGCTGCGCCTTACTCGACTAACCGCGCAAATTTCAATCACGCAAAGACTCTTCCTTTTTGAGAAGTTCGCATTATGTTCGCGCCATGCCCGCGCCGAGAAAAACACATCGCAAAGCCAGGCCGAAAAGGCCGACAACCCAGCCGACCACGGCGAAGGCCGAGGTAACGCCCGGCGGTTTCGCCGAAGCCATGGCCGCCTATCACGACCGGGTGCAGGGTTCGGACTGGACGCCGCATCGGCCCGAACGTCCCGCGACGGTTACCTCCCGGCCCCTGCGCGTCGTTTCCGATTACGAACCCGCCGGCGACCAGCCCCAGGCGATTAAGGAACTGGTCGAGGGCGTCGGCCAGAACGAATGGGACCAGGTCCTTCTCGGCGCCACCGGCACGGGCAAGACCTTCACCATGGCCAAGGTGATCGAGGCGGTGCAGCGCCCGGCGCTGATCCTCGCCCCCAACAAGACCCTGGCGGCGCAGCTTTACGGCGAGTTCAAGGCGTTCTTTCCGGACAATGCGGTGGAATATTTCGTTTCCTATTACGATTATTACCTGCCCGAGGCCTATATTCCGCGCACGGACACTTACATCGAAAAGGAAAGCTCCATCAACGAGCAGATCGACCGCATGCGCCACGCGGCGACACGGGCGATTCTCGAACGCGACGACGTGGTGATCATCGCGTCGGTTTCCTGCATTTACGGCATCGGCTCGGTCGAGACTTATACGGCCATGACCTTTTCCGTAAAGCTCGGCCAGACCGTTCCGCGCAAGAAGCTGCTCGCCGATCTCGTCGCGCTGCAATATCGCCGCAACGACAACGCCTTCGCCCGGGGCTGTTTCCGCGCGCGGGGCGACACGATTGAAATCTTTCCGGCGCACTACGAAGACCGGGCCTGGCGCATCTCCCTGTTCGGCGACGATATCGAGCAGATTGTCGAGTTCGACCCGCTCACCGGCCAGAAGACCGACGATCTTGAAGAAATCACGCTTTACGCCAACTCCCACTACGTCACGCCGCGCCCGACGCTCCAGCAAGCCTTGCAGGGCATCAAAACCGAGCTAGGCGAAATCGTCCCGATCATGCGCGAGGAAGGCCGCCTGCTCGAAGCCCAGCGGCTCGAACAGCGGGTGCAGTTCGATCTTGAAATGCTCGCCGCCACCGGCTCGTGCCACGGCATCGAAAACTATTCGCGTTACCTGACGGGCCGCCGGCCGGGCGAGCCGCCGCCCACCCTGTTCGAATATCTGCCGGAAAACGCGATCATCTTCTGCGACGAAAGTCATGTCTCGATCCCGCAGATCGGCGCCATGTTCCGCGGCGACTTTAATCGAAAACGCACGCTCGCCGAATACGGCTTCCGCCTGCCCTCCTGCATGGACAACCGCCCCCTGAAATTCGAGGAGTGGGAAAAGATGCGTCCTCAGACGGTCTGCGTGTCGGCGACGCCGGGCCCGTGGGAGCTCAACCAGACCGGCGGCGTCTTCGTCGAACAGGTGATCCGGCCCACCGGCCTGGTCGATCCCCAGGTCGAGGTGCGCCCGGTGACCGGCGACAAGACCAACCAGGTCGACGACGTCATCGCCGAATGCAAGACCGTCGCGAAAAAGGGCGGCCGGGTCCTCGTCACCACGCTGACCAAGCGCATGGCCGAGGACCTTACCGAATATATGCACGAACAGGGCGTCAGGGTGCGCTACATGCATTCGGACATCGACACCATCGAGCGCATCGAGATCATTCGCGATCTGCGCCTTGGGGCCTTCGACGTGTTGGTGGGCATCAACCTGTTGCGCGAGGGGCTGGACATTCCCGAATGCCGGCTCGTCGCCATCCTCGACGCCGACAAGGAAGGGTTTTTGCGTTCGGAAACCTCGCTGGTCCAGACCATCGGCCGCGCCGCGCGCAATGTGGACGGCAAGGTTATTCTCTATGCGGATGGGGTCACCGGCTCCATGGAGCGGGCCATGGGCGAGACCGAACGAAGGCGCGACAAGCAACTTGCGCACAACGAAGCGCACGGCATCACTCCCGCCACGGTGAAGGCCAAGATCGCCGACATCGCCGCATCGGACGACGAAGGCGCGAAGGCCGCCGCCGGTCAGACATTTGTTGGTCATAACCGCCTTCGCGGTCGGGCTGTCGGCCACCGCGGCTTTTCAGAAGACGAGGCGGCGTTCCTCGGACCGGGCCACAATCTGAAGGCCCATCTCGACACGCTTGAAAAACAGATGCGCGAGCACGCCGCCAATCTCGAATTCGAGGACGCCGCCCGCCTCCGCGACGAGATCAAACGTTTGCAAGAAGTCGAACTCGCCGTCGCGGATGATCCCCTGGCGCGGCAGTCAGCCATTGAGGCGCGTGTTGAGGAGGCGTCAGAAGGCCCGTCCGCGAAGGCGGACAAATCCTCAAAGACTAAAAAGAGCCAGGGGACGGTGTCGAATATTCGCTCAAAACCGAAAGGCGCGCGATCGAAGCGAAGTCGATAAGCCGTTAAACTAAGATTGCCTATCAGAGTGATATCGCAACAGACGCAGAGCGCATTTAACCGAAGGCGCAATGCACATACACTGTTGTTAGGGTGCCTGCCCGATGATTAAAATCATTATATATTCTTCCTTAATAGAAGAAAGTACTATATTGAAGTAATAACAATTTTTATTATAACTAAGTAAGATAATGCATAAAAATAAGGGGCTTTATAGTGGACACACAAGTTAAGAAAAAACGTGCCGCACAATTGAACGCAGAAAAATTTGAACGCACCCTGAATCCAGAAAATTACTATAATAAGGCTCGATCACGGTTCAAAGAATATTACGGGACAAATTTTGCCCGCTTTTCGCGCGTTAAAGAATTTGCAAAGCTGTTGATAAGCCATCTATTTGATGAGAGTGATTTTTCAGAACCAAAAATCACTACAAGAATAAAAGATCGAGAAAGTGCGTTAGAAAAATTTGACCGAGAATACAGGAATTCACTCGAACGAGATGCAGCCGAGTATGAAATTAAAGACCATATTGATGATATTGTAGGAGTAAGAATAGCATGCTGGTATGAAGACAACATACCAGAAGTTGTAGAAAAGTTAAGAACTGCCTTCGACGTAAAAGCAATTAAAGACAAAACCACTGAACTAGAAGAAGATCATAGCCGCTTCGGTTATAAAGGAATACACCTTGATGTTTGCTTTCATCAAAGCAGACTCCAGTTCCCGGAATATAGGGGCATTGAAAAATTTCAATTTGAAATCCAAGTGCGGACAATTGTCCAAAACGCATGGAGCGAAGTAGATCATAAACTTAAATACAAAAAAGAAATACCCGATGTATTAAAACGGCGCGTAGTTCGAATGGCTGCGCTTTTTGAATTGGCAGATCAAGAATTTCAATTAATACGCGACGAAACACAAAAACTTGAAGAATTAACAGCAAGTGATGAAATAGCTTGCCCCAAAAAAGAAGAGCCAAAAATAGACGCTTTCTCCCTATCAAGAATTTTCAAAACTCATTTTCAAGATTTTATTGCACAACCTTACTATGTTGATCAGCTTGCGGCTCAAATCCGGCAGGCTGATCCAGCGTTTACGGTTAGCGAAACGAAGACAGCAATTTCTACAAAACTTGGGCTTGTAAACCAGTATGTTAGATATTTAGGAGAAATCGGCCATAAAATGGCCCCTTTTAACAAAGTCCGACATTGTCTATACGCTTATGACAATGACAAATTTCAGCAAATGTTATTTCCGGGGCGGATTCGAAATTTTGATCGATGGCAGAAAACGGGTTCTGTGTTTCCCGTCACCGACAAGAAACCAAAGGCGAGCTAGCGCAAACAAGAAAAGCAGCGCCTGCAGCGACGGACACCTTCATCACTAAAGACATGATAAACGAACGCAGCAAGCGTAGGGCGGTTTGCGCTCGGGCTTGATCCTAGCGTAAACCGCCATTCCGCCAGCTAGTCCCCTAATCAACTGCGCTTCAATTTTTAAGCAGCCGTAGGGCGGGTTAGTCCAGGCTTGATCCGGGCGTAAATCGCCTGCCTTCCCCCGCGCTTTCCGGCGAAAGCCGGAATCCAGCAAATGCAAGAAGTCGGGCTTTGCCCGTCATTATATTTTGACTGGAACCCGTTGACGGTTCCCTTCCGTCAACTTCGTCGGGGAAAGCGATGTTGGATTGCAGGGATTTGTCTCAAACCTTCCCACCTCCTTCCGGTCCTTCGGACCGTTGTAAGGGGTTGGGGGCCCTTCCAACCCCCGTAAACGGGGGAGGAAGGCAGGTCGCACGCATTTGCGCATCACGCCGCCTCTCGTTCAAACATGACCAGCCGCGCGTCGCCGGCGCGCCGGGCCCTATCCTTCGCCGGCCTGTTCGAGGCGCAGCTTGCGCAGGCGCGCGGATTTTTCCCGGCGCAATTGCGCGTCGCGCTCGACTTCGGCGAGGGCGGCGGCTTGGGCCTCCTCGCGCGCGAGGGCGCGATTGGCGGGGGAGGTTTGCGTCTTGCGCTTATTGCGCGCTTTTGCTCGGCGCGAGGTCATTGCCAAGCGCGCAGGGTGAGTTCGTTTTCCGCGGCGACCCGCTCGAACCGTTCGTCGCTGCTGCTGATGCGGTATTGATAATGCGCGCCGTTGGAGGGCAACAGCGCCACGATCTTGTAGGACGCGCCGGCGTTGCGCGCATAACCGAAACCCGGAGACAGCGTCACCGTCTGTCCGATCTTGAAGCGGTGCGCGCGTTCGGTTTTCGTCATCAGCGCCCTTTCGCCGGTCCCGAGGCTTGTCGGTTTGAACCGGGCGCATGATCGCCATGCGCCCGGCGTATTTCCATTTAGGCGAGTTTCAGCGCGGTCGCGGAGGTTTTGCCGCGTTCTTCTTTCAGCTCGAAGCTGACTTCTTGACCATCCGAAAGGATGCTAAGGCCCGCCGCCTCAAGCGCGGTGGCGTGGACGAACACGTCCTTGCCGCCGTCAGCGGGTGCGATGAAGCCGAAACCCTTTTGCGGATTGTACCATTTCACTGTTCCAGTAGCCATTTTGAACTCCTTTTCAGACATGGCGTTGACGGGCCGGAACCGTCCGACCCCTGAAGAAAACCGATGTTTGGAGGAGTTTAGAAAGCGTCGATCGGAGGCCTAATAGACGGCCCCAAAGCATGGGTTCGCCGCTCATATGGGCCGCTGCGGGCGCAATAGCAAGCGGTATTGCCCAACCCCACAGGATCAGGGCGCTTTGAGGTTGAAATACTGCGCGCCCTTCAGCATGCGTAAGGCGGGGTAGCCGGATCAAATCCGGGCTAACCCGCCGTTCCTCCGTGCAACACCCGCAATGCGGCGGGTCAAGGCCCGCTCGACGGGTCCTTCAACAGCACATGACGAAGCGCTGGGGTTGGATTAACATCGCGCGCCGGAAGCGCCGTTCAACAAGAAAACTTCAGGAGAGGCCCATGACCTATATTGACGGGTACGTGCTTGCCGCGCCCACCGCCGACAAGCAGACGTTCATTGATTTCGCCAAGACCTTTGACGTCCTGTTTAAAGAATACGGCGCGTTACGCGTCACCGAATGCTGGGGCGACGACGTGCCCGACGGCGAGACCACGGACTTCAAAAAAGCCGTCAAGGCGAAGGACGATGAAACCGTCGTCTTCTCCTGGGTCGAGTGGCCGGACAAGGCGACCCGCGACGCCGCCATGGAAAAGATGATGGCGGACCCGCGCATGGACCCGAAAGAAAACCCCATGCCCTTTGACGGCACGCGGATGATTTACGGCGGGTTCGCCGCCGTGGTCGACATGTGACCGCGCGCCGGCTTCGCTTGCCCGCCCCGCAACACAAGAGATTCTAACATGCGCCCCCGGCGCATGCCGGGGGAACCCCGCCACTTCGCCGTTCAATCGCGGAACGCGACGTAGTCCACATACCAGCTCATGGGATCGTCCGGGTCGGCGTCGCGGAACTCGACCACCGGCGGCGCTGTGAGATCGACGCTGACACGCTCGATATGATGATCGCCATTGCCGAACATCATGCCGAAACCCATGATCGCGCCGCGCGTGCTGACCCGCTCCCAGCTTTGCCCGTCAGGCAGAAGATCCTGGGGCGCGATGGTCCGCGCCGCCATCTGGCTGACGCCGATCATCCGGCCCATATAGGCGACGAAATCGCGCGGGATGATCATCACCTGCAGCTCGACCGCAACCGCGCCCGGCCCCTCGTTGCGGGCGCTCTCGGCGGCGGTGTAAATTTCAAACAACGGGGCCGGAGCAAAGCCGGAAAAATCAAAGCCGCCGTCGTCGAAGAACATCACGTCGGCGACCCGGCGGTCAGGCAGCAACTCGACCGCCATGGCTTCGAGATTGGCATCGTCGCGCGGGCGGCGGAAGCTGAAGCCCACCAGCACCGCGGTTTCGTCCGGCGTGATCGCCGGCAGGCGGATCGAGCAGCGCCCGCCGCATTGCGGCGCCGACACCGTCGCCAGGCGCACGCGGTGTTCCTGGCCGGGAAAGGCGACATATTCCCCGCGGAAGGTGAACGGATCGTCGCCATTATGGTCGCGGAAATTCACCTCGATATGTTCGCCCCGGTTCATCACGCCGATCTGGCGGATCTGATGGGCGCCGTTGCCATAACGCAGTTCGAAACCCGCAAGCGCCGCAACCACCGGCCCGCGATGGACGACTTCCGAGCGGGTGCGCAAATCGCGTCCGCTGGCCGTGAACCGCTCCAGCGTCAGCGGCGCGCGGGGCAGATCGCGCACCGGCGGCGGAGTTACGGTTTCCTTTTTTTCAATCGGAGCGACCGGTTCGATGGGTTGTTGCGGTTGCGCCGGGCGCGGCTGGATCCGGTCCGGTGAAATCGGCCGCTGGATCGGCTGGGCCTGGGCCAGCGCCGCCGGGACCCACAGGCTCGCAAGCGCCGCCGCCAGAATGAATGATCGCATGTCGGTCTCCCCTTATTCCCAGGAAAACCGACTGTGCCCCGAATTTCGTCGCGGGAAAACCCCCGACGCCGGGCCCCCAAGGTACAGGAACGTCGGCGTCTTCAAATCAATGAGCGCTTTTACGAACGCTTCCCGCTGCGCGAGGACATACGATTGACGAGGAACTGAACAATGCAGGTCAGCGCGATTAAAAACATCAACCCAATAAAGGCGTAAAGCGCGATTTCAATAGCGGTCAAATCGGCCATGGCCGTATTTTAGCGCCGGCGGGCGGGCGGCGAAAGAGGTGTTTGCCCACACCCTGTTGACGCCTGCCCGCCGCGCCGGCCGCCGCCGAGATTGACCTAAATCAAGCGGCGCTGCAGTCTGGCGTCCTATGCTCCAGGGCGACCAGGAGGCGCTCCATGCCCTATGTGAAAAAGACCCTCGCGCCGGGCGAAGAATATCTTTACCGCGCGCATTTTAACTGGACCTACGACGTCCAGAGCTGGCTCTGGTTCGGCGCAGGCTGTATTCCCGCCCTGTTCTTGCTTTTACATCTTGTTGGCAACAATTTTTCGCTCGCCGGCGCGGGCGGCGCCTATGCGTTTTTCAGCGGCGGCGTTTTTGTCATCGGTGCGGCCATTGCGCTGTTTCGCTACGTACACAAATGGACGACGGTGATCGCCGTCACCTCGGTGCGGGTCCTCCTCAAAACCGGCATGATCGCGCGCACTGCCCATGAAGTCATGCTCGACGAAGTCGAGGAAGTGCAGATGCGCCAGCCGTTTCTCGGCCACATCCTCGGCTACGCCATTCTCGCGGTGCGCGGCACCGGCGGCGAGCGCATCGAGTTTCCAGCGCTGGGCCGGCCGATGCGGGTCCGCCGGGAGATCGAATCCGCCATCGTCAGCGCGCGCGGGCAAGGCGCGGCAACGCCGTCGCCCGACGCCTAACGCGCCGCCGGGCGATGGTGCGCCGGGCGCAACATCCAGGCGATTCTATCGACCGGTGTTTTCACGGGAAAACAACGACCTAACCGAAAACACTGGGGCGCATTTTGTGCGCTTTTGAGCCGACTTATCGACGCCCCGCGAGCCGCCCTTATGATCGCCGGCGTTTGGAAAGCAGGTGCAAGCCCCCCCTTTCCGTTTCGCCAAGGACGACAAAGGAGAATGACAGATTGCCATCGACGCGCCCAATGACCGCAACCGCCGATGCCGGGCCGGAAGAGCCGGTCCCGCAAAGGCTGCGCATCCGTTCCGGCGGGCAGACCGGGGTCGATCGCGCCGCCCTGGACGCCGCCATGGCAGCGGGGCTCGATATCGCCGGCTGGGTCCCCAAGGGCGGCTGGGCCGAAGACATGCCCGACCCGCCGGGCCTCCTGGCGCGCTATGGGGCGCTTCAGGAAACCGGCGCGGCCGACCCGGCGGCGCGCACGGCGGCCAATATTCGCGACGGGAACGGAACGCTTGTGCTTTTGCCCGCAGCGGATTTTTCCGCCTCGCCGGGCACGGCGCTGACGATGGAAAGCGCCAGGGCGCAGGGCAAGCCGCGCCACGTCGTCGCCCTTGACGATAGGGCGTCGGCAAAGGCGGCTTGCGATTTCATAAGCATGCTGCGCGCCGCCGTGCCGGGGTCCATGTCGATCTTAACATTGCCGGTCCGCGGGAAAGCGAGGCGCCGGGCGTTTACGCCGCCGCATATGGGTTTTTAAAGGAGGTTTTCGACGGGCTGAAATGACATCCGCAACCAAGGCGGACCTATCGATAGGGCGCGTCGAGTTCGAGATTTTTTGCAATCTCGCGTTCCCAGCGATCGCCGTTCGCGAGCAGCCGATCCTTGTCGTAATAAAGCTCTTCGCGGGTTTCGGTGGCGAATTCGAAATTGGGTCCCTCGACAATGGCGTCCACCGGGCAGGCTTCCTGGCAGAACCCGCAATAGATGCATTTGACCATGTCGATGTCATAGCGGGTTGTGCGGCGCGAGCCGTCATCGCGGGGTTCGGCCTCGATGGTGATCGCCTGGGCGGGGCAAATCGCTTCGCACAGCTTGCAGGCGATGCAGCGCTCCTCGCCGTTGGGATAGCGGCGCAGCGCATGTTCGCCGCGAAAGCGCGGGCTGAGCGGGCCCTTTTCGAACGGATAGTTCAGGGTCGCCTTGGGCCGGATGTAATATTTGAGGGCCAGCCAGAAGGCGCCGAGAAAATCGAGCAGCGCAAAACCCCGAACCGCCTGAACGATGCGCGACATGGGTCAGTACCTCCAGCTCTGGAACCAGTCCGCCGCCGACGGGAAGGCAATCAAGACGCCGGCGACGAGCACGACCCAGACCAGGGACGTGGGCAGGAAAATCTTCCAGCCGATCCGCATGAGCTGGTCGTAGCGATAACGGGGCACGATGGCTTTCACCATGGCGAACAGGAAGAAGAAAAACACCACCTTGGCGCCGAACCAGAACAGCGGGATCGCCTCCAGCGGCGCCCATGGGATCGGCGAATGCCAGCCGCCGAAGAACAGGATCGTCAGCAGGGCGCACATCAGGACGATGTTGATGTATTCCCCGATCATGAACAGGAGATAGGGCGTCGAAGAATATTCCACCTGATAGCCGGCGACGAGTTCGGATTCGGCCTCGGGCAGATCGAAGGGCGGCCGATTGGTCTCCGCCAGCGCCGAGACGAAAAACAAAACGAACATGGGAAGCAGCGGAATGAAATGCCAGTTCAAAAAGCCGGCGCCGCGGTCCTGGCTTTCGACGATGTCGGTCAGGTTCATGGACCCGACCAGCAACAGCACGCTGATAATCACGAAGCCGATGGAGACTTCGTAGGAAACCATCTGCGCCGCCGAGCGCAAGCCGCCGAGAAAGGGATATTTCGAATTCGACGCCCAACCGCCCATAATAATGCCGTAAACGCCGAGCGAGGAAATCGCGAAGATGTAAAGGATGCCCACATTGATGTCGGCGACGACAAGGCCCGGCGCCACCGGGATGACCGCCCAGCCGATAAAGGCGAGCACGAAGGAGATCATCGGCGCCAGCAGGAAAACCGACTTGTTGGCGCCGGCCGGAATGACGATTTCTTTAAAGACGAATTTGAAGAAATCCGCGAAAGACTGCAGCAGCCCGAAGGCGCCGACCACATTCGGGCCCTTGCGCATCTGCACCGCCGCCCAGACCTTACGGTCGAACAGCAGCAGGAAGGCGAGCGCCACCAGAACGACCATCATCAGGGCCAGGGTCTGCACGCCCGTTCCGACGACCCACTGCAGCGGATCGGACGGATCCCGCGTGGCGATATAGCTCCAGACAGCTTCCATGGGCCGCGTCATAAAGCGGATTGGCCCCGTAGTCACGGGGATTCATCGGGCCAATCGGTCGCAATTGCTGCAAAAAACGGCCTCCAAAGGCCCGATCAGGCAGCCTTACTTGATGGAAATGCTGGAAAGAAACCCGCCGCTCTTTTCCACTTGGGACGGGGACCCGTAGACCGCGACCGAGCCGATCCCGCTGACCGAAATGTCGACCGACTCGCTGGCGTAAAAAGAAGCATCGCCAATGCCGGATACGTTCACGTCGGCGGTCCGGCATCTGAGGTCCTTGGCGTCGAAATCGCCCACGCCCGAAATGTCGGCGCGCAAATTCTCGCACGCGCCGGTAAGATCGATCTCGCCGACCCCGGAAAAGTCAGCCGCAAAATCGACGGCGTCAACGCCGCTGATATCGCCGTCGATGACGCCGGAAATATCCAGTCCCGAAAGCGACGGCAACGACACCTTCGCGATCAGACTGCGGTTTCGCCAATGACGGCGCTCGCCCCGGTTCGGCCGTCTTTGATCGAGGACGAGTTCTCCGTTTTCGACCGTCACCTCAAGGCGGTCCATTTCCGCCGGCGCGCCGGAGACTTCCACAGAGAAATCGCCGCCCACGGTGACGTCCAATTCGAAAACACCGCCGACGTCGATTTTGTCAAATCCCGCAACGTCAAATTCTTCGGTGACGTCGTTGCTTCTGTCATGCTCGCCGAAATCGCGCCACCCGCCAAGATTGTCAAACGCCATGTAGGCCGCGCCTGCGGCGATGCCCACAGCAAGCAGCAAGCCGATGAAAACACCAAGAATAAATCTCATGGATCGCCTCCCGTTTACCCCGCATCACACTAGCATCTGCGAAGGACCGAGCAAACGCCGCTCGTCGCGCGCGAAAGGCGGGCGGACGCGTTCTGCACGGCGCATCATGGCGCCACAGACAAAAGCGGCGCGCCGAACATCTGCGCGCCGCGGGTTGTTTTTTGAACGTTGCGTTGGGTCGAACGCCCGGGGCTATTGTTCAATGCACCGTAATGTCTGCGAACATACTGTCGCTTTTGCGGACCTTTTCCGGCGATCCGTAAACGTCGATGCCGCCCATGCCGGAAACCTGCGCGTCGACTTCTTCGCTCGCAAAGACCGAAGCATCGCCTACGCCGGAGACCTCTATGGTCACGACGCGGCATTCAAGCGCGTCCGCTTCAAGATCGCCGACGCCGGACACCTCCGCCTCCAACGTTCCGCACGCGCCGTCGAACTCCAAATCGCCGACGCCGGAAACGTCGATGTCGAATACTTCGGAATCAACACCCGTGATCACGCCCTCGACAACGCCGGCGACTTCGATCCCGCGCAGGCTCGGCAACGTCACCACCGCATCGACGCCCTCGCGCCTGCCGCGCCAGCGGGTTTTCTGTTTGCTTTGGTCAAGGTGCAGGACGTTATTCCTGACCGACGCTTCGACCCGTTCGATCTCGTAGGCCGGTCCGGAAAGCTCAATCGAGTAATCCGGTCCGACGCGCACTTCCAGATCGTAAACGCCGGCAATATCGATGCGGTCAAACCCTCTAAGATCGAGATTTTGGGTCACTTTGGCGTCGCCGTCCCTGGCGACCGCCGTTCCCGCAAGAAGCAAAGCGGAAAGACCCGCCGCGATCATTCTTATTGGCGTCATGTTCGCCTCCCATTCCGATGCGACGAGTGTAGCGTGGCCGATGCGGCGCATAAAGACCGCTTGTCGCAAGGGGCCGGCGTTCCGTCGATCCCGGACGGTTTCAATGCAGCTTTTTGACGGTGTCGTCCTCGGCCAGTTCGGCCTTTTCAGCAGCGCGCCAGAGCGGGCGCATGCGGCGGGCGAAGAGAACGGCGATCACCACGCTTGCGGTGAGCACCGGCGCGGCGACGCCGGGCCCGACCGGATGTGCGGCGCGGACGTTCGAAACCAGCGCCAGGGCGAGACCTGCAATAATCAGCGCGGCGGCGACATAAGGCCAGACGCTGCGCCGTTTGGCCCGCTCGAGCGCTCTGAACAGCGGCGCGATCAAAAGCACGCCGGAAAGAAATCCGATCAAGAAGATCAGAACGGCGATCAGCACCGACTTGGCGAGCGCCGGCCCGAGCGCGGCGATGATCCCGCCATTCGTGATCAGCGCGCCGCCAAGCGCCGCCAGAAAGGTCAGCGCGCCGCCGACGCCGGCGCCCGCAAGCACCGACACGATCAAATGTTCGAACGCCCAATTGGCGCGGATTTGCTCGAAAATTTCAGCCGGATCGGGGGTCTTCTGCGGCAAGGCCGAAGCTCACTCCGCTGCCTGCCGCCGCGCCCCGCGCATGGCGGCGGAACATTCCGCCATGGTCTTGGAAGCGCGCGCGATCGGATTGGTCAGGTAATAGTCCGCAATCGCCGAAACGAACGGATCGGATCGCATCTCGCCGGGCTCGCCCAGCACAGCAAGGTCGAACGGCGCCGCGTCTTCGCCCGGCCCGATCTGATCGATGCGGCCGAGCGAGGGCGCATCCTCGATCATCGCCTGGCGCAACGCGAAAAGATCGTCATAAGGCAGCGTATGGCCGACCCGTTCCGACAAGGCGCGCAGGATCGACCAGTCCTCGCGCGCTTCGCCGGGCGGGAACAGCGCGCGGGCGGCCATCTGCGCCCGGCCTTCGGTATTGACGAATATCGCGGGTTGCTCCGTATACGCTGCGCCGGGCAGGATCACGTCCGCATGACGCGCGCCGGCGTCGCCGTGATGGCCCTGATAGATGACGAAGGCGCCGCCGAGCTTTTTCGGATCGAACTCATCGGCGCCGAGATTGTAAACGACCTCGATATCGCGCTCACCGCAGGCGTTGACTATGCCCGCGAAATCCTTGCCGCCGGGTCCCGGCAAGAAACCGAGATCGAGCGCGCCGACGCGCGCCGCGGCAGTGTGAAGCACATTGAAACCGTTCCAGTCGCCCTGAACGGCGCCGACGGCGGCGGCGAGCTTGGCCGCTGCGTTGAGAATCGCCGCGCCGTCCGGCCGGGCGAGCGCGCCCATGCCGATGATCATCGCCGGACGTTCGGCGTTTTGCAGCGATTGGAAAAACCCGCCCTCGCCTTTTGCAAGGCTTGCGAGGGTTTCGGGTCCGGCGCCGAGATAGTCGTAATCGAATGCGAGATCGCGCTGCTCGCCGATCAGGCCGATTTTAATGTTGAGATTGTTCACCCAGGCCTTGCGGATGCGGGCGTTGATCATGGCCGCTTCGGCGCGGGGGTTGGTTCCGACCAGCAAAATGGCGTCGGCGCTTTCAAGGCCGGCGATACCGCTATTGAACAAATAGCCGCGGCGGTCGCCGGCGCCGATCCTGGCGCCGTCCTGACGACAGTCCATATGCGGCGTCCCGATAGCGGTCATCAGATCCTTGAGCGCCTTGATCGCTTCGGTCGGAACGAGATCGCCCGCCAGGGCGGCGATCTTGTCGTTCGGCGCCGCCTTGAGCTTGTCCGCCGCCGCGGCCAGCGCTTCGTCCCAGCTTGCCGGCTGCAGCTTGCCGTCGCGCCGGATATAGGGCCGGTCGAGCCGCTGACGCCGAAGGCCGTCCCAGATGAATCGCGTTTTGTCGGCGATCCATTCTTCGTTCACGCCTTCATGAAGCGCCGGCAGGATGCGCAGCACTTCGCGCCCGCGGGCGTCGACGCGGATGTTCGAGCCGACCGCGTCCATGGCGTCCACGGTCTGGGTCTTGCGCAGCTCCCACGGCCGCGCGTTGAACGCATAAGGTTTCGACGTCAACGCGCCGACCGGGCAGACATCGATGAGGTTGCCGGTCAGTTCGGATTCGACCGTCTTTTCGAGATAGGTCGTGATCTCTGCGTCTTCGCCGCGATTGACGAGGCCAAGATCGTCCACGCCGGCGATTTCCGTCGCAAAGCGCACGCACCGCGTACACTGAATGCACCGGGTCATGATCGTCTTGATCAGCGGGCCCATGTATTTTTCTTCAACGGCGCGCTTGTTTTCCGCATAGCGAGAATCGTCGCGGCCATAAGCCATCGCCTGATCCTGCAGGTCGCATTCGCCGCCCTGATCGCAAATTGGACAGTCGAGCGGGTGATTGATCAGCAAAAACTCCATCACCCCTTCGCGCGCCTTTTTCACCAAGGGCGTATTGGTGAACAATTCCGGCGGCGCGCCTTCAGGGCCGGGGCGGAGATCGCGGACATTTTGCGCGCAGGACGCAACCGGCTTGGGCGGGCCGCCCTTCACCTCGATCAGGCACATGCGGCAATTGCCGGCGACGGAGAGCCGCTCGTGATAGCAAAAGCGCGGAATTTCCTCGCCCGCCGCCTCGCAGGCCTGGAGCAGCGTCAGGTCGGAGGAAACTTCGATTTCCCGGCCGTTGACTTTGATTGCGCGCATATCGCCCATGGCGAACTTGATCCCTGTCGTGTCGATAGTAAGCGCGGCTTATTTAGCGGCATTTCAACCGGCTTTCCAGCGCGCCGCCGCGCGGCATATCGGCGGTTGCAAGCCGGCTTAGGCGACAGAGCGCCGGCCAACGATGGGCTAAAGCCGCTCCAGCATCGCCTCGATCCGGCTCAGCCGTTCCTGCAGTTGCGTGATAGCTTCCTCGCGCCGCCGGGACGCCTCTTTTGCGGCTTCTTCGGCCAGGCTCAGCCGGTAGACCATGGCCGAGGTGCGGTGAAACTCCTGGCTGAGCAGGTCTATTCGGCTTTCGATTTTCGCTGTCGCGGCCAGCATCTGCTGCTGGGCCGCTTCCAGCCTGCCAAGCCAGTCTTCAGGCGAGATTTCCCGGTCCGACATGCGGCGCCCCTGCGAATGACGCTCGAATAGAGGACGAAAGTTGTTATTTTATCAACACTTGCGGGAATTTGTTGTTATTTTGTCCATCGCTTTTCAATCCGGCTCTTTTCAATTTTTCGTCATGGACCGGGAATTCGAATGGATTAAGACCGCGCTTTCGAGGGACAAAACCAAAACCCAGAGCGGTCTTGCCGCCGCCCTTGGGATCGACAAATCGTCTGTATCGCGGCTCCTGAGCGGCGGGCGGCGGTTGAAATTCGCCGAAGCGCGCCTGGCCGCCGCCTATCTCGGAATCGAGCCGCCTATGGCATTCGTCGAGGGCGGCGAAGATTTCGCCTATCCCGAAACCCCAAGGTTCGCCGGCCAGAAGCTCGCGCCCATCTTCCGGGCGGAAACGGCGAGCGATGGATTCTGGCGACTTGACCGCCGTTCGGTGGTCGAGCGCAAACCGGTCGGACCGCAGCTTTGCCGCGCGCCATCGGTTTTTGGATTGTACGCGCCCGACGACGCGATGGCGCCGCGGTTCAAAGCCGGAGAGATTGCCTGGATCAATCCGATGCGTCCTGCGGCGCCGGGCGATGATGCGCTGCTTTTGTCCGCAATCAAAGCCGAAGCGCTGGAGACTGTCCTGCTCTGCGAACTCACCAGCGTCTCGCCCGAGCGCTTGGCGAGCCGACAACATTCCCAGGACAAAGACCGAAACTTCACCTGCGATGACTGGCGCGCGCTTTATGTTTACCCGCGCGCCTAGCCGGCGCCGTGCGACGCTAAAGCACTCGCTCTTTCAAATCCTTCGCCGGACGGAAAGCGACTTTCTTGCTCGCCTTGATGCGGATGCGCTCTCCGGTCGCCGGATTGCGGCCCCAGCGCGCCGCGCGGTTGCGCACCTGCAAGATGCCGAGACCGGAAACGCGAAGCTTCTTGCCCATCTTGAGATAGATACCCATCAGATCGACAAAATCGCTGAGAACGACTTCGGCCTGTTTCTTGGCGAGGCTATGGGTTTCTCCGATTTCCGCGGCGAGATGCTTAAGCGTCAATACCGGCGGCAAGTCCCTTGCGGCGACTTTCTTCTTCGCGGGCGTTCTTTTCTTGGTCGCAGCCTTCTTCGCCGGCGCTTTTCTTTTAGCCGGCGCTTTCCTTTTCACCGCCGTCTTCCTCTTGGCCGCAGCCTTTTTCGCCGGCGCTTTCCTTTTGGCTGGCGCCCTTTTCGCCGAAGCCTTCTTCGTTGTTTTGCGTTTCACGGCCATGGTAATTCCTTTGTCCATCAATGAGCCCTGAACCAGTCAAATCACGGGATTCGCTGCGGCACAAGGGTTTTTCGCTGTTTTACGAGCAAAGTCAGATTCGATCATCCAACGCAAACGCTAAGACTCATTGCGCCGCGACGCCGGCCATGGCGACCGATCCGCGGTCGGCGCGATAGCGGTTGATGCGCTCTTCGATCTCACTCCGGAAGTGGCGGATCAGACCCTGCACCGGCCATGCGGCCGCATCGCCGAGGGCGCAGATCGTATGTCCTTCGACCTGGCCGGCGACGTCGAGCAGCTTATCGATCTCCTCGGTCGTCGAATCCCCGACGGCCATGCGTTCGAGCACGCGCCACATCCAGCCGGTCCCCTCGCGGCAAGGCGTACACTGGCCGCAGCTTTCATGCTTGTAGAAATAGCTGATCCGCGAAATCGCGCGGACGATGTCCGTCGACTTGTCCATGACGATGACGGCGGCGGTGCCCAGGCCCGATTTGACGTCTTTCAAGGCGTCGAAATCCATCAGCACGTCGTCGCAAACGTCCCTCGGGATGAGCGGCACGGACGAACCGCCCGGGATGACGGCCTTAAGATTGCTCCAGCCGCCGCGCACGCCGCCGGCGTGCTGTTCGATCAATTTTTTAAGCGGGATCGACATCGCCTCTTCGACATTGCACGGACGCTCCACATGGCCGGAAAGGCAGTAAATCTTCGTACCCGCATTATTTTCGCGTCCGATGCTGGCGAACCAATTCGCACCCCGGCGCAGGATGGTCGGCGCCACCGCGATCGATTCCACATTGTTGACCGTGGTCGGACAGCCGTAAACGCCGGCGGCCGCGGGAAACGGCGGTTTTAACCGGGGTTGGCCTTTCTTGCCTTCAAGGCTTTCCAAAAGCCCCGTTTCTTCGCCGCAAATATAGGCCCCGGCGCCGTGATGCACGTAAACATCGAAATCCCAACCCGAGCCGCAGGCGTTTTTCCCGATCAGCCCGGCGGCGTAAGCCTCGTCGATCGCCGCCTGCAGCCGCTCGCGCTCGTCGACGAATTCGCCGCGAATATAGATGTAACAAACATGCGCCTTCATCGCGAAGGCGGAGATCAGGCAACCCTCGATCAGCAGGTGGGGATCGTGGCGCATGATCTCCCGGTCCTTGCAGGTGCCGGGCTCGGACTCGTCCGCGTTGACCACGAGATAGTGCGGCCGGTCGCCGACCTCTTTCGGCATGAAGGACCATTTGAGCCCGGTGGGAAAGCCGGCCCCGCCGCGACCGCGCAGGCCGGATTCCTTGATCTGGTCGATGATCCAGTCGGGCCCCAGCGCCATCAGGTCTTTGGTCCCGTTCCAGGCGCCGCGCTGCTTCGCCCCTTCCAGCCGCCAGTCCTGGAGGCCGTAGAGATTGGTGAATATCCGGTCTTTATCTTCGAGCATTATGGTCGCCTGATGGGCTCTTTTGTTTAAGGCTTTGGCTTGTTGGTGCGAATGAATAACAAGATCAGGATGAAACTCAACATAACCCCGATGACGATCAGCTTGACGCGCAGCCAAAAGGGAAGACCGTCAGCAAATGCGCCGACCAGCGCCGGCGAGGCGCCAAGCGCCAAGACCGCCCAGGTGCCCCATTCGAAGAGCAGGCCGCGCAGGGTTCTGTCGGGACACGTCTCAGCATGATTTTCCGGGTCGAGCTCGGGAATATAATGCGGGCTTTGTTTGCGCTTCTCAGACATCATGCGTCTTTCAAGTCGAAAAGACGGGCGGTTTGCGTCGCAAAAGCAAGTTTCTCGCCGGCCTCGTTATAAAGCGTTGCGCGCGTGAAAGCCGTCGACTTTGTCATGTGTACAAGTTCAGCCTCGCAAATAAGCCGCTCAACGCCGGCCGACGCAAAAAACTGCGTGTGAATATCGACCGAAGCGGGCGCCTTCGCGCCTTCTGTCAACACCACAACCATTGAACCCATGGCATCGTCAAGCATGGCGGTTAAATAGCCGCCCTGAACGCCGCCTCTTGGGTTGAGCATTTGCCCGCCGCCCTGAAAAGCAACGCGCATCGTTTTCGCCTCACGGTCGACCGAGACAAACTCATACCCCAAGAACGCCGCACAAGGCGGTTGCGGCATGGCGTCCAGCACCGTGCCCGAGGCTCCTCCAACTGTCGGCTTAGGGTTCATTCGCTTGCTTCAACCGAGTGCGGCCTGTTCTTCATCGCTAGACCGCTTCAAGGGCCTGCGCCAGATCGGCGATCAGATCGTCCGGGTTTTCAACACCAACCGAAATGCGGATGAGCGATTCCTTGATGCCGAGGCGTTCGCGCTCGTCCGGCGGCATATCCGAATGGGTCATCGACGCCGGATGCGACGCGAGCGATTCCGTGCCGCCGAGGCTGACCGCGAGATGTATGATCTTGAGCGCATTGAGGAAGCGAAAAGCCTCTCCCTCCCCGCCCTTGATGAGAAAGGAGAAGGTCGAGCCTGCCGCCCGGCACTGACGCTCATAAAGCGCCCGGTCGGGATGGTCTTCAGGCAGATAGTCGAGGAACAACACGCTTTCGACCTTGTCATGGCCGCGCAAGTAGGCAGCGACCTTTTTCGCCCCTTCTTTCGAAGCCGTCATCCTGAGCTTTAGGGTTTCCAGCGAACGCATCAGCATCCAGCCCGTATTGGGATCGCACATCGTGCCGATCACGGTGCGCATCTCGCGCACGGGCGCAAGCCACTTCTCGTCGCCGGACGACGCCCCGGCGATAAGATCGGAATGGCCGCCCACATATTTCGTCAGCGAGGTGACGGTGAGGTCCGCGCCGCAATCATGGGGCGTCTGCCACAACGGCCCGAGAAACGTATTGTCGACGATCACCGGCGGGCGACGCCCGTCTTTTTCTAGCGATTCCGACGCGCGGCGCGCCGCGGCGATATCCACAAGGCCGTTGGTCGGATTGGCCGGGGTCTCCACATAGATGGCGTCGACGCGCCCGCCGGTTTCTTCGGCGAGCCGGCGGCCTTCCTGGACCGCCGCGGCCATCCCCGCAGCGCCGTCGCTATTGTGAAAGGCGACGCCTTTGACGCCGAATTCCGGCAGCGTGAGGTGGGCGAGATATTCCGTTCCGCCATAAAGCGGTTCGGAATAAATCAGCACGCCGCCCGGCCTGAGATAGGCGAGCAGGCTGGTTGAAATCGCCGCCATGCCGGAGGCGAAGACGAGGCTTTTTTCCGTATGGTCCCAGATCGCCAGCCGGTCTTCGAGCACTTGAAGATCGGGGTTGTTGATGCGCGAATAAATCAGGCCTTCCTCTTCAGCCTCCTCTCTTTCACGCAGGCCATAAGCGACCTCAAAAAACGCCTTGCCTTCCTCGGCGGAACGAAAAACGAAGGTCGAGGTCTGGAAGATCGGCGGCTTTAGCGACCCTTTCGACAGGTGCGGTTCATGGCCGTATCCCATCATCATGGTTTCCGGCGCCAGCGCGCGTCCGCCGATCTCTTTTTTTCGATAGTTATGACTCATTGCCCTAGCTCTTGGGTTATGGGCCTCATCGGTTTTTATCGACGAGCGATTTGATCCATCCTGCGACGTGTCCCTTTCAATCGGCGCCGGCAGGCTCCGGGGCGTTCGGAATGTTTCGCAAGGGCTTAGCCGCCGACCCGTCGTAAAGCGACGGGTCGGTGAGCGTCGTATTTTCGCCTTCCGGATCGGAGGTATGGCGCTTGGGGTTTTGCGTGCCGGTCTTGACGTCTTCGCCGCGGCGCAGCTTGCCGAGCAGGTCTGCTAAAATTTCCGGCGTCAGGTCTTCGTAATAATGATCGCTTTCACTGGTTGAAATCTGAACCATGGGCGCATTGCAGCACGCGCCGAGACATTCGACCTCGATCCAGGAGAACTTGCCGTCGTCGCTGATGCGATGTTCCGGCCCGATGACTTTCTTGCAGACTTCGCGCAGATCCTGCGCGCCGCACAGCATGCACGGGGTGGTGCCGCAAAGCTGGACGTGGAATTCACCCACCGGCGCGAGGTTGAACATCGTATAAAAGGTCGCGACCTCGTAAACGCGGATATAGGGCATCGAAAGCTGTTCGGCGATCGCCTCCATCATTGGGATCGACACCCAGCCTTCCTGTTTCTGGCCGCGCCACAAAAACGGAATGACGCAGGAGGCCGCGCGGTCTTGCGGATATTTCTCGCGCTGGGCCTCGCACCAAGTCCGGTTTTCGGCGGTCCACTCGAAAGATGCGGGCTGGTTTTTTGCGGGCCTGCGGCTAGCCATCGATCATTCTCCTGGCGGGGCCGCACGGGGCCCGATTCGCGCAACAGACATAACCATTTGTCCGTAAAACGAAAGAGGGCCCGACAGGGGCCGCGGTCGGTCCCTGGCGGCAGACCGGCGATGCGGGGCGCCATTGGCGCCCTTCGCGTTTGGAGACTTTCCCTGTTTCAAGCCGAAAAGTCCCGAATGTGGGGCGCCATTTGACTGCTCCGCGTCATCCCGTGCGCGGCGCAGCATCTTCGATGATGCGCCGCAGGCTCCGACAATTGTCGGGGCGGACCGCCATCCGCCTGCGCCGGCTTTGTTTCAACCGATCCCGTGTCAGCAGCGCGGCATTTCATGCCGCGCAGCACACGGGATGACGGCCGCGATATCCGGTAGGCGCAGCCTTCGCGGTCGGGGCGCGCCCCGGAATGACAGTGGTTATCTTTGCGTTCAAAGTCATCAGCCGGGCATTATACGGCCGTTCCGAAGGTGTTCGATATCTATCGACGCAATGCGGGTTTGCGGGCCGATTTTACGGTCATGGTTGTATTTTGAAAAGCCGGCGCAACTGGCGCGCGCAGGCCGTTGAGCGGCATTAGGGCTAATCCAGTTCGACCTCGTTGAGGGCGGCGGCGTCCTCGAAACAGCCAAGGCAGATGACGACGATATTTTCGCGCCCGAGCGCGTCGAACGCCGCCTGGGAGAGATTGTTGCAGTCGGTGCAGACCGCGTCCCAGATTCCGTCCTCGCTTCGCGACCACCAGAAGCCGCTGGGCGCGCCGGTCCTGAGCGCTTCAAGAATGTGGACGCAGACGAAGGTCTCGGGCTGCTTGCCGTGGGTGCCGCAGGTGACGGCGGGAACTTTCATTCAGACACATCCCTCATCCTGAGGCGCCATCGCGAAGCGATTGCCTCGAAGGATGGCCGCCCTCACCGATCGATCTCACCGAAGACGACGTCGATGGAGCCGATGATCGCCGAGATGTCGGCCAATAGGTGACCGCGCGAGAGCCAGTCCATGGCCTGGAGATGCGGATAGCCGGGCGCGCGGATTTTGCAGCGATAGGGCCGGTTCTTGCCGTCGGAAACAAGATAGACGCCGAATTCGCCCTTGGGCGCCTCGACGGCGGCGTAGACCTCGCCCGCGGGCACATGAAAGCCTTCCGTATAAAGCTTGAAGTGATGGATCAGCGCCTCCATCGAACCTTTCATCTCGGCGCGGCGCGGCGGGCCGACCTTGCCGTCGGCGGTCATCACCGGGCCGGGGGTTGCGCGGATCTTTTCGATCGCCTGCTTCATAATCAGGATCGACTGGCGCATTTCCTCGATGCGGCACAGATAGCGGTCGTAGCAGTCGCCGTTCTTGCCGATCGGCACTTTGAAATCATACTCGTCATAGGTCTCGTAGGGCTGGGCCCGGCGCAGGTCCCAGCGGATGCCCGAGCCGCGCACCATGACGCCGGAAAAGCCCCAGGCGAGCGCTTCTTCCTTGGAAACGACGCCGATATCCACATTGCGCTGCTTGAAGATGCGATTGTCGGTGAGCAGCGTTTCGATGTCGTCGATCACCGCGGGAAACTGGTCGCACCAGGCGTCGATGTCGTCGATCAGCGCTTCGGGCATGTCCTGATGAACGCCGCCGACGCGGAAATACGCCGCGTGCATGCGGCTGCCCGAGACCCGCTCGTAAAACACCATGAGCTTTTCGCGCTCTTCAAAACCCCAGAGCGGCGGGGTCAGCGCGCCCACATCCATCGCCTGGGTGGTCACGTTCAGGATATGCGATAGCTGGCGGCCGATTTCGCACCATAAGACGCGCATATGCTGGGCGCGTTTGGGGATTTCGATCCCGAGCAGTTTTTCCGCCGCCAGGCAGAAAGCATGCTCCTGGTTGATCGGCGCGACATAATCGAGCCGGTCGAAATAGGGGATCGACTGAAGATAGGTTTTGTACTCGATCAGCTTTTCGGTGCCGCGATGGAGCAGGCCGATATGCGGGTCGATGCGCTCGACGACCTCGCCGTCGAGTTCGACCACGAGACGCAAAACGCCGTGCGCCGCCGGATGCTGCGGTCCGAAATTGATCGTGAAGTTGCGCTCCGACGACGCGTCGGAGGTTGAGTCCTCGACTTCAACGGCTTTTGTTCCGTCAGCCATCAGGCGCCGCCTTGTGAGTGGGGAAATGGTGAAGTGGTGAATGGTGAATAGTGAAGTGGCGAGCCGTCTGTCGAAGGGCGAAAATTATCTTGAACAGTACATGGGCGCCTGTGCGCCGCGCGGCGCCCATTTACTGTCCCTGAATCCCTATTCGCTATTTCACCATTCGCCATTTCACTATTCACTTTGACTTTCCGCAAAAAGCTCAAAAACCTGCTGTCCGGTCAGTTGTTTTGTTTTCTCCGCAAACGAATAATAGTCAGGCTTGTCTTCAATGAAGATCTCTTGTTTGAGACGCAGATCTTCCAGGCCGTCAAGCGCATTGACGGAAACTTCCGAGAACTTCCCGTCCTTGGTGCGCCAGGCGATCACCGTGCCGCACTGCTTGCAGAATATGCGTTCGCCATAGTCCGAAGCCGAATAAACGCCAAGATTGGGACTGTCTTCCGCCTTGAACGTATCACCGCACTCAATGGCGAAAAACGGCCCCGCCATTTGTCGCCTGCACATGCCGCAATGACAGATGGAAACAGCGTTGCCGGCGGGTTTCGCCTGAAACCGGACGGCGCCGCAAAGACATTGACCCGACGTTGCGCTCATCTGACTTACTCCTTGGCCTCGCCGGCCTTTTCATCGCCCGGCAGGATGTATTGCGCCCCTTCCCAGGGCGAGAGGTAATCGAAATTGCGGTATTCCTGGACGAGCTTGACCGGGTTGTAGACGACGCGTTTGAGCTCGTCGTCGTAACGCACCTCCACATGGCCGGTGAGCGGAAAGTCCTTGCGCAGGGGATAGCCCTCAAAACCATAGTCCGTAAGAATCCGGCGCAGATCCGGATGGCCCGAAAAAACAACGCCGTACATGTCGAATGCTTCGCGCTCGTACCAATCCGCGCATGGGAAGATGTCCGTCGCCGTGGGGATGGTTTCGTCCTCGCCGACCTGCGCCTTGACGCGAATGCGGGCGTTGTTGTGCATCGATAGGAGGTGATAGACGACGTCGAAACGCTTGGCGCGGTTGGGATAATCGACGCCGCAAATATCGATCAGCACGAGAAATTTCGCCAGCGGATCGTCGCGCAGGAACTTCAGCACATGCTCCATGCGATCGGCGCGGGCGTCGATCGTCAGCTCGCCATGCTCGATGCGCCAGCCGCGAATGTCGCTGTCGATGGCGGCGGCGATGTGTTCGCCGAGGTCGTTGAGGTCTTCGCTCATAGTCGTGAATTGTGACTGGTGAAATGGCGAATGGAGAAAATCATGATCTCGCTCGGCGCTCCAAAGACCGGATCAAACCGCGAAGCATTTTACTTAATCGAACAACTCTTGAATTGAGCGACTCGAAAGCATCGACAGAGAGAAAATCCAGTTGATTTGAAAGCTCTGTTAGTGTTTCCAGTTCTTTCAGCGATCCCTGCCCAATACGAAGAAACTGAATAAACGCGCCCGTGGTTTCCCGACCGTAGCCCTCGGCAATGTTGGCGGGAATAGAAACACTCGCGCGACGCATCTGCGAGGTAATGCCGTAGAGCTCTTCGCGAGGAAAGTTCGCAGTATTCCGGTAAATGTCCTTGGCTAGCGCCATCCCTTCTTTCCAGACCTCAAGGTCGCGATAGTCAGTTATCTTTGCAGCTTGTCCGTTCTCGGAAAATCCGAATTGCGACAGATCGCCTTCGGCGTCCGCAAATTCCCACTCACTATTCACGACTTCACCATTCACTACCTCACGATGCTCCCTTCCCGGCGGATCTTCTTCTGCAACTGCAGGACGCCGTAAATCAGCGCTTCGGCCGTGGGCGGACAGCCGGGCACGTAGATATCCACCGGCACGATGCGGTCGCAGCCGCGCACCACGGCGTAGGAGTAATGATAATACCCGCCCGCATTGGCGCACGAACCCATGGAGATGACATAGCGCGGGTTCGGCATCTGGTCGTAAACCTTGCGCAGCGCCGGGGCCATTTTATTGGTCAGCGTGCCGGCGACGATCATCACGTCGGACTGACGCGGCGAGGCGCGCGGGGCGAAACCGAAGCGCTCCATATCGTAGCGCGGCATCGAGGCCTGCATCATCTCGATGGCGCAGCATGCAAGCCCGAAGGTCATCCACATCAGCGAGCCGGTGCGCGCCCAGGTAATCAGCGCATCGGCGGGCGCGGTGAAAAAGCCGCGGTCGGCAAGCTGGTCCGAAAGCTCGCCGAAAAACGGATCCTTCGCCGACGGATCATAGCCCGGCGTGCCGGCGCGCGCCGCAGTGCCGTAGGGAAACTTGGGGGGTTCTACCGCCATTCAAGCGCGCCCTTCTTCCATTCGTAAAGAAAGCCGATAGCGAACACGGCGAGGAAGACGAACATCGACCAGAAGGCGTAAATCTGAAAGCTGCGGTCGGTCCCCAGTTCCGGATTGAACAGCGTCACCGCCCAGGGAAACAAAAACGCAACGTCGAGATCGACGATAATGAACAGGATCGCCACAATATAGAACTGCACGTCGAACTTCATGCGCGCGTCGTCGAAGGCGTTAAAGCCGCATTCATAGGTCGAGAGTTTTTCCGCATCCGGCTCGGCCGGCGCGATGACCGCCGGCACGATCAGAAAGCCAAGACCGAAAATGACCGACAGGCCGAGAAATATCAGGATCGGCAGCCAGTCCAGCAGAAAATCGGGGGTCGCCAAGAGAGGATCCTTTCAAGGCCGCAAGGCCCTTTTACACGCCGAGCGGAACCTAGAAAGCTGCGGGGCCAATGGCAACGGGCGTCGGCGCCGCAGCCCCTTAAAATCGCTGATTATTCAACGGATCGGACGTCTTTATTCCGGCGTTTGCGTATCCTCGGCCGGGGCCTCGGGCGCCTCCCCTTCCTGGCCGGCGCGCAGGAACTCGTCCCAGTCCTCCATTTCCCAGAACTGCTCGTCGAGCAGCCCGTCGCGGATGGTTTCGGGCAACTGGTCGACGGTCAGGAGCTTTTGCTCCTCGCGGTCGCTGGCGAAGGCGGCCAGATCGGCAATCTCGTCGGCGGTCAGATAGATCGAATAGCCCAGCTCGATCGATTGAAGCTCGATCATCGCCGGCGCGCCGCGCCACATGCGCGCGGCGAATTCCAGCGGATCGATGGCGACAGCGCCGACCTCGGCGTCAAGCGCCGGGGCCGCCTTGCCGCCGACGCCGTTGACCGCATGGCAGATGACGCAGCCCTTGTCGACGAACAGCGCCCGACCGGTCGCCGAATTGACGCTGCGCGAGACCACTTCAAGCCCATGGGTCGTATCGCCCGCGCCGGCGTCCGATCCCTCCCCGGGGCCCTGACCGCAGGCCGAAACCAGCCCGCAGGCGGCCGCTATGATCCAGAATTTGCGCATGCCGAATCTCCGCCTAGCTGATCCCCATTGTGACGCTGCTTAACCATTCCATCAATGGCGTCAACGTTATGGATCAAATGCGAAAGGAGCGCGGGATGAAATCGGTGGCGCGAGTGACGAGCCTCGCATGCCAGCTATTCTCCAATGTTTTCAATGATTTACGCATATCATAATTTTGGTTGGTACACAATATGTCCACATTTTGGTACACGATGTTGTGCAGCGTGAAACTGAAAAATTGTCGAGTTCTATATCGAGTTTGAGCAGTCTCAAACCATCTTTAGTGATTCGGAGCGTTCACGTTAGAAGCAGTAGGGTTAGCTGTAAATCCGGCAAGTAATCGTGGCCAGACTGGCGGCACAAATGTGGTGTCACTTTGCATCAAATCAAACATTGAATAATTATCACATATGATTTGATCCGGCACTGACCTAATTTAAAACTTAGGATCTTCCTTCACTCCAAGCATATCTTGCTCCACACACCGACTAGCAAGAAATAAGTGAAGCGCCATCCATAGATATCCCGGAGCTAATATGACTAGGGAATAGCGTAGAGATTCAACACCAAAAGTCGGAGCTAAGTAGTCACTGAGCGCGCCAGCAAAAAGCGGACCTAGCCCAAGACCAATCAAATTTGCAAAAAGATAAACGATGGCAATCGCCATCGCCCTCATACGTTCCATCACTAAACTTTGAATCGCCGCAAAGAGTGGGCCGTTCACAATCAAAACCGCAAATGTAGATGTCATCATCAATGCGAGAGCAACATACTTGTTTGGAGTTAGATATGTATAAACACTAACTAACGAAAACGCTGACACGAACGCAGCACCAACCATGAACTGTACTTTCTCCTTTCCCGCTGCAAATCTGCTTGCCAACTCTCCGCCTGATAGAATTGCAATACCTCCAACACCTCCGTAAATTATGGTCATCCACACGCCTAATTCACCGGTCTCCATTGAGTGTGTCCGGATAAAAAAACTCGGCATCCACACCGCGATACCCGAACCAAAGAAAAAGCTCGCAGTGTATGCTGCCAGCAGATGCCTAAACGACCTAATTCTCCATAAAGCTACAAACGCTTCAATTACACTGGGCGACTTTGGCGGTCGCCTACTGTTATGGATTGCCTCCGTAGGCAAATCTTTTCTCTTTTCGAGCTTGCCTCTGTTTTGTCTCGGTTCTTGTATTGTAAACCATGCTAAAATTGCCAACAGCACGCCAGGCGCTCCTAATACGGCGAATGTTCGCCTCCAACCGATTGCTTCGTTTAACAAACCACCACCAAGAAATCCGATCGCAACACTGATGGACCCTCCAATCATGTAAATTGACGCCGCCCGTGGTCGTTCACGCCGGCTAAAATACTCTGGGATTAGTGAGTTTGCTGTTGGCATAGTCCCAGCCTCACCTATGGCTGTTACTATACGGAGAACCAACAATTGAATGAAGTTTGAAACTGAACCGGTAATTGAAACCGCCACTCCAAACAAAAAAGTCGTTGAAGATACCACAGTCGCGCGATTGCCCGTATCTGTCCAACGCGCGATAGGAATGCCCATTATCGCGTAAAAAATTGCGAAAGAGATTCCGGTTAGCAAGCCAAGCTGCGTATCACTTAGCTGTAGGCTAACTTTAATGTCCTGTAAGGCTAACGAGAGGAAATGACGGTCGACAAAGTTGAACGCCGATATTAGCGTTAGCAGACCAAGAAGGTAATGCCGGTAGAAGCCTTTTTTCATCACTACTCCGAGCGCACTGGATATTCGTTTCTTGGGCGAAATTCGAACCGGGCCATCGTGCTTGATAGGAGTTCAAGAAGAACTGTCACCACAATAATCTGACCTGCGTACTCGCCGTATAAGCCCGAAGCCCTTCTATCCCGTTCTCAAAACCGAATCCGGACTGCTTATGTGGCTCAGCCCCAATGCGAACAGAACCAGGTCGCGAATTCATCGTTGTGGTGACGTTCAATATGCCGGAATTAATCTCGCTCGCTATCTTCTGTATTCTTTGAGCGTCTTTGGTAGCTACATATGCGGAGAGACCATATTGTGTGGCATTTGCTAGTTGGATCGCTTCATCCACGTCGCGAAAAGAGAAAATACAGATTACCGGCCCAAAAATTTCCTCCATAGCTATTGTATGGTCTGGTTGCACGCCATCGAAAACGGCTGGGGTTAGATAGTATCCGCCGGTCTGTTCGAGGACGCGGGCACCTCCGTAGAGGAGTCGCGCACCTTCTTTTTTTCCCGACTCAATATAGCTGGTTACTTTTTCGAGATGTGCTTCATTCACGAGCGCACCAAATTTCGTAGCCGGATCAAGCGGGTCGGAAGGCTTTAATGCCGAAGCTTTTTCGATTATTCTCGCGACGAGAGCCGGCTTTATTTTTTCATGAATACATATGCGCGTTGCGGCGGCGCAAAGCGCGCCTTGGTTCGGAAACCCTGTACCGACGATATTATCGGCAAGAAGATCCAGATCTTCGACAAAATCTTCGAAAATAAGATACGGCGACTTACCTCCACACTCCAGCATTAGCCGTTTCATATTTGACTCGCCAGCAGCAATCATCAATTGCTTTCCAGTCACACTGCTGCCTGTAAATGTAAGCAGATCAATGCCTGCATGATGTGCGATAGCATTGCCTGTAACTTCGCCGCTGCCATGAACAACGTTAAACATTCCCGGTGGAACACCAGCCTCAATAGCTAATTCCGCAAACCTACAGGCCGACAGGGATGTGAATTCCGAAGGCTTCAATATGACACTATTTCCCATCATCAACGCTGGTGCGACTTTCATTGCAGCGAGCACCAATGGAAAATTCCATCCGATGATGCCGCCAACTACGCCTATCGGCTTCCTGAGTTGATATGAAATGAGGCCGCCATCACTTCCAAGAGGAGACAACATTCCTTCGGCAGCACATGCGACTTCTCTCAAAACCGCAGCCGCATATGGAATATCTTCGTTAAACGCATTCGAAATTGGTTTGCCGACATCCAAGCATTCGTATAGCGCTAGTTCATTTCTGTTTGCTACTAAAAGGTCGGCGAGTTTTTCGAGGATAGTCCTTCGCGATTCAACGGACATATGCTTCCAGTTTCCGGAATCGTATGCATTGCGAGCATTGGATACGGCGTCGTTCACACCCTGAACATCGCCAGTGCCAAGCGTATAGATTGGAATACCGTTTCGTGGATTTCTTTTCTCTATTATCGACTCACCACCAATATCAACATATCTCCCACCGATGAAATCTCGAACGGATAAGGTCGTTTTTCTCAGTATTTCAGCCCACTCGATTTCATTCACGTGACGGTCTGTCATGTTAACAGCCTTGACTATTTTGATTTCTAATATGTGCTACCGAATGGGGCGGGACTCGCTTAACCCACGGAAGCGTTTCTTCAAATGATGAAGCCAACTGTAAAAGTGTACACTCGTCTCCAACTCTTGCGGCAACCTGCACGCCAACCGGCAGACCCTTCCCGCTTTGATAAAGAGGTAGTGAAATTGCTGGCTGACCCGTCACATTAAAGACTGGGGTGAACGCGGCATGCTCTGATAGCATACTATCCAGCCAAGAATACGCAGTTAAATCGGACGCATTGGCATTCAATTCACTTAGACGTAATGAATGTCGCGTTACGACTGGAGAGATGAAAGCGTCATATTCTTCAAAGAAATACGCAACCCGTCGACAAACATCATCCATTATCGAAATACTATCTAGCAAGGCTTCACTCGTCAGTTCCTTCGCGTGACGAAACATAGCCAAATTGCAGCCTTCGCGATTCTCAGAACTAAGTTTCCGCCCTGTCTCAGATTCTAAAATTCTAACGCTACGAACGTGTCGATAACTCCATAAGTCAACAAAGGCTTGAAAAAACGCGGGCCACTCGTACGGCAATGTCACTTCTTGAACTTTGTGACCGAACGCTTCACACAAAGAGGCGGCCTTGTCGACGGCTTCTGCACATTCAATATCTACACGCGTGCCCGCCGGAGACTTGTTCGAGAACCCTATACTCAATGGGCGCATTGAACTTTCAAGGCTTTCGAGGAATCGCTCTTCTTGTTTGGGTATAAAATAGGGTGAGCCAAGCTCATGACCGTGTGTGCAATCTAGCATTGCCGCAGTGTCTCGGACCGTTCGCGACACTATGTGACTTGCTCCTAAGGCATACGACCCGCTGTGGACGCCGGCTGTACGCGCCCGGCTAGGTTTAAGCCCAACAGTTCCACAACAAGCGGCAGGTATACGAATTGACCCAGCGCCGTCCGACGCGTGAGCTATAGGAACGACGCCACTGATCACTGCGGCGGCGGCCCCGCCACTTGAGCCGCCGGGCGATAAACCCAAATTCCAAGGATTGCGGGTTGCTCCGTATACTACAGCTTCCGTAGTGGTAGCATTTCCGGCCTCAGGCCAGGTTGATAATCCTAAGATGGTAACACCACATTTTTTGAACCGTGTAGTAATCTCGGAGTCACTCGGTGCGACACGCCCTAACCCTAGGCGACTTGCCTGGTCAAATACTTCGCCAGCAACAGCGGCATCTTTGATCAAGAACGGAACACCTGCAAATGGCGCGTCACGATTTGTATTGTCTAGACATTCACTAGCCGTTCGAGGCGTAAAATGTGCAATGCAGTTAATACTGGCATTGACGATTTGGGCCGCTTCCAATGCCACGGTTGCGAGCTCTCCTGCCGAAACCTGCTTGTTCCGAACAAGACTCGCTAACCCTATTGCGTCGAAACTTGCGTACTCCTCCAAACTAATCGTCATCACCACTCCACACTTGAGGCTGACAACGAGAAATCTTTTGGGGCAGTCTCACCCTGAAGATTTTCAACTAGATAGTTCCACGCACGGAGCACCATATAATTCGTGGGCCCGTTGTGTGCATTTGGCAAAATAAGCATGTCGAAGACTTTACCTGCCTTCTGAAGAGCATCGATAATGCGAAAAGTACCGGAT
This sequence comes from Parvularculaceae bacterium, assembly GCA_028280115.1. Taxonomy (GTDB): domain Bacteria; phylum Pseudomonadota; class Alphaproteobacteria; order Caulobacterales; family Parvularculaceae; genus Hyphococcus. Next base: position 136,303 of record JANQMJ010000024.1, read on the forward strand.
GGGCAGTGCCATGTATCAAGCAACCCCGCCATGAGTAACAATTTGCCAGCTAAATTCTCTGCTTTCTCTTCAATATACTGATGGCCCGTCTTGGGCCCTTGAATACCGTTATATTTGTCCCCCCATCCGGTGGCCGTCATTACCCTCGCATCAAAGTGATTGATGCTAACGCCGACTTTGTAGAAATCTGGAAACTCGAACATACCCTGCGCAGCAGTTCCGTTGCCAATAATTCCAACCCGGTCTAAATCCATATAGGGGTGTCGCTCGCCGAGTTGCATTATTCCCGCTACATGATCCGCAAGATCGCTTGCACGTTCTACATTTCCGTAACTATGGTCCAGAAAAGCCTTCTCTCTATAAGCTGTGCCGCGCCCGTCGATTAGCACGACAATAAATCCTAGTTCGGCGATCGCCGCTGCTTCGTGGAAAACCCATCCGTTTGTCTTGTCGCTATTGAACGACCCCTTTGGCACCCAATTTAAGTCTGGACTGCGGTAGACATGCGATACTATTGGCCATGAGACATTTGGCGAAAAATCTGATGGCCGAAATACAAGCCCAAATATTTCCGTATCGTTATCTGCCGCTCTTAAAGTGACTGGTTCCGGCAATGTCCAGCCTTCTGGAATTCCATGTAACGTCGCAGATGCTATCCTAGCTATCTCATGCCCATCGCGATTAATCACGCAAGTATTGGAGAGTTCATCTGCCCGAGTCCGAGTGACGACTGCATATTCACCCGAAGGACATACCGCATTGGAACCGAAAACATCGCGCCCGTAACTACGAGCCCAATTATAGGATTGCTCGCCTTGAGTAATTGCAATGCAATCGTCATTGCCGCCAGCAATTTCTGCAATTTCTCCTGTATCTATGTTTATCCTTATCAAATCGCGGTAGTATGGATCTCGACCCGCGACGCGCCCACCCGCGGTTACAAAAACCTCACGACGTTTTGCATCAAAAAAAACAATATTGCGAACCTGCCAGCGACCACTCGAAATGGTATTTTTGAGATCACCCGTCACAAGGTCGTAGAGATAAAGGTGCGCCCAGCCGTCTCTCTCTGACCACCAAACTAATTCATCCGTTTCTGGTACTGAGAAAAAGGGAGGAAGATCTTCTGAATTTACACTCAAATTGATCTGCGTCGTACTCGTTTCTGAAAAAAGAACCCGCGTGTTTCCCGAGCGAACATTAAACTCGACTACTTCAAGTTTTTTGTCCCCACGCGACATATCCAAAAAATATGCAAGTTCGCAATTTTTCGACCACCATGCCGTGCCGGCGTTTTTAATGCCCCAGTGATTGCGAACGTCCACGATCGCCCTATGGCGCGCTACAATTACTTTTCCTGTTTCTATTTCTAAACTGACCAGTTCATACGTCTCGACCACCTCATCACCTGGGAACGCCAGCTTTCGCATTTCTACTTTTGGACGCAGTGCCCCATCTTCCGGGACGTAGTGCATGACCGGCAATTCTTTTACGTTTAGGCAGTTTTTCTTTGTTGTAAGAACGCGTTTCGAGTCAGGTGACCAACACGCTTGCAGTCCACTATAGACTACATTCCCCCAAGAACTTCCTGCTGAACCATAATCCGCAAACTGCACTCCATCGTGAGTAAGTGCCCGGCTATCTTTTGTGCCAAAGTCATAGAGCCAGATATTGTAGTTATCCAAATAAACCGCATACAACCCATCAGGTGAGACAATCCATTCGTCGGGTATATGTTTATCCACTACCAGAGAATTCTCGTTCAGGCAGTAGCGCCAGCGATCACCGTTAAAAATAAAAATAAGGAATTTTAAATCTTCCGAGATTGACGTGTTTCTTATTGGGAGTTGATCTGGTTGAATTTTCTCGCCGCACTCTTCTGATAACACTGCGGCTAGAGCACTATGATCGAAAGCCTGCCGGTCATTGCCCGTCGTGACATCAAAGAGCCGGTATTGCCTTCCTGAAGGTTTTTCAAATTCGTATAAAAACTGATCTGTCGCACCTATCCACTTTGAAAACAATATGGAGTTGCACGATAAACTTCTATCACCCACGCCCAATTGGAACATACGGGCTCGGTCGTAACGCTCAGCAATTAATTTTATTTTTTGATTCATTACTTACTTGTGATGCGGTGATCGGCAAATTTTGGGAACTCGCCGAATGAACAAGTATTCCGCAAGTCATGAGTGAACAAGTGCAAGGAAATTGTTGACGCCTAGATTTGACGAATCATCCGCAATTGAAGGGAATTGAAGAAACTCGGAGCCGCCCAATATGTTCTTCAATTCCCTCGGCCAACAGCCCTAAAAATCTAGCCCGACATTTACACCGATAGTTCGCGGACGTAGACGATACGCGCCTGTTCCAGTGCCGCCAAATACCGTTTCAACCCACGTAAATTCGTCGGCATCGGTAAGGTTGGTGACGAAGACTTCAATGCTAACGTTTTCAATTCTTGCACCCGCTTTCAAATTCACTTGATGATAATCGCCCGACGCTGGTCCGGTCTCATTGAAATTGTGAAAGTACTCACCAACATACGCATAGTCGCCACGCGCGAAAGCATCCATTCCAGCAATGCTGAACCGATACTCTAGGGCGGTATTGAAATTAAAATCGGGTGAGCCGAGTAGATCATCACCGTCAGCCCCAAAGCCCGTAACGAACGGAATATCTTCCGTTAATTGAGCCTCCACATATGAGCCGCCTAAATCCCAAATCAAATTGTCAGTGAGTAAGATACGAGCTTCAAGCTCAACGCCTTGCGACTTAGACTCACCAGCATTTAGCGGTGTGCGAATACCACATGGAGGTATAATTGTGACGGGTATTCCATCCCAATTGATATGATAGAGGGCTCCATTTATCGTCACTCGATCATCGGCAATTGAAGTCTTAAATCCAATTTCAAAACTCTCTAATTCGTCGGAATTGAGTGACGTTGGCGCAACGCCGAGACCATCGATTAGGCCATCCATGTCTAAATCGCAAATACCCAAAACCTCTTCAGATCTCGGCTCGCCTAACCTAAATCCCTCAGCCCATTGAGCATACAGTAGCACATCGTCACTTGGCTCATATGTGATATTCGCCTTATATGTTTGACCGTTTTCGCTATTGCGTAGTACTCGATTATCAATGACGCCTCCAAGAAATAACCCCGACCCATCAAACAAGTTAACTTGATCATACTCAAAATGACGAACGCCAAACGTAGCTGTGATTTGGTCAGTCACATCATATGAAAGCTCGCCAAAAAAGGCGAGTTGATCGGTTTTGTTAAGAGAATCCTGAATAGTTGTGACGCTAGTAAATGCTCCACCAGAAAACGCACCAGCTGTCGCCGCTTCAAACGCTGGGTCTCCACTCCACAAGATCGGAAACTCAGCCTCGAATTCCTTTTCCTCATAATATATGCCAGCTAGTATCTGAAACGGCCCATCAAAGCTCGAAACAAACCTAAACTCTTCTACAAAAACGGACGTTTCAGCGCTACCTTCAAAGTACATAGGCGCAAAGAAGGTGTTGGCCAAATCTAGGTCGCTTTGCGTATCGTAACTTATCCATGAATTTGAGTTTATAACTGTTCCCCAGCCGAAATTGTATGAGGCGACTAAATTGGTAAGATTAATTGAGTTGTCGGAAAATTCACTGCGCGATCCCAATGGCCCCGTGTTTAAACGGGATTGCTCAAAGGCTCCAGACAATGTCGTATCAATTTCCGGAATACCATTCTGCTCAATCTCTTGATAAGAGTGCGATAGATTGAGCTCGAATTCGGGTGTTGGCCGCCACAGAGCAGAGACTCTAAACCCAACATACTCCTCCGAACCGATGTCGCCTTCGTTTTCCGCGGCGCCTCCGGATGCGGTCGATGCAGTCACACCGGCAGTCGGCGCACTACCAGCGACATTATCAATATACCCACTGTTGTCATACCAGTATCCAACTGCGCGAACTGCGAGCTTGTCCTCTATTACAGGTATGTTCACGACACCCTGCAAATTTGTGTTATCCCCGCCCAATTCGCCTGTGTGAGAATATCCCGCCATTAATCCGCCTTCATAATTTTGAAGATCCGGGCTTGCGGGTAGGATGCGTACCGTACCTCCCATTGAACCGGCGCCAAATAGCGTACCTTGAGGCCCTCGCAGAACCTCAATTCGCTCTATGTCAACCAGCTTCATGTCAGCATTGCCGGCCAGACCGCCCGAACTTCCTAATCCGGTGATCGGCGTCTCTCCAAAATAAACGCCGACAGCCTCTCGCTCGCGCTGCGGATCCGATGCGATCCCGCGGATCACAATACTATTTTGACTACTGCCCCTATCTTGGAAGTTCACACCCGGCGTCGTACGAAGAAAATCATCAAGCTCTACTAACCCACGACGCTGAATATCCTGCGCAGAAATTGCGGTTACACTAATTGGCGTGTCTTGAATCGATGAACCATTTCCACGCCTGTTCGCAGTTACGACAATTACGTCACCTTCACTAATCGCATCATTTTCCGAGTCTTGAGCCAGCACACTCCCCTGCGAGCCCATTCCAAAAATAAGCGCCGACACACTTGCCAAAAGTCCCTTTTTAACTTTCCCGCTTGCCATTTCATCCTCCCGGTTTTGCGCGTTTGCGCTGTTCTCACGCGTGATGACGATCATCCCGCTTTCTGTGAGACCGGAAGTCAGCCCAGTATCGTGAAGCAAGATCGTCATTGCTTCCTGGACTGTGTACTGACCATTAACGGCGTTTACCCCGTCGAAGTCGACCAGATCATAAGAAAATAGGAGTTGGATGCCGGTTGCTTCGTGGATTTGCTCCATCACCGGCCCAAGCGCGCCCCCCTCGATATGAAACTCATATCGGTTTTCAGCGCTTTGGGCGAATGCAGCAGACATGGAAAAGCACGCCGCAAAGATGCAGCAGATAAAACTTCTTATCCGCCAACCGCCCCTCATATTCTTATGCTCCGGCCCAATGATCAGCACGTCGATGCAGCTTTCACACCGGCCTCAAACCCTGAGACCGGGGGCGCTCCAAAAACCGTAATCATTTTTTCATATTCTCTCCATGTTCCGTTTATAAAGCGCATCGCGAATCCGAAAAGCCGTTCGCAATCACCAAGATAGCAACTGCGAACCAGACCAAATAAATTTGGTTTAACCCCTAGTTGACGCGATAGAGCCTGACATGCCGGTCGCTAACGCGCTCGACTTCAACATTCGCCATTAAGTTGAGCGCATCGAACATCGGCTCAATTTCGCCGACACGGTAATAAGCCACGATCTGCTGGTGACGCAGTTCCTCGTCTGTAATCTCGATCCTCATATCCGTATATCGATTAAGATCGGCAATCACTTCTTCCAGCGTCTCGCCATTGAAGGAGATAATGCCATCCTGCCAGTCGAGCGTTTTTTCAGCGGCGCTTTCCTCGACGATTTCAATCGCTTTCGGCACCTGCGAAAACTCAATAGATTGGCCGGCGGATATTTCGGTAATTTGAGCTGACTGTGCAGATTGTTCCGGCGCTGCGGCGTCGTTGTTCTGGACGGCGGCGAGCGCTACCCGCCCTTCCGTAACGAGAACATCGATCTTGTCGTCATGGACCCGTACGGAAAACGCCGTCCCCACCGCCGTCACGACGCCCTTGTCGGTCGCAACCGAGAACGGTTTGTTGGGATCGTGCGCTACATCGAAGAAGGCCTCGCCCTTTGACATCGTAATTCTGCGGGCGCCGCCCTTGAAAGCGACCTCGAAGGCGCTGTTCGTGTTTAAAATGATCGTCGATCCGTCTGGCAGATTGACGGTTTCCTGCTCGCCGATGGCCGTCGCATATCGACCGTCGTAATCCCGGTCCATAGTCGCGATGACAATGCCGACCACCGCAACAAGCGAGGCGGCGATGGCGCCGACCATGACCCGCCGCACGCCCGCGCTTCGTTTAGCTTGTCTGTTGACCCGAATAAGACCCGGCATGTCGTCCGCAACAGCGAGGTCTTTCAATTCGTCGAGGGCGCCAGCCCCTTCCCAAAACGCTGACATGCGCTCGAAGGCGTCTTTGTGCTGCCGGCTTTTGCCAATCCATGCCTGAAACGCCGCGCGATCCTCAGTGGAGGCATCTTCCCCGTCAAAGCGCACGAACCAGTCCGCCGCTTCTCTTTCAAGCGCCTCTACGTCAGGCAGGCTTATGATCTTCGGATCCGTCATTGAACTCGTTAACTGCCACTATCTTTGTTCGTGTCTGGTTTCGCCGGAGATAAGGATTTTGGCTTGTTCCGCTCTGTTTTTGCGGTCGTCTGCACGCCGAAATCCGCCGGGTCGTATCCGTTCTTTCTTAAATAAAGCACGCAATCCACCATCGCATTCGCGACCCGCTTTTCGACAAGGCTGACCGAAATATTGAGGCGCGTCGCTATCTGCTTGTACTTCAACCCTTCTACCCGGCGCATGAGGAACACGCGGGCGACTTCTGGCGGCAAGCTCGCGATCGCTTGCGACATCACATAAAGCTTTTGTCGCGCATCAAGCTGATCGTCCGGTGAAACTTGGCGCTCATCTGCATAGACCGAGACGCCTCCGGAATCCTCAACGGAATCCGTAGAGGATGTGATCTTTTTTTGAGCAGCACTAATCGCTACCCGCTTCGCAACCGTTAGAAGAAAATGCTCGGGCTGGTGAATTTCCTGGGTCTGTTCAGCCGCATAGGCCTTTAAAAACGTCTCTTGCGTCAGTTCTTCGATGTCCGCAGCGTTGGAGCGATATTTTCCAACGGTCCGGCGGATCGCGTCCTTCTTTTCCTGAAACGCTTTGAAAATCTTCGACATTTTATTCAAACCCTATGATCAGGGAATATCACGCGCGCAATTTTCGGTCAAACAATGACGATCCGTACGGAAATGTTGATGATGAGTTGTCCGGCCTAATTTTGTCTTCACGAGAGAGTCGAAAATTCTGTTACGGAAAATCGCGGGTCTGCGGTCTTAACCCTTGAGAACGACTTAATATTCAACGCACGCGTCAATTCTGGATTCGTGCGAACGGGTGAATAGCGCCCGTTGGATAGAGGAGCCGTCTATTCAGTAGCGATAATAACCATTCTCGCGCTTCATGCGCATTCACCGACTAACACTGACTGGCCTGTCAATGGCAGGCCGGTTTCATCGAATGCAGACCATTCTGACTGCGTTCCATTCTTCCAGGGAAACCGTGAAGGCGCATGTCCGAACCGCCCCTTAGTGTCGTCAACCTTCATGAGGCCGGTATCATCCGCATCTCTCCTGAAACGGTTGCGCCGGACGCGCCCCATCTTCTGGAGCGGCTACACTCTCTTTTACCTGAAAACGCGGACAACATTCATCTCTTTACCGATAAAGGCGCGCCGCCCTGGGACCAGCCTGAAATCGTTGACGTCATCAAGGCGCGGGCCTGGCGGCAGTTCATTATTCTGAGCGATGTCACGTCGTCATTTATCGTCACGCTCGCGATGATGGCGCTTGAACAGGGCTACGACGTCTATGTTGTCTGCGATCGCTGCGTAGAAGATGACGAGTTCTCGATCTCCCGCCTCGAAAAAGCCGGCGCCACCTTCATGCTGTTCGACCGCTTTCTTGAAGAATGCAGTTACCGAAGCGATGCGGGGAGCCAATGACAACGACAAATTCGATGTGTGCGAAACCGATAAGCTCATCGGCGAGAATGTTGCGGACCATCGCATTCGCAACGGCCTGACCGAAATTTATGTCGCATCCTGTCTCGACATGGCGATTGACGATTATATGGACGCCGAAAGCGGCGCCTATCCCTTCTCCGTCATCGATATCATGAAACTCGCGCAGGTTTTCGGCGTGGAAGCCGAAGCGTTAATGCCGTCATTCAATTGAATAACGGCGTCGGTTCTTGAGAATGAAGGCTTGGGCGTCCCGCACCTGAAGTGCGGTCGGGCTCTATCTCCATGACGCTTAAAAGCGACATTCCCACCAAGCCGCTTAAAAAAGCGTCTTGTCTCTTGCGAGCAACGATCCTTCCCTCGGCTCCGCCTCGGCTGACGCTTCGCGCCTGTCGGCGCTTCTACATGTTCGACTTTTTTCGTGAGAGCGAAAAAAATATGAGAATTTTCTATAATGTTGATGCGGATTTTTGAACGACGCGGGTCTCAATCATTGAGGCCGCCGACATCCAAGGCTGAAGGTGTTTCACCCTAGCGTTTTCAGCGTCAAGCTCCAGCGGCCTCGCTAAATCCCTCCGCCTCGGGAGCCCAGCCCTGATAACCCGACGGCGCCCTGACGGTCCCGGTCTTTTGCTTTCCGCCATTGGCGGAGAAGCAAGGATCGGGACCGGTTTTTTAACGTGACCCTGCAATGAGGCGCGCCCGAAAAAATGAACCGGCTAAATCGGGCGTGTCAAAAAAAGAAAAACAAAGCGCGGCGGCGGCGACGAACACGAAAGACAAGGATGCGAAATGAGTTCAACCCTCGAAATCGAAGACCTCAACGGCGCCAGCGAGTTCGAACACGTCTACCGCGTTCGTTGCAGCGACAGCGGTCTTGATGCATTCATTGCAATTCACTCAACCGTCCTTGGTCCCGCCTGCGGCGGTTGCCGCGTTTGGTCCTATCCCGAACCGTCCGATGGACAGGCCGATGTTTTGCGCCTCGCACGCGGCATGACGTATAAAAACGCGCTCGCGGACTTGCGCTTCGGCGGCGGCAAGGCCGTCATACTTGGTCCCATTCCGGAAGAAAAACGCCAGCACATATTCACGCGGTTTGGAAACGCCGTCGAACAGCTTGGGGGCTCTTATATAACCGCCGAAGATGTCGGCGTTGGCGTCGTCGATATGGAGACGGTCTCAACGGAAACAAATTTTGTCAGCGGTCTTCGCGATCGCGGCGCTGGTTGCGGCGGCGATCCCTCCCCTTCGACCGCGCGCGGCGTCCTTCGCGGGATTGAGGCCGCCGCCAAGGAAAAATACGCCCGCAGCGACCTTGACGGCCTTACCGTCGCCGTCCAGGGGCTCGGCAATGTCGGGCGCAAACTCGCAATATCGTTGCTGGAAAAAGGCGCACGACTGTTCGTGTCCGATATCGACAAGGACCGCGCTGAACAATTCTGCCATGGCCGGAATGCGACTTATGTAAAGCCTGAATTTATCTTACTATCCGACGCCCAAGTCATCGCGCCCTGCGCCCTCGGCCGCGCCATCACCGAAGAGGTAGCCACGACCATGCATGCGGGCGTAATCGCCGGCGCCGCGAACAATCAGCTCGCAACGAATGAGGTCGGGGAAATTCTCATGAACCGGGGCATTCTTTACGCCCCCGACTATGTTATCAACGCCGGCGGCATCATCATGGCCGAGGCGGAGTATTATAACAACGACAATCAAGACGGCGTGAACAACAAGATTGATCGTATTATTGATCGCACTCTCGACATATTGTCCCGATCGAAACATGACGGTCGCCCGCCCCATCTTCACGCAAATGAATTGGCGCAAGCAATTGTCGAAAGACGCGCTCAAGAAATTGCAGCGGGTGCATAAGGGCGATGTGTTTGAGTAGATGCGCCGGCATTGTTTAGACAGACCGCGTCTTTTCTAATCAGCGGGCGCCGCTGACGCGGCGGCTTGTTTGGTGATTTCCCCGGTCGGACGGGGACGGTCGGCGCGCCGTTATGGCGCCGGGCGGCCGTGTCGCAAGGGCTTTGGCTCTTAATCCGTTTACGTTCTTTCTCGTCTCCTACCAAAACCCTTGACGCCCCGTCCTATGACCCGGCGCCAAACGGCTCCACTCGCCGACCGCCCCCGCCCTCCGGGGAAATTATGCGGAGGCGAGAAGGAGACAGAGCCGATGACCCCCCAAGATACCGAGAGCCCAACGCAAGAGCGAACGCCGGACCATGAGACGGCGGAAATTAGAATCTATGTTGCCTGCCTAGCGGCCTACAATAATGCGCGCCTCTATGGACGCTGGATCGACGCGACCCTTGGCGAAGATCATATCTGGAACGAGGTCCGCGCCATGCTCGCCGCATCGCCGCAACCGGGCGCCGAGGAATGGGCGATACACGATCATGAAGGATTTGAAGGCGCGCCGATCCACGAATATTCGAGTTTTGAAACGGTCGCCGCGCTGGCCACATTCATCGAGGAACGCGGGGAACTTGGCGGCAAACTGTTGGCGCATTTCGGCGGAGAACTATCCGACGCCCAAGCGGCCTTCGAAGATTATGCGGGCGAACACAAGAGCCTCGCGGACTTCGCCGAGGATTTAAATCTCGAATGCGGCCCCGCCATTCCTAAACGCTTTGAATATTACATCGGCTGGCAAGCGATGGGCCGCGACATGGAAATGTCGGGCGATGTTTTCACCGTTGAGACGGGATTTGAAGAAGTTCACGTCTTTTGGACGCGTTGATCCCTAAGACTGTAGTTTTTCAAGCTTTGTGGAGACCGCCTCCACTTTTTTGAGACTGGCCTCGAGATCATGCGCAAGCGACTTCAAGCCGGCCGCGTCCGACTTGTCTGGCGCGGCCGCAAGCGTTTGAAGCATGTTGTCTACTAAATCAGAAAGACGGTGCGGCGGCATAACGCCGCCCGGACTGAACAGTTCCAACTCTTTTGCAGGGTCAAGCGCGTCGCATTCGAGTGCGACATAGCCGCTATGGGTTAGAAAAAGTCGCGTCTTTGTAAGGTCAACTTGTTTCGACTGCATGGACGCCTCACTTTCACAAATTTCAACGCGGCATCTCCTTTTACAACGTTGAATTCGAATCCCAAATATATTTGGTAGCTTCTTTGCATTCACACTGTCCACTACAGTGTTATGGATGTTCGCGAAATTGTTGCACGTAATGTTCGAAAGCGACGCGCATATCTCGGCCTGACCCAGGACGAGCTTGGCGCCCGCGCGAGCAGCTCCGGCAATTATGTCGGCATGATTGAACGAACCGAAACGTCAATCTCGATTGATATGCTTTCCGATATCGCCGACGCGCTTGAGGTAGCGCCCCATCTCCTGCTCGATCCCGATGGGGAGATGGATTAGCGAATGGCGAGCCGTTACAGCACTCCCGCCGTTGCGAAACGACCGGCGATATCGCAAATAGCCCAAATTTGTCCGCCTCTGCAGGAGGGTTGTCCTTGAATTCAAATCCGTGCGATTTATTGCGCAAATATCGCGTCACCTGATGATCTCGTGCAAGACACTCCAATCTCCCGGCTGAGCTATTTAACCTCAGACGAGCCCTCACCTGCCTAAAACCCCTGCCGAAAACTTTTTTCCCCGGCTGGTTCTCGCGTGGGCTCGAACTGCCTCCTCGCGCAACAAAAAAGCTTGTCGTTCGGGGTGCTCCACTGGCGTTCCGCCCGCCGTATTGAGAGTTGGCGGTTTAGGCGGCTCGCGGCCCGTCTTGTCGGTTGGCGTCAGCTCGGGGATTGGCCCCGAGCACGAAAACCAGGACACGTAAATCATGGCGCAAGCACTAGGATATGTAACCCGAAGCGACAACGGAAACTTTGAAGGCGTCCTTTCCATGGGTCTCAACAGCCGGATCAAGATTGTTTCAAACGATGCGAAAGATAAAGAGACGCAACCAGACTTTCGCATTTTCTCGGCCCAACTTGGCGAGATTGGCGGCGGATGGAACCGGGTCGGCAAGACAAGCAATAAACCTTATGTCTCGCTCACCCTCGCGCATCCGATGATTGGTCCGCGCAAAGTCTATGCAAATCTCGGCAACGCCTCGGAAGGCGCAGACGATGAATTTGCCATCCTTTGGAACCCGCAGGACTAATTGGTCTAACAATTAAACACTGACGGACCGCCCGAACTAAAAATGTTCGGGCGGTCCTTTTATGCGGAATTTGGCCCTATTTTTGCTCACATAGTCACATCTTGAGTTTGAATTATTTGGGGAGCCGTTGAGTTTAAACACTCGCTCGATAAGTATCGTTAGACGAGCGCTGTTAATAATTAACGTGACCATCGCATGGCTGATTCAGCGCAGAAGAAAACTTCGCAACCATCGTTAGCCAGCGGAGCCCGTGAGATTCCGTCCATGCCAAACGCGGCATGGGCGTGGGAGTTTCTGCGGCGAAATCCTGACTATGCCCGTGATTTTTGGGCAGCGCGCCGCAAGCCTGATATGGCGATAAAACTGCGCAGCGGCGCGACGCTGTTGCGCCCGCGGAAACGCCACTTGAACGCAGAGAAGTGGGGCTTGTTGCACTTGGCCGACCCCGCAAAGGACGCATTGAGTGCAGATGTCTTTTGGCGACCGGACGTCCTCGCCGGCGCGCTCAATATACGCCTTTCCACAGTCCACGAAAACGATAACGGCGATGACAAGGATCACGATATTATCGTCTTGTCGGCGATTAAGTCGCGGCGCGTCATATTCGACGGGACTGACGGCGTCCGGCATATTTTACTTAATGGCGAGCGCTTCTGCATACAGCTTTGTTGCGAAGGCCCGCTTCCAGTCGGCGAACAGGCGAGCGTCAAAATCCATATTGACGGCGCGGCACACGCACGGCGCAAGCTTGACTCAGCCGCGCAATTGCTTGCGCTTCATCGATCTGCTGGCGGCCAATTATCATTAATCGGACGCAACAAGAACGCAGAACCGCTGCAGCGCGCGCTTATCGCGTATGATATCTGGCACGGCGCCGGCAGCAAAAAAGGCCGCTATCGCCGAATTGCCATAGCAATTTTCGGCGTCGAACGCGTCGTGCAAGACTGGTCACATCCGAGTCGCTGCCTTAAAGATCAGGCCCGCCGCGCACGCATCAAAGGCGAAGAATATGTCGCCGGCGGCTACCGAAAGCTGCTCACCAAAAAAGCGATTTAACTTCATTCCTATGGGTGGCGAAAACAGAACGTCGTGTTTGCACCACTCTTAAATTACTCAAATTTCCGGCCTTATCTCCCTCACGAGCCGCCCGCATTCCGGTTTGCTCGCACACCGTAGTTTGATGGGAGATCAGTCATGAGTAACACGCAATCGATACTGCCCGAGAGTCCTTATTTGACCGCTGTGGAGGCCGCTGCCTATTTGCGGCTTGAAGAACGAACGCTCAATAATATGCGTTGGCGCAGCGAAGGGCCGGCCTGGCGAAAACATGGTGGCCGCGTGGTCTATCACAAAGAAGAACTGGAAAGATGGTCGCGGGAACGGGACTCCGATCCAAATAACCGACCTCCAAAAGGTCCCAAGAAAAAAAGTTGATGTCGGCTAAGCGCCTAACCGCTGTCATAATCGCTTACCGCAAAAACCGCCTCAATAATCGCCTCATATTCGGCGCGCCAATTGCCACCGTAAGGCGCGGTTGGCGGCGAGAACTCGCGATATTCGAGCCCGGTCAAATATTCGCTTATGAGCGTTGGCGAGCCGATTGGTACGGCACGCAGGATTGGCGACTGTTTGTCTGCGAAGCCGCCGAACCGGGCGCAACGACACCGGCGCCCGGCGTCATACCGGGCGCCGATCTCTTACTACATACGAAAGGCGCGGTGCGCACGAAACGCGCCCTCGCCGCAATCGAAATGCTGAAAAAACGAACCCCGCCGCTTGCGTCGATACCGCCTGCACATTGGCGACGCCTGCATAACGACATCGAAAGCGGCGCATTTGATCTCGATGAATCTGCAATAGGATAAGACAATGGCCTCCAAAAAACTCATTGTGGGCGCGTCGATAGTAGCGCTTAGCGCAGTTACAGTCGCGAGCATTTTTGCCCCGCCAATTCCGCGATTAATCTACAATAAAAGCGCAAGCGCGCCGCGCGGATGGTATGAAATCAATCCGAAAGGATTAATAGAACGAGACACAAAAGTCGCAGCGTTTGCGCCGGAAAATGCACGTATCCTCGCCGACAACAGAGGCTATCTTCCGCATAATATTCCTCTCATCAAAACTGTTTGGGCGACTGCGGGAGATACAATCTGTTCTGAAAACCGCATCATTCGCATGGAGAACCGTCCCGAATTACATGCGCTGAAAGAAGACAGTTTGGGCCGCACCATGCCGTCATGGCGCGGCTGCATTTCGCTTGGTAACGATGAATATTTCATCATTTCTACTGATGTGCAGACCTCTTTCGACAGCCGGTATTTTGGTCCGGTCACAAAAAAAAATGTGCTTGGAACTGCACATTATATGGGAACCACTGGTGAAATTCTAAAACATCCGGTCGCAGCCATTGGCAGGGCGCGGGGCGAACGTCAGTGAGTGGCGCGGAGTGCAAGATAAAAGCGGGGAGCGCCTTCCAGGCGCCTACCCCTTGTCTGCACATCTCTTGCGGGAGCGCTCCCCTCGCCAGAGGGGGCGCTCCCTTATTGGCCTTGCGGCCACACAGGCCACGCGTTTCAGGGGGTGCTCCCTACTCGGATTATCACGCTATGTCACAGAAACCGTAACGTAATGTCGGGAAAGCGCCGCGACCAGTTTGAAGTGCGTGTCGGTCGCATACGCGCGCCCAGTGGTTCAAGAAAAGCGGTTGGCTTCTTTCGAAAGATCAGAAAAGGCGCGCACGGCGTCGCCCGCAGTTCTGGCGGGCGAACTCAAAGGTTCGCGGCGCGATCCGCGTTTCATCGCCGTGTTGTCGTCAAAGCGTCGATCAAAAGGATGGACGGCGCCGGCGCTCGTGCCTTACGCAGCCATCTCAACTATATCGAACGCACCGGTACCGGCGAGACTGGCGACCGGGCCCAGCTCTATTCAGAAAACGGCGTTGAGGCAGATAAAGAAAGCTTCATTGCGCGCACCGAAGAAGATCGGCATCACTTCCGTTTCATCGTCTCCCCGGAGGACGCAAGCGAACTACAGAGCCTTCGCGACTATACACGCGACCTTGTCCGCGAAATGGAGCGAGATTTGGGGGCCAAACTCGATTGGATCGCCGCAGATCATTTTGATACCGGACAACCCCACACACACCTTATCATTCGCGGTAAACGCGATGACGGAACTGATCTAGTAATCCCACGAGATTACATTGCCCGTGGTTTGCGGGAACGTGCTCAAGCGCTGGTCGAATTGGAACTTGGCCCCGTCTCCGAAATCGAAGGCCGAAATCGCATGGCGCGCATGGTGACCCAGGAGCGGCTGACGGCGCTTGACCGCAGCTTATTCAAGCGTGCGCAAGATGGCGTTGTCGATCTATCGGAAGCGTACCGAAAACAATCGCAATGGAAAGGCCGCCTCGGGCGGGCTCGCCTGCGGTACTTATCGAAGCTCGGATTAGCAGACCCTCTCGGCAATGGTCGCTGGCAAATTGACGGCGCTGTGAAAGCAACGCTGCAACGCATGGGTGAGCGTGGCGATATCGTTAAGGCGTTGCATGGCGCAATGCGCGAAAACCAAGCTTTTCGCATGATGGACGCAAATTCGATCTTCGATCCAACCGCTGCGGGCGCCAAACCGATCACGGGCGCGATCCTTTCCAAGGGGGTCGCCGACGACGCCAGTGACCGGGCCTATATCATCATCGACAGTCTTGACGGCAAACCTGTCTATGCCAACGTCGGGGGCATCGATCAGTTGCCCGACTACTCAACCGGTCAGATTGTAACGGCGTCGCCGGCAAATTTGAGCCCACGCCCATCGGATCGCACCATCGCGAAAATCGCTGCCGTTAATGACGGACGTTATAGCGCGGCGCTGCATATGGCCGCCGATGGACGAGCGCGTCCGGAGTTTATTCAGGCGCATATACGCCGTCTGGAATCCCTACGCCGATCCGGCCATACGGCGCGGGAAGCGGACGGAACATGGAACATTCCCAAGGACTACCTTTCCTGCGCGGCCGATTTCGAGAAAGATGCGGCGCTCACAAAGCCAACGGAAATAACGACCCATTCGAAGTTACGGCTGCGTCAGATGACGACGGCAATAGGCGCGACCTGGCTTGACGAACATCTTCGCGATTCTGACGATGTGCCGAGCGCCCGCGGCTTCGCCATTGAGGTCAATGACGCTCGCAATGCGCGACGCCAGTTTTTGGTCCAACACAGCTTTGTGAGGGACGGTCAGCGACGGTTAGCACAATCGACGCTTGATCGCCTTGAATCGCGTGACCTCGCCGATGCGGGTCAAGAATTATCGCAGAGTCTGGGCAAAGTTTATCGGCCGACACCAAACAACGGCCGAATAAACGGCGCCTACACTGACGCTATAGATCGACCGAGTGGACGATATGCGGTCATCGAACGGTCGAAGGATTTTACCCTCGTCCCTTGGCGCGATGTATTGGAGCGAAACCGTGGTAAATTTGTTTCCGGATTGATCCGTGGCAACAGAATTAGTTGGAAATTGGATAAAGGGCGTGGGATCACCACATAATCCTCAAAGCGAACCTTGGTTTATTTGATGTTCAGTCAAGCCAATACGGGAAAACAGACATTGCACTACAGCGGCAGCTATTTTTGATGGCGAATATTGGCAATTTATCGATGTTGTCTCAATATGAATGACATAGTCGTTTCAATGTTCGATTTTGAGGCCGCTCATAACTCAGGTTGGCGACTCGCTGACTAAGTAGTGAGACTAACCTTTGGGTGCTTTCTTGTCGGATAGGTCGTTTTACAGATCCGGCGCGGTCTTTGCGTTTACTTCACTAATGGCAATCCTCGCGGCGTCGTAGCATCCAACGCCAAATGCGATAGATAGCCTGCAACAAACCCGGTTACTGCTCCCGCTGCAATCAGGAAAAGGTACCCCTGTCCGATCTTTCCGCATTTGAAGGCCGCGTCGGCCTGCGCTTTCAAGGAAGAGCGCCAAGCGTTCAATTCTATCGCAGCGTACGTTAAACCGCCTCCTGCGATGAATATGCTGTGTCCAGCAGAGCGGTGATTGGGTGATGTTGGGGGATCGATCCAATCGGGAGCGGCTGCCCCAAGATAACCACCTACCGCGGCGCTTATCGCTTCAATGTTACGCTCGCGCGCGGGCAAACCTTTTGAACAGTAGAAACTCGCTGCGTACCCAGCTCCCGCCCCAACGGGCCGATGAACATACTTATTTGGCATGACGAAACCTTTCTATCGAATTGGTTCTAATTCGGACACTGATCCACTAAATGCTTCAGCGGATCCGGCAAAAAACCGCCGCGCAACATCATGGCCATTTGCTTCGATCAGCGCGCGAGCAACCTCCGGCAATTCACTCCGTGCGCGGCGATAGTCATCGAGTGCTATGCCTTTTTCGCTGTCAGGAGCATCAACGCGAACAACATGATCTTTCCCAAGAAGCAAAAAAGCTTGGCCAAGCACGTTTTTGGACTGAGCGCGAATCGCGGCTTTGATAACTTTCCGCCAGCCCCACAAGCCAGCTTCCGCCTTTCGCGCGTCAACACGTTGGACGGTTTCGCCACAGCCAAGACTTAAAACCTCGATTTGCCGGCGGTCGATATCAAAGCAGGCAAGCGCATCCACAACGGCATTCATAATTGGATTGTTCGCCCAAATACCGCCGTCCACGAACATGTAATGATTGTTTTCAAATGCTCTAAAGAATGTCGGCGCCGCAGCGGTCGCCATTGCCACCCGCACCATTTGTTCGTGCTGATCTTTCGTATAGTCCGGATGATGCGGCGTTTTGTAAATCCAGGGCTCGCCGTAGCGACCCTCGAACGACGGAATGACAAGCCGCGTGTTCGCCTCGCCTAAAACACGGTCTGCAAATACGTTTCGTAATTCCGTCTCCAGGGCTTTTTCATCATAGATATATCGAACAACATGGCGCGCCCGTCGAAGAGCGCGAGACAGAATATTTCCAGGCGGAAAGATCACGTCGCCACGTTCCGTATAGAACTTCAAAATGTCGCCTGCCGTCATGCCGCAGGAGAGCCCAAGCGCAATGATTCCGCCCGTCGAAGTCCCCGCGATCATGTCGAAATAGTGACCAGCAGACGCGCCTTGAAGAAAGCGATTTTCTACCTCTTTCAAGTAAGCCGCCGGCAAGATTCCGCATATGCCGCCGCCGTCTATTGCTAGAATGCGGAACGGTCGGTCTTTCGGCCAAGGCAACTTCTCGCGACAATGTTGGATCGTGCCATCGGAGCGGCGAGGCGGCTCGTAATTCATGCGCACTTCCTTAGTTGGCTCAATGGGGGCCTGCGACCATGACGACCGCCGCCGAACCACTTGCCGGTTGCGCGCCAGGCCTCATAACATGCGAGCCAATCAGCGGCCCACGGAACAGTTGTCAGCGCTAAATAATCCTTTTGTGTCCATTCCCGCTTATCAGGATCGAACAAGCAGAGCGGTGACGCCGGTAGATAGCTTCTATTAAAATAAACATGCGGGAGCGGCGCTTCTTCCTCGGCATCGAAATTCGGCTTCAATTCAGGCCACAATACGCGAACAATTGGAAAATCATACGGACCGCCGGCAAGACCTGGTAACGGAATCCCATGCGTGATTTCTATTTCATAAGTTTTTTCGTTACCGGCGAGCGGCCCGCGCCAGCGCACAAGTTCGGCGCTTTGGCCTCCAACGACAAAGTCCGGCCAGTGAAGCCGCATCATCGTGATTTGCTGATCAATCGTTTTCATCGACGCGCCAGACGCCTCCATAAAACGTGTGCGGCCTTGCGACGGCTGGCGCCGAAACCGCGGCGGCGCTTAAGCTCGCGGGCGCGACGCGCCCCGATGGCAAATTGCGCCGCCGGCCAGTTTGAACCGCAATGCCGATACTCTCAGCATAGTCTTTGATGACCCGCTCCGCAGGGCCTTCGCCAAACATCTCAGCGAGGAGGATGCGCTGTTCCTCAAGATCGAGCGTCCCGGACATCAACTGTTGCAACTGCCGTCGGAAGAGACACAAGTCCCGAATGTATACCGCTTGCGCCTCCAGGTTCTCCGGCCATCGATCGGTGAAGGAATCTTCCGGACACATGGGATTGGCGACATTGATGAGACGCTCGTTGCGATCAGCCTCTTCAAGCTTGTTCAGCATCGCTGCCGAAATCGCGTCCAACGCCTCAGAGATGCTGCCGCCCGACACCGGCGTTTGCACCGCGATCGCCGCCATCATCACCGAGGGCGGCATCCGGCAGTCCTTGCGGTCCTGGTAGAGAACATTCCGATTGCGCTTAAGCAATTGGTGAGCGACGACGGTCGCTGATTTGCCGCCTTCGTCGGTCGCATGTCCTGGAACCGGCTTTACATCCGCGTCTTTCGCAACAACGCCGCGGTCGCGGATCTGCACGCGTTTGCGATAAGCCTCGATAAAGTCGAGATCGGTAGGTGTAACGGCGTTGAAATGATCGCAGAACGCCCAACTGTTCATCGTCTTCACGAAATGTTTGTTAGCGGGTTCTTCAGGCTTGGCGTGGAAAATCTGGCTTTTGCGCTCGTCGCTGACGTCAAGCAGGATTGAAGGCGTCACATCGATGTGCATCCCATCCGCGAAATAAACCGTTACGCAACGCGTCTGCCGTTCGACCATTCCATAATACCGCGATCCCTCTTCGCCATTGATAGCGTCGAACAGCATGTCGAGGGCCACCGAAGGCGGCGTGTCTTTAGGCAGATCAAGTTCAGCGACGATGTCGATGTCAAACCCGTCGTCACGGCGGCGCGCCTTAATCGTGGCACGGATCGCCATCGATCCTTGCGGGTAGAACCAAACGACGAGGTCATGGAGCGGGCTTCCTTCCCGCTCGATATGCCTAATGATGGAGCCGTACCGATCAACGGCCAATCTATGCAGGCTTGGCGGCAGTTCGATGCGGATCGCGGTTTCAGCGAGGAGTATTTCGCCGACCGGCGCTTCCGGGCCCAGCGGCGTGAAAAATGTGCTGTTCAACAAAGCCCGATCTCCAATGGATTTGCGGCATTCAGCCGATTAGCGGATAAATTTGTTCGGTATATATCGAACACGCCAATATTCGCTTGTCAAGGCGAATCGCGTTCGATATACGTCGAACAGCGCAAATTTTTCAAAACAGGGGAAAAAATGGCCGCGAGCTTACGCGAGAAGCTTAAGCATCACCGGAAAGAGGCCGGATTGTCTCTCGATGATCTCGCCAAAATATCAGAGACCAGCAAAAGCTATCTTTGGGAGCTTGAGAACCGAGATACACGCAGACCTTCCGCAGAAAAACTGACCAAGATTGCCGAAGCGCTCTCGGTGACGACCGGATACCTCCTCGATGACAAAGCTGATCTGGACGAGGCGCATTTGAAAGAAGCGTTCTTCCGGAAGTTCAATCGCTTACCCGATGACGACAAACAGCGAATAGAAGAAATGGTGGAGGCGTGGAGCAAGAAAAAGTGACGCTGCCGACGACGCCGCGGGGGTGGGCGAACAGGCTGTCCCAGATCGTCAGGATTATTCACGAGACCCATGGGATCGATCGATTTCCAATCGATGTGAAGTCGATCGCACTCGAGTATTCCAAGAGCGTATTTCCAGACGAACCGATCACGGCGGTAGACGGCAACGCCTTCGACAAGTTCGAGGGCGCGCTCATTCCCTGCCCTAAAGGATCGGGAGAATGGGGGATTTTCTACAATTCTTCGATCACATCGCCGGGGCGGATCAATTTCACATTGGGGCACGAACTCGGCCATTATCTGCTTCATCGCCATTTGAGCGGCGATCCGATCTATTGCGCTAAACGCGACATGTGGAAATGGGACTCCGAATACGGAAAAATGGAGGCGGAAGCTAACCAGTTCGCATCCTATTTGTTGATGCCGCTCGACGATTTCCGCGAACAAACGAACGGCCTTTCCACGGTAACCGTCGCCTTCTTTGACAAGCTTCGAATCCGGTACGAAGTTTCGCTAACGGCGGCGATTTTGAAATGGCTCGAATTCACGAGCAAACGCGCCATGATCGTTGTGAGTCGCGACGGCTTCATAGATTGGTCATGGTCAAGCAAACCTCTTATTGGGTCAGGGGTATTTTTTCGCGCCCGTCAGCAGGTCACTCCGCTGCCTGATGCATCACTCGCTGCAGGAAAGGCTTCCGCACTGCAGCCCGAACAGGGCGTGATGTTGAATTCAGGCATTTGGGCAAAGGATGAGGACGTTTTTGAGTCCGTCATCTTCTCCGAATACCACGAAATGGCTGTTTCGCTATTGGTTTATCCGGACTCGCCTCCTGGCCGCGCGCAGGATTTGCCGTCAGAGTATCGTGACGAAGACCCCTTCGATACATTTGATCAATTTCAACGGAACTGAAAGGTCGATTTCATCCGGTCGCGCGATATTCGCAAATACTTTTTTATCCCGTTCAGCGCGCCTAGCCGTCACTCACAGGCTTTATCGACCGATACCACTAGCCTTTGCACTCGCTGTTGTTCGACAGACAATCAAACTATCGACCTACATATCCCAAGTTTTCTCCAACAAAGTGATAGCGAATTGCAAATTACTCCCAATTTGTCTCGTAACATCTTAGAAAATCACGCGGACCAGAATAAACATACGCTTGGCCAGTTCGCGCTTAAATTTCTACTCGCTTTCCTCACTAGATAAATTCTGCGTCTAATGTGCATGATTTCTCCACCAAAACACTTGGAGAAATCATGTCGCCGCAATCGATCCTCATTGGACAGATTATCATCGTGATCGCGACGATTGTCTGCGGCGTGTGGATTGCGACCCAATGGGTTGCAGCGCAATTTGCCTATGATGCGCGGCTCGGCTCCGAATGGTTCACGCTCGGCGCGCGCCCGATCTACTATCCGTGGCGAATGTTTGAGTGGTGGTATGCGTTCGATGCTTATGCGCCGCATATCTTTGCTAAGGGTGGTTTTATCGCCGGCTGCAGCGGTTTTCTGGGCGCACTCGTCGCGGTCATTGGTTCGGTGTGGCGCGGGCGGCAAGCCAAAAACCTGACGACTTATGGTTCATCGCGTTGGGCGATAAAGAGGGATGTAAACGCCGCCGGTCTTACGAAGACCGCCGGCGTCTTTCTCGGAAAATCTGACGACGCCTATTTGCGTCATGACGGTCCCGAGCATGTGATGGCGTTCGCCCCAACCCGGTCCGGCAAGGGCGTTGGTCTTGTTATCCCAACGCTCCTTAGCTGGCCCGGAAGCGCCGTCGTTCACGATATCAAGGGCGAGAACTGGCAGCTTACGTCCGGCTGGCGGTCGAAGTTTTCACATTGTCTGTTGTTCGACCCGACCAATGCGGCAAGCGCCAAATACAATCCCCTCACCGAGGTCAGAAAAGGCGTTAACGAAGTCCGCGACGTTCAAAATATCGCGGACATTCTCGTTGATCCCGAAGGCGCCCTGGAACGTCGAACCCATTGGGAAAAGACCGGTCACGCGTTGCTCGTCGGCGCCATCCTCCACGTTCTTTATGCAGAGAAAGACAAGACACTCGCCAGCGTAGCGAGTTTCCTCTCCGATCCGGAGCGGCCGTTTGAGCAAACGCTCTGGATCATGATGAACACCAATCATCTTGGCGATGGCGACGAGGCGCGACCGCATCCGGTTGTCGCACAAGCCGCCCGCGAACTCTTAAACAAATCCGAAAATGAGCGCTCGGGCGTTCTCTCCACAGCCATGAGCTTTTTAGGGCTTTATCGCGACCCTACGGTGGCAACGGTCACTTCATCCTGTGATTGGCGCATCGCCGACCTCATTGACGGCAACAAACCTGTTTCGCTCTATCTCGTCGTCCCGCCGTCTGACATCTCGCGAACGAAACCGCTTGTCCGGTTGATCCTCAATCAAATCGGCCGGCGCCTGACGGAAAAACTCGACGGCAATACAGGCAAGACATCAAAGCGTCAGGTTTTGTTGATGCTCGATGAATTTCCGGCGCTCGGGCGGCTTGATTTCTTTGAAAGCGCCCTCGCCTTTATGGCGGGATACGGATTGCGCGCATTCTTGATCGCGCAGTCGCTCAATCAAATCGAGAAAGCTTACGGCCCGAACAACTCCATTCTCGATAATTGCCATGTGCGTGTCGCTTTCGCCACCAATGACGAACGCACCGCGAAACGAATATCCGATGCGTTGGGCACGACCACCGAAATGCGCGCTATGCGCAATTACGCCGGCCATCGCCTTGCGCCTTGGCTTGCGCATGTCATGGTTTCGCGTCAGGAAACCGCGCGGCAACTTCTGACACCGGGCGAGGTGATGCAGCTTCCCGAGGATGATGAGCTTGTTCTCATCTCGGGTGCGCCGCCAATCCGCGCAAAGAAACTCAAATATTATGAAGACCGGAACTTCACGAGCCGTGTCACTGCGCCGCTAGTATTGCCTGCGACCGGCGTACCATACCCAGATGTGCCGCCGTCGCGCATCGACGATTGGGGCAGCATTGAGCGTAGCGTCGATGATCGCCTCATCAATGATGGCGCCGACTCGTCAGGCGCCGCGGATGAAGGCGGCAAGGAACGTAAGCCCGACTTAAACGGACCGGAAGAACCCGCATCAAAAGACATTACTGACGATGATCGTCATGACCATCAGCATGAAGACGGCGATGTCGAAGCGAAACGCGCCGCCGATCTTGCGCGCACCGCCAACACCGTTCGACGCGCCTACGGCCTCGATAAGGGCGCCCCCAACATTGACCTCATGGATTTCTGACCGATGCCCTCAAAGAAACCGCGCATAGGCTCTTATATCGACACAGACAACTACGTTCGTCTGAAAGCGCTCGCCGCAAGGCCGGGCAATACAGAATCCGATGTGGTCAACAAAGCGCTCGCGGCGTTCTTCGCCGGCGACCATGAGGTGAAGCGCGACGGCGCGATCATCCGCCGTCTTGATCGCATGACCCGCCAGACAGAAGTTCTAAAACGCAATCAGATTATTTCCGCCGAGGCCTTCGCCCTTTTTGTTCGCTATTTTCTGACGGTGACACCGCCTGTCCCGGACGCGGACAAAAAAGCCGCGCAAGCGCAAGGCGCGGCGCGGTTCGAACGTTTTCTCACCAGCCTGCAAACGATCCTTGCCGACGGTGAAAGCGTTCTCTTCACCGCCCTTGAAGACATCATGACCGATGAAAGCGCGTTCTTCACCAAAGAAGAATTGCTCCGCCTGCATGAGCCTCGCCCCGAAAAGGATAGCGCCCATGTCTAGCATCAGTAGCGTCACGAGTTTTCGCACCGAAATCATGCTCAAAACCGCCATGGGCGCCGCCGTCGCCGAAGCGCTGAACGATCCGAACGTCGTTGAAGTCATGGTCAACCCGGACGGCACCGTCTGGACAGATCGCCATGGCGACGGGCGTATCAAAACCGACACGGTGATGTCGGCGGCGGAAGCAGAACGCGTTATTCGCGTCGTCGCCAGCCATATCGGTCAGGAAGTCACCCGCGACTATCCCGTAGTCAGCGCAGAGTTGCCCGGCGGCGGCGAACGGTTTGAAGGCGTCATCCCCCCGGTCACAACAGCGCCGTGTTTCGCGATCCGAAAATCCGCCGCCCGCGTCTTCACGCTCGACGATTATGTAACGGCCGGCGTCATGTCGCCACTGCGCCGCGACGTTCTTAAAAAGGCGGTTGTTGATCGCGAGAACATTCTGATCGTCGGCGGCACGGGTTCCGGCAAGACGACGCTCGCAAACGCCATACTCCATGAAGTTGCAAAGACCGGCGACCGCATTGTCATTCTTGAAGACACGCGCGAGCTGCAATGCGCCGCCGCCGACCAAGTCGCGCTGCGCACGCAAGCAGGGTCCGTCACAATGGCAAACCTTGTTAAATCAACGCTTCGGTTGCGGCCCGACCGGATCATTGTTGGCGAGGTTCGCGGTCCCGAAGCCCTCGACATGCTGAAAGCATGGAACACCGGCCATCCGGGCGGCGTCGCCACGATCCACGCAAACTCTGCGAAGGACGGTCTATTCCGTCTTGAACAATTGATTGGCGAAGTTTCAGCCAACATCCCGCGCGCTTTCATCGCAAGCGCCATCGATCTTCTCGTATTCATTTCAGGTCGCGGCGATGAACGGCGCGTCTCCTCCATTCTCAACGTAAACGCCCTCAATGGCGAGGATGACTACGACGCTGCGGAAGTGCCGGACCCCAACCTCAAACTCGTCCCGCTCACATCATCACCTGTCAAAAATGGAGAACCGACATGAAGTTAAAAGGAAGCATTGTTAAAGCGGCGCTCGTCATTGGCGCTGTCTGCGCCATGGCGGCGCCGGCCCAGGCCGCCGGCTCCGGCATGCCCTGGGAGGCGCCCCTCGATCAGATACTGCAATCGATCGAAGGGCCGGTCGCCAAAATCATCGGCACGCTGGCGATCATCATCACCGGGCTCACGCTTGCCTTTGGCGATTCCGGCGGCGGCTTCCGCAAACTCATGCAGATCGTCTTCGGACTTTCCATCGCCTTTACCGCCACCAGCTTTTTCCTATCGTTCTTTTCGTTCGGCGGCGGGGCGGTGATCTGATGACGACTGGATTTTCAATCCCCGTGCATCGCTCGCTCACCGAACCAATCCTGATGGGTGGCGCGCCCCGCTCTGCGGCGATCCTCAACGGCACTATCGCAGCCGCCTTGGGGCTCGGTCTCCAGCTTTGGGTCGTCGGCGTCCTTTACTGGATGATCGCCCATGGCGTGTGCGTTTTTGCAGCCAAGCGCGATCCGAAATTCCTCGACGTCATCATCCGGCATGTCCGCCACGCCGCATTCCTCACTTGAAAGATTGGTCTGTGATTAACCTCAAAGAATACCAGACGACACAAAAACGGCTCGCCGATTATTTGCCTTGGGGTTTACTCATTGGGCCCGGCGTCGTTTTAAACAAGGACGGCAGCTTTCAGCGCACAGCCTCATTTCGCGGACCCGATCTTGATAGCTCGACCGCAGAAGGTCTGGTCTCCATCTGCGCGCGCATTAACAATGCGCTCAAACGGTTCGGCTCGGGATGGGCGCTTTACTTCGAAGCCTCGCGCGAACCGGCGCTCGATTACCCTGCAAGCGAGTGGCGCGACCCCGTCGCCGGGCTGATCGATGAAGAACGCCGCGCGCAGTTCACGGAAACCGGCGACTTATACGAATCCAAGTACTATTTGACCTTCGCGTTCCTGCCGCCCGCCGACGCCATGAGCAAAATCGGCGATGTCTTCATCGAGACGCCGGCGGACGAGAAAAGCATCAACGCCAAAGATTTTCTCGCGCGTTTTATCGCAGCGACTGACAAAAGCCTCGATCTTTTCGCAAGCATCCTGCCGGAAGCAAGATTTCTGAACGACGACGAAACGCTCACGTATCTGCAGTCGACCGTCTCGCCGAAGCGACACCCGGTAAAGGCGCCGGAAACGCCGGCCTATCTCGACGCCGTTCTTGGCGGCGCCGATCTCGTTGGCGGTCTCGATCCCATCCTTGGCGGCCAACATCTACGTATCATTTCCATTCAAGGCTTTCCGAACGCAACCGAACCGGGATTGCTCGATGAACTAAATGGCCTTGGGTTTTCCTATCGCTGGATGACCCGCTTTTTACCGATGGACAAATCCGATGCGGCGAAAGTCATTGGCCGCTTTCGACGCCAGTGGTTTGCGAAACGCAAGTCGGTCATGGCGATCATCAAGGAGGTGTTGACCAATGAGGCGTCGGCCTTGGTCGATAGCGACGCGGACAACAAAGCGCTCGACGCCGATGCCGCCCTGCAGGAACTTGGCGAAGATCATGTAAGCTATGGTTATCTAACGACGGCGTTTGTCGTTCATCATTCCGATGCAAAAACCGCCGACGCCATGCTTCGCGAGGCGGACCGCGTGATTAATGGCCGCGGATATGTGACGATCACGGAGTCCGTCAACGCCGTTGACGCCTGGCTTGGCTCCCTTCCTGGTCACGCATACGCCAATGTCCGCCAGCCTATCGTCAATAGTCTGAACGTCGCCCACATGATGCCCCTATCGGCGATTTGGGCGGGGCCGCAATCGAACAAACATCTAGGCGCGCCGCCGCTTCTTCTCGCAACCACAGGCACACACACGCCGTTTCGGCTTGTCACCCATCAAAACGATGTTGGACATACAATGATCGTCGGACCGACCGGCGCCGGAAAGTCCGTCCTCTTGTCCGTAATCGCCGCGCAGTTTAGACGTTACAATAACGCGCAAGTCTTTTTCTTCGACAAAGGCGCGTCGGCAAAAGCGATCACCCTCGGCATGGGCGGCGACCATTATGCGCTGGGCGAAGATGACGCTTTGTGCTTCCAACCACTGGCGCGCATCGACGAGTCCCAGGAACGAAGCTGGGCGCTTGAATGGGTATGCGGACTGCTCGCTCATGAAGGCGTCGCTGTCGATCCGGACGTTAAAGAAACTGTCTGGTCTGCGATCAATTCATTAGAGACGGCGCCGATAAAGGAACGGACGCTCACCGGCCTTAGCATTCTCTTGCAGTCCAACAAGTTGAAACAAGCCCTTCAGCCTTACACCCTGTCAGGCGCCCATGGCGCCTTACTTGATGCCGAAAATGAAACGCTGAACGACGCCGATTGGCAGTGCTTCGAAATGGAAGCGTTGATGCACGCAAAGTCGCTCGTCCTGCCGGTCCTCACCTATTTGTTCCACCGGCTGGAAGCGCGTTTCGATGGCCGGCCGACCATGCTCATCCTCGATGAAGCCTGGGTTTTTCTTGACGACCCAGTTTTTGCGCATCGCATCCGCGAATGGTTGAAGGTTTTACGAAAGCGCAACGTCTCCGTCGTTTTCGCAACACAGTCGCTCACCGATATTTCGGAGAGCGCCATCGCACCCGCGATCATTGAAAGCTGCCCGTCGCGTATCTTCCTACCGAATGATCGTGCTTTGGAGCCGCGACAGCAAAAAACCTACGAAGCCTTTGGCCTCAATAGCCGTCAGATTGGGATCATCGCTCAGGCAACGCCGCAAAAAGACTATTATTTTCAGTCCCGGGCCGGCAATCGCCTGTTCGACTTGAATCTAGGCCCCGTGAGTCTCGCCTTTTGCGCAGCTTCGTCAAAAGCCGAGCTGAAAGAACTGAGCGACCTCGCCGACAACCATCCGAAAGACGCTGTCGCCGAACGCTGGCTCAGGATTCGCGGCCTCGACTGGGCCGCCGATCTCATCGCCGACGATCATTTATCAATTGCTGATCACGAATCCGAAGGAGAGACCCTATGCGCCGCCGAGTAAAGTCCATCGCCGCCGCCTTGATGATAAGTGCGGGCATTATTCCTACGATTGCCCCAACACCAGCACACGCCGTTTTCGGCTTTGGCGGTATCGTATTCGATCCGAGCAACTACGCGCAAAATATCCTCACTGCTGCGCGCACATTGCAGACCGTCAACAATCAGATTCGCCAACTTCAAAATGAAGCGGATATGCTGATTAACGACGCCAAGAATCTTGCGCGTCTTGGTTACGATCCACGGAGTGAGATCAATCGACTCCTGAACGAGATTTCGCGGCTGATGGATACGGCGAAAGCGATTTCCTACACCGTCAGCGAAACCGACAGGATTTTCCGGGCGCAGTATCCGGAAGATTATTCGACCTGGTCAAAGTCGGCGATGGCAGCAGCGGCGGAAGCGCAGTGGATGAATGCGCGCAACGCCCATCACGACGCACTCATCATGCAGTCGCAAATCGCCCAAACCGTCAAAGCGGATGCGACAACCTTAAATGCCATGTTGACGGAGACCGCGAGCGCTGAAGGCAATCTCGCCGTCGCGCAAGCCGGCAATCAGATCATGGCCTTGAACGCCAAGCAATCCATGCAGATTCAGGAATTGATGGCGGCGCAATATCGCGCGCAATCTCTAGAACGCGCACGCAATCTTCAAATTGAACGTGAAGGCAAAGTGGCGCTCGCCCGTTTTGTCGGCGCGTCCTCCGCATACTAACGGACTTAGAGAACGAACACTTCACTCATGAACAATCTCGACATCATTGACCGGTTTCTTGCGACCTTTTCGACGTACATCGATTCAGGCTTCGGACTGCTTGGACCTGACGTCGCCTACTTAACGGCGTTCCTCATTGGGATCGACATTGTTCTTGCCGGATTGTTCTGGGCCATGGGGCCAGAAAACAACATAATCGGCACATTCGTTAAGAAAGTTCTTTATGTCGGCTTCTTCGCGCTCGTTCTGAACAACTTCGCCTTTCTCGCCGATGTCATCTTTAACAGCTTCGCGCAACTCGGGTTAAACGCCACCGGCGGCACGATCACCGCGGCCGACTTGTTGCGGCCCGGTTTCGTCGCCAATACCGGCTTTACCGCCGGTCACCCCCTGCTCACCGAGATCGGCAATCTCACCGGTCCCGTCGGCTTCTTCGTCAACATCGTCACTATCAGCATTTTGTTTCTTGCCTGGCTGATTACCTTGTTCGCGTTTTTCTTTCTCGCAATCCAGCTTTTTGTGACCGTAATCGAATTCAAGCTGACGACGCTCGCCGGCTTTGTTCTCATTCCTTTTGCTCTCTGGAACAAAACATCGTTTCTCGCCGAACGCGTTTTAGGCAATGTCGTCGCCTCCGGCATTAAGCTGATGGTCCTTGCCGTCATCGTCGGCATCGGTTCCACATTGTTCGGCGCCGTCACTGCCGAAATCACCCCCGGCGCCGTAACCCTCGAAGACGCGGCCACCGTTATTCTCGCATCGATGGCGCTATTGGCGCTCGGCATCTTTGGTCCCGGCATTGCAACCGGATTGGTTTCGGGCGCGCCGCAACTTGGCGCCGGGGCTGTGGTCGGAACCGCGGCTGGCGTTGGCGCCGGCGCCCTTGCCGGCGGGGCCGTCGCTGCAGGCGCGCTCCGCGCTGGCGGATCGGCGGCAACCGGCGCCGTTAAGGCAGGCGCCGCCATGAGCGGCGGCGCATCGATGGCTTACTCCATGGGAAAGACGGCGTCAGGCGCAACCGGTGTTGCCGGCGTCGCTGCGGGCGTGAGCGGCGTCGCGCAAGCGGGCGCCGCATCCGTTGTTGGCGGCGCCAAATCCGCCATGGGTAAAGCGTCCGGCCCCCTACGCCGTAGTTTTCAATCCGGCGGGCGCGGCGCATTCGCCGCGACCGGCGGAAGTCCGGACGCCGGTTCGGCTGCCGCGAGAGCAGCGGCGTCAACATCGATCCCAGCAAACAATGCCCCCGATTGGGCGCGCACCGTGAGACGCGAACAAATGCAGCGCGACGCGGGGCTCGCCGCAACCTCCGTCTTGCGGGACGGCGACCGCGGCGGGTCCGGCGAAGGCCCGCGCTTAAAACAGGATGAGGAGTAAGCCCCAATGTGGAAACGCCAACAACAATCATACGGATCAACGCCCGTCGCAACGACGCCTTATCAAAAGGCGGCGCAGGTCTGGGATGAACGTATGGGATCGGCCAGGGTTCAAGCCGCCAACTGGCGCATTATCGCCATGCTTGCGATGGCGCTTTCCTTCGCTATGGCGGCGGCGTTTGTCTGGCGTACATCGCAAAGTCTCATCACGCCATACGTTGTCGAGCTGGAAAGCGACGGTGACGTTAGAGCGGTCCGCTCCGCTGTCGCCAATTACGATCCGACCGACGCCCAGATCGCGCATCAGCTTGGCGCCTTCATCAAAAACGTGCGCTCGGTTTCTATTGATCCGATTGTGGTGCGCGAGAACTGGCTCAAAGCCTACGCCTATACGACCGACCAAGCGGCGCTCACGCTTAATGAGTATGCGCGTGTCAATGATCCCTTCGCAGACGTAGGCAAACGCTCCGTCTCAGTCGATATCGCCAGCATTGTTCGCTCTTCAAACGATAGTTTCGAACTGCGCTGGCGTGAGACTGCTTATGTCTCCGGCGTTCAGCAGTCCCAGCAGACCTACACGGCCGTATTAGCCGTCGTCCTCGATCCGCCGCGGGATGAGGAAACCCTGCACCGCAATCCCCTCGGCATTTACGTCCACGGCATCAACTGGTCGAGAGACCTTCTTCAAGGAGAACCAAAATGAACCGCCTGACAGTCCTACTTGGCGGCGCCGCAATGTTAGGCGCATGTGAGACCATCGACCCTTATGACAATTTCGTTCTGGATAATGACGATTATCTGGAGGCGATTTATCTGAGCGATGCTGCTGATTCACCACCAACCGTGATGGAGCGCATCGAACCCGTCGCCATGGCCGGGCAGTTGAAACCGCTCAACGAAAAACCGATTGCAGAAGGCCCGGCCTTAAAACCCCACCAGGCAATCGATCAAGCGAACGCGTCCGCCGCCATTGAACCCAATGGCCAGAACTTCATCAACGCCATTCAGATTTATCCCTTCACTATTGGCGCGCTCTATCAGGTTTATACGGCGCCAGAACAAGTGACCGACATCGCCCTTCAACCGGGCGAAGAACTTATGTCGGTTTCCGCTGGCGACACTATGCGTTGGGTATTGGGCGATACGGTTTCCGGCGTTGGCGATGACGCGCAGGTTCATATCCTTGTAAAGCCCATCTCATCGGGTCTTAAAACCAATCTCATCATTACAACCTCGAAGCGCACCTATCATATGGAGCTGACATCTTTTCGCGAGACCTATATGGCCGCGGTCTCTTGGCGCTACCCCCATGAAGACCTTATCGCCAAAAAATCATCCGTTTCGCGCGAGCGCGCACGTAAGCGCGATGTCGTCGAGCGTGGTCTGTCCATCGACCGGCTCAACTTCCGATATGAAATCGACGGCGACAAACCCCACTGGCGCCCGCTGCGCGCGTTTGACGACGGCAAAAAAGTCTTCATCCAATTTCCATCGCGTCTCGACCAAGGCGAAGCGCCGCCCCTGTTTGTTGTCGGCCGCAACGGCGAGAGCCAGCTCGTCAATTATCGGGTTAAAGGCGCCTATTACATTGTCGACCGGCTCTTCGCCGCGGCGGAATTGCGTCTCGGCGAGAGGTCCCAGGAAGTCGTGCGCATTGTGCGAACGGAAGATGCGCCCCACCGGACGGCGGGGCTCTGATGACAAGCCCAACGTCAGAAGATCTCGCCATACGCGCCAAACCCCGGCCCGTCCGGCGGTTTAGCCGCAAGGCCTTGATCGGATCGGTTTCGGTCGCGGCGCTTTTGGTATTGGGCGCCGCCGGCTTTGCGCTGCGCACGCCGACAGATAGTTCCGATCCCGCGCGCGCAGAGCTCCACAACACAACCAACAAGCCCATGCCGGATTCTTTCAACGCCCTTCCCGCGACCTATGAGGACATGACGCCCGAACTAGGACCGCCTTTGCCCGGTGATCTCGGCGCCGCCTTCATCGGCAAAGATCGTTCCGACGCGCCAGTGGAAAATCCTTTTCAGTTTCAACCCCAGGCAACCGGCGGTTACGATCAGTCATCATCATCGACAACGGTATCGGACGCACGAGCGTCGAAACTCTTCTTCATCGACTATAACAGTCGCGACAATCGTTCCGGCGCGGAGAACATTAGCGGCGCGGAACCTTCGGCGCCGACACTCGATCAATTAGCGCAGTTTTTTCCGCAAGGCGGTAGTGATTTGGCGGATCCGTTTTCGACGGGCGCCGATCCAAACCGGCAGGAACGAAAAGAGAGCTTTCTCGGCGCCGAGGTCGATACGAGGATTTATAATCCCCATCGGTTACAGGCGCCGGTTTCGCCTTATCAATTGATGGCTGGCGCAATTATCCCGGCAAGCCTGGTGACGGGGTTAAATTCTGATTTGCCTGGGCAAGTGATCGCGCAGGTGACTGAGAATGTCTACGACACGGCGACAGGCGCGCATCTTCTGGTGCCGCAAGGATCGCGTCTGATCGGCAAATATGACAGCGTCATCGCCTACGGTCAGTCACGCGCGCTCGTCGTTTGGTCGCGGATTGTCATGCCAGACGGCACATCCATCGTTATCGAAAACCTGCCGGGCGTTGACCTTGCCGGTTACGCCGGCGTCAAAGACAAGGTTGATTATCACACCTGGAAACTCTTTCAGGCTGCAATCTTGTCGTCAATCCTCTCCGTCGCTTCAGAGTTAGGGCGCGACAGCGACGACGACCAAATTATTGAAGCGCTGCGCGATGGCGGTCAACGCACGATCAATCAGGCCGGCCAACAGATCGTCACGAAGCAGCTCGCCGTGCAGCCGACGATCACCATCCGTCCCGGTTGGCGTCTGCGCGTCATCGTCAACAAAGACCTTGTCTTGCAACCTTACGGAGGCTGAAGAGATGTCCGCCGCTAACTTAAAAATCGGCCCGCTCCCCGACACAACGCCGGTCAAACTCACTGTCATGCTTGATCCGAAAATGAAGGCGAGCCTCGATCTCTACGCAAAAGTTTATGAACAGACCTATCAGGAAAAAGCGTCAGTGGCGGCGCTTGTTCCGTCCATGTTGCAAGCCTTTTTGGCAAGCGACTCAGGATTCAAGAAAGCGCGCAAAGCGCTTTC
Organism: Parvularculaceae bacterium; assembly: GCA_028280115.1. Lineage (GTDB taxonomy): Bacteria > Pseudomonadota > Alphaproteobacteria > Caulobacterales > Parvularculaceae > Hyphococcus. The sequence goes on from JANQMJ010000024.1 coordinate 169,634, forward strand.
CAATTCTTCGCCACGATCAGGTAAAGGAGTAAACGAGTAATGGCTACTATCGGACAGTTCCGCCAGATGAATGACGGCTATGAAGGCACGATCTCGACCTTGAGTCTTGCGAGGAAAGTACGGATCGTTCCAAACACGAAAAAGAAGAACGGCGACTCGCCGGACTACTTCGTAAAGACAGGTCAGTGCGATCTTGGCTTTGCCCGCAAAAAAGTCGCAAAGGGCGATAACGGCAGTCCGTATCTTCAGGTCTTTCTTGACGATCCAAGTTTTTCAGAACCGATTTGGGCGGCGCTCTTCGATCATGACGGCAAGGCTGATCTCGTTTGGTCGAGGTCTAACAAAAAAGCCGATTAGTCAGATTCGTGAGTTCGCCATGAGCATCACCAACGAGGAACTGCAAGAGGGTCGGCGGATCGCCGCGTTGGTTGTCCGCCATTGCGGCGACCGCTACCTTCCCGTGTTTGAACGTTTCGATAAGGCGCTCGAAGAACGAACGGGCGCCCAGCAGAAAATCGATGAGGCGCTTAGATCGGAACGCTTAACGCTGCGATCGCGCCGTCGCCAAAGATAAAGAGCAGCTTATACCAACACCATCGTCAGAGATTCGAAGCGTCCCCGAACGCCGTTCGTAATGCTTTCGACCAAGCTGGATGGAATTGTGTTGTCCGCGAGAGCTTCTACATCTTCGAGCGCGTTGGGGATTACGCCTTCTAACGCCGCGACAATCTCTTCAACCGTTCCTTTCGGCATACCAGCAGCATCCGCTGTTTGTTCAAAGTGGCGTCTTTGAATTTCGTCCATGCGGTAATGGTTATTGCCGCCCAGTGACATCGCCATCTTGTATCGGTTGTGTTCGATGCGCCCGGCATCGACGATAGGTTGCGCAGATATGATGTCGTAAAGCGGCGTCATCACGAAGGCGCCGCCTGGCCGGTGTGCGATGGAGAAGTTTTTGGCGTGCCCGTCCGTCGCGCCCATGAGCCAGAAGACGATCTGCGCTTTCAGGAAGGCGCGACGGTCTTCATTGGCGCGGTCGCTTTCTTTCAGCCGCTCCAGGATGGCGCGAATGCCCGGCCCGCCGTCACGCTGATATTTTTGCGGCGACGGGACGGACATGGCCTGACAAAAGTCTTCTTGCGGGAGGCGCAGCAGGCGATCGTTACGGGTCCAAAGCCGGTCAAAACGCGTAACGCTCAGCGCGAGCTGGTCCTCAAATTGTTCAACATTGGCGTCGGCCACATCAAGCCCGAGCGCGGCGCAAAGTTTCAGGCAAATAAATTCGTTCTGGACGCTGTCAGTCAGGTCAATTTCATGATGGATAACGCCGATGGCGGGCTTAATAATGTGCGTCGTCGCTGTCGTCCCCACAGGGCGCTTCCATTCGCCATCGAGTTTCAGAAGCGCCGTCTTGTCCTGCGCGCCGGCGATCGAAATCCGAAAATCTTCATCGTCCGGGTCAAGACCCAATGGGTTCACCCGGAGCTTGCGGATCAACTCCGCAATCTCCGCTTCGTTCAATGCCTCGCCGTCAACGGCGCCTGCAGGCCCCGGCTCTTCGTCTTCGGCCAGGAATTGCAGCGCGCCGACACAGTCGCGCCCGGCGACCGCCAATAGCGAGAATGCGTCAACGCCCTCGGCTTTCAGTCGTTCAGCGACATTTTGGCGAACCTGTTCGGCGTCAGGCAGAAGATTTTCAAAGACGTTGATCACCGGCGCGCCGCGGAACGCCTCGCCCGTCAGCGGCAGCGAGATCGAGACCGGCATCGCTTCTTTCCAGGAAAGCCAGTCGTCGTCGTAACGAAAGCTAATCGCGCCTGATGACGCACGCTCCAAAACGCCCACGCGACGGGCGTTAAGATAGACGACCAGCCGGTGCGTTCGTGCGCGGCGGACCATCAGAATATATCCTCAAAATTCACGTGGGCGTCCCGCGTCGCCACATTGAGCTCAAGCTCAAGAGCGGTCAGCGCGTCGAAAAAGACGGCCATCTGCGTCGCAGGCTCGCCGGCTTCGAGTTTCGAGACCGTCGCCTGACGCACATTCATCCGCGAGGCTAGCTCCGTCTGCGTCCAGTCGCGGGCGAGCCGGGCCTTGCGTATGATGTCGCCAGCCATGCGGGGGCTTCTGATCAGATTGGTCATGCGATACTCCTTATACGCGTTCGCGCATAAGAGGAATATATACGCAATCTCGTATAAATCAAGTTTATTCGCATTCGCGTATAAAGGACGCTCGATCCGATGAAAAATCAAACGCAAAATGCTCAAAAATACATTGAATCCAGTGACTTAAGAGAGCAAAAAACCAACGGCCCAATTCCCCGCCGACCTATCAGAAATCAAAACCAGGCAATTTGCTCTGTAAATGAACCAGCGCCTAGTCGCAGATGGGCGGCTAACCCCGCCACCAGTCCGCATGCTTCTCGTCGAAGACCTCAAAGACGCCCGCATCGAAAGAATGAACGATCTTCAAAAGTTCGGTCCGGCGATATTCCAACGATCCCCCGTCCCCATAAGCCGGCCGGGTGTTTTTATGGCCCATCAAAAGACACCGGAGCGCATAATCGATATTGGCTTCCTGCATCCGCTTCTCGAAAGCATGTCGAAATGAATAAACAACATGGTCGGGGGTTGGAAACAGGTTGCGCCTACGGAACGCTTTCAGAATATTCGCAGAAAACAATTCATTCTTGTCGCGATAGCGCTCGAACGCAGTTGGCGCTCTTTTTGCCGCTTCAAGCGCAACGCCAACGAGCGGGATATCGCGCTCCGACGTATCGGTTTTCAATTCCCGCTTTTCAGCGCCGGAGTTCCGGGCGCGAATGGAAATATACGGAACGGCGGCGTCTAATTTGATGTCCTCTGGCCTTAGATTGATGACTTCGCTTGGACGACAACCGGTTTCAATAAGAAGATAGACAATCAACTGTAGTTCCGGGCGGATTCCCATGAGCGCGCCAGGCGCCAACACCCGCTTTCGAACCCACTCGTTTTCAAAGGCGGGAACCTCTTTTTTTATCTTTGCCGTGAAATGGATGTTACGAAATGGATTGGGTCGGTTTTCTTCACCAATATGCTTGTAGTAATCTCCATATAACGAACGGATGTTCCCGATGTGACGGTTCGCCGTGTTCGCAGAGATCGGTTTTACGGATGGGTCTTTCGGTGAAATCTGAGCAGCCCACCACGCTTTGTATTTAAGAGCGTGATCTCTCGTTATTTCTTCGAGAATGAGATCGCCCATCTTGTCGATAAAATATTTCGTCGATGTTCTCTTCACCTTCTCCCACGAATAGCGTTGATGTTTCGACTTATAAATTTGCGCGTTGTGCGAAATCTCATTGATGTAAATTTCCAGCGCCTGGGAAACACAGACCTTTGGACGTTCAGCGCCGCCAAGGACCGCTTCGACATGTTGCGGTTTCGGCGTTTCATCAACGCCGGATTGATCGCGAATGTGGAGCAGCCGAATTAACAACTCTTCGATATTTTCGCCGGTCGCCAATTCCTCAACGGGCTTGTAGGAAAATCCAACCGCAAGCGCTCTACTCGCAGCCGATTTGTACCGGTGTTCGACAGCCGCGACTTGATCATCATTCGCCGCTGTGCCCGAGGCTGAGACGCCAGCCAAAGCCGCCCAATAATGATCGTCGGCTTCACGCAGCAAATCCCTCTTAACCCGCGCTTCTTCAAGTGACGTCGTATTGAGCGATTGACGGATACGACCGCGCGTATCGAGATGCGCAAACTGTTTTGGAACGCGGCGATTGTACCACCACACATGATCTCTTTTATGGAGATAAGTTACGTCCACAATCCGCCTCACCATACGGCCCTCCGCCGTCTTGGTGAGACTGCAATCAACGCGCCATCGTGGTACACGATTTGGTCACAATTTGGTACACGATTTCGGCGAATTGGCGCGCAGCCATCGACCGGCTTATCGAAATAGTTTAATGTTTTCAGTGAGTTGCGACAGCTTCCGAGAGTTGGAAGTGGCGCGAGTGACGGGACTTGAACCCGCGACCTCCGGCGTGACAGGCCGGCGCTCTAACCA
>JANQMJ010000025.1 GCA_028280115.1 Parvularculaceae bacterium
AGCCGCGCTCCGCCGGGGGCCCCGCGCCCTTTTCCCGGTCCAGGCCCAGGTAGCTCAGTTGGTAGAGCAGCGGACTGAAAATCCGCGTGTCGGTGGTTCGATTCCGCCCCTGGGCACCATTAGCCTTGTTACTCTTTCGGCCAGGTTTCGATCACTTCGACAAAGCGCGTCAGCCAGGCGTTGGTCTGGGCGCCGTCGAGGACGCGGTGATCGATGGTCAGCGAAACATAGGCCATGGGCCGGATCTGAATCGAATCGACGCCGTCGACCGTGCGCACCACGGCGCGCTTTTCCAGCTTGCCGACGCCGAGGATCGCCGATTGCGGCTGGTTGATGATGATCGGCGAGGCGACCAGCGAACCCGAGACGCCGTGATTGGAAATCGAAAACGTTCCGCCGCGCAGATCGGCGGGGGAAAGCGCGCCGCTGCGAGCTTTGTCGGTAAGCTCCTGCAATTCCCTGGCGATGCCGAAATGGGATTTGGTCTGCGTCTGGGAAATCACGGGAACGACCAGCCCCTCCTCGCCCAGCGCCGTGCCGACGCCGATATTGATGTCGTCATAGACATCGAGGAAATCGTCATGCCAGCGGCTGTTGACCCGCGGCGCAGCTTTCATCGCTTCGGCGGCGGCCGCGACCATATAGGCGGTGTAGGTCAGCTTGACGCCGCGCCTTGCGTAGTCGTTCTTATGAGCGCTTCGATGCGCCGCAATGGCGAAAAAATCCGCTTCGAAAACCGCGGTGACATGGGGCGCGACCGCAACCGAGTGTGACATGTGCTCGGCAATGCGCCGGCGCATGGTGTCGTGGGGAATGCGCCGTGCGGGCCCAAGTTCGGTATCGATCGCCTCCCCGCCGGGATCGATTTTCGGTTTCGCCGCTGGCGCCTTGGGCGATTGGCCCGCGCCGCGTTCCAGGAATAGCTGCACGTCGCCGCGGGTGAGCCGTCCGCCCTTGCCGGTGCCTTCGATCTCCGCCGGATTGAGATCGTATTCGCGGACCAGCCGCCGCACGGCGGGCGAGAGACGGGGTTCCTCGCCATTGCCGGCTTTCAGCGCCGGCGCCGGTTTCGCGAGTTCGCCGTTTGCACTTTTTTGTTCTTGAGGCCCAGCCGGCTTGACCGCCGCGCCGCCGGAAAGCCGGCCAAGAACCGCGCCGGGCGCGGCTTCGCCGTCGGCGTCGATCAGGATTTCAGCCAATACGCCGCTCGCCGGCGACGGCACCTCGACGGCGACCTTGTCGGTTTCAAGTTCGACCAGCGGATCGCCTTCGCGCACCGCCTCGCCGACGCCGATATACCAGCTTTTGACGACGCTTTTCGTGCCTTCCTGCTCAATCGGCGCGGTTACGTCTATCGTCTGTGTCATGACCATTCCCGCCGATTAAAACGCGCAGAGGTCTTCGATCCTGGCGCGTATGTCGTCAACGCCCGGCACGACCGCATCAAGCAAAGCGGGATTATGCGGACTGGGCACATCCGGCATGGTCAGACGCGAGACCGGCGCGTCCAGATCGAGAAACGCCTCGTCGGCGACGACCGCGGCGATTTCCGCGCCAAAACCCGCCGATCGCAAATCCTCATGCACGATAAGACAGCGCCCGGTTTTTCTGACCGACGCCAGCACCGCGTCCCGGTCCCAGGGAACCAGCGTGCGCAAATCGATGACATCGACAGAGCGGCCCGACGCCTTTACCGCTTCCTCGCAGCGTTTGACCATGGCGCCCCAGGTCGCAATCGTCAGATCTTCGCCTTCCATGGTGGTTTTCGCCTTGCCGAAGTCCAGCACATAGTCGTCGCCAGGATAGGGCCGGCGCGCCCAGATATCGTCTAGCATCGCGCGATGTTCGAAAAACATTACCGGATCGTCGCCGCGCAGCGCCGCGCGCAACAGCCCGACGGCGTCTTCAGCGTTCGACGGAACCGCGACTTTCCAGCCCGGTGAATGAACGAACTGCGCCTCGTTGGTCTGGCTGTGCCAGGGATCCCCGCATTTGAAAAAGCCCACTGGCATGCGCACGACCATAGGCGCGGCGAAACGGTTATTGGTGCGCCAGCGCATGGTGCCGCAATCGTTGATCTGCTCGACCGCGGAATCGGCGTATTTGCGGAACTGGATTTCAGGCACGGGGAGCAACCCCGCTAACGCCATGCCCACGGCGCGGCCGATAATGCCTTCCTCGGATAGGCTGGTGTCGAAAACGCGCGCCGCGCCGTATTTTTCCTGCAGGCCAAGGGTGACCGCGTGAACGCCGCCCTTGGGCCCCACATCTTCGCCGAACAGCACCATTTTCGGATTGACCTTAAGCTCATGATCAAGCGTGCGGCGAAGCGCGGTGACCATGTTGATCCGCGGGCCTTCCGGTTTCGGCGCGGACGATCCCGCCGGCAGGGTCGCAGCCCCGCGCAGGCCGCCCATGATCTGCGGTTCGGCGCCGGAAAACACATGATGCGTGACCGTCGCCGGGTCGGGAACTGGAATCGCTTCGGCCTTTTCGCGCGCGGCTTCGACGGCGCGGGCAACGCGCGCTTCCATGTCGTCCCACTCGCTTTCGCTGATCTGCTCCGGGACGAGATGGGCCTTGAGCTTGGGCAAGGGATCGCGCGCCCATTCCTTTTCAACCAGCACGTCGGATTTATAGGTCTGGGTGTCCTGGAAGCTGTGGCCCTGAAGACGCGGCACCGTCAGGCGCAACAGGCATGGACCGGCCCAGCCGCGCACATGATCGACCGCTTCCCCGATCAGGCCGGCCGCTTCCAGCGGTTCGGTTCCGTCGCCGGACAGGACTTTCAGATTTTTAAAGCTTTGCAGATTGGCGGCGATATCTGCGCCCGGCGTCTGGAAATGCGACGGCACGGAAATGCCGTAACCATTGTCTTCGATGTAAAACAGCATGGGCAGTTTCAGCGTCGTCGCCATGGTCAGCGCCGACCAGAAACCGTTGGTCGCCACCGACGCCTCGCCGCCGAGCACGACGCCGATCGCGCCTTCATAGGCGTTATCGCCGAGCGTTTCCCGAAAATAGGTGAGCGCCTGCGACCACCCGGCGGTGGGCGTAAACTGCGCGCCGACCCCGCCGCACATGGGCAACGCCGAGGGACCGTCCTTGTTCGGATAATTGAACACGACGCCGATATCCCGGCCGCCGGAATAGCCCCCTTCTCGCGCCAGATTGGACCGCAGCGCCTCGACCGGATCGACGCCGAGGGACAACAGGATCGGCCGCGAACGATAGTAACCGCAGATCGCGTCATGGCGATGGGTCAGCCGCACGCCGAGCAGAACCTGCGCCATGTCATGGCCGCGGGCGGAAAACTGATAGAGAACCTTTTTTTCGGGAACGAGCTTGGTTTCCTCAAGCGCGTCAAGCGCGCGCGACAAGCAAACCACATAAGCAATCCGCTTCCAGTCATAAGCGGCGCCCGCTTCGTCTTCATGAAGATCAAATGCGGCGCGCGCCGTCTGCTCTCGCCCCATCGCGGCGGCCTTTCTTAATCCAGCGCCTTCCGGCGGTTGTTCCCCTTCGCTTTTCGCCCGAATTAACGGGTACTTCATTGCATTTTGTCCGCAAATAGGGTAATTATTGAAATAATTATTCCATTATTCAGAATTTTATGGAAATACTATCAATTATGGAATTGACCGACTCCCATCTGGAAATCCTCCGCGCCATCCAAAGCGACGCCACCCTGACGCTGGAAGAACTCGCGGAAAAAACCTCGATTTCGCACACCACGCTGTGGCGCCGGCTGAAGGAGCTCGAAGCCGGCGGCGTCATTCGCAACCGGGTGACGGTGCTTAATCCCGAAGCGGTGGGGATGTCGGTTTGTGCTTTTGTGTACGTCAATATCGTCGCCCATGATTCCAAGCAGCGCCGCGCGTTTGAAAAACTCGTCGAAACCACGCCGGAAATCATGCAGTGCTTTTCCATCACCGGGCCGAACGATTACATCCTCAACATTCGCGTCGGCGATATAAAGGCCTATGAAGCGCTGCTCATGGACCGCATATTGGCCCATCCCAGCGTCGCCTCGGCATCCTCGAATATCACGCTGCGCGAGCATAAGTTCACCACAACCTTGCCGATCTGAATGGCTGGACTTTTTTTGTCTGACGGGCGATTAGACGCCCATCGGTCCCCATAACGCACGAAAGCATCCTTATGTTTTCAGAATTACCGGCGCTTCCTGAAGATCCCATTCTCGGCATCAGCAAGGCCTTCAAGAAAGACCAACGCGCGCAAAAGATTGACCTCGGCGTCGGCGTCTTTCGCACGCCCGAAGGCCTCACGCCGGTTATGCAAGCGGTCAGAAAGGCCCAGGCGCGCATTGTCGAATCGGAAACCACCAAGGTCTATACGCCCACCACCGGCGCGCCGGGTTTTACCGACGCCGTACTCAAACTGGTTTTCGGCGCCGACAGCGAAGCCTTGAGCGCGGAGCGATGCGCCGCCATCCAAACGCCGGGCGGATGCGGAGCGCTGCGGGTCGGCGCGGAACTGTTAAAACGCACCAGCGCGCGCCGTATCGTCAGCGGCGCGCCCACCTGGGCCAATCACACGCCGCTGTTCGGCGCCGCGGGCTACGCGCTGGAGATGATCCCCTATTATGACGCGGCGGCCTCGGCGATCGATTTTAACGCCTATCTGGCGGCGGTGAAAAAACTCGGGCCCCAGGACGTCCTGCTGCTGCACGGGCCGTGTCACAATCCGACGGGGGCGGATCTTTCGCGCGCGCAGATCGATGCGGTTTTCGACGCCGCCAAGGAGCGCGGTTTCCTGCCTTTCATCGACTGCGCCTATATCGGCTTTGTGGAAGATCTCGACGCGGACGCCTATATCGTCCGCGAAGCGGCGCGGCGCCTGCCCGAAGCGCTGATCACCTTTTCCTGTTCGAAAAATTTCGGCCTTTACCGCGAACGCACCGGCGCGCTGATCCTGGTCGGCGAAACCGCCGAGCGCGCGGATGCGCTGCGCTCCCAGGCGATCAATGTGGCGCGGGGCAACTATTCCATGCCCCCGGCCCATGGCGGGCTGATCGTTGCGGAAATTTTGGGTTCCGCGGAACTCGAAGCCCTGTGGCGCGAAGAACTGGCGGCGATGGCCGCAACCGTTCGGGGCAACCGGCAATTGCTGGTCGATGCTGCAAGCGCCGTGGGTCTGGGCAACCGGCTTTCCTACATCGCCGAGCAGCGCGGCATGTTTTCGCTGTTGCCGATGACCGAAGAAAGCGTCACGGCCGCAAAGGAGCGTCACGGCGTTTATATCGTCGGCGCCGGCCGCATCAATCTGTGCGGCGTCCATGAGGGCAATGCGGAATATCTCGCCGCCGCCTTGAAGGATGTGATGGGGCAATAAGCGTAAAAGGCGATTGCTACTATCGCTCGAGGCGTCGGTCCTCCGCCGGCTTTCAAAAGCGGGGCGCCATTTGCGCCCTTCGCGTCCTGAGACTTTCCCGGTTTCAAGCCAAAAAACCCGAAATGTGGGGCGCCATTTCGCGACTGTTCCACGTCATCCCGTGCGCTGCGCGACATGAAATGACGCGCTGCCGACACGGGACCGCCATCGGCCTGCGCCGACTTTGTTTCAGGCGATCCGCCCCGACAATTGTCGGAGCCTGCGCAGCAGCGTTTCACGCTGCAGCGCGCACGGGATGACGGCTGCGGCGCCAGGCAGGCAAAGCCTTCCCGTTGAGCGCAGCCGGATGCGCCGCGCCGGTCGGAAGCGATGTTCACAATGTCAAAGAGCCCGCGCGAGACGCGATTTTTTTCGCCCTGCGCATGAGCGCCGCGGCGATGTCGTTCCATGGATCCCGGATCAGCAAAGCAGCATTTCATGCTGCCCCGACCGCGAAGGCGGTCATATGATAATTTGCGCGCATTCGCGCGCGGGGCATCCGGGATGACGGCGTTATCGTTGGATACGAACTCATCATGGCCGGC